>NZ_LXEI01000020.1 GCF_001642835.1 Pseudotamlana agarivorans
GAGTTATGCTTTAAGCCATAGGCAGTACGCTGAAGGCTTTAGACTGCACGTCCTAATCTTTATCGCAGTATTCATAGTGCTAAATACTGAACTACAATTTAAATAATAGCTTTAATAAAGATGATTATTAAGAGCTATTAACTATATATACGCCGCATGCATATAGCATAAAGCTTATTGCAAATAGCCAAAACGCTTCAGATGTAACACTGACTAAAAGAAAGTTGGATGCTTGTCTTGGATATTCCTATTATACAGATACCATTACGTTATTGTGGTGCCTTCCGCCGAAGGGCTAATTAAAAAGAAACTAAAGGAAAAAATTCCACACTAAACCAAAACGCACGGTGAAATCGCGGTATGGGTTATAAGGTGCCGAATAAAAGTTATTTCCGGTAAATGACGAATTGAAGTGTTCGGCTTTTAAGAATAGACGGGTTTGACGAATTTTTACATTTACAAAGTAGTCGAATCTCGGGAAATTCCCAAACTCCCTTTCGTTTTGCACATAGAACTCTGCTAAAACTGGATTATAGGCATTCATGTAATACTTTGTAAAGTAATTAAATGTTAATCCTGTTTGCAAAAACATAGCCTTGTTAAACATATGACTAGAAAAATACAGGGTATTTCTTGTATTGAACTCTGGCACGTTTAAAACCGAATTTTCATCATCTACATTTTGGTATTCTATAGTATTGTTAAGTGCAAACTTCCCTACTTTAAACTCTTTGCCCACTCGAAGTCTTAAGTAGCCAATAGTTTTATCGTTTTGAAATGGAGACACCTGACCTGAAGTTGGATTCTCTTTAAAATAAACATAATTGCTTATGGTAGAATAATCGACTGAGACATTAAGCCATTTATCTGAGTTTATCTTAAAAGCCAATTGTTGGGTTTCGACATTAGAAAAATCGTTTTCCCAATTGTACCCTATATAATTACTTTGATATAATAAGGTATTAAAGCTTGGAGCCTTAGCACTGTGGTTGATGGAAGCAACTGCCTCAATATCCTTATTCAGTTTAAAAGTGGCTACACCTTTTAAATAATTACCATCGAACTCTCCCGCAACATTCACACCTATATCGCCAACTAAATCAAATCCGCGATAATGTTTATGATACTTCCCTCCTATTGCCGTTGTACTACCTTTTAATCTATTAATTATGGTTTCACCGTTAACTACCACCAATTGATCGTAACCATAATTATAATAAGTATTACTGGCATTAAACTGAAGATCTCCAATTAGGTTGTTATTATAATTTAACTGTAACTCATTATACAAGGTTTTTAGAGTGACTTTATCGGACAAATTCGTGGAATTGAAAGCGCTACCAAAGTACTCTGTATTTGCCGTGGTTTGTTGATATTCGTAATATTTGCTTTCGGCAGATATTACATGATTCACCCTTAACTCATTTTTTGCAATAGAATCGTTTTGATTGATAATTTTGTAGTTATGGTCGAAATAATAACGCTTACCTACTACTATATTCTCGGCGTCTTCAAAACCGACTTCTAATATGGAACGGTCGGAATACTCGGGGTTGCCACTTTCGAAATTAATGACACTGGCATCGTCTAACCCGCCATTTTCTTGATTCATTAGATCTTGTGTTACCCAATGTCCGCGTGCATGGTAACGGTTATTTTTTGTCGCATAATTAAAGGTAAATCTGAAATTACCAGTACTGGTTAATAAATGCTGGTATTTCCCTAGAGAGCGCAAACCTTTATAGGCAATAGAAAAATTAAAGCCAGGCGTCATGTTTGCAGTAAAAAACGAATCAACTAACTGTCCTTGCTCGAAAGCTGTTTTCATGAACAATTCTGTAAGCGGCGTAGGCACGCGGTAATAATTAATATCTTCAACTTCCATGTAGTTAAAGTGCCTCGCCCGCGCACCAAATAATGGCATTAACTGGGTGCTTTCAAAATTATAACTTAAGGTATTATAGGTTTGTCCAAGATTTGAAAAAGGAATCAAACCGAAATTATCTTTTCTAAGGTAATTAAACTTATAATCTTTTTGAATACTTAAAGTGGTATCAACAAATGTGGTATCGTTTTCTCGAGATATGATTTGATATTGATCGATATCTCCTTTTTTTCTCACTTTTTTTTTATTCCCTGACTCGCCATTAGGATTTAAAGTTCTAATAGAATCCTGGCTTGGGGAGCCCAGACGTTCCACTTGAGCCCCAATAACGTTGGCAAACAAAAGAAATATCGAAACTAAAAATATGGTGGTAAATTGTCGGTTCCTTTTTTTAGTATGCACTTTTAACGTTACAATCATATTAAACTTATAGGTAAACGCAACAATATCGCTGAAGCGCTCAAACATTTTTTCTCGAAGCAAAAGTAATTATTTGAACGTAAAGAGCATGAAATTATTTTAAATATTGAGAAAGGCCAAGAGCTAGAGACTTTAGACTGTATGCTTATAGCTGAAAGGAGGAAGCTTCAGAGTTGCAAAGTCACATTTTTTCAGAGATGGCGTTAGGCTGAATGATGTAAGCAATATGCTAGACAGAGCACTATAAAAAACATGGAACTAGTGAGGGAAGGTTAATAATCAATAGGCTATAATAAATAATAAATGCTGTATACCTTGGGCTGTACGCTATATGCTAGGCTAGCGACTATTGAAAACATGTAACTATAGAGGTAGGATTAATAATAATTAATCAATAGGCAATAATAAATATTCAATATTTTAGCCCCATGTTATTAAATAACCATTCCGGTTTAATTTTAGAATGTGGTACCGACGAAGCGGGGCGTGGCTGTTTAGCAGGACCTGTGACGGCTGCTGCGGTGATATTGCCTGAAAAATTCAATAATGCCATACTAAACGATTCGAAGCAAATTAGCGAAAAAAAACGCATGTTTTTAAAACCTATTATCGAAGAGCAAGCTTTGAGTTTCGCAGTTTCACATGTGTTTCAAGAAAAAATAGACGACATCAATATTTTAAATGCCTCTATACTTGCTATGCATGAATCGATTGCCCAACTAACAACAATTCCAGAATTTATTATTGTAGATGGCAACAAATTTAAAGACTATCCCAATATTCCACATGAAACCATTATAAAAGGTGACGGTAAATATTTAAGCATTGCTGCAGCTTCCGTTTTAGCAAAAACTTATAGAGACCTTTATATGGATGCCATCCATGAAGAATACCCCATGTATAATTGGAAAAAAAATAAAGGCTACCCTACCAAAGAACATCGGGAAGCCATAAAAAAATACGGTGTTACTAAATACCACCGAAAATCGTTCAGATTATTACCAGAACAGTTAAAGTTAAAGTTATAAGGTTTTAAAGGCACTAAAAAATATATTAGGTTTGTAGAAACATTTGCAACCCATGAGATTTTTTTGCATCCCCCTACTCCTTACCTTACTAATTAGCTGTACTAATGCTAATACTAAACGTTCTGAACTGCTTGATTTCGCCCCTAAAAACACGGCTATTATCATTAAAGCCCAAGAACTAAACAGGGCAAAAAGTGGTATTAGGAACAATGATTTTCTAAATAAAATTTCTAAAACGACTGCTTTTACGGACTTAGAAAAGAAATTAGAGAACATTTCTTATTTAAAACCTCAGGGTGAAGCTTTAATTTGTCTTTCTAAGGATAATCATGACAGTTTGCAATTTTCGGTTGTGACCAAGTACAACAAAGCTCTTTTTACAACAGATTCTATTCCTAATTACATTGAAGAGTCTCTTATTTACAAAAATAAAACCATTATTAAATCGACCATTAATGATGCTACTTTTTATAGCGCCGTGATTGACAGCACCTTTTTTGCATCTTCATCGAAAGCACTGGTTGAAGCTGTTTTTGAAAACGCCCCTAAAGACGAAGCTCTAAATAAAATATACCGTACAACGGCTAGCGACAAAACATTCTCACTCATAATTAAACCCGAAAACACTTTTCTTAAATCCTTATTTATTCAAGACTCGATTCTTTTTAATGATTTTTCAGAGTATTTAGCACTGGATGTAGACCTAAATCAGAATAACATTTTATTTAACGGTATTTCAAAAGCCAACGATTCGACTCAGAGTTTGATTAATATTTTCAAAGGAACTATACCACAGGAAAATCAAATCCAGCATGTGGCACCATCAAATTGTGATGGTTTTCTAAGCATGACTTTTGATAATTTCAAAACTTTTGAAAAGAACATGGCTGCGTATAAACATCAAGACTCTATTACTACATCTGCTTTATTTAATGATGTTATTGAAATAGGTTCTATTTATGAAGACGACAAACGTGCCATTGTTTTAAACTCTATCGATGTTATTGCCACCAATGATGCGCTCCTAGGAGAACAAACTATTACTGACCAGTATAGAGAAATAAACATTTACGATTTTAGTCAGCCAGAGTTATTCAAACAGATGTTTTCCCCACTAATAACTTTTAATCAAGCGACGAAGTATTGTGTTTTAGATCAGTTTTTTGTGTTTGCTAACAATACCGAGATGCTCCAAAACATCATATCGAATTACCAAAATAAAACCACGCTTGCCGAAAAAGACTTATACCAAAACAGCCATTACGCTATAAGTGATGCCGCTTCTATATTACAGTTTAATAATGGTGCGACTTTAAAATCTATTTTAAACCGCAACTTTGAAAACAACGAAAATTTTGATGTTTCTCAGTACAACGCTTCTTTGGTTCAATTTATTTACGACAATAATTTTGCTCATGTTAATGGCGTTATTCAGAAAAACAAAACAAAGGTATCAGACCATTCTATTTCGGAAGAACTTAATATTAAGCTTGATGACCATTTACTAAATCAGCCTCAATTTGTAAAAAACCACATCACGAATCAACAGGAAATTGTAGTACAAGATGTTAATAATAACTTGTATTTAATATCTAATGGTGGTAGAATACTTTGGAAAAAACAACTTCAAGGTCCTGTTTTAGGTCGTATTGAGCAAATTGATATGTACAAAAACGGTAGACTGCAACTTGCTTTCGCTACACCGAACAGAGTATATGTTTTAGACCGAAACGGAAAAGAAGTTAAACCGTTCGCTTTAAAATTTAACGATAAAATCACGCAACCTTTAGCTGTTTTCGATTATGATAACCGTAAAAACTACCGTTTACTAGTGACGCAAGGTAAAAACCTGATTATGTATGATGGAAAAGGATCGCATGTAAAAGGTTTTACTTATAAATCGGCCAATAACGACATTATTTGCAAACCAGAACACTTTAGAATTTCTGGCAAAGATTATATTGTTTTTAAAACAAAAACCATATTACATATTTTAAACCGAACAGGAAAAACCCGTGTAAAAACACAAGAATTCCATAGTTTTTCAGATGAACCTGTATTTTTATACAACGGCAACTTTACAAGTACTTCCACCGATGGCCATTTAGTTTCCACAGATACCAAAGGAGGCATGTCTAAACAAAACTTAAATCTATCTGAAAATCACGGATTACAAACCACAAGTAAAACCCTTGTTGCGCAAAGTGAAAACAAACTTACCATCAAAGACAAAACTACTGAGTTAGATTTCGGACAATACACAAAGCCTAGTTTGTTTTACATAAACAACAAAATATACGTATCGACCACCGATATACAAGCCCATAAAGTATATCTTTTTGATAGCCAGTCGGAACTTTTACCAAATTTCCCTGTTTACGGAAATGGTCCGATAGCATTGGAGCAAATCGACAAAGACAACAAACTGGAATTTGTAACAAAAGGAGATGACAATTCCATCATTATGTATCAAATTAATTAATACTATTGCATTCCTAAAAACACACCCATGATTTCTAGAAAAAACGCTTCAATTTCTCAATTTATAATTCATAAAGTTGGTAATAAATTCAACGATACTAAAAATGCATTTTCCGAGAAAACCGTAGATTTCGATGAAGCTAGTTACGAACTCATGCTTCCTTTTTTGTTAAAACCATTTGGTAGCGTGGTGCAGAGTTACCGTTTTAATCATCATTCTAATATTTCATTAAATGAAATTAACAGCTATGCGGCACAATTATTTAATGATGAAGAAGCCTTTGTTGATGTTTCAAAACATATTGTGACTCATTTATATGAACAATCAAACTCTTCACAAATTAAAACCGGTGATGTTTTAGTCGTGATGTTTGAAGGCATCGAATTTCAAGATATCACAACCAATGCTGTTGGTATATTTAAAATTGAAAGCAAAGTGAATTTCTTTCAAACTTATTTAGAGGATAACAGTTACGATGTATTGGTACAAAAAGGTATCAGTTCTAGAAAGGTTGATAAAGGGTGCTTGATTTTAAATCAAAGTGATGGTGAAGGCAATATCATACTAAGTGTAGACAATAATAGCTATGATGCTCAGTACTGGATTAACCACTTCCTGAATATTAAATACGCCGATGATGCGAACAACCACACCCAACAATACATAGAACTTTGTAAAGAATTTTCAACAGAAATAATTCAAACCAGTTATGGTGCTCAGGAAAAAAACAGCTTTTTAGCCAAAACCATCGATTTTTTTAAAGAGAATGAAGTGGTGAATGTTGAACGTTTTAAAGAAGAGCTTTTTGAAGAAGACAAGCACAAACAACAGTTTGATGATTACAAAAAGGAGTTTGAAGGCGCCCAAAACCTCATCATTAGAAATCAGTTTGACGTCGCTGAAGCCGTTGTAACAAAAGAAAAGCGCAAAATTAAAACCGATATTAAATTGGATACCAATATTCAAATAAAACTCGATATTGATGCGCCTGATGCTTCTGCTGAATATTTAGAACGCGGATACGACGAGGAGAAAAAAATGCACTACTACAAAGTGTTTTTTAACGCAGAAGACTAATAAATCCCAATGTTATAAATCAAAAAGCCATCTAAATAAATTTAGATGGCTTTTCTCGGTTTAGTTGATAAAGTGTGTGTTATAATGGTTATACACCACCTTTTAACACATCTTGCCAATTTTTAAGCTCTTCCCACTCACCGTGATCGGCTAGGTTAGCTTGAGCTGGCCAAGTTCTAGTCATACCTCTATGTGTTATAAAAGCAGGTCCTGCTTCTACTAACATGTTTTCAAGAAACTCAATAGTTGTATTTGAAAGTTGTTTGTAACTGATAATACCTCTATCGTTTAACAAGCCTTCGATTTTTGGCCCAATACCTTCAACTTTCGTTAAATCTTGTTTTATATAAGTTACTTTTTCTTCTTTTGAACCGCATCCGAAAATCGATTTTAGAAGCCAGCCTAAAAGAAATCCTAATATAAAAGCTGCTAAAAGCCATAAAAACCATGGCCAAAACACATCAGATCCATCGCAAGCGGTCGTACTTATTTGTAATAATCTCATAATTTATTTTTTTTGGTTAATTGTTATTTGGTGATGTGTACTTCTACACGTCGGTTAAATTTTTTATTTTCTGGAGAATCGTTAGGTTTAATCGGCATGGTTTCACCTTTAGACTCTACGGTAATTTTATCTTCTGCAACGCCTAAACTTACTAAATGTGATTTATATTCGTTAGCACGTTTAAGTCCAAGATCTTCATTATACTCAGCAGCACCATCACTATCGGTATGACCAACTAACTTGATATGATCTCCAGAATCTTTTAAGAATGTTGCTAATTCTTGGAAATAAGCTAAAACACTTTCGCTTGCTTCTTCTTCGGTAGAATCATATTTATAAAATACCATAGTAGTACCGAAGTGCTCCATTATATCTTCATTGCGAGTTACCCATTTGTATTTAAGTTCATGAAGCATTTTCACTTTAGTAATTTCACAATCGCTTGCGGCTCGTGCGTCTATTTCAATATCCTCTGCCGGTAATTCGGTAAATAAAGCTTTTACTTTATTTGCACGATCAAATCCTGCCTGCTCATCTTCACCTGTAAAATAAGGCCCTACTAAAAGTAATTTTTTACCTGCCACTTGAGCATCTAAAATTTCTTGTTTTTTTGCTGGCCATTTTTCATTGGTAATAACAGCGCCAGTGGCACAATCAAAAATTAACGGCCCATACTCGACAACCGGTTCGGGTTCCGCACAACACACTACGGTATCTTTATACCAACCCCAGCTAAACCAAGCCAAGAGTAGAAAAAGAATACATAGTAAGAAAGCTAATGTTTTTTTCATTTTAATGGTTTTTAGTATTTCGCATCAATGTACGAAAAAAACGATAAGATATAAACATATTCTTCCGCAAAACGATGAGTAACACCTACGACTCGGATCAAAGAAACACTTCAATATTAGTATCACTTTATTAAAATTATTATATCACCTAACAACGCTCATGTTTTTCAATTATATTATACTCTAATTTCGCAGCCTAAAAATATCTCTAATGGAAAACAAAACAACACAAATAATCGATACTACTGCGAACCCAGCACCTTTAGGTTTGTTAGCTTTTGGAATGACTACGGTGCTACTAAATTTACACAATATAGGTCTGTTTAAACTAGACGCCATGATATTAGGAATGGGAATTTTTTATGGTGGCTTAGCACAAGTTATTGCAGGGATTATGGAGTGGAAAAAAGGAAATACTTTCGCTACTACTGCTTTTACATCTTACGGTTTTTTCTGGTTAAGCTTTGCTGCTTTAGTGCTTTTACCTAAAACAGGTTTAACCATAGCTCCAGAAAATGACTCATTAGTTTCCTATTTAGTCATGTGGGGAATTTTTACTGGAGCCTTATTTATAGGTACTTTAAAAATTAGCAGAGCACTACAATTTGTATTTGCCTCATTAACACTCTTATTCTTTTTATTAGCAATAGGCGATTACACACATAACGCTTCAATAGCCCTTATTGCCGGTTGTGTTGGTATTATATGTGGATTTTCGGCCATCTATACAGGAATGGCGCAAGTAATAAATGAATTATATAAAAAGGTGATACTTCCTATTGGACCGATAGACTAGATAATAAGTATTATTTTAGCCATACTAAGAACCATTTTTTAATCTCTTTTAAAAATGGTTTTTTTATGACAAACCTTTGCACTAAATGAAAATTGATCGTTTTGTATTGGCTATAATAGCCACCATTATCACCGCATATTTTTTTCCGCAATTAGGAAGTTCTTCAAGTCCTGTCCCTTTGGACTTGATAGGCTCTATAGGTGTTTCTTTAATTTTCTTTTTTTACGGATTAAAATTAAGTCCGGATAAGATTAAATCTGGTTTAAAAAACTGGAAGCTACACTTAGTTGTACAGGCTTCTACCTTTTTACTGTTTCCCTTAATTATTCTCACGGCAAAACCATTTATTTATTCTGAAGAAGCTGAAAATTTATGGCTTTCGTTTCTGTTTCTAGGTGCTTTACCTTCTACGGTATCCTCATCGGTGGTTATGGTATCCATTGCTAAAGGCAATGTGCCTGCGGCTATTTTTAATGCTAGTATTTCTGGACTTATCGGTATTATGATTACACCGCTTTGGATGGAGCTTTTTATTCCTCCAAGTACGTCGGATTTCGATTTAACAGAAATTTACACCAAATTAATTATCACCATCATTGCCCCCGTTTTTTTAGGGATCCTTCTACAGCGTTTTGGAAGACATTTTGCAGCAAAATACAAGAGCCAATTAACCACATTCGATAAACTTGTTATTCTTTTAATTATTTACAAGAGCTTTGTGCACTCCTTTGAAGACAATATTTTTAGCAGTATGAGTTTAATCGATTTGTTAATCATTGCCGCGCTTCTTATTTTGCTTTTTTACACGATCTATTTCCTTATCGGATTTATTTCTAAAACCTTAAAATTTAATAGAGAAGATCAAATTACAGCGCAATTTTGTGGTACTAAAAAATCCTTGGTTCATGGAACGGTTTTCGCCGAAATATTATTTCCTGCAACATTCCCTATAGGTATGATGTTACTACCGCTTATGCTTTTTCATGCTTTCCAGATTTTTATAATTAGCATAATTGCGTCGCGATTAGGTAACGAATAGAAGTATAATAGGCGGTTTAAAACGCTACCAACTCTGCTTCAAAAAGGGTTTTGAAATGTTTTCGTAATTTTTCTTTTACTTCAGCTTCGTCTACTTTAGATTTCCCTAATTCTACATTTAAAGAGGTTACGGCTTTACCTCGTATTCCACAGGGAATGATATTATCGAAATAGCCTAAATCGGCATTGACGTTTAAAGCGAAGCCATGCATGGTAACCCAGCGGCTGGCACGTACACCCATAGCACAAATTTTACGTGCAAACGGTGTACCTACATCTAACCATACTCCTGTTTCACCAGGGCTACGTTCAGATTTTAATCCGTAATCGGCCAGTGTTAGAATAATCATTTCCTCTAACAATCGTAGATACTTATGGATATCGGTAAAAAAGTTTTCTAAATCTAAAATGGGATAGCCCACAATTTGTCCGGGACCATGATATGTAATATCGCCTCCTCTATTTATTTTATAAAAAGCAGCACCTTTTTCGGTAAGTTGTGCTTCACTTAAAAGTAAGTTAGACATATCGCCGCTCTTTCCTAGAGTGTACACATGAGGATGTTCTACAAACAACAAATAATTGGGCGTAGCTAAGGCGGTATCTTCTCTTCTATTTTTAATTTTTAAATCGACAATCTCTTTAAAAATAGCTTCTTGATAATCCCAAGTTTCCTTGTAATCTTTAACACCTAATTCTTGAACTTTAACTTCCTTATTCACTTGCTTTTTCTAATTATTACCCTGAGCCTTCTAAAAAACAACACTATACTTTAGACCTTAATAGGATAACTGTTTGACGATTCCAAAGCATCTCTACTCGATGCTTGGCGCAAAGGTAATTATTAAAAACCAATAAAAGCAGATTGGCAAAACAGGTGTTTTGACAGAAAAACTGTCAAAAGTCAGTTTAGCCAGTTTATAAAATACTTACCTTTGATTTGTAATTTAAATACTATTAAAATGAAAAGTATATTTAAAAAACTAAGTACAACCCTTTTATTTTTTGGCGTTCTTACATCAACAACCGTAATCAACGCGCAAAGTTGTAGCGATTATTATCCTACAAAAAAAGGCACAAAGTATGAAATCACACATTATGACAAAAAAAACAAGCTAGCTTCCAAAGATGCTTATGAAATTATAGGAACTTCTGGAAATACAACAACAATTCATGTGATAATGACCGATGAAAAAGGCAAAGAAACTATTAACGACAGTTACGATATGATTTGTACTGGAGACGCCGTTGAAATTGATGTGAACTCTATGATTAGCAAAAAGATGGCTTCAGAACTTGCTGGAAAGGATATCGATCTAGATATTAACGGCACAAAAATGGTTATCCCTAATAATTTAAGCGTTGGTAAAACCCTTCCTGACAATAATTTAGAAATGGATATCAAAGCAGGGAGCATGGACATGAAATTTAAAGTAAAAACCTATAATCGTAAAGTAACAGGAAAAGAAAAAGTAACTGTCCCAGCTGGAACTTTTGATTGTTTTGTTTTAGAGCAAGAAACAGAAATGCATATGCTCATTACAAAACACACCAAATCAAAACAATGGATTGCTGAAGGTGTTGGACTTGTAAAACAAGAAACATACAACAAAAAAGGAAAGTTTCAAGGAAAAGAAGAATTAACAGCTTTCTCAAAATAATTGAGAATGTAATTCATTTAATTCAATAAAAAAGTCTGAAATGTGATTAACATGTTTCAGACTTTTTTATGCCATTAGTTTGTGTACTTCGGATTGTTTAGAATAACCAAAGCTGCAATAACACCAGGTACCCAACCGCAAAGCCATAATAAAAATACGATTAATACCGAGCCACAACCTTTGCCTATAACGGCTAATGGCGGACATATAATTGACAATAAAACTCTCCAAAAACTCATGTGTTGTTATTCTTTTGATTGACGACTACCTTTATGACGCTTAAAACGTTTAAACGTTACATTAAATTTCCTAAAAAACGACGGCGCTGCGTTAGGGATAGCAGCGGAAATCCTTTTTGTGAGGTACGAATAAAAAGATTGCAGCGTATAGCCCGACCTCCCGATTGGGATCGGGAGTGTAACGCCCTTAAAATTCATAAATCATAAAGTGTAAATCGGAAATCAAATGATTATATTTGTGCCTTAAAAATTTTCACATCATATTTAAAGTATGGCACAATTATCTGAACAAGAGCTTGTAAGAAGAGAGAAATTAGCAAAACTGCGTGAGTTAGGAATCAATCCTTATCCAGCAGATTTATATCCTGTAAATCATACTTCTAGAGAAGTTAAAAACGATTTTGAAGAAGGCAAACCTGTTACGATTGCAGGACGTTTAATGATGATAAAGGTGCAAGGAAAGGCTAGTTTTGCACAGTTACAAGATGCTGAAGGTAAAATACAGGTCTATTTTAACCGTGATGAAATTTGCCCTGGTGAAGACAAAGTTAAATACAACGAAGTTTTTAAAAAGCTTCTAGATTTTGGTGATTTTGTTGGTATTGAAGGCGAATTATTTAAAACCAAAGTTGGAGAAAAATCGGTTAGAGTAAAAGATTTTACTCTGTTGAGTAAGGCTTTAAAACCGCTTCCTCTTCCTAAAGAAAAGGACGGTGTTGTTTACGATGCTTTTACCGATCCTGAACAACGTTACAGACAACGTTATGCCGATTTAGTGGTAAACCCGCATGTTAAAGAAGTGTTTATGAAACGTACCAAGTTGTTTAATGCGATGCGTTCGTTTTTTAATAATTCTGGGTATTTTGAAGTTGAAACACCAGTATTACAACCTATTCCTGGAGGTGCTGCTGCAAGACCATTTATAACACATCACAATGCTTTAGATGTGCCTTTATACATGCGAATTGCCAATGAATTGTATTTAAAAAGATTGATTGTTGGTGGTTTTGATGGTGTTTACGAATTTTCTAAGAACTTTAGAAACGAAGGTATGGACCGCACGCATAATCCAGAATTTACGGCTATGGAAATTTACGTAGCTTATAAGGATTACAACTGGATGATGGATTTCTGTGAGCGTTTATTAGAGTACTGCGCTATGGTTGTTAACGAGTCAACTACCGTAAAATTTGGTGAGCATGAAATAAACTTTAAAGCCCCTTATGCGCGTGTCACTATGGCCGATTCGATTAAAGAATTTACTGGCTTTGACATTACAGGAAAAACAGAAGACGAAATTAGACAAGCCGCAAAAGACCTTGGTATTGAAGTGGACGAGACTATGGGTAAAGGGAAGTTAATTGATGAAATTTTTGGAGAGAAATGTGAGGGTAACTATATTCAACCAACTTTCATTACCGACTACCCTAAAGAAATGAGTCCGCTATGTAAAGAACACCGCGACAACCCTGAGTTAACCGAGCGTTTTGAACTTATGGTTTGTGGTAAAGAAATTGCAAATGCCTACTCGGAGTTAAACGACCCTATTGATCAGCGTGAGCGTTTTGAACACCAATTAAAACTTGCTGAAAAGGGTGATGATGAAGCTACCGAATTTATAGACCACGACTTTTTACGTGCTTTAGAATACGGTATGCCTCCTACTTCTGGAATGGGTATTGGCATGGACCGATTAATTATGTTTTTAACCAATAATCAATCGATTCAAGAAGTTTTATTCTTCCCTCAAATGCGACCAGAGAAAAAGGCGGTTGCTTTAAGTGATGAAGGTAAAGCTGTTTTAGATCTTTTAAAGAAAGCTGAAAAATTAGCGTTAACAGATTTAAAAACACAATCTGGTTTATCGAATAAAAAATGGGATAAAACCATTAAGGAATTAACAAAAAACAAATTAGCTAAAGTAGAAAATACCGATGATGGCTTGTTTGTGGAACTACTATAAGTTCTATAACCATATAAAATAAAAAAGCCGGGAACCACCCCGGCTTTTTTGTTAACTAACTAACAACTAAACATAATTCTTAAACCAATATATTTTAAATTAAAAAGTCGTTTTAGGAGGAACTTTTTAATATTATTTTGTTTTAAACTAATTACTCTACAAAGAGAAGAAATATCTAGGATGTGGTTAAGGAATTTAGAAATGTTTAACAGCATTGTTAGCTAACTTTATACTTTCATTAAGATTACATAATAACTTTGTTAATTTTTTTAATAAAACCTCACATTCAAACTTAAATTAGTTTAAACCTACACCGTTTAATCTTAAAACCAAACCTAATATTCTTTTATATTTGTTTATCGACAAGTAATTATGAAACGAAAATTAGTTAGGCTAAAAAACAGCCCTCTGCCACAATTTCTTCAAAAACATAAGAAATACGCGCCACTCCTTTTCTTTATAGGCGGTTTTATTTTTGACACCCTAACACTTGGTCGCATCGATAGGCTTTATGACCTTACCGTCTTATGCTTACACATGTCTGCCTTAACCATAACCCTTTACTTATTTAACTTGGCAGACGATGGCAAATGGAAAAACACTTTTTTAGAACGTATTGAAGCTTATTTCCCTCTAGCCATTCAGTTTTTTTTCGGAGGACTATCTAGTGCTTTTGTTATTTACTTTTCTAGAAGTGTTTCCATTTCTAAAACCGCTTCTTTCTTTACTATTTTAGTGGTATTACTTTTAGCAAACGAACTTTTAAAAAAGCGTATTTCTAATAAATATTTACAGTTCAGCATCTATTATTTTATCAGTTTCACCTTTTTTACTTTTATGATCCCTGTATTTTTAAGACAAATGGGGCATCTTATTTTTATCTGCTCGGGTTTAGTTAGCCTGGGAATTACGCTAACCTTAATTACAGTGATTTATAGAAGGAGTCCGAGTACGCGCTCTGAAATCCATTTAGGCAAGCTTATCACTTTAATCGTTTCCATTTACTTGGCAATAAATCTTTTTTACCATTTTAAGCTTATCCCTCCTGTACCTCTTGCTTTACAGACAGGCATTGTCGCTCACGATATTCAGGTAAAAAATAATGAATACATTGTCACCTACGAAAAGAAGAAACCCTTCG
The DNA here is from genome assembly GCF_001642835.1 of Pseudotamlana agarivorans. GTDB lineage: Bacteria > Bacteroidota > Bacteroidia > Flavobacteriales > Flavobacteriaceae > Pseudotamlana > Pseudotamlana agarivorans. The sequence goes on from NZ_LXEI01000020.1 coordinate 15,027, forward strand.
TTTTTTGGAGAGACCACCGATCTAAATTTGTGCGTTCTAATAACAAACCTGTTTATATTTTCTCTTCGATTTTTGCACCTACTGCGTTAAAAAAATCAATTATTCATCGCTGGCAGTGGTTTGATGTTACTAAAGACGACTGGGTAACTTACGATGATATTAGCTTCAATATTACTGGTGGCCGTAATGACGGTTTTCGAGGGTACACCTATAAGAACAATGTAAAACCTGGGCTTTGGCGCGTTGAAGTAATCACTCAAGAAGAACTTGTTCTTGGGATTATAGAATTTGAAATCATTATGGATGCTAACCAAGCTCCTAAACGTTTAGTAAAAAAAGCTTTTTAAACATTTTCGTAGTACATCAAAATTTTATTTGATTTAAAGTTTTAAAACGGACTAAAAAAGCTGTGAATTTCTTGTGATTTTAAATACAATTTCTCCCTATATTTAGCGAAACTAACCACCCCAATAAACTAAACTGAAGATGATTAAAAAATTAATCGTTGGAATTGCTTTGCTAACATGCCTATCATTTAGTGTTACAAATCATTTTCGTGCTTTGGTCTTACAGAAAATAGACCATTACGCATCAAACAACTATCCCGAAAAAATATATGTACATACTGATAAGCCCTATTATGCTTTAGGCGACGATATATGGTTTACAGCCTATTTAGTAAATGGTGTAACACACAAAAAATCTGAAAAAAGCAACATCATTTACGTCGAACTTATAGATGAGGAAGATACTATCATTTCAAAAAAACAACTATATACGAATTCCCTAAGTGTCGCTGGTGATTTTAAGATTAGAAAAAACATTAAGCCCGGAAAATACATACTTCGAGCCTACACCAATTACATGAGAAATGCGAACGAAAACGACCTCTTTCAGAAGGAAATTTCAATCATTGATCATAATTCCAATACCGTTCCTTTACATTTAAAAGAAGTAAGTAGCTCTAAAAGTTTACAAGCAAGCAAACTTAATAAACCAGAAATTAGCTTTTTTCCCGAAGGCGGCAACCTTGTAAACAACTTATCGTCTAAAATAGCCATCGAAGTAAGGCATCATAATGGCATGAACATACAAGGACAGATTAAAGATTCGGAAAATAACATCATTTCTAATTTTAAAACCTCTCAATATGGCATAGGCATCACCACCTTAACTCCTAAAGAAAACACCTCGTTCCATGCCAGCGTCATGATTAATAATGAAGAATTAAAATACCCACTCCCCAAGGCACTTCCCTCCGGCCACACGCTATCCTTAGTGAATTCTGGGGATAAAATCACCATTAAGGCCGCTTCTAACAGTTCAATTGGCTTGAAAAACACGTTTCTAGTGGGACATCAACGCGGTAAATTAGTATATGAAAAATTTGAAACTACACATACTAATGAATACACAGTTAGCCTAAACACCGAACTTTTATTAGATGGTGTAGCTAGTTTTACGCTTTTCGACAATAACGGCAACCCCGTTTGTGAGCGATTAGTTTTTATAGACACCTCGAAAAACGATGTAGATTTACAATTAAACCTTAACAATAACAAGCCCAAACCAAGAGAAAAAGTTGCTATGCAGCTAAGTTTAAAGGATAAAAATGGCTTACCGTTAAAAGGACAAGTTTCTATGTCTATTACCGACTTGGACGCCATAGATCAAAAAACAACCGACGAGAACATTAAAACCTACCTTTTACTGAATTCTGATATTAGAGGTTCCATAGAAAATCCTGGATATTTTTTTGAAAAAGAAAACGACCCAAGACGCCGTTACTTGCTGGACCTAATCATGTTAACTCATGGATGGAGACGATTCAAGTGGACAGATTTACTTTACGAAAAATCTCTAAAACCAAAATTTAGTGAAGAAAAAGGCATTTACATTTCAGGATATACCACTACCCTTGAAGGCACAAAATCAAGACTAGCCACCAGTACAAGAATGACCTTAATGGGAAGCATACCGCATCAGGAATATCAAAAAACAACACCGTTTGGAACATTTAAATATGGTCCTTTTGTTTTCAATGACTCTTTAAAGGTTTTATTAGAAGCTAGAGTTCATGATTTTAAGTCGGATGATGATCCCAACAACCGAAAGGTTTCTATATACCTTGATGAACCATATTATGATAGCCCTAAAATTATTAAAGAAGAGGTTCTAAAACTCTTATTAAACGACACTACCAAGGTCTCTTCCTTTATAAAACAAGCTAAAACTATTTCGGCCATAGATTCCATTTACTTAGAAAATGCTACGAGATTAGATGAGATCGTTATTACAGCAAAAAAGGAGTCTGAAGCAGCCAAAAGAACTGCCGAACTAAATAGTAGAACAAATTATGGTTCTGCATCACGACGACTTGATATGGCTGACTATAAAAACCAAAGCCATTTAAGCGTTTTTCAATTATTAAGAAACATACACGGAATTACTACCTTCGGAGATTCCATCTATATGAGAAACAAACCTGTTACTAGAATTCTGGTTGATGATTTTCCTGTAGATGTGCTAGATGTCTCCCACATGACTGGTAATGAAGTAGATTTTATTGATGTCTTAACAGGCGCTCAAGCCTCATTCCATAGCAATTCGGGTGTAGGTGTTATAGCTATTTACACGAAAACCGGAGAATTTGAAAGAAATATTAACATTAAAAACAAACCGGGTATTATTAATTTTACCACCAAAGGATTTTATACCGCAAGGGAATATTATGCCCCGAATTACGATGATGAGTTCACCAATCTTGCAAAACAAGATCTTAGAACAACTTTACACTGGGAGCCATCGATAACGTTTTCTGATGATCAAATAAACACCAAAGAAATATCTTTTTTCACTAGTGACACTAGAAGTAAGTACGGTATAAGAATAGAGGGGATTACTGAAACAGGCACCCCAATTTATTACGTAACCACTTTAGATGTCGACTAATCAACATTATTTTTTCTGAAAACGACTCTTAAAGGATATCGTTAACATTTAGTTAAAAAGCAAGACGTCTTTAAACCTTTTTGAAATGTGGAAGTCCTAAGAGTATAATTTTAAAAACATTAAAGATGAAAAAAATAATATTAATTGCAATTGCGCTTATAGGATTACAAGGAATTGCACAAGAACAAGGTAGAGAAGGTAGAAAACACCAAAAAGGAGATCATTCAAAAATGGATTTGACTGCAGAGCAAATGGCAACGCTTCAAACCAAAAGAATGACATTAGCTTTAGATTTAAATGCTTCTCAGCAAACCGACATACAAGCTTTAAACTTAGAAAAAGCTACGAAACGTAAAGCTATGAAGGCCGAACGCCAAGCGAATAAAGACAAAGAAGCTCCTAAAAAATTAACGAGCGAAGAACGTTATAACAAACAAATCGCCATGTTAGATGCCAGAATTGCTGAAAAAGCAAAATTGCAGAAAATTTTAAACAAAGAGCAGTTTGAAAAGTTTGAAAAAATGATGAAACATAAGCAAAGAGCCGGTAAAAAAGGTAAACATGGTGACCGAAAAGGGAAATACCAAAATGGTTAAATAATAGAAGTTCGTTTATATTGGTTAGTTTAATTAAAAAGCCGCTTTTCTCCATGGAGAAAAGCGGCTTTTTGCGTGAATCATATATGCCAAATTACAAGCTTTTAAATTGCTCTATATTTGTAGCTTTCATAACCGCATCTAAATTATTCGTGTCGATACCAGAAATAAAGTCGGCCGGAACTACAACAACTCGAAACAACTGATTATCGGTCCATTCTGGAGTTAAATTTGCCAAATCAAAAGTACCATTAGAATCTAGAAAAATCCGAACATCACCCTGAGTAAAATCGAAGTTATAAGTTAAAATAGCATTATTTTGTAAAAATGCCGTTTGCGGTAATAACCGCCAGATTTCAGTCCCATTATCCGTTTCCCAAGAGATGTATGTTAAAACTACATCGGAAGGCAGTACATCGAAACCATAAGGCTCAATATGTTCAAAATTATTAGCTTGATCAAAATCTATTTCAATCTCAAAAGCTAGGCCTACTAAACCATCTTCTCCGGGAGGCCCAACAGGTCCCGGAGGTCCTTGGTCGCCTTCACAAGCGGAAAACAGTATGGCTAAACAAAATACGGCTAGAATGTGTTTCATGTTTTTCATTTTTATTAAACGTTTTTATCGCTATTTTTATTAAAAATAAGCTTAATAAGTGAAATCAGCAATTTTTATTGCCAAATCATAAGATTTAGAGACCTTGCTTTCATTTTAAATACCAACAGAGTAACCTCCTTTATTTTTACTTAAACCTAGCTATGAATCCCTATATTAATTATCCTTTTGTACAATTTCACCACCGTTTAACTCGGTAAAGTTTTCTTGGTTAGGAGTTCCTTGGTAATAGATGCGTGTGCCATTATCGGCGGTAGCCTCAAGGTAATTTGAAGCTTGCACCCAACCATTTCCGCCATCATCGGCTGTGATGGTACAGTTAACCCCTTGTATAGGATTTGTTGCTTCCCATTCGTTGTAAGGGAAGTCTAAGTTTAAACGACAACCATTTATTAATGATATATATTGATCGGTTGCAAAACCTTCTAAGGTACAGCGACTACCATCTTGTAAATCAACATACAATTCATCGGCATCTAAATCCAAAAGTGCCATTTTAGCAGCATTTTCTAAACGCACATCAAGTATACTAACCCGCATGGTGTACTCATTATAAATTTCAGCAGCATCGAAACCTACAATATTTAACTCGTCGAAAGAGGTTTCAAAGGCATTATCAAAATTTAAAATACCATTATTTTCAACTACAATGCTATTGATATTCGGACTTTCGACTATCACGACAACATTACTGGCATCGTTGCTAAGATCAGACACAAATAACACATCGTTATCCACAAACAAATCAACCGCATTTAAATTACCATCACCTGTTAACTCGACTTCTTGGTTTTCACCATAACGCAAAACTAAATTTATATTGTCACCAACATTTAATGCGGTAAAGGAGTCTAGATCAATGATTCCTCCTCCATTATTAATCCCGTCATCGTCTGAAGAACAGGACATGAATTGCATCATAAGTAATAAGGCTAATACTGAACTAATCTTTTTCATACTATGTTTATTTTTTTAATTTTCTTTAAAATACCAATTATTCTATGGCTGAGCAAAAAAAATCTGCAATAACAACTTTCTGACATCCCATTACATAAGGAATAAAACATGCTAAACTAAAAAAGGTCTACCTTGATATTGGTAGACCTTTTAGGTGTCATTATTATACTATAAGCACAAGTCGTTACAGACTCTTTGAAACTTTATTTATCGCTTCAATAGTAAAATCTAAATCTTCATAACTCAAAGCATCAGTAATAAACCAAGTTTCAAAAGCGCTTGGTGCGATGTAAACCCCTTCGTTTAACAATCCGTGAAAAAACTTTTTAAACGATTCGTTATTTCCTTTTGCTGCGGTTTCAAAATCGACCACTTCAGATTCATCAAAATGCACTGAAATCATGGAACCCACTCTATTAATAGTATGGGTTACTTTGTTCTCGATTAATACTTTGGCTATACCTTCGTGTAAATATTTTGTCTTGGCTTCTAATCTTTCAAATATTTCAGCATCTTCATTTAGTGTTTTCAACATGGCTAAACCTGCAGCCATCGCTAATGGATTTCCACTTAAGGTTCCCGCCTGATATACCGGACCTAATGGCGCCAAATGATTCATAATTTCTGCTCTAGCTGCAAAAGCGCCAACAGGTAATCCGCCACCAATCACTTTTCCGAAGCAAGCAATATCGGCATTTACACCATAAAGCTCTTGTGCCCCACCTTTTGCGAGTCTAAATCCAGACATCACCTCATCGAAAATCAGTAATATATTATGTTCGTCGCAAAGCGTTCTTAAATTTTCAAGAAAATTATTTATAGGAGGAATGCAGCCCATATTTCCAGGAACCGGCTCAACAATAACACAAGCTATTTCATTTTTATTCGCCTCCATTAATGCTTTTACATTATCAATATCATTGTAGTTTGCTAACAAGGTATCCTTAGCCGTCCCTTGGGTTACCCCAGGGCTATTAGGCGTACCAAAAGTACTTAGACCACTCCCCGCCTGTATTAAAAACGAATCGGAATGCCCGTGGTAACAACCAGCAAACTTGATAATTTTATCTTTCCCTGTAAAACCACGAGCCAAACGTACGGCACTCATACAAGCTTCGGTTCCGGAATTTACGAATCTAATTTTATCAATATTAGGCACCATAGAAACAGCTAATTGCGCAATTTCAGTTTCAATTTCTGTAGGCATCCCAAAGGACGTACCTTTTTTAGCTTTCTCAACTACAGCATCAACAACAGGTTGAAAAGCGTGCCCTAAAATCATAGGCCCCCAAGAATTGATGTAATCTATTAATCGGTTACCATCCTCGTCGTACAAATAAGCACCTTTGGCTTCTTTTACAAAAATTGGTGTTCCTCCAACACCTTTAAAAGCTCTTACTGGTGAATTTACACCACCTGGAATTACTTTTTCTGCTTCAGCAAATAATGCGCTGCTTCTTTTATAAATCATAACTCTTATTTTATTACGGTTCAACGACTAGAACCTGCCCTATACTTAAAGCGGTCCCTCGTAAACCATTTATTTTTTGAAGTTGTTCAACAGTCAAATTAAAGCGCTTAGAAATACCATAAAGGGTATCGCCTTTTTCAACAGTATAGGTATGACCAGACTGAACCGTAGGCATTTCGTATTTCACATACTTATCACCCAAAACGGCCTCATCATACAAATACAGTTTATAGCGTTCTATAAGACTAATTAATTTATCTGGATACTTTCTATCGGTGGCATAACCTGCGGCTTTCAATCCTTTTGCCCAGCCTTTGTAGTCTTCCTTTTTTAAATCGAATAATTTGGAATAACGTGATCTTTCACTTAAAAATAAAGAGTGGTCTCTAAACGAATATTTAGCATCTTTATATTTTCTAAAACATTCTTGATCGGCATCGTCATCATGATAAATTTTAGCACCTTTCCATCCATGGCATTTAATTCCGAAATGATTATTGGCTTCTACGGAAAGTCGGCCTTTACCAGAGCCCGATTCTAAAATTCCTTGAGCCAAGGTAATACTTGCAGGAATGCCATAAAGTGCCATTTCCTGCTGAGCCGTTTCATGATAATTATAAATATATTCCTCTGTACTGCTAGCAAAAACTTTAGGAGCTGGCTTAGCGACTTCTGGCTCTTGGTGTTTTTCAACTTCAGCTGGTTCTTGCTTTCTTGCAACATGTTCAGTGCGTTTGTGAGGCTTTTTAGTAACCACATGTTTTTTAGATTTACAACTAAAAACCACAACGGCCAAACAAAACACTAGTACTATTTTTCTCATTTCACAACATAATTAATGGTAAGTTCTTCTTTTTCAATAGGGCGTTCATACCTTCAATACCTTGTAAGCCTCCAGTATGAATGGCTAAAATTTTCGATCCTTTAGGGAAAAACCCTTTTTCTATTAAATCGAAAATCCCAAACAGCATTTTACCTGTATAAACGGGGTCCAAGGGAATTTTATAATCAGATTTAAACTGATTGATAAACGCAACCAATTCTTCATTTATTTTGGCATAGCCTCCAAAATGATAGTCGGTAATCAATTCCCAATTGGATTGTTTTGCAAATTTACTAATATCTGATTTTAAAAAGTCCCCTTTTAGAGCAGGAAAACCTAAAACTTGTTGACCGGGTTTTGAACAATTTATAAGTCCTGAAATGGTTCCGCCAGTCCCTACAGCCGAGCAAATGTAATCGAACTCCTTATCGGATTCGGTTAAAATTTCTTCACAGCCCTTTACCGCTAAGGCATTGGTTCCACCTTCAGGAACATGATAGTAATCGCCAAATTCATCTTTTAAAGCTGCAATAAAATCTGCCGAAGTTTTTCGTCTATATGCCTCGCGCGTCACAAATTTAAATCGCATGCCATGTTGTTGTGCAAAACTTAAGGTTGGGTTTTTATCTATTTCAGTCCACAATTCTTCACCGCGAATTATACCAACGGTTTTAAATCCGAATAACTGTCCTGCCGCTGCAACGGCTGCAATATGGTTGGAATAAGCTCCGCCAAAAGTCACAAGCGTTTTAATCCCTTTTTTTTGAGCCTCTAATACGTTATATTTTAATTTTCGGTATTTATTTCCAGATACAAACGGATGAATGACATCCTCTCGTTTCACGTACAATTCAACGTTTTTATGATGAAGATCAACTTGCTGGTTAACGCTATTTTCAAGCTTAAATATCATAGTTGCGAAGATACTTTAAAAATGCCCAAAACTGGCGTGATTTTAAATATTCTAAATCTGTTTCATGAGCATAAGCTTCGCGTTCGAAAGAAATATTCCGATAAGCCTTTTTCCAATTTAAACACCACAACCATCGCCATAAAAACTCCAATACATAAAACACATAAAAGGGCAGCACCAGCATTTCGAGCTGTTGTTTAAGATGAATACGCTCATGATTTAATAGCACCTTATCTTCTAAAAGTTGTTTCTTTTTTAAAATGATAAAAGGGTAAAGAGTTAGTCCCAAATACCCTTTTGGAATCAAATATTTAGAGATAAAAACCATGGATTTCTGAATTTCGGATAAGTTACAAAAGATATAAATCTCTTCCATCATAAACCGTATTACACTATCTTTGTTTATAATGAAAAAGATAATACCTCTTGAAGAAGGCGATTATTACCTCACACCAGAAGGGTATCGCTGTTTTACGGAAAAATACCATTTAAGACGTGGTTATTGTTGTCAAAATGGTTGTCGCCATTGTCCTTACGGTTACGATAAAAATAGACAAACTACAAACCCCTAAATTGTAAACGGCAGTTCAAAAAAACACTTAACTGGTACAATTCTTGATGCTTAAGAAAGAAATATGTTCATTTTAAATCAACTGTCCTATGAAACACCTTTTTAAAATATTACCTGTAGTACTTATAGCTGTTGTATTGACTTCATGCAACTCGATTAAAGTCGCTACTGATTACGACCAGAACAAAGATTTCAGCAAATACAAAACCTTTGCATTCTTTAAAAACGGTATTGATAAAGCCGAAATTAGCGATTTAGATAAGCGCCGTATTCTTAGAGCCATTGAGGCCGAACTTTTAAGCAAAGGAATGACTAAATCTGAAAATCCAGATATCCTCATTAGTTTATTTACTAAATCCAACCAACGCGTAGACGTTTACAACAACACTTGGGGCTATGGCGCCTGGGGTTGGGGCGGTTGGGGTCCTGGCTGGGGCATGGGACCTGGTTGGGGTTGGGGCTGGGATCAGCCTAGTGTTTCAACAAGCACCGAAGGCCAGTTATACATAGACCTTATTGATGCTCAAAGTCATGAATTGGTATGGCAAGGTTTAGGCACCGGATTCCTCACCCAAAATATGGAGAAAAAAGAAGCCCTAATTAAGGAATTTGTTGCTAAAATTATGGCAGAGTATCCTCCAGGAATGGAACAAAAGAAATAATTATAAAAAAAGACTGTTTAAAATTTTAAACAGTCTTTTTTTATTTAACGGAAACGTTTCAACGTCTTTTTTGTAAACTTACTTAAAACTAATCGACCACTAATTTCGGCGCGTTCGACTAAAAGAGCATCCCAGTGATCGGTTGCTTCCCAGAAAACCGCCTTCATTTCTTTTAACGCTTCAGGGTTGTAGCTTGCCAGTTTTTCTGTGAGACTTGACACAGCTAAGTCTAATTCTTCTGCGGTATTAAAAACCTCTCCGTATAAGCCTTTATCTTTAGCAAACTCGGCAGAGAAAAACTCCTCGGCATTAATCGTCATTTGCGACATGGCTGTTTTACCTATTTTTCTAGTAACTGCAGGTTCTATAACAAAGGGACCAATTCCTATACTTAACTCACTTAACTTTACAGAGGCATATTGCGTCGCCAAGCAATAATCGGCAGCCGCAGCAATACCAACACCTCCCCCAACAGCCTTACCTTGTACACGCCCTATAATAAGTTTAGGACAAGTACGCATGGCATTTATAACCTTAGCGAAGCCCGAAAAAAATTGCTGTCCTGTTTCGGCATCTTCAATCTCTATCAACTCATTAAAACTAGCTCCAGCACAAAACGTGCGGTCTCCCCCACTTTTTAAAACAATCACTTTAATGTCTGGATGATTTCCTGCTGTGGTTATGGTTTCAGAGAGTTTCTGTAAAACATCACTGGGCATAGAATTTCTATTAGGATGAAAAAACTCAATGTGTCCCACTTTATTTTCTATATTTAAGCTTACGTAGGCTTCCATAAATTCAGAATAATTTGGGTTGAATATACATAAAAAAAACAGTAACACTTGTTACCTTCGTTTTAATTAAAGGGAAATATATTTACAGAAAAACAATCATAACTTATGGGCATATTTAGTTTTCTATTCGGTAACAAAAACGAAAAAATCAAGGATTTTAAATCACGAAATGCTATTGTTTTAGATGTTAGAACCGTTTCGGAATACGAACAGAGTGCTATTCCTGGATCGAAAAATGTACCATTACAAACGCTTAATTCTAACATTGAAAGTATCAAGAAACTTCAAAGACCTGTAATTACTTGCTGTGCGAGTGGTGTACGATCGGCAAGTGCTGCTGCTATTTTAAAATCTAATGGTATTGAAGCCATCAACGGAGGCGGCTGGATGTCCTTGTATAAAAAACTAGAGCTTTAAACCTTTAAAATCATCGACTTGATCAATAGTCGTTTGGTTGTATTCTAAAGTCCAACCTAAAGAATTGGTTAGAATATAAAATTTAGACAACTCACTAATCAAACGGTTTTTAGCATTGGTTTTTAATTGCGATTGATTTATCTTTTTCTTTAAAGACGCATTAACAATGTTTTTAATCTTATTGTAATCATGGGCCTCAAAAGGATTTAAAAAATCGGCTTGCACATCGTAGTATTCAAAATCGGGACTAATGGTGATTTCTTCTTCGGGAATCTTTAAAATCGATAGTGTTTTTGTGGCTTCATCAAGTTTAAATTCAATTTTACTTAAATCGTAGGCCACAGTAACGTCGGCATTGACTACCACTAAAGCTTTCTTTTCAAAGGTGAGATAGTTTCCTAAAAGGTCTTTTGAATTTTGATAATTAAAAACTTGACTAAAATGGCCTTCGGTAACCACCAGTTTCCCAACATTATTAATTTGCTGTTGAATAAGTGCCGTGTTTTCTACAAGCCTAGTTTTTTCAGCTTTTTGTGTTTCACAAGACTTGGCTGCGTAGAGCACAACCAAAGTAATAACAACACCAATTAAAATTTTTCGCATGTACTAAGTTAGAAAAATTTTCATTCTTAAAACAAAAAAACATCGGTTCCTTCGACAGATGAAGTCTACCAATGTTATTAAGTTGTCTAAACTAAACAATTCAAAGATACAGGAGATTTAGAGGTTAAGTATTACCGAATCGTTAAACAAACCTTATGTTATGTTAAACCTCACGGATAACAAAATTAGGCACAAAAAAAGCACCAATGGCCCCCTTTTAAACTTGGCTCATGATGCTTTTTGGATAAACTGATTAATAGCAGTTTTAAAGGTACAACTATTCATAGAGGAACAAGCATGTTTTTCGATAAAATGTGATTAAAAGAAGTTAAAAGGTTGCATTAATCCGTTCTTTAGCCAAGGATAAAAAAACAACATTCCTATTTAAATGTCATATGCCGAAAACGATCTTGAATCTCGGCTATTTTAGAGTCTAATTGTTGAAGAAACTTTTGATGGGCTTCCGATTTTTCGTTGAAGGGACGATGCTGTAGACCTTTTTGAATACCATCCACAACATCCATAGTTTTTAAAGCCTCATTTGAAATCCAATTACTAGCAAAAGTATTCCAAATGTATTGAACAGCCAAAGCATTGGGATGCACCATATCTTCAGCATAAAAACGGTAATCCCTAAGCTCGTCCATCATGATTTCGTAAGAAGGAAAGTAAAATGAGTTCGACTGTTTGAGAGATGCCTTTTCTTCTAAAAGTTGATGTATAGCCGATGTTAAATGTGCTTTACTCCTATTATTTTCTACAAAACCATCCTTTAAATGCCGAACAGGTGAAACCGTATAAATGATGGATATTTCTTCATTAAGACCTCTTACTTGAGCCTCAATAGACTTCAAAACCTCACAAATCTCCTGAACTGACAATAAAGATTTTGAAAATTGTTTCTGCGGAATTTTATGGCAATTCGCCACAACCTGATTCGTTTCATTATAACGATACACCCAAGCGGTTCCTAGGGTAATAACCAGATGTGAAGCTGATTTTAAATCGTTATATGTTTCTTTTAAACGGGTATTTAAAGTTTGTAGAAGTTGCTCTTTTGAGACGTTACTCAATTTAGAATGAGCATCAAAACCATGCCATTGTTCATTATGAAATACCACATCGGCATCGGTATAATGTTCCTTAGAAATCGCTCGACTAATAAGCGTTTTAATAGCTAGGGGATGAAAAAGAATCCCGAATGGGTTTTGTTCTGTTTGAAACTTAAAATAAGCGAGTTTATCTCCTATATTTTCAGAAAAACAAGAGCCTACTAAAAACACTTTAGAACTATAATCTATTAAATGACTAGAGCTTTTTTTTAAAGATATTTTAGTTTGAAGGTTCATTTTTCTTTAAGTTTCAGAGATACAAAGTTACAAAGTCTCGGTGTTTATAAATTTCAAAGCTGCAAAGCTTCAGAGGTACTAATCTACTTTTGAAACTTTGCAGCTTTGTTACTTTATGACTTTTCAACTATGTTTTACTCCACATACTTCTTTGCTTCCGCTAAAGCTTGGGTAATCCCTTCTGGATTTTTCCCGCCTGCAGTTGCGAAAAATGGTTGTCCGCCACCGCCGCCTTGAATAAATTTACCCAGCTCACGAACGACCTGTCCTGCATTTAAGCCTTTACTAGCCACTAAATCTTTAGAAATATAACACGATAACAAGGCTTTACCTTCATTTTCGGTAGCAAATAACAAGAATAAATTCTCTACTTCGCCCCCTAATTCAAAAGCCACATCTTTTAATCCTGCTGCGTCTAAATCCAATTTCTTAGCTAAAAACTGAATACCGTTAATCTCTGTAAGTTCACTTTTAAGTTCGCCTTTTATATTTTTAGCTTTATCTTTTAACAAAGCTTCAATTTGCTTTTTAAGGCTTGTATTTTCTTCTTGTAAATTCTGAAGTGCTTTTATAGGCTCTTTAGCATTATTAAGCAGTCCTTTCATTTCAAAAAACAAACGGTTATTTTCTGAATAGAAATCTTTTACAGCATCGCTGGTAATAGCTTCAATTCGTCTGATTCCTGCAGCAACAGCGCCTTCGGAAACAATTTTAAAATGCCAGATATCGGCTGTATTTTTAACATGCGTTCCACCACAAAGTTCGATAGATTGTCCGAACTGAATAGAACGAACCGTATCGCCATATTTCTCGCCAAACAAACTCATTGCTCCAGCAGCGATGGCTTCTTCTTTAGGAATGTTACGTTTTTCAACTAAAGGAATTTTCCCATTAATTCTTGCATTTACGAAACTTTCCACATCACGAATTTCATCTTCCGTTAATTTAGAAAAATGCGAGAAATCGAATCTTAAATATTTTGAATGTACCGCACTACCTTTTTGCTCCACATGCGTTCCTAAAATAGAACGCAACGCTTGATGTAACAAGTGTGTTGCTGTATGGTTACATTCAGTTCTGTGACGTTGTTTTTCATCAACCACCACTTTAAAGCCCTCGTTTAAATGCTTTGGTAAGGTTTCTGTAAAGTGAATGATGACATTGTTTTCCTTCTTAGTATTTAAAATATAAATCACATCGCCATAAGCATCTTCCAAATACCCTTTATCTCCAACTTGTCCACCACCTTCAGGATAAAACGGTGTTAAATTAAATACCAACTGATACATATCACCGTCCTTTTTAGAACTCACTTTTCGGTATCGCGTTAGTTTAACATTAGCCTGAAGTGCATCGTAACCAATAAATTCTTCAACATCATCCTCTATTAAAATGGTCCAATCACCTGTAGAGCTTTCACTCGCTGCACGCGAACGGTCTTTTTGTTTTTGAAGCTCTTCATTAAAACCAGCTTCATCTAATTTTAAATCTTTTTCAGAAAGAATTAAAGCCGTTAAATCAATTGGGAAACCGTAAGTATCGTATAATTCGAAAGCTTTTGCTCCCGTAACAGTATCACCTTTAGTCTCTTCAACAATTCGATTTAAAAGCACCAAACCTTGATCTAGGGTTCTTAAAAAAGACTGTTCTTCTTCTTTAATAACATTCTCAACCAATTGTTTTTGGGCCTTTAGCTCAGGGAAGGCTTTACCCATTTTTTTATCTAAAACGTCTACAAGTCTGTAAATAAAAGGTTCTTTTTTATCTAAAAACGTAAAACCGTAACGTACGGCACGACGTAAAATTCTACGAATTACATACCCAGCACCAGTATTACTTGGCAGTTGCCCATCGGCAATGGAAAAAGCCACGGCACGCACGTGATCGGCAATCACTCGAATAGCAACGTCTACTTTTTCGTCTTTTCTATAGGTTTTATTGGTAATGGTTTCAATTTCCTTAATTATAGGCGTGAAAACATCGGTATCATAATTAGACTGTACGCCTTGTAAAACCATACATAAACGCTCAAAGCCCATTCCGGTATCAATGTGTTTATTCGGTAAGGACTCTAAAGAACCGTTTGCCTTACGGTTGTACTGCATGAAAACCAAGTTCCATATTTCAACCACCTGCGGATGATCTTGATTAACAAGATCTTTTCCAGGCACTTTAGCTTTTTCTTCCGCCGAACGGATATCTACATGTATTTCACTACAAGGTCCACAAGGTCCTTGATCGCCCATTTCCCAGAAGTTATCTTTTTTATCACCCGTTAGAATACGATCTTCCGAGATGTATTTTTTCCAAATATCAAAAGCTTCGGTATCCATCTCAAGACCATCTTCTTTATTCCCTTCAAATACGGAAACGTAAAGCATATCTTTATCGATACCAAAAACTTCGGTTAACAGTTCCCAAGACCAAGCGATGGCTTCTTCTTTAAAGTAATCGCCAAAACTCCAGTTCCCTAACATCTCGAATAAGGTATGGTGATAAGTATCATACCCTACTTCTTCAAGGTCATTATGTTTTCCAGAAACACGTAAACATTTTTGACTATCTGTAATACGTTTATTTTTAGGCTCGGCATTCCCTAAAAAGTATTCTTTAAAAGGTGCCATACCTGCATTAACGAACATTAAAGTTGGATCATCTTTTAGAACCATGGGTGCCGATGGCACAATACTATGTTGTTTTTCTTCAAAAAAACTTAAAAACTTAGCGCGAATGTCTTGTGATTTCATGTAATATTTTTAAACACCTTGTTTCGAAACTATTAGCGATAATGCGAAACAATTTTTATATTTATGCTACAAATTTATTTTAAATTTGGTTCAGCATTAAACTTCAAAGCTACTATTATTAAAATTGTTTATAATAATTTTTTGTAGGTTTGTCCGTTTACTGCATGATTGAAGATGAAAAACCACCTTCAATGCGCTGCAAAAATAGCATAATTTAAGAAATGAGTAAGGTAAAATATTATTACGATCCTGATACGCTTTCCTACAGGAAAATACAGCGTAAAAAACGCACCACTTTTAAGTATGCCTTTTTCTTTATTTTAGGAACTGCTTTTTTCGCTTTTATATTCGTTTTTATTGGTAGTCAATATGTTGAGTCTCCAAAAGAACGCGCCTTAAAAAGAGAGCTTCAAAACACGCAATTACAATTTGAGTTACTAAACAAAAAAATGGAACACGCCGAAACGGTTTTGGCGAATGTTGCCGAGCGTGATAATAATATTTATCGCGTGTATTTTGAAGCCAACCCCATTCCAGAAGAACAACGCCGTGCTGGTTTTGGCGGGATTAACCGTTATAAAAGCTTAGAAGGGTTTGACAACTCAAAGTTAATTATTGAAAGCAATAAGCGTTTAGACATCCTACAAAAGCAAATTGTAGTGCAATCTAAATCCTTAGATGAAATTACAAAACTGGCCGAAGACAAAGAGAAGTTATTGGCAGCGATACCTGCTATTCAACCTGTAAACAACAAAGATTTAACCCGTATGGCCTCTGGATATGGTATGCGAACAGACCCGTTTACAAAGGTTAGAAAAATGCACCGTGGCATGGACTTTTCAGCGCCTCGAGGCACGCCTGTTTACGCTTCTGGTGACGGTATTGTTACGCGTGCCGATTCTAGATCGACAGGTTACGGTAACCATATTAGAATAGATCATGGCTATGGGTACGTTAGTTTATATGCCCATTTATACAAATATAACGTTAGAAAAAACCAAAAGGTAAAACGAGGAGACCTTATCGGATTTGTGGGTAGTACAGGTCGATCGCAAGGACCGCATTTGCACTATGAGATTTTTAAAGACGATGAACGTATTAACCCTATTAACTTCTATTACGGCAGTTTAACCGCAGAAGAATTTAATAAACTATTGGAGCATGCTTCTTTAGAAAACCAATCATTAGATTAATGCATATCGACCTCCCGGAAAAACGCTATTATAGTATTGGTGAAGTCGCCAAAGCATTCGATGTAAACACCTCTTTAATACGTTTTTGGGAAAAAGAATTTGATGTTCTTAAACCTAAAAAAAACGCTAAAGGCAATAGAAAGTTTACCCCAGAAGACATTAAAAACTTAAAGTTTATTTATCATTTGGTAAAAGAGCGTGGTTTTACTCTTGATGGAGCTAAAACGCACTTGAAAGAAGAAAAAAAACAAGCTCTAAACACTTTTGAAATTGTTAGCAAGCTAGAAAGCATAAAAAATCAACTCATTAAAATAAAACAACACCTTTAAACTAGAACATCATGAAGAAATTTTTACCATGGATTATCGTCGCTATTGTTGTCATTGGAATTTACTCTTGGGCTAAAAACTTTAACAACACCGCCGTTGAATATGAAGCTGATGCCAAAACAGCTTGGTCTAATGTTGAAAGCTCGTACCAGCGTCGTGCCGATTTAATTCCAAATTTAGTATCGACAGTAAAAGGTTATGCCGCGCATGAAAGAGAAACTCTAGAAGGCGTTATTAAGGCTCGTTCGGAAGCTACAAAAACAACTATTGATGCCAACAACCTGACACCAGAAAAAATGGCACAATTCCAACAAGCTCAACAAGGGTTAAGCGGGGCGCTTTCTAAACTTTTAGTAACGGTAGAGCGCTACCCAGAATTGAAAGCCGATAAAAACTTCTTAGAACTACAATCGCAGTTAGAAGGCACCGAAAATCGTATCAATGTAACTAGAGATCGCTACAACGAAAAGGTTAATATTTACGACAAATTCATTAAAAAATTCCCTGCTAAATTATTAGCTGGACTTTTTGGTTTTGAAGAAATGGCACGTTTTAAAAGTGCACCAGGTAGTGAAAACGCACCAACAGTAGAGTTTTA
The DNA here is from genome assembly GCF_001642835.1 of Pseudotamlana agarivorans. GTDB lineage: Bacteria > Bacteroidota > Bacteroidia > Flavobacteriales > Flavobacteriaceae > Pseudotamlana > Pseudotamlana agarivorans. The sequence goes on from NZ_LXEI01000020.1 coordinate 32,618, forward strand.
AAACATGTCTAAAACAGAAGATTTTTTAACCGCAAAAGAGGAACAAGAAATTGTTGACGCCATCCAAAGGGCTGAGTTAAACACCTCTGGAGAAATACGTGTGCACATTGAAAAATCGGCAAATGGCGACCCCACAAATAGGGCTTTAGAAGTTTTTCATCATTTGAAAATGGATAACACGAAGCTTCAAAATGCGGTATTAATTTATGTTGCCGTTGGAGATAAATCTTTTGTTATTTATGGTGATGAAGGCATCAATAAGGTGGTGGAACCTGATTTTTGGGATTGTACTAAAGACATTATGCAAGCCCACTTTAAGAAAGGCCATTTTAAACAAGGTTTGGTTGATGGTATTTTAAGGTCTGGTGATAGGCTTCAAAAGTATTTCCCTTATGAAACGGACGACATCAACGAGCTTTCTAACGACATCTCAAAAGGCTAAAACTTTATGACCCATTTAAAACACAAAACAACATCTATATTTAACTTTAAAAGTTTAGGCTTAGGCGTTGTTTTGATGCTTTTCAGCATGAGTATTTCTTTTGCTCAATTTAAAATTCCTGAAAAGCCCAAATTCCAAACTAGTGTTTACGATTATGTGAACTTACTTTCTAGTGGCGAAAAACAAAATTTAGAACAAAAACTGGTTCGGTATTCCGACACGACCTCAACGCAAATTGTTGTCGCTATTATTCGTTCTACCGAAGGCGAAAACATCAACTTTTTAGGCGCCCAATGGGGTGAAGCTTGGGGAATTGGTCAAGCCGAAGAAGACAATGGCATATTAATTCTTCTAGCGAATGATGACCGCAGAATTGCTATAAACACAGGCTATGGTGTAGAGCACCTTTTAACCGATGCCATGTCCAGACGTATTATTGAAAACGACATCCTTCCATATTTTAGAAAAGGTGATTTTCCTGGCGGATTAAACAGAGGTGCTGATGCTATCTTTGAAGTCTTACAGGGGGAATACAAAGGTTCTCGCCCTACTTCGGGCAACCCCGAAAATTCGGTAATCCCATTTCTTGTTTTCGGATTTATTGCTTTAATGTTTATTCTATCCTATATTAAAAACAAACGCGGCGGTGGCGGTGGACGTAACGGAGGCAATAACTCTGGAGGTTTTGATATCTGGGACGCTATCATATTAAGCAATATGGGACGCGGCAATTACAGTCGAGGTTCTAGTGGCTGGGGCGGAAGCTCTGGTGGCGGCTTTGGCGGTGGTTTCGGAGGAGGCTTTGGTGGCGGTGGTTTTGGCGGTGGTGGTGCTTCTGGAGGTTGGTAATCCTAGACTTTTCAATTTAAAATAATCCTCTTAAAGATTTAAGGCCGCTTCAGCAGAAGCGGTTCTTCTATTAATTATCCACCCTTTTTTTATTACCCTTAACCACATTTATTATCCCTTTAACATTTTATTCAATTAACGAAAAAGTATAATCTTAAAATAGCTCCATAAAAGTTAAGAGAGGCTAGATTGTATAATTATTACCAACCCAACTAACCTCAACATGAAAACAAAATTTTTAAGTATTCTTATTACCGTTTTATGCACCATTTGTTATTCTCAAATCTCCTATGAACCAGGATATTTTATTGACAACAACAATGAAAAAACGGATTGCTTAATCAAAAATATGGATTGGAAAAATAACCCTACGGAGTTCGAATACAAACTTACAGAAGAAGGAGAATCACAAAAAGCAACAATACATTCTGTAAAAGAATTTGAAGTTACCAACATGTCTCAATATGTAAGATTTACTGTAAATATTGATAGATCTAGTGAAGCTTTAAGTAAAATTAGTCACGATAAAAACCCTGCATTTAAAGAGGAAGTTCTTTTTCTAAAAACCATACTTGTTGGAAAAGCTAATTTATACGAATACAACGATGGAAATTTAAAGCGCTTTTTTACCAAACAGATCAATCTAGCTTACAACAATTAGTTTTTAAAGGCTATTTAGACGATAAAAATATACTTAGAGAAAACAACAGTTTTAAAGAACAATTATGGGATAATTTAAAATGCCCAACTTTCGAAATAAAAGATTTCACAGAACTTAACTATGATAAAAAAGATTTGACTGATTTGTTTATAGCCTATAATGAATGTCACAATGAAACAGTTAAATATCTAGAACGGAAACAAAAAAGAGACCTGTTTAATTTAAATATTCGTCCGCGATACGTTTACACTTCTTTAAATAAAAGTTCAAATACCGAGATTAGAAATTTCGATTTTGATAACAAAAGTAGCTTTGGTCTTGGCGTTGAAGCAGAGTTTATATTGCCATTCAATAAAAATAAATGGGCTTTCACCATAGAACCTACATATCCAACATATAAATAATAAAAAAACAAATGATAATTCTGACAACAACTTTGGAAGACCACTAACAGCAATAGTTGAATATACTTCTATAGAATTCCCTGTCGGAATTAGATATTACATGTTTCTAAATGAAAAATCTAAAGTTTTTATAAATGCATCATTTATTATGGACTACAGTTTTGATTCAGCAGTGAGTTATGAAGGTGAAAACCTTAATGCCTTAGAAATAGAATCTGGAAACAATTTTGCTTTTGGCTTAGGATATAAGTACAATGATAAAATCAGTTTAGAGGTTAGACAGCAAACCGGTAGAGAGTTAATAAACACTCATCGCTTAGCTTCTACAAAATACAAATCGCTATCGATAGTACTTGGTTATAGCTTGTTTTAAACTGTCTAAAATAATAACATAAAAAAAACTCAGATTATAAAAATCTGAGTTTTTTTATATCAATCAATCTGTTACGATTATCTATTAAATCGTCCAGAAACGTTTCCGTCTAAAATTCTAGTAACCTCATCGATGGTAGCATAATTAACATCACCTTCATACGTATGTTTTAAAGCACAGGCTGCACTAGCATAATCCATCGACTTATAATCATCAAAATGTTGTAAGCCATAGATAAGTCCGGCAGCGAAAGCATCGCCAGTACCAATACGGTCTACAATGTGGGTGATATCAAAATCTTGAGTTTCTCTAAACTCTTCGCCATTCCACATTCTAGCTCTAATTTTATGCCAAGAGGCATTAATTGAGGTTCTTATCTTATCAAATACTTTTTCGATGGAAGGAAAGGTTTCCATAAGTAATTTACTAGCTTCAATAAACTCTTCGTTAGTATAACCGTATTCGGTACCTAAAACTTCATTCATTTCATTAATACCACCAATAAAAATGGTAGAACAATGCAATAATTCTATTAAAGCATCCTTAGCGTTTACTCCGTATTTCCATAACCCACTTCTGTAGGTTGGATCGGCAGAAACTTGCATCCCTTTTTTCTTTGCTAATTTTAAGCCTTCTTTTAAAGTATCGAAACTCCCTTGTGTTAATCCAGGAGTAATTCCGGTCCAGTGAAACCAAGAACCATCAGCTAAAGCCGATTCCCAATCAACCATATCAGGTTGAATACTTGAAAAGGCAGAGTGCGATCGGTTATAAGAAATAGAGCTTGGACGCATTACGGCACCAACTTCCAAAAAGTACACACCTAGAGGACGTCCAGAACGCACAATAGCAGTTGTATCTAAATCAAATTTATTTAAATAAGAAATGGCTGTGTCTCCAATAAAATCGTCTGAAATACAGGTAATATGCTTAACATTACCACCAAAATTAGCGATAGAAAGCCCCACATTTAATTCGGTGCCTCCAAAATAGAATTCTAAGGTATTGGCTTGAATAAACTTTTTATTTCCAAAAGGAGATAAACGCATTAGAACTTCACCGAAGGTAATAATCTGACTCATAAATATTGTTTTGAAGTGCTAAAAATAACCAATATCTACGATAAAAATATTTGTTTTAGGGAAATTTTATAAAAATGAAAATTCCCCAATTTTTAACAATTATACTGCATCTTTTATAACAAAATTCAGCAAATGCCATTTTTTATTCAACCACCTACCGTAAGTGTTCAAATACTACTTTTTACGCATATAAACACTAATTGGAACCCCGTTAAACCCAAAATGTTCGCGCAATTTGTTTTCTAAAAAGCGTCTGTACGGGTCTTTGATATACTGTGGTAAATTACAGAAAAAAGCAAACTGTGGTTGCGGTGTTGGCAACTGCATGATGTACTTAATTTTAACAAACTTCCCTTTATATGCTGGTGGTGGGTAGTTTTCTATAATAGGTAGTAAAACTTCGTTAAGCTGACTTGTTTTTATCTTCTTAGATCGGTTTTGGTATACCTCAACAGCCGTTTCAATGGCTTTGTAAATACGCTGTTTTGTTAATGCTGAAATAAATACGATAGGTACATCGGTAAAAGGTTGCATTTGTAATCGGATAGCTTTTTCGTATTCCTTAACCGATTTATGATCTTTTTCCACCAAATCCCATTTGTTTACTAAAACCACAATACCTTTTCTGTTGCGCTCGGCTAGCCAAAAAATGTTTTGTACTTGTCCGTCAAAGCCGCGATTAGCATCTAAAACCAGAATACAAACATCGGCATGCTCAATAGCTCGAACACTTCGCATTACCGAATAGAATTCTAAATCTTCTTTAACTTTAGATTTTCTTCTAATCCCAGCAGTATCCACTAGATTAAATTCAAATCCGAAGCGGTTATATTTCGTATCTATGGAGTCTCTTGTTGTTCCAGCAATATCGGTCACGATATAACGATCTTCACCAATTAAGGCATTGATAAAAGAGGATTTCCCTGCATTTGGACGCCCAACTACAGCAAAACGAGGTAGCTCATCTTCAACTACTTCTTCCTTTTCTGGTAAAGCTTTTATAAGCGCATCAAGCAAATCACCTGTACCACTACCATTAATACTGGCTACGGTGTAGTATTCTCCAAGACCTAAAGCATAAAACTCTACGGCATCTTCGGCACGTTTCGCATTATCAACTTTATTAACAACTAAAAAAACAGGCTTGTTAATACGTCTTAAAAGTTTAGCTACATCTTCATCCATTCCAGTTACGCCAGATTCCACATCTACCATAAAAATAATAGCATCAGCTTCTTCAATAGCCAACTCCACTTGTTTATCTATTTCTTCTTCGAAGATATCATCACTTCCTACTACATAACCTCCTGTATCGATTAATGAAAACTCCTTACCATTCCAATCACATTTTCCGTAATGACGGTCGCGTGTTACTCCACTAACGGCATCAACAATGGCTTCACGTCTTTGAATCAATCTATTAAAAAACGTTGATTTTCCAACATTTGGTCTCCCTACAATGGCTACTATATTACTCATAATCTCGATTTAAGGTTAACAGGTTAAAAGCGATTAAATTAAGCTGTCCTGAAAACTTGTGCAAAAATAGGAAATATACGCTTTGTCTCATCTTTTTTATGAAAAGAATAAAATTTAAGCCGTATCAAAAAAAATAGTATTTTACTATCCCAAAACCACTGCTCTATGGCTTTATCCAACGACATTGTTTTACGTCCGAGATTCAAAATTGAAATTCCTCAATACAATGAAGTCATTTTAAGTGATTTTAAAAATGCTAAAACCACGCAATCCGATTTTATTGTATCTGTAATCGACGAGCATGTTTTTATTAAATTCCCCAAGGCGAAACAAACCTATTGGTCGCCCCAACTCCACCTAGAAATAAATGCTATAGATGAAAACTCGAGTCGTATTTATGGCTTATTTGGTCCGAGTCCTACGGTATGGACATTATTTATGTTTTTACACTTTGTAGTAGCCAGCATATTTATTGGCTTCGGAATTTGGGCCTACTCCAATTGGTCGCTAGAACAAGATTATGCCATTCAGTTTAGCATTGTCCTTTTTATGATTATAATTTGGATCGCTTTATATTTTGCAGGAAGTATAGGTAAAGCCTCTAGTATTAAGGAAATGCATTTGCTAAACGATTTTATGTACGAGGTTCTAAAAAAAGAAAAGCCTTAATTGCAGAAACAATTAAAGCTTTTTAAACCAACTAACTCAAACCTATTTTTTATACTTACGCATGATTAAAATCAACTAGTACCTATGAAATAGAATTCTGAGGCAAACTTACAGTCTATATATTACCCAAGTGTTACCTAATTAACAAGTTAGCATTAGTTTTTAGTTGTTATAGCCAAAACGTTTTAACTGATTCGCGTTACTACGCCAGTTTTTATTGACTTTAACATATAATTCGATGTGAATTTGTTTTCCAAAAAAGGTTTCTAAATCTTTTCGGGCTTCAACACCTACACGTTTTAATGCACTGCCTTTATGCCCAATAATAATACCTTTTTGAGTTTCGCGTTCAACCATAATAACCGAACGTACTCTAATAATGTTTTCCTCTTCAAAAAATTCCTCTGTATCTACTTCTACAGCATAGGGAATTTCTTTTTTATAGTGTAAAAGTATTTTTTCACGAATAATTTCATTCACAAAAAAACGCTCTGGCTTATCGGTTAATTGATCTTTAGGATAAAACGGTGGTGATTCTGGAAGTAATTCTATAATTCTATTAAATACTTCATTTACATTAAAACCTTCAAGCGCTGAAATGGGATAAATTTCGGCATTTGGCACTTTAGCAGTCCATGATTGCACTTGTTCTTCTAATTGTGATTGATCTGACTTATCTATTTTATTTAGTAATAGAAGTACAGGAATTTTAGAGCTTTTAATTTTATTGAAAAAGGCTTCATCTTTTAAAGCTTGCTCGCCTATTTCTACCATATAAATAAGCACATCGGCGTCTTCGAAGGCAGATTTAACGAAATCCATCATCGACGCCTGAAGCTCGTAAGCTGGTTTTATAATACCAGGGGTGTCACTTAAAACCACTTGAAAATCTTCGCCATTAACGATACCTAAAATACGATGCCTTGTGGTTTGTGCTTTGGAGGTGATAATAGATAATTTTTCACCTACAAAGGCATTCATTAAAGTGGATTTACCCACATTAGGATTCCCTATAATATTTACAAAACCTGCTTTATGGCTCATACGATTCTTATTTTAAGCTACAAAGTTACAACTTGCACGGCTTATTCTGTGTAAAATATAGTTACAAAAAAATTTGATCTATTAAAGGGCCATTCTCAAAACTTTAGAAATTAACAGACTTAGGAGCTGGATGACACTATAAAATCTCGAGTAATTCAACTTCAAAAATTAGAGTTGCATAAGGTTTTATGGGGCCTCCTGGTCTTGGGTTCGCACCATAAGCCAAGTCATGAGGAATAAAAAATATGTATTTCGACCCTTCAGGCATGAGCTGCAAACCTTCGGTCCAGCCTTTAATAACTTGTGAAACTTCAAATTCTATGGGATCACCACGATTTACCGAACTATCAAAAACAGTTCCATCGATTAAGGTACCATGGTAGTGTACCTTAACTTTAGAGTCTTTAGTTGGCCTTGCTCCTGTGCTTTCTTTTAAAATCTTGTACTGCAAACCTGACGTCGTGGTATAAACCCCTTCTTTAGTTTTATTAGCCTTTAAAAAAGTGGTCCCTGGTTCTGATAGCTTCTCTTCCTCTGCTTTTTGTTTTTTTAGAAAATAATTTCTAATAACGTTCTTTGCAGCCGCTTCATCAATTAAAGTGTTCCCATCATTTAAACTGGCAACAAAGGCTTCAAAAAAGACATCACTATTAAATTCATCAAAGCTTGATTTTACATTTTTTGCAACATCAATTCCAATGGCATAACTCACAGAATCTACGGCTGTTTTTATTTGACTTTGCCCCTGGGTAAGCGAACAAACACACAGGAAAACTCCGATTTTTATTTTAAGATAATTCATTTTAAATATTTAAATAGGTTAGGCAAAATAAAGAAATAATATGGTTTTAAAGCAAAAAAACAGGAAGCTAAGCTTCCTGTTTTTCTATATATTTAAGTATCTAAATCTCTTATTTAACTTCTAAAAGCTCAACATCAAAAATTAATGTAGCATAAGGTTTAATTGGTCCTCCTGGTCTTGGGTTCGCACCATAAGCCAATTCTTGAGGAATGAAGAACTTATACTTAGCGCCTTCAGACATTAATTGTAAACCTTCTGTCCATCCTTTAATAACTTGAGTTACTCCAAATTCAGCAGGCTCTCCTCTATCAACTGAACTATCAAAAACAGTTCCGTCAATTAAAGTACCATGATAATGAACTTTTACTTTCGAATCTTTTGTAGGCTTAGCTCCTGTACCTTCTTTTAATACGATATATTGTAAACCACTAGCTGTAGTTTGCACACCTTCTTTAGATTTGTTTGACTCTAAAAATGCAACACCTTCTTCTTTGTTTTTCTCACCTTCTTCAGCACGCTTAGCAGCTTCTTCTTGTTGTTTCTTTTGGAAAAAAGCTCTAACAACCTTTTGTGCCGTTGCTTCATCCAACAATATGTTTGTTGAATCTAAAACATTCGTAAAACCTTGAACGAACAATTCATTATCAAAATCATCAAAACTCATTTTTACATTCTTTGCAACATCCATACCTATAGCATAGGATACAGAATCCAACTCGGTTTTAATAGGTTTATTTGAAACCGCAGACTGATTATTACAAGATACCACTAGTAAAACTAAAGTCAAAAGACTTAAACATTTCATTATTTTCATTTTAACATTTTTTGTTATTCGAAGCCAAATGTAACAAAATTATAGGGACAAAAAAAAGAAATTAATCGGGACCAAAACTCGTAATCTAGCTTTTCAAAATAAGCACAAAAAAAACTGTTCAGCTTTCTCGGAAACTGAACAGTTTTAAACTAACCAAACATTTTATATGAAAAACGAACCACTGTTTTACATTAACAGGACAAAGTTCCGAATAAAGTGAGATCCATTTTATGATAATTGTCATAAACCCACACCAGTGCTGTTAAACATCTGTTAAACGACTCTTAAAAATTACTAAAACACAAGCTGAAAGCTACTTTTTGGGGGCCTCTTACGAATGATTTCATTTCTTTTAGAATGGTATTCAGCACCCATTTTTAAGTTCTAAAAATCGAAGCAAAAAAAACTGTTCAGCTTTCTCGGAGGCTGAACAGTTCTAAACTAACCAAACATTTTATATGAAAAACGAACCACTGTTTTACATTAACAGGACAAAGTTCCGAATAAACCAAAGTGTATATTATGATAAATATCATAAACCTTCGCCAGTGCTGTTAAACATCTGTTAAATACACAAAGGACTAATTATGGCAACCGGACAACTCTGAGTGAGAATTTCAAATTAAATACACTAATTCATTTTTTGTCCGAAAACAGCTATAATCCTATCGTTTTATTAGGGTTAATCACATTTTATTAATGTTAAATTTTAACATAACATTAGGGAATTTAATGAAAATACGTATTTTTCAGCCAAAATAACACCATAACCGATCTCAAAAATATTCCATGAATATTTTAAAAGGTTAAAAGCCCAAATCAACTAACCGTAGTTCTTTGCATTTTTCAACACTTCTCCCTCAATATAGTTGAAGTTGCCTTGAGCTCGAACTAAAATTGACATCATGAACTTATTATCCAAAATTAGTAGTCTACTATTATTTATATTATGCTGTACTCCTAATTGGACTATCGGACAAACAAGTGAAAGCACCTACAATTTGGTAGATATTTATAAGGCAACCAAACAGAATTACGATTCTGCTAAAATGATTACACCTTTAAATACCGATGACATTAAATATAATGAGGACATTGTATATAAGAAAACCCGTTATAAAAAATTAGAATTAGACGTCTACTGTCCTTCTAAAAAACCTAAAAAACTTATGCCCGCGGTCATACTCGTTCATGGAGGCGGTTGGCTTACTGGTCAAAAAGAAAACCAACGTGTTATGGCACAACACCTGGCACAAAACGGTTTTGTTGGTGTTTCAATTGCCTATAGTTTGAGTTTAGAAGCGCGATATCCTGCTGCCGTTTTCGACGTGAAGGATGCCGTAAGGTGGGTTAGAAAAAACGCTAAGAAATACAAAATAAATCCAAACCAGATTGCTGTAATGGGTGCCGATTCTGGAGGTTTATTAGCCACTTTGGCAGGAGTAACATCTCACCTTAAAATTTTTAGCACAGATGATGAACCTTCTGATAAAATTCAAGCAGTTATAAATATAGATGGCATTGTGTCGTTCGTTCATCAAAACGCCCCCGCTGAAAATAGCATGGCCAGCATTTGGTTAAACGGTTCAAGAAATAAAAATGAAAATGCCTGGAAGGAAGCTTCTCCTCTGCAATACGTTGGAGAACACACCCCTCCTATACTCTTCATTAACGGCTCGAACCCAGAAATTAATGCTGGAAAAAGCGATATGACAACTTTATTAAAAATATTTCAAACCTACACCGAAACTCGTACCATCCCAAACGCTCCGCCAGCATTTTGGTTAATGGATCCTTGGTTTGATACGACCTTGAATTATAGTGTAGACTTTCTAAATAAAGTATTTGGACAATCGTAATACTTACCGACTAGCATTAAGGTTGGTGCAAAAAAAAACTGTTCAGCATTCTCGGAAACTGAACAGTTCTAAACTAACCAAACATTTTATATGAAAAACGAACCACTGTTTTACATTAACAGGACAAAGTTCCGTATAAAGTAAGATGCATTTTATGACAAATGTCATGAACCCATATTCCCCGTGTTAAAATGACGTTAAAATGACTGTTGTGAGTCAGAAACTTGGGTTGTTTATTTTAATAATTTTGACATATCAGGTACGTTTTTCTTTAGTTCAGCAACAGCCAATTTGGCTACTTCTGTGGCGCCTAACTTAGATAAATGGGTGTCATCATTATTAATTTATCTCTGATTTAATTTTACTATTCATTGTACAAATCCATTTTACCTTTTGAAACAATAAATTTAAATTAACGCTCGAAAATAAATTTCGTGATTTTTTATATTTAATTTTATGTCGAAAATTCACCTACTAGATAATGAATAAAAAAACCACAATTTATGACATTGCCAAGAGGTTAGACATTACTGCAGCTACTGTTTCTCGTGCATTAAATGACAACCCAAAAATTAGTGTCGCTACCAGAAAACTAGTATTAGAGACAGCTCGAGACATGAATTATGAGCAGAACAGACTCGCTAAGGCCTTAAAAAGTGGTAAAAGTTATAACGTTGGCGTTGTAGTACCCCGAATTAATACGAACTTTTTTGGTTCGGTAATTAGAGGTATCGAAGAAGCGCTCTACCCAGAAGGATATCACATTATTATATGTCAGACTCATGACGATGAACGTATAGAAACGAGTAACATTAACTCTTTACTCAATCTACAAGTTGACGGTATTCTTATGTCGACACCAAATATTCAACGTGACAATAACGACCTTTATTATAGTGTTTTAAAGGAGAATATTCCTTTAATTTTTTTTGATAGAAAGAAAGACATAAACGGAGTTAGTTCTGTAACTATAGACGATTTCAAGGGAGCCTATGAAGCCACGCAGCACTTAATAGATCAGGGCTATAAGCGCATTGCGCATATTTCGAATGACAGACGACTACAAATATTTAATAAAAGGTATTTAGGCTATAAACAGGCTATCATAGATAATGGTTTAGAATTTGATGAAAATTTAGTTATAGAAGCATTGAGTAAAGTTGAAGAAGGCCGAAGAGTTGTTAAAACGTTTTTAAAAATGGATAATCCGCCAGATGGCGTATTTTCTTCCAGTGATTTCTCTGCCTTAGGTGCCATTAAAGAATTTAAGGATCATGGTTTGCGAGTACCTGAAGACATCGGTGTTATCGGGTTTAGTAATGAACCATTTACGGAGCTCCTGGAACTATCCATTTCAACCGTAGATCAATCCCCAATTGAAATGGGTAAATTAGCTGCAGAAGTGTTTTTAGAGGAAGTTAATAACTCTAAAAATACTCGTTCTCAAAAGAAAGTAGTACTCAATCCACAATTAATTATCAGACAATCTTCTTCAAACAAGGTCACTCAGCACTAAAAATCAAATTACCAAATCTAACACTAAACTTCATTTTTGCCCTTAATTCACCTACGTTTTTGATACCAATCAAGAACTCATGTACCGAAACATTTGTAATATAACCCAACTAATTTATTAAACTTTATCCCAGTAATTCCCAATCCTAAGTCAAAATAATGTACTAATTTTAACCATTCCATAATTTATGATGTATCTTTAATTTACCCTTACAAAATCGTGATTATTATGAAATATATTTTTACACTGCTATGCGTTAGCGCTTTTTCACTTATTTGTAACGCACAAAAAAGTCGTCCTGTAAAAGCAAATGAAATTGCCTTTCTTGCCACCGACCTTATTGATGGCACCTTTCAGTTTAAATACGAACGCTTAATAAGCGATCATTTCTCTGTTGATTTAGGTATTGGATATAAAGGTACCCAAGGACTTGTAAAACTATCAGGTTTAGACACCGATAAAATTAAAACCAGTGATATCACTTACTCCGGAATTAAATTAGTTCCAGAAGGGAGATACTACCTTAACAACATAAGACAAACAGGAATGATTGGCTTTTACATTGGAGCCTATGTAAAATATTCTGGTTTTAATTCTGATTTAGATGGTATTTACATTAACGATTCTGGAACTACTTTCGAACTTGAATTTGAAGCCAAAATAGGGGTGACTTCTGTAGGGCTCATGGTTGGGTACAAACTACCTATTTCAAAAAGGTTTGCTGTAGACTTTCTTATTGCAGGACCTGGAGCTGGTTTTTACAACTTTTCTTTAGATAATAAAAAAGATTTACCCGATGAGTTTTACGATGATTTTAATGAAGCTTTAGAGAAGTATAGTCTTTTCGATTTTTTAGAAGGCGATTTTAGATTTAGTCAAGTAAAGCGTAAATCAGACCTTAGATTACCTTCATTTCGATATAGCATATCCTTAACTTATGCTTTCTAATACCAACAGAAATCAGTTAAATTATTTTGATCGTATTCCTTCAAGAACCAGTATAGCATTACACTTTAAATTATGAAAAAAACATTTCTATTAGGCTTTATATTTTTTGCTTTATCAACATCCTTACAAGCCCAAGCAGCATTATTTGCCCTGCTTTTTGGAGATAAAGTAGCCACCGAAAATTTCAATGTAAGTCTGGAAGCTGGTGGAACATTTATGAGCTATTCTAACCTAGAAGATCACGGCAGATCTAAAATGGGTATCAATTTTGGTATTGGAGGTAATATTAAGTTAAACGACAACTGGTATGTTTGTCCAAATATCTACTTCATGGCCAAACGTAACTTATTTCTAAACCATTATTCCTTAAATTCTGGAAACGCAGAATTGGACCTTCTTTATACAGATGTCCCAACACGAATAAAACTAGACTATATTGACGTTCCAATATTTTTTTCCTACCAAACTAACAACAAAAGATACCGCTTCAGTTTAGCGCCTCAGGTTTCATTTCTTCAAAAATCACGAGCTGAGTTCCAACGACCAGAAGGCGATTTTACTCAGAATTTCGATGGCTACACAAGAGATGTTGACTATGGTATGATGGCAGATATTGGATACATACTTGGGAAAGCCCATAAAGGTAAAGGCCTTCACATTCATCTAAGATATTATTTTGGGTTTACCGATATTTTAAATGACCAAATTAGCACAGCTTTTAATCGTTCTAATTACCTATCTTTACACCTTAGTTTGCCCTTTATTACTGATGAATTGGCAGAAAAAAACCTAGAATCATATTCCGATTAATTAAAAACAACTTATTACCTAATGAAAAAAATCAATACGTTAACTTTTATCCTTGCTGCTCTATTTTTAGTACAAGCTTGTAAACCAGCCAAAGTCGTTAATTCTTGGAAAGCCGATGGTTCTATCGTAGACCTTTTCAAAACTAAAAACGTACTGGTTATAGGCAGAACAGCGAACAATCAGGGACGTATCGCTTTTGAAATGGAAATCGCCAATGCCTTAAGAGCAAAAGGCATTAAAGCCACCGAAAGTTATACAAAAGCCCCACAAATACACCCAGAATTAGAAATGAGTGAAGAGCGTGTTGCGTTTATTAAAAGTTTAATGGATAGCGAAGGCTATAATGCTGTAGTTTTAACGGTTATTAAGGATAAAAAACAAACGGTTACCCAATCGACAAATGGTATTTATATGGGTATGGGCTATGGCGGATACCCTGGATATTACGGAGGATTCTATGACTATTACATGCAACCTTACGCCTACGGATCGTATTATGGGTCGTTTGGTGGATATATTCCAACCTCAACCTCAACTTCGGTAAGTACCGACTATATTTTAGAAACTGTAGCCTATAATTTAGATGAACCAGCCGACAAACAATTGGTAGCTGTAGTGACAACCAGCCTTGGAGACCCTAATGATGCACACAAAGCTGCTGAAAAATTAATTCCAAAAATCATGGAAAGTTTAGAAGACTAAACTCATAGATCACTCTAACTTATAAAAACCTAGTCCGTTGAATATTTTCATCGGACTTTTTTTATGCTTTTTATTGGCGTTTTATACTTTAATCAAACTACATAATTCATAAGTTGGAAATCAGAACAAATATTTTTAAAAAATCTTAATTTCCTTTGAATCATTTTTTTCTGTATCTTCATCCTAATTAATTAACCTAATACGTATGAATACTAAAAAAACCCTTCAGGCATTACTATTTGCCTTTATTTTAGTTGTAATTTCAAGCTGTAATTCTAAAAAAGAATCGGAGACCATTCTAGCTCCGGAACCTGAAACTGAAATTACAGACCCACTTCCTTCTTGGAATGATGGTGCTACAAAAGAAGCTATTACATCCTATGTCAAAGACGTCATTACTAGTGGAAGCCCTAATTTTATTCCAATCTCCGACCGCATCGCTACTTTCGATAATGACGGTACTCTTTGGAGTGAGCAACCTGCATATTTTCAGCTTTTCTTCGCCATGTATCGCATCAAAGCCTTAGCTCCAGAACATCCAGAGTGGAAAAACAAACAACCTTTTAAAGCCGTTTTAGAAAACGATATGAAAGCTTTAATGGCCTCAGGAGAAAAAGGACTTGTAGAACTGGTTATGACTTCACATTCTGGTATGACTGCTGAAGCATTTGAAGACCTTGTAAAAGATTGGTTAGCCCATGAAACGCATCCACGCTTTAAAAAACCGTTTAATGAAGTCATTTTTAAACCCATGCTTGAACTCTTAGATTATTTAAGAGCTAATAACTTCAAAACTTATATTGTTTCTGGTGGCGGTGTTGAATTTATGCGACCTTGGACCGAAGAAACCTATGGCATTCCAAAGGATCAAGTTGTTGGAAGTAGTGTTAAAACTGAATTTACGTTTGAAGACGGTAAAGCACAGATAAAGAGATTACCTCAAATCGATTTTATCGACGATAAAGCAGGAAAACCTGTTGGTATTAATAAGTTTATTGGTAAAAAACCTGTGTTTGCAGCTGGAAATTCCGATGGTGATTTACAAATGCTTCAATATTCGGCTTCTAGTAAATATAAATCTTTTCAACTATATGTACATCATACCGACGCTGACAGAGAATGGGCTTACGATAGAGAATCTCATATAGGTACTTTTGATAAAGGTTTAGATTATGCCCAAGAAAATAGCTGGACTATTATCGATATGAAAAACGATTGGAAGGTGATTTACCCTTTTGAGACAAACAACTAAAACTATACTTATGACGCCATTTGAATCTGTTTCCACTTTAAAAGAACAAATGTCTAAATCGATCATCGGACAAGCAAAGTTAATTGACACCATCATATTAGTTTTACTTGCCGATGGTAATATGCTGTTAGAAGGATTACCTGGTTTAGCCAAAACAAGAGCGATAAACGCGCTATCCAAAAACTTAGACTGCGGGTTAAGCCGCATACAATTTACGCCCGATTTATTGCCATCGGACATTACTGGAACTGAAATTTATCTCCCTAATGAAACTGAAAAATTCATGTTTCAACAAGGCCCTATTTTTAGTAATTTAATTTTGGCTGATGAAATTAACAGAGCGCCAGCAAAAGTTCAATCGGCATTATTAGAAGCTATGGAAGAACGCCAAGTCACCGTTTCTGGGAAAACCTATAAAATGGAAGACCTATTTATGGTTATGGCGACGCAAAACCCTATAGAGCAGGAAGGGACTTACCCCCTACCTGAGGCTCAAATGGATCGATTCTTAGTACATACTATTATTGATTATCCAGATGATAATGCAGAACTAGAAATCATGCGCCTCAACAAAAGAGAAGCGGCTCCCGAAACCACTAAAGAAGTTTTAAAAACCATTCCACAACAAGCCATTTTTGATGCTCGAAAAGAAATATCAAAAATTAAGGTTTCCGAAGACATGGAAAAATATATGGTGAGCTTGATTTCCGCCAGCCGATACCCTGAAAAATATGATGCCGAATTGGATAAACTTATTGATTTTGGAGCTAGTCCAAGAGGCACTATTGCTTTAGACCGCTGTAGTCGAGTTCATGCCTGGATGGAAAATCGTGATTTTGTAACACCTGAAGATATTCATAGTGTCATTAAAGATGTATTACGCCACCGTATCGCCATTAGCTACAAAGGTCGAGCTGAAGGTATTTCGGCCGATCAAATTATCGATAAATTGATAGAAGTTGTGGCTGTTGTAGCTTAAAAAACACCCTTTATGAAAGCGTCCAAGTCTGATAAAAACCCAAATGTATTTCTTACCCTCGAGCAGCTATTAAAGTTCGAACTTATAAGTACTATCATTAATTTGGGTTCAGGAAAACAAAAATCAAACAGTGTTTTATCGGGACGTTATGCCTCAAGATTACGAGGTCGCGGATTGGATTTCGAAGAATCCAGACCTTATGTTTTAGGAGATGATATAAGAAAAATTGACTGGAATGTTACCGCTAAAATTGGTAAAACACACACTAAAGTATTCACCGAAGAAAAAGAAAAGCCGGCTTTTATTTATGTGGATCAATCGGCTAGCATGGGATTTGGATCTACCAAAAAGACCAAATCTGTAGTTGCTGGAGAACTGGCTTCTATTTTAGCTCATAAGATAAAAAAAGGAGGCGATCGTGTTGGCGGTATGGTCAATTCTGGAAAAACATATGAGGTCGTTACCCCGAAAAGGGATCCAAGAAACATCATTTATTTTTTACAGAAAATAGTTGAGGCCAATCATAAGATTTACCAACCTGAACCTTTTGAATTTGAAAGTACCTTAACCGAAATCATTTCAAAAATAAATAATATTGTAACCCACGATTATGTGGTTTATATCATTAGCGATTTTCGAAGATACAGCGCTTCAGTAGTGCAATACCTAAGTCAGCTAGCCCTTCATAATGATTTAGTACTCATCAAAGTTTACGATGAACTTGAAGAGCATATTCCTCAAGAAAAGCTGACTATTACAAACACCAAATATCAAATTAATCTTAACGGAAAAAATAAAAAATTAAATAACACGCTTAATAAGGCCTTTGAATACGATTACAAAAACTTCCAATCTGAACTCGAAAAATATCAAATAAACATTTTTAAAATAAACACCCACGAACCTGTAGAAGACCAACTCATTGAGGTTTTCAGTAATTATAACACGAATGCAGCAAGATAATAATAGCACATTAAGCCCGATTATTGAAGCGCCCCCTATTCCTTTCACCATGGAAACCTTGGGGTGGAAAATTGTGTTTTTTCTCTTGGCATTGGGGCTACTGTTTTTGATATACAAATTCTATTTAAAATACAAACACAACGCATACCGAAGAGCAGCGGTGTCTCAAATAGAAGCCTTAAAATCTCAAAACACCACAGCAAACGATACGTTAATACCTCAAATTATGTTTATCATCAAGCAAACAGCCCTACAAACGTATGATAGAAAAGAGGTCGCTGCTTTACATGGCGCATCTTGGCTAAATTTTTTAGATGAAAAACTTAAAAAACCCTTTTACACCAATCATAGCAACGTCATCACTGATGCGATATATAAAAATGAATTAAAAAATGCCGATTCGTTTAATTTCAATGAATTTGTAGAAACCAGTATAACTTGGATTAAAAAACATGCCTGATAATTTTCATTTTGCATACCCATACATGGCTGTATTAGCCATATTACCTTTTTTAGTGTATTGGCTTTTGCCTAGCATTAAAAATAGAAGCACGGCATTAATCTACCCCTATTTTAAATCCAGTGCTAATGTTTCAAAACAAAAGCCCAAACGCGCTTCTTATGTAAAAAAACGCTCTTGGGTAGCTTCTTTTTTAATGTATGTGATATGGCTCCTATTAATTGTAGCCATGGCTTCGCCCGAGCTCGTAGGAAAACCTGAAAAGAAAATTAAGACCTCCCGTAATTTTTTAATTCTAGCCGATTTATCCTTCAGTATGGCTAACACCGACTGGTTTATAGATCAAAAAAGAGTCACCCGCTGGGCTGCTGTTAAAAACATCATGCAGGATTTTATTGTTAAGCGAGAAAGTGACAAAATGGGCCTAATCTTTTTTGCTAGTAACGCCTATATTCAAACACCATTTACAACCGATTTAGAAACTGTAAAAACCATGCTTGACGAAGCCGATGTGGGTATGGCCGGACAAATGACAAACATCGGTAAAGCCATTGTAAAAGGCATGGATATGTTCGAGCGCGATACCATTTCAAACAAAGTGATGCTGCTTTTAACGGATGGCGTCGATAGTGGTATGGACATACTTCCACTTGATGCCGCCAACATGGCCAAGAAAGATTCTACGATCATTTACACCATTGGAATTGGTGACCCAGGAAGTAGTTCTTCAGATCTTGACGAGCGCACCTTAACCGAAATTTCAGAATTAACCCAAGGCAAATATTTTAGAGCCAAAGATGCCGCAGAACTCGAAAAAATTTATGCCGAGTTAGATAAATTAGAACCTATAGAGTATGAAGAAGAGAGTTTTACCCCAAAAACACTTCTCTACTACTACCCTTTAGGCATCGCTTTAATTTTAGGGTTTGCTTTAGTTTTTATAAATAATCTCATTGTAATTTTTAAACGTCTTACTGCTTCCTAATGCTAGAAGAAATAAAACATATCGATTGGAATAAATTCCATTTTTTAAGAGCGGAACACCTTTGGTATGGTATCATAGCAATATCAATTCTGTGCGTTGGTTTTCTATTTTATAAGGAAACTTTTACATGGAAAAAACAAATTGCGAAACATTTAAGACCGTATGTGATTCAAAAAGGAACGGTTTGGAAAACCGTACTTATTCGGCTTTCGGTAATTATCATGTTTGGCATCGGCCTTATTGCTTATTTGGGTCCTACTTGGAGCCAGTTTAAAGCGCCTGCAAAAAAAGTAAAATCGCAATTTGTAATAGCTTTAGACATGTCTCAAAGCATGCTAACCACCGATGTGTCACCCAATCGTTTAGAGCGAGCTAAGTTTAAAATTCACGATTTATTAGAAGCCAATCCCAAAGCAGAAACCAATTTATTACTTTTTTCAGGCTCTACACATGTCGCCATCCCCTTTACAACGGATTACAAAATCATTCTCGATCAAATAGACGGCCTACAACCAAGAATGATGCCGCATAGTGGTACCTCGTTCAACTTACTATTTGATAGAATGAATACTTTTTTTACCGATAACAAAGCAGAAGGTAAAATTCTTTTAATTACCGATGATTTAGATGAATTATCAATAGAATTGTTAAGCTCTTTTTTACAAGAAAATCACGTTAGAATTTACATTTATCCCTTTGCAACACCAAGTGGGGCAAGCATTCCGGGACATAAAAAACAAGTTTCAGCCCTGAACAGTAATAAACTTAATACCCTAGCAGAACTCGATCAAGTAGAAATTGTAGAGATGACCTTAGACAATAGTGATGTTAAAGATTTGGCTAAAGCCATAAGTGATCATATTATATTCGAAGACGTAACCAGTAGAGAAGATGAAAATTGGAAAGATAACGGCTATTGGTTGGTTTTTCCTTTAGCTTTTATTTTCTTGTTTAGTTTCCGTAAGGGTTGGTCGATAAACCTTATAATAATCATGCTGTGTTTATCATCTTGCTCGAAAGAAAAAAAGAGCGATTTCAAATTCAAAGATTTGTGGTACACACAACAATACCAAGCCCAACAAGAGTATGATGCTAAAAATTACGCAAAAGCTGCTGTAAAGTTCAAAGACCCCATGCATAAAGGTGTGGCTTATTACAAGGCTGGTGACTTCCTAAGTGCAGAAACAGCATTTAAACAAGATTCCACAGTAAATGGCATGTATAATTTAGGCTTAACCTATGCTAAATTAGGACGACTAGAAGAATCGAAAGAGATCTTCGAAAAAGTTATTCAAAAGGACCCTAACAATGCCAATGCCAAAGGAAACCTACAGCATATCGTGCAAACCATGAACGATAAGGAAAACCTTAAGCCTGAAGATTTAGCGGTAGGAGAAGACAAGCCACAAGCCAAAAACAAGCAGAACAAATCACCTGAAGATTTGAGTGGTGGCGGACAAAAAGCCACTAAAAAAGACATGCAGAAAAAAAGGCTGGAAGAAAACGTTGAAACTGGAAAGCGTAAAGGCAAAGAATTGGATGAACTCCCCGACAACTTTAAATCTGGAAAAGGAGATATACCAAAAAATATTTTGATGCGTAAAGTAGATGACGATCCTGCCCTATTTTTAACGAAAAAGTTTCGATATCAAATAAAAAAAGGCATGGTTAAAACCGAAAAAACAGATAACTCATGGTAAAAAAGATCTTTGTACATATGGTTTTTGGTTTGCTTTCGGTTGCTGCTTTTGGCCAAAACCTTATCAGTTATATAACGACAAATACCACTGAAGCTTATATTGGACAACCGATCCATTTAACGGTGTCGGTATATAGTTCTACCTGGTTTACCTCGGGTATAGACGTGGGTAATATTCAAATTGATGGCGCATTAACCGTATATTTTCGTTCGGTAAGTAACTCTAGAACTTTTAGTGGTAAAAACTACTCTGGCGTAAGTTTTTATTATAATGTATTCCCTACCAAACAAGGAGATATTACCATTCCCAGTTTATCCATTCACGTAGAATCTCCAAAAGTTGGTGGGTTTAAAGGCATTAAACATGTCGTGAAAACGAAACCCAAAACCATTCATGTTAAAGACATTCCTTTAGGCTATAGTTTAAATAACTGGTTAGTTTCAAACTCATTAAACATTAACCAAAAATGGTCCATGCCCTTATCCGACATTAAAGTAGGTGATGTACTTCAGCGTACCATTCATCGATCGGCTGCAGGTACGGTTTCCGAATTCCTCCCAGCAACCACATGGGACAGTATTCCCGGAGTAAGCACTTACCCGAAACGCGCCAAGGTAAACACAACTAAATCTAAAACATCGGTTTCGGCCAGTCGTACTGAAACCGTAAGTTACCTATTTGAAAAAGAAGGTGACGTTATGATTCCCACTTTAGAATACGTGTATTGGAACCCAAACAGTAAGCGTTTCTACAGAAAACATATAGATTCTGTAATGATTTCTGTTAAACCAAATGCCGATTTAAAAATGCTGGCGACCATTAAAAAGTCATTGCAAAAAGAAGCTGAGGGTACCGCTGAAGCAGAAGAAAAGCCTTTTTTAATTTTCGGTCTCACTCCCAAAACCTTCATAGAATATCTGGTTGGTATTTTACTTATTATTTTTATACTTATTAAAGGTATTAAATACAGTATTCCTGTTTACAAGCGTAGACGACGAGCTTATTTAAATTCTGAAAATTACGCTTTCGCGGAAGTCAAAAAAACATTAAAACAAAAACACTACTACGAGTTTATCGCTGCGAGTCATGTGTGGATTAAAAAGCTACAACCAAAATTTGAATCGCTTCATGACTTGGGAACCCTTCCCATGTTTAAAAACCTAAACGAAACATTAAATAAAATAAACCGTGAAACCTTTAATAAAAACCAAGTCAATAGTAAACTCTATCAAGATTTATTGTCACAATTAATTACGGGAAGAAAAAACTATTTAAAGTACTTAAAAGCTTCTCAAAAAGCCTCCGTTAAAAGCGACAAATGGTTAAACCCTACGACTACTGATTAGTCTGTAATCGTGAAATTATACGCTGGGCCTTTTCATTTTCACCTAAATTCTGATAAATTAAAGCCAGTAAATATTCATAATTTGGGTTTCCTGGTTCCACTTTTAAGGCTTGGTTAATATGTTTTTTTGCAGCACTTAAATCTTTACTATCTTGATAATAGTAGGTTGCCAAATTATACATGGATCGTCCATCCTTCGGATTAAGTTGAATCGCTTTTTTCAATTCTGAAACTGCTTCAACTGGCTTATCCATCTCAAAAAACAATAAGGCTTTTAAAAAGTGTGGTCGTCCTTGTTTCGGTTCTAATTCAACCCAAGTATTTAAAGTGCTTAAAGCTTTATCATAGTTCTTCACTAGCGAATACGTTGTCGCTAAATTAGGATATACTGGAATTAACAAACTATCCATTTTTATGGCCATATTATATTGTTCAATGGCTTGGGTATAATCTTGTTTCTGCAAGTAAAAATCCCCCAATTGCATACGTCCGTTAGAAAAATCGGCACTACTATACAACATGATGTTATATTCTTCATTAGCTTTTATAAGCGCTGTTTTATGAGGTTCGGCAAAGGTTTCTGGATCCATATCACCTACTAACTGAGCTGCCCCAATACGTACTAACTTTTTAGAATCATTTAGCATTTTTTCGGCAATGGCTTTACGATTTTCAGCGGGCAATGGTCTAAATTTCAAAATCGCACTATACCGTACAAGTGCTGCTTCGTCATCTAATGCCGTAAAAAATGCAGCGTATTGTGATTGATTTACAAATGGTAAATTATCAATAACTGTTGCTCTTGCTATTTCAGGATAACTCAGATCATTAATAAAAGATTCCAGTTTAGCCCTTTCAGCCACCGTTAACTCCGATTTTGTACTTAACAACAAATTTTCCGAAAAATGATCAGGACGTTCAGTGCCGTACCAAGTTTCAACCATATTAGCGGCCCAAGCATCCGTTTTATCAGCATGACATCCTGTACAGGCATTTGGCGTACCATGTTTAACCGATTGATCTGGTCGTGGCACTCTAAAACTATGATCCCTTCTAAAATCATTCCCCATATACACTTCACCTGTCATATGGCAATTTATACATAAGGCCGATTCGGTACCTTGTTTATGAAAGTGATGTTTTTCTGTGTTGTATTTTGCAGGAACATGACATTGCAAGCACAATTGATTTCCATCGAATTTTAATTCCATGGAGTGCGGATTGTGACAATCGGTACACTTTACACCATTCATGTACATCTTACTTTGTAAAAATGATCCATAAACATAATCTTCTTCATCGATTTGACCATCACCATGATAAAAGTTGGTCGATAACTTTTGAAGCAAGTATTGATCTTCGAAAGATTTGCCAGGTTCTAAATTAGGGGTTAGCTTACTTCTTCTGGAATGACAAGGCGCACAAAGGGTAAGTTGTTCTTCTTGCGTGTGCCCTTTTAAAATTTTATCCGGGTATTGCCCACCTTCCTTATTTGAGGTCCATTTCACATGCTGGCTAGCAGGTCCATGACAACTTTCGCAGGTCACATTAATTTCGTCGTAAGTGGTATGGAATTCATCCCTTTCAGCATTATAATTCTTCTGAAGGTTTGTAGAATGACATTCGGCACACATGGTATTCCAGTTTTGAGCACCTTCAGTCCAATGCAGCCAATCGTTTGGAACAATCGTTTCTCCTGGATATTGATGAAACCACTTCTTGTTTTCAGTATCCCAAGTCACTCTTAACACTTGCTTTCTACCCTTATCAAAATCTACTAAATACTGTTGCAAGGGTGTAAAACCAAAAGTAAAACTGGCTTCATACTCTTTAACAGATTTATCCACTTCTTTTACAGAAACTATAAATTTGTTATCGCGTTTAAAAAAGTGATAAGAAACCCCGTCAATAGTCGTTTTATGATCATTAAAATCACCAAGCACTGTAGCATCATTAGCCACTTGCATGGCTAAATCGTGATGAGACCCTTGCCATTCTTGAAAAGCTTCATTATGACATTCTACACAAGTTTTAGAGCCAATATAGGTTGCAGCCTCATCGTGCACTATAGCCTTAGTGTCCGTTTTGTCTTTATAAACATCTTTTTTACATGATGTACAAACTATCAAAAATAAAACGATACCATAAAAAAAATTAAAACGATTCATAAGCTAAGTTTCTCAAAACAAACTTAAATAAATCCACCGAAAAGCTCCCCTGTTTTGGAATAAAATCCTTCAATATTTTATTTAATTTTCAATTATTATTAAATTGCAAACTGATGTTTTTACATTTTAATTAACTAACCATTTTCCCTTCATATGATTGCATTTCTACTCAAAAAAAAATTGACATATCTATTCTTATTTTGCTTACCTTTCTTAGGTATCTCACAAGCAGACACCCTCAAACTTAAAGATAAAACACTACTTATTGGAGAGGTGAAACTTTTAAAACAAGGGGTTATTACTATAGAAACAGATTATAGTGATAGTGATTTTAAGGTAGAATTTGATAAAGTCGATTACATCCATTTAAAAAAGAAAACACTCGTTATTTTAACCGAAGGCCGTAGACGCTTTGGAAATTTAACTACAAATAAAAAAGGTCTTGGTCAAGTGATTACCGAAGATGGAAAAATTCACACTTTTACACTAAGTGAAATGGTGGCTTTAAATGAAATTGATGATGAATTTTGGGAACGTTTTATGGGATCTATAGATCTAGGATATAACATATCTAAAGCCAACAATTTGCATCAATTCACGGCAAGTGGCGCATTACATTATATTGATAAAATGTGGCTCATGGATGGATCAATAAGTATTTTAAATTCCATACAAGATGATGCCGACAAGACTAAGCGTACAGATGCCAAGCTTGACATATATCGTATTATTATAGATGGCAAGTGGTATTTATTAGCAAACACCTCATTTTTATCCAATACAGAACAGGCGCTTGACGCCAGGATTAGCCCGAGTTTAGGTGCTGGTAAATTCATAAAAAACAACAATAAACTGTATTGGGGTCTTACTTTAGGTTTTTCATACAATATTGAAAATTATGTGGACTCAAGCCTGGATAAAACATCCTCGGAAGCGTTTATTGGCTCCGTACTCAATTTGTTTAATTTTGAAGATATCAGCCTAACAGCGGAAGCAAGGTTATTGCCTAGTTTATCTCAAAAAGGCAGGATAAGATCGGATGTTGACACTACGGTAAAATATGACTTACCATCAGATTTTTATATTAAAGCAGGGTTCTCAATAAACTATGATAATCAACCCGCTATCGAGGGTAACGATACCGATTACGTCCTTACCACTGGTGTAGGCTGGAAATTTGACTAAGCTTTTAGCTCCCTTTATTGATAAGATTCTGACTACAAAACATACACACTTCAACGAATAAAATAGTTTTTCATCTATTTTTACCCTATTTTGGTTGCAAATTAAAACCAACATATAATTTAAATTATGAATTCCCTAAAACTAATTTTAATCTGTTTACTTATTTCAACCAGTGCCTTCGCTAATATTAGTCCAGAAGAAAAGGAAGGTTTAATAGCATTATACCAAGCTACTAATGGAGACAATTGGAACGCCTCATGGGATATTGATGGGTCTGTTGAAAATTGGTATGGGGTAAAAATTAAAAATGATCAGGTTGTAGAAATTAATTTAGAATTTAATAATCTTAAGGGTGAACTTCCTGAGGCTATTGGCAACTTAGTACATCTAAAAAAAATAAATTTAGGCTTTAACAAAATAAAAGGAAGTGTACCTACTACCATTGGAAACCTTACAGAATTAGTTTCTTTAGAATTGTTTATGAATGAAATTGAAGGCCCAATACCTGCCGAAATTGGGTCATTAAAAAAGTTAGAAACTTTAAAATTATATAAAAACAACATATCTGGTGAAATCCCGGTAGAATTAATGTCATTAACCAATTTAAAAGAGCTTTTATTGGGTAGCAATACACTAACAGGAACCATCCCTGTTGAGATTGCTGCTTTAACAAAGTTAGAAAAGTTGAGTTTAATGAATAATAAAATGGAAGGCGAAATTCCTTTAGAAATGGCTCAATTAACAAGCCTTGAAGAATTGTTGCTTTCGAAAAACCAGTTTACTGGTGATTTACCATACGAATTTATAAACTTGAAAAATTTAAATACCATAATGGTAAGTAACAATAAATTGAATCAAGAATACATTAGTATTTCTGGGAAAAAACCTGAAGCTTTACGAAAATTACAATTACAAAATTCTACTGAAAGTGTGAATGTAGATAGCGCACAGTAGTCTATTCTTAACTTACTTATATAAAAGCCATCTATTAATGGCTTTTTTTTATTTAATAATATGATTGAATACCCATTTAACTGTCCATATTGCTGGGAAAGTATATCCGTTTTAATTGACAGCTCAATTAAAACACAAAAATATATTGAAGACTGTGAAGTTTGTTGTAACCCTATAGAAATTTCTTTGAAAATAATGGATAGCCAAATAATAGATTTTCAAGCACATAGCGTTGAACAGTGATTTTTTTAAAAATAAAACTTGCAGAATCTAAAAAGGGTTGTATATTTGCAGTCCGAAACAACTAGGTCGGCATTATGAACCGAAAGTTAAAAGCTAAGTTAGTCGTTTTAGGATTAAATATCGCGGGATAGAGCAGTAGGTAGCTCGTCGGGCTCATAACCCGAAGGTCACTGGTTCGAGTCCAGTTCCCGCTACAAAGTAAGAGTAATCAGAAATGATTACTCTTTTTTTTTGGATACTATTTTAGTGTTAATTGGGATCAAACGGAATCAATCCTAATTGTTGTGTTTATGCAAAAATTGTGGTTAATCTAAAAAGGAAGAATTCTCATTATATATTCACCTTTCTAAATTAACTTCTGGACGTTTAATTATACCGTTGAAAGCTTTATTAAAGTATTTTACTACTATGTTCTCTGGACTATTATATTCCAATTTCCTTAAGCCACTTCACTACTAGGCTAATATAATTACAATATTTATAAGTTTTTTTAATTTATATTATACTTGTTGTTTATTAATATTATTATACAAGACAGAACTAAAATTCTTGTCATTAAGTTATTAATCAAAAAATAATTACTCATAAATGAAAATCTTAAGGGTTCCCCCCTCACTACTTTTATTTTTATTGTTCATGCTTTAAGGCTTCTAGTCCACGGAAGTTAAAGTCATAAATAAAATGAGTGTTAAAATGAAATCATTGTATTATATTGTACGTGTCATAAAAACTACAAGTTGGCAGTAATTAAAAAATTCTTGATATTACTTCCGTACTAAAAAGCAAGCATGAAAATTAAATTCAAGAAAAAAAGGCTCATAGCAAATCTAATTATAAGTATTATATGGATAGCCTTCGGAACTTATAATGTGATGGCAGAAGACCATTTAAGATGGACGGATTACGGATACTTGGTTATTGGAGTTCTATACTTCGGACAATACTTACATGATTTGACCTATCAATACCTCACTATTCAGGATGGCATAATCAAAAAAAATGGACTATACGGCTATTGGAAAACAATAAATCTGAATGACATCACATGGATTAAAAAATTTGCCGGAGACTATACCCTAAAAACTAAAAAAAAGGAACTAAAAATTAATACCGATTTAATTGATAAAGATGTCTTGGCTGAATTAAATAAAATACTGGCTGCACTTAACTTACCTAACGATAGAACACCATTTACCAATCAGATACCATAAACATTACTTAAATTGATATATGCCGTTAATAATTTTAAGTGAGACGAATAACCTTCTGGCTCTTATAACATCTTTTTAATATCACTTCCCCAAGTCGGGTACACAAATGCCATACTTTTAAGCGCATCAACTTTTATTTTCTGATGAATTGCTAAAGTGAATAAGTTAATCGTTTCAGCAGCACACGATCCTAATATATGTGCACCAAGGACCTCATTAGTAGCTTCATTAATTAACACTTTATAGGCATATGATTTTTCATTCGACCGTTTGGCATTGTACCAGTGTCCAACGCGATCTTGTCTTACAATAACATTACTATATTGTTTTTTCGCTTCCTTTTCAGATAAACCAACTGAAGCTAAATTAGGCAAAGTAAATACCGCAGATGGTACTGTATGCACGTCTATTTGCGTTTTATTATTGTTTATAATATTTTCGGCAACAATTTTAGCCTCCATACCCGAAAGCGGTGTAAGCGGCACACTGTAGGAAGACACATCGCCACAGGCATACACACTTGTATTTGTAGTATTTTGCAAATAAGCATTTACCATAACTCCTGCATCTGAGTAAGCGACATTTCCTTGATCTAATCCAAGTTCGCTAATCGCTGGAACACGTCCTGCTGTATTGAAAATTATGCGTGCTTTTAGCGAGCTACTTTTGCCATCGACCGTGTAATTTAAACGGTGATTTTTACGAAGTTTTTCTACGGAATCCACTTCAGCGTTGAAAATAAATTTAATACCTAATGCTTTTGAAACTTGAAGCAAGTCGGCGGCTAAGTCATTATCAAACGCTTTTAGAATGCCATCGTTTCGTTCTATTAGCGTAACCTCACAACCATATCGTGCTGCCATATGAGCAAGCTCCATACCTACATAACCACCACCTATAAAGATCATACTTTTAGGAAGCTTTTTTAGCTTCAAAAAATCGTCACTTGTATGTAAGTAATTTGCACCTTCAAAAGTTAGAACCCTAGGGACAAGCCCTGTAGCAATAACTATTTTTTTTGCTTTAACAGTTTTTCCCTCTACAGAAAGTGTATTAATATCTAAAAATTTAGGGGATTGATGAAACAAGGTTACTCTCAAGTCTTTTAATTGCCCTTCGGTTCCTGCGGGAACATTATAGGTAAACTCTCGTTTAAATTTTTGATTTTTTTCCCAGTTTAACTCCGGCAACACCGAAACTCCTTTACCTTGTAAATTACTAGCCATTTCAAACACCTCTGTAGGACCTAAAATAACTTTTTTAGGATCACAGCCTCTATTCGCACAAGTACCACCAAAAGCTCTATTATCAGCTATAGCCACTTTTAAGCCTTCTCTAGCACATAATTTGGCTACCAGTCGTCCTGCAACACCACTACCTATAACAAATACATCAAATTCTTCCATAGTTCAATGTAGCACTTCGAACAATGCTACATGACCTTTTTCACAAAATTGTTTAACCTTAAAAAATCTATACAGGATTACCTGAGATACTGTCGAGCAGCCCAACTTTCATATTGTTCAAATTGGTCATCGTCTAGAATAGCTTTTAGAATGGTTTTTTCAATTTCAGTCTTTTCATCCACCTCTAGTAGCGCATAAGCATTTTCTTCATGATCGGCATGCCATTGTTTTAATGAAGATTCATATTGATTTATTTGGTCTGGGCTCATGTTAAATCGCGCATAAAGTTTCTCACGACGCTCCGGATTATCTAAATTCCAATTTTCATTAACGCTATCAGACTCCACCTCAATAGCAGCCTCGTTTGCTTCAAAATTGCCAGAAGATTTATAATTAGTAGTATTACCCAACGCATCATTTTCGATACTTTGAGTTTTGTTGACGTTTTCATGAGAGGTTTCGTTTTTACAAGCACTAAATGCTAAAACACATAAACCTAAAAAAAATATTCTTACAGGTATCATAATATTAGTTTTTAAATGAACACCTTAATATTAAAGGATACAGACCATATTTATTAGCTGAAATAAAGGAGTTTTTGACTGAAAAAAAACACATAACAAAACATAATAAACTAGTATACTGAATATTATAAATAAAATTCGAAGGTGAAACCTCAAAATAAAGCATAAAAAAAAACGTCTAAGTAAGACTTAGACGTTTTTTGTTTATTTAATGATTAGATATCTAAATCATTAGAATTTATATAATAAACCAAATTGAGGTTGTGCAAATGGGTTATTAAATAAGTTAAAGTTAAATTCAAACCTATTACTTGAATCACCATCTTCAGGGTTTGCATTATTGTACTCTAAAATATCAGCTAATACAAAAGTAGCAGCGAAATTTTTAGTGAAGAAATAATTAATACCCAAAGTAAGGTTAGCTTTAATATCATTATTTGTATTATCATAACGTGATCCATCTACATTTAAACCTCTAATACGAGAATGACCATACCCAATACCAACATCACCATAAGCTTTAAAACGTTTTTGAGATAGTTCTAAGAAATAATATCTTGCGAAACCACCAATCCCAAAAAAGTTCTCTTTATCTTCTCCATCTTTACTTCCTCCAAAGTCAATATCAGCACCAACAGCGATTTTATCACTTAATAAGTATCCAAACTTAGGATTAATACCATAAGATGTGTTATCACCTTCTGTTGTAACAGATACACCGCCTTCTACGAACATGTCTCCTTGTTCAAATGACACACCTTTAGCAGATCTCATTTCTTGACGCACTTGACTTTCTGAAAGCTCTTTATCTGGTAAATTTTGGGCTTGTGCAAATCCAAATGCAAATAAAGCTAATGCTGTTCCAATAATTCTTTTTTTCATAATTAAGTTGTTTTTAAGTTTAATAAAAATCAACAAGTCGAAAAGCCATTGTTTATATTTTTTAATGCTTTTCTTTCTTGAGGGATTAATTTCAAGCAAAAATAGATAGAAAAAAACTTACGTGCAACTTGCATGATTTAAATTTTAATTGTTCTAATCATTACCATAATAGCATCTAATATGTGTATAAGTACCTATTTTAAACTTTATAAATTCAAAAACAATAACAGATTTATGATCAACAAATTGAGATAAAAAGGTTATGAAAATTTGGTTGTTAATGATAAGTTAGGAACTAATTCCA
>NZ_LXEI01000021.1 GCF_001642835.1 Pseudotamlana agarivorans
TACACTACAAAGGATATTCATATTTCTAAATCTGTTATTAGTTTATTCATTAATTTTAAACATTGTTAAAGATTTACAATTAATTTTAATGTGTTTATAGTGTTGTCTGATAAAAATACTTTCACGAAATAAATTCCATCGCTTAACTTACTCGTGTCATAAACTATGTTAGATAATTTCTTGTCAGACTCTTGATGAAGCATTTTTCCAGACAAATCCCAAATTTCAAATTTTTCTATATTAGAGTTTGTCATTGATTCGATGGTTATAACATTTTCTGATGGATTTGGATAAATTCTAACGGTATTAAAATTGTTGTTTTTAATAGTCTCGTAGTTATTGTTACTTAAAGTTAAGGCATCAATTTCTGTAACATAAAGCTCTGTACCGCTAATATTATTTTTAGCACTAAAATATAAGTGGTTATCAGTAGCAGCCATTTCCTCTATTGCATTTTCATTTTCAAAATTTGGTCCATTTAGAATATTTATATCTAACTGCAATGGTGTATTTAGTTGATCATTAGTTATCCAGATTTTCTGCGGTATTAATTCGGCTAAATAAAGGAGATTATCATTGTAACATGTAAGATTTCTTATAGACAAAAAATCTGTGGTATCTGATCCAGTAATTTTTTCTGTGTTGGAGCCATCGGTTCTCCATAATTCCTGTTGGGAACTAGAGGAGTCATTTAAAAGAAAATAAAAATGGTTTCCGCAAATCAAACCATTAACAATGTCTCCATACCTCATGGTTTCATGAGTGCTAGAATCAAATAACAGCGTAGTGCCTTCTAAAGTTCCATCAGTTTTAACGAGTTTATTTTTGTTATCTGTCACAAAGTACACTTCGTTATTTGAGTTTGATTTAGTGCTTAGGTCAATTCCGTTAATTAAATCGTATAGAAAAATGGTGTTTTCTTGTGTACCATCTGTAGCATATAAATCTTCATTATAATAAATAAGTAATTTGTTGTTGATTCCAGAAAAAATCCCGGCATCGCGTAAAAAGGGGATTTCAATAATACCTTCTCGTGTTCCATCAGTTTTCCATACCCCTCTTTCATTTCCAGTTCCGAAACCACTATAGTAAATGTAACCATCCATAAGTGTAAAATTATCTGGATTGCCATCACTGTTGTAATCTCCAACATATAAATCATGTAATAAGTATGTACCTGTCTCTGTTCCATCACTTCTCCATAACTCAAAGCCGTGCACGCCGTCATCGGCAGAAAAGTATAGTATATCATTGATTACAGTAAACTTCTGAGTGTAGTTAAAGTTCCGCATACTACTTCCTTTACCAGTTCTTATATCTTTAACCATATAAGTTCCGCTTTCTGATCCATCACTTCTCCAAAGTTCGAAGCCATGGGTACTATCATTTGCACTAAAATATAAGACACCGTTTATTTCTCTAATGAATGTTCTGTCATCCATAAAATTATAGCCTGGAATAATGTTATTTATTAATTTCGTGCTATTAATTGTACCATCACTTCTATATAATTCATTACCATTTTTATTACCACGAGCTCTAAAAACTAAAGAGCCATTTAAATTTGAAAATCTAGATGGATTACTGCTATACGAATAATTCAAATCAGCAAAAAGGGAAGTGCCTTCAATTGTGCTGTCTGTTATCCATAATTCGTTGCCGTTAAGTTCATTTTTACCTGTAACTATCGTAGAATTATTGTACGTAATAAAGTTTGGTTCTAAATCAGAATTATTGCTGTCTTCAACGTTTGATAATTGAAATGTGCCACTTGGTGAACCGTCGCTAACCCATAATTTTTTATACGGCGAATTATCGCTGTTTATGAAAAATAGGAGTTTGTTATTTACCTTATCTAAATAAAATTTATTAACCTGTGAAGATAACGGTCCGATATTAATATCTTTGAATAAAACCGTTCCAGCTTCAGTTCCATCTGTTTTCCATATTTCTGTTCCATGAATATCATCATTTGCTAAAAAGTAGACTTCATTGTTAAATGTTATAAATGTGTTGTTGCTGTACGATAAACTAGGATAAATAGAATTATTAATATTTTTGATTAAAGTAGTGCCACTTTCAGTTCCGTCACTTTTCCATATTTCTGTCCCATTTGTTAAGTCGTTTGCTTCAAAAATTATATAATTGTTAGTTGTGCTGCCTTTTAGTGAATATGCGCTTGATCCATAACCTACTGTTATATCTTTTACCATCGTTGTTCCAGCCTCAGTACCATCACTTTTCCATAATTCATATCCATTAATACCATTGTTTGCAAAGAAGTAAAAGAAACCTTTTAAAGTTAAAAACTGATTTCCATTATCTAATCCAGAATAATTTTTATTAATGTTCTTTACTATCGTTGTTCCAGCTTCAGTTCCATCGCTTTTCCATAGTTCAATTCCATTTGTTCCATCATTTGCCGTGAAATAAATGTTATTATTAAAAATGAATAAATCATTTGGACTTCCATTACCGTTTGGGTTAATGTCTTTTATCATTACTGTTCCAGCTTCAGTTCCGTCGCTTTTCCATAATTCGTCGCCGTCAACATCATTAGTAGCAGTAAAAATTAATGTGCCATTATAATTTATTAAATTAGTGAGACCGTTGTAAGAACTGTTGTCTGAACGAATATCTTTTACCATCACAGTTCCTCCTTTAGTTCCGTCACTTTTCCATAATTCTGAACCATGAACTCCATCGTCTGCGGAGAAATAAAGAGTACTACCAATAACGATTAAAGACTTCGGGTTGGATGAGTATTGTCCTTTATTTATATCTTTAAACATCATAGTGCCCTCAGGAGTTCCATTTGAATACCATAATTCTCTTCCAAAGTTTTGAAAAGAGCCATTAGTAGCAGTAAAATAAAAACCATTTTTAAAAGCAACTAAGTTTTGAGGGTCACTATCATCATGAAAATTTAATTCTATTAGTGTAGCATCTATAGTCGTCTGGGCTGTAATAAGTTTTATTGCGAAAAATAGAACTAAAAGAGTAATGCTGTATTTCATATTTAGTTTGTTGTATTTTAATTTGTTGAGATGTTTTCAGCTTGTTTAATTATATTTTGTACTCTAATCCCAAACTAATAACAGATGATTTAATGTTATAGTTTCGTTCAATTAATCCGAAAAAGTATCTTGTGTTTACACTAATTTTTTCTGAAAAATTATAACCAACTCCAAAGGTCAATCCGAAATCAAATTTGTCATAATCAAAATCGGCAGATTCTATTGGTGTTTCAGAATCATCCGGAATTGGGTTTTTGGTAATATGTTCCTTTCTGTTTACGATGTACCCAAATTGCGGACCACCTTCAAGATAAAACTTGTTATTAATAAGGTATTGCGCAACAATAGGGAGGATAATTGTAGATTCATTAATATTTAATTCAAAGTCACCATATGTTGGAGGCGAGTATTCAGACTCCACAAATTCAAGATTTTTATTAGCAAATTTGGCGCCTTGCAAGGCAAAAATTAGTTCAGGTTGCACCCTAAAATCATTAGATATTTCAAAATTCACAAGTCCACCAACATAAAAACCAACTTTCCTGGCGTAATGAATATCTTTAATATAAGGAAATATATATCTGGGTGTGTAAGACGAATAATTAGCTCCGGCTTTAAACCCGATGGTTATTTCGGTGTTTTGCGCTTTTGCATTATAGCTGAAGACTAAAAGAAGACATGTTACTAAGAAGAGGTGTTTGTTCATTGTATTGTTTGTTTATTGGGCACAATTTTATCGGCTATAACTAGTTGCGAGGTGTTGTAGTTCATTTAGTTATTATGTGCAAAATTGAAAATCCTCGAGAAATAGCAGTTTCATATAACCAATTTAAAATTGAAATTTGTTTAATCAATATATGTTCGTTAAAGCGTTTTAATGAGTAATTATTATCTTTTTAGTAATAGATTTTGAATTATTTCTCAGCCTCAAGAGGTATACTCCAGAATTCAGATTTTCTGTTTCGATAATAATATTATGTTGTCCACTAGAATAATATTGATTAGAAATAACTTGAATGAGGTTACCTATAGAATCAAATAGATTTATCATATAATTATCTTGCTCTTTACTATAAAGCCCTATGGTAGCAATTTTATCTGCCGGATTAGGGAAAACTGAAACAGAAAAGTCTGT
This sequence comes from Pseudotamlana agarivorans, assembly GCF_001642835.1. Classification (GTDB taxonomy): domain Bacteria; phylum Bacteroidota; class Bacteroidia; order Flavobacteriales; family Flavobacteriaceae; genus Pseudotamlana; species Pseudotamlana agarivorans. Next base: position 4,153 of record NZ_LXEI01000021.1, read on the forward strand.
GTCTTTAATTAATTGGTTTTCTGTACTTAATGTGTTTGAAGCTTCACAAGTGGTTTGGAAGGAGCTAAAGTCAATTAACCCCAGTGAAGAGTCGTCTATCGCATGATAAATACCATCCTCAATTTCGCTTGAAACAGTTGTATGCCAATAATTATTAGTCAAATTCAGTCCAATTTGGTTTTCATGTTTGATATTGTACTGCGTATTATTGTAAATGCAATTGTTGAAAAAGCTATTTACGGGACTACCACTTTCTCCTTTTACTATAAATCCTATATTGTTATTGATTACAATATTATTCTTAACGATACTAGATGTGAATAATTTAATGTCAAGGGCAATGTTGTTATTTTCGAATAAATTTCCATCAATATTCGCACTGAAGCTAAATAGAGCAGTCCCTGTATTGCCTCTAAAAATATTGTTATTAATATATGTGTCAAAAGCATACCCAATTCCAATAGTGTTATTCTCAAAACTACAGTTTAACACTTCAGAATAATTAAGTGAATTAATTGCTGTGTCATTATTTTCGAAAATACAGTTATAAAAATTGTTTTCCTCCGAAGAGTCTACATCAATAGCTATATTGTTTTTATAAAATTTTGAGTTGCTTATGCTCCAAACCGGATCGGAGCCATAAACAATTGTTTCTTTAGTATCTACAGCTATCTTGGCATGTGAAATTTCTATAAATTCAAGTTTAGAGTTATCTAAGCTCGTACGATTAACAAATCTTAAACCTTTCCATATTCCAATAGTCGGATTCTGTGATGAAGATTTAAATATTATTTTATCCTTATTTGTACCAATAGCTTGCAAGTTTCCACCTCTTATTTCTAGTTCTTTTGAGTCATTAAATTCAACTAAAACACCAGGCTCAATAGTTAATTTGATGTTGTCAAAAAGTACTACGTTATCTGTTACCAAGTATGGACTTTTGTCTATAGACCAAGTAGTATCTGTAAAGATTCCTCCACTAACGGAAGTTTGAGCGTATAGTTGGTTAAATAATAAGATTGATAGAATAATTTTAAAAAAAGTCTTTTTTTTCATGTTGATTTTATGCTTTTCGAATATTCAAGCGCAAAGCATATGCGCCTAAACACTAATAGGTTTAAATAAGATTTTATTTAGTAGAAATAGTAATAAGCTTAGATTGATTCCAGTTCTCACCTTGAATTTTTAGAATGTAATTTCCGTTTGAAAGTGAAGAAACATCAAGCTTTATCTCTGAAGCCGTGTTCAAAGATTGCTCCAATACTTTTTTTCCATCCATAGTGAAAATCTGTAGCGTTTGGGCTTTTGGTGAGATTTGTTTTAAAAATAGGGTGTCATTCACCGGATTCGGATATATTATAAACCCATTTTCAGATGCGATATCGGTGTTGGATAGGGTTGAGGTTTCTTCAATACTAAAATTAGCATACAAAAGCGTTTCATCTCTAAGATCCGCTACGCTATTTAAACTTCTATAAATACCCCATTTCGGACGTACAAAAGAGGCTCCAGGTCTCCAGTTATTAATATTGTTATTGGTGTATGAAAATAGAGTGCTGTTATCACTAACTTTTTTAATAATAATATCATAAGTTCCCGCCGTACCGTATTCAATGGTTTCTGTAACCTCTAACCAAGTGCCAACAAGAGGAGATAAAGCTGTTTTCTTTACCGTAGTTTGCGAGTTTGTTTCGGCATAGCGTAACTCCAGTTGATCTGGATTGCCTTTGCGTGTGGTTAAGGTATACATAGGCATACTCTCCAACGAACCACCAACAGATTTTAATTGATGAATATGAGTGAAACTCGATGAAGATTGAAAGCCTTGTTCAAGTTTAAATTTCCATTTATAGATTACGGTTTCGCCTTCAATACCTAATAAATTATCAGGCGATTGGTCGTAAGTTTTAATTTCATTGCGTTGTCTGTCGTAATTGATACAACGGTCATTGTCTTCATTAGCATGAATATGAAAGCGAAACACGTAGCTGTTTAAAGTGTTATCAAAAACTTCATCTATATGATCGCCAAAGCTAGTATGACTGCAATCTGGAGTTTCTATAGGATTGTAGCCAGGAGCTAAAACCGATGTTATAAGGGCGTAGGTGTCTCCTGGGCCATCGGCATCCAGTACGACTTGTGCTTGGCCAAAAAGGGGAAGCATAACTAAGCTTAAAGAAATAAGTAGTTTCATGGTGTCTTTATTTGGTTGGTTTATGGGCGGCTAAAAATAGTTTAAAATATTTTATTCGACGTATTTTCTTATTAATCTTCAGTTAATTTTAATCATAATTTTACCTATTTCTTGTTTCTGTATAAAATGTGTTATTTTTATAGGGCTATGAAAGATAAAAAGACACTAAAAAAGGGTTTCATATTTAAAAGTTATGAAGCACCTTATCAGTCACCTTTTGATAAACTCTTTGAAATTTTCAAGGAGCTTATTACACATACTTCTGGTGATTTTGACGAAGCCATTGATTGGTTGAGGGAGTTAGATGTCGAATACAAACTAACAACACCCGATTATACCATAGATGATTTTATTGAAGACCTTAAAAAGAAAGGCTATATCCGTGAGGAAATTAAATCCGATGGTAAAGGCGGTACAGCCATTACAGCTAAAACCGAACGTGCCATTAGGCAGCAAGCGTTAAATCATATTTTCGGAAAAATAAAGCGTAGCGGACAAGGAAATCATAAAAGTAAAAGTTCGGGCGCTGGCGATGAACATACGGGCGATTTTAGAAACTATCAATTTGGAGATGCTCTAGATAAGGTGTCTATGACTGAAAGTTTGAAAAATGCTCAGATAAGTCATGGCATAGGTGATTTTACCCTGTCGGAAGACGATTTAGTAGTTGAAGAAACCATGCATAAGTCACAAATGAGTACCGTGCTTATGATTGATATAAGCCACAGTATGATTTTGTATGGTGAAGATCGTATTACCCCAGCAAAAAGAGTAGCCATGGCTTTAGCAGAATTAATTACCACACGCTACCCGAAAGACACGCTCGATATTTTGGTTTTTGGAAACGATGCATGGCAAATTGAAATAAAAGACTTGCCGTATCTGAAAGTTGGACCGTACCATACCAACACTGTTGCAGGACTGCAATTGGCTATGGATTTACTCCGCAGAAAGCGAAACACCAACAAGCAAATTTTTATGATAACCGATGGGAAACCCAGTTGCTTAAGACTTCCCGATGGAGAATATTATAAAAACAGTATGGGATTAGATGCGCATATCGTTAATAAATGCTATGCCATGGCACAACAAGCCAGACGTTTGCATATTCCTATAACGACTTTCATGATTGCTAAAGATGCCTATTTAATGCAATTTGTTCGTGAGTTTACTTATGCGAATCAAGGCAAAGCGTTTTACACGGGTATTAAAGGCTTGGGAGAAATGATTTTTGAAGATTACGAAACCAATAGGAAGAAAAGGATTAGGGGGAGTTGAAAAATTAACAATGAAAAATTAAAAGTTAATAATGAAAAGTTGACAACAAACTTTATGCGGTGTGTTATTCAGCTTTGAAACTCTGATACTTTGTTTCTTTGATACTTTACATTTCTGAAACTCTAGCTTTAGATGATATGTCAACTACCAGTTACCAAAAATCAACAACCAGTAATCAATAATAAATAGTCAATTTCAATTTTAGTATGAATATAAAAACACTAGGGGAGCTTAAAGCTTCTGGATATCAAAGTAAATCTATAAAAGACGAATTAAGAACGAATTTAATTCAGAAAATAAAAAATAAAGAAACCACATTTGAAGGAGTTCATGGTTATGAGCATACTGTAATTCCAGAGTTGGAACGTGCTATCTTATCACGTCACAATATTAATTTGTTGGGTTTACGAGGACAAGCAAAAACACGATTGGCGCGTTTGATGCTAAATTTATTGGACGAGTATATACCATACGTTGAAGGTTCTGAGATTAACGACGATCCGTTGCAACCTATTTCGAGATTTGCTGTGGAACTTATTAAAGAAAAAGGAGACGATACGCCAATCGCTTGGTTACATCGAAGCGAACGATTTGCTGAAAAACTAGCAACACCAGATGTTACGGTAGCCGATATTATTGGTGACGTCGATCCTATTAAAGCGGCGAATTTAAAGTTAAGCTACGCCGACGATCGCGTGATTCACTACGGGATGATTCCTAGAGCCAATCGCTGTATTTTTGTAATTAACGAATTGCCCGATTTACAAGCGCGTATCCAAGTAGCACTTTTTAATATTTTGCAAGAGGGCGATATTCAAATTCGAGGTTTTAAATTACGATTACCCTTAGATATTCAGTTTTTGTTTACAGCAAATCCAGAAGATTACACCAATAGAGGTAGTATTGTAACCCCGTTAAAAGATCGAATAGGATCGCAAATTTTAACCCATTATCCAGTAAATATCGAAACGGCTAGGCAAATTACAGAGCAGGAAGCCAAGCTCGTAGAAGCTCAGAAATCTATGGTTTTAGTACCTGATTTGGCAAGAGATTTATTAGAACAAATCGTATTTGAAGCCCGTGAGAACGATTATATCGATGCTAAAAGTGGGGTAAGTGCCCGTTTAAGTATTACCGCTTTAGAAAATTTACTGAGTACGGCCGAGCGTCGAGCCTTATTAGCTGGCGACGACCAAACCATGGTACGCTTATCCGATTTTGTTGGTATCATCCCGTCTATTACAGGGAAAGTGGAGTTGGTTTACGAAGGGGAACAGGAAGGTGCAGCACTTGTAGCTTATAATTTAATAGGAGAGGCCGTTAAAAGTTTGTTTGTCGAGTATTTTCCTAAAATTGAAAAACTTAAAAAGCAAGATGATGAAAGCGATTATGATGATATTGTCTCTTGGTTTTTCAACCAAAAGGAAGGTTTTGAGCTGTTAGACGATGCTAAGGATAAAGAATATCAACGATTACTGGGCGCTATCACACCTTTAGACGATCTGCTAGCAAAGCATCAACCTAATTTAGCACAAGAAGACAGTTATTTTGTAAAGGAGTTTGTACTGTGGGCGCTTGTAGAATTTAAAGAACTAAGTAAACACCGCTTTACGGAAGGGATTCAATTTAAGGATCCTTATGGCAGTTTTATAAGTGGAATCTAAGGTTTTTCTGGGCTATTTTCATATTCATGGAATAAATAGCATATATTTTTAAATATTTATTTTGAGGTATGTAATATTTTTATTTCAGTAAAAATAAAATGGACAGTTCATATCCAATTCGATAAAGGACGGTTTAGTGGCTTTTTTTGCGTAAATTAAGCCAATAACCATGTTTTTTTGCTTGTTTTTAGTAAAATTCAATCGAAAATTCACAAAAACCGTCTTTTTAAAATATGGATACAAACCCTGTTGAAAAGAGCCCCATTAAGCTCTTGTCTTTTGATATTGACAATACGTTAATAGATTTTCATACCTACAAAAGTAACTTTCGTAAAATTTGGAAAAAACACAAGCCCTCTAACGAGGTTTTACTTACCTACAATACCGGTCGCCTTATCGACGATGTTTTAAATCTTATTAAAACTAAGGTTTTACCAGAACCCGATTATATCATTTCTGGCGTTGGAACACACATTTACAACTATAATACAAAAAGTGTCGTTAAAGAATTTAATGATATTCTAGATGATGGCTGGAACTTAGATGCTGTAGAAAAAGTCATAAAAGGGATCACACAGCCCATTAGCGATCAGCCTTCTAAATTTCAACATGCCTATAAACGAAGTTACTTCTTTCACGATGCCACCCCAGCGCTTATAGAAAGTATTGAGCAGGATTTTGTAAATGCGAATATGGATATTAATGTGGTATATTCTGGTGAAAGATATTTAGATATTCTACCAAAATGGGCCAATAAAGGCAATGCCTTGCAATGGTTATTACGAAATTTAAGCATTGACCCGTGCGACGTTATTGTTGCTGGTGATAGTGGTAACGATTCCGCCATGTTCGACTTAAAAGATATTAAAGGAATTGTGGTTGCTAATGCTCATGAAGAGTTATACACGTATACCAAACATCGTAAAGTGTATCATTCCGAAAAGGAACAAGGCGATGGTATTATTGAAGGATTGATCTTTTATGGAGTCCTGCCAGAGAAAGCAAATGCCGATATGAATATTGATCATTCCGATGATTTTTTTATTCAACAGGAGTTAAATCAAATCGCTGCGGAAGATGAAAATGAGAAGATAGCCCTAATCAAAGAAGGCTATGATAAAGCTGTTGAAGCCTTAAAGAAAAACATCACACCTTTAGGTTTTTCTGCTTGCTCGATTGTTGATAATGTTGCCCATGGTACCGACGAGAATTATTATAGTGTTTGGGCTCGTGATGGGGCTATAACCGTGATTGGTTCGCTGCCTTTAATACACGATGAAGAGATCCATAATTGTCAGAGACAAACCCTTCTAACTTTATTTGAACATATTTCTAGAAATGGACAAATTCCTTCCAATGTACGTATCAAAGATAATGTGCCGGATTACTCAGGCGTAGGCGGCATTTGCTCTATCGATTCTGGTATTTGGGTGATTATTGCGTTTTATGAATACGTAAATGTGACTAAGGATATCGAATTTCTTAGAACGCATATTGAAGATATTAAAAGAACCATGATTTGGTTGGGCGCGCATGATAGTAATAATGATGCGCTTCTAGAAATTCCTGAAGCTGGCGACTGGACCGATCTTTTTGGTAGAAGTTATAACATCCTTTACGATGAAATTCTGTGGTATCGTGCCAATGTTTGTTTTGGTCGTATGTTAGAAATGTTAGGTGATTCCGAACAAGCAGGGGAGTACATCCGCTGGTCGCAGGTCATAAAAAAGGAAATCGTTCAAAATTTCTGGCCTTCAACAAAACAGCAAATGTTTAATTCGGTGTCTTTTGCCGAAAAGCAATTTACCCTTGGAGATACCTCTTATCTTATTGCACAAACAACGCCGTTCGATTTTAGCTGGCGCTGTGATACGCTCGGAAATATTTTAGCCTTTTTACACGGTACCGTCGATGCTGAAAAAGCCCATCAAACCTTCCGTTTTATGCTAGGAGTAGGGGTAAACGATCCTTTTCCTGTGGCTAATGTGTATCCCGTTGTGATGCCAGGCGATCCGGATTGGCGTCCTTACTACACTGTTAATTTATTGAATTTACCTAACCATTATCACAATGGTGGTATTTGGCCTTTTGTAGGCGGATTTTGGGTGAAGTTTGTTAATAAACTCGGTCAGCGTGAAGTTGCAATTTCCGAATTGCACAAACTCGCTTTAATCAATAAAGAAGGCATTAATAACGAATGGGAATTTACCGAATGGGCACACGGTACCACAGGGCAACCTATGGGGAAAGCCTATCAAGCTTGGTCGGCAGCGCAGTACATTTCTGCTTGCCATGATTTAAAAATAATATCAAATAACTAAATATAAATACGATGAAGTCAATATTAATGATCTCGCTGCACGGTTATGTAGCAGCAAACCCAGAATTAGGAAAACCAGATACAGGCGGACAAGTAGTTTATGTTTTAGAACTCGCTGATCGTTTTAGTAGACTAGGAAGGACCGTGGATTTAGTTACCCGTCAATTTGAAGACCAACCAGAATACGACCATGTAGATGATAATTTTAGCGTTTGGCGTATCCCTTTCGGTGGAAAAAAATTCATTAGAAAGGAAGATATGCACGATCACCTCAAAAAGTTTGTTACCAATACTTTGGCGGCGATACAAAAGGAACGTAAAAAGTATGATATTGTATACTCACATTATTGGGATGCTGGATGGGCAGGACAAAAAATTGCTGAAGAACTAGGTATTTCACACGTGCACACACCACACTCATTAGGGTGGTGGAAACAACACACTATGGGTAGTGATATGGATGAAAAGGAGATGGAGAAAACCTACCGTTTCAAAGAGCGTATTCGTAAGGAATATTTTGTATATCAAATGTGTAATTATGTGATTGCAACTACCTTACCTCAGGTAGATTTACTAACACAGCAATACGATGTGTTACCTCGAAATTGTGGTATGATTCCTCCTGGTATAGATGAAAATCGTTTTTACCCGGTGCCTACCAAGGAAAATGATAAAATTCGATTAAAATATGATATCCATCCCACGGATATTTTAGCCCTAGGAAGAATGGCACACAATAAAGGGTACGATTTACTTATTCAGGCCTTGCCAACTGTTTTTGAACTCTGTCCGGAAGCCCGATTGGTAGCTGCCGTTGGTGGTGATTCGGAGCAGGATAAGCTAGGTGTTGAAAAACTTCAAAAATTAGCAAATGAGCTAGGGGTTGCCGATAAAATTAAATGGAAAAACTATATCGCCGATGAAGATTTAGCGAATGTATATCGTTCGGCAAATATTTTTGCTATGCCTTCACGATACGAGCCTTTTGGTATGGTGGCTATTGAAGCTATGGCCTGCGGAACGCCAAGTGTTGTAACAGTTCACGGTGGTTTATATGATTTAATCGATTTTGGTAACCAAGCCCTTTTTGCCGATCCGCACCGCCCTATAGAATTTGGAGCCATGTTGTCTATGCCGTTATTGTATCCGAATTTAAGAAACGAGTTGTCGGTAGAAGGTGCACGATTTGCACGTCGTAATTTTGGGTGGACAGGTATTGCCAAGCGTATTTTAGAGATATTTAAAAACTCTATAAATCAGCGTACTATGGAGTCTAATATTTATTAAGATTTTTATAAGTTAGTTTTAGTTTGAAATAAAATAATTCATGAAATTTAATTCTAAAAAAATATAATATGGCTCATATTGTTTGTTTTGGAGAGGTGCTTTGGGATGTTTTTCCTGAGCATAAAAAAATAGGCGGAGCACCTTTAAATGTGGCCTTACGTTTGGCCTCGTTTAATCATGATGTGAATATGATTAGTGCTGTTGGTCAAGACGAATTGGGTGCTTTGATATTGAATTATTTAGAAGAACATCACATCAATAAAAATCATGTACAAGCTCTAGAAGATTATAAAACAGGAGAGGTTCAGGTAGTTTTGAATGCAAAAGGATCGGCGAGTTACACGATTGAACATCCGCGTGCCTGGGATAAAATTAGTTTGACACAAGCGGCTAAATTAGCGGTGCAAGATGCTGATGCTTTTGTGTTTGGTAGTCTGGCCGCTCGCGATGCCGTATCTAAACAAACCCTTTTTAATTTACTTGAAGTAGAAGAGACGTATAAAATATTCGATCTTAATTTAAGACCTCCTTTTTATAACAAAGAGCTCTTAGTTTATTTAATGCATAAAGCCGATTTTATCAAATTTAATGATGATGAGCTTTTTGAAGTGGCTGCTTTTATGGGATCTAAATTCAATGGTTTAGAGCAAAATTTACACTTTATAGCCGAAAACACCAAAACCAAGCATATTTGTGTCACAAAGGGATCTCATGGCGCGGTGTTGCTTTACGATGACGACTTATATTATAATAGTGGTTACCAAATAAAGGTGGCTGATACCGTTGGGGCCGGCGATTCTTTTTTAGCGTCTTTGATAAGTCAGTTATTAAACGGAATAACGCCTCAAATAGCCATTAATTTTGCAAGTGCCGTTGGCGCCTTAGTAGCTCAGCGTGAAGGGGCAAATCCTAAATTATCAACTTTTGACATTGAAACGTTTATAAACCCAAAAGGGTAGCTGAGGTTTTGGTTTAGTTACTTGTATTTGTTAGGTTGAGCCTATCGAAAACCTAATTATAAAAGCTGTTCTCGCATCAACCTGAATTTATTTCAGGTTCTCGTTATCATCATTATAGAGTTTCAAAGTATCGAGATATTTCGACCAGCTCCATACAACATAGATTTTTAAATCACATTATAGCACAAAGTAAAAAGCCCAGAACTAAGTTCTGGGCTTTCAAATATATGTTTAACTCGTTATCGTTAATTACTTGATTTCAACAAGCTCTAAATCGAAAGTTAAATCTTGACCAGCTAATGGGTGATTGGCATCAACAACGATGTAATCATCATGAACTTCGGCAACTCTAAATTGTACTTCGCGTCCTTCAGGATCCTTAGAGGCTAATCCCATACCAACTTCAGGAGCCATTTCTGGTGGTAATTGCTCTTTTTTAACATCGTAAAACAACTCTTGTCTCACCTCACCATAAGCTTCAGCAACAGGAATATTAATTGTTTTTTTCTCGTTTACTTTCATGTCAATCATACCTTTTTCAAAACCAGGAATAAGCATCCCTTGACCTAGAGTAATTTCTAGAGGCTCTCTTTCTAAAGAACTGTCAAAAACTTGACCATTTCCTAATTTTCCTGTGTAATGAACTTTTACGGTATCATTTTCTTTTACTTGACTCATAAATATTAATGTTTACTGTTTTAATAAATCGAAAGGCAAAACTACAATTTATGAATTTAAACTTATGGTTTTATACGTTAAATACTGTTAATTTAGAGAGGTTTCAAAGTTGCAGAGTTATAAAGTTAGAAGTTAGAAAGTAAAAAAGTCACATAAAGGCATAGTTCCAAAGACGGAGTTACCTGTAGCTTACAGCTTATTGCTTAAGGTTTTAGAGTTTCAAAGCTCCAAAGTTTCAAAGATGGAATTACGTATAGCCAAGTGTCTATTTCTTCTGTGTGTATTCTATTGGAGTTTAGTTGTTAGGATGGTTTGTTGTGTAATACGATTCGTGATTATTTGAGCAATCTGTATCTTTTTTATGATTTTTATTTCCAGTTTCAAGACGAAGTACAACTTACCAAAAACCATAAACCTACCTCGGATGACGCACCGGAAATTCAATCACTTCAAGATTTTCAATTTTTCTTCCATCAATAGTAAATCGTAACATGGTTCGAACTTTGTGAAAACCGTGTTTCCCAACGGCACCAGGATTCATATGAATTAAATGACGTTTTTTGTCAGGCATCACTTTTAAAATATGCGAATGCCCGCAGATGAAAATTCGTGGCGGATTTTCATTAATACCATCAATAACACGGCTATTGTATTTGGGAGGGTAGCCTCCAATATGGGTGATCCAGACATCCACATCTTCACACATAAAACGGTTGTGTTCTGGGAATTCCACACGTACTTCGGCATCGTCAATATTACCATAAACCCCGCGTAAAGGCTTAATCTTTTTTATAGCATCGGTTACTTTTAAACTGCCTATGTCACCCGCATGCCAGACTTCATCAACTTGTTTTACATATTTTAAAATATCATCGTCAATGTAGCCATGGGTATCGGAAAGCAGTAGGATTTTAGTCATGAAAATCTTTTAATGTAGAATTAGGACGCATACTTCTTAAGAAGCATAAAACTGCCTATCTTTGTTGTTTGAACAAATGTATTAAAATTGAGATATTTTTTAGAACTTTCTTATAACGGAAAACCTTATCATGGTTGGCAAAATCAGCCCAATGCGATTTCAGTGCAAGAGGTTATAGAAAAGGCCTTAACAACCATTTTGGGAGAGAAAGTCTCCATTATGGGCGCCGGACGTACCGATGCTGGGGTACATGCCTCACAGATGTTTGCGCATTTTGATTCCCAAATGGCTTTCGAAAAAGGAAAGTTTCTTTATAAACTCAATTCTTATTTGCCATTGGATATCGCTATTCATGATATTTTTAGAGTTCATGATGAAGCGCACACACGTTTTGATGCGCTAAGCAGACAGTATTTATACCGTATTACGACCAAAAAAAATGTGTTTCAATTTGAGCAGAGTTATTTTGTAAAAAAACCTCTAGATGTAGATAAAATGAATGCCGCTTCAAGGATATTGTTCGACTATGAAGATTTTCAATGTTTTTCAAAAAGCAACACCGATGTGAAAACCTATAATTGTGAGATTATGAAAGCAGAGTGGTTTTACAAAGATGATGAACTTCATTTTGTTATTAAAGCGAATAGGTTTTTAAGAAATATGGTACGCGCTATTGTTGGAACCATGGTGAATATCGGTTTAGGGAAAATAGCGGTGGAAGAGATGCATAGCATCATCCAATCGAAAAGCAGGAGTGAAGCTGGATTCTCTGTGCCTGCCCATGCTTTATTTTTAACACATATTGAGTATCCTGAAGATATAAAGAAATAAATGAGTAAACCAAAAGAAAATATTTTCGACTTCGCACTTTTTAAGCGGCTTTTTGATTATATAAAGCCTTATAAATTGGTGTTTTATAGTCTTGTTGTTTTAGTGATTTTATTGGCTGCTTTTAGTGCTGCTACGCCATATTTAACCAAATACGCTATAGATAATAGCATCACCACTAGAGAGGAAAAGGACTTTCTGTTCTATATCGTGATTATGCTTGGTATTCTTGTGGTGTCTACGGTTTTTCAGTTGCTTTTTATTTATTATGCGACTTGGTTGGGACAAAATTTGGTGGTCGATGTGCGTATTAAGTTGTTCAATCACTTGCTGCGTTTTAAAATGAAGTATTACGATAATTCTTCGGTAGGGGTTTTAATTACAAGAGCTGTAACCGATATGGAACGTATTGCCGATATATTTGGTCAAGGGCTTTTTATGATTGTTCGCGACCTCCTTACCATGGCCGTGGTTTTTGGTGTCATGGTCTATTTGAATTTAAAATTGAGTTTGATTGTTTTTGCGATGCTACCGCTTTTACTATATGCAACCCGCCTTTTTCAGAAATACATGAAAAAAGCTTTCGAAGAGGTGCGTACCGAAGTGTCGAACCTAAATTCTTTTGTTCAGGAGCGTTTAACAGGGATGAAAATTCTTCAATTATTCACCAGAGAAAATATTGAATACGATAATTTTAAAGCCATTAATGAGCGTCATAAAAAGGGATGGCTTAAAACCGTTTGGTATAACTCCATTTTCTTTCCGATTGCAGATTTGTCTGCTTCGATAACCATTGGTTTAGTCGCTTGGTATGGCGGTTTAAATGTGGTTTTAAATGAAGGCGGTGTTTCTCAAGGTGATCTGGTAGCTTTTATCATGTTTATCCCGATGCTTTTTAGACCCTTGCGTCAGATTGCAGATAAGTTTAACACCCTGCAAATGGGAATGGTTGCTGCAAATAGAGTGTTTAAAGTGATAGATACCACGTCTCAAATTGATGACCATGGTACTTACATTGCTGAAAATTTTGAAGGAGCCATTTCTTTTGATAAGGTTTACTTTAATTATGTTGAGGATGAAACCGTTTTAAAAGGCATTTCCTTTGATGTTGAAGCAGGGGAAACCATAGCCATTGTTGGTGCTACCGGAGCAGGGAAATCTACCATTATAAATTTACTAAGTCGTTTTTATGAAATTAAGTCAGGTAAGATTACGGTAGACGGCATTGATATTAAAGATGTGACTTTAGCCTCTTTACGTACCCAAATAGCGGTGGTTTTACAAGATGTGTTTTTGTTTGCCGATACGATCATGAATAACATCACACTAAATCATCCTGAGATTACCGAAGCGCAAGTCTATCAGGCAGCTAAAGATATAGGGATTCACGATTTTATTATGTCCTTGCCAAACGGCTACCAATATAATGTGAAAGAAAGAGGAGTGATGCTTTCTTCCGGACAACGGCAATTAATTTCATTTTTAAGAGCTTACGTTACGAACCCGAGTATTTTGGTTCTGGATGAAGCAACTTCTTCGGTAGATTCTTATTCAGAACAACTTATTCAAAATGCCACTGATAAAATTACCAAAGGGCGTACGTCTATTGTGATTGCACACCGATTAGCAACCATTCAAAAGGCCGATCAGATTATTGTGATGGACGCTGGCGAAATTGTAGAAAAAGGCACACACGACGAACTTCTTAAAAAGGAAAATGGCTACTATAAAAACTTGTATGAAGTACAATTTTTAAAGGAGCATGTGGCTTAGAGGTGTCGATGAGACTTGGGATTCAGCAGACAAGTACTTGTAGTTGAAAAAATATGTCCTTGCTTTTACTTCTCCTCCAATTTTAATTTCAATTCTTGAATTTCAGCATCTTTGTCTTTAACAGACATTTGAAAATATTTTAAACTGGTAATTAAATAAACAAGGACTAATAAGTTCCTGATTTCAGGGGATTGATACGCTGTTAAGAAATCGAATTGGCTTGCTAATCATAAAAATCCAAATAATAAGATTGAAACAGTAGAGGTGATTTTAAGTGCTTTTTTCATTTTTAGGGGTTTTTGGTATATTTTACAATGGTTTTTTGTTTGACTTGTGGGTTGGTTTCTGGTCTAAAGTTAACAAATAAATCACAGGTTGAAAGTCCGTGAGGACTTACACAATTAGGCTATAACGAGCAATGAATTATTTACCATGTTGTCAATAGTTATTTTCTTATCCTTGCCAATTCGATTTCTAATGCTTCTTTATATTTTTTTTCAGTAGTGCTTAGTGTCGAATTCAGTATATTGTTTTTTTCGTATGGATCATTAATTAAGTTGTACATTTCCTCCTTTTCATTAGTAAACACTAATAATTTGTATGTACCATTGCTAATTGTCCAAGCATCATTTTTTTCATTCTTCATTTCAGAATACTGATACTTTCTTATTAATTTATTTTCGGACAAAAGTGACTTAAAGCTTTTACTATCATTTATTTCATCAATTTCTACACCTGCTATTTCGGCTATTGTTGCAAATAGATCGGTACTGGTTATTAAATTGTTGTCTATCCCTTTTCTTTCAACTCCCTTACCAGATACAAATAAAGGCATATTAATTCCGCCTTGATATATACTTCTTTTTACTTGATTTTTATTGTATGGATCCTGAGTCACTATTGGTTCTGTGCCGTTATCACCCATAAAAATAATAATAGTATTTTCCCTGTCTTCTTTTGACAGGACATTTAAAAGTTTTCCTATTTGAAAATCCATTGCTTCAATAGACGCCATAAAATAAGGGGTTGGATCTACATCTTTCGTATAAGCCGGTAAATTTCCCTGACTGTGCATTTTTAAAGGAGGAGTATGAAAAGGAGTATGTGGAGCATTATATGCTAACCACATAAACCAAGGTTTTTCTTGTTTTTTAATCCAATTGAACGCTAAATCTGTAAATTTTTTGGTAGTATATTCTGTGGATATTGTTGGTTTTCCTTTTTCTGATAATGGCCAATTATAATAATCTTTTACAGAACCTTTAAATATTCCTGCATAATAGTCAATGCCAAAGGTTTCAGGATTAATAGTTGTATCGTAACCCGATAAATGCCATTTGCCAACTACAGCGGTGGCATATGAATTATTAGTGTTTTTGTTAATGTATTTTTGTAATAAAATTTCATTTTCACTCAATTTTTGATTCGCCCATCTTACGTTTGTTCGATAGCCATATTTACCCGTAATCATTGATGCTCTTGTAGGTGAGCAAGTTGGATATGTCCAGAAATTATTAAAACTTAAACCAGCTTTTCTAATAGCATCTAAATTTGGTGTATGAGGTTTTATAGTTCCTTCCG
Source organism: Pseudotamlana agarivorans (assembly GCF_001642835.1). GTDB lineage: Bacteria > Bacteroidota > Bacteroidia > Flavobacteriales > Flavobacteriaceae > Pseudotamlana > Pseudotamlana agarivorans. The sequence continues at coordinate 19,634 of NZ_LXEI01000021.1, forward strand.
TATATCCAGATAATGCGTCTTTCCCCATATCATCTGCTATTATAAATAATATGTTTGGTGCTTTATCAGGTGTTTTTTTATGATTTATTTTACAACTAAAGAATAAAATGGATAATAAAATGGATAATAAAATGTAGAATGTTTTTTGCATTAATGTATGGGGTGAATTAGAATTTTTGCCAACGTTCTCTGGATCAACAATTAAAACAGGTGTAACTTGTTGTTTTGTAGGTGTTTATTGTTTTGGGGTCCCAAAATCGTTTCTAAACCAAATCACTTTTAATAATTTGTTTTAGTTCATTCAGATCACTGTAAACCACAAATTCTCCATCTTTAAAACAAGAGATGTGTCCGGTTTCTTCACTAACAACAAGGGCTAGAGCGTCGGTTTTTTCAGAAACTCCGATACCAGCTCTGTGACGTAAACCAAAACGTTTCGGGATGTTTTTTTCGTTATTTACAGGAAGGATAACACGGGTGGCTTTTACCGTGTTGTGGTTTATGATTATCGCGCCATCGTGCAGGGGACTATTCTTAAAGAAAATACTTTCTATAATGGGTTGAGTGACTTTAATATTCATTTCGTCACCCGATTCCGATAAAAAATCTAGGTTGTTGTTACGTTCAAAAACAATTAAAGCACCGGTTTTAGATTGTGCCATTTTATTACATGCCGAAATGATGGCATCCACATCGGTTTCGTTGCTATTTTCTGTTTTAAGAAAATTGAGTTGCTTAAATAATTTACCACGGCGACCAAAATTGGTTGAGCCGACCATGAGTAGGAACTTCCTAATTTCAGGTTGAAAAACAACAATTAATGCAATAATACCCACCTTCATAAAACCTCCAAAAATGCTAGAAAGGAGTTCCATGTTTAGGAAATCGGTTAATCGCCACGCCCCATAAATAATAATAATTCCAATGAAAATATTAATGGCTACGGTACCTTTTACTAAACGGTATAAGTAGTAAAGGAGTAAAGCCACAAGAATAACATCGATAATATCAACTACCGTAAAATTTAAAATGTCTTTAAAAATTTCCAATGATTGTTGGGGTTTTTGGTAAATGTAATGAAATATGATTAATTGTAAAGAAACTCTTTTTTCGAGAATTTTAGAGGTGTAGTTTTTTTGTTTTGAAACAAGGTTTTGTAATCAATATAGTCCTGAAAACTTAAATCTTCATGAAAACCTAAGGTTATGGTGCTGCCGGTCGTATAAATTTTATTCAAGTCCGAAAATAGGTTGTCTGCATTAGTATTGATAGTTGGAACGTCTTTGTCTTTTTGATCAAGCGTTATTTTGTCGTTGTTGTCAAACCGCACTATAATTGGATGCTTTGTAGTATTTGAAATGCTATCTTCATTTGTATAAACCACGTCTGTAAAGTCGATAAATCCTAAGTTTTTTCTACTTAAATCATGACAAGTATAATAGTTTCTGGCGTTTTCGTTTTTATGACTAGAATTGTTTTTTTTATCCTGAAGGAATTTAATCTTCGGAATAACCTGTTTTAAGCTTAATCGTTTGTCGACATTAATAAGCCAGTTGGTTGATACAATTAAGTTTTTTCTATTTAGTTCTATACTATCCGTTTGGGTTTCATCGTAAAACAAATAGCCGGGTGATACATCATTAATTTCAGAAATTTCAGAATGATTTATCTCTGGTAATTCTAGTACTTTTTCATTTCCGCAGGAACATAAAACCAACAGACAAAGGAATACAAAATTCAGTTTCATGGTTTATTATGAATTTAGGGCATCAACCAATGTTATACATTCTACAGCTTCTCTAACATCGTGAACTCTTAAAATAGAAGCACCTTTTTGTAAGGCTATTGTGTTTAATACCGAAGTGCCGTTTAGAGCATTTTGGGCATCAGTTTGAAGTTTTTTGTAAATCATGGATTTTCTTGAGAGTCCGATAAGCATCGGTTTATCAGTCATTTTTAGAAGTTCCAGTTTGTTGAGAAGTTCATAATTCTGCTCTAAATTTTTAGCAAATCCGAAGCCAGGATCTACAATCACATCAATAATCCCAAGCGCTTTAGCAGCGGCTAAACGTTCTGAAAAATAGAATAAAACATCTTTTGTAATATCGTTATAATCGGTTTGCTGTTGCATGGTTTTTGGTGTGCCTCGCATATGCATCATAATGTAGGGTACTTTTAATTTAGCAACAGTATCTAACATATTACTATCTAATTTTCCAGCTGAAATATCGTTAATCAGGGCAGCTCCAGCGTGTGTACATTGCTTAGCAACCTCACTTCTAAAGGTATCTATGGAAAGTAGTATATCAGGAAAGTTTTTTACAAGCGATTTTACAATTGGGACAATACGATTCAATTCTTCAGTTTCGCTCACATCATCAGCGTTGGGGCGGGAGCTATAAGCACCAACATCGATAAAAGTAGCACCTTCTTTCAGCATTTTGTCTACGGCTAAAAGTACTTCTTTTTCATTTTTATGAGCACCACCATCATAAAATGAGTCTGGTGTTACATTCAATATCCCCATGACTTTTGGGGTAGATAAATCGATGAGTTGTCCTTTGCAATTTATAGTCATTGATGTGGTTTTGTGAGGTCTAGGAATATAAATCGAAGATTAAGCCTTAAACCTTTGAACATTCTAATAATTTATGCGAAATTTACGCAAAATTCAATTTATTTATGCAAGATACTTCAAAACAATACGACGCTGTCATAGATATCTGTAAAAGTTTATTCACAAAGAAAATGAGCGATTATGGCTGTGCCTGGAGAATCTTGAGACTACCATCATTAACCGATCAAATTTTTATTAAAGCCCAACGTATTCGTGGCTTACAAGAAAATGACGTTCAAAAAGTAAATGAGGGTCAAGAAAGTGAGTTTATAGGGATTATAAACTATAGTATTATGGCATTAATTCAGATAGAAAAGGGCGTTGTAGAACAACCCGATTTGTCGCATGATGAAGCTATAGATCTATACACAAAAATGGCCGCTGCAACTAAAAAACTGATGGAGGACAAAAATCACGATTATGGCGAAGCTTGGCGTGATATGCGGGTGAGTAGCTTAACCGATTTAATATTGCAAAAGTTACTACGCGTGAAACAAATTGAAGATAATCAAGGAAAAACTATTGTAAGTGAAGGTATTGATGCGAATTATCAAGATATGATTAATTACGCGATTTTCGCTATGATTCACTTAAATGCAGGTAAAAAATAGATGAGAGTATTAGTAGCCATTTCTAGAATTTTTGTAGGTGTATTATTTATAATTTCAGGTTTAATTAAGCTGAACGACCCCTTAGGATTTTCTTATAAATTACAAGAATATTTTAGTGCCGATGTACTAAATATGGAATTTCTAATCCCATATGCTTTAGGGATTTCTGTGCTAGTAGTGGTTTTCGAAGTTGTATTGGGCGTATTCTTATTAATAGGGTATAAGCCTAAATTTACGGTTTGGAGCTTGCTGTTAATGATTGTGTTTTTTACTTTTTTAACTTTCTATTCGGCTTATTTCGATAAAGTAAAGGATTGTGGCTGCTTCGGCGATGCCCTTAAACTAACCCCATGGGAAAGCTTCACCAAGGATGTTATACTTCTGGTTTTTATATTAATATTATTTGTAGGCGTAAAATACATTCACCCTGTTTTTGGAAAACTACAAACCACCATTTTCGCTTTATTGAGTTTTATTTTAAGCTTATGGTTTGGTTTTCATGTTTTAGAACATTTACCTGCCGTCGATTTTAGAGCCTATAAAATTGGAGCCAATATTTCAGAAGGGATGTCTGTTCCAGAAGACGCACCTAAACCAATACAAGAATACAGCTGGACCTTTAATGTAAATGGCGAGGAAAAAACGATAAAAACAAATGGTTCTTATCCGTCGGTAGATGGCGATTTTGTTGGTGTTGAAACTAAGGTGATTCAGGAAGGATACCAACCACCCATTTACGATTTCTCTATCGAAAGTGAGGAAGAAGATCTCACAGCACAATTTTTAGCTGAGGAAAAACTCATTGTAGTAGTTTCTTATAGCTTGGAGAATATTGAAAAAAATGGAGCATTGAAGTTAAAAGGTCTTCAAGATGAAGCCCGAAAAAAAGGCTATAAAATTATTGGGTTAACCGCTTCTGGAGAAGACGCTAAACAACGCATTAAAGAAACATATAATATCGATTTTGAGTTTTATTTATGTGATGAAAAAGCTTTAAAAACGGTGGTTCGTTCTAATCCAGGGGTGTTAGAACTCGATAAGGGTACCGTGATGCAAAAAGTACATTGGAATGACATCGAAGAATTAAAGCTTTAAATCTGAAGAGATGATCATTAAAAAAATAAATTGATAACTGCTTGATAGGATATTTGTTAAATAAAATAGGATATGCTTTACTCACACTCTTTGGGGTGGTTACGGTCATATTCTTTTTATTTAATGTGCTTCCTGGTGATCCTGCTCAAATGATGTTGGGGCAAAATGAAGACAGCGAGCAACTCCAATTAATAAAGCAGAAATATGGCTTCGATAAATCGACCACAACACAATACCTATATTATTTAAACGATTTATCTCCCATTTCCATACACTCCAATTCGGAGGACGATTACACCTATTTAAAGCCAGGGAAATATCATGAAAACCGTTTGTTTTCTTTAGGAAACAAAACCGTTGTTTTAAAACTACCCTATTTACGAGAGTCTTTTACCAAACAAGGGAAATTGGTGAGTCAGGTGCTAAGCGAAACTTTACCTAATACCTTCGTTTTAGCCATTACGGCTATTGTTATTGCCATGCTTTTAGGGGTGTTTTTAGGCGTTGTTTCTGCTTTAAACAAAGATACTTGGCTCGACAAATGCATTCAAATTATAAGTACTTTTGGGATGAGTGTCCCTTCATTTTTTAGCGCCATTTTGTTTGCTTGGTTATTCGGATTTGTATTACATGAGTATACCCATTTAGAAATGACGGGGAGCTTGTACGAGTTAGACGATTTTGGCGAAGGCATGCATATCAGATGGAAAAACTTAATTCTTCCAGCCATCGTTTTAGGGATAAGACCTTTGGCAGTGGTTATTCAGCTTATGCGTAATTCCTTATTGGAAGTTTTTAATCAGGATTATATCAGAACCGCGAGAGCGAAAGGTTTAAGTGAGTTTCAAATTATAAGAAAACATGCCATAAAAAACGCTTTAAATCCTGTAGTTACTGCCATTTCGGGATGGTTTGCTTCCATGCTGGCAGGAGCGGTTTTTGTAGAATACATTTTTGGTTGGAACGGCTTAGGGAAAGAAATCGTGAATGCCTTAAATACTTTAGATTTACCCGTTATCATGGGGGCGGTACTTATCATTGCTTTACTTTTTATCATTATTAATATTTTTGTAGATCTTATTTATGTTTGGTTAGATCCTAAAGTAAAGCTAGAATAATAAAGCGCATTCTTAATGTTAGGTTGATGCCAAAAGCGAGACCGATTCATTTAACAAATAACATACTTCAATAATGAAAAAAATAATCACTTTACTTGTCGTTTTAATCAGTATAACCTCTTGCAACTCACAAACCCCAACAAAATTTTCAGAAGACGCCTTAAATGATGTATTTTTAGGCTTGAATGGCGAGAAAACGGTTTTTAAAGACATATTAAGTGCTCATAAAGGCAAAGATATCGTTATAGACGTTTGGGCATCATGGTGTAGCGATTGTATTAAAGGCATGCCTAAAGTGAAAGCATTGCAGGAAAACCACCCCGATGTGGCCTATGTATTTTTATCTTTAGATAGGAAGATTGATGCATGGAAACATGGCATTAAAAAATATGAAGTCGAGGGGGAGCACTACTACCTGGAAAATGGAAAGAAAAGTCCGTTTGGAGATTTTGTAAATATCGATTGGATACCACGATATATGGTGGTTGATGCCGAAGGAAATATTAAGTTATTCAAGGCAGTTGAAGCCGACGATAAAAGGATTGAACACATATTAAATAACTAAATAAAAACCTTGAAAAAACAAGGGACATACTACCATGAGAAAACAAATTGTAGCAGGAAACTGGAAAATGAACAACGATTTAGCGCAAACCGAAACGCTAATAACAAGCTTATCTAAACAGGCGAAAACTACCGATGCCGAAGTTATGATTGCACCAGCAGCAACCAATTTATGGCATGCTTATAACAGTACTAAAGGTACAGGTATAGAAGTTGTAGCTCAAAACATGCATTTCGCTGAAAACGGTGCCTATACAGGCGAAGTTAGTGCAAGCATGCTAAAAAGTATCGGCATCAATACCGTGATATTAGGCCATAGTGAGCGTCGTGAGTACTTTAATGAAACCGATGAAACCTTAGCCAAAAAGGTAGATATGGCCCTTTCTAAAGGTATGCGTATCATTTTTTGTTTCGGTGAAGAGTTAGCTGATAGAAAAGCAGGAAAAGAAGAGGCCGTAGTTGGCAGTCAAATTAAGAATGCTTTATTCCACCTTACTGCAGCCGATTTTCAGAATATTGTTTTAGCCTATGAGCCAGTTTGGGCCATAGGAACAGGAGAAACGGCTACTGCCGAACAAGCACAAGACATGCATGCCTTCATAAGAAAAACATTATCGGATCAATATGGGAATGATGTTGCAGAAATGGTTTCCATACTTTATGGTGGTAGTGTAAAACCAAACAACGCTGAGGAGATTTTCTCTAAGCCAGATGTAGATGGTGGTTTAATTGGGGGTGCTTCACTTAATGCCGAAGATTTTTTCGCCATCGTTAATGCGTTTTAATTCCTAACAACTTAGATCATTTTCGTTAATTCGGAAATAGCTTTTAATATTTTGGGCGTTACCCCGATGAAAAATCGGGGTCGCGCTTTACGTTATATCTTTTTTTCCTAAGGTCAAAAAAGGATGCCACTTCAATCGCTAACGCAGTACCACGTGTATTTCGTCATTCTGAACTTGATTCAGAATCTCATCTTAGATATAACTTGTGGAAAAATGTTGCAAGACTGAGTAATGTGAATGGAACGGCTAATAAAATTAAGTAACGTAGTTGGTATCGAGTGTAGACGTGAACCAGAATTTACTTATGGGTATTACTGGCGTTTCGTTATTTATTATCCGTAATAAGTTTATCTATATCAGATTTTAATTTTGGAAGGTGATTTATAAGAATGGACCAAATATTTTCATCAGATATGTTGTCGTAGGCGTGAATCACTTGGTTTCTTAATCCAATAATAGCTTTAGCATTGGAGATGGTATTTATAAAGGAAGCATCTCTTTTAATAATCCGGTTAACAGCTTCTCCTATAATCTCTAAATCACGCTCAACAGCTCTTTTAAGCATGGTGTTCTTTCGGTATTCATCGAAATCTTTATCTGTCTTTTCGAAATAAAGGTCAATCTCTTCGATTGCCATTTTTATATCAAAAAGCCATTTTAAAACCCTTTCATCCATATACTAATTCTTTGTTTTTTTCTATGGATTTTATAAGGATAGGGTTTTTAAGAGTCTGTTCTTCAATGAGGTCAACTTCTCTTTGGAAAATTTTTTTAAGTTTTTCTTTTAGTGATAGATAGTTATCAAAATATTTTTCTAAATCGATTTTTTGAAACTTTACTAAAAAATCTATGTCACTATTTTTTGAGAAATGATTTCCAGTAGCTGAACCAAATAAATAAAGCTTTTCTACGAGATGCGCTTCGCAGATTGAATTTATTAAATTCTTATTTTGTTCAGTTATAATCATATCTCAAATTTAAGCCATTTAATTTTAAGTTCACAATTTTTGTCAATATGAAAGTCATCGAAACAATATCAAATTAAACTTCCGTTAAGTTTAAGAACTCTTTATGAGAACAATTCGTATAATTTCGACATTTACTTCTATCTTTGTAGTCCGAAAAAAATAACTATGTCGAATATCATTTATATCGGGTACGAATTTAAGGTAACCCCTTTACAACCAGGTGTTGAGATTTTAATTGCAGAATTGGGCTATGCTGGTTTTGAAAGTTTTGTAGAAACCGAGCAAGGGACTACAGCCTACATTCAAAAGGAAGAATGGCATGCCAATATTTTAGATGATATTCAGATTTTGAAATCCGATGAATTTGAAATTTCATACGAATTCAACGAAATAGAGCAAACCAATTGGAATGCCGAATGGGAAAAGAATTTCAATCCTATTGTAGTTGATGATGTTTGTGCGGTACGAGCGCCTTTTCATGAGAAATTCGATACCGAATACGATATTGTTATCGAACCTAAAATGAGTTTCGGAACCGGACATCATGAAACGACCCACATGATGATTCAGCATATTTTAAAAAATGATTTTTCAGGTAAATCGGTTTTAGATATGGGCTGCGGAACTGGAGTTTTGGCAATTCTCGCCGAGATGAAAGGGGCTCAACCTATTGATGCTGTCGATTATGACAACTGGTGTTATTTGAATAGTTTGGAGAATGTAGAGCGTAATAATTGCGAACATATCACCGTTATTGAAGGAGATGCTTCCGTGCTTGAGGGAAAAAATTACGACGTTATTATTGCCAACATCAACCGAAATATCTTATTACAAGACATGAAAACCTATGTGTCTTGCCTAAATGTTAACGGTACCTTGTTTTTAAGCGGTTTCTATAATGATGATATTCCGGTTATTCAAGAAGCTTGTGAAGCCCTTCAGTTAAAATTTCAAGAGAAATTAGAGAGAAACAATTGGGTCGCTTTAAAATTTATAAATTAGTAATAAAAAAAAGATGAGTATTAAAGAAAAAACATCCGAAGAGGTACTGCTCGAGGAAGCGGTTTCAACTCAAAATGAAATAGTAGTGTATAATGATGATGTAAATACCTTCGATCATGTTATAGAAACGCTAATCTACGCCTGTGATCATACGGCAGAGCAAGCAGAACAATGTTCCTTAATAGTGCATTATAACGGAAAATGTACCGTAAAAACAGGTGATTACGACGATTTAAAACCTCGCTGTACCATGCTTTTAGAAGCTGGTTTAAGTGCTGAAATCGTGTAGTTTTCAGTAACACGAATTAAAATTTATTCAGTAGGATATCTCTGAGAAATAGAATGAAATAAAAAAGCCAAGATTTGACAACGGTTAAATCTTGGCTTTTTTTATTTAAAGTATCGTGTTATTCACATTATAAAGTTGACGGACAAACAAAATTAGTTGTTGGTAAATCGGAGTTTTTGATGGCTCCAAAACCACCAGCAATATCAATTAATTTGTTAAAACCTCTAGCTTTTAAAATAGATGCTGCGATTACCGAGCGGTAACCACCGGCACAATGCACGTAGTATTCTTGGTTTTTATCAATAGCCGACATATTATCATTAATATAATCTAAAGGAAAATGTTTAATATTATTACCTTCTAAGTGTTGCGATTTATATTCACCATCTTTACGAACATCTAAAACCTGAATAGAGTCACTTTTAAATCGACTCGAAAATTCATCCACGTTTATTGATGTGATCGATTCAACATCTTTTCCTGCTTGTTTCCAAGCTTCAATGCCGCCTTCTAAATACCCTAAAGTATGGTCGTAACCAACGCGCGATAAACGCGTCACGGTTTCTTCTTCTTTACCTTCTGGGGTAATTAATAAAATAGGTTGCTTTAAATCGGTTATCAAAGCGCCAACCCAAGGGGCAAATCCGCCATGAATACCAATAAATATAGAATTCGGAATGTGTGCCTTTACAAATTCAGTTTCATGCCTTACATCTAAAACCAAAGCGCCTTCTTCGTTTGCTAAATGTTCAAATGCTTCTGGTGTTAAAGGGGTGTTTCCTCTTTCTAAAACCGTTTCAAATTCATGGTATCCCGATTTATTCATCATGGCATTTTTTGCAAAATACTGTGGTGGCGGAGCAATCCCGTCTAACACTTCTTTTACAAATTCAGCTTTAGTCATATCGGCTCTTAAGGCATAGTTTGTCTTTTTTTGTTCGCCTAAAACACCTACGGTTTCTTTACTTAGATTTTTTCCACATGCCGAACCAGCGCCATGAGCAGGGTAAACAATGGTGTCATCTGGTAATGTCATAATTTTGTTTCTTAAAGAATCAAAAAGCATCCCAGCTAAATCTTCTTTAGTTAAATCCGATTTAATCGCTAAATCAGGTCGGCCTACATCACCCAAAAATAAGGTGTCTCCCGAGAAAATAGCGTGTTCTTTACCGTTTTCATCTAATAGTAAAAAGGTTGAAGACTCTAAGGTGTGTCCCGGGGTGTGTAGTACTTTTATGGAAATATTTCCAAGCTTAAAAACTTCATTGTCTTTTGCTGCATAGATGTCGTAATCGGTTTTAGCACCAGGACCAAAAACGATGGTTGCGCCTGTTTTTTTAGCCAAATCGATATGTCCGGATACAAAATCGGCGTGAAAATGCGTTTCAAAAATATACTTAATGGTGGCATTTTCGGCTTCAGCTTTATCCACATACTGCTGGGTTTCACGTAGCGGATCGATTATGGCTACTTCACCTTCAGATTCGATATAATACGCGCCTTGCGCTAAACAACCGGTATATATTTGTTCAATTTTCATAATCTTATATTTTTTTATTTCCTTGAAAAAGGAAACCTTATTGTTTTATTTATTCAAAAGTATAAACCCCTTGACGATTACTTTGTAACTTATATAACATGAAGTTCCAATAGTTCTCTATATATAATAAATGTTGCCATAATCAATACAAAAACACCAAAGCTTTGTTTTAACTTTTTAGCGCTTACGTATTTTGAAAAAGCTCCACCTACTAAAATACCTAACACAGAAATGGCTGTAAAGGTTAAAAGGAAAACCCATTCAATGTCTAATGTTTGAATATCTCCTAAAAAACCTATTAATGAATTAATCGTTACAATAATTAATGAGGTGCCTACGGCTTTTTTCATAGGAATATTGGCCCAAAGTACTAAAGCGGGAACGTATAAAAATCCGCCACCAGCACCAATTAAGCCTGTAATCACGCCTATAGTGATGCCCTGAATAAAGGTTTTGTAATAGGCTTGCTTTCCTGTTGTAGGTGTTACATTCTTCTTCTTTTTTATCATGGAAATTGCGGCAAAAAGCATGATGAAAGCGAAAAAGACCATGATGGTTATGTCTTTAGTAAGCTGCAAACTACCAACGGTTAAAAGGATGTCTGGAATGCTAGGAACTAAAAAGCGTCTAGAGAGATAAACCGCCATAAATGATGGAAATGAAAAGGCTAAACCTATTTCAAAATCTACCAATCCTTTTTTGTATTTATGATAGGTACCAACTAACGATGAAATTCCAACAACAAAAAGCGAATAGGCCGTAGCCACAACCGGGTTATACCCAAGAAGGTAAACAAGTAATGGTACCGTAAGTATGGAACCTCCACCACCAATTAAACCCAAAACAAGACCTACAATTAGAGCGCCAAAATAACCTATAATGTGGATGCTGTCCATATTTAATGCGGCAGTTTATTTTTTAATAAACCATAGATGAATGTCCCTAAAAGAGCGGCTGCAATAACAATAAGCATACTCCAAACCCCCGTACCTAAAAGAATGTACATCGGACCAGGACAAGCACCTATAAGGGCCCAGCCAAGTCCGAAAATAGTACCGCCGATGATGTATCGGGCAAAACCATTTTCCTTTTTTGGAACATATAAGTCGGCCCCTTGCATGGTTTTAATATGGCCACGTTTTGATATTTGTAAAAACAATACACCAACAGCAATAGCTGTTCCTATAATGCCATACATGTGAAAGGATTGAAAACGGAACATTTCGTAAATGCGGTACCAAGAAACTGCTTCCGATTTAACTAAAACAATACCAAAGAAGATACCTACGAGTAAGAATTTTATAAATTTCATGTGTTTCGTTTAATTTTAAAATAAGAGTGGTAAAATGAGATTAGCCATAATAAGGCCACCGATAAAGAAACCAATCACAGCAATTAGTGAAGGCTTTTGTAAGCTACTTAAGCCTGTAATAGCATGGCCAGAAGTACAACCACCGGCATAGCGTGTTCCAAAACCTACTAAAAGGCCACCAACAATTAAAAGAATAATGTTTTTTGGAGTAGCCAGAGCCTCTAAACTAAATATTTCATTAGGTACTAATGTGTTTCCAGGAGTTTCAAAACCCATATGTTGAAGTTCTACAACTGTAGTGGGATTTAATGCTGTTCCGCTATCATTAGATAAATAAGTAACGGCGATGTAGCCACCAATTATGGCACCAAGTACAACCGTGAGGTTCCACAGTTGGTCTTTCCATTTAAAATTGAAAAAATCTGAGAATTTACCTGCTCCACCAATGGCACACATGGTTCTTAAGTTCGAAGACATACCAAATGTTTTACCGAAGTAGAGTAGTAGCGCCATAACGATGGCGATAAGTGGGCCAGAAATATACCAAGGCCACGGGTTTAAAATATGTTCCATGCTATTAATTTTACCACAAAAGTATGGTGCAGATCATACAAACTTTGTGATAAATGTTACCTAAGCAGGGACGGGGGCCTATGAAAAATTATAGGATTTCAATTTTGTTTCGGCTTAGTACAATTTTGTTTTCGTTTTCTAATTGTTTTAAAAGCCTCGAAACCACCACACGCGAGGTGTGTAAATCTTCTGCGATATCTTGATGTTTAATAATGATATTTTTCGATTCATGGAGCACGGTTTTATTAACGAGATATTTATATAAACGCTCGTCCATTTTCATAAAGGCTAGATTGTCAATAGCTTCTAACATTTCATCAAAACGATTTTGATAACTTTCTAAAATAAAGTTGCGCCAGCTTTCATTATTCTGAAACCACTTTTGCATGTATGAAACAGGAATCATGATAAGGCTAGAGTCGCTTTCGGCAACGGCGCGTATTTTACTTTTTGCGGTGCCAATACAGCAGGTTAACGACATGGTGCAAGTTTCCCCAGCTTCTAAGAAATAAATAAGTAATTCGTTGCCATCTTGATCTTCTCTCAAAATTTTAATATTTCCACTTAATAAAAGAGGGATAAATTTGAGCGTTTGATTTACATCAATGATAATTTCATCCTTTTTAAAAGTTTTATTTATACCTATCTCAAAAATTTCGTCAATAAGTGCTTGGTCTAAGATATTATGGTATAGTTTTCTTAAAAGATTCTCTTTCATGAGGTTATATTTGTTTTTGTGTGATTTAGTCACATCTAAATCAATTAAATTACAAAATTAAATGGATGCTCAGATATTTTTTCAAAAGTAATGATTAGAAAATTGATAAAAATGTTTGCATATGTTTTAAATAAAAATGTATATTTGCACCCACAAAATAAGGCCGCGTGGCGCAACTGAATAGCGCACTTGATTACGGCTCAAGAGGTTCCAGGTTTGAATCCTGGCGCGGTCACTAATAGAAGTATTAGATAAGTATAAATCCTTGCAAATCATATGATTAGCAGGGATTTGTTGTTTTTGGGAATTCATATAATTTGAACTAATTTGAATTAAAATGTTCGCTATTCGGTTAGCTGTTTTTGGCTATCGGTTAGTGTTAATCTTTTAAGTAGGAATTGAACTATAATTGATTTGGCCTTCGTCTTACGGAATGTTTAACTATTAAAGATGACAATTATGAGTGCAAAATCCACGTTTTCAATTTTGTTTTGGATTTACAACAAAGATGAGGTAAATAATCAAGGGATTGTTTATGCCAGAATTACCGTAGACGGTAAACGTTCTAATATTAGCCTGAAACGAAAGGTTGATATTTTAAGATGGGATAAAAAATTACAAAGACTAAATGGAACTACAGAAGAGGTAAAATCTTTTAACCAGTTTTTGAGCAGTATTTATACCCAAATATTTCAAATTTATCAGGACTTAAGATTAAAAGGAGAATTAATTACTACAGAACTTATTAAAGCTCATTATTTAGGTGAAACTGATGAACAGAAAACACTTCGAGGTCTATTAAATTATCATAATGCCAAAATTGAGGTTACTCTGAGCAAGGGTACGATTAAAAATTTCCATGTAACGGAGAAATATATTGGATATTATTTAAGAGATATTCATAAGACTTCAGATGTCTATTTGAAACAGTTAAATTATAGGTTCCTTATGGAATTTGAACAATATTTACATAATTTCTGGCCTAAAGGACATCCTAAATCTATGTCTCATAACACCGTTATGAAACATATTCAAAGGTTTAGAAAGATTGCAACATTGGGATATCATATGGAATGGATGAGTAAGGATCCATTTATTAGGTGGAAACCCAAATGGGAGAGACGTGAACGAGAATTTTTGTCCCCAGATGAATTGGCTAGACTAGAAAGTAAGAAGCTTTATTTAGAACGTTTGGATAGAGTTCGTGACTTATTTGTCTTTAGTTGCTACACAGGAATTAGTTATGTGGATGTTATGCAACTGAATTCAAAGAGTATTGGTAAGGGTGTAGATAATGAGGATTGGATACTAATTAAAAGACAGAAAACAGATATCCCTGTTAAAGTGCCGTTGTTAGATAAGGCTCTTGAGATTATTAAAAAGTACAGAGGACATCCAATAATACAGGTGTCTGGAACACTTCTCCCCGTCATCACAAATGAGAAGTTAAATTTGTATCTCAAGGAGGTCGCTGAGCTTTGTGAAATTGATAAAAATTTGACATTCCACATGGCAAGGCATACGTTTGCAACTACCGTGACTTTAAGTAATGGTGTTCCAATAGAGACTGTTTCGAAACTACTGGGGCATAACAAAATTTCAACAACACAGATTTATTCAAGAGTAGTGGAAACTAAAATTAGTCAAGATATGGATGAATTGAAGAATGTTTTGAACATTAAGGCTAACCAAAAAGCTCATAAAAATAGTCGAGAATTCGGTATGCGAATAGTTTAATAACATAAGAGAAATGAAATATTATTTCTGTTAGTCTTATAAGCAGACGTTCATAGTTTCGAACCCTGTCATCTCGACAAAATTGAAATATTGAAAATCAAATAAATGTTAAATAAATTATTTTCAGTGTTTAGGTGTTTTTTTGTTTTGTTTGAATTCGTTTGAAATCGATTATGAGGGTGTCCTATTTTAATAGAAAATATAAATATGATATATTTTCCTATTTCAATCCATTATAGGTTTTAAAAAAGAATATTTGGTGGTCTAAACGGATTATTACCAATAAGAAAATTTCCCCAACTCACATAAGGTTGTAAAAGAATTTAAGGAAAACAGTTTGAATTAGGATTGAATTATTTGAAATTTTCGTATAAAAATCTCAGTAAGTCTTAAGGGTTTTATATTTGTTTCCAAAGTACGTTCCTCAGGAATATGTGTCTTTTATAATGGCAAAAGGAATATTTGAGAATAACTGCACTTATTTGAACAATGATAGCTTTAATAGCCATTATAATGTAAATTTGGGCAACAAGCTTTTAGGATGCATTGATGCATTATTGTTTAAAAGAGATACTGTCTATAGGTCTTGTTAACTATGGTTTAATAGGTTCTAAAATGTTTGCTGTTCAACAATTTCATTATCTTTAAACAAGCAAACAATTCAGCATGTGTTTTCATACATCGACCATTACAAAAACAAAAAAGCTAGAACAGCATTTTAAAGTGAGATTAAGTAGCGAAGACATTCGCACCATTTTCGACAAACCACAATATCACTTAAACGGATTTTCACATCCTAACATGCTCGTAATTCCGCAGCAAAAGAGTGAAGTTTTAGCACCAGGAATTTGGGGCATTGTGCCAGATCATAAAACCCCCGAACACATTTTGTCCTACTACAAAGAAGCGGTGAAATATGGCGGCGGACTCAATGCGCGCTCTGAAAAGTTGTTTGATCATTTCATATACAAAAAAGCGATACACGAACAGCGGTGTATCATTCCTGTATCAGGTTTTTACGAACCGCACGAACATCAAAAAAAGAAATACCCGTTTTTTATTCAAAATAAAGAGCAGAAACCCTTGGCTCTAGCAGGTATTTATTCTGTAATAGGAAGTTATATTACGTTTTCTATTATTACTAAAAACGCTTCGCCATTTTTCGCTAAAGTACATAATGTTAAAAAACGACAGCCTTTAATTTTAGATGCAGAGCATGCAAAATCTTGGCTAGCTCCAAATCTTACCACAACACAAATTACCGATATCACAAACTTCTTTTATCCAGAAAGTCATTTACAAACGCACACGGTTAGTAAAGATCTTTTTTCTCCAAAGACGGATAGTAACATAGCGCGTATTTTAGATCCCGTAGAATATGATGGTGTAAAAATTTAAAGCGGTTAATTTAGGCATATCTACATTGTGTTCTTCGGTGAAGTCGTTCCGCAAAAAAATAATATTCATCAGCACTTTAAAATAAATCTATACCGTGATTAAAACGTGATGGTAGGTAACGAGGGTCCTTCCTCATAACAAATCGTTTATCTCAATATGAAACGTTTTGGATGTTAAAAAACTGCATTACTACAAATGTTAGCAATAAAAGATTGTAAATGTAGCTAATTTTGCAGTATGAATAAAAATATACTCCATATGGATCTCGACACTTTTTTTGTGTCCTGCGAACGCCTTATAGATAGCCGTTTACAAAAGCGCCCTATTCTTGTTGGTGGTACAGGCGATCGTGGTGTGGTGTCTGCCTGTAGTTACGAGACCAGAAAATTTGGAGTGCATTCGGGCATGTCCATGAAAGTCGCTAGACGCCTTTGTCCCGAAGCGGTAGTGATTCGTGGCAATGCTTCGGTATATTCTAAATACTCACATCAGGTAACCGATATTATTAAAGAAAAAGTACCTGTATTTGAAAAGGCTAGCATCGATGAGTTTTATGCCGATTTAACCGGTATGGACCATTTTTTTGGTTCCTATAAATACGCATCAGAATTACGAACCACCATTATTAAGGAAACAGGTTTACCCATTTCATTCGGACTATCAGCAAATAAAATAGTATCTAAAGTGGCTACTGGCGAAGCCAAACCCAATAACAAATTACGTATTGACCAAGGTTTTGAAAAGGCCTTTTTAGCACCGCTATCCATTAAAAAGATTCCGTCTGTAGGTAATAAAACGTATCAGATCTTGCGCAACCTAGGTATCGATAAAATTAGTGTTATTCAGCAAATGCCTGTTGAAATGCTCACCAGTGTGTTAGGTGTTAACGGACGCACCATTTGGAAACGCGCTTTGGGGATTGATAATCCGCCACTCATTCCGTTTCACGAACGCAAATCCATTTCTATGGAACGCACTTTTGGGAAAGACACGATTGATATGCATAAGCTCCGAACCACCATTTTTGCTATGGCAGAAAGTTTGACGTATCAACTCCGAAAGGGTAATAAATTAGCGGCCTGTGTGAGCGTTAAAATTCGTTATTCCGATTTCAATACCTATTCCAAACAGATACAAATCCCGTATTCCAGTGCCGACCATGTGATTATCCCTAGAGTATTGGAGCTATTCGAAAAACTCTACCAACGCCGCTTGTTAATCCGTTTGGTAGGGGTAAAGCTGAGTAACCTGATAACCGGAAACTACCAAATTAATTTGTTCGACGATACCGAAGAGATGCTTAGTCTTTACAATGCCATGGATAAAATTAAAAATCGTTTTGGTGAACACAGCATCCAAAAAGCATCAGCCTTAGGCGCAAAAACTATTGGAGGCACTCAGAATCCGTTTAATGGCGAACCGCCAATTGTTTTGGCGCATCGTACGCAGTAAATCAGTGATATTTTTCGCCACCCTTGAATTAAAAATTCAAAATAAACCCAACAGCAATGTACCTCAATTGCCACACATACTATTCGCTTCGCTTCGGAACCTTTTCTGAAATAGAACTTTTAGAGCTTGCCCAAATGCATGGTGTGCCATCTTTGGTATTAACCGATATCAATAATACTTCAGCTTGTTTGAATTTCATCAGAAAAGCTTCAGATTATAATATCAAACCCATTGTTGGTATCGATTTTAGAAATGGTGCCACCCAGCAGTTTGTGGGGATTGCCAAAAATAATTCGGGGTTTCAGGAATTGAATTTGGTATTATCAAGCTTCAGTCATAACAAACAAGTCATTCCAAACGAAGCCCCAGAGTTAAAGAACGCTTATGTTATTTACCCTTTTGAAGCCGTTTTAGAACAGGATAAAACCGATTTTAAAGCCTATGAGTTTATAGGTGTTTCGGTAGCAGAACTTCGGAAACTCCCGTTTTCTAAATACGTTCAGTATACCCATAAATTAGTCATTCAGCAGCAAGTAACTGTTCGCAATAAACGTGATTTTAATGCGCATCGTTTGCTCAGGGCTATCGATAATAATACCCTGTTAAGCAAGCTTCAGAAAATTGAAGAATGTCATCCAGACGATAGCATGTTGCCGCTTTCCGAATTAGAACAAGCATTTGAAATGTTTCCTTTCATTATCGAAAATACCAAACAACTTCTGGAGCAATGCCACATCCATTTTACTTTTGGAGCAAATCGTATTTCCCAAAATCAGCAAACCTATTTAGAGTCAAATGCTGCCGATTACGAATATCTAGAAAAACTCTGTTACGAGAAGCTTTCCAAACGCTACAGCCAACCTAGCACCAAAGTGAAATCCCGATTACAAACCGAACTTCAAACCATAAAGGCCATGGATTTTGTATCGTATTTTCTTATTAATTACGACATCATCAGCTATGCTAAATCCCAAGGTTATATTCATGTAGGGCGGGGGAGCGGCGCCAATAGTATTGTGGCTTATATTATTGGCATAACTGATGTAGATCCTATCGAACTCGATTTGTACTTCGAACGTTTTATCAATCCCTATCGGGCATCGCCACCAGATTTTGATATCGATTTTTCGTGGAAAGATCGCGAAGATATTACCCAGTATATTTTCAAACGTTTCAAGAATGTGGCTTTATTAGCCACTTACAACACTTTTAAATATCGGGCTGTCGTACGTGAATTGGGTAAAGTATTCGGTTTGCCCAAAGAGGAAATCGATAAACTGGCAGCCGATAAACACCAAACACAAGCTTTGGACGAAATGTCTAGTTTGGTGATAAAATACAGCAAACTCATTCAAGGATTTCCCAATCATTTAAGTGTACATTCCTGTGGTATCCTCATTTTACAAGAGCCCATTCATTATTATTCGGCAACCGATTTACCACCGAAAGGCTTCCCAACGGTACAATTTGATATGATTATTGCTGAAGATACTGGCATCTTTAAATTCGATATTCTCGGACAACGTGGCCTTGCGAAAATCAAGGAAGCCATTGAAATTATTCAGTACAATCGCCCTGAAGCACCGCCTATTGATATTACCCAAGTAGAACAATTTAAAAAAGACCCCAATATCAATGAGCTCTTAAAAAGCGGACGAGCCATTGGAGCGTATTATGTCGAATCGCCTGCCATGCGCGGCCTCATGCAAAAACTGCAAACGCAGGATTATATCGGACTTGTAGCAGCGAGTTCCATTATACGTCCTGGGGTTTCCAGTTCGGGGATGAAACAGGAATACATTAAACGCCAGCGTTATCCCGAAACCCGAAAACAAGCCAATCCGAAACTGTTGGAAATTATGCCAGAAACCTATGGTATTATGGTCTATCAGGAAGATGTGCTCAAAGTTGCTAACCAGTTTGCCGACTTAACTTTGGGTGAAGCCGATGTGCTCCGCCGTGGTATGAGTGGTAAGTTTCGCTCCCGAGCCGAGTTTGCCGCTGTAGAAGAAAAATTTATCAATAATTGCAAAGCTAAAGGCTATCCAGATGATCTCACCATCACGGTTTGGAACCAGATTAAAAGCTTTGCGGGCTATGCCTTTGCCAAAGGGCATTCGGCATCCTATGCAGTGGAGAGTTACCAAAGCCTGTATTTAAAATGTTACTATCCTTTAGAGTTTATGGTAGCGGTACTCAATAACGGTGGCGGGTTTTACAGTGCCGAGCATTATATTCATGAAGCTAAAATGTGGGGCGCTGAGGTACAAGCACCTTGCATTAATACTAGCGAACATTACAACATCATTAAAGGAAAAACCATTTACTTGGGTTTAGGCTACCTGAAAAGTTTGGAAACCTTGGAGGTAAAACGCCTGCTTACCGAACGGAATTTTAATGGGCCATTCACATCTTTAGCCGATGTGATAGATCGTGTTACTATTAGTATCGAACAACTCACTATTCTTATCCGCATCGATGCCTTAAGGTTTACAGGACAACCCAAAACCGAACTACTTTGGCAGGCCATTTTTAAGTGTAATGCCAACAAATCAAAAACAGCACAGGGCAAATTGTTTAAACCGCAACAGAAGACGTTTGTGTTGCCTAGCTTACAGACTTCGGCTATTGAGGATGCTTACGACCAAATGGAACTGCTGGGTTTTCCTCTGTGTTCATATTTCAACCTCATTAATGAAAACTTGCAACCTCATATTAAGGCTAAAAACCTAAAACACCACATCAATAAACGTGTATTGTTATATGGGCTGTTGGTTAATACCCGATTTCATAAAACAGCACAGGGCAAACGCATCCGTTTTTGCACCTTTACCGATCAGGAAGGGCATTATTTTGATACGGTACATTTCACCAAAGTTGTAAACCAATATCCAATCCATGGTATTGGCGTGTATGCTTGTTACGGTACGGTAACTGCCGATTTTGATTTTTGTAGTCTAGATATTATTTGGAGTAGGAAACTGGAAGTGATTACAGATCCTAGGGGGTAGTGCGTTAAATTAAATTTTATTGCACTATACAATTTTTAATTCTTTAATATGGTCATCAAATTCCAGTTTCAATTTATCGAGTAAGATTTTAAGGGATTTAGAGGAACCTTCTATGTTTTTTAAAAACTCTTCGTTTTTTACACGATTTCCCATGCTAATATGAATCATGTTCCTTCCATCAGAATGACTTAAATTTGTGCGTGAATCATTCTCATTCTTAGGGAATTTGTGTGTGAAATGGTTCCTGTATTCTCTAGTGTTTTTAATACTGGAATTAAATTCATTTAGAAGATCTTTTATGTCGTCATTATGTATTTTATTAAGTAACTCTTCTTTAAAACCTATTTTATGTTCTTTAAATTTTAAATTATAAAAACAATTTAAAATATGTGCTAAAATATCCAGACAAGAAAAGTAAAAATAGTAATAGATTTCAACAAAATATTGAAATTGAATCCCGTCTACTAATTCCTTTTCGTTACTTTTTATAATATTATCCTGAATTCCTCTTTCAAAATGTACTCTTAAAAATAATTCGGTTTCATGTAATTTAAATAGTTTGTTTGTTAATACACGATTCCAATTGTCAAGGTTGTTTCTTCGATTTACTTCATCGGTTTCCAAGTCACCGTTTAAAACACTGGTAATACTATTAATTCTTTTAAACAGAAAACACTCATAGTTTGGTATGAATTTGGTCTGATTTAGACCTTCTTCTAAGCTTGGATATTTGTAAAATTTATTTTTAATTGTTTTAGAACTCATTTTTAAGATTTATCCTGCAAGTTTAACATGGTTACGCACTCCAGTCACTAAATTGACCTTCTGCTTGTTGCATAATTTCCTGAAGGATTTCATTTAGTTTAGTAATAGATACCTTGCCACGAAGTTCTTTTTTTACGGCCAACCGTATTGCGGCTTTTGCATTTTCTTTTTTTGTCCAGTCTAATTGTAAATTAGCTTTTACAGCTTTTACTACGGCATGGACGATATCTTGAATGGGACCTTCCTCTTTAATTATTTCCTTTTTAGCAGCAAGAATATCATAAAAAGCTAATTCTTCTTCGCTTAATCCTAACTCGTCTGTACGTTTAGCTTCATCCTGCAAAGATTTAGCACGGTCTAT
Organism: Pseudotamlana agarivorans; assembly: GCF_001642835.1. Taxonomy (GTDB): domain Bacteria; phylum Bacteroidota; class Bacteroidia; order Flavobacteriales; family Flavobacteriaceae; genus Pseudotamlana; species Pseudotamlana agarivorans. The sequence continues at coordinate 41,550 of NZ_LXEI01000021.1, forward strand.
AAGCTCTACAATTGTTGCGTAGCTATCAAGAGCATTATTATGATATTTATCTATAACCTTTTCTAACTCTTCTTTTAGAGAAGTGTATTTTTTTATGTTTTTGTGAAGGCGAAGTTTAATTTCGTCTTTTAAAATATTCTTTATCAACTCAATCTTCAAGGCATTGCCATCCTTTTGTTTTTTTGCACCCAGTAAAAACGTTTCATCCAGAATGGAAATATCTGGTTTTTCAATACCCGACATAGCAAATACATCTACGATGTCTTCGGAGTCTATACTTTGACTAATGAGTTCTTTAACTTTTTCCTTTTGTTCGCTTCTAGTTGATTTTACAGACTTGGCATTTCGAATAGCCTTAGATACATGCTGTATAAAAAGCACATCGACTATTGCCTCTTGAATGGCTGGCTGACTTTTAACGATAGACAATAAGCCAGAAAGCTTTTTTTCTCCAAGCATAAAGTCGTTAGCTTCTTCATCGTATTTTATGATGTGGTTTACTGCTCGTTTTACTAGCAGAACTTTATCAGCATCTCTGAGTCTTTTCCATTCGTAGTATTCAATATTCTCAGGTATAAAGCTTTTACAAATTTCTATCTGATTAAAGAACAGTTCCAAAGCCTGCTCCATGTCCAGAGTAGGTTTGCCTTTTCCACCACCTTTCGTGTATTTATCTGTAGCAGATTTTAAATTATCACCAATACCAATATAATCGACAATAACACCGTTTCGTTTGTCTTTAAACACCCTGTTGGTTCGGGTAATGGCCTGCATTAAATTGTGACCTTTCATTATTTTATCTACATACATGGTATGTACACAAGGGGCATCAAAACCAGTTAACCACATATCGCGAACAATAACAATTTTTAAAGGGTCGTTGTTTTTTCTAAAACGCTTTTTCAGCGCTTCGGTAGCATCTTTGGTTCTAATATGTTTATTCCACTCAACGGGGTCTTTAGAAATGTTTCCTGTCATAACAACAGCAATTTCAGGGCAATCTTCGAGTGACGTTAATGCATTATACATTTTTACACAATTTCTGCGACTCATACATACAATCATCGCTTTACCATCCAGAGAAGAAATTCTATTGGTAAAGTGATTCAGGATGTCATTAGCAATTTTAGTTACCCGATCTTCACTACCCGCAGCATCTTCAACAGCAGCCCATTTTAAATTGCTGTTATCTTCAATGTCCTGAGTGATTTCGTCTACCTCATTATCAATGCTTTCATTCCAGAGATGTAATTTGGCTAATCGTGGTTCGTAGAAAATATTAACTGTGGCATTATCGTCTACTGCCTGTTTAATATCGTAAGTATGTATCACCTCCCCAAAAACTTCTTCGGTATCTGCATCTTTACTGTCAACAGGTGTTCCTGTGAATCCAATAAACGAAGCCTTAGGTAAGGCTTTACGAAGGTTAGATGCAAAGCCATCCAGAAGCCCATATTGTGTGCGATGCGCTTCATCGGCCATGACAATAATGTTTTCTCGTTCGGATAATACAGGGTGTTCCAGTTCACCTAAAACCTCATCGGAACCTGATTTCAAGCGAAACTTTTCTATGGTTGTAAAAATGACACCTCCTGCGCCTGCACTTAAAAGCTTTCGTAAATCTTCAGTCGAATCGGCATGTTGCACATCTCCAACCAAATCTTTTGCCAGTACAAAGTTTTCATATAACTGCATGTCCAGATCACTACGGTCTACCTGAACAACAATAGTTGGGTTTTTCAATTCTGGGAGACTTCTTAAAACTCCCGTATAAATGGCCATGGAAATGCTTTTACCTGAACCCTGGGTATGCCAGATTACTCCAATACGTCCGTCACCAAATGGACGAACCGATTTTTTAGCGGCTTCTACGGCAAAATTAACGCCGAAAAACTGATGATACTTGGCACCCTTTTTAATTAGGGAACCGTTATGGTCTTCGTGAAATATGAAGTTCTTGATATAGTTTAGTAAGCGCTCTTTAGGAAATAAGCCAAAGAGCAAGGTGTGCATCTGGAAATCATCTTCCGTTACCGTGTCTTTACCGTTAATGCTTTTCCAGGGCGCAAACCATTCCATGTCTGAAGAAAACATGCCGTGCTGCGCTTCGTTACCGTCGCTGATAATGGTTAATGCATTGTATTCAAACAATACAGGAATATCCTTTTTATAATGCTGTATCTGATTGTGAGCTTCTTTTATGTTGGTGTTTTCGTCGTACCAGTTCTTCAGTTCGAATACGATTAAAGGCAGACCATTAATGTAAATGATGATATCTGGCCGACGCTTATTTTTACCTGTTATACTAAACTGATTAACTACCAGAAAGGAATTGTTGTCTTTGCCTGACACTGTAAAATCAATAGGGTAGATGTGCACCGCTTTCTCGTTACCCTGAGCATCTTCGTAATTAAAATCGATGCCCTTGGTACATTTTAAATGAAAGTTCCGGTTACGGTGTTCCAAATCGGCACCCACATTATTTGTGAATTCGGCAACAGCCAATAGCTGAACCTCATTCGGAAGCTGCGGGTATTGTTTTTTTATAAAAGCCAATAACTGATCTTTTAATACAACTTCTTTATTATTCTGGGGCAGTTCGGTTCCCAGGGTATAATTGTATTTGAGATCTTTTAACCAGTCTATGGTGGCGTTTTCTATATTGGCTTCTGTGGTCATAGGCTTTTACTTAGAGAGCATTTTCGACTTGTTGTCTAAATGCTTTTAATTGAATATCTCCACTTATTAATTTTGGTAATAAGGTGTCTCGTAATTGAATAAGGGTTTGGTTTTCCAATTCATTTGATATTACCATCATTGAGTAAGAATGAAATTTATCCAACAACTCGTCAATAAGTGAAACATTTTTTGGAAATGGTATGCCAATTGAAAGAAGGTTCTGCTTATTTAGTTTTGGTTGAACCGCACCAGTTAGAAATTGGTTCATATCTAATTGGGCAATATGAGATATTATCAGTTTGTTGATACCTCTCATCTTTCCCTGTACAATATGAGCGTGATTATTAACCCAAAATTTTCCAAATGCATTAAAAGCAATTGGTGTTTTTCTTGAACGCAGATTTTCACCATCTTCAGAAATAATCACGTATTCACCCTCAAATAAGTAATCATCAATAAAATCAATTATTCCCGAAGCTCCATAGTATGGAAACTTACCTTTCCTAGTACTACGCTCCCTTGAACTTAATGGAATTCTTTTTGAATTTAAAATATTAGCTAAATCATCTAACCGTTTAACCTCCCAACCTTTAGGAATCTGTCCAAGTTCGCTTTCTACAAACTCACCATTCTGAAATGGGCCAAAATCTACAAACCAATGTTTGTATAAGGCCATGGCCATGTCTTCTAAGGTTTTGTTAATAGCTAGGTTGTTCTCTATTTTGTCGTCTATAGCAGAGAGGATGGATGCTATGGCTTTTTGTTCAGAGAGGGGTGGGATTGTTACGTCTATTTTATGAACATCATTCCTATTTAAAGTAGGAACACTAGTACCAGAATTGAATTCCTCAAATTTTAATGTTTTTAAAAAATAATAGATGAATTTTGGTTCATTTCCATGAAAATCCTTTACCCAAAGTGAGGTGTTAAGAGGCCAAAAGTCGTTTTTTTCATAATAAACTTGACCAAGAGTTCCTGAACGACCAGTTGTAACTCCTGGTCCTTTTACTTTGAATTCATTATGCCATGAACTAAATCCTGAAGCCGCAATGACCGGATATGACCCCATTTTTCTTTTTGAATTAGGTAGGTCATAGCCTCTTTGAAGCGTTACAACTTTACCAAGTTTGTATGTTTTCCAGTTGTGTGGCATTTAGTTAATTATAAAATTGAATAATATCTTGTATCCAAAGAGGACTTGATTCCGGATCTAACTTTAAATATTCTTGACAAATTTCATCTTTTTTTGAATCGAAAAACTCATGTATAGATTCAGTATCCCGATTGAAATTTCTATTAAGACTAGCTAGCTTCAATATTGAATTGGTACCACGGATAAAACTAAAGATTGATTCTTCTTCATAAGCATAATTAGAAAATATTTGTTGCACTGTTTCAGAAGAATTATTTGAAGAAATTACGGTTGGGTTATTATTTATTACAATTTCTAACGCAGAATAAAATCTTCTTGGGTTTAAAACTTCTTCAAATTCTGTTTCTGTGTTCAAAGTATCTCCAATTCTAACTAGTTTAATACTATTTGTATCATGATCGAGTTGTATCCTTCTAAAGCAGAGTTTTTTATTTTTTGTTTCCGAATTTACTTCTAGTTTAATTCCTCTTCGGTCTGTATCTATTAAACAATATATCTTTCCTTGTAAATCTTTAGCTTCTTCATTTGCTTGAATTGGTAAATAAAGATATTCGTATATTTTTTTTACTATAGTACAACCACCGACAGGTAATATTTTAACATCTAGATTGTCAGGTAAATAATGACTTAAATAATCTTTGTCTGTTTTTCCTTCTACGATTAACCAATTTGTAGATTTACTTCTTACTGCACTAATTATAGAAGATGTTAAATCGTAAAAGCTTTTTAGATTTACATCATTTGGATGAGTCCCTCTTTCTTCAAAATAATTTGCCAATTCAAAAACTTCAATGTTCACATTTGTAGTAGGAGATTTTTGAACATGATAAAGACGCCCTTTATTTAATACCGGTAATCCTCCATACCAATGAGTAGTGACAAATAACTGGGTGTTAAATTTGTTAGCTATTTCTTCTATCCGTTCATATTGTTCATAGCACATTGAAATATGTAAAGAGGTTTCAGGTTCATCTATGCCGATAATCACCTCATGGTCCGTCTCGTGTTCTTGAGAAATAAAAGCATAGGTAATATCAATTAATGCCTTTTTACGTTCTCCAGCACTTAAGTCTTGTATGTCTTTTTCATCCTTTTGAAGTCTCCTTTTTGAGAAATAAACATCTATAATTACCTCTGTAAAGTCTTTAACATTTACTTTTTTGGTTCTTTGTTCTCTATTAAAATGATAACTTGAGTCAATGGTTTGAACTGCTGCCTCAACTTCTTCTACGTATTCCTGAATTTTTTCGTTGATATAGTTAATGATAGCGACATTTCTAGTAGTTCTTCTTTGCGCACCTAAACCTGGTAATTCCAGAGTTTTATTAAGAGTACTTTTAATATCATCCTTAAGTTCTTTATTGGTTAAAGACTGAATGCCATTTTCTTCAATTCTCAAGAAATCGCTAATCGACATATCAACGGGGATATAAATAAAACGATAGTAATCTTTTATTTGTCCACATAAGGAATTGTGTTTTGATATAAAAGCACTTTCATCTATGGCTAATTCAGTTGTTATATGATTTTGAATTTTAGATTTAATCGTTCCTTGAACCGTTTCTTTATTATTAGGATTACTACTAAAAACAAATAAAAAATATTCATCTGATGAAAAATTGTTTTTCAAATTTTCTCTAAGAGAAATAAATTTTTCAAGCTCTGGGGTGCTTGCATAGAGTGAGGTAAAGTCTAAATTCCAAATTGCTAAACTCAAACTGTTTGCAAATTCAAATTTATCACCAGTAAACTCTGTAAATAGTTTTGATTTTTTAATCAAAAAAACAGGAGCAACACTAGAGTCTCTAATCCTTGCCCCCGAATGTATAATGAAATCTCTATCATTAAAAAATGAATCTAGCCCTTCTAAAATAGAACTTTTACCTGAGCCGTTATTGCCTATAAATAAGTTTAGTTTGTTGTCTTCTTTTTCTAAAAAGGGTATAAAATTAATACCATTATAAATTTTAAAATTCCTAAGAAATAATCCTGCTACCATTTTAAAATTTTTTAAAATTCTCTAAAATTTGTACTTGTAACTTATTGCCATTTTCAAACTGCCCTTGCAACTGAGTTTTTAAGGCTTCCATTTTTTCTTCAAAGGGGATACCGTTGTCTTCAATGGCTTCACTACCAACGTAAATACCAGGAGTCAGTTTGTAATCTTGTTTTTTAACTTCATCCAAAGTACCTGCATAGCAGTAGCCATCTATGTTTTCATAGCTAACAGATTGCGCTGTCTCCTTAGAAGGAACATTGCGCCAAGCATGATAGGTTTCGGCAACTTTGTTAACATCTTCATCGGTTAATACGCGCAGCTTACGGCTTTCCATGGTGCCCATCTTAGAAGTATCTATAAACAGAATTTCATTGCTACGCTCTCTGTGTATGCCATCTTTACCATCTCTGTTTTTACTTAAAATAAAAATACAGGCTGGAATACCAGTTGTTAAGAACAACTTGTCTGGGAGGCGCACTATACAATCTACCATGCTGTTGTCTACCATATATTGGCGTACATTTTTTTCGCCTTTATTGTTCGATGTCATGGCACCATTTGCCATAACCACACTTGCTGTACCTTTGTCGCTTAAATGGCTCCAAAACGTTTGCATCCACATATAATTGGCATTACCATCGGTAGTGAACTCTTCTCTAGGACCAAATAATCGTGGGTCATTTTCAGGTAAATCTTCGGGATGCCACTGGCTTACATTAAACGGCGGATTCACTATAATGAAATCAGCTTTTAGGTCCGGGAACTTATCTTGCAGTAAAGAGTCTCCCAAACGGACATCGAAAGATAAATCACGTAAAGCAAGATTCATTTTACATAAACGAAGTGTACCATCATAGCGTTCCTGTCCGTAGATTGAAATATTCTTTTTGTCTCCATTATGAGCCTTCAGGAATTTTAAGGACTGAACAAACATTCCTCCCGAACCACAGGCGGCATCAAATATTTTGCCTTCGTAAGGCTCTATCATTTCGACTAACAAGCGTACTATACTCCCTGGAGTAAAGAATTGCCCCGCACCAGAACCCTCGGCGATGGCAAACTTACCAATGTAGTATTCGTACACCCGACCTAAAATATCACTGTCTGGGTTTTCCTTTTCTGAAAGTTTGGGATTAGCCAATAAGTTTATTAAACCAGCAACCTGCTTCGCTGTTAGCTGGCTTTTAACAAATATTCTTGGGAGAATCCCTTTTAAGTCTGGCCTGTATGTTGCTAGAGTATCATCTAATAATTGGAAGGCATCGTCAACCAGAACTTTAATATTGTCCTGCTCAGCATTATCCTGTAGAAATTGCCAGGTTGCTTTTTTAGGAATGATGTAGGTGTTCTTAGAAAGGTATTCGTCTGAGTCTTCTAAAACATAGCGTTGTTCGTCAGTATCTTGAGTGTAGTAATCCGATTTAGGATCATTAAGCATCAAAGTTAACGTGTCACGTCTTAATTCATAGCGCTCAGAGATATGCTTTAGGAATATAAGTGGTAAAATGAAATCTTTGTACTGGTTTTCAGCAACGGCTCCGCGTAGTTCATTTGCAGCCTTCCATAATTCCTGTTCGAAATTTATATCGGCTTTCGTTGTTTTTTTAGTCATTTTGAGGTAATGTCTGTTTCTTCCCAATAAGGGGGTATTTTAGTTTTCTGAAAACTTTAGTGGCTTAATCTTAAAGAAAGCTTAAAATTAAAAAAGTAAATGAAAGTAGTACTACAATGAATAGTAATTCTTATGATGAAAATTTGAATATGGCTTTATTCCTTTAAGTTTATCTGTTTTTGAAAATCTATAATTCAAAATACCTTTTAGCCATCCATCCAGAACATAGGAATAACATTAAACTCAAGAAATGGCAATTTCCTATATATGTTTTTTCTACTTTGTTAGATAAAATGGGGATAAAGCAAATTTTGAACGAAAACTTAGGTATGTCATAAGTCTTCCAAAAATATACTTTTTGGGATATAGAAGTAAAAATTTTAAGGAAGTATGTATTGTTGGAGAAAATTAACCTTAATCATTCTTTTTTAGGAGGAGGATCTGGTGGAGACTGATAGCGTGGCATACTATTATTACTTTTGGGATTGGGAGTGCTGTTCGGATTGTTTGTTGGTTTTCCTTGAGGTGTATTATTTGATTGTTTAGCCATAATTTTAGATGTTAAATACTTGTTCAAAGTATTCGTCTGTATTTTTTTTACATTTTTTTACAATTCTTTTGGGTTTACTTCTGATTGTTTCTGCTATAATGGGATTAATATTGGTTTCAAGTTTTTTTAGTTTAAAGAAAATGTTTGTTGCTTGCTCCTCTGTTACTCTATTTGATTCGAAGTCATACCATAATTTTTCAATTTTGTTGTAATATTCGGTATAAAATTTATGAATGTCGTCTAAGTTTTTTAATTGTTTTTCATTCATAATTAAATGAGGTTGTAATAACCTTAATAATGAGACTCCGGTAATTAAAATACAAGCAATTAAAGGTAGGTTTTCCCATATTTTCCACCCCATTATTCCTGCTGATGAAAAAGCAAGAATTCCAATATTGAAAATCCTTAAAATAAACCTTTGTCGGTCAGAATATTTAGAAGCAAATTCTATATTATGTTTAGATTGAGTTAATTCTGCCCAAATTCTGTTTCTCATCTTTTCTGGTTAGTCTCCCTTTTTATGTTTATGTGGTTTCAAGGACGGTGTATTACCAGGAGTGTTTTTATTATCTCTTTGACGTCTGTCTGGTTTTCCTGTTGATTTTGCTGTTCTTTTTGGTCCAGGTTTTATTCCCATATTTTTAATATTTTGGTGGTTATAAAAATGATTTATTGCAATTTCGTTAATTTTGGTGATATTTAGGTTTAAACTTTTTAACATATTGATTTGTAGATATTAATAAGTTTTATTGACTTTGGTCTAATATCAAATAGTCGATATTCTATTATGTTGGCTAGCCTAAATATAGATTTTAAGACAAAGGATGGATTTTGAGATTACATGTACATATTAGATTATTATGTTTGTTTTATTATATTTTAGCGACTTTTTATTAATTAAAACCATGAATTTATTATGAAAGAACTTGTAGAACAAATCAATGCCCAATTCGAGGCATTCGCTAAAGACGCTAATGCTCAGTTAGAAAGTGGAAATAAAGCTGCGGGAACCAGAGCTCGTAAAGCCACTTTAGAAATGACTAAGCTTATGAAAGAATTTCGTAAGGTATCTTTAGAGGAGTCCAAAAAATAAGGATTTTGTATATTAAAGAATTATAGCATCCCTTCAAGTTATTGAGGGGATTTTTATTTGGGAGTGACGCCACTTGCATTTTTGTTGGGGTAGCAAGAATATTAATTTTTTAAACAAAAGAAATAATTGGTAAGAATAACTTGAGTAAATTTAGAACAAAACTAGACATAATTTATTCTTTGAAGTAAAAAGAGAATTGTTAAAAATTTAGAATTGAGAATTTGAGTAATATAGTTAATTGTTTTTTTCTCAATATTGACGGCTTGGAAATTTGGCGCTCTGGGTATGTATGGTAATAACTGAATTAATTTTTTATGAAAATAGTTTTATTTCTTGTTTGTCTTACAAGTTGGAGCCAACTTTTTTCTCAAACTGTAAGTGGGAAAATAGTTGATCAAAACAATGAACCTTTAGAGAATGTAAATGTTTATTTTAAAAAATATCATACCGGTACGGTTTCAGATAGGAATGGTTTTTTTTCCTTAAAAACACATGAATTATTAAAGGAGAATGATACAATCCATTTTTCATTATTAGGATATTCTACAACAAGTATTGCTTTGTTAGATTTTAATTTTAGAGAAAATTTCGTTGTCCTTACCGAAAAAACAGAAGCGTTAAATGAAGTTATAATAGAGCGATACGGTAAATTAAAAGACAAATTAAAATTCACAAAACTTACAAGTATGCACCATGCTGTTTTTGGATTTGGGTCTATTATTAAAAATAACAAAGTTTATATTCTGGGAGGGAATGAATTAGTTCAAACAGATGTAGGGAAAAAAGCAGTTATAATGTCCAATGGTTTAATAAGCGGTTTGCAAGATTTCGCAAAATTAACAAAAAGATATGCTGAAAAATCAACCCATGGATTTAGTGATAAATTGCAAGTTTATGATTTTAAAACTGAAAGATGGTTAGAAAATAAGATAGAATTGAATAATCGTGCTTATCATAATTTGAATTATTATGACGGGAGTTTATATGCCATAGGAGGTAAACAAATGTCAACCAATGGTATATTTGAGTCTCTTAATAATAAGGTTGAATCTATAAATATAGATTCTTTGGTTGTTAGAATCGATAAAACAAACCCACATCAATCAGTAAATTTTACTTCAGCTGTGTATAATAATTATCTAATTGTGTTAGGTGGTTCTTATAAAAAGAATGCTACTGCTCCTATTAGCTATATAGATAAAGTTCATATTTATAATTTTAAAACAGGACTTTGGTATGAATTAACAGAAATGCTTAACCCAAAAGAGGTTAGTGGGACTCTGTTAGGAGATAAAATTTACTTATTTGGAGGATATAAAGACAAAGTACTTTCAGATATTGAAGTATTCAATTTGATTGATGGCTCATGGAAAACTATAGGCAATTTACCAATACCCATGAAACGACCAGCACTTGCGGTAAAAGGAAATGACGTCTACATTTATGAGAGAGGTAATATGTTAGTTTTTGATACTAGAACAAAAGATATATCTAAATTTCATATCAATTTACAGCTAAAAGAGGCCAGTTTGCATTTTTATAATGATGCACTTTATATCGTAGGTGGTTATGAAGAAACCATTTATTCAAAAAAAGCATCCCCCAATATTTATGAAATAAAGTTGAGTGATTTTTTTAAAACAAAGTATACAGTTCAAAAGTTGGATTAATAACCTTGTGATTTTTTTAAAGATTTTATGCAAAAGCCTTTTACTTAGTGTATAAAATCATAATAGTAATTTTGAATAGGGTGTATCATTCTAGTGCTATATTATTTTTAGAAGGAGTATTTTTTAAGAAAGATAAGGCTTTTCATAAAGTAAATCTTATGGGGTTTAAATGGCTATTAAGTGAAGTATTAGTTTGAATTATTTATGCATAGGAGAACGCTTAGGTTTGTTAAGTAAAATTTGTCGTTATTAAAAATGAGTCATGAATAATTATTATATAGAGCATTTGTTACATTTGGGCATGACACCACTTACATTTTTAAATGTAAAATGTAAGTGGGTCGGGTCATCCACTATATCTTATGTGATTTTTATGAATCACAAAAGGATGCCGCTGCTACCCCTTATGCAAGGTATTATTAATAGTTCATTTCAGGACATTTCCCTGCATTTCGACAAGCTCCATTTCGGAAAAAGCACTTCAAGATACCCTCTTGGACACAGACTTAAAACCAAAAAAGCGATAATATTCCTAAGTTTTTTTGATTTTAAACCAGAGTCCGCTGCCACTACATCATCCACTTTAAAACTCACAAAAGAAGAAGATATTATATTTTGATTTTATCTAATAAGAAAGCCAGAAATACTATTTTCTTAACGGTCATTTCGGCAAAGTCTTCTCGGGACTTTGCACGCTCCGTCCTAAAAATACCATCTCTGTCAAGCATTTTAAGGGGTTTATAATGTTTGAGGCCTTTATTGGTTTTTGGTACAGCAAAAACCAGGCATAGCCAAAGGCACTTCTAATATGAATTCCCATAACACTGCAGGTTTAACTTCCTGTACACCTACGCCGTTATGGTTTTCATAAGAAGGCCTAAGGCTATAGTGGAACTTGTAAAGACCAAGTAAATTTTATCAAAACTTAAGGTTTCTACTTCCTTGAAAATCCAAGGATTTTACCACGTCGCAGACACTCCTGAACTTTTGATAAAAGTCTTTACAAAACCCACCTCAAACATGGTACTCTTTTAGAGAGAAGTATACAAAGCACCCCTTAAAATTCAAGTTTAATTAAAGCCAAAATAAGGGGCATTTATTAACCTTTTAAATTTTTTAATCATGAGTACAATTAAAAACAAAGTACAGTTAATTGGTAACGTAGGGCAAGAGCCAACGATGACCATTTTAGAAGACGGAAAAAAGTTAGCCCGTATTTCATTGGCTACGAATGAGTATTACAACAATGCCCAAGGCGAAAAACAAAACAATACCAGTTGGCACAATTTAGTAGCCTGGGGTAAAAAGGCGGATATCGTAGAAAAGTACGTGACTAAAGGCAAAGAAATTGCCATCGAAGGAAAACTAACCTCAAGAAGTTATGAGGATAAAGGCGGCGTTAAACGCTATATGACCGAAATTACAATTAGTGAAATTTTGCTACTTAGTAAATAGATGTAAAAAATAAGAGGGTGCTCCCTTTTAACTCAGCACCCTCTATTTATTTTAAAACTTCAAAAATTGAAGCTTATGAAAAGCAAAGTTAATGAAATACAGATATCTTATAAGGAGCAATTAAAAACTTCGGTGGTCATAACCAGTTCAAAAATGGCAAATGAGGTGATTTACGAACATTGGGATAAGAATACGATTGCCGTTTATGAGTCTTTTAAAGTCGTGTTACTGAATAATGCCAATAAGGTTAAAGGTATTTATCAACTGTCTACAGGTGGTATGACTGGAACTTTAGTTGATATTCGATTGTTGTTCGCCATTGCATTAAAAACACTTGCAACCGGCTTGATTTTATGTCATAATCACCCGAGTTCAAAGCTTAAACCCAGTGAAATGGATAAACAAATTACTGAGAAGATTATAAAAGCTTCAAAGTTATTAGATATTAAGGTGCTGGATCACCTCATTATTACGCCAGATGGTGACTTTTTTAGTTTCGCGGACAATGGACTAATTTAAATTTAAAGTGATGATTTATTTGAATTATTCCAATTTAGATGCTGAAACCCAAGAACGATTGCTGAAAACCTCAAAAGTAGATGTTGAGCGCCAATTTGGAAACTCCTTAAAAGCTTATGCACTAAAACACCATTTGAATTATCAAACTGTTTTAGAAGAAGAAGCCATCCGACACCTTAATAGTTATACCTATGTGTTTAATATTTGATTATTAATTTTTAATACCATGCAGAAAGACCTCAAATTTGGGGTCTTTTTTCTTTTCAATGGTTGAAGGTGGTTTTAGGAAAATTGATGTTCTAAATT
>NZ_LXEI01000022.1 GCF_001642835.1 Pseudotamlana agarivorans
TACTTTTAAAGGTTCAGATAAGCAAATACAGGAAAACCAACCGTATGCCACTAAAATACTAGAATTGAACCAGAAAATTAGAAGTATACAACACGGAGAAACCAAAGGGGATATCAATAAAATGAAAAAAGAAATAGAACGTTTGGAGCGTGAAGCGCCCCATCAAAACAATGGCAAACGTATCGTTCGCGATATGTCTAAACCTGGACCACAAAGTCATATCCATATTATTGTGAGCCGTAAGGATGCGTCTAACCGTTATAGCCTTTCTCCAGGAAGCAAGTACAAAGCCACTGTAGTAGAAATGAACGGCAAGCTGGTAAAACGAGGTTTTGATCGGGATTTATTTTATACGAATGCCGAAAAAACATTTGATACGATGTTCAGTTACAAGCGAAATTATGTGGAATCCTACAAAGCACGAAAAACCTATTTAAAAGATCCTAAGCTGTATTTCTTAACGATAACAAGGTTACCCACTAACCAAAAAGCCATAGCCTTTAATTTATTGCAGAAAACAGGCGTGAATACCACTTTATTGAGTATGCCTACGAATAAGTTTCAGCTCACATTAAAAGCAATCAACACCTTGAAAAAAGGTATAGGTAAAGCAATCGAATCTGGATCTATAGGTATATGAATTGGCAATTAGAGCATATCATTTTGTTTGTTGTTTGTCCAACCTTAATCATTGGAGCTTTGTTGTATGGATGGTTCTATGGTGAAAATAATGGATCAGTTCATAAAAAATACAAAGTGCGTTTTAAATTGAAAAACGGCAAGTTTAAAATCGATAATATCCGAAGAGGAGCATCCGTTATTGGATCGGCAGGAAGTGGGAAAACTGAAAGTGTGGTCTATAATTTTCTGAAACATTTTAGTCAGAATGGCTTTTGTGGGGTGATTCATGATTATAAAGATTTTGAACTTACCGAAATTGCCTATCCGCTGTTTAGTGACATGAAAATGACATTTTATACCATTGCCTTTGATCAAATCCATTATCGGGTGAATCCTATCGCCCCGCATTATCTACCTAACGAGGAAAGTGTTAATGACGTGTCACGAGTTCTAATGGAAAACCTGATGGAACAAAACCTCTCTGAAAATAAGGGAGGCAGCAAATTTTTTTCAGATGCCGTGGAAGGCTTATTGAGTGGGATGATATGGAAAATGAAAACAGCATATCCTGAATTTTGTACGCTACCTCATGTCATTGCCTTGTTTCAAATTTTAAGTACTAAAAAATTGGTAGCCTTTTTGAAATCAGATTTTACTTCAAGAAGTATGGCTAGTGCTTTTATTAATGGCATAGATTCAGAGAAACAAACGGCAGGAGTTAAAAGTACCTTGGCGAACGCTTTCAAAAAGATAAGTTCTCAAAAACTGTTTTATGTGCTCTCTAAGGATGAGGTTCCGTTAGATATCAACAACCCTGAAAACCCAGCGGTGATATCCTTGGTTAATAACCCGAAATACGACTCGGTGTATTCACCTGTTATTGCCATGGTAATGCATACCATTATCAAACAGATGAGCTTAAGAGGTAAAGCATCGTCTTTTTTACTGATGGAAGAAGCACCAACTTTAAAATTACCCAATATGCACCGAATTCCAGCGACACTCCGTAGTTATGATATTTGTACGGTTTATGTGATGCAAGATAAAGTGCAAAACGATTTACTTTACGGAGAT
>NZ_LXEI01000023.1 GCF_001642835.1 Pseudotamlana agarivorans
TTGCAACTCATTTTAAAAGAGAAGCCTAAACAGGGATGCCATTTATCTGCAGCCGACCTGGCAATACATTTTCAAAAAATATATAGCGAAGTCAAGTTTATTTTTATAGAAGAGGAGAGTTCGTTGTAATTAAGGTTTCTATATCAAATTTATCAATGCTATAGAATAGTACTAAAAATTTTTATTTATTATTGCGTAGTTAAGTGGCTTCATATATATTTGTAGTCAAATAACTTCATAATGAAATTAAGACGAGATATTTTTCAAGCCATTTCCGATCCAACAAGACGAGCAATATTGGTGCTACTTACTTCCCAATCCATGACAGCAGGAGCAATTGCTGAAAACTTTGATGCTGCAAGGCCTACTATTTCTAAACACATTCAAATTTTAAATGAATGCGACTTAGTTGATGCAAACCAACAAGGTCGAGAAATATACTACGAGTTAAAAGTTGAAAAAATGAAAGAAATCGATAAATGGTTAGAGCAATTTAGAGCCATTTGGGAAAATAGATTTAACCAACTAGATAATTTATTAGAAACACTTAAAAACAAAAAAAATGAAGAGTAATTTATTGTTCAATTTTTCCGTGAATAAGGAAAATAAAACTATTAACATTCAGCGAGAATTTAATGCTAATCTTGAATTGGTTTGGAAAGCTTGGACAGAACCAGAATTGTTAAACCAGTGGTGGGCACCAAAACCCTATCATATTGAAACTAAAACTTTAGATTTAGAAATTGGCGGAATGTGGCTTTATGCAATGGTAAGCCCTAATAACGAAAAGACCTGGTGCAAAGCTGATTATAAGGGGATTGAAGTAAACAAGTTATTGTCTTGGTTAGATGCTTTTTGTGACGAAAATGGGAATGAAAATACAATGAAACCACGCTCATTATGGACAAATATTTTTACAGAAAAAAATGACATTACATTAGTAGATGTTACCTTAAAACACGATAAACTAGAAGACATTGAAAAATTGATTGAAATGGGCTTTAAGGAAGGTTTCGGGATGGCACTTTTAAACTTAGATCAATTATTATTAACTAAAAATAAAAAACAATGAATAAACTACACTTTGACTTCTTGGTAAACAAGAAGGATAACACACTTACAATTGTGCGTGAATTTAACGCTGAAAGAGAACTTGTTTGGGATTGCTACACGAAAAGTGAATTATTAGAAAAGTGGTTTGCACCAAAACCATTGACGGCCAAAACAAAGATGATGGATTTTAAGGAAGGCGGATATTGGTTATACGCAATGATAGAACCAAACGGAACTGAGCACTGGGGACGAACAGATTTCACAGAAATTAAACCTATTGATTATTATAAATCATTAGATGGGTTTTGTGATAAAAATGGAAATCTAAACCCAGCTTTGCCAAGAGCAAAATGGCATGTGAGTTTTTTAGATTTGAATGAAAAATCAAAAGTTGAGACCATTGTAACCTACAATTCTCTAAAAGATTTAGAAACTATAATAGAAATGGGAATGGAAGATGGACTTAAATCAACGTTAGTAAGATTGGATGAATTATTAATAAATCTAAAAAAATGAAAAAGAATAAAACCATATTTTGGATAGCAACTTCCATCATTTTTGCTTTAGAGGCCTTAATGCCATTGGCAACGCTTTTATTCGCACACGAATACTTTAACGCAGGAACCAAACCATTAGGATACCCTGATTATTTTGCTTATGCTTTAATTGTTTGTAAAGTGTTAGGAGCAACAGCAATAATGTTTCCAAAGCTTCCTGCAAAACTAAGGGAATGGGCTTATGCAGGTTTGACCTTCAATTTAATTTTTGCAGTCATAAGTCATGTAGTAGTAGACCAAGTTATTGCAAATATCATAATGCCTATTGTAGTAGGTGCAGTACTAGGAGTTTCTTACGTCTGTTCACAAAAAATCAAATTTAAAATGAAAACTCATTAATTATGGCATTCCAAACTTATATCAAGAACATCGAGGATAAAACTTGCAAAACTGCTCAGGACTTCCAAAATTTTGCAGAAGAAAAAGCCTTTACTAAAAATGGAGAATTAGCTGTTAAGGCTACCGAAGTGACCAATTGGTTGAAAGAAGAGTTTGGGTTAGGTCATGGTCACGCCATGGCTATGTATGCCTATATAAAAGGGAAAAGAGAATAAACTACCATTCTAAAAATTATAATTAAATGAACAAGTTAACTGTCACCAAAACAGGTGCTATTGGATTTATTTTCCTGTTAATATTATTACATCTTATAAACACTCCAGTGAGTCCTGTATGGCAACCTATTAGCGAATATGCATTAGGAAATGCAGGTTGGTTAATGCAGATTGCATTCTTTTTACTTGGTATAAGTTTTTTAACCTTAGGCTTATACTTAATAAAATACGTATCCAAAATAGGTTCTAAAATTGGAGGAGCGTTGTTAGTAATAGCGTCTCTTGGTAATTTCTTAGCAGGCATTTTTAATACTGATCCTGTTGATACTTTACCTGAGCACATGACTATAAGTGGTCAAATTCATAACGCAGCAGCAGGATTATTAGGTTTTATGATTTTAGCTACGCTGTTTATTACTTATCAATTTAGAAAACAGGAACAGCTTAAACCATTTAGAAAAAATATGTTTGTATTAACTATAATTCTTTGGGGTTTAGAGTTTGCTTTAATAATTGCTATGGGTGTTTATTTGAGTGAAACGAATGGTATAATTACACCAGAGACTCCAATTGGTTGGCTTGGTAGAATCGTTATCGTATTTTGTGCTATTTGGGTTTGGAGTTGTGCTCATTATCTCCAAAAATCTTATTTCAAAAATTAGCTCATATGAATACCATCAATCAATTCATAAAAGATAAAATTAAGGAAGAGTATCAACCTATTTTTACAAAGTTTAGGAGCTTGATTAAGGCAAAATTCCCAACACTAAAAGAAGAAATGCGAGGAGGAACCGAAAAATATTATGGTATCCCAGTTTATAGACACAATAGAATTATCATCTCCGTGAGCCCTACCCTAAAAGGAATTACCTTTTCATTTACGGATGGTAAACAGTTTGATGACAAGTATAAACTACTGGAAGGAGTCGGAAAAAAATCATTAAATTTAAGATTGAGTGACCCCAAAGATTATAAAGACGACATACTTGAGTATTACATTTTACAAGCTATGGAGTTGGATGAAAAATAATTCATATTTTTAAACAAAAAAATAATGTCAGATTCCTTTTTTGAAAGTATTTATAACTATCCAAGTATTAAAAAAGAGGACTATGAAGTTATTATGGCCGCCCATACCAAAGTTGAGTTTTCAAAAAATGAAATCATACTTAAGGAAGGTAAGATTAGCAACGAATATTTTCTAATTAAAAAAGGTTTGTTTCGTTCATTTGTTATCGACTATAAAGGCAACGAGATCACTACCGATTTTTTTTGTTCTAATGATATTTTAATTGAAGTAGCTTCATTATTTCTTCGTACACCTTCTAATGAATCTATACAAGCATTAACAGACTGTGAAGTTTATAAAATTGAGTTTAATGATTTTCAAAAGTTGTATAGTACTATAGAAGGCTTTACTGAATGGGGGCGCAGCTGGATGTCACAGCAACTTTTTATAGCCAAACATCGCGCTGTTAATATGCATACGCAAAGTGCATCTGAAAGATATTTGGAGTTAATGACTCAGAAACCACAAATAATCAAAGAAGTTCCCTTAAAATACATTGCTACTTATTTAGGGATTACTGACACTTCTTTAAGTAGAATTAGGAAAGAAATATTATCTCAAACAGAGAACTTGCCATAGGACAAGATTTTTTAGCTTTCCTATTTTCATTTTTGTAATCATAACAATTAGATAAATAGATAAGATGAAAAAATTTAATCCTGTAGTGTGGTTCGAAATATATGTAAATGACATAGATAGAGCTGCAAAGTTTTACGAAAATGTACTTCAAGTAACATTGGAAGATATGAGTGATCCAGCCAATGGGACTGTACAAATGAAATGTTTCCCTAGTGATATGGAAAATTATGGTGCAGCTGGTGCTTTGGTGAAAATGGAAGGGATAACTCCTTCTGTAAACGGAAGTCTCGTTTATTTTGGATGTGAGGATTGCCAAGTGTTGGAAGATAGAGCTATGGAAAATGGAGCTGAAATTATTCAAGCGAAAATGGGTATTGGAGAACATGGCTTTGTATCTATTGTTAAAGATACTGAAGGGAATTCTATTGGATTTCATTCCTTAAAATAAGGATGCATATATTATGGAAAGTATTGAACATATCAACTACATAAAAGCCCCTATTTCTAAAGTCTATAATACACTTATTTCTGAAGACGGGTTAGGAAATATTTGGACCAAAAAACTCCAAGTAAAACCAGAAATTGGTTTTGTGAATGAGTTTGATTTTGATGAAGGTTATATCACAAAATTTAAGATTCTTGTACTTGTTGAAAACAGTAAAATCGTTTGGGAATGCATCGTGTCTGATGAAGAATGGGTAGGAACTAAAGTATCTTTTGAACTTATTGAAAAAGATAAAGTCATAACAATTAAACTTAAACATTTTGACTGGAGAGCACGCACTGAATTTTACGGCTGGTGCAATTATAACTGGGCAATGTTTCTTTACCGATTGAAGAACCATTGTGAAAATTAATTCAACGTTTAAAATCAAAATAATGAAACAACAAATCACAACTTTTTTAACATTCCAAAAAAACAACGCTGAAGAAGCTATGAATTTTTATGTCGACTTGTTCGATAATTCAAAAGTGATTGAAATACAACGCTACGGAAAAGATGGGCCAGGCAAAGAAGGAACCGTATTAAGAGCTTTATTTGAATTAAACGGCAAGCAGTTTATTTGTAGCGATAGTTTTATCCAACACGATTGGGACTTTACACCTGCAGTGTCTAATTGGGTGGAATGTGAGAATAATAAAGAAATTGAACAGCTTTTTAAAAAGCTATCCGAAAATGGAGATGTAAAAATGACTTTAGACAACTATGGGTTTAGCAAACAATTTGCTTTTGTAGAAGATAGGTTTGGGGTTTCTTGGCAATTAAACTGGGAGTAATCCTTTTTTCTTTTAAAACCATGTAGCTATGAAAAACGAAAAACTCAGTTTAATTCCCGGAGCTTGGTCTGATGCATCTATTTGGGAGCTTATCGTAGATGAATTATCCAATTTAGGTATCGAATCACTTTCAATAACTTTAGAAGGCCTTGATAAAGAAATTACTAAAAAGCATATTGATTTAGAGACTCACATACATAATGTTACAACATATATAGAGGCTCAACAAAATGACCAATGTTATCTTGTAGGACATAGCTATTCTGGAATTGTGGCTTCTTTGGCAGCAGCACGGTTCCCTGATAAAATTGCGGGATTGATTTTTGTTGAAGCTTTTTTACCTGAAAATAATAAGTCCTTGTTAGAAGTGGCAGGATTAGATGTTGAATCAGAGATTAAGGCAATAAAACAAAACAATGGTTTGTGGCCACCACCGACTATGGAGGAATTAATACATCAACCATTTTTATCCGAATCTCAAAAATATTACTTAATAAATACAATGGTTGGCCACCCGGGTAAAACAATCACCGATAAAGTCCAAATAGATAAGGATGTCCTAAAAAATATCCCTACGTATTATATCGGAGGCAACTTATCTGAAAGAATTAAAACGAATCCTAACTTTGGTAACATAACGTTTAATAAATTGAATGGGGGGCATTGGCCAATGTTATCCAAGCCAAAAGCATTAGCGAGCATTATCAACAAATTACAATTGAATAGTTAGGTACAAAAACAATATATCACTATGGAGCATAACGCTTTTTTGAAAACAAAATTAATACCCATTTTAGCTTTCATAATCTCAATGGTATTATTAACTGTACCGTTGGGGTTAAATCAATTTCAAACAATACTACCTATATTTATTGTTATTGTAGCGAGTGTACTTGAATTTGGTAAAAGCGGATTTAAATTTTTAGGATTTAAATCTAAGCGATTTAATGTTTTTAATTTGTTAATCCTAGCACCTATGGTTGCTTTAGGTTTGTTTCTATTGTATTTTTATATACTTATTCCTGTAATAACCCACTTCACAAAGCAACCATTAGATTTCTCTCATTTTGAAGCTTTAAAAGGAAATGGGGAGATTTTGTTGAGTATGTTATTATTAATATGGACATCAGTTGCCTTTGGAGAAGAGATGATATTTCGAGGCTACTTTATGAATCAATTTGTAAAATTTTTTGGAGAAAGCAGATGGAGTATTATAGGTAACATTCTATTTTTTGGGGTACTCTTTGGTTGGGTACATAGTTATCAAGGGCTCACAGGGCAAATTATTACAGGGCTAGTAGGCATGTTATTGGCAATTATATTTTATTTCAGAAAATACGATTTATGGTTCAATATTGCTGTTCACGGTTTTTTTGACACGATTGCTCTGGTCGTTTTGTATAATGGTTGGTTGTGATTTTTAAATAATAGATAGATGAAATTTTTAGACAAAAATCAAAATACGAAGAATCATGGAATTAACATCATATAAAACATTAGGAAAATCAGGTCTACGTATAAGTCCGCTAACCCTTGGTACCATGACATTTGGAAAGGATTGGGGTTACGGCACTTCCCCTGAGAATTCAGTAAAAATCTTAGAAAAATATATTGCACTGGGTGGAAACACGATAGATACTGCAAATATTTATACCAAAGGTCATTCCGAAAAAATTATAGGAGACTATATTAAAGGAAATAACATAAGAAGAGATCGTCTTGTGCTTTCAACCAAGTTTTTTGGGAATATGTATCCTGGAGACCCCAACGGAGGAGGAACAAGTCGTAAAACAATGATAACATCTTTAGAAAATTCATTAAGACGACTGAAAACAGATTATATCGATTTGTTTTGGGTTCACGCTTATGATGAATTTACCCCAATAGAAGAAACTTTATCTGCGTTACACGACCTTGTTACATCAGGGAAGGTGAGGTATATTGCCATATCAGATACACCCGCTTGGAAAATTTCTCAGGCTCAAATGATAGCTCATTTTCGGGGGTGGTCCTCTTTTATTGGTTTACAGGTTGAATACTCTTTATTGGAACGTACATCAGAAGGTGAGTTAATACCTATGGCTCAAGAATTGGGCTTAGGAGTTATGCCATGGTCGCCACTTAAACAAGGTGTTTTAACAGGGAAATATACAAGAGATAATAAAGGCGAAAAGCTGAGTGATAGGTATGATAATCCAGCATTTTCTGAAAGTACGTATTCGATTATAGATGGACTTCTTAAAATTGCTAAAGAAAAAAATGTTACCCCTGGGGAAATTGCATTGGCTTGGGTAATATCTAGACCAGGTGTCACATCAACCTTAATGGGAGTTCGCACAATGGACCATTTAACCACCAATTTAAATGCATTAAAAATTACACTCACCAAAGCAGAGCAAGGGTATTTAGACGATATTTCAAAACCGGACTTAAACTTCCCCATTCCGTTTTTAGAAACAGCTAGAAATGTAGCTCACGCAGGTGCAACTATAAACGGTATAACGTCTGTTGTTCCAGATATTTTACTAAATATAAAAGATGAAAAATACTAAATATATGAAATGTGAAATATATACGTATTGGGCAATGTATCATAACCCATTAAGAGCTTATGTAAACAAGCGAGTATCAAATGAAGAAGATGTTGATGATATAGTACAAGCGGTATTGATAAAAGTTATAAATTATTGCGAACGAAAGAACGATGTAAAACACATTAAACCCTGGCTTTATCGCATTACTCAAAACACAATTGCGGACTATTATAAAAAGAAAAACCAGAGAACCACAAATTTTTATCTAGAGAATTTAGATGTATCAGCCAATAATGATTATGACGAAAAGATTTTTATTTGGCTACATCATTTTTTGGACAGACTACCAAAGAAATATGCTCTGCCATTACACCTTTCAGATATTAAAGGAATCCCTCAAAAAGAAGTTGCAACACAAATGGGCTTAACATTAACGGCTACCAAGTCAAGAATTCAAAGAGCAAGAAAAATGTTAAAAGAAAAGTTTGAAGAATGTGGTAAGCTCGAATCTTCCGAACATCAGTACCTGTCATATCATATAACCAAAGCCTGTTGTTTAGAATAAAAAAACAAATTGTTGCGTCTTTTTAGTGTTTTCAAAGTCTTAGAGGTAAATCAAAATTTAAATCAATAAGAACATGGAAACACAAAAAGTATTAAAAGTAGAACTCATTCAAGTAGAAATGACAACAAATGAAAATAATTCTTGCTCAGCCTGTGATACGGTTCAAGGTGAATTAGTTTCTGCTATTCAGGAAGTACAAAAACTATTTGATAAATTGGATTGTGAAATCTTTTTCAAGTCAAAAACAGTGAAGACGATTGAAGAAGCTGAAAAAGTACAAATCATTGCTTCCCCAACCATAAGGGTAGGGAACCTTGACTTTTACCCAAATCATGCAAACGATCATTCTGAAAAAAGAGAATGGTATTGGAACGGTTTAACAACGTCTGAACCCACAAAAGAAATGTTGATAGAAGTTCTGTTGAAAGGGTATTTTGAACCTCAAAACAAGTCAGAAAAGATGGAAATGTCACCATATATAATTAAGCACTTAAACGAAAGTCAACAAGTGAAAACTGATTGTGGATGTAATTGAAAAATAGAATCAATATGAAAACAAAACAGATTTGGGCAAACCTTGGTGTAGAAAACATAGAAAAAACGACAGAATTTTATAAATCATTGGGCTTTCAGTTAAATGGAAGCCCTTCGGAAGATTTAGTCAGTTTCTTTTTTGGTTCTGATAATTTTGTGATTCACTTTTTCAAAAAAGAAAAACTGGAAGAAAGTCTGGAAGGAAAAACGGCTGATTTAAATCAAGGCAATGAAGTGATGTTTTCTATGGCAGCAGAAAGTAAAGAAGAATACAACCATTGGATTGCTGAAATAAATAAGGCAGGAGGTAAAATTTTATTCGATTCAAACACCGACAGGAAAGAATTCTACGATAAAAATGACTTCTACGTTTGTGTATTTACCGACCCAGATGGACATAAGTTTAATCTTTTATATAATGAGAATATGTAATATTAAAAACGATAAAGATGACCAGAATAATAGCTAGTCCCAATTGTGGTAACTCGCCCAAAATGGAATTTATCAAACGTTTTAATATAGCCTTTGCGAAAGGAGATGTTGCTTTTTTAACCGAAAATGTAACAGACGATATTGTTTGGAATAGGATTGGCGATAAAAAATTAGAAGGAATAAAAGCGTTTATAGAGGAATTAGAAAAAATGCAATCTGTTAAAGTAGCTGAATTGAGAATTGACCAAATCCTATCCCACGGTAAAGAAGGAGCTGCCAATGGGATGATGAAAATGCAAAACGGAAAGCAATATGCATTTTCAGACTTTTATGTCTTTCAAAGTGCAAAAGGCGAAAAAATAAAGACCATAACATCATACTGTATAAAATTATAAAGATGAAAACAATTTTCGACCAAGATAATAGAAAGCAACTCATCAATCGAATAGAGCAAATTGACAAGGACAGTGAAGCGCAATGGGGTAAAATGAATGTTTACCAAATGATTAAACATTTGAATAAATGGAATCAATGGGTGTTAGGCATTGATAACAATATACCTTATAAACAAGACTTTGTTGGTAAACTTATTGGCAAAATGGTACTAAAGAGCAACACCAAAAACGACAAACGTATGGGTAAGGGGGCACCGGCAGGTTCAAACTTTACTATCAAAGAAAAAAATGGAGATTTTGAAAAGGAAAAAAAGACTCTAATTGAATTAACTGAGCAATATGGAGTCTATAATAACCCAAGTTTTATTCATGGCTTTTTCGGCAAAATGACCAAAGAACAAATTGGGATTTTTGCTTATAAGCATTACGACCACCATTTAAGACAATTTGGGGTTTGATTTTAATCAAATTCACTCAACAAAAAACAAAGTAATCATGAGAAGGATTGTTCCAAATATTTATTCAAACGACATAGAGAAAAGTAAGCAATTCTATACTGAATTTTTAGGAATGGACTTAGCGATGGATTTGGCTTGGATTTTGACTTTCGTGTCAAAAGAAAACCCAACAGCACAAATCTCAATTTTTCAAAATAATGAAAACAAACCTTTAGATAACTCTGCAATATTTATATCAATTGAAGTTTCGGATATTGACAATTGGTTTGAACGTGCCAAAAAGCAAAAAATTGAAATTGTATATCCAATAGCCAATGAAGATTGGGGCGTAAGACGATTTTTTGTAAAAGACCCCAATGGAGCTACAATCAATTTATTGTCACATTGTGTTTAGTTTTTTTAAAAATTAAAAAAGGCTGTCGAAGGGTTGTCACAACTCCTTATTTCTTTGTTGTATAAAATTATAAAGGTTATAAAATGATAGAAGTATATAAAACTAATATCTTAAAAAAGAAACAAGCAAAGGAAACAAAGAAACAAATAAAAAATAAGTTTCCTAATTACTGTGTTGATTTTGATCTTGATGATTGTGACCATATTTTAAGAATTGATACTTATAACGAAGCATTAGATAATGCTGCTATTATAAATATCGTCCAAAAACAGGATTTTGATATTGAAATTCTAATGGATGAAATTGCTATATTAAGCGTTTAAAATACTATTGTAATGGCATATACAGATAATATTTCAAGACTTTCCCGGTTAACAGCCATTCATTTAAAATTACAATCCAATTTATACGTATCCGTAGCACAATTGTCTAAAGAATTTAAGATTAGTAAAAGAACCGTTTATAGAGATTTATTAGCTTTAGAACAAGCCAACGTACCTATTGTTGCTATTGAAGGAAAAGGTTACACTTTAATGAATGGATACAAAATTCCACCTGTAATGTTTACGGAACCAGAAGCAAATGCTTTAATTTTTGCTGAAAAAATGATGTCAAAAACTAAAGATGAATCCTTAATAAAAGAATTTAACAATGCCATAAGTAAAGTAAAAGCAGTATTAAGAAATGATGAAAAAATTAAAGCTGATTTTTTGTCCAATCGAACTATAATAGGAAAAAATTGGGAAAATAAAAAAACAAGTAATTACCTATCAATAATACAATCTGCTTTAACCAATTTTAATGTGTTAAAAATAGCTTATAAAAAAGAAACAGACATACAGCCAATTATAAGAAGTATTGAACCGTTTGCTATTTATCATAGTTTTTCAGAAGATTGGATTGTAGTAGCTTGGTGTAGGTTAAGAAACGAATTTAGAAATTTTAGAATAGATAGAATTAAGACCATTATTAGTTTACCCGAAAATTTCACTCCACACCAAATGACAATGGAGGAATATGGCGAAATTCAACGGAAAAAATATTTTGATGGAAATGGTTTATATGATAAAAATAAACAAAATGATAACTGTAAAAGTAACGTACACCGTAAAACCTGAATTCGTTCAGAAGAACCAAGAGAACATTAATTTGTTTATGGTTGATTTTAAAAAATTGAATTCAAACGACTTTCAATATGTATCCTATTTGTGTGGAGACGGAAAAACTTTTGTCCATCTATCACACTATAAAAATGAGGAAATTCAAAAACAGTTGCTTCAGGTCCCTTCATTTCTATCTTTCCAGAAACATCGGGATGAAAGCGGTTTGGAAGGTTTACCACAAATTGAAGTAATACAGTTAGTTGCTTCTTCACAAGATTTACTTAAACATTAAATCAAAACGTTTAGAATGCTATTGATAATAATTGAGTAAACCGAAAATAAATGAATAGCCAGAATTAATTAAAAAAAAAAGAGAAATGGAAAATATCAAATTACGAGGACTTGCCACCATCAGTTTTTATGCAGACAATCACGAAGAAGCAAAAAAATGGTACAGTGAAATTTTAGGAATGGAGCCCTATTTTAATGTTCCGGGCTATTCTGAGTTCCGACTTGGTGATTATCAGCACGAACTTGGCATTATTGATGGAAAGTATACACCGAAAAATTCAACAGAGAAGGTTGGTGGAGCAATCGCTTATTGGCATGTTGATGAATTACAAGATACGCTAAAACTCTTAATTTCTAAAGGAGCAAAATTATTTGAGCCAATCACAGATAGAAGTGGTGGGAAAATGGCTTTTGTAACAGCTTCTGTAATTGACCCATTTGGGAATGTTCTCGGAATTATGACAAATAAACACTATTTGGAAATTTTAGAGAAGAAAACAGCGGAATAATGGAGATGAAAGACGGCAAGCCCGCCATATACTGTAAAACAAGAAAAGAGTGGCGAAAGTGGTTGAACAAAAATTGCGAAACAGATAAATCTGTTTGGTTAATTCTGCACAAAAAAAAGAGTACGAAAGCCTGTGTTAGCCTCATTGAGGCTACTGAAGAAGCTGTTTGTTTTGGTTGGATTGACAGCCTTTGTAAAAAACGTGATGAAGAAAGTTATTACCTAACCTTTACACCTCGAAACCCGAAAAGGAGCAATTGGAGCGATAGAAATATAGAACGTGCCGAACGAATGATTGAACAAGGGTTGATGACTGAAAATGGACTGAAATTTATAGAAATAGCCAAAGAAAAAGGTAAATGGAAAGAAAAGTAATTGAATGCCTGTTCCCAACAGTGCTTGGCACAAGTTGGAATATTATAAACCTCTTAAATGACCAGAATAATACCCTGCCTAATTGCAGTAAGTCACCCAAAATCGAATACCTAAAACAATTTAATATTGCCTTTACCTGAGGTGATGTTGTCTTTTTAGCGGAAAGTAAAAACCTTCTAATTTAAATGAAAACACTTGTAATTGTTATCCACCCGAATATCCAAGATTCTACAATTAATAAAAGATGGATCCTAGAGTTAAATAAATACCCAGATAAATTTCATGTTCATCAATTACATGAAATTTATCCAGATGAAAAAATTGATATCAGAGCAGAGCAGGAATTAATAGAACAATATAGCAAAATAGTATTTCAGTTTCCCTTTTATTGGTTTAACTGTCCCCCACTTTTCAAAAAATGGTTAGATGAAGTCCTTACTTACGGATGGGCCTATGGTAGCAAAAGTGGATATAAGGTTTCTGATAAGAAAATTTCTTTGGCAATATCTGTTGGGATTGATGAAAATCAATATAATCAATATGGAAAATACAAATATACTTTAACTCAACTGACAACTCCTTTTGAACTTACATTTGAGTATATAAAAGCTGACTATCAACCATTTTTTGCATATTATGGAATGGAACTGAATGCCTCGAAAGAATGGATTGAGAAAAGTGTACCGAAATATATTGATTTTTTAAAAAATTTGTAGCAGATGGTTTAGGTAATAACAGCCGCAATTAATGATTTACATTAAAATTTAATTTAGGAATATTCATCAATGAATCAATTGGAAAGCAAACTAAGGCATCACATAGAACAAACCATCACGCTTACTGATGATGAATTTGCACAAGTACTCTCCTATTTTAAACCAAAGGTATTTAAGAAGCATCATCTCATTATCCAGCAAGGAGATTATGTGCCACATGAGTACTTTGTTGCAAAAGGATTGATGAAGGCGGCACGCACCAGTGCTGAAGGAAAAGAACACATCATTCATTTTGCCATGGAAAACGGGTGGATCACCGATCCAGAAGCTTTTCATAATGGGACCAAAGCAAGTTTGTCTGTAGACTGCTTGGAAGACTCGACTGTTTTTGCGCTTACACTAGAGAATAAAGAAAAGATGTGCCGTGACCTACAAAAAATGGAATCTTTCTTTCGCAAGAAAACTACCGCAGGATACATCGCCCTCCAAAAAAGGATAATGTGTCTGATCAGCAGTAAAGCAAGCGACCGATACCATTATCTATTGGAACAGTATCCGGATTTGATTAAGCGCGTTCCTAAAACGATGATTGCTTCATACTTAGGCGTTTCTAGAGAAACACTAAGTCGTCTCCTGCCGGTTTAGTGTGACATTTCACACATCATATCTGTGATAATTCTCCTGTGAATTCGGCTTTTAATGTTTCTATTTTGCCTCATAGAAAAACAGGAAAATTATGGAATATAGAAAGTTAGGAAA
This sequence comes from Pseudotamlana agarivorans, assembly GCF_001642835.1. Lineage (GTDB taxonomy): Bacteria > Bacteroidota > Bacteroidia > Flavobacteriales > Flavobacteriaceae > Pseudotamlana > Pseudotamlana agarivorans. The sequence goes on from NZ_LXEI01000023.1 coordinate 14,155, forward strand.
TTCAGGACTAAAAGTACCGTTACTAAGTATGGGTACAGGTACATTTGGCGGCACGAACGAATTTTTTGGGCGCTGGGGTAAAACAGGTGTGAAAGAAGCCTCCAGACTTATAGATCTATGTTTGGATCGAGGGGTCAATTTTTTTGACACAGCGAATGTTTACTCTCAAGGCGATTCCGAATCTATTCTTGGAGCGGCATTAGCTGGGAAAAGGCAACACAGCCTTATCTCTACAAAAGCGACATTTCAAATGGGAGACGAGCCTAATGATAGGGGTGCATCTCGCTATCACTTAATGAATGCTTTAGAAGCTAGCCTAAGGCGTTTAAAAACAGATTATATTGATTTGTACATCATGCATGGGTTTGATTCCAGCACACCTATTGATGAGACTTTGCGCGTATTAGATACGATGGTGCAAAATGGCAAAGTACGTTATATTGGGTGTTCTAATTTTGCCGCCTGGCAGCTTATGAAGTCACTTTCCATTTCCGAAAGGTTAAATCTGGAAAAATACATTGTCTACCAGGGTTACTACTCACTAATAGGTAGAGATTACGATCAAGAATTGATGCCGTTGATCAAAGATCAGGCATTGGGACTGATGGTTTGGAGTCCCCTAGGTTGGGGAAGATTGACTGGAAAGATCAAACGAAATCAGCCTTTAGGTGAAGGCAGAATAAAATCTGGGGGAGATATTGGTTCTCCCCCTGTAGATGATGAGTTAGTATACAATGTAGTTGATGTACTGGATCGCATTGCCAAGGAAATAGATAAAAGTATTCCGCAAGTCGCTATTAATTGGTTATTGCAACAGGATACTGTTTCTAATGTGGTTGTGGGAGCCAGAAATGAAAAACAATTGCTCTCAAATTTGGATGCTGTGGGCTGGAAATTATCAGATGAACATCTAAATCAGCTCAACGAAATTTCCAGACAACTATTGATCTATCCACATTGGGTTGGAGATAGGTGAAGTAAATGAATTTAGTCAGAATTATTTACAAAAGCATACCAGATCACGTAAACATACGAAAGTAGCCCGTAAAGTGAGTAAATGAAATCAAGAGTTAGCTATAGTTATAAACTGTTTGAGTAGAAAAAGCCAAAATGGTACAACAGATAAATGAATAAAAATGGAAAAAGTAAACATCTACTTTTAAAAACACATTATAACATGTCCCCATATAGGAAATCCAATCGTCATAAAGGTGAATATTAAAACTTATCAAAATGAAAGAATTCGCATTAATTTTTAGATTAAACGACATTTCCAATTTTAAACCTTCCCCAAAACAAATGGAGGAACGTATGAATTGGCTTGGAAGCATTGCTGCTCAAAACAAATTAGTGGATAAGGGAAACACCCTTTTACCCATACCGGGGAGTGCCAAAACGGTAAAACCCAATAATGTAGTGACGGATGGACCTTATACTGAAATCAAGGAATTTATTACGGGCTATATTGTGATAAAAACAGAATCCATTGATGAGGCAGTAGAAATTGCAAAAGGAAACCCCATTTTTGAAGTTGGTGGCAGTATTGAGGTACGTGAAGTCTTAAAACGTGATTAGTATTTGAAAAATTTACAATTACATAACGAACTTGTACCACATTTGTTCCGACAGGAATATGCAAAAATGACGGCTGTATTATGCCGTCATTTTGGTTTAAGGCATATAGAGATTGCAGAGGACATTACCAGTGACACCTTCCTAAAGGCTTCCGAGCATTGGGCAATCAACGGGGTTCCCGAAAACCCTACAGCATGGCTCTATACCGTTGCCAAAAATAAAGCCAAAGATTATTTTAAACATATTTCTATTGTTGAAACACACATTGAGAATCACTTCCCATGCTATGAACCTGATTATTTAAATGAGATAGAATTCAGTAATCAACTTATTTCAGATAGTCAATTGGCTATGATATTTGCTGTTTGTAATCCTGCAAACTCAAATGAAAGTCAAATTGCATTGGCTCTTCAAATTCTTTGTGGTTTTAGTGTAGAAGAAATTGCCAATGCGTTTCTCTCTAAAAGGGAAGCCATTAAAAAGAGGCTTCAGCGGGCAAGAAATAATCTTCGCGACAGCGGATTCCAATTAAAAATACTGTCTAAACAGCAAATACAATCTAGACAACATACCGTTTTAAAAACTTTATATCTGTTATTTAACGAAGGCTATTTTTCTAAATCTAGCAATAACTTTATCCGTAAAGAACTTTGTTCAGAAGCTATTAGGTTGAATTTGTTATTAACCGGAAATTCACTCACTAACACTGCAGAAGCGAACGCATTATTGGCATTAATGTGCTTCCAGAGTTCACGCATTGAAGCACGAACAAACGAAAATGGTGAAGTCATTCTGTTTGATGAGCAGGACAAAAATCTGTGGGACACATCACTTATCGAACGAGGTAATTATTATTTGGTAAATGCAACAAATGGTAAGGAAACCTCAAAATATCATTTGGAAGCGGCAATAGCCTATTGGCATACTACCAAAAAAAATGATAAATGGAAAAATATACTAAAGCTTTATAATCAATTGGTTTTGATAGAATATTCGCCAATTACGTCTTTAAATAGAGTTTTTGCTATGGCAAAGGTATATGGTAATGCTAAAGCAATAGCTGAAGTTGAAAAACTAAAACCTATGGATGTTAGTTATTACCATTCCTTGTTAGGCTATTTGTATGAAAAAATAGAAGTTGAGAAATCTATTTCACATTATAAATTAGCAATCAGTTTAAGTCATTCTGAATCAGAAAAATTAAGTTTTAAGAAAAAGATAAAGCAGTTAAACGGGGATAAGTAAAAGAATCAATATTTTATCCTCTAGAAATTGTCATAAGGCAAGGTTTTATTGATTTTATTTATTCAATTTTGAATAAAAATGAAAATGAGTAATCTAATGACTTTTACACAAGTAACGGTTGAGATTTTTAAAACCAATGTTGGTAACCAACAGTTAGCCAACAAAATAATTACAGACCTCAATCAATTATATCCTGAATATCATATCAATTTTGATTTAGAAGATTGTGATAAGATATTGCGTATAGAAAGTCATTCAGGTATTGATGTTTTGGGAATTATCAATTATAGTAATTTAAACAATTTAAAAATAAGCCGTATTAATTAGAGAATTATAAACTAGACACTTTGCTCATTTTTACTTTAAACACTATGAAAGGTATTATCGAATGAGTTGAAAAATGAGGATTTCCTTATGTTTTTCTACAAAAATATATGAAGATACTGCTTTCTGTCACTTCCCATTATTTTTTAGCTTTTTTCTCATAATCTAGTTAACATATCTATAATATTTATCAATAGCTGATTGAAAATTGTCTTGTGTTATAAAGTAATTTAATTCGTCTCTAAAGATTTTAAGTCCTTTAATTTCTCAGTTTTTGTATGTGTTTTTCTTTGTTTCAAATTATTTTATTGCAACAGAGTTGCGTTATTGTGTAAAAAGTATAAATTTGCAGAACACCTATAGCGACATAGTTGCGTTAGTGTTGAGAAATGATTAGGTGAGAAGTAAATTAAAAATTGTACCCAATCAATTGTAGATACGGAGTAAGATTAGGAGCAATTTTAAAAGAATGTTATTTTCAAATTTATAACAACTGAAAACTTAAGACATACTTAAATATAAATAATCAGAAAAATAACCATGAAAACAAAATTAAAAAACCTCTTATTAGTAATCCCTTTGGTATGCTTGCTATTCTCTTCCTGTGAAAGCGATGATCCAGAACCATTAATGCCAACTATTGATAATGTGGAAATTGGACTCCAAAACAATGAAATAGGCGTTATTGGGCGTGACTTCCACTTTAATGCAGAAATTCTTGCAGGCGATAAAATTGATCTTGTGCAAATAAAAATTGAGCCTAAAGAAGAAGAAACCTATGCAAGTCCCTGGAGCTATGAAATAACTTGGAATGAATTTAAGGGTGTTAAAAATGCCACGGTTCATGAACACTTTAACATTCCTGAAGATGCTGTAGAAGGCGATTATGATTTTACAATTGTAGTAAGCGATGAAAATGGTGCCGTTTTAGAAGAAAAAAGAAATATTACAATAATGCTCCCTGAAAACCTGCCTGTTGATCCAATTTTGTCTCTCATAGGTATATCTGATCCAGAAACTAATAGAGCTGTTTATAAATATTCTGGGGGTGAGGTGTTTGGAAATCCAGATTACACGCTTTATATGAACGATTTTCTTAGGGCAACTTTCTTTGTAGCAGGTATAAAAGGCGACGGACAATTTTATGTGGTGCTTATTAAAAAAGAGCTTAATCATAAGCCAGAGTCTATAGATGCTATAGATTATTCTAAAACCATTATTTGGGATATTGAAAAGCATACAGGTGTAGAGGAGGCGCAAACCCTCGCTAATATAAATTTTGATACCGAAGCATATCCAGACTTCTTAATAGGTGCGGAGTTTGATAATAATGAGCCTACACCTAACCCAATTTCTGGTATAAAGGCATGGGAAGCGGGAGAATATTATTTAGGATTTCTTTATGAAAATACTACCTATAATATGAGTCTCTTTCATTATACAGAGGTCACATTAGAATTATAGGAAATTTATCAGTGCATAAGTTGCAATACTTGTGCACTGATAAATACAATTGTTGCTCTTTTTATCAATCCTGTCAGAAGTAGTTATAACATGAAAGGAAAAGATTAGTGTCTCCATATTATTGATATACCAAGCTGCTTAGTTATATTTTGCTTTTCATTTCTGTAGTAGGCAACAAACGTGAATCTTCAAGAGCAGCAGTTCTATGACCAACATTTTTTAGATAATCTTCGCTTTGCGCAAATTCCATAAATTTTAGTACCGATTGATGTTTAACCAATAATATTGCATCCCATTTTTCCGTTTCAGGTCCTATTAAAAAATCTTTTCCCTTTCCATAATATACAATTTCACTACCTGCTTTTAGAAATTGTGATTTTGTGGTATCGAGATATAGCTGATAGGCTTCTTCTCCACTAATTTCTTGTTTGGGGCTTAGATGTTTTAAATTTGTATAATCAGCTGTTTCTTTAAACCTTAGCAGATTAAGCATTACAATTTCTCCCTTATCTTTAAAGTTTTGATAAAATTGTTTACCACCATCAGGTGTTGCTTCTAGATATTTTTCCATTACAAACTATTTAATCTAACCGTTTATTTACAGTTGTCTAATTTAAAATAATACACATATTCTATCTTATTTTTCTTAAAAAAAATTGCGCAATTAAATAACTGCACTTATATTTGCTGTCAAATAACTGCGTAATGAAATTAAGGAGAGACGTTTTTCAAGCCATAGCCGACCCAACTAGACGAACAATTATCACATTGGTGGCAGCAAGTGCTATGACACCAAGTGCTATTGCCGAAAACTTTGATTATTCCAGACAAACCATTTCCAAACACATTCAAATTCTTACCGAATGTGAGTTGTTGAAACAGGAACAAAAGGGAAGAGAAATATACTATGAGCTTAACCCTAACGGAATGAAACAAATAGCTGATTTTATAGAGCCTTTTAGAAAAATGTGGGACGACCGATTTAATTCATTGGAAGCAATTATGAAGCAGCATCAATCAAATAATACATAAACTTATGGACCAAAAAACAAAAATCAATGCTCTAGAAGGTAAGCAAGAGCTAACTATCACGAGAGAATTTGACCTTCCTGTTGAACTTGTATACAAAGCCTATACCGAAGCAGAATTTGTAGCACAATGGATGGGAACAAAAGTGATAAAGCTTGAAAATAGAAATCACGGGTGCTACCAATTCGAGACTTCACACGAAGGCAATGTAATGTTTAAGGCAAATGGAACCATTCATAAAATTGTTACTAATCAAGAAATAGTACGAACTTTTGAAATGGAAAATATGTCAATAGGTGTACAATTGGAGTTCTTGAATTTTGAAAAAGTTACAGAAGACAAAAGCAAGTTAACCATTCAGATTATTTATAAATCTGAAGCACATCGTGCTGAGCAATTAAAACTACCTTTTGCTTATGGCTTAAATATGGCTCACGATAAATTAGAGGAAATATTTACAAACTAAAAAAAGTCATAATGAAAAAAAGAGATAAAATTATTTATTGGATAGCCACAATTTGGCTTTCCTTAGGAATGTTATCAACAGGAATTGTACAATTGTTACAATTAGAAGAAAACATTCAAAGTATGGAATTACTAGGCTATCCTATGTATTTGTTAAGCATTCTAGGTGTATGGAAAATTCTAGGAGTTATAGCAATACTCCTTCCGAAATTTCCACTATTAAAGGAATGGGCTTATGCAGGATTTTTCTTTGTAATGTCAGGTGCTATTATTTCCCATTTAGCAGTTGGAGATGAATTAATAACACTTTTTGGACCGATTTTACTTTTAGTTCTTACAGTAGCATCTTGGTATTTTAGACCGGCAAACAGAAAATTAGAAAAACTATAAATATGGCAGATTTAAAACCTAAAACAGTTGATGAGTTTATTGATATTTCACCACAAGAATCTCAAGAAGTAATGATTAAGCTGAAAAAGCTAATTGAAGCTACTGAACCAAATGCAGAAAGTGGTATTAGTTGGAATGTGCCCATCTATAAATACAACGGAATTCTTGCAGGATTTTCATTAGCTAAAAAACACGTAAGTTTTGGCATAGATTCTTTAACCGAAGAGATGCGTAAAATATTGGAAGAAAAGGGGTATAAAACAGGAAAAAAGACAATCCAGATAAAATTTGACCAAGATATCCCTACAGAAGAATTTAAGCAACTGATTAAAGCACAAGCAAAACTGAACAATATTTAATATTATACGAATTACAACCAACAGTAATGAATAAACAACTGTAAGTAGTGTAATTACAACCACAAGTATTTGCTTTTTATGCGTTTTAACCTCGCTTCAAAATAACTTTGTCGCATAATTTTAAAACTAAAAAAATGAATAGTACTAAAACAATTGGAATCAAAATTTCCGAAGCGAGAAAAAAAGCAAACATTTCACAAGCTAAACTAGCTGAACTTTTATTTATTAGTCCACAAGCTGTTGGCAAATGGGAACGTGGAGAATCAATGCCAGACATCACTACATTTAACCGTCTTGCTGAAATTCTTAATGTTGACCTAAATTATTTTTCAGAAACTTTTCAATCAACGTCCCCAAAAACAGAGTCTCAATCTGAAGAGAAAGAAAATACTGATACAAAAAACATCAGTTGGGATATGTCTAGTGGGAATTGGGTGGATGCAGACTTTTCAGGTTTGAAGAACCTTAAAGATAAATTCAGCAACTCTAATATGCAACGCTGTAAATTTATCGGTTCTGAATTATCAGGACTTCAATTAAAAGGTAACAATATTGATGGATGTGATTTTACAGATTCTGAAATAAAAGACAGTCGAATACAAGGCTCCCAATTAATAAAAAATAAATTTCAAAATTGTGCATTACAAGAATCTGAATTTTCACAAAACCACATCAAAAACTGTAATTTTTCAAATGCCAATTTATCTAAGGTAAAGTTTATTTCAGGAACTTTTATAAATATAGAAGTGATAAAAACTGTTTGGAATCAAACCTCTTTTATTAAAATGTATTTTGAAAACATTGTTTTTGAAGGAAATATCGACAACTGTTCTTTTGATAATTGCAGATTCAAGAAAGTAACATTTCAAAATGCAGTATTAACCAATACTTTTTATAAAGGTAGAAAAATGAAAGGAGTTAAGTTTATCAACTGTAAAGCAGATAAAATGACTTACGAGTTTTTAAAAAATGCAAAGGCAGATTTGAAGGAGGTTACATTGTTATCGGAATAAACAACTATGATAGACGAAAAAATAAACCTATCAGAATTAAAAAACTTAAGGTTTGAATACATTAAAAATGAATATGTGGTAACTTTAGTTGATAACCTAGGTTTTGAAATATTAAAAGGTTATGGAATTTCAATTACAGAAGCTATCAATGATTTACATCAAAATTTAATATGAAAATGAAATTTAGGCACAAATCAGAAACTTTTGTAGAAATAGATTCTGCTAAAATTTATTACGAAGAATTAGGAAATTCTCAAAAACAGCCATTGATATTCTTACACGGAGGTTTTGGAAATATAGAAGATTTTAATGGAATGATTCCTTTACTTAAAAAAGAGTACCGAATTATCGGAATTGACAGTAGAGGGCAAGGTAAATCTACTTTAGGTGTTAACGAACTTAGTTATGCTCAACTTGAAATAGACGTTAAAACAATCATTGCGAAGCTAAATTTGGAGAATCCTATTATCATTGGTTTTAGTGATGGTGGTATTGTTGGGTTACGGCTTGCTTCTGTAAATGAGATTAATATTGATAAACTTATTGTGATTGGTACAACTTGGCATTCAAAATCTCTAGAAAAATCAAAAGATATACTTGGAGGAATCACTGCAAATAGTTGGAAAGAAAAATTTCCAAACACATTTGAAATTTATCAACGAATAAATCCAACACCTGATTTTGATGTTTTGACAAAAGCAATTGTCCCTATGTGGATTGATGAAACAGCTACGGGGCACCCTAATGATAAGGTTGAAAATATAACCTGTCCAACTTTAATCGTAAGAGGAGACAAAGACTTTTTAGTAGGAAAAAGGCATACGTTTGAACTATCAGAAAAAATAAAAGATTCAAACTTAGCAAATATCCCTTTTTGCGGACACGAAGTGTATGTGGAGCAACCAGAGCTACTAATGAGTATTGTTAATCAGTTTTTAAGCTAGGTTTATAAGAGTTACTAAACGAATTGCAAAAATTAAAAAAATCTTAAATGGAAAAAGTTGACCAATATATCGAAAAGATAAAAAATTGGAAAGAAGAAACCATTCTCCTGAGAGAAATCTGTTTAAAATGTGGCCTCGAAGAAGATTTTAAATGGATGCATCCTTGTTATACTTTTCAAGGTAAAAACATTGTACTCATTCACGGATTTAAAGAGTATTGTGCCTTGTTATTTCATAAAGGAGCATTACTGAACGATGCTAACAACCTTTTAATTCAACAAACCGAAAACGTCCAGTCAGCTCGTCAAATTCGATTCATAAACGAACAGGAGATTATTGACTTAAAAGCAGTTATCAAAGCTTATGTTTTTGAAGCCATAGAGGTCGAAAAGGTAGGACTGGAAGTAAAAATGAAAAAGACTTCTGAATATGAAATTCCTCATGAACTTGAAGAAACATTTAAAAACAATCCCGAATTAGAGACAGCATTTTTTAACCTAACCCCAGGGAGACAAAAAGGGTATTTACTCTATTTCTCACAAGCCAAGCAATCTAAAACACGAATATCAAGAATTGATAAAGCAAAACCGAAAATTTTTGAGGGAAAAGGACATAACGAAATATAAAATGCTAATGCTCATGCACAAGCACATTGGTTGTTAGGAAAAAAAACAGCCACTATCTGCTTCAAAAATTGAACAATACTATGGAAACCGTATAAGAAGTAGAATGCGAAAACTATTTAATTTAATCCTATAAATTAATGTATTTTTTCTATCAATAAGTACACATCACCTTTTTTTAATAAATTAAAATTTGGCAAAACTGAAAAATTTTGCCAAATTTTAACCATCATAACTTTTAAGTGTTAGGACTTTATTTAAATAATTAACATATATTTGTTCATATTAAACAAGTGTTCATGAATAATGAACGTTTAAAAATAATGAACATAGAAGAAAAATACAATGAAAGAAATAGAGATACTAAATAAAGCAATTCATAATTTAGAAAAGGATATTCCAATAACATGGAATTGGGAGCCTGTGAATGATAATAATGACATAGGCGTTGATGGAAAATTAAACCTCACAATTAACAATCAAAAAATCACAATGCTGGTTGAAGTTAAAAAAGATGTTAAAAACCATCAATTGTTTAATATCATAGATTATAATAATAGATTCAAAAACTTCTTATTAGTAGCAGAAAAACTATATCCAAAAGTAAAGAAAGAACTTCGAGAAAATCAAGTAAATTATTTAGAAGAAAATGGAAATGTGTACATCAATAAAGACGGTTTTTTTATTTTTATAGATACCCATAAAACAACAAAAACTCAAAAAGAAAAAGGAAATAGAGCATTTACCAAAACAGGACTAAAAGTAATATTTCATTTCTTATTAGATCCTCAATTAATCAACCAAACACAACGAGAGATAGCAGAAATAACCAATGTAGCATTAGGTAATATTCCTTTAATCATAAATGGGTTATTGGAAACCAACCTCATATTAAAATTAAACAAAAATGAATATATAATAAATGATAATGAAGAGCTGTTGCATAAGTGGATGACAGATTTTGAGCAAACGTTAAAACCTACGCTTTTTAAACAACGTTTTAGATTTCAAAACAAGAACCAAGATTGGAGAACGTTACAATTCAAAACCGATAAAACAGTTTGGGGTGGCGAACCAGCTGGAGATATCATAACTGATCATCTAAGACCAGAAAAATTCACGATTTACACAAAAGAAACTACAAAAGATTTGATGTTGCAATACAAATTATTACCTGACGATAATGGAGATATCTGGGCCTATGATATGTTTTGGGCAGCAAATTTTAATAAAAATAATAACAACACAGCACCAAAACAATTGGTTTATATAGATTTAATGAATACTGATGATAAAAGGTGTAAAGAAACTGCAAAACTAATTTTTGATGAACACATCCAACCAAACATATAAAGAACTCGCTATTCCCTACTTTAAAGAAGTTTTTGATTGTATTGATGAGGTTATGATAAAACTAAAAGTGCCTTATTATCTCATTGGAGCAAGTGCCATAGCCTTAGAATTATTAAAAGACGGAATTAAACCTAGCAGAGGTACAAAAGATATTGACTTTGCAATTATGATTTCTTCTATTCAGGAATTTGAAACCATAGTTGAAGAGCTTGGCAATTACGGATTTAATAAAGTAGAGGCTCCATGGACAATGTATCACGATAAATTTAATATTGTTATAGATCTATTACCATTTGGCGAAATTGAAGAAAAATTCACAGTAAACTTCAATGAGCGCTATACCGACTTACATGTTTTAGGTTTTAGCGAAGTATTGCAACTTCCGGAAACTGTTCAAATTGAAGAAAAATCAATACAAATTCCTTCCTTACCAGGTATGGTCATTTTAAAGCTAATCGCTTGGAGCGATAGGCCTGAAGAACGCGATAGTGATTTGTATGATATTTTAAGAATTATAGAACACTATTTCAATTTGAATTTTAATGAAATAGTAGAGCATCATAACGATACTTTTCCAGAAGAAGGAGATTTAGACCAACTCAAAATTGCAGCAAGGGTATTAGGTAGAAAAGCAAGTACGTTTTTAAATGTTTCTGAAGCAATCAATGAAAGAATTCTAACAACAATAAATACCAATGTTGCTAATGTTGAAAATTCAGCAATAGCTAAACAATGGATTCGAAATAAAGATTGGGATTTAGAATATGCTGTTCAAATTTTGGAAGAGTTAAAACTTGGTTTAATAGAAAAATAGAATAAATGGCAGGAGAGGCAAGTGTATTTCAAACAGGTGGTGGTGGTTTTCATTATGAAAATTATGTGCAAGCATCATTTTTGTTACAGATGATTATTAATGGTGTAGTGCCATCATTTCCTAATGGAAAAATTATAGAAATTGGATTTCAAAATAAGAATAAAGGATATCAAACAGATGATTTATTCTTTAAAGTTGAAGAAGATAATATTACGAAAAGAATAATTTCTCAAATAAAATATAATATTCCAATTTCATCAAAGAATGAAATTTTTTTGGAAGTAATTAAGGCTTTTTGGGAGGATTTTAATAATGTTAACCATTTCGATAGACAAAGAGATAAAATGTTCCTTATTAAATCGAGTCTAACTAATAACGATAAAAATCATATAGTTTATTTATGTCAAATAGCTTCTAAACAAAGTACTTCACAAGATTTTTTTTCTGAAATTAATAGAACGAAAATAAAAAAAGAAGCACTTGATATATTTGAAGAAAGTCTAACTTTAGCAAAAGGAGAAGTTATTACCGAAAAAGAGCTGTTTCAGTTCTTAAAATGCTTTCATTTGCTGGCTTATGATTTTACTGCTGAAGCAAGCACAGATGAAACATATACACTTAATCTTATTCACTTATCAAAATCTAAAGATGTAAGAACTACTTCTAAAGAGATTTGGAGTATACTTCTTAATGAAGTTGCTACACATAATCGAAATGGAGGGGGTATTTCTAAAGAAAATTTAAGTAGTTTTCAACCATATAAATATTTTGACTTATCTATAACTAATGATGCGTACTCTTCTCTCAAGAAAATACATCAAGATGGTGAATTACTATTAAAACCATTCAAAAATTCTATAAAAGGTTATCATATAGATAGAGCAACTGTTAAAAAGTCAATAATAAAGTCTATAAATCAATCTGATATTTCTATAATAACAGGTTACCCAGGTGTTGGTAAATCTTCCCTATTAAAAGATCTTTTAAGTGTTGAATTATCAGATACAGTTCCTATAATTTTTAAAGCTGATCAGCTAAATAAGAATTCATTAGCTCAAGTGTTCAGTGAAGTCGGGATAAATCACAATTTATTCGATTTGTTTAGTTTAATATCAGTGCTTTCAAATAAAATTATTGTAATTGATAGTGCTGAAAAATTATTGGAAGCTCAACCTGATTCTGCGTTTAAACAATTATTAACAATTATTTCAGAAAATAAGGAAATTAAACTTTTAATGACTTGTAGGTCTTATGCTGTTAATGTAATTAAACAAAAATTTGGTATCGATTCCGAAAAAATAAATGTGGTAGATATACCGCTTTTAAATGATGATGAAATTGAGTTAATAAAAAAAGAATTTCCTCAATTAACCAACTTTCTTTCTAATAGTAAAATAAATGAAGTTTTAAGAAGCCCTAAGTATCTTGATTTTACAGTATCAGCGGTAAAAGTAGAAAATGAAAATATCTCGGAAGACATGAGTTATTCAGAATTTAAGGAGATATTATGGAATGAAGTTATAGAGAATTCAACGGTAACAAAGAATGGCCTTCCTAGAAAAAGAGGTACTACTTTCATGCATATTGCAGTAGGTAGAGCTATTAATATGAGATTGTTTTTTGAACCCCAAGATGATAAAATAGATTATGAAGCGGTAGAGCTTTTGGAAAGTGATAATATAATAGTTAGAAATAATAATAAATATCAATTTTCTCCCTCTCATGATATTTTGGAGGATTGGGCATTAATAAGATATATTTATTCAATTGCAAATAAACTCTCTAATAAAGCAGATTTATTTAATAAACTAGGTAACCAACCAGCTTTACGAAGAGCTTTTAGATTATGGATTGAAGAATTACTTGCTAATGATATTGATACAGTTGCAACTTTAATTTCTTTGACCGTTGAAGATGAGTCAATACCTACATATTGGACAGATGAAATACTTACAGCTGTTTTTAGGTCAGATGATTGCAGTTCTTTTTTCAAATATTTCTCTTCAACATTATTGGAAAACAATTGTATGTTTTTGAATAGATGTATTCTGCTTATAAGAACTACTTGTAGGGAATATAGTTTTAACAAGGCAAACTCTAAAGACATTTTATTTCCTGTAGGTTCTTGTTGGGAAGAAATGGTATGTTTTTTATCTTCAAATATTTTAGAAATAGAAAGTATAAGGAAGTCTATTTCAAATTTTTTACTGGACTGGGAATATAAATTTCTTTTCCAATTTGAGCTTTGTTCTATTAAAGAGATAGAAGCAGCAAATATATTGGTTTTTCATTATATAAAAGAAATGTACGATGGAAGTGACCATTGGGGCTATTCATCAAAAAATGTCAATCAAAAGACAGGCTTTGTATACATGTTATTTGGTTTTGCGTCTTATTGTAAAGATGAATTAAAGAAATTTATTGAAGAATGTAGTTCAAATACAGATGAGTATGGAAGATTAAAAGGTTTTAGTGAATTGGTAATTAAAAAGGCTATAGGTGGTGTTAGAAATGGCTTACTAATTAAAGAGTTACCGGATACATTAATACACATAGCGAACAAACATTGGAAACGTATACCACCTGAAAGTCTACCTAAAAGAGAAGGCCCTTTTGGATTTTCTTTTCCGGAACGTAAAGAAAGAGAAGATGCCTGGGGTATAACAAAAACCAGATTTGATTTTTTTCCGTCTGGTATTTATAAAACATTTGTTTATAATTTACTGAAACATCATCCTTTAAAGGCTGTAGTTTTTATTTGTGAGTTCACTAATTATATAACATCATCTTATAAAGAATCTGATTTTAGTGTAAAAGAGGAACTCAAGGAAATTAAAATGATGTTAAATGACGGTTATGTAAAGACGCTCTATGGAAATGAATATTTATGGAACGCATATAGAAGTACAACTGTAACTCATAACTTGCTTGAATCTGTTTTAATTAGCCTTGAAAAATATTTATTAGAAATTGCTCGATTTGAAGTTCCTGACAACAAATTATTAAAAACAATAACTAATTATTTATTAGAAAATTCCAATTCAGCTACAATAATTAGTGTTTTAACCAGTGTATTTATAGCTTATTCAAAAGCATTTGGGGATACCATTTTACCAATTTTAAGAGTTAGAGAGTTTTATGAATGGGATACACATAGAGCAACAAGAGAACATTCCGCTACAGCAATTTACGACGAAAGAATTTCTTATGCCCAAAAAGAGAAAGGAGAATTCAATAGACTTCCCCACAGAACAAAATATCAACGTGGACTTCGAGAATTTCTACTTCATTATCAAATAAATAGTGGTTTGCTCAATATAGAATTACAAACAATCTTTGATGGTTTTTACGAAAATTGTGAGGAAGATATTTTTTGGGAAAAAGCCATTATCGAAATGGATATAAGAAAATACAAAGCATCAATTGTAGATGAAGAAAAAGGGGTTTTTCAGTTAGAGGTAAATTACACTGAACCTGTTTATAATGTAGTTGAGACTTTTACTAAAGAAAATGTAAATGATAATCTTTCAATGCATTATTCCCATTCGTTACGACAGGTAAAGGAAAAGAAATCTGAAATGTCATTTGATGAATGGGAGATTATTTTCGAACACTTTTCTTCAGATGAAACTGAGAATTCAATATGGGATTCACCTGTAACATTATCTGTTTTGGGCCTAAATTTATTTTATGAAAAATTAAGTAAAGTTCAAAAAGAGTATTGTATTGAAACTATTATTGATGCACTGGAGCAAATAATAAAAGAAACTAATGATAGAGGTAGTTTTAGCCGTTTGTATGGGTATAATATATTGGAAAAACAATTAACTATTGAATCTATTCATTTACTATATAAATTCAGTGAAGGTATTGTTGATGAGAAAGATTTGGATCTACTTGTTACATGTTTACTAATTAGTAATTTGGCAGACCACGAAATAAGAAATTTTCAAAAATATTTCAGAAAAATTTTCAGTAAAGAATTCCCAGAAAAGGCTCAAAAACTAATTATTATTCAAATAAACTATGCGAAATTCTATAGTGAAAATAGGGTGAATCATTATCGTAGCCAACAAGAAACAGAGGATTACAAAGAAAAGGAATTTGAATTTATTAAAAGCATATTAATCGAAAGTGATTTACCTGAAACTTCTTATTTGTCTTTTGAATCGTATGAATCACATTTTTTAAACAATTCTTTACTTCTAATAACTTCAAGTGTGAATATTGAGTTCTTTCAAAATTACATTTTGAAAATGTGTGAATTAATTTTAGAAGACTTAAAGTTAGAAGATGATTTGTCTTATTCTCGTTCAATAAAGTCTCGAAAAACAAATTATACAATTCTTGTTGACTTACGTTTTTATTTTAACGAGGTTCTTTTGTTTAATGATGTAAATTTTAGCAAATCGTTAATAGATAAATTATGCAATCCCATTCTAAATAACGAGTTAAAGAATATGCATAATTTAAAAGATTTGTATGAGCTTATAACAGGTGTTTTTAATACAACTGTCACAAGGTTAGATGATTTAATTAATGAAGATAATGATGTAGAAAGGTATAGAAATCATTTTTGGGAATTATGGAAATACCTTTTCAATAAGGTTAAGGCATCAAGCAATTGTTTTTTTGTAAAAGAACTTTTGTTAGATGTTAATGAAAGGTCTTGGTCAATAAAATCAGATAATTGGAAAGGTTTTGTCAATTATAGAATTCAGTACAACGAATTTGTAGGGTATTTTAAAGTAAAATCATTATCACATATAATTTCAGTTTTTTCCACTTTTGGAGAAAAAGTTTTTCTCCCATCGGGAATTAATTTAATAGTGAAAAATTTAAAGGAAGATGATAGTGGTTATAAGAGTTTAGACTCTACAAATGCGGTTAAATTAATTCAAGTACTTCTTAATAATCATATTCAAGAAATTAAAGAAAGTCAAAGTTTAATAGAGGATTTTATTTACATCTTAAATAAAATGATTGATTTAGGGTATTGTGAAGCTTATTTAATTAGAGAATGTGTGATTACCTACAAAAAATCAACATAATTGCCCCACAGGCTAAAACCTGTTTTTATCGCTCTGCCCTAGCTTGATCTTGCCGATATCTCAAAAACCGTAGCTTGTATTGAGGTAGTTGAAATATCTTTTGGTTTGTTCCCCGTGCCACACGTCTATAGCGTTTAAATTGCCATACTGTAGCACATTACAGCTTGTTTCATTAGTGCCTCATTGCACAACTTTAAAGAGCTGCCCCATGCAAAAAGCTAATAAATTAAACGCTATCCCAAAGCTAAATTATATAACGGGTACTTACTAGTGTAGTTTATTTTTTGACATATTTTATCTTTAGGCATAAGACAAAGGAAATTATTCCTTAGTGAAGTGTTCGGAGTCAAAAAACTCTTTTAAGGTAATATTTATCATTTTACAGAAACGATTTATTGTATGAATCGAGACTCCCCTTTCGTCAGTAGTACTTTCCCATCGACTAACTATTTGTCTATCGATATCATGGCTTTCTGAAAATTATTTTTGATTAGGGTTGACTTTTACCCTAAGATCCTTAATTCTTTGGGCTACTTTATCATTAAATGCAATTTCTTCTGGTCGTAATTTAGCCATATTGCAATTTTGATATTCTTCGAGTAAATGATATAATCCATTTGATTGACAAAATGAAAATTCAAATAAAATACAGTACTATAGTAAATACTAGTTGTAAATTTTAAATTGGTTTTTCTGGCCAAAAATCTTTAGGGGAACAATCAAATATTTTGGCAATCTCGTTAAGATGATTTATGTTATATTTTGCTCTTCTTTTTACAGATTCTACATGAGAAACAAAACTACTGCTCATACCTAAGCACTGGGATAAGGTAACTTGTGAAATCTTTTTTTTCATCCTCATATCTTTGACTTTAAGAATAATATGTGTTTCAATTTCAGTTCCCAAAAAGTTGTTTTTAATTTACCAAATTGGAATTATTATTTTATTTGTACAACGGTACTAGTACAGGTGGATAATGTTTATTATATTAGCTTAGAATTAATATATTTGCGATACTTCGAATAAAAAATATTGAAGCATTCGCTTTGAATCTCGCCATTGAAAACTGGTAATTTTTGCAACGAGATGATAAGTAAGATGCTCACGTCTACGGGCGTGGGCTCACTTATTGTTGCAACGGTATACCAGTACCTCAATGGCAATAAGCTGAGTTCTGCGCCCTTTTAGTTATTGTAATGTGAATTCAGGGAAGCTTTAAGCAGTAATACTTGGCGCTAATAGTTTTAAGGAAAATGAAATATTTCCTTTAAAAACCCAACGGAGCATGTTCACCCGCAAAGCACATCCCAACAGTTTGGTAGGGTTCAAATCACTTTTTGAAACTCTTTACCCATCCTTGTGTTTATTTGCCAGTAAGTACCTTCAGGATATGGATGCATCTAAAGATATTGTACAAGAGGTGTTTGTGAAAGTTTGGGAAAAGCCACCGCAACTTAAAAATCAAAATGCC
The DNA here is from genome assembly GCF_001642835.1 of Pseudotamlana agarivorans. Lineage (GTDB taxonomy): Bacteria > Bacteroidota > Bacteroidia > Flavobacteriales > Flavobacteriaceae > Pseudotamlana > Pseudotamlana agarivorans. The sequence goes on from NZ_LXEI01000023.1 coordinate 32,276, forward strand.
ATAAAGGCTTATTTGTATACCATGGTGAAAAATCACTGTTTAAACTATTTGAAAAGTAACCATGTTAAACAGATAAATAAATCCAGTCTAATAACAGAGTTCAGTTTGAAAACCGAGGCCAATGTACTAGCTGAAATAACCACTGTAGAAATCTATTCTGAATTATACAGAGCCATCGAATGCTTACCTAAAAAAACAGCTAAGGTTATCCAATTAAGCTTGAAGGACTACACCACCAAAGAAATTGCCGAAGAGTTGTCTATAACTCAAAGTACAGTACGGACTCAAAAGAATAGAGCCTATATAAAGTTAAAAGGCATATTGAGTCACTTAAATCAAATTTTCTTAATTTTTTAATACGTTTTGTAGACGCTTCACACGTGTTGATTGTCATAGAGGTATAAGTACAATTTCTATGACGATTTACGATCACATATTTTCATTAGCTAAGAAAACAGCAAAAGCTTTATCAAAAGGAGAAGAACCAGTCGATCTTCACACTTCCAATGTATTTGATGAAGATAATAAAAAGCACTTGCTCGAAGCTTTAAGAGAGGAAGCAGTTGAATATAACGTAAAGCAACTACAATCCATAGATACTCAAAAGGACTGGGAAAAAGTTGCATTAAAGCTTAAACCTAAAAGAAAACCACTATTAGCACCTTTTTACAAGGTAGCTGCTATTGTTATTATTTTAATTTCTGTTGGGTTTGTAGCGCATATTATTTTAAATAAAAAAGAACACAGGGCGTTGGAAGTCCCCAAAATTGTTGCCGGTACCGATAAGGCTATATTGACTCTTGAGGATGGTTCTCAAGTTGCACTTCAAAAAGGAATTCCTTTCCAAAATGAGTTAGTCACCAGCAACGGAGAGCGTTTAGATTATGAAAGAGGACAAACCAAATTTAACACAGCATTTAATTATTTGACTGTGCCAAGAGGCGGTAAGTATCAAATAGCCTTATCAGATGGTACCGAGGTGTGGTTAAATGCAGCCACAAAACTTAAATACCCTGTAGCGTTTAAGCCAGGAGAGACTCGCATGGTTGAACTTTTATATGGTGAAGCTTATTTTGATGTGTCGCCAAGTACAAAGCATCATGGAAGCAGGTTTAAGGTGGTAACCAAAGGTCAAGAAGTAGTAGTGCTTGGAACGGAATTTAATATTAAAGCTTATGAAGGTGAAAATAAAGTCTTCACAACCTTAGTTGAAGGTAAGGTTGATGTCAAGGTCAATGAACACTCAGAATCATTAAGCCCAGGAGAACAAACTGTAATGCATGTTTTGTCTAGAGAGGTCGTTAAAGAAACAGTAGATATAAAATACGATATAGCCTGGGTAAAAGGATATTTTAATTTTAAAGATAAACCACTAAAAGAGATTATGAAAGTGCTCTCAAGATGGTATGATGTTGAAATTTATTTTGAATCAAATGATTTGGAGCAAGTCAGATTTAGTGGCTTATTAAATAGAAATCAGCATATAGAAGATATTTTAAACGGAATACAAAACACAAACATTATTAATGCCTATGAGATAAAAAACAAGACGATAACAATCAAGTAAAAGAAAGGGAATAAAGCTGCTACCTGGACAGTACAAAGCTAAATTCCCTATACACTAATCGGTTTTTTTAACCAACTAATACACAAATTTATGCAAATAAAATTAACCAACGGTATTTTCCTTAAAAGGAAAGTGCTTCCAAAGCTTATTGTGAAAACACTAATCTTATTATGCTGTACAACTGTTTTCGGCTTTTCATCAGAAATTCTTTTTTCACAAAATGAAAAAGTTTCTATAAAAGCAGACAAAACCATGACTATTTACGAGGTTTTGGAAATTATAGGAGAGCAAACAGAATGTACCTTCATTTACCAATCGGATATTTTTAAAGACGTCCCCGAAATAGCTATAAAAAAAGGCGTTGTAAAAGTTAATAGGTTATTAGAACAATGCCTTCCTCCAGCAAATTTTAAAATAACAGTAACAAATGGGAATTATTATACCATTACGCGCATTATTCCCACACCCATCAAACAAGGCATGATAAGGGTTAAAGGCATTATTACTGATATGAATGATATGCCTTTAGTAGGAGTTCATGTAAAAGTAGAGGGGACTCAGAAAGGCACCATATCAAACTTTGATGGTTCATACAGTATTGAAGTAAACAGTAGAGGGGTATTGCTCTTTTCGGCTTTAGGTTTTGAACAACAATCGATACCTGTAAATAATCAAAGTCAAATTAATGTGAAACTTAAGGAAGACATTACCGAGTTGGGTAAAGTGATGATTAATACAGGCTATTATAGTGTTAAGGAAAGAGAACGCACAGGAAGTATAAGTCGTGTTGGTTCAAAGGATATAGCTTTACAACCTGTGGTAAGCCCTTTACAAGCATTACAAGGTAGAATGCCAGGTGTAGAGATAAATCAAACTAACAATTTGCCAGGAGCAGCTACAACTATTCAAATACGAGGGCGAAATAGTCTTAGAGATGATGGTAATTCACCACTTTATGTTATAGATGGAATTCCAATAAGTTCGGAGGAGATCGATGCTTCTGGGTTATATGCGATATCTGGACTAGACCCGTTGAGTACCTTAAATGTTTCAAATATAGAAAGTATTGAGATTCTCAAAGATGCTGATGCCACATCAATTTATGGTTCAAGAGGGGCAAATGGGGTGGTTTTAATTACCACTAAAAAGGCTTCATCTGGGAAATCCAGAGTTCATTTTAGTGCTTATACAGGTGTTGGTGAAATATCTCAGAAAATGAATGTTTTAAATACTTCTGAATATTTGGAAATGCGTAATGAAGCCTTTACCAATGATAATAAAATACCAACATTGAGTAATGCCCCAGATTTATTAGTTTGGAATCAAAATAGCTATACCGATTGGCAGGATTTATTATTAAGTAATAGCGCATTTATTTCGGATGTTCAGGCATCTATATCGAGCGGAACACCTCAAACATCATTTTTATTTGGAATGGGGTATCACAATGAAGATTTAGTTTTTCCTGGAGATTTTGGTTATAAAAAGCTGACAGGAAACTTGAATTTAAATCACCATTCTGTAGATAATAAACTAAATTTTACCTTATCTGTAAACTATGGCGTGGACAAACATAATAGTTTTGAAGCCTCCAGTTTTATAAATGAAGCTATAACGTTAGCCCCCAATGCGCCAGAACTGTATAATAATCAAGGTGATTTAAATTGGGAAAACTCCACATGGGTGAATCCATTAAGTTACTTAAGAAAAACACAGGATATAAACACAAATACTTTATTAAGTAGTATGATGGTGAGCTACCAGATTATGCCCAGTCTGCAAGCCAAAGTAAGTGTGGGTTACACTAATTTACTGAGTATAGCTTTAGATAAAAATCCAATAAGCAGTAATGATCCAGCTGTAATTTCTGAAAATACTGCGAGTCAACGTACAACCTCTAGGGACTCCTATATCGTAGAACCCCAATTGGTTTATAATAAAAGCTTAGGTCAAGGTGAATTGGATATTTTATTTGGAGCGACGTTTCAAAATAGTAAAAATGAGTCCTCTCTATTAGTAGGGAAGGGGTATACTGATGAAAGTTTACTAGATAATTTTGCAGCAGCCAATAGTGTAAGTGTTCTGACTCAGGACGATAGAGAGTATGCTTATAATGCTGTGTTTGGTAGGGTTGGTTACCAATGGGAATCCAAATATTTTATAAACCTAACAGGGCGTAGAGATGGTTCATCTCGATTTGGTCCGAATAATAAATTTGCCAACTTTGGAGCTGTAGGAGCCGCATGGATTTTTACACAGGAAGACTTTGTAAAAAGTGCATTACCTTTTTTAAGTTTTGGGAAGTTTAGAGGCAGCTACGGTACAACTGGTAGTGATCAGATTGCAGATTACGGCTATTATGATACGTATCAACCCACCAATGGAGTAGGTGGTTTGTACCCTACACAGTTAGCAAATCCAAACTATTCATGGGAGGTTAATAAAAAAATGGAATTATCTACCGAATTAGGGTTTGTAGGCGACCGTATCATGATATCAGCAAACTGGTATAGAAATAGGTCGTCTAACCAACTGGTGGGTTATACACTTCCTGCGCTTACAGGTTTTACATCCATTCAAGCAAATTTACCAGCTACGGTAGAAAACCGTGGTTGGGAGTTACAGCTTACCACTCAAAATATTCAATCCGACACATTTAATTGGGAAACCTCTTTTAATATTACGATTCCTAAGAACGAGCTTATAGAGTTTCCTGATATTGAGAATACAGCATATAATAACAAATATAAGGTTGGATCATCTTTAAACAGTGCACTTTTATACCGTTCTTTAGGTGTAGATTCAACAACGGGTCTCTACGAGATGGAAGACATGGATGGCGATGGACGTTTTGATTTTAATGACCGCTTAATAATCCAGGACATGGGACGAAAATACTACGGAGGATTAACGAATAGGCTTAGTCACAAAAATATTTCATTAGACTTCTTTTTTCAATTTGTAAATCAAAAAGGACGAAACCATTTGGCTATGTTCGAAGCCCCAGGGCGTTCTTTAGGAAATCAACAGACTGCCGTTCTTGATCGTTGGCAAATGCCAGGGGATGTAGCAACAACACAGCAGTTCTCAACAAGTTCAACAGCATATAGAACTTACACAAGAGCAAGAACTAGTGATTTAGTAATCACTGATGCGTCATTTATACGGTTAAAAACATTGTCTCTTTCATATAGTTTTCCTCCAGATCTAATGGAAAAAGTAGCCTTGCAATCGGGTAGGATCTTTTTACATGGTCAAAACCTATTTACACTTACAGATTATGAAGGTTTAGATCCAGAGTCAGCTCTGTATGGCAGTATTTCAAACTTACCGCCTTTACGAATGTTCACTTTTGGAGTGCAATTAACTTTTTAACCCTTAGAACAATGAAAACACAAATACAATATAAAATATACCTAATTGCCTTTTTACTTAGTATAGTCTTTGTAGCTTGCGAAGATTATGTAACCATTGCTCCTCCAAACTCAAAGGTAGTAAGTCAAGTAGTTTTTGAGAGTGATGAATTAGCTACTGCAGCCGTTAATGGCATTTATCATGAGCTCTTTAACTTCAATGGTTTTGCTAGTGGAAGTGTAAACTCTATTACGGTAGTAACAGGGGTTTCAGCAGATGAATTGGATTTATACAATCCCATTGCGTACCCGGAGTTCGAAGAATATTATGAGCATAACATTAACCCAGATAGTTCTACAAGTTTAAAGTTTTGGTCAACGGCCTATAACATTATTTACATGTGCAACGCAGCGCTAGAAGGGTTGAATCGATCCAATAAGATTACTGAAGCAACTAAGCAACAGTTAGTAGGAGAAGTTCATTTTATAAGAGCCTTTGCTTATTTCAATTTAGCAAATTTGTATGGCGGAGTTCCTTTAATTAATACTACGGACTACAGTAAAAATGCATTGGAACCAAGAGCATCAAAGGAAAACACCTATCAATTCATTATAGAGGATTTAAACAAATCCAAATCCATGTTATCCGTATCCTATAGAGATAATCAGCGAACACATGTAAATAGCTATTGTGCAACAGCTCTGTTGTCACGTGTATATCTCTACCAAGAAGACTGGCTAAATGCTGAAAAAATGGCGTCAGAAATTATAAATGCTAGTCAACTATTTAAGCTTTCAGATGATTTAAATAAGGTGTTTTTAGCGAACAGTGAAGAAGCGATCTGGCAAATTTCCCCTGTGGGTACTACAGGAGAAACAAGGGAAGGCAATATATTTATAATTACCACACCGAACTATTTTTTAAGTCCAGTAGCACTAAGTGAAGATTTGTTAAATGCTTTTGAAAATGGAGATGATAGACTAAATCAATGGGTTTCATCTTTAGGCAGTGGTGTTGAAGTTGACTACTTTCCATTTAAGTACAAGATAAAATCGACCATTGATCCGCCTTCAGAATATAGCACCGTACTTAGGTTAGCAGAACAATATCTTATTCGAGCAGAAGCACGAACAAATCAAGGACTGATAATCGAAGCTCAACAAGATATTAATGCCATTAGGAATAGGGCAGGCTTATCAAATGTGAACACTAGCCTTACCGCAGATTTACTAGATATTATTTTAAAGGAACGCCGAATTGAATTGTTTTCAGAGAGGGGACATCGGTGGTTTGATTTAAAACGGATAGGCCAAGCTAATAAAGTGCTTTCTGCTTTGAAACCCAATTGGAATAGCACAGCAGAGTTGCGTTATCCCATCCCTGAAAGTGAATTAGCGAAAAATCCAAACCTATCTCAAAATTCAGAATATTAGACTCTTAATTTTATGAAAACCATGAAGTATAAAATTAAAACTATGCTTGGGCTGCTTTTTATGGGATTAAGTGTTGGGTTAAGTCTTAATTCTCAAGAGTCTCCGAATCAGTTTCCAGAAATAGGTAAGCCTATTCTAGATTTTGAAATAAAAAATATAATAGACTATTCCCAGAAACGAACGACCTATTCAGAGTTGAAGGGTAAACCAACTATCCTTTATTTTTGGAGTCGATACTGTTCAAGTGCCGTTCGAAACATTTCCAAGTTAAATGGGTTGAATCAACAGTTTGGAGAAAAGATAAACATCTTTTTAGTTGGAGGAGAAGCAGCAGATGCAGGAGTTGGTAAACATGTTTTTCTAGGAATGGAACCTGGAATGGAGAATCTTAAGGAGTTATACTCAAACCTTAAGCAGGAACAGGGATTGAAAATTCCTGTAGCCTTTGATCCTTTGTTGTTTCAGCGTTTTGTACCTGAATCAAAAGTTCCCTGCATTATTTATATTGATTCAAAAGGCATTGTGAAGGCCATAACCAATGCAATCGATCAAGAGAAAGTTAAGTTGTTCTTAGCGGACAAGGATTTTTTCTTTAGAGATATTTCAAATGAAGCACGGCAAAAGGCGGTGTTGGAAAAGGTGGATGAATTTATGCCGTTTGAATCCAATGGTCAAAGGGTTAAAAACCCTCCATTTTTGTACCGATCGTTATTTACTCATTATGAAAAGGAAGGGGTTAGAGTGCCTAGAATATCAAATACCATTGATGCAGTATGTCGTGACAATAGTTATAGAAAAAAGGGATGGCTTCAAGGAAGTGTAACCTTATCAGATTTATATAAACTAGCCTATTTTGGATATATTAATTCTAAAGGGGTATTGAATGACTATCTATATTTAAAAGAGCGAGATTATAATCAGTTGATATTGGAGTTAAAAGATAAGTCCTTATTTTCTGGTGTAAATTATGAGACTAGAAAAAACTTGTTCATCTATAGCCTTATTGTACCTTCTGAAAAAGCAATACCAGAGTATATCAAAGACGTGATGCAAGGAGATCTGAAAAACTATTTTGGATATCAAGTTAAAATAGAGAAGCGGATGTTGCCTTATTGGCGTTTAACCGTTTTAGAAAAGGCAAAAAGTAATTTGAAAACAAAAGGAGGTGATTATAGGTTGAAATCTGATGGATTTACAAATTTTTCCTTTCAAAATGTTTCAGTGGATAATTACATTGATTCGATATTTTATATGGTGAAATCGAAATTAAATATGCCTATTATTAATGAAACAGGGCTAGCATTTCACATAGATATACCTGAAACAACTGTTTTGTTATCGGACTTTGATACCATTAAAGGAGCATTAAAAAAACAAGGCTTTGAAATGGAAATCGCCCATAAGGAATTTAGAGTCCTTGTCATATCTGATTAAAGTAAAATTAGGAGTTGGTAGCAAGTCACTACCAACTCCTTTTTTAGACAAGGTTTTGTCTATTTTAAAATTAATCAGGATCTCTTTCTAACAAACTATTACAAGTAGTTCCGTTTTTAACAGCATAGACGTGTTGTCCAAGGAATGTACAGGTAATTCCTTCTCCTTCACAACCAGCATCCACAGGCTGACAAGCTTGCGGATTGCTAGAAATTACATACTCTCCCATTTGTGCGGGACTAGTTTCAGTTGCCGTGGCAAATGATAATGCTACAGCAAACATGAATGCCATTACAGGCAAAATGATTTTTAAATTTTTCATCTTTTCTAAAATTAAATTAATAGGATACACTTATTTTTTATACAGGTGTTCAGTGTTTCTATTTCCTGATTCTATCGCGATATTATCTTTGTTTTGATTTGAAATCGGCTTCATTTCCGAAAACCAGTTTTGGTTTAATTCATAAATTATAAGGTAGTTGTGGTGTATGGCTAGTAAATGATTATCTGTAATCATAAACCTTTTAAGCTTGAAGCCTTTATATCCATTTATGTAAAAGCTAAAATCATAGGTGTTCGTTTTTAAATTATAAACATCAATGACTGTTGAGTTTTTAAATCGTTCAGGGCTTTCGTTTTTAGCCATTAAATTAGAATGTACCAAGAGGTAATCATTATAAGTGTAACTGTTTTTATTTACTAGGAAAGGAGGAGCTGTCATGGTTTTAGAATTATAGGCGTCAATTGCTTTGGATTTGATTTTTGCAATACTATTGGTGTCAATAGTTTTTCTTTTATCTACTAACTGCATTGTGGTGTCCATGATAAGGTATTGATTACGGTAGTAGTATATATAAATTAATTCGGACCGTTTTGTATTATAAAGTAAAGCCCCATCAGTACAAAATATGCCATCCCATTGCTTTTTTAATAAATTAGGAGCTAAAGTAACATAAGGTGGTTTGTTTGACAGTTTGCCTAAAACCAGCTCTTGTTTTTTTGCATCAATAGAACGGATGGCCATTGATTTTGGACCTATAGGAATGGCCTCGTTAAAATAGGCGTTATCATACATGAATTCACTAGCTTTCCAAGATGAGATATTACCCTTTAAAAGTTTTGGTGTTATGCCATCTAAAAGATAGAAATCAGGAGGGATAACCAATATTCTACTTTTAGCATAGTATTTTTTTAATGATGTGGAATTCATTTTAATGCTTATTTGGGTAGTATCTTTGGAAAGGAGATTAACCTTAAGCAAATGCAATGGTGCTGTGATATTTCCTAGGTAGATATTATTGTTTAAAGCATCGTATCCAGAAAAATAGTAAGAATTGTATTTAATATGAATAACCGTATCTAATAGAATGGGGTGAGGAGGAAAATACCTGTGAAAACTGTTTTGTTTATGTGTAAGTTTATTTGATACAGCATATAAACATACTACCATAGTGATACTTAGAGAAGCACATGTTATTAATTTTACAATAGTTGTTTTCATGTTACTGATTTTTGTGTTAGCAATAGAATTCCAATAGTTGCAATAGCCACAAAGAATAGGTTAAAAATAAGGTGTGCCGTCCATCCCATACTATCTAAAATTCCACCGCACGCACAGGGTATAAAAGGGCTAAATTTTAGGATTAGAACGATATATGTGGAAAACATGACCATCAGGCTATAACTGGCATATAAAGCAAGTAGCCTAAGTCGAGGTAATGCTAAAAGTATGGCGATAATAATTTCTAAAGTTGGTATCAGAAATACAATCCAATGTCCTATTGATGTTAGTACTGGAGATTGACTCACTTGAATAGAGAATTTCTCATAATCAAGAAATTTGCTTACTGCGGCATAAACAAATAAAATGACGAAGACAATAGAAATTGTTTCCGTAATTAGATTTGTTTGTTTTTGAGACCATTTCATACCATTTGTTATTTATTGGTATAAAATTATAGGATACAGTTATTCTTTAAAGGATAAGTTTTTGACTCTAAGGGATTTATTTTCTAAGATGCTGAAAAGTCATCATTTTTTTCCTTCCAAAGGAGTTTTTCGCAGTTCACTAGGAGGGTATCCATAATGCTTTTTAAAAGCTCTAGAAAAATGGGCGATACTTTTAAAGCCTGTCATTCTAGCAATAGAAATTAAAGCTTCGCTACTGTACTGAATCATCATTTTTGATTTTCTCAGGCGTTCCTGCATTAAAAACTTATGTACGGAGGTGCCATAAAGCTCTTTAAAACCATATTTTAATTTAAACTCATTAGTGCCTAATTGTAGA
>NZ_LXEI01000024.1 GCF_001642835.1 Pseudotamlana agarivorans
AAAGAAAGCATCCTTTCAACGATTACAGCAGCATATAATGTATCATCAAACTATTCCAAATCAAATTCAAGCAAACGAAGGTAAACGGTTTGTTTGTGTACTTCCAAAATTCGTGCTTGGGGAAAATGAAAGGCTGATGATTGAATTGATTGAATTGAAAGGTGGGAGGAAAGTGATTGTAAAAGTTAATGACAGAATGTGAAAATATTAATTTAGAAGAATATCAATAAAACATGCATGCTTTTTTTTTACGTGACTTTTAACTTGGTGTTTTAATGAGCAAGTTCGGGATCTCTACATATGGACAATGTCATTAGAGATAATATCCGATACAGAATACAATTTAAAATCAACAGTAGTAAATTTAGAATATCAGCTTGACAGGAAGCCAACTTTAGTTATTATAATGACTAAACCTATAGAACCAGAAGCCTCTAAAGATAGCACTACTAGAATCAAAGACGATTCAGCATCTAATTAAAGGACCTTGGTCAATCTTTTTTATTGCATTTTGTAAGGATTTTCCATATTATTTACGACTTGTGTATTCTCGAAGATTTCAATGATGTTGAGCTTCTATAATATACAAAGAAAGAATAAAACCGCTGGAATTAAGAATGCCATTATTTATCAGCTCTTAGGTGTAGCTTTAATCGGGATTTTTGGAGTCAATGTTTTAAATGCTCTAGTAACTAATGTATGGTTTAACATTACTTTCTTTGTTCTTTTAGTAGTTTTTGCTGTATACTTTTTAGGAGCTTTCTAGATCATATAGTCTGATTTTTAAGTAAATAACGCATATTCTCAAGTGGATCCTGGTGGACTTATCGGTATGTCTCGTGCTGAATTAAGACAACATGTTAAAATATTTTATTTACGTTAATTTACTTAATGTTGATGTTTTGTTAATAAGGTAATTCTTGTATATTCATTTAATTTGCGAATTATTGAATTCACAGATTAAATAATCTCTATTGGTTACACAGGATAATATAATTGGTAAAAGTGATTTAAAGGAAATATTCTATTTACATTATGATTCACTAGTAGTGTATGCAAAGCGATTTATATTTTCTTTGGATGCCTGTGAAGATTTAGTTCAAGATGTTTTTGTTGAATTATGGGAAAAAGACATAAAATTTCCTGATGTAGTTTCACTAAAAGCTTATTTATATAAAGTTGTTCGTAATAAATGTTACAATATTATTAAGCATGATAAAATAAAAAACAAACATGCTGAAAATGTCAAACAAGCGATTGAGGATGATAATTTTTTTTTAAAACAAATAATTGAGGAAGAGGTGGTTAATTATTTGTATAAAGCCATTGATAAGCTTCCAGAAAGAAAAAAAGAGATTATCAAGTTAAGCCTTAAAGGTTTGAAAAATTATGAAATTGCAGAAGAGTTAGGTATAAAACTTCAAACAGTCAAAACATTAAAGTCTCAATCTTACAAAGTTCTGAGAGAACAATTTACAGAGCTAAGTGCTTTTATCTACTTTTTATTGATGGACTAAGCAAAATCCTCATTATCGATAAAACCAATTTTTACAAAATTCAAATAAAAATCTCACTCTTTAATCGAATTTAAATGCTTGTTTTTTAGTGCTTTAAGTTTGTTTGTTTTTATTGTGAGGTGTTTTTTTATAAAAAAACTCCTTTTTAATAGTACCATATTAAAACTTAGTTGTTCTATATATAGTTAGTAGTCATATATAAATAGTTTAACAGAATGATTGATTTTTTTAAGATATCCAAATTAATAATAAAAAAGTTTCTGAAGGTTTTAAATGAAGTCGAAAAAAATCAGTTAGAAAAGTTCAGTACCCAATATTCGTTTTTAAAAGAAGTAAGGGTGGAGTCCTTGATAGATAAGTTAGAGCAGTACTCATCAATAAACAAAGATGAAGCATGGGAAGCTATAGTGGCAAAAATCGATAAAAAAAACTCAGAAGTTATTCCATTACAAAGAAAGTCTTGGTTTGGGTATGCAGTTGCCTCGGCTATTATTGGAATTTTATTTTCAGCCTATTTAATTAAAATCAATTATTTCAATTTTATAGAAAAATCAGCCCCAGTAATAGTTGAAACGAATAAAATCGTACCAGGTACAAACAGAGCTACTTTAACTTTAGATGATGGATCTAGCGTTGTTTTAGAAAGAGGAGAGTCATATCGTACTAATGAAGCCAGCAGTAATGGAGAACAAATAGTTTACAAGTCTGGACGGAATACTTTATCTGAAATAAAATATAATTATTTGACAATACCAAGAGGAGGGCAATTCTACATTGAGCTATCCGACGGTACTAAAGTGTGGTTGAATTCAGAAACACAATTAAAATACCCAGTAAGTTTTACAGAAAAAGCGATACGTCAAGTAGAGCTTATTTATGGAGAGGCTTATTTTGATGTGTCTCCAAGTACCGAGCATCAAGGTTCAAAATTCATGGTAAGAAATAAAAATCAGGATATAGAGGTATTGGGTACTGAATTTAACTTAAAGGCATATAAAGGCGAATCAAACATATATACTACTCTTGTAGAGGGGAAGGTATCCTTGTCTTCATCATTGGTAACTAGAATTTTAAAGCCAAAACAGCAATTGAAGCTAAGTCTTTTAGATAATTCCATTTCTGTTGATTTGGTTGATGTTTATAATGAGACCTCATGGAAAGAAGGGGTATTTAGTTTTGATGGTAAAACACTTCATGAAGTAATGATGGTTTTATCACGGTGGTATGATGTTAATGTGACTTTTGAGAAAGAAATTGATAAGAAAGAGGAAGAGTTCGTTGGTCTTTTTAGTAAAAATAAGGAGTTAGAAAATATTTTAAATACAATGAAAAAATCAGGAATAATAAATAACTATAAAGTCAGTGGTAAAAAAATAATACTCAAATAAGAGTCATTAAAAAGGGATCTTTTGATATAAAAACTAAAAAAAACATGAAAAAAATTACATTATTTATTACAGTAGTATTAACAGCCTTTGCTGTTAAGGCCCAAACAACTGTTTTTCAAGAAAATTTTGAAACGGGTAATTCAGGAGTACAATCTGAAAATTGCAATGACAATATTAACGATTTTTTTGCTAGAACAGATGGTTCAGATATAAGTACAGATTATAATGTATTAGGTAAGGAAGGAAATTACTTTTTTGCCGCTCAAGATTTAGACGGAGATTGTTCAAGTCCAACTCAAACGTTAATGTTTGATGATATTAATATATCGGGATATACAAGTTTAGCATTGTCGCTTCTTGTTGCTGAAGATACAGCAACAGATGGCTTAGGTGATTGGGACCCTGAAGATGTAGTTTCGATAGCAGTTGATTATGACAATAGTGGTACGTTTATTAATTTATTTCAATTTGTCGGAGCTGGTAATTCTACACCAGGATTAGATTCAGATAGTGATGGTATTATTGATGGAGCTTTGCTGTCAGATACTTTTGCAGAATTTACATCACCGTTAGGTACAGGGGACGTTATAGATGTGCTAATAACATTTACACTTAGTGCTGGAGACGAAGATATCGCGATTGATAATCTTAGTATAATAAATGGAGTTTCTCCTTCTGTGAGTTTTGATAATACTATCACAAATTTAGAAGAAACAGATGATACGCAGTCTATATCTATTCCAGTTACGTTATTAGGGTATTCTGGTATTAATGTATCCTTAAATGTATCTGTAGATGGTTCTAGTACAGTAGATCCTGGAGATTATACTTTAAACACGAGCTCACTTACTTTTACAGAAAATGGAACTCAAAATATTTTAGTTGATATTCATGATGATGCAGACGCTGGTGAGTTAGAGACTTTAGTATTTGTCTTAACTGAAACTACATCAACAAATAGTATGTTATTGCAAAATATGCATACTGTTTTTATTCAAGATGATGATTTTTTAGTAGTAAATGAAGTATTAACAAGGCCAGATAGTGATGCGAACGGAGATGGAATAGGTAGTTCCTCAGATGATGAGTTTATAGAAATCATTAATAACAGTGGTTCAAGTATAGATATTTCAAATTATGAGATACATGATGGAGCTGCTATGAGACACGTGTTTCTTTCTACAACAATTCCAGCTGGAGAATCTATAGTTGTTTTTGGTGGAGGTACGCCAACAGGTATTTCAGGTTTAGTCCAGACTGCAAGTACGGGCAGTTTTTCTCTTAATAATGGTGGGGATACAGTAACACTTTATAATGGAGTAGGTGAAATATTACTTCAACATGTGTTTGGTTCAACGGCCAATCTTTCTGATGGATCTTTTGCCAGAGAACCAGACATTACGGGAGATTTTGTATTTCATTCTACTATAGGAACTAATACAGTAAAATATTCACCAGGTTTAGATAACACTGATGGTACCACTTTAAATGTTAAGGACATTAAATCAAACGAAGGTTTGTTAATTTATAAAACAAGCAATAATACTTTAAAAGTAAATGGTTTGGAGACTTCTGTTGCTAATTTTAAAATGTACTCAGTTGAAGGGAAGTTGGTGATTAATGAAAACTTATCAATTAATAAAGAATTTGATTTAGAGAGTTTTTCAGCTGGAGTATATTTTGTTATTATTCAAGATAATAATTACACCTATTCAAAGAAAATATTACTAACGGATAAATAAATCACTTAGAACTTAAAAATAATAAAATAATAGTCAAGAATAAATAAGAAGTAAAGAGAAGAATTAACCTTAAGAAAAAAACAAAAAAAGAGAATGAAGTTAGCATTTGGCAGTGACTAGGCTTTGTCCCTTACGATTGTTATAATTTAACAAAGTAAATTTATGAAAATTAATTTAATACTAGTGCGCTGCAGTTTTCAAAAAGCGTGCCTAGTAAATATTATGAGAACATTTATATTTCTATTGTGTACAACGGTTTTTAGTCTTTCAACGGATAAAGCTTTCTCACAAGACAAAATAATAATTTCAGAAGACCAAACTGTTACAGTCGATGAAGTTTTTGAAATTATAAAGAGTCAAACAAACTATAATTTTATTTATCGAAAAAAGGTTTTTCAAAATGCACCAAAAGTGCAATTAAAGAAAGGAGAAATACTTATTACAGAGTTGTTAAAAAAGAGTTTCTCTGGTAGTAATGTTAGCTATAAAGTTAATGTTGAAGATGTCATTATAATCCAAGAAAATGATTTTCAGAAAACTACACTAGATAACGATGTGCAAGGGTATCAGGTGTCAGGTATAATCAGTGACCAAACTGGTTTTCCTTTGGTAGGTGCTAATGTGTATGAAAAGGGTATAAGTAATAAGGGGGCTCAAACAAATTTTGATGGTAGTTTTACCTTAAAAGTTAGTTATCAAAATGCTGTACTAGTAGTGTCATACGTTGGTTTTGTAACCAAAGAAGTGCCTATTGACGGGAAAGATTCACTTAATATAACGTTGCAAGAAGATACAACACAGTTAGATGAAGTTGTTATTGTTGGTTATGGAGAACAAAAAAAGGTTAATTTAACAGGAGCTGTAGGTGTTGTAACAGCCGAAGAAATAAATGACAGACCTGTAATAGATCTTGCAAAAGCATTACAAGGAGCAGACCCTTCCGTGAACTTAACCTTTAACACGGGTGTATTAGATTCAGGATACAATATTGATATTAGAGGAGGGGCGTCATTAAACAACTCTAACCCGCTGATTATTGCTGATGGTATAGAGGTCAATTTAAACCAGATAAATCCAAATGATATCGAATCTATTTCCGTACTAAAAGATATTTCAAGTGCAGCTATATATGGAGCTAGAGCGTCAGCAGGAGTAATTTTAATTACAACAAAATCGGGAAAAAACACCAATAATAAAGTTAAAGTTGATTTTAATACAAGAACAGGGTTTTCTCAAAATACAACATCAACAGATTTTATAACCACAGGCTATGATCATGTTAGTATAGTAAACCAGTTTTATGAAGCTCATGAAGGAAGGCAAATGTTAGATTATGATTCTGATGAGATGCAAATGCTTTACGATAGGAGAAAAGATAGAGTCGAGCATCCTGATCGTCCATGGGTTGTTGTTGGTGACGATAATAAATATAGATATTACGGTAATTTTGATTGGTTCAATTATTTCTATAGAAAAACACGTCCTGAAACTGAAAATAGTATTTCAATTAGTGGAGGTAATAAGAAAACAACATATTTTGTAAGTGGAAGACTAATGAAGCAAGATGGTATATATAGTATTTACCATGATAACATGACTTTTGGTACATTTCGTACCAATTTAAAAACAGAGATTAATCCTTGGCTTCGGTACACAAGTACTATAAACTATGCTAATAGAATTTATAAATACGCAGGTAGATTTCTAGAACAAGGAACAGTTAGTGAGCTTTCAAGAAAGGCCATAGCTACATTTGTTCCAAGAAACCCAGATGGATCGATAGTACAGTATCCTACTCAATTCCTTCCTGGTTCTCCTATAGGTGGAGGACATGGAGGTTTTCTAACAGCTGATAATTCACGCAATTCAAGAGGAACAAAAACTTTTATTATTTCTAATCAATTAGATTTAGATTTTAGAAAAGATTTAAGCCTTACCATGAATTATGCTTATAAATATGAAACTCGGTTAATAAAATACCGTAGCAATACATTTGAATATTCTGATGAGTTGAATGTGTTTAATACGTATCAAGCAGGTTCTATTTATGATTACTACAGAGAGCAACATAGAGGAAGAAATAACCATAACGTTAATCTGTATGCAACTTATAATCCTTATTTGAATAATAATCACAATTTAAAAATTGTTATTGGAAATCAATTTGAGGAGTATAGAAACACCGATTTATCTGTAAGGCAGTATGATTTGTTAAATGAGGATTTAAGCACATTTGCAGTAGGTGCTGGAGAAATAGAATTAGCACAATCCATAAATGCATTTAAAAACTTAGGCTTTTTTGGGCGTTTAAATTACGATTATAAAGGGAAATACCTTTTTGAGGTGAGTGGACGTTTTGACGGAACATCTAGATTTAGGAAGGAAGAGCAATGGGGATTCTTTCCTTCTGGATCTTTTGGGTGGAGAATGAGTGAAGAAAGTTTTTGGGAGGGTATAAACCCAGTAATAAATAACAGTAAACTTAGATTGTCATATGGGAGTTTAGGTAATCAGCAAGTTGATAATTATGCCACTTTTGAAGAAATATCACCGGATATCCAAATGGAATACACTTTCGATGGTACTTCTAGAGCAAGCAGTGCAGGCATATCCAATCCTATTTCATCTTCTTTAACATGGGAAACAGTGTCAATGCTCAATATAGGTTTAGATTTATCTTTCCTTAAAAACCGTATAAATTTAACATATGATTATTATGTTAGGGATACTAAAGATATGTTGCAACAGTCTTTAACGCTTCCTGCTGTATATGGTGCTGCCACACCAACGGCGAATACAGCAAACCTACGAACAAAAGGTTGGGAATTAGACCTTTCGTGGAACGATCATTTTAAATTAAAAGAGTCTCCTTTTGAATATAATTTAGGATTTACATTAGGAGATTATGTAACAAAAGTAACTAAGTACAACAATCCAGATAAATTAATAGATGAATTCTATGAAGGTCAGACACTAGGTGAAATGTGGGGCTATAAAGTAGCTGGGTTATTTGCAAGTGACGAATATGCCTCTGCTTACCAAGCGATAATTGACGATAGTGCTGTAAACAGAAGAGTGTATAACGGGTCTGTAAATAATTACCTGTTAGCTGGAGATGTTGAGTTTATAGACCTTAATGGAGATAACGTCATCAATGAAGGCTCAGGTACTGTAAATGATTCAGGAGACAAAAGAGTCGTTGGAAATAGTCTACCACGGTATTCTTACTCCTTTAGAATTGGGGCAAATTGGAAAGGTTTTGAAATATCTGCTTTCTTCCAAGGTGTAGCAAAGCAAGATTGGTTTGCAAAACCTGAAACAACAGATCTTTGGGGGCCTTTTGCATACCCAGGAGCATCTTTTATACATAAAGATTTTGCGTCAAATTATTGGACTGAAAATAATCCAGACGCATATTTCCCAAGACCTCGAGGATATCAAGCATATGCAGGCAGTTCTTTAAATGTTGTGTCAGATCGATATCTTCAGGATGTATCATACCTAAGACTAAAAAACTTAACCATTGGCTATACAATTCCAACTGCGATAAAAGGCTTGGATAGTGTTAAAATATATGCCACTGGGGAAAATTTGTTTTACTGGAGCAAATTAAAGCGTAATACATTAACTATTGACCCCGAGCTAACAAATACTAATGCAACTTATAATGCAAATACAGGGCTAGGCTATTTTTATTCTAAGACGATTTCTGTAGGTGCCAACATATCAATCTAAAAAATAAGTAATTTAAGATGAAAAAAATAAAAGTTATTATTCTGGTATTATTTCCATTTTTTTATTGGGGATGTTCAGATTTAACACTAGTGCCAGAGGATTCTTTAAGTCCAGATACTTTTTTTTCCTCTGCAGAGGAACTCGAGCTTTGGACGAATCAATTTTATCTGCAACTAGCTGGTGCCAATGGCTCAGTTGGATCAAATTCAGATGTTAATATAGATATAACTTTAGGGTCTTTAATGGAAGGTAGACGCGATGCTTCTAGTGAAGATGGATGGACCTGGGATAGATTAAGAGCTATAAATTATTATCTGCAAAATTCGTCTAACTGTCCAGATGAAAACGCTAGACAAAACTACGATGGAGTTGCTTATTTCATGCGGGCATATTTTTATTTTATAAAAGTAAGACGATATGGAGATGTGCCTTGGTACAATCAAGTTCTTGGTTCTGCTGATGATAAGCTCCTTTTTAAGCCGCGAGATGATCGTGGTTTTGTAATGGATAAAGTTATAGAGGATCTAGATAACGCAATTGATCTACTTCCAACTTCAAAAAGTGCTGTTAGGGTTACTAAATGGACAGCATTAGCTTTAAAGTCAAGAGTAGCATTGTACGAGGGAACATTTCGTAAATATCATGGATTAAATGATTCTGAAAAATATTTACAATATGTAGTAGATGCGGGGTTAGAGTTTATTCAAAATAGTGGATATTCTATTTACAATGAAGGAGCAGAACCTTATAGAGATTTATTCATAAGCGATGTTGCTATCGATCAAGAGGTTATTTTATCAAGAGTATACAGCTCTGTCGCTTTGGTAATGAATAGTGTGCAATTTGGTTTAGAAAGAGATAAACAGGGCTTTACCCGAAATTTTGTAAACCACTATTTGATGAGTAATGGAGAGCCTTTTAGCTCGGAACCTGGATGGGAAACTATGATTTTTCCAAATGAAACCAAAAATCGAGATCCTCGTTTAGCGCAAACTATTTTAACTCCAGGTTATGTTCAAAGAGGAGCTTCAACATCAACCATAAATTCACTTTCTTCATTAACAGGTTATCAAAGTATAAAATTTGTATCTACTTCAGATTATAATGGTAACAATAAAGGAGTCACAGATTGGCCATTGTTTAGAACTGCGGAAGTATATCTCAATTATGCCGAAGCGAAAGCAGAATTGGGAACAATAAGTCAAACAGATTTAGATATGACTATTAATGAGCTTCGTGCTCGTGTAAACATGCCAAATTTAATTTTATCTTCAGCAAATTCAACACCAGACCCCTTTTTAATCTCCTATTATACAAATGTAACACAAGGAGATAACAAGGGTGTTATTTTGGAGATTCGTAGGGAACGTACTATTGAGTTGGTTTTAGAAGGATACCGGGAATATGATTTACTAAGATGGAAAGAAGGACAGCTGTTTGCTCAACCATTTTACGGCTGTTATTTTCCAGATTTAGGTAATTATGATATGGATAATGATGGTTCTGACGATTTAGTTATTTGGGCCGGGACACCAGAATCTATAACAGGAGGAACAAGTTTAGAAGCTGGCGTTGATTTGATTCTATCTGATGGCACCTCAGGATATATTTTCGCTTATCCAAACAATAATTTAATATGGGAAGAAGACCGAGATTACTTATGGCCGATTCCCGCAGACGAACGTGTACGTTCAAGAGGAGTTTTAACCCAAAATCCAGGTTGGACAGACAGCACAGGGTTTTAGTCAGTATTACTTCCTTAGAAACTGTTTTAAAGGAATACACTTCCTAAACAGATTAAAATATAAGAATGATTTTAAAAAAAAAATACTATTAGATATGTTATCAAATATTATTAAAAAACTATTATATATACTTTGTATAAGTGTTCTATGGAACTGCAGCAGTGAATCTGATGGTGGAGATGGCAACCTACCTATTATCCCAGAAAAAAGTTCTAAGACCTATACAGAAGCTACTAGTTTGGCAGACGTACTGAATGTTATGACGTATAATGTACTAAATGATAAAGGTCAAACAGGTTCTAGACAGTGGTCAACTAGGCGGGTAAGTTTAGTAAACTTAATAAATAGGCATAACCCAGATTTTATTGGCGTTCAAGAAGCTTTTTTACATCAGACAAAATTTATTAAAGACCAAACATCCCTTAGTTACTTTGGTTATGGTACGGAAAGTGGTAAATCTGAAAGCAATTCTCCTGCTCCAGACGAAATTTTAAATCCTATTTTTTATAACTCTGATCGTTTTGTACTTCTTGAAAAAGGTGTCTTTTGGCTTTCAAACGAGCCTGATACACCTAATGTTGGATTTGGCGAAGGCACGAGTGATACACATTTTAGAAATTGTGTGTGGGGAAAATTTAAAGAAAATGTTGAAAACAGCAAATTTATTTACATTTTCAATAACCATTTTTCATTAAATGATGATATCCGCAAACAACAGGCAACGCTACTGATGAATAAAGTTGAAGATATTATTAAGGAAGGTTCAAGTGTTATTGTACTTGGTGATTTTAACTCAGATCCCAATCGGGACACCTCATATAATATATTAACTAACAAAATTATGCCAACTCATTTTATTGATTCCAAAAATGTGTCTCAAACCTCACCTAGCGGACCTTCGTATACAAAAACGGGTATGGAAGTAGGTCCACTTACTTCAGGTGAGAAAATAGATCATGTTTTTACTAGGAATGTAACTTCGTGTAGTGCCTATAAGGTTATTACAGATTATGAAGGTAATTATTATCCTTCGGATCATTTTCCAGTATTAACAACTTTATCGCTATAATGAATAAACAAATAAGTTCATAAAAAAGTTAAAATTAATAGTCTAGAAAACAAAAAACTAAACATGAAAGAATTACTTAAAAATATAATACTAATATTGGTTGTTGCGTTAGCCATTTTTAGTTGTGAAGATGATGTTGTACCAATTGAAGCTAAAAGGTTGGTTGTTGAAAACATTGAATTTCAAGTGGCACATGAGAAAGTACAGTTGTCTTGGGATAAACCAAGTAAGGGTAACCCTATTGGGTATAGAGTTTATGTGTCTGATGCATTGGTAGCTGACCTTGATAAAAGCATCAGTACATATGAAATTACAGGTTTAGAGGTTAATACAGAGCATGAAATTTGGGTTGAATCAATAATTAGTGAAGATGAAAATTCTTTAAAAGTTCCAGTTTCTGTTTTTATACCAGATGAACTTAACCTTCAAGTATATCCAGGGAATAAATTTGTTATTGCAAGATGGGAAACACCTAATAGATCAAATATTAGTGGATATTATTTATCATGGACTCCTAATGGTGAATCAGGAGTGCTACTGAATGCAAGTACCTCAACTTATCAAATTAAGGAGCTTGAGAATTTGGAAGAATATACTGTAACATTATCAGTTGTATATGACGATATAGCTTCTTCAGTTGAGGTCATCTCTCAAGCTACACCAGGTCCGGTAGAACCTTTTACCACAAGTGAACTTACTATGAGCGGTGAAAAAATAGACTTTATATATAACCCTGCATTTTTAAGTGCAAATACCGCTGTGTCATGGGCATGGAATTTTGGAGATGGGATTACTTCTGAATTGGAAAATCCAAATCATACTTATGATACACCTGGTATTTACACTGTAAATATGACAGTAACAGATGATAGTGGACTGGCTTATGTGACTGAGCAAGACTTATATGTCTGGGGTGTAAAGTGGACTTTTGAAATTGGCTCAGAAGTAAGACCACAAGCTCCTGCATTGGCAGATGATGGTACTATTTATATAAGCGCTAGAAGTGATAATAAGCTTTATGCCATTAACCCTAATGGTACTTTGAAATGGGAATATGATGAGTTTACAGACTATTCATATGCATCGGCTTCAATTGGATCAGATGGAATTATTTATATAGCTAATAGGGATGATAATTTACATGCCATAAACCCAGATGGTACACAAAAATGGTTGGCTTCAATTGATAATAATGTTAATTACTCCACTCCAGCAATAGCTAATGACGGTACTTTATATGTAGGATCTGATGAGGATAATTTATACGCCATAAACCCAGATGGTAGCAGAAAATGGATTTTTGAAACGACAAATAATGTAAAATCATCACCAGCAATAGGTGCCGATGGTACTATATTTTTTGCCTCTGATGATGATAATTTCTACGCATTAAATCCTGATGGAACAGAGAAATGGTCGGCCAATATTGGCGGTAACTCCCAATTATGTCCAGCTATTGATTCTGATGGGACCGTAATTGTTGCGGTTAGTCAAGGAGGTACTGACGGTTCTGTTTATGCTTTTAATCCAGATGATGGGTCTATAAAATGGCATCTTCCAACATTTGGAAGAATAGAAGTAAGTTCACCGGTAATCGCTAATGGAACTGTATATGTAGGAACTAAAGATTCTAATAACCTGTTGGCGATTAATGCATCAAATGGAAGCTTATTGTGGACATTTACTGTTGGTGGAATTATTGACAGTTCACCTGCTGTAGACAAAAACGGAACTATTTATTTCGGTTCTGCAGATAATTATTTTTATGCTATTAACCCAGATGGAACTTTAAAATATAAATATCTAACCGGTAACAGGATATGGTCTGGAGTATCCATAGGAGATGATGGCACAGTATATATCGGAGCATATGATGGTAAACTTTATGCATTTGAAATGTTTGCAGAAGGTTTGGCAGAAGATGCATGGCCAATGCGCGGAAAAAACAATAAGCATACATCTAATGTTAAAGACTAATTATCTCATAAATATGCCTGTATTGAAGAAAATATTTTTATTAATTATATTGGTACTAACGATCCCTGTTACACTTCAAGCCCAGGATTATCGTATAGCTTCATACAATTTGAGGTATGATAATGATGGAGATAGGCCTGACAATGCTTGGGAAGATAGATTCCTACATATTACGGAAGTAATAGCAAATCACGACTTGGATGTATTCGGTATACAAGAAGGGCTTTTTGAACAGCTTTCTGATTTGTTAAAGGCTATGCCAAATTATGAATATACAGGGCTTGGTAGAGAAGGAGGTAGAAAAGGTGAACATTCTGCAATATGGTACAAAAGAGAAAAATTTATTTTATTGGATTCAGGTGACTTTTGGTTATCAGAAACTCCAGAAAAACTAAGCAAGGGTTGGGATGCCGCATTCGAAAGGTTATGCAGTTGGGCGAAGTTTCGTGATAGAAAAACAGGTTTTATATTTTACTTTTTTAATTCCCATTTTGACCATAAAGGCGATACGGCACGAACAAATAGTATCCATCTTATTTTTGAACAGTTAACGAAGATAGCAGGAGAAAATCCCGTTATACTTACTGGAGATTTTAATATAGGACAACGTAGTAGGTGGTATGCTGAGTTTAAAAAACATCTAAAATTGAGTAATGCTTACGATACAGCTCTTGAATTAAGTAATGAAAATATAGGAACTTTTAACGGTTTTGGAAAAGTGAAACAAACCGATGAAAGGATTGATCACATTTTTTTATCAAAAGACTTCACGGTAAATACCTATCAGCTGGATCTAGTTACGTATTCAAACGGAAAGTTTCCTTCTGATCACTTCCCAATAATATTGGATATAGAACTTAATAACGGGAAAGCGAGTTCCATGGCTAAATAGAATATAAAAACATCATTGATGTCTCAAATTCTGTACAATGGATTTTAGTAGCAGGGGCATCATAAATATATTTTTTTTAATAAGATCTGGAGTTGTGGTTGGTTTGATGATGGATAAAACCTAGGAAAATACCGAAAACAACATCAGGATGCCTTGTTAAAAAATATAAAACTCTAAAGAATTATTATTAATAAAACTTGTTGGTTTTAAGTTTTTTGTAAAGTGCTAAAATGATTTAAATATGAAAAAAACAATTATGAATAAGTATATATACTTGTTGTTCTGTTTGGTGCCAAGTGGGCTTATAGCCCAAATATACGTGGCTAGCGGAACTGAAATACACTATTCTGGAGGTGCTTTTGTTTCTGGTGTTATTAATAATAATAATGGAGGGACATTCTCTATTAGCGCGGATTTTGAACATGATGATAAAAATTACGTTAATGGGGAACTTGAAATTACCGAAGGAGGAACTTATGACATTTCAATTGGTCCATCAGCAGAAGAGAGGGCACCTAGCATAGTTACTACCGGAGCGGCAACGGTATTTTACAGTGCAACTACAGATCCAGCCATAGGTCGTAATGAAATGGTAAATCTTGCTTCTCCAATGATATTGGCAGATAATGAAGTTTATACTTTTACGGGAAATGTATCCGTGTTTTCAGCAACTCCTTTATCTGAAACCCAATATAATAAAGAGTCATATATTTCAACGCCTGAACTAGTATATTGGTCTGGAAGTGAATGGAATAATTTGTTTTCTAATGTCGCTAGTTTTGCAGCTAAAACACCAACTTTAGGCAACCAAGACATAAATTTAAAAGGTTTTTCGGTAACTCCTAACCCTGTAAATAGTTCAACCAATACACTAAGCTATCAATTGCCTAATGGCATAGAACAATTAAGTATAGATATCTATGATGTTAGAGGCAAAAAAATACAAACCTATTATGATGTTCCTGTTTATATGGGGGCTAATTCCTTAGTGAAACCTAAAGTTAATCAAGGAATGTATTTAATGCGCTTTAATTTCAACAAAGGACAACAGTATGTTATAAAAAAAATAGTCATAGAATAATATAAATACCAGTAGAGGTTTTTAAATCAAAAATAAGAATAATGAAAAAAGTAATTGCAACCATGTTTACTGTAACAACCTTAACGGCTTTTGCTCAAGTAGGAATAGGTACAGAGACTCCACATGCTTCAGCAGCATTAGAGGTAAGTTCAACAAATAAAGGTTTTTTACCACCACGTTTAACAGAAACACAAATGAATTCCATTGCTTCTCCTGCAGAAGGCTTAATAGTATTCTGTTTCGATTGTTCTCCTAAAGGCATCTATTTTTTTAATGGATCAAATTTTGCGAGCATTTCGAATACAGGTTTGGAAACTGGTTTGGCTTCAGGTGAAGTATTAAGCACTACAGGCAAAATATGGTTAGATAAAAATTTAGGAGCTAGACAAGTTGCGATATCAAGCTCAGATTTTAATGCGTATGGTGATTTATATCAATGGGGTAGATCTGCTGATGGCCATCAAGTAGTAATAAGAGATACTTCAATATTGCCAAATGATTCTATGCCTGCAGTTGGATCTTCAGGAACTATAGCTACAATAGCTACTAGTTCAAACCCCGGACATGGAGATTATATTCTTACAACATCTGGTACAGATAATAACTGGGCGAATTATGGCAATGAAGATGATTTATGGCAAAATGGTTTCAACGATCCATGTCCAACAGGTTATAGATTACCAACAGAAGCAGAGTTAGGAAATGAAAGATTGCACTTTTCAACCAATAATGCTTCAGGAGCTTTTAACAGCCCTTTAAAGTTGCCTACTGCTGGAGCTCGTATATATAATGATGGATTACTTAATAATGTTGGTGTTACTGGTCGTTATTGGAGTAGTACTGTTGATGGAGTTACATCACGCAATTTACGTATTACAGCTAATGATGCCTACACATCGAGCTATCCTCGTGGGGCAGGCTTTTCTGTACGTTGTATTAAGGATGAATAAGCGTAGATATCATAATTCGATTAAAGTCATAACAAACTAACAACTTGATGAATATTTTTCTTACACTACCATTAATAGTTACATTATTATCACTTTCTTCACCTACTAATACTTTCTCCGGTAAATTAACGCATCATGCTAATCAGGAATTAACTTTAACAGGCTTTGATTATTACGAAAGTTTTGTGCTATCAAAAGACAAGATAGATGATAATGGCAGTTTTAATTTAGAATATCCAGAAAATTATAAAGGGATGGCTATTCTTACCACACAAGATAATAACAGTTTAGTGGTTTCTTTAAACGAACCCAATATCGTTTTAAATGGAACACATCTTAAAGCGATAGATAGTATAAATTTTTTAAACAGTTTTGAAAATAGACAACTTATAGCTTTATCTAATAGTTACAATTATAATTCAAATATATATAAAGCGTGGAGGTATTTATTTCCAATTTACAAAAAAAAGGAGCTATTAGGATTAGATGGGCAACAAGAGCTTGCAAAGCTTATTGAAGAAGAGCTTAATCGCATAGAAACCTTAGATAGAGAAGCTATAAAAAATTTACCAAAAGAAAGCTATTTGCGTTGGTTTGCTCCATTACGTAATCTAGTTAATGATATGCCAAAAAGTGTGTTTAATTATAATGAGAAAATTCTACAGTACATTCAACAGTTTAGGGAAATAAATTTCAACAATCCTAAGTTTAAAACTTCTGGTTTGTTCAAAGAATTAATAGAAGGGCACTATATGTTATTAGAAAACATGGGGCAACCTTTAGATAGTGTCATTATTCAAATGAATACAAGCACAGATTATTTAATAAAAAACTTAGAAGGTAATGATGCTTTGCTAAATGATATTACAAATCAGTTGTTTTTCTATTTTGAAAAACGAAGTATGTTTAAAGCATCTGAGCATTTAGCAGTATCTATGCTGTCAAATAGTCAATGTCATTTAACAGACGATCAACTAAAAAAGTATGAAGCTTACCGTAAACTAAAGGTAGGAAATACAGCTCCAGAAATTACTTTTACGGATGGCACCAAACTAAGTAACTATAATAAAAATACTTTGTTGGTATTTGGTGCTAGTTGGTGTCCATTATGTAAAAAAGATGCTTGGAAACTACTTAATTATTTTGAAGATTGGAAATCTAAAGGTTTAGAGGTAGTATATATATCAATGGATACAGATAAAGAACTTTTCAAGACAGCATATAGCGATGCTCCTTGGCAAATTTATAGTGATTATAAAGGTTGGGAAAGTCAAGCTGTTAAAGATTACTATATAACTGGTACACCAAGTTACTTTTTATTAGATAAAGAACAAAAAATATTAGTAAGACCTATATCATTAGAGCAAGTGGATACATGGCTTAAGTATAAAATTTGATTTTAGAATCATAAAAAAATAAACAAGTACTTAAATATTAATTTTACTACAATACTATGAAGAAAATATTAGCAATAATAATAGTTACTGTTCAAATGTCTTATGCTCAAATAAGCATTGGAACAACAAATCCAGATCCATCTGCAGTTTTTGAGGTAAGTTCTTCAACAAAAGGTTTTCTTATTCCTAGAATGACTAAATCACAGATAAACAATATAAGTAATCCCGCAGAAGGTTTAATGGTATATTGTACAGATTGTAATCCTAAAGGGATTAATGTTTACATGGAAAATACTTTTATTGGTATTTCAGAAGAGCCTACCTTTGAAGTCACTAATTTTCCAATACAAGGAAAAATTTATAAAAGAGATAAAACAACTAATACTGCGCCTATAAATATTACAGGTAAAATACATTATAATTATGGTGCTAGTAGTGTTATCCTGGAAGTTTATAGAAATAATGTTCTTGAGTCCACTCAAACAGTAAACCTAAATGGCTTAGACCAAAATAATAAATATTCGTTTTTATTTGATACGATTATTGCAGCCGAATTAGCATCATACAAATTCGTGCTAAAGACAAATACAAATTTATTGCTAAGAGAAGCGTCTGATGTAATGGCTGGAGATATATATGTTGTAACAGGTCAATCTAATTCAATAGGTACAAAGTATAACCCTACTAGCAACTCAAATAATTACGTAAAAACCTTTGGTAGTCCAAACATTTTTACAAACAATTTAAATATTTTAAGCACAAAAGGTATTGGTGATATTGGATTTCATGTGGCAGACCGTATAGTTAATAACGAAGGTATACCTGTGCTAGTATTTAATGGTGGTAGAAGTGGTAGGCCTATTCAGTTTTTCCTAAGAAATGATGCCGATAAGTATGACTCCTCTACAAATTATGGTTTGCTATTAACGCGTTTTGTCAATGCAGGGTATAAGCCAACAGATGTTACGTCCTTTATTTGGTATCAAGGAGAATCGAATGGCACAGATACCACGCTATTGGAGTATAATAATTTTTTTAATCAACTGTATATCGATTGGGAAGAAGATTTTAACCCTGATCATTATTATGTAGTTCAAGTACATAAAGTTGGATGTGGAATAGATATAACATCACAAATACCAGAAGCTCATAGACAATTAGGATTGACTTATTCAGATATTACAGTAGTATCTAGTAATGGAGCATTACAAGGGTCAGACCAATGTCATTTTTATGGCACCGACGGTTATGAAACTATTGCTGAGCGCATTTATAACCTTATGGATTACAGATATTATAATGGTTTGAGTTCTGCTGGTATATACTCACCAGATATAACTAATGTTAGGTTTGGAAGTCTTGCAAAGGATACCATTAAATTTGACTTGTTACCAGCAACAGACATATATACTCTCGGAGGTAATATTAACGATGACTTTTTAATAGAGAACAGCAATGTAAAGGTTGCTAATGTTAGTATAAGTGGGAATGAAGTTACTTTAACGCTATCAGGTAGCGTTACAGCTACTAATCCTGAACTTACGTACCTGGGAGAGATATTGAGTGATACACTTTATATTTTTAATCAAAATAACATTGGGATGTTGAGCTTTAAAGGTGTTTCAATTATTGATTTTTAATTTTTAATCAACTGCTGTATATCTTAGGATAAGATCTTGGAATACAATACGTGTATGATTAGTCGCGTGATTTAGAACGGAAGTTAACAAATAAAAATTGGATAGAATATTCGTAAGCAGGCTCGAACTAGCCATTAATTATATACCTTGTGCCCATTGTACAAGTTAAGAGAAAAGCTTTAATGAGATTGTATAAAATGGCTGATTTCTTATGTTTATATATGCAGGGAAAGGATTTATCAAGAGAAGCTATTCGATCGTTTTAGGCTTAGCGACAGAGTACCAGAAGACAATTTCTACCGTTGACTCCACGCAGTCATAGACCTTAATTTTCTACACAAAACACCTCAAAGTTTCTATGGATCGAGTGGACAAAAGAGTATTGATTCTATTGTTTTTTTGCTTTGTTTGGTGGGATATTTAGAGAATATTACAAGCGATATTGCCCATTGAAGTATGCGCTTGGATATTTTGTATTTTTAAGGGTATGATATTGTCTCGCCCTAAATATGGCTACAGTTAAAAATTGAATTTAAGCAGCTAAATTATAAACCATATTTGGTGTTTTGAAGTCTAAAGGTAAGTGTAATCTTATTTCTTTATATAAATTAATTGCATTTTTTGTAGCGCTTCTAGCGTGCGCCATACTATCAAAGGTTTGATCTAGGCAAAACTCATTTTTGAGTATCCAGTTAACGCGTTCAGCCATAGCATTTTCGTGACAATTATTTTCTTCTGTCATACTAATACCTATTTTTTTAAGAATTTGTGTGTATACATTGCTGCAATATTATATTCCTCTGTCTGAGTGGTGTATGAGTCCTTTAGTATTTTTGGTTTGATAAAGCGCTTTATTAAGTGCTGTTACATATCCATTTAGTTCCAGGCTGTCACTGAGGTCATAAACGACGATTTTATGGGAATACATGCAGTTATAAGGGCTAGATAACAAAAGCCTTTTATAGTTCAGATGTAAGTTATATCGCTTACCATACCTTATTAGGTTTAGTGACTTCTAGGACTTTAATGATGTTTTTGTACTTGTAGAATCTATGCAAAGAATTGGTTGTTCTCGCGCTGTATTTCTTTCTAAAAATAAGCATATTGTGTTTTCTGAGAACATTAAACAAAGTATCTCTACCCATTTTAAGGTTAGATTTAATAAACTCATTATCTAAAGATTTTATGAGTTACGTACGTGTTCTCTGGGAAGAGATCTACGTCTTTTCTGTTCTAACATTAAACGTTCATCAGTTCTATTTTTACACTTATAATAGACATTACATTTTAGTCCAAAAAAATGAGTTATAGTCGTTAAAGAAGCAAGTCCTTAGACTTTTCTTTAGCTTTTTTTTAGTTCGGCTACAAATTTAGATCCTAACTGTTTAGTTGCTTGATTTCCTTCTGAAGCGCTTTAATACGTGTTATTTCGTCTTTGGTTTCCACTTTTATCGTAGTGTTCATAAGGTCTTTACGTTTGTACTTCCTAATCCATTCATTAATGGTTGTAGGTGCAATAACTTAGAGTTTACCGAGTTGATACTTGTTTAACTTTCCGGTGGTAAGTTTGTCTAAAATTTTTAATTTAAAGAGTTCTGAATACCGTCTAATTTCTTTGTCATTTTTGTACATAATGTTTAAAATTATGTAGCCTTTATTCAGGACGGGTCAGATGATGACACAACTGGATTGTATAAGATTAGTTACGTGTTTTAAGCACTAAATTTAGTAAATAAATCACAGATAGAAAGTCCGCAAGAATTTTCCTATGTAGTCTATAGCCAGTCAATTAATTTTATACGGTTTAGAAACAGTATTTTATATTTTCGGAATAATATATTGTATTAAACAATTCAATTCTATCTTTTGCTCGCGGCATAAATTATTATGCAATAGCAATTATAGTATTTTTCAGTTGGTCAACATAAATTATTCCCTCGATCTCCGATAGCAGCAAAGAAATTGTTGTCTCGGTTGTCAATTATCCACCATAAATATCCATATTCTCAATCATTCAATTGGCTATGTTTTTTTAGTACTTTCATTAATCCATTTGGATGAAATTATTTGAATATTATTCTATTTTCCTTTATTCAAAAATAGTTGACTTATTTTAACCATATCTCTGCTTTTTAAGGTTAAACCCCAACCTACTGTGTTTGCTCCTTTAGGGGCAATTACCCGACCATTTCCATATTTATCTTTTGGAAATGAGAAATGTTCTTCTTTCTTATGTATTCTCAAAATATCAGGAACTTTAAAATCTACCTTCAGTTTATTGTTCTGGGTAAATCTTACTAGGGAAAAAATAACTTGGTATCTAATTCAGATTCTAATAGTTAATCAAAGGCAAATAGGGTATGATATATTAATTTAATGTACTTTGGTTTTGTTTGTGCAAGATTTTTAATCCAAAAATAAAATAATCATCTTATTATCGGGTGAGATGGATAAAAGGTAGTTCTATATAATGCCAATCAATAATTATTATCCCAATTTTTAAACGTTTTTATAACTAATTGATAATATAGCACAGGTTACTAATTTAATTACTTATTATAATTTCGTCAATTAATTTTGTTTAAAAATAAATAGACATGTTTTCATTTCGATGGCTTTTTTACATCTTTTTTTCTGCTTCAATTTCTCTTTATTCTCAAAACGCTTATAAAATACATTCCCATAACGATTATACTCAACAATCACCATTTTGGAGAGCATATACAAGTGGCTTAGAGTCTATTGAAGTAGACGTGTTTTTGAAAAATGATATGCTATGTGTGGCGCATGAAGAATCTGAAATAAGCCTCCAAAACACATTAGAATCATTATATCTTGAACCTCTAAAAAAAATATCGACTACACCTTTAGCAGAAGCTCAAGAGGTTCAGCTTCTTATTGATATAAAATCTGAAGCATATGCTACGCTAAAAGCTATTGAAAAGGCTTTAAAAAAATATCCTGAGCTTATAATTAATAAAAAATTACATTTTGTAATATCTGGCAACAGACCTTCTGTAAAAGATTATAATAACTATCCTGATTATATTTTATTTGACTATCAAAGTCTAGAACCTATTCCAGATAAAAGTTTAAATAAAATAGCTTTAATAAGTTTAAGTTTTAAAACGTTTTCAAAATGGAAAGGAGCATATGCTTTAAATGACAATGAGTATAATCAAATAAAAAAAATTGTAGATGCAGCACGTGCTCAGGGAAAACCATTTCGGTTTTGGGGAGCACCAGATACGGAAATAGCTTGGCGAACTTTTAATAAAATGGGGGTCAGCTTTATAAATACAGATCATCCGTTATTATGTGCTAATTACCTAAACAAAGTTAATAATACAATTAAGGATATTAAAGTCGCTTTTGTATCTGATATCCATTTTCAAGATATATATGGACAGCTTTCAGATCACTCTTTCAAAGGTGTTTTTAATAATGAAACTAATATATACACACTGTTAAGAACTATGGATGCACAATTGCATTCCACCAGAATTTTTAATGAAAATTATTTTGCTCTATTTGCTGTTTTAGATGATATTGTGGAAAGAGGAATTAAGTATGTTGCTTTACCAGGCGATTATACTGATGATGGACAAACAATTCATTTAAGAGGACTGCA
Organism: Pseudotamlana agarivorans; assembly: GCF_001642835.1. Taxonomy (GTDB): domain Bacteria; phylum Bacteroidota; class Bacteroidia; order Flavobacteriales; family Flavobacteriaceae; genus Pseudotamlana; species Pseudotamlana agarivorans. The sequence goes on from NZ_LXEI01000024.1 coordinate 22,765, forward strand.
ACGTATTTTAAAAGCATATGAAACGAAACATGGATTGCAATTTTTTATAACCACAGGAAATCATGATCCTGTGGGACCTTTTGCTCAAGACTCTGGAAAATCAGACTTCATGGGAGAAAACGGTCAGACTCAAGGCATTTATAGTTATAAAAGGACATCGGAGAAGAGTTCTAAAAAAGTACCAGATATACTATCAAAAGATTTAAAAAAAATGGGGTATGAAGGGGTATTCAACCATTTAAAATCGTTTGGGTTTTATCCTCAAGAGAACTATTTATACTGGGAGACACCTTTTTCTAAATACACGCCAGAGACTTATACTTACCAAAACGCTTTAGATGCAGCATTACTAGACCATAGATTGTATGATATGATGCCTGGTTGTACAATACCAGATGCAAGTTATCTTGTAGAGCCTGTACCAAATCTATGGCTTCTTGCTATAGATGCAAATGTATATTTACCTAAAGACTCTTTAACAGGAATGGCTATAGATCCAAAAAATTATAAGGGAGCTAGTATTGGGTATAATAATGTTTTAACACATAAAACACATCTATTAAAATGGATAAAATCAGTCTCAGAAGAAGCTGAACGTTTAAATAAAACTCTAATAACATTTAGTCATTATCCAATTATAGATTTTAATGACGATGCTTCAAAAAATATAGAGTCGTTTTTTGGCGATAAAAAATGGCAATTAGAACGCATCCCGGTAGAAAAAGTGGCACAGTCGTTTTCAGATGCAGGAATCACCATACATGTAGCGGGACATATGCATATAAATGATACTGGTGTTAGAACGTTTGAGGATGGAAAATCAATTGTTAATATTCAAACACCATCTATAGCAGCTTATATTCCTGGTTATAAAATTTTAAATATAAAGAGTGATAAAACTGTAGAGGTCACTACAATTGCTATTGATAGTGTGCCAAAGTTTAATGACCTCTTTTCGCTCTATGAAAAAGAATATAATTATTTAAAACAAAATGAACTTCCGTTATGGAATCATGATATTTTAAATAGTAAATCTTATCATGACTTTACTATGTTTCATTTAAAAGAGCTGGTTCGTTTACGTTTTCTTGAAGACGATTGGGAACCTAATTTTAAGGATGTAATGCTAAACCTTTCTGGAGAAGATTTACTTATAATACCTTTTTTAAATACGAGTTTAGATTTAAAGAGGCTTACTCAGCACAAAGAGTTATATAAAACAAATTGGGAGTCTGCAAAAGTTAAAGCAGAATTGGCTTTACAAGACACCGCCTTTAAATTAGATGATTTTAAAGGTTGGAGTGGACTAGATATAATCTTTGATTTTTACAGAATTAGAAATGCCGATGTATTAGCTATTTCAGATATAGGTGAGAAACAAATAGCTATTTATAAATGGTTATTTTATGTTACAGATTTTTATATGAAAAGCAATAGTGATTTAAATCGAACTAAACTATTAGAGTTTTATAATATATTTTCTAAGTTTTTAAATGGTGCTCCAGCAGATCATTTTAGTATTGATTATAAAACAGGTAGAATACAACCTCTTGATTGATTAATCTCTAATTTCCTGTTACAGGATTCTCTCTAATGTATGTGTAATTTTTAAACGAGATGTGGTAGTCACTTTTAAATAACTTACTCGGTAAATAATAATCTGTAGTAATAATTTGTGCGCCAGAAAGCTTGGCCATGTTAAAATGCGAATAATCATTTGCACGGGCTTCTTTTGTTCCTGCATCTGCACGCGTTCTTACAATATATCCTTTAGAAACTAACGTTTTAATGGAATTATCTTCTGGGTTGTTTCTAAATAAAGTTGCGGCTTCAGGTGTTCCAGGAACAGCATTAACAAACATCACGCGGTTTTTTAGAGCAGCATGATTTTCTATATATAAATCTCTTTTACGGCCAGAGTCGTCTAGAATAAAAAGAAATTTACCTCTAGCGGCTTTTAATTCTGGCCAATTGTTATGTAACACAGCAGCCTCTAATGTTGCATAATTACCTCTTACAACATCGGGAGTAATTAATTTGTTTATACCTAAACCTTTAATTAAAGCGATATCTAATTCGTTAAAGAGTTGTTTAGAAAATAGTTCTGGCATGGTGCCAAATACATTTTCTTTTCCATCTTTAGCTTCTAAAGTTATAAATATAGGGTCGTGGTTTGGATTTAAATCAGACCACTTTTTTATATCATTTAAGCAGCTTTGTAATGTGTAATAATGCGTTCTAAAATCTATATCTAAAATGTGTAAGATTTTAAAACCAGGTTGTAACATTTCGTTCATAGGGTCATAACTTTCATCTATGTCTGCTAATTCTAAACCTTTCGGATTTGCATACGAACCACCTTTAGAATCTGCAAATACATCAATTTCAAGATTTCTTAATCCCATATTTAATTGTTCAACTATAGGTATATGTTCATACTGTAAAGTTTGTATACTACGAGTAGTATCTTTTTTTTCTAAAACCTCATACAGTTTAGGTTCTATCTCTTTTTTATAACTGTTATGAGAACCTATAACTTGAATTTGATTAATTCTATAATTATCGTACTGTGCACCTACGTCATAACATAATAAACAATGTAAACATATTGACAAAAAATATCTCATAATAAAATAAGTGTTAGTCAACTAAAGTACATATTTAAGATTAAGTTAATGTTAGCTAATCAAAAACAATATGTAATACCTCTTGTTATTCCAGTTCAAAAATAACTCAAGTCAAAACACTGTATAACAAAGTGTTATCTATTTTTTGAATTGCGTTTTACTCATAGTTAATTTAACACTATCATAAAGATTAGCTAAAATTAGATCCCTCAAAATTCCATTATTTTGCTTCTTAAATTTTTTATTAAAACAAAACAATCTAATTAATTTCTAAATCTTTATAGTATATGAATTAACAAAAACTAAAAACATAAAAAAACCGCAGTTGCTACGAACAACTACGGCCAAATCATTAAGCATTGTAACACAAATAACTTAAAAATGTTCAATAAATATAACTTTTTTTTATTAAAAAATATAATTTTTTTAATATTATTAGTAGTTAGTCAGATAGGGTATTCTAGCAACTACGAATCAAAAAAAATAGTACAATCGAATAATAATACTCAAAAAACAATTAAAGGTAAGATTGTAGACGACACAGGTATACCCTTATATGGAGCTTCCATTTTATTAAAAGGTACAATCCAAGGTGCTTCTACAGATTTTGATGGGAAATTTTCTATTGAAGCAAAAATAGGACAAACACTTCAAATATCTTATATGGGGTATGAAACTAAAGAAGTGGTTATAGATTCTGAATTTTTAACCATTACATTAAATCTTTCAAATGCTGTATTAAACGAAGTTTTATTAGTTGGTTACGGCAAACAAAAAAAATCAGATTTAACAGGAGCTGTCGCTCAGCTTTCTTCTAAAGATTTCAAAGAAGGTGTAAATATTTCGCCAGACAACTTAATTCAAGGTAAAGTTTCAGGTGTACGTGTAATTCAGTCTAGTGGAGAGCCTGGAGCAGGAGTAGATGTCTCTATTCGAGGTGTTGGATCTATTAGAAGCGGAAGTACGCCTTTATTTGTGGTAGACGGCGTGCCATTAAGTAACTCTAGTGTGAGTTCTGAAAGTCCAGACTTTGGTTTGGGGAATTCTAGTGCAAAGAACCCGTTAAACTTCTTAAATACTAGTGATATTGCGTCAATTACAGTATTAAAAGATGCTTCTGCTGCTGCTATCTATGGAGCTAGAGGGTCTAATGGTGTTGTTATAATAACGACTAAACAAGGAAAAACAGGTGATGCTACTATTACTGTAGATTCATATTTAAGTGTGGCGTCTGTTATTAAGAAAATAAATGTTTTATCAGCCGATGAATATCGTAGTGCAATCAATGATACTGCCTATGATCATGGAGGAAATACAGATTGGCAAGATCAATTATTTAGAGATGGCGTAACACAAAACAACAACTTTTCTTTCTCTAAAAAGACAGAAAGTGGAAATTACTATACATCACTTTCTCTAATGGATCAAGATGGTATTGTTCAAAGTAGTACGTTTAAAAGAGCTACAGCACGTTTAAATGCAGAAGAGTCTTTCTTCGATGATAAACGTTTAAAGGTAAAAGTAAACTTAACGGCAAGTCAAATCAATGAAACTGGAGTTCCTAATGGTGCAGATGCTGGATCAGATGGACAGTTAATTATTCATGCTTTAATGGCTAATCCTACACAACCTGTTTTTGATGAGAATGGAGAATATACAAACTTCAATCTAAATCAAAACTATAACCCAATGTACTTATTAGATATTTACGACGATCACACAAGTACGTTAAGAGTTTTAGGTAATGTTGAAGCTTCATTTAGAATTATAGATGGGTTAAATTACAAATTTAATTATGGTGTAGATCGTTCTGTTTCAGAAAGAAACTCTACTATTTATCCAAACGTAACAGATAGAACCCCAGAAGGAGCATATGTGCAAAATAATTTAGATTCAGAAAATACTTTAATGGAACATTACTTAACGTATAATTTCGATTTTAATAAAAATAATTTCGAAGTATTAGGTGGGTTTTCTTATCAAAAATTTAATTTCTCTGGAACTAATTTTTCTTTAACAGGAATAGATGAAAAAGGTACAGGTGTTGCACCTGAATATGATCCTGGTTATTCTGGTACCCAAAACGGTGTTGGTGGTTATGCTCAGGAAAATGAGTTACAGTCATACTTCGGAAGATTAAATTATAATTATAATAATAAATATTTAGTTACGGCCTCGTTACGTGCTGATGGTTCTACACGTTTTGGAGAGAATAATAAATACGGTTATTTCCCATCTTTTGCTTTAGGTTGGAACTTAGATCAAGAAGAATTTTTAAGTAATATAGATGATTTAAATGCTCTAAAATTAAGACTTAGTTGGGGAGAAACAGGAAACCAAGAGGTCCAGAATAAAATTACTCAAGCCAGTTACTCACAATCTGCTTCAGGTGGTTATTATTTATACGACAATTATAATTTAATTAATGGTATTGTTGTTAATAGAACTGCTAATCCAGATTTAAAATGGGAAGTTGTAACGCAGTTAAACATAGGAGCAGATTTTAGCTTCTGGAATAATAGACTTTATGGCTCTTTAGATTATTATAATAAAACAACTACAGATGCTATATTAAATATTCCAGCAGAACCATTAAGCCCGACAACTACGGTGTGGAAAAATATTGATGGAGAAATTGTAAATAAAGGATTCGAATTTAGTTTAGGTACACAACTTGTTAGTACAGATAATTTTTCATGGTCTTTAGATGTTAATGGGGCAACATTAGATAATGAAGTAACAAATTTGCCTGTTTCTGAATTATATTCAGGAAGTGTAGCAGGTCCAGGTTTATCGGGAGTAGCAGCAAATATCTACAAAAGTGGTTATGAGGCCGGGTCGTTTTTTATGTTAAAACATTTAGGCTTCGACGAAAATGGCGTTGATGTTTTTGAAGATATTAATAATGATGATATTATTAATAGTGACGATCGTCAGATTTTTGAAGGTGCCTTACCAAATTTTACTTACGGGATTAATACAAACCTTTCTTATAAGCGTTGGGATTTAAGCTTAGCATTTATAGGACAAACTGGAGGGCTATTAGTGAACAATACTAATTTAGCTTTAAATATTAATAACATAGTTTCAGATAGAAACGTATTATCTGAATTTTATTATGATGGTGCCAGTTATACAAATACTCCTCAACTGTCTACTTTATATCTTGAAAAATCTAATTTTTTCAGGTTAAATAATGCGCGTATTGGTTATTCTTTAGATGTTGAAAAACTAAATTTAAATTGGTTAAAAGGACTTAATTTTTATGTAAGCGGCCAAAACTTGTTCACCATTACTAATTATTCAGGTTACGACCCATTGGTTAACAGTCCGCGTGCTACAAATGGAAATCAATCTATTGGTATAGACTATACAACTTACCCATCTTCTAAAACTTATATGTTAGGAGCTACATTAAAATTATAATTTATGAAAATGTCAAATATAATATCAAGAACAACTCTTATCTTTTTCCTAAGTGTATTCGTTTTTAGTTGTACAGATTTAGAAGAAGATGTAATAGATGAAGTTATTGGAGGAGAAACCTCTAATCCAGAAAGTGCAATGGCTGCTGCCTATGGACAGCTAGCAGAAGGTACATTTACAGATCACGGTAGTGTATTTGGGCTGCAAGAGTACCCAACAGATGAGTGTATGTTGCCTACGCGTGGTAGCGACTGGGGAGACGGAGGTAAATGGAGAGCTTTAACAGAGTTTACTTGGGGAACCAATAATGCTGCGGTTTCTACAGCTTGGAATAATCTTACAAGCGGTATTACTAAAACCTTAACAGCTATAGTGTCTTTACAAGAAAATCCGGATTACGAAAATCACGATTTATTTATAGCTGAAGCTAGAGGTTTATTAGTGCTTTATGTGTATACCACTTTAGATTTGTTTAATCAAGCACCTTATAGGGATGTGTTTTCAGAAGATAAATCTTTAGTTTTTCTTCAAGCAGAATCTGCTATAGACGACTTAATTATTGAAGTTGAATCAATTATTCCTAACCTTGTAAACTTGGGGGAACAACAAACAAATAATGGTCGATTTACCAAACAAGCTGCATATGCGTTACTTGCAGATATGTATTTAAATAGAGCTGTTTTTAAAGACCGTTATAATGAGACTTCTAGTTTTAACTTTATGGCCTCTGCTGTGGATAACGATGGAACAGATATGGATAAAGTGATTTATTACACGTCTTTATTAATTAACGGAAACTTTAGTTTAGAAAGTAACTACTTTGATAATTTCGCAATTGATAATACACACGGATCTGAAATAATTTTTGCAGTTATACAAGAAAACGATAATATAAGACGTAGTGATAACGATTTTGCATATATGTCTACTGCTAGAGCTCAGAAACAAACTCCAGACAACAGAGGAACAAATGGCTCTTGTGTAGAACCAGAATTTTATTATACATGGGAAGGAAATCATGACGATCCTAGATTTCATAGATACTATCAGTATTCTGATGGGACATGGTTTATGAATGATGGTACTACAGAAAGTTTGCCAGCTGAAGACACAAGACCGGATACTGGTAAATATCTAGTTCACTTTAATAGAGGGCTTCAAGTAGGACAACAATATGGACCAACACTTAGTGGCGATGGTGAATTTGATATGACTGAAGATGGGAGAATTGCAATTAGTAAACTTTACATGGAAAAGAATACAACTATTCCTATGGATTTTACACCTGAAATGGATTTTAATAATCCTTTAGAAGCTGTATTATCTCAAGATCAAATTAACCGAGGTGTGCGTAATTTTAAATGGGAATTCGATCCAGAAAATGGAAATGGTAATAGTGCCGTTGATGTTCCGTTATTTCGTTTAGGAGGAATGTATGCAATGCGAGCAGAAGCTTATTACCGTAAAGGATCAACGGCTCTTGCTTTAGCAGATGTTAACATACTTAGAACAAGCAGAACACGCGAAGCTTTATTTGATAATGCTCCAGGAACTGCAATAGCTTCTATAGACGAAGAAATTTTATATAATGAAATTGGTTTCGAAATGTACTGGGAAATGTATCGTAGAAAACAAATGATTCGTTTTAATACTTACGATAGAGCTTATACAGCCAAAGCTTTAACAGAGCCGTATTTAAGAGTATTTGCCATTCCTCAATCTACTATAGATGTTACAGAAGGTATCACTCAGAATTTTGGATATAATTAATGCTATAAAATTTTTTGTAGTCCTCTAAATTAACGTTATACTTTATTTTAAGGATTAAAAGAATAAATTAAACCTGAACAATATTTATTGCTCAGGTTTTTTACTTTACACAATATGTGAATTGTAAATCGTGCCTATGATTTTATAAAATCAGGTGCAACTAACAGTACTTTAATATTTGTATTTTGAAAAAGTATATTATACTGATTTTGCTTCTTTGTTCTTTGGTTTAGTTGAATGACCGTCTATATTCTAGAGGCGAAAAGCTTGTTTTTGTTTTGAATAGTTTACTGAACGATTGTGAATGTTCAAAGCCTAATGTATACGCAATTTCACTTACTGATAAGTTGGTGTTTGATAATTTCTCTTTTGCTTTCTCAATCAATTTCTCGTGTATATGTTGTTGTGTGCTTTGCCCTGTCAAGGTCTTTAACAAACCACTAAGATAGTTAGGCGATACATTTAGTTCTTTAGCAATATTTTGAACTGTAGGTAATCCACTTTCTACCAAACTGTCCTGATCGAAATATTCTTTAAGTATTTCTTCCAGACGATTTAATATTTTATGGTTGAATATTTTTCTGGTGATAAACTGACGGTGATAAAATCTGTCTGAATAATTTAATAACACTTCTATTTGGGAAATGATGAGGGGCTGACTAAACTTATCAATATTGGAAACATATTCCTGTTTTATGCTTTGAAAAATATTGATAACTGTGGTCTCCTCTTTATTTGATAGATGTAGCGCTTCATTGGCTGAATAACTAAAGAATTCATATTTTATTATGGTTTTTATCAATGGACTCTGCCATAAAAAATCAGGATGAATGAGCAGCATCCATCCCGAAAGTTTATAATCTCCCTGAGTTTCGACTGAAAAAACTTGTTTGGGAGCAATGAAAAACATAATACCTTCATCAAAATCGTAGGTTTGTTGACCATATTTGTATTTTACCGTAGGATCAATGTTTCTTTTTAACGCAATAGAGTAAAAGTCAAATGTCCAACTAGTTTGCTCATCAGTTCGAAGATTCCTTATGTCATCCAAATTTATTACACTCATCAATGGGTGTTCTGGTTTAGGTAAACCTCGGAATCGATGGTATTCGCTAATTGTTTTGAAATGGTAAGGCGGTGTGTTTTTCATAATCTATGGCTAGAGCTTATTATATGCTTCAGTAAAATCTTGAGCAAAATCTTTCATTTTTACAGTGCCCATCTTTTTGGGTTTATGTTGGTTATAATGTTCGTACAATAAACCACTGTTTATAACTGCATACATTTCTGCCATACCCTCCGCAATGGCAGGTTGCAAACCCACAGCTTTCAGGCCTTCTTTCAGCTGTTCATCTGTTAAAGTTACCCATTTCAAATCTGGATTCCCTATTGCTTCACCTAATATTTTTGCCAATTCATTGTAAGTAAGCTCATCACTTGCCACATAACTTACTTTTTGGCCGGCAAGTGGTGAGGTAATTTCTTCGGCAATAGCGCTAGCAATATCCATAGGAGATACCCAAGCATTTATAATAAGCTATCAAATCAAGATTATGGTCAAAATAGTTTGCCGGTGGCACCATACAAAAAACAGCATCAGCACCTGTAAGCTTTACTGCTTATCACCGTTACCGAATGTCCTTTTTGTACTAACTCCTACGTTAGCGGTCTACCTATGTGGCCTAATGAACCTGCAAGTGTAATTTTCATCTTTTCTGTTTTTAAGTGCTTTGCAAAATTGCTCAACAAAATTCTGCAGAAACAGAAGGATATCTGTAGCCTAATATATAATTCTTGTAGGCTAATGTAAGGTCTATGATTTTCCTTGTTCGGTGTTTTTTCGTGCCACGTATCATCCTGATTAACGTTCAATATAAGAAAGGTAAAGGCGATGAAAAATGCTTACGTTTCTATTTATGTTCGAGCTATAAATTTAGATTTATTTGAATTTGTTAATATTCACAAACTTTTGTGTTTAGTACAAAAAAGACTATGTTTTACACTTTGTTGGCAGCTGCATTTTTTCAGTAGATTATTCATGTACAAAAAATCGTTTGTTCATTATGTTCATTACTTTTTCTATTCCTTCTTTTTTCAACCATTCATATTCCGTTGTCGAAAGATTACCTGCGGTATAATGTAATTGTTTTTTATTATCTGTACTTGCTTCGTAAACAATGTTAGCGATTTCTTCAGGCAAGTCTCGTTTTTTTGAAGAATCCGCTTTCATAGCTGTAATGTATTTTTTGAAAATAGCTTGGTAATCTTGATGAGAAACCATTTGTGCATTATTTCCAAAATTGGTTTGCATATAAGCAGGAACTACTGTTTTTATATTGATACCAAATTCATTTAATTCATAGCTCATTCCTTCTGTCCACGTTTCCAATGCTGATTTTGTTGCTGCATAAACAGCTACAAAAGGATAAGGAATATTAGCAGTTGAAGATGTAACAGTAATGATTGTACCACTTTTTCTAGCTCTGAAGTATGGAAGGAATGATTTAGTAACGAGTATTGTTCCTAAGAGATTAGTGTTGATTTGTTGTTTTAATTGCTCGTCAGTAGTTCCCTCAAAAGCTCCCATAAGCCCATATGCTGCATTATTGAATAATACATCTACGGAACTAATTTTTTCTACTTCTGAAGCTACTTGAGCAATTTGTTTGGTATTGTTGATATCCAACTTCAAAAGATGAATGTTTGGCAACTCAGTAAGTTCAGTTTCTTTTTCGGGATTACGCATTGTAGCAATTACAGTCCAACTATTTGCCGCAAATAATTTGGCAGTTGCTTTTCCTAATCCTGATGATGCACCTGTAATAAAAATTGTTTTGTCCATTTTCTTTGTTTTTTAATATAACTTGATGGTACAAAAGTGCAATGATTAAAAATGAACTGGTTTACCATATGGTAAAAAGCAACTTAGCGAATATTTTTTCTTATTCTACTCAACGATTGTTGTGTGATGCCCAAATATGACGCGATGAATGACAATGGAATACGGTTGACAAGTGTTGGATATTTTTCCATAAATTCCAAATAGCGTGTAGTAGCATCTTGTGAAACTAACGGACTTACACGTTCCAGTTTTTGCGCAAGTGATTTATTCGTAATCTTTTGAATAATATTTTCCCAATCAATTATAGTATCTGAAATTTCTTTCCAATCAGAATTGGAAAATACAAGTAATTTACAATCTGTTGCAGCTTGTATGTATTCCGTTGAAGGTACGTTTTTTAAGTTGAAAAGTAAGTGCTTTTCTTCAATGAAAATTTTAGTGATTTCTTCTCCTTTTTTGTTGTAATAACAAATGCGAAAAATACCATCAATAATAAACCCGACTTGTTTTAAAACTTTACCCGCTTCTACAAAGTAGTCATCTTTGCTAAGCTCAATTTCCGTTCCTTTTCTTGTTATCAGGTCAATTTGCTGTCTATTCAAATTACCATATTGTAATATGTATTCTATAAATTCTTTCATTATTGAAAAGTAAGCTATTGCTGTTTTACGTCATTTACCATTTGGTAAAAAATATTTTTAGCTGTCAGTTATACGAATGTCTATACTTCAAAGGAGACATTTCGGTTTTCTTTTTAAAAAGTCGGTGGAACGACTGAGGTTGTTCAAAACCAAGTTCATACGCAATTTCACTTACTGACAAATTGGTATTTGATAACTTTTCTTTTGCTTTCTCAATCAGTTTTTCGTGGATATGTTGTTGTGTGCTTTGCCCCGTCAAGGTCTTTAGCAAACCACTAAGATAGTTAGGCGATACCTTTAGTTCTTTAGCAATACTTTGAACTGTAGGTAGTCCACATTCTATCAAACTATCTTGATTGAAATATTCTTTAAGTGTTTCTTCCAGACGATTTAATATGGTATGGTTGTATATTTTTCTGGTTATAAATTGCCGATGATAAAATCTGTCTGAATAATTTAATAACACTTCTATTTGGGAAATAATGAGGGGCTGACTAAACTTATCAATATTGGAATCATATTCCTGTTTTATGCTTTGGAAAATATTGAGAATTGTGGTCTCCTCTTTATCTGAAAGATGTAGCGCTTCATTGGCCGAATAACTAAAGAATTCGTATTGTTTAATAGTTTTTGTCAATGGATTTTGCCATAAAAAATCGGGATGAATGAGCAGCATCCATCCCGAAAGTTTGTAATCGCCTTCTGTTTCAACTGAAAAAACCTGTTTGGGAGCAATGAAAAACATAATGCCTTCATCAAAATCGTAGGTTTGCTGACCATATTTGTATTTTACCGTAGCATCAATATTTCTTTTTAATGCAATAGAGTAAAAGTCAAATATCCAACTGCTTTGTCTGTCAGTGGGAAGATTCCTTATTTCATCCAAATTTATAACACTCATCAACGGGTGCTCTGGTTTAGGTAAACCTCGAAATCGATGGTACTCGCTAATTGTTTTGAAATGGTGAGGCGGTGTATTTTTCATAATCTATGGCTACAGTTTATTATACGCTTCAGCAAAGTCTTTAGCAAAATCCTTCATTTTCACCTTGCCTATCTTTTTGGGTTTATGTTGGTTGTAATGTTCGTACAATAAACCACTGTTTATAGCTGCATACATTTCTGTCATACCCTCTGAAATGGCTGGTTGCATGCCGGCAGCTTTTAGGCCTTCAGTCAGTTGTTCATCTGTTAAAGTTACCCATTTTAAGTGTGGATTTCCAATCGATTCACCTAAGATTTTTACCAATTCATTGTAAGTAATCTCATCACTTGCCACATACTGTACTTTTTGGCTAGCATGTTTTGAAGTAATCTCTTCTGCAATTACGCTAGCAATATCGGTGGGAGATACCCAAGCATTTACAATTTCACCTTTAATATTAGAAGCTATAAAACCATTTTCCTTGGCAGAATAAACCTGTGGCAGCAAATTATAATAAAATTCGGTAGGACGAATGTGGGTAATAGCAACATCAGAAGGTAATGCATTGAGTATACTTTCCACATAAAAAGTACCCTGAAGTATGCCGTTACCTTCCTTCATATGAGCTCCGATACTACTTAGATTAACAACCTTTTTCACTCCACTTTGTGCAATGGCTTGTGCGTAGTTACTCCCTAGGTTTTTATAATAGGCTAGCAAATCAAGATTATGGTCAAAATAGTTTGCCGGTGGTACCATACAAAATACAGCATCAGCACCTGTAAATGTTGATGTAATAAAATCAACATCATCTAAAGAGCCAATAGCTGCTGTAGCTCCTATAACTTCAATGTCTTTTTGCCTTTCGGCATTACTGCTTATTACCGTTACGGAATGTCCTTTTTGCGCTAACTCCTGCGTTAGCGGTCTTCCTACGTGCCCTAAGGAACCTGCAAGTGTAATTTTCATCTTTTCTGTTTTTATGTGTATTGCAAAATCGCTTAACAAAATTGCACAGAAACAGAAGGGTGTTTGTAGCCAAATATATGATTCTTGTAGGCTAATGTAAGGTCTATTCTTTTTCTTTCATTTATTAACTAAACCCGCTGTTTTTTAAATCCGTTGCAAGCAGTAGAAATTTTTCAATTAAATGATGCCCTGAATTGCAAGGGTGTTTGTTGTGTGTTTTTTTTAAACATAGTACTGAATGATTGTGGGTATTCAAACCCTAAATCATAAGCAATTTCCTTTATGCTAAGATTAGTTGTGGAAAGTAGTTCTTTGGCTCTTCTAACTATGGATTCTTGAATATGGGTTTGTGCATTTCTGCCGGTAGCATTTTTCAGTAAATCACTAAAATAATTAGGAGAGATATTGAGTTTTTCTGCAAAATAGTTGACCGTTGGAATACCCGATAATGTAGCATCACTTTTTAAGTACACATCCATTAATTCTTCCATTTTTATGACAATATCATTATTCACAGAACTTCGTGTCAAAAACTGCCTATTGTGAAAACGCTTTGCGTAATTCAGAAGCAAGTCAATATGCGACACTATTAAATCTTGACTGTAATGGTCAATGTTATTTTTTAGTTCATCTTGCATTTGATTCATTAGGGACATAATGATATGGTCTTCTTTTTCAGAAAGGTGAAGCGCTTCTGCGGTGGAATAGGAGAAAAATCCATAACTACCAATGTGTTTGCCCAATTCATAATGCCGTATTAGGTCAGATTTAAAAACCATCATATATCCTGACATAGGGTCATCTGCAAGATTTGTAACAGAAAAGATTTGACCTGGCTTGGTAAAACTCATTACGCCTTCATCAAAATCATAATGCCCTTGTCCGTACCGAAACTTACCTGAAGCCTCTTTTTTAATCGCTACGCAATAGAAATCATAATAAAAGCTGCTCCAAATTTCATTGGAATCGAATTTCAAATGCTCAAAATCAATCACGCTTATTAAAGGATGAATTGGTTTTGGCAAATTGAACAATTTATGAAGTTCAGATATGGATTCAATTTTATATGGAGCAGCTTTTTTCATATTATTTTTCTTGAAAATCAGTAGATAAAGATAAGGATTTCCATTGTTCCATTTCTTCCTTTTCGTTTTTGCGAACTTGTAAAATGGTATTGTAACTATCAGAACCTAAAGGAAGATGCAGGGGAGGATTCGGCACTTCTGCAAGTTTACACACTACGGCTGCTAATTTTTTAGGATTTCCTAATTGCTTACCATCAAACCCTGTAAATTGTGCTACCTGTTTATCTAAATTATAGGCATCAATTTTATGTTGCGCCACATTGAGTGTGTCCTCATTCATAAAATTTGTACGAAATGTTCCTGGCGCAAGGATAGTTACTTTTATGCCAAAAGGAGCGACTTCCTGAGCCAGCGCTTCTGATAAACCTATAACCGCATATTTTGAAGCGCTATAGCTACCGTTAGCAGGATAACTCATATAACCCATCATAGATGCGATATTAATTATATGCCCCGATTTTTGATTGCGTAGGTGCGGCAAAACATTTCTGATGATGTGGGTCATTGCAAAGACATTAACATCCATTGTTTTTCTAAACTCGGCATCACTTAGTTCTTCGATATTACCCAATAGGTTATACCCTGCATTATTAACCACAACATCTATTTGTCCAAATTCATCTATGCTTTTTGAAATAGCATTTTTAACCTCTTTTTCATTGGTGATGTCTAGCTTTATGGGGAGCAAATTCCCTTCGTATTCTTCAAATTTTTCTATAAGCGCTTCCGTATTTCGCGAAGTTGCAATGACCTTATCTCCATTAGCTAAAGCTGCTTTTGTAATCTCAAGCCCCATACCTTTAGAGGCTCCTGTAATAAACCAAACTTTCTGTGTATTCATAATTTTTTGTTTTATACAAAGCTATCAGATACTTAGATGAATAAAGTTTTCAAATCACGGAGAGATGTATTTAAATTCAGGATTTTAAGAATTATATTTTAAAGCCAAACGGTCTCGAATAATGGGCAGTTACGAGGTTATATATCTTGATTTTCAGTTTAGAACAAACTATTAAGTTTAAATCTTGTCAGCCAATTGCTATTTCAAGTATTTCAGCATAAATACTCTCATTTTTTCAATGATTTTTTCCCCATCTTCTTCTAAAGCAAAATGTCCTGTATCATAAATATTATAGTCTATAGTTTTTACATCTTTTTTAAATGCCTGGGCACCTTGTTCTGGAAAATATTCGTCATTTTTTCCCCATACAATAAGCATTGGAGGTTGATGCTCTCTTAAATACTTTTGCCATAAGGGATATTGCTTAATATTCTCTTGGTAATCATACCATAAATCTAAATTAACTTTATGAGCATTGGGTCTAGACATTCTAAGATAATCTAAATGCCAAGTATCAGGATTTACAGTTTCTGGATTTCTTGTTCCGTGGGTATATTGCCATTTTAAACCATCTAATGTAAAGGCTGGTAACAGTGCATTTTCTGTTGTTTCATTTCTATCGGCCCAGAAATTTCTAATGAGTTCCCAGCCTTTTCCAAGTCCCTCCTCATAGGCATTACCATTTTGAGTGATAATAGCCGTAACCCGTTCAGGGTGTTTAACAGCAATTCTAAATCCAATGGGAGCACCGTAATCCTGCATCATAATGGCATAGGTCTTTAATCCCTTTTTTTCTAAAAAGGAATCCATTGTTTTAGCGATATTCTCAAAAGTGTATTCATACACGTTTGGAGCAGGGAAATCACTGTTTCCATAACCAGGATAATCTGGTGCAATTAAATAATAGTCGTCTGATAACGTATTGAGCACTTTTCGATATTGGTGTGAAGATGCCGGATAGCCATGCAGTAAAACCAAAGCAGGATTTTCTGGGTTTCCGGCTTCTCGGTATGCTATATCTATACCATCAACTTCCATTGTTTTGAATTTTGTCGCTTTCATAAAAGATGTATTTTGAGATTTTACGGTGGATTGAGCTATAATGCTTTCTTTTTCAGATTCTTGACATCCGATAAGAAACAGTACTGCCCCTAATACAGTAGTAATAATTTTTTTCATTTATAGTAGTTTTTATATATTACCGAACATTCGGTATATTATTATGAGAAATTTTTTTAGTTATATCTATCTTTTATTTGTTTTAATGTGTTTTCAAAAACGGTAGTATCTTGCAAACCTTTACTTACCAAAAGACTACCTTGTATATCAATCAATGTTTGCAAAGCCTTTTCTTCTGCTAAGTGTTCTGATAAATTAATTGATAAGCCAAAATGCTTAAATGCCTTTAGCCATTCATTCATACCATTAGTAATACTTTGACCGAATAAATCCATTCCATTTTGCGTAGATAAAACTTTAAATAAGCAAGAGTCTAGCCCACCATTATAGAGTTCCCGTATTTGAAAGAGTGCATTTTTTAATCTATCCTCAGCAGGATCTCCTTCCTTATTAAGTACGTTGAATATGTTATCAGCCACCCATTTTCCGATATGAATAAGAACAGATTCGGCCATTTCCTTTTTACCATTGGGAAATCTATGATAAAGACTTGCTTTTTTTAAGCCCGTTATATTAGATAAATCACTGAGACTAGTGCCTTCATACCCTTGTGTCCTAAAAATTTTTGATAAGGAAATTATTAACTCGTCGTCGTTTACTTTTTGTGGTCTCATAAAACAAAGATACAAGTAATTTTTTAGTTACCGAATGATTGGTAAATAAGTTTTGAGATATTACAGCTTATTGATTATGAATGGCAAATGAAAAGTATAGAATTAATCTGCTATTTTTTATTTTAAACATTATAATTTTCATTAACTATTTTACAACGGTAACTTCTAATTCAACTTTTAAGGTTTCATAAAGACCCTTTACTTCTAATACAGTACTTGCTTGTTTTATGTTGTGCTTAACTACCCAATTTTGGAAAACATCAAAACATGAAAAAAACTCTTCTGTTGAAGTAGTATAAATATTTAATCTAACTGTAGCCTTCCCTAAAAATGTAGCCTATCCCATTTGTAGCCTATCCCATTTTGTAGCCTTCCCTAAAAA
>NZ_LXEI01000025.1 GCF_001642835.1 Pseudotamlana agarivorans
TGGGAACCAAAGTTTAGGTTATGTGTATAGTGGTAGCAATGACCCTGATGATGTAGCTGTTAAATCGAGGAATTCCACAGCTCCAGTTGGTACTAAATTACCAAACGAGTTAGGTATATATGATATGTCGGGTAATGTTTCGGAAATATGTGAAGATTATTATGCCTCAAACTATTATGCAAATAGCCCCAGCATTAATCCAATAAATACCGTTTATACTAGTTTTGGGCGCGTAACAAGAGGTAGGAGTTTCCATTTAGATGCTGCACCCTATTTTAGGAATAAAACAAGATTTAGACTATCTGGTGAACAATACATGGATTACTCTGGTTTTCGTTTAGTAAAATCTGCCGATTATACGGTAAGTGGAGTTGTAGCAGATAGTGAAGGAAATCCGTTAGCAAATGTTTCTGTTTTAGGATTTCCTACATCTGTATTAACGGATGTAAATGGAAATTATTCCACAACTATAACAGGAGGATGGTCTGGTGGAATTAGCACGTATTTAAATGGTTATACAAATAAAACAGGATTATTAAAGTTGAATTACTTGAGTGAAAACTCTATAAATAACGATTTTATATTAGAACAGGAAAAAACAATATTTAATTACACAATTTTAGTTACAAATGGTATAAATCCTTTAAACGGTATATCCGTGAATTTTAATGGCATAGATTATATAACTAAAGCTAATGGGGAAATTCAAGCTAATAACCTTGCAATTGGCACATATAATTATGTAATTAATGAGTTTGGATTTTACGAGGTAGCAGGACAAGCTGTTCTTACAAAAGATAATTTAATTAAAACAATTGTATTACAGGAAAAAACTTTAAGTAATGATGACTTAGAATTAGATGAAGTTAGTAACAAATTTATAGTCTACCCTAATCCTTCTAATATAAATGAAGATTTCTTTATAAAATATGGCGGGAGAGGAATGGTTAGTATATACAACCTAGTTGGTCAATTAATATATGAAAATAAAATAAATAATAGTTTAAAAGTTTCACTTAAGAGTAAAGGTTTGTTTTTAATTCATATAAAATCTGAATCAGGTGTTTTATCTAAGAAGCTAGTTATTCGTTAATTAATAGTAAGATGCAAATTCTTCAGACTTATCTCTAGCTTTAATTAAGGCTTGATATTTAGCTTTTTTTTAACTCAAGAATGGATTTGTAGTCCATCTGTTCTGCAGCTACCTCAAGGTAGGATTCGTCCACAAGGGCGTCCATATCCCCTTTCTTAAAAGTAGTTTTTAAGCTGTTCTATTTCCTTTTGAAGCTCTTTATTCGTGTTATTTCAACTTTAGTTTTTATGCATAAAGTAGTATTCGTCAAAGTGGGTATGGCCTTGTTCTAAATACAAAATAAACTCGGTATTTCTGCCTAAAAATAGGTATACCTTTTTGGCTTAATTTTTAAGGTATTTTAACTGACTTTCTATGCCCAACTTAGGCATTCTAAGTTCGCAAGATCGAAGCTCGTTATAATATATAAGGAATTGCATGGGGTGTGGCTTGACCGATTTAAAAAATATTTTTCTTCCTTTACGGGTGAGAAACTTTGCTTTAAAATTCGTTTTTTAAGCGTGTCTAGAGCCTAATAAGATATGGTTATTCCTAAATTAGCTTTTTTTAGTAAATCATCTTGACTATTTTCTAATGTTGTTATTTTTTCATTGAACTCGTTTAAAATGGCTGCATAAAACATATTCTATATATTTGAAATCGTATCAGAAATATGTTGGTTAATCAGTATTAAGCATTTTGATTCACAAATCTACAACATCCCTTCTTTGCTGTAAATAATGCAAATAGTTTACATCCATTTCCCTTTGTTCCTTTATGGATTGCCGTTTAACAGATTGAATGTCATTACATAGCTCATGGTACTTGTTTATTGATTCGCTAATTTTATCTAAAAGTTTTAGGTAGTTGTTGTATTGGTTTTTAATTTCTATTCCCAATGCGCGCATATTTTCAGCATTCAAATGGTTATCCTCTAGGCTATTTATTATATTTTTAATCATTTTCTGTTTCTTGGTATATTCTTGGTTTGTGATTCCTTTCATTATTTATAGAATTGTTGTTTTAACACCATTACGTGTGTTTTTATATATGGTCAAATAAGTTTCGCCTTTATTTTCTAAGATGTTTAGTATATAGATTTGCCCTTGGGTATAATACCATTTCACGTATTGGAACCTAAGGTATTCTGTTTCTAGTATTTGAAATAAATCGTCTTGCATGGATGATAATCCCGAAAGGGTTATGGTTTCTCCATATGGTGAAATTTTACGCACACAAGCATTGCCTTTATCATGGATGTAACAATTTTGTTTTTCATCTATGCCAATTAAAATGGGGTGGTTAAAACATGCCGCTGTTTGTAATCCGTCCTGAAAGCCTTTTTGACCGCTACCCGCAAACTTTTTAAAATGCATGTCTGCTGTTTCTTTTTTCCAAATAACATGCCTTTTAGAATCTGCTACATAGATGGTACTCTGCTCATCTATACCAGCTTTAGATAGTATAACTTCAAGAACGAATACTTGCTGTAACTGCTCTATGAAGTGTTTTACAGGTTGTTTAAATTTAAGTTTCATCTTTTTTGTTCAATGGATGTTTTAGTGCTACCACATTGTTTTAAAATACCCTTAATAGCTTATAAAAAAGCCAGTATCTAGGTTACTGGCTTGGTTTTAGAACTAAACTGAATTCAAAAAAATATACAAATAAAATAAATGCCTCTGGCAACCTAGTTTGCCAGTGTTTACCCAGGCTTGCTATTAATCAGGGTATGTTTTAATTAATCTCCAAAGCAAAAGTTGACCCTAATAAATCTGGGAATAATACTTCTACGTCTCCTCCGTTTAATGGTACTCTACGAATGGCATAAGTAGTTTGGTTAATTACATCTGTTTTATTGTCATAGAGATCCATAAAATAAACAAAACCAGTTTCTGTATCTACTTCCAATCCTGTAGGATTAAACAATAATCCGTTTTCTCCAGTGGTGGCATCCACCGGCTTACCTGCAACCAGTTTGGTAGCCGTTTTGGTACCGATTGTTGTTTTGTACAAATTGGATACTGAACCCATTTGGTATAAGACAAATAACTCATTGGTAGCAGGTTCAAAAACCAATGCAGGACAATAAGCACTCTCAATTGCACCCATTTCGTCTTCAGACAATTCTAACTTAATAGTAGCCGTTCCATCGGTACTACCAGATTTAAGCCCTCTTTCTACGTTATCGCCAACTCCTAAATCTGCCCAATATAATTTTTGATGTTCACTATCAACCACTAAATTAGTTGGGTTTTCACCTTCATATTCAAAAGTTACCCAACTTAATTCTCTTGTAAATCCGCTGTACAATTCGGTAGCTGTTCCTCCAGAAAGGGATTGCTTTTTAATGATAGATTCTTCTTCGGTATACTCAATGTAATAAATGATGTTGTTTGTATAATCTATATCATAACTATAGAATCGGACTCCAGGTGCAAAAACTGATTCAGGGGTACCCATTCCGTCATTAGTAGCTCTATATATCTCACCTTGAGATTCCCAATACAAATAACCATTAGTAACATCATATTCTAAATGGGTTGCGCGTTTTACTATATCATCATTATCGGTAGCAGAGTAAAGCGTGGTAAACTGCAATCCACTTTCTGTAACCTCACCTTTTACAATCCCATCCTCATTAACTATGTACGTTGCTTTTACGCTGGCAGGTAGAGGATCTACTGTAAAATCTAAAGTAGTTTGACCAACAAAATCTTCACGCTGTACGCTTATCTGTACGGCTCCTTCGGGTATGTTAGGAACCTCTACTTTTATTTGGTTTCCTCTGGCATTGTTACCACCTACACTAATAACTTTGGCTTCTTGGTCTCCAAATAGTACAGTTAAGTCTTCTATACCCGTATTGTAATTATCTCCTCCAAAATTATCTCCCGTAATGGTTACTTCAGCACCAGGAACGGCATGGGTAGGGGTGATTGTTTCTAGCATAGGATATCCCAAGCTAGTGTCTATGGTAAAATCTTGTTCCGATTTTACACTTTCTCCATTTACTTGTACGGTAATAGGACCATCTTGGATATACCTTAAATCTGCAGGTACTTGTACCGTAATACTGGTAGGGGTGTGGCTTACGTAAATAGGACTTGGTCTTTGGGCATCATTATCTCCCAAATTGGAGCTAAAATAAACCACATTGGCCGTAGCTTCTGTACTAAACCCGGTACCGTTAATGGTAAATTCTTCGTACACTCTTGCGGTCGCAGGTTCTATACTGGTAATGCTCAATTCGTCATCGGTTGTTCCTTCACCAATATCGTTATCGTCTTTGCTACAACCGATAGTGAATAAAGTGATGCAAATACTAAAAGCAGCAAGTAGCCAATGTGTTAATTTGTTTTTTGTTGTTATTGTTTTCATAATTTTTGTTTTTAGGTATTCTAATTTTTAATTTATTTTGATTAATAGCTTTGTTAAAATTCTAAGGTGAACCCAGCCGTAAAATAGGTTCCGGGTTTGTAATGGGTACGTTGGTAATCTATCACGTTTTTATCGTAGGCAACACCATTGTCATTAACACCATATATTTTTTGCACCACACCAGGGGTAAATTTTCCATCGCTATTGGCATCTACATAGGTAGTAATGGCCTGGTTTAAAATGTTTTCGGCTCCAGCTTTAAACTTTAAATATTTGGTGATTTGTTGCGAAAACACAATGTCTAATTGGGTGTTTTCTGTTTGGTATTGATTTCCTCTTTCTTGTACCACTCCTGTAGCCAATAAGCGTTGTCCTATGCTGTTTAGCAATACAGAAAAGTTAGTCCCCCATTTGGGTTGGTCAAAATACAAACCTGTATTAAGGGTATAAGGAGTTGAACCGAAAAAAGGCCTGTTTAACCCTTTTACCTCATTGTCTAAATAAGTATAATTGGCAATTACAGAAAAATACTGCATGGGACTCCATGGAATAAATCCTAAATTTTTTCTTGCTTCAACCTCAATACCTTGGGTATAGGCTTCATCACTATTGGTATATTGCACACTGGTAAAACCAGATTGGGAAGCAGGGTTGGTGTTGTCTAAGACTTCAATAATGTTTTTCATGTCTTTGTAAAACACTCCTACGGCAATAAACTCACTAGGATTGGGATACCATTCCCAACGTAGGTCAAAGTTGTTAATTTCAGCATCTACCAAGGCAGGGTTACCAAAGGTACGGGTAGAGGTTTCGTATTCGGCAAAAATAAAATTAGACAATTCTCTAAAAGAAGGTCGGTCTAAGGTTTTACCATAAGTGGCCTTTAGTTTCATTTTTTTGTTAAGCTTGTAAATAACCGAAGCAGAGGGCAACCAATAACTTTTAATAGGGCTAGCCAAAGTATCGCCTTTAGGTTCGCCTGTACTATTATCGTAGGCCTGAGAAGTAAATATGAGTCTATCCAAAGCATCGTACAATCTTCTATCGGTACGCTCATAACGCACTCCGGCATTCACTTGTAATTTTTTATTGAACATAGGTACTTCTACACCTCCATAGCCTGCATATAACTTATAATCTACTGAGTAACGCCCTTCAGAAAAATCACGCTGCAAATACAAGGTGTTTTTAGGGTCTCCAGTAATCAGGCTATCGTTATATATTTTATCCATATTTTCCCATGGTTTCTCCATTTTAAACTGTAAATCGTAACCACTAGATTGTTGGTAGGTGGGGAAATAATAAAAGGATTGAAACAAACGTTCCTGCAATTCTATCTGTCCTCCAGCTTTTATTTTAATCTCGTTTTTTAGAGTGGTTTTATAATCCAATCCAGCAATAATTCCACTTTCATCAGTTTCAAAACTACCTCTACGGGTTTCTCTATCTCCTGTGGTTCTTGCTAAAGTATAACCATACTCTGTTTCGTTCTGTTTTGTAAACTCATAGGTTTGTAGATCAGGGGTGGTCTCTTGCATACTGGTTGTCCCTGCATACCAATCCACTTGATGTTTTTTAAACCTATGTTCTCCATTTAATTGTAGGGAAGCCACATCTCTGACCGAATACTCGTAATTTACACTACGGTATATATTAGTACTGTCCTGTGCTTTGTAGCCATCTCGTACGGTGGTTTCATCATCAATAGAACGATTAAAATAGCCGTTAAAATCAATAATGTGATTGCTGTTAATTTTATATTTTAAATTTTGTAATACATTTAAACGAACATTTTGACGGTTGTAATCATCCGTATATTGGGCTTCAGGAATTTGTAATTCAGGACTGCCTCTATCTACACTTTCATCACTATTAGCCCTTAATAAAATAGTAAAGTCGTTTTCATAACGTCTAAACTGGTCGGTATAACTTACGGAGGTTAAATTGTTTAAACGGGTGCTTCCTAGTTTCCAGGAGTCGTAATAGTTAATCCCTATGCGTTGGTCCAAATCGCTACTTTCTTTGGTGAGGTTGTAGGGTTTTGGAAAGTTTCGTGTCAATTCTTCATTGACCGAAGGAAAACGGTCGATACTTGGGAAATTATAGGAGGGTACATACAGGCGCTCATCATACAAACGATTTTTATAGTCCAATGCCAAGAACCCATCGTTTCCGCTCCCGCTATTGCCAAAATGGGAAGACAGTGAGCTTCCTGTTCTGTATTGGGACGAATAGTTTATTTGCAATCTACGAACGGCACCGGCGTCTTTGGTCTTCACTTTTACCACACCACCGGCAAATTGACCGGGCAGTTCGGGAGCTGGGCTTTTGTATATCATAATCTGGTCCAACACGCCAGATGGCACCAAATCGAAAGAGAACCTACGGCTGTTTTTTTCAGAACTGGGCGCAATGGTATTGTTTAAGTAGGTTAGGGTGTAGCGGGGATCCATGCCACGGATCAGTACAAAATTGTTCAGTACCGTTACACCGGGCACCCGTTTTACCACGTTTGCTGCATTCCGATCCACACTTTTAGATATTTGCTGGTTGGAGATTCCTGTAACTACGATGCTATTACTTTGTATTTCACTAATTAAACTTTGCTCGGTAGAGTTTCTTATGGGAGCGACTTTAACATTAACATCGGCTTTTACAATTACTTCATTCAACGCATCTGCACTGGCATTCATAGCGACATTAATTTCTGAAATGTTGTTGGCTGTTATCTCGACATCTTGAATCCGAATTGTTTTAAAACCGATATAGCGTATTATCACCGTATACTTACCTTGGGGCAGATTATTAAATTCAAACCTACCATCAAAATCAGTAACCTTTGCCCAACTCGTGCCTTCCAACTGCACTGTAGCACCTACTAAAAGCTCTTTTGGGTGCTCTGCATCGTAGACATTTCCTTTAAGCGTTCCTGTAGCTTGAGCCTTTATTCTGTTTTTTTCTTCAAATTCTTCTGGTTGTGTCGTGACACGTTTTATCAAATAAATACGCTTGTCATTAATATTAAAAGTGGTTTCTGTACTACTAAAAACCTTGTTTAATACCGTTGCTATTTTTTCTTCTTTAGCATTAATGGAGATGATACGGTTTAAGTCCACATCCTTTAGCTGGTAAACAAACTCAAACTGTGTATTGTTTTCTATTTTATCTATAAGCTTTTTAACAGAAACATTATTTAGGGTAAGGGTTATGTTAGCGCGTTGACTGTAAGAGGATTTAGCCTGCATTGAAAATATTGTAACCAATATAAACAAAGTGCTAAATTTCATTTTTAAATCATATTTAAATAATGGATGTGTTCTTCTTGTACATTTAAGAAGTTTTTTCATACTTTTATGGTGTAATTGTGATTAATTTTGTTTTTGATCACTTAAAACGGTCGGGAAATGGTCCAAACATTTTCCGATTTTTTTTTGGGGATGCTGCATCCTTTATATGGTGATCGCTGTTTATTATTTTGTGTATTTGTTCTTATTTCATAGCGTGTCTTTCTTTTATTTAATTTATATATTCTTGATGCTAATGGATGCTAATGGATGCTAATAGATGCTAATGGTTGTGCCGTTTATTTCGTATTCCAAACCATAATTAACTTTAAGCTCCTCAAGAACCTCTTCTAATGTTTGCTTTCCAAAATTAGCATTGAACAGGTTGTTTGCCATCGCTTTGTTATTATTTATAATAGAGACATTATAATGTCTTTCTAATTTTTTTAATATATTGTTAAAATGCATCTCTCTAAAAATAAGTTTTCCTTCCATCCAAGCAGTATACAGACTTGTTGAAACTTGTTTGGTATTAATGTCATACTTTAACTTATTAAAACTGCCTTTATACCCTGGTTTTAACAGGGTGTTTTTTTCTATTTTAAAACCTTCCTTTTTGGAGTACATACTCACAGAGCCTTCTACAAGTACTACGTGTGTAGTTTCGTCTTCTGGGTAAGCAGACACATTAAATTCGGTTCCCAGCACTCGAATGTTTAAATCGTTTACATTTACAATAAAGGGGTGTGCGGTATCTTTGGCTACTTTAAGGTAAGCTTCGCCCGTAACAAAAACTTGCCTATTTAAACCTTCTACAAATTCAACGGGGTATTTTATGGAAGAGCCTGCGTTTAGGTTCACCACTGTACCGTCTGACAATTGTAGTTTAAACGTTTTTCCATTAGGAATGTTTAAGGTGTTATATACCAGTGTCTTCACGCCATTCCCTTTGTTGTAATTTAAAATAGTTCCTTTTTGTTGCCCAAGTTGTTTACCATGATTATTGAATACGGATATAGTGTCTTGTTCATTTATTAATATTTTATTACCATCTTCCAGTGTTAGGGTAATGGCATTGATGGGTGTATTTGTGTGAGCCTTATTTTGGGTCGTGTACCATAAACCAATAGAAATAACACCTATAAACATAGCAGCGATACCACCTAGCTTTTGCCAATTAAATGGAGATGGGTGTCCCTCTTTTTCAGTAGTGTCTATATGTTTTTGTATGTCTTTTAAAAGTGTGTCTTTAATTAGGGAAGCGTCGTGGGTTCCTGAAATGGTTTCAGGTGTCTGTTGCCATTCTTTTTCAAGTAATTGATTAATTTCGGCAGGATTTTCGCGTATAAATTGCTCTACACGCCTTTGTTCTTCCAGAGAGCAGTTTCCTGCCCAATATTTTTTGATGAGTTTTAAATCCAATTTTTATCTTTCTATTTATATGTAGAACGATAGAATTGTTGTTTGAAAAAGAAATTAATGTTACACTACTGTTAACTTAATGTAAACATCAATAAAAAGATATTTTAAATGAATTTTAGAAGGAATAGTGATTAACGCTTCAATTTCGGAACTTTTTTAAATCGCGACGAAGCATGGTTTTCGCTGTTTCAATGTTTTCTCGTATGGTAGTGACTGATAGTTTTAGGTTTTTAGCAATTTCTGTGGGAGTAAACTCTTCAAACTGGTATAGTTTATAAATATGCTGGATGTGTTCTGGTAGTTTCTCTAATGATAATTGAACGGCTTTTAGTGTGTCGGAAAAAGATGAATGGTCTTCACTTGTATCAGGCAAGGTGATATCCAAATATTTATGATCCTCCATAGATGTCAATAAGGAGTTGACTCTATTTTGTTTTCGAACTTCGTCCAAAAAGGTGTTTTTAACAGACACGAAAACCAAGGCTTTTGGGTTGGGATGCTGTTTGAATTTATCAATATTTCCCCATATTTTTATAAAACAAATTTGAACAACTTCATAAGCAATATTTTCATCTCTGCTTAAGGCTTTTATAAAGTTAAAAGCCTTGGCATGTGTTTCATTAAATAATTTTTTGAAAAATAGCTCGTTTTCAGTCATTTTTTAGTAAAAACAGATTGTAGCCTAAATTGAAAGATTTTAGATTTAATTTTTTTTATGCTATTAACAATAGATAACCATTTGTAGGTTATTAGCCCCATCTGTTATATAGATAAATTTTGATAAATTAAAATTTTGCTAAAATTAGTTTTAATGACACTCAGCACAATAAAAGCTGTGTTAAATAACTATTAAGAAAGTATTTAGAATGTGTTTATTGATTGGTTTTATTTAACTGATTACACAAGGAACTTGATTTAAGATGTTTCTTTTAGTCGTGAATATATATCCCTTTTGGTATACACCCACAAATTCATTTTTTGATTAATACAAAACATATCAAACTTATAAAACAGGATGAATATGAAGAAAGTGAAATTTTTAACTGAAAATGGAAATACTTTTTAAAAATAGTATTTAGTGAAGCAAGGTCTGCCATTTTTCGTTTGATTGTACAGTAATAAAAAACTAAGTATTCAAAATTAGTAGTAACATAAAAAGTCAAATTAGCACTCCAACTATATCTTCGTATCTGAAAATCGGGGACTGTTCTAATCTCTAAAGAAACTTTTTTTCGGTTCCACAAGAAGTGAACGTTGTCAAAACTGTTTTAAAGTAACGGTTGGATTTTTTTGGGTTATTTTATCATCTTCCACAACATTAATAAATTTTTCTATTACACCTCCCTCGAAAGAGTTGTGTTTTATGAGTCTCATTTTCAACATCTCAAGCATAACACTTGAGTAGTGGATTTAAAAAATCAATTTGAACTTTAGCTTCACTAGAAGTCCCTTTACTATAATCAATATAGTCCTAACCAAAATCACTAATTAATACCTTAATATGGACACTGAATTCTTTAATATTTTTGACAAATTTATAAGTCCTTAATTAGTTATTAAGTTTTTTTTAGATATTTTATTTCCTTCTCTGCTACAATCAAAGTCTATAAATCTTTATTTTCATCTGCCACTGTAAGCTTCCCCATATTAGAACTGCTTAATTTTCTAAAACTGGTTTAAAATTACTGTTTTTAATTCTCTTGGGGCTAGCCCCAAGAGAATTAATTTTCGCATACTTAATAGGAGAAGTTTTTCCAAGAGAATCGTGTGGTCTGTGGTTGTTATAGTCATCTATCCATATTTGGGTTTGTTCTCTAACCTGATCAAGATCTTCGAATATGTATTTGTCTAGGACTCCACGTCTATAACTTGCATTAAAGCGTTCTATAAAAGCATTTTGAGTTGGTTTTCCTGGCTGAATATATTTAAAATCTATTAAATGCATTTGACTCCATTCATTAGTGATATTAACGATAAACTCAGGGCCGTTATCCATTCGTATCTTCCGGGGTTTTCCTTTTTTATTTATTAGGTGGTTAAGCACCCAGACTATGCGATTACTAGTCAATGAAAAATCTATTTCTATATGAAGAACTTCTCGATTAAAATCATCAATGATATTAAATGCTCTAAAACGTCTTTGGTTCTCTAAAACGTCGGTTACAAAATCCATACTCCAAGTATGATTGAGCTCATTAGGAACCTCTAAAGGCTCTTTTACTCTAGCAGGCAAACGTTTCCTTACCTTTCTTCTCAAAGGTAGCCCTAAAGAAACATAAACCCTATGCACACGTTTGTGATTCCAAAGTTTGCCTTCTTCTCGTAATCGGTCATAGGCTTTCCAAAATCCTTTTTCAGAATGCTCTTCAGCCTTCTGCTGTAAAGCTTGTTCTATATCGAGATCGTCCTTGAGTAATGGTGTGTAATAATAGACGCTCTTACTCATATTCAATACACGACACGCCCTATTGATACCGTAATGAATAAGTTCCTTTGCAATACTCCGCTTGCGGCAGGGCTTTATAGCTTTTTTTAATAACCTCTTTTGCCATTTGGTGATCTAAAGCTAAAGTTACATACATCTGTTTAAGTTTGCGGTTTTCCTCTTCTAATTCTTTAATACGTTTTAGTTCTTTTCCGTTCATGCCAGCATAACGTTCTCCCATTTATAAAGGGCCGATGTACTTACACCATGTTCACGTATTATCTGTTCAACACTCTTACCGTTATCGAACTCTTTTAAAATCTTAGCTATTTTCTGTGGACTGAATTTACTTTTTCTCATAATTGCTGTTTAAAGTTAATATTATTTTTACACTTTTAAACAGTTCGGTTTTAGGGGAAGCTTACAAAGGGTCTCCTTGATTTAGAATTAATTTGTCTGAAATCACTAATGCATTTGCTTCTTCCTCAGAAATCATTATTGGTGGAAGCGAATATCCATTGATAATAAAATCACCAACTCCATTTTCAGAACCAATAATTACTCCTCTTGAAAAAGAATCATAATTAAAAGGATTTATTAGCAAAGCTGCTTAATATAAAATAGCACCAAATATAGTAAGTTGTCCAAACTACCGTGACAATTGACGGAGTAACGCAATAAAGTGACAATCTGCACTTCGACAGGACAGGCGAGCACCCGCAGGGCATTATAGCTCTTTTTTTTTGACCTTTCTTGCTGTGCGTTGCAGGAAGTGGGTGATTGTAGTAAGTGGGGTACGAGCGAACGAAAAGAATCTACTGGAAGCAAATGACTTTGCGTTATGGCTGGACAAAGTTATTCATTATTCTTTGACACTTTATCTTGGTATGGTAATTACTTCCTGCAGGTTATCATCCATAAGGTTTCAAAATGTTTATTTACAGGATTTTTTTTAGGTTCTAGAATTTCTTTGGCCCCAATTAGACCATAAGCTCTAAATTCTTCATCAATAGTTATAGCATTGTGAAAATACAATTTTACATTATGTTTTGATAAAAAACGGTTTTTTGAAATTTTAGATCCTTTACCAAATTGATAGTCGTTTGTTGATAATGTTACAAAAACCATTGTGCCTCCTTTAACTAATTGAGCATAGCATTTATTTATCAAACTTATTCTTTCTTCTAATTCCAAAAGGTGTAGTAAAGAATAACAGTAAATTCCATCATATTTCTTTTCATCAAAAGACATATCAGTTACATCACCGTTATAAATTTTAAAGTTATGAGGGACTGTTTTGGCTGCAATATTTATAGCTGTTTGAGAAATTTCTATACCTGTTACCTCCATATTCAAATCTATAAACGGTTTTGCATTTCTACCATAGCCACAACCTGGTATTAAGATTTCTTTGTAACCTTTTTGCATAAAATCATTAGCTACCATAGCCGCTGATACAGAAGGTTCTTCTCCCCACATTTTGTTGTTTTTCTGAAAGCTTTGTTCCCAAAAGTTACTCATATACCTTAAATTTAATAACAGACTTTATCTATTAATACATCACATCTATAGCCTTCTTGAATAACTAAACTTCTTATAGCAACGGATGGAACTTGAGTATCTTCAAATCGTATAATACTATGTGTACAAGGGTAATTACTTACCTCACCCTCTATATCAAAATGAATTTCTGAATTGGGGAATTTAGTTTTAAGTTTATGAATAACTCCCTTTGCTCTATTGGTGTTGGGAATATTGGTTGTAAAGACTTCTATCATAGGTACATTCTTTTATAAATATTATAAACTCTTTAGTTTAGCCTTAACAATATAGTGATATGGTAAATTATTTACTTCAATCTCAAATTTTGTAAATCCTGCTTCTTTAAGCTCTTTGATGGCTTGGTCAATTGATACTCTCATCTTAGTAGGTGGAGCCATTACACCTTCTGGAAATGCCACGTCTAGGTAATCTAAGATTACAATCTCCCCATTTTCTTTTAGTCCCTTTTTGACTTTAGCTAGATAATCTATTCTGTTGGAAATATGATGATACGTGTTAGCTATAAATACCATATCCACTTCATTATTTTCAAGTAGTGGATTGTCGTATTGTACTTTTCTCAAGGAAATATTTGAAATGTTATTTTCTGTAATACGAGTTTTAAGGTATGATTGAAACTCACTGCTGACATCCGCTGCAATCACATTAGCTCCATTTTTAGCTAATTTTACTGAGTAATATCCAGTACCTGCACCAATATCCATTACTGTTTTACCTTTAATATCCCCTAAGAAAGCTAAAAGTTGCTCAGGTCTTTCAATAGAATCTCTTTCAGGAGACTCATAACGAGATGCTAGCTGTTCAACTGTGTTCTTATCACTAAAATTATGAGCTGGGTGATTGTGAGGTTTGTCATTTGATAATTCTTGCTTGTTCAATATTTTTTCTTTTTGATTAAAAGAACTTTGTTGCTCATTGTTTCCGCAAGAAGCTAGTAATACAATTGCTGTAAATACCGGTAGAGACTGAATTGATAATTTCATTTTTTTAATTTATTTGTTTTTTGTGATTACATATTTATTAAGAAACCAAGACCCTATACCTGCTAATACGTTGGTAGAACCTATGGCTGTTTCTGCGGGGTATTGATATATTGCAAAAAAGACCATCCCTATTGAGAAAACTAAAAATATTATCTGCGGGACTGGGTAAAAGGGACTTTTAAAAGTTGATTTGTCATATTGATGCTTCGTGAGTCTAAGTTTAAAAACACCAAAAACTGTGAAGGCTGACGAAATTGTTAATAGAAATCCACAATAGATTAATACTTGCTCAAAAGTACCAGTGACTAAAATTATAGCGGTTACCATAAATTGTAACCATAAGGCTGCTTTAGGAATAGTGCCTTCTTTGTTCCGGAAAAAACGCCATATTTGGTAGTCTTTTGCCATACTTGAAGTTACCCTAGCCCCAACCCAAACCATAGCACTTATTCCTGAAACAAGAAGTAACGAAATTGCAAAGCTGAATAGATTTCCCGTACCTGAGCCCAATATATTTTCACTTACTATATGACCAACATTTAGTTTTCCTACCAAATCATCTAAACTTGCCATTTTAAGAAAAACATATTGTAAGAGTGTATATAGAACGGTAACTATAGATGTACCTATAACCAATGCCCTTGGTATTGATTTTTTAGGGTTTTTAAATTCCTCGATAATATAAACTGCTGCATTCCATCCAGAATAAGAATAGCTAACGTAAATAAGAGCAATGATAAAGGCTGGTGTAAACAGCTCT
The DNA here is from genome assembly GCF_001642835.1 of Pseudotamlana agarivorans. Classification (GTDB taxonomy): domain Bacteria; phylum Bacteroidota; class Bacteroidia; order Flavobacteriales; family Flavobacteriaceae; genus Pseudotamlana; species Pseudotamlana agarivorans. The sequence goes on from NZ_LXEI01000025.1 coordinate 14,891, forward strand.
GAATATTGACTGGTATTTAGAGATATAGCATTTGATTCAGCAGGCAAAACAAGTCCAATTGTAATTAATAGTACGATTAAAAACACTTTTAATAAGGTGCTAATGTTTTGGACTTTAGCACTTACTTTTAGGTTTAGCGAATGAATTAAAGTAATAAAACCTATTAATAAAATACCCGCCCATTTAGGTGACAAATGATAATAAGGAAAGTATTCGATTACAGCAATTGCAGATAAGGCTATGGGTGCAGCAAAACCAACGGTTATAGAAATCCATCCTGATAAATACCCAATTAAGGGATGAAATAGCTCTGAAAGAAAAATATATTCACCCCCTGATTTTCTAATTTGGGAACCAACTTCTGCGTAGCTAAAAGCTCCACATAATGCAATTACACCGCCTAAAACCCATAAAAAAATAATTGTACTAGGGCTTTTTAGCTCTGATAGTTGAAAGCCTAGACTTGTAAAGGCTCCTGTACCAACCATATTAGCTACCACTAATGCAACTCCTGTATAAGTGCTGATTTTTATGGGTATATTCGGTTTCATTCTCTCGGTTTAAATAATATTAGAATACCCTAAATAGTTTTGCTTGAGATTTCTACTATGGATGAATTATTTTCATTTATTTCATTTTGAGAGTGAGGTATGGATTTCTCATTTTGTTTGACAATTAATACATATACTAAAAGTATTAACATAACAATTACGCCTACCCACATTGCTTGCTGCCATCCTTCTACAAATGCCTGTTTAGCGGCATCAATAATTTGTTGTGATTGGTTGCCAGAATTAGGAGCAATCGCCAATGCATTTGCAATACCTTCACTTGCACTATTTTTGATTTCAGTAGATACATCAGGTAGTTTTTTCAAGACAGCTTTACTATAACCAGCTGTAACTAGTGCTCCAAGAAGAGCTACACCCAATGCAGAGCCTAATTCTCTGGTTAAATCATTTAATGCTGAAGCCACACCTTGGCGGTTTTCGGGTAAGGCATTAGTAATGGCTTCTGTAGAAGGAGTCATTGATAGCCCCATTCCTATACCCATAGCAATCATACCTGGTAGTACAGATAAATAGCCTCCAGTTGCAGATACCGAAACTGCTAAGAGTACTAGGCCAATAGTGCTGTAAAACACACCTAAGGCAATTGTAAGCCTAGAGCTAATGGCGAGGCTAAGTTTAGGGGCAATCCCTGATGAAAACATCATTAACACTGCCATTGGCATTAATCCAAAAGTAGCCTTTAATCCTGACCAGTTTAATACAGCCTGGAAATAGGGAAATAACACAATAAAAATACCAGCTTGCACACCAAATATGGCTAGTAGTGAAATAGTCCCTTTAGATAAACCAGAGTTTTTAAAGAAACTGAAATCGAGTAAAGGAGACTTATGTTGCGATTCCCATAAAACAAAACCTATAAGCATTCCTATACCAATAATTAAGCTTGCTATCACAATGGGGTTAAGAAGTCCTAAATTTGGAGCTTCGTGCAAACCGTACACTAAGCTTATTGTTGCTATTATTGAAAAAATTGAACCGACATAGTCAAAAGTGTGTTGATTTTTTTCTTTTGAATTTGGAATGAATTTTAAGCCCATTAAAATAGAAATACCAACTAGAACTACAGGTAATAGGAAAAGCCACCGCCAATTGGCAAAATCTACTAAAACAGCTGAAAGGTACATACCTAAAATTCCACCACCGCCTGCAACAGCTGTCCATATACCAATAGCTTTTGAGCGTTCTTCACCAGGGAATGTTGAGGTGATTACTGCTAAAGTAATAGGCATTATCATTGCTGCACCTACACCGCTAAAAAACCTTGCAACCAGCATTACCGTTGATGATGGTGAAAAACCTGCTGCTGCACTTGCAATTCCAAAAATGATTAATCCAGTTATTAAAACAGGTTTACGCCCTAAACGGTCACCAACAGCACCTAGTGGTAAAAGAAGAGCAGCTAGAGTAAGTGTATAAATATTAATCATCCATAACACTGTATTTTGTGAAGTATTAAAGTCTAAAGCTAAATCTGGTTGAGCTACGTTTAAACCAGAAACCGATGCTATAACCGCCATTAAGGCTATACATACTGTAGTGAGCACGTTACGAAGGTGTATTGAATCTTTTTCTTTGTCTGATTTAACAATTTTGTTGTCCTTTTTTATTTTTTTCATTTTAATAATTCTATAATTTGTTACAAATTAGTGAATGGTTCACACAATAATAAATAGTTCAGTTTTTAATGAACTTGATATGTAAAAAAATTAATTTTTAGCTTCCCATTTGTTAATGGCTAGTAGCATTTCATTATAAATAAAATCTAAAAATTCAGTTACTTCTTTAAGGTCATTATTGAAACTTGTAGTCTTAGAGTTTCTATTTCTTAAAATCTTTTTAAGAATTATATTTAACTCATCAAATTTTTCAAAATTCTCTTTGGTCATTTGTGTCCAGTTGTTCAGCTTACAACGAAAATACCTTTTCTTGTCTCCTAGTTTGGTGATGTAATCGATGTGATTGGTCATTTGTAGTCTTTTCAAAGCATTACTAGTTCCTCCTTTACTTAAATTCAACGTTTCCATAATTTCATCAAATGTCAACTCCACCTTATCTGCTACTAAGAAAAGACCCCAAACTCTGCATTCGGCTGGAGGTAATCCGTATTTTTCATTTAAAACACCAAATTGTTCGACTAATTCTTTCTGTTTTTCCGTTAAGACCATATTACAATCAATTACATTGATAAAATTACAACAGCAAAGATACCAAGTTTTTTAGTTCACAATAAAATGAACTAGTTTTGTTTGAAATATTTTTACCGTTATCTTTCCAACAGAAATTACAGCAATAAAAGAACGCATCACACCTGAGTTGTTACCCCAAGTATTGATGCTTCTATTGATATTTTTTAATTAAGACATTAATAATAAAAAGCAGTTCAAATTGAAACATTTTTGCACTGCTAAATTACTTTCTTATATCCCTAATGAAACTTCTATATAATAAAATAACCCCATATTATAAGTTGTATTCTCATATAGTAGTCCTAAATAATAATCTCCAGACTCCCATGCTTTATCTCCTCCCGTAATAGGATTAGCTGTTGGAAGGTTATTATCATTCCCTGTCCCTATTAAAAGATCACCAGCTTTTATTATAATACCTACTGATGTAAAATCGGTAGTATAATTTTTGAAATTAGTAGTATTTTCAATGTCTTTATGCTCATCAATATCCCAAATAATGGTTTTACTATAATCAATGTCATCAATACTTTCTGGTTTGTGGTTGTGCTTTTTGTTGATTAAAACGACATACATTTTACCGTCTCCTTTTACATTCTTTACAGAAGCCTGAACACTCGTTAACTCATCTATTTTAAGTGTTTTGTCTCCTGTACCTGTTGTAAAATTAAAAAGATATCGTTTCGGATCATCGTGAGTATAGACCAATATATTTCTTACCTGAGGATCTACAGGTAAACTTTCTGCTGTGTAAATAGTAATATTTCTTTTTTCTTCTAAGAGCGTACCATTTTCATCTGTTATTACAATAATAAAACTATAATATCCTTCTACTGCATCTTCAGGGATGTCGAAATGTTTATGAACTGTTGCATTTTTAACGCCTTTAAATTCATCCCAAGTTATTTCATAGCTCCAGGGACTTGCATAGGTTTCTCCTTCTATAGGTTCTATTTTTATCTGCACTAAATCAATCTTATCTCCCGCAAGAATTTCCGCATTAAAGTGGAGATCTCTATCAACAACACCAATTTCGTTATTGTTGAGACCAACTTCCACGTTGTCAATTGTCGGCAATAATGGTTCGGGGTCATCTCTTTCACAAGAAATAAGTAGTAAGAATACTATAGGGATTACTAATAAGAATTTAATTAATTTTGATTTCATGGTTGTTTTTCTATTTATGTATAATTTATGTTTTAGATGTTTTATTAATTTGATTAGAATATGCTTTAAAATTGCTCCTTTGCCAATTCTGCATTTACCATTGCTCCGGTTATATTTCCACTATAAACTGCATTAGCAACTGAACGCATCATTCCTGAGTTGTCGCCACAAGCATAGACACTGTCTATTGTAGTTTTTTGAAAAAGGTCAATTTCAATATGTCCGTGTTCAGTTAGTTTACATCCTAACTTCTCAGGAATTGAAGAATGTTGTTTAAAAGGTATAGCTGCATAGAGTGCCTCAAATGGGAGTTTTTTACCATCCGAAAAAACGATATTTTTTAAGCTTCCTTTTTGATGTTCTATTTCAGTAATCTGAGTATCAACAACAGCAATATTGTGTTTTTTGAGTTTTTGAATTTCTTCCTGTTTGAGGTCTGATTTATTTGGTATTATTAGAGTCAAATCATCAGTGAGGTTTTTTACTAACGGAGCAAGATGCATTGCTTTAGGTATATCTGCATAAATTGCTGTCTTCTTCTCTCTGATTTCATAGCCGTGGCAATACGGGCAATGCACTATAGAAATCCCCCAACAGTCTGAAAAACCTTTTATACTTGGCATAATATCCTTAACTCCCGTAGCAAAAATGAGTTTCTGGGAAGAAACCTCTTTCCTTGATTTTGTTTTAATCGTAAAGCCTGAACTATTTTTTTTTCCGCTAATAGCAAAATCATTTAGAAATTTTACTGTATTATATTTAAGTACTTGCTCTTTGGCTAATTCACTGATTTGTTTGGGATTTATACCGTCTTGTGTAATGAAATTATGAGAATGAGGTGTTTGTTTATTGCAAGGGTCGCCCGCATCAATTATTAATACGTTTCTCAAAGACCTTCCTAAAGCCATTGCAGCAGAAAGACCTGCATAACTACCGCCAATAATAATGGCATCAAATGATTTGTTATCTGTCATAATGTTGTATTTTGTAAAGCTTGAAATTGGTATTGGTAGTGAGAGCACTAATCCAGTTGTTCCTAAATATTTAATTAATTCACGTCTAGTCATTTTACATCTTTAATGCGATTATGTCGCAATATGTATTTTGCAAATGTAGCTTTTTTTCTTAATATTGCAACATAGTCGCAATAAAAAATATGAAACGCAGGAAAACACAATCAAAGACAGAAATATTAGAAGTGCTTAAAGCCTCTGGAAATGCTTTGAGTCACGATATGATACAGGAAAACCTTACTTCAGATATAGATAGAGCAACTATTTACAGGGTATTAAACAGATTTTGTGAAGATGGTAGTGTGCATAAAATAGTTGGAGACGATGGAAAACAATATTTTGCCATTTGTTCTAATTGTGGTGAGAAAAAGCAAGTACATTCTCATAATCACATCCATTTTAGATGTTTACAATGTGGAAAGGTTGAGTGCTTAGAGAGAGATATTTCCGTACCCTTACCTGATGGGTATATCGCTAAAGTGCATAACCTTGTAATCTCAGGGTTTTGCAATGAGTGTTCATAGTCATATTTCCATTTTTATATTATTAAAAGTCTGTGGGTTTTATTAAATGGATCATTCTAGAATAAAATAAAATGTTAAGTATGTATAAATTTTATAGACCCAATAAAACTGCTATTATCCATACACCTTGACGTCCCTAGATTTATTTAGATAAACGCTTGCCTGAATTCTAAGGGCGATAAATTGGTCTTTTATTAAAAAGTTTGTTAAACGATTGTGAATGTTCAAAAACTAATTGATAAGCAACTTCACTTACTGAAAGGTTGGTAGTTGATAATTTTTCTTTGACTTTTTCAATATTACTACTGATAATTGTTACTGAGTGGCCTATTGCGATTAATTTCTCTGCAAGTAGTTAACAGATGTTATCTGTAACCTATCTACATGAAATCAATTCTTTTATTCTATAAATAAAGTTTTTGTAAGTTTAAGGCTGCCACTCCACAGGTCTTTTTGAAAAATCTTGTTGTAAGATTCAGCAGATGTTTTAACAACTTTCCCATCCGAGAAATAAATTCCCTTCAAGTCTTTGTACTTTTCAGAATAAGCAAGTTTTGCTAGATTTCTTCCTGCTTGAGCTGGTGTATGTATGTTGCTTTTTAATAGGGTCAAAACAGGGAATACGTTTTTCCATAAAAATCGCATAACAGGTGAATAAGTTTTGGCAAGTCCTGTTCCTGGTGTCATTCCTGGGTCATAGGCATTTACCCTAATGTTTGTTTTTTTTAATCGCTCTTGTAATTCATAAGTGGTCATTATGTTGCACAATTTTGAAGTAGAATACCTTCTTTGTCCAACTATGTTAGGTTTTTCGGAAGTTTCTTTTGAGAAAGCAAGCTCTTGAACACTGGTATAAATTGGTGGTTCTATTGGTGTCTTAAGTGCTGGGTCGTGTGTTTCGCTAGATGTGAATGTTATGTGCGCTTCATTTTTCATTAAGGGTAGCAATTGCATAGTCAAGGCAAACGAACCGAGATGATTTACACCAAATGTCTGCTCAAATCCATCTGCCGTATATTGTGTTTCGCCAATATTCTGTACTCCTGCATTATTTATCAAGATAGAAATGGAATTGTTTTTTTCTTTGGCAAATGATTCAGAGAACTTTCTTATAGATTCTAAAGAAGCTAAATCCAATTCCAAGCATTTTAGGTTTTTATGACCTGTCTTGTCTTTTATTTTTTCTATTATGTCTTTTCCTGCTCTAATATTTCTGGCAGGAATGATAATTTGCTCGTTTTTAGCAATTTGAGCCATTTGTAAAGCACACTCAAAGCCAATTCCACTGGTTGCTCCTGTAATAATTATTGAATCCATATTTTTTTGTTTTTTATTAAAATGATGAAGCAAAGTTCAGCACTACAAAAGCAAAAACATTTGCCATTTGGCAAATAATGAATTCAGATGCTTTTTCGAATTCTACTTAACGATGATTGAGTGATTCCTAAATAAGAAGCGAGATAGGAAAGCGGAATTCTGTTGGCTAAATTCGGAAACTTTTCAAGAAAATTTAGATACCTTGTTGTAGCATCTTCGGCTAACATTGGACTTAGTTTATTTACCTTTTCAACCAATGCTTTTTCGGTTATTTTATTGATAATGCCGTCCCACTGAATGATAGTAGCTGACAAATCGTTGAATGATTCTGTAGAAAATACAAGTAGTGCACAATCTGTTACAGCCTGAACATATTCGGAAGAAGGGATTTTTTGATTGAAGCTGTTTATGTCTACTGCAAAATTGTTTTGGTCAATAAAGTATTTAGTGATTTCATCACCTTTGCTGTTATAGTAACATACCCTTAAAATACCTTTTTCAATAAATGCTACTTGTTTTGGTATTTTTCCTGCTTCGGAAAAATAATCGCCTTTTTTCAACTCCAATACCTGTACTTTTCTTATTATCAAGTCAATTTGCTGTTGATTTAACTGCCCAAATTCCAACAGATAGTTTATTAATTTGTCCATAGTCACAAAAATTGTCATTGCATTTTATTCGGAATTTGTCAAATGGCAAAAAAGGTTGATTGATTTTGATGATGCTCCATTTGGAAGGGTTTTCTGGTTGCAGGTAACGGTAAATTGTATGAGTAGTGGCAGATTGCGTGGTAATTCCCTGTCAAACCACTACGCAGTTTGAGCGGGCTACAAGCCTTGATTTTTAGCACATTGCCTGCCATTACTTATACAAAATGTTAGCGCGTCGTTATTATTTAATTCAAACTCTTTATTGTGTCAAGCCATAACTTTAAATCATCATATGCTTCCCTTGCTTGAAGCCTCTCAACGGTCATTTGCTTTACAGCTTGTGTATTTAATAACTTTTTAACCCGTGATTCTCTTTTCTTCTGTTTTGATTCTTCCAAATCATCCCAATTTTTATCAGGTGAAGTTTCATAAAGTTTTCTAGCAACTGTATTGGGAACATCCATTTCATCTGTTATCTCTGGGATTGTAACAACCGTTCCATTAGTTGCATATGCTTCTTCAATAGCTTCTTTTGTCAAATAGTTTTCAAGTTCAAGTTTTGATGTATTAAAGGCTTTTTTATTAGGATTACCTTCTCTATTTATTTTTGCAACATAAGCTCTATAATCAGCTATGTCATTATCATAAATATGAACTTCTGGTTTTCCTAAACCATCTAAATACTTATTGTCGATATAAAATTTCAAACTGGAACCACCTGATATAACTACACCAATAGTTTCATTATCATTAAGGTTAATTACATCTTCGTCATGTTGACTTAGAATGGAACTATATTCTTTTAATGCATTAATGTCATGATTCCCTTCAACAAACAATAGAGTCTTAACACTATCTTTTGGGTTTGGTAAAACACCTAAAGTATCAATGATTTTATCTAAAGTTTCACTATTAACTTGTCCTGATTCATTTATACCATATTCAATTTGTAATCCTTCCCCTGTTTTATGGATATAGTTTAAAGATTCAATTGGAATTTCTTTAACTAGATTAGAGCTATGAGTTGTAAATAAAACTTGAATATTGTCTTGACTACTTAAGTCTGTTAATGAGTTTATTAATATTTTTTGATGATTAGGATGTTGAGACGTTTCAGGTTCCTCAATAGCATATATAATTGCAGGAGAATTATCTTCTACTTTCTTTTTCTCTGCTTGTGCCTGAAAGAAGCTTAGCAAAACCAATCGTTTAACACCACTCCCTCGTTTATTAAGTGGAATGTCATTTTCATTCAATAAAGTCAAATCAAATATTTTATCCCAAGTAGGAACTTTATTGAAGTCAGATTTCATTTTTTCAGCTAAGCTTTCATCTATTTCTTTTAGTTTTTCTAATGTTCTATCAGCTACCTCAGAAGATTTCGCTTTAACTTCTTCTTCAATGCGTTCTAATAATTCTTTAATTTCAGGAATAGCTAAAGATTCCTTAATAGCCTGCTTCATTGGGTCTTGTACATCCTTATCTTTATCGTCGATGTTCTTATCAACTTTAAAAATTGAATATATTGGCAAAAATCCTTTCAGTTTTGACCAAACTGCTTTTAAGTTGTTGTCTGTGTCTAGACTACCATCCACTTTGATTGGAATTTCTTCTTCAGGAGAAGCAACAACCGCTCTAATTGCTTGTCTGATTGGTGGATTTTTGGTTTTTTGAACTCCTGCCATATCTGCTCCAACTTTTTCTGCTAGAGCTTTTAATGGAGCATTCTTTAAACTTAAAATATTTATTAAATCTTCATGAGTCGGATGCAATGCTATCAAATAGGTAGCCTTGCCGATTGTATTGCCAACTTTAAATTCCTTTTTTATCTCTAATTGTCCTTTTGAGTTTAATATTTTCTCATCAGACGGGTTCGTTTCAACTGAAGAATCCAAAACAATTTTACTTGACAATTCTTCAAATACACATGTTACCTCAATTATATTTCCGTCAGCATCAGCCGACAAATCGCCTTTATCAATTGTTCCATTAAAAAAACAGTCAAGAGCTTCTAATATCGTTGATTTTCCAACATCATTTTTCCCAATTATACAGGTCAAGTCATTAATTCCAAAGCTGATTTCGTCTTTATAGCACCTGAAGTTTTTAAGCTTTAATTCTGTTAATCTCATGATATGTATTTTACTTGTAGGATGTTATGTTTAAATGTTTTGTAACGGGTTGCATATGAAAAGTAGCGGTTTTCGAACTAATACCTTTCGTTTTTTTCATTAAGCTAAATTTAAGAAAATAAGTTTCGATGGAGTAGTAGAGCCGCTATTTTTTATATGCGTTGTTGTAGCCAGTTTTTATATTTTTCAGGTTTATTAAAATTACTGAACTAATGATAATAAAAACACCAAGCCATTGTATTAACTTCACTTCTTCATCTAAGACTAAGTATGCCATAGTAATTGAGACAGGAATTTCAATGGATGTCAAAATACTTCCCAAACCTATCCCTACAATAGGAAATCCTTTGTTGAAGACAATGGGAGGAAGAATAGCTCCAAAAAAACCTAGAAACAAACCGTATTTCCATAATTGTGTATTACTGAAATTATTTTCTTGTATCAAATTTGAGTTCCATAGTAATGTTACAATAATTAAACCGCCGAATACTAAATACTTACTTCTTTTTAAATTGGGCAATTCTAAAGAAACACTATTGGAAGCATATAGCGACCCAGTGTAAAAAACACTTGCCAAGATACCAAGAAACACCCCAAATAAATTTAAACTTTCTCTGCTTTCAAAAACGTTTACCGCCAGTAAAGTTCCTATTATGGTGACAAGACTTCCGAGTAGTTTTAGTTTGTCCCACTTTTTTGTTAATAAAGTTTCTAGAACGACTCCCATCCAAATAGTCTGCATAAGTAATATGATACCAACGGAAACAGAAATATATTGTATGGATAGATAGTAAAAGAAACTGGTGAGCCCAGTTGTTGTGCCAAACAAAATAAGTTTCCTTTCGGGTTTAGTGTTCGTTATATTAAGGTCTTTCTTTTTTTCTTTTCCAAGAGTAAGAATAATTAACCCTGTAGCCCCTACCACATACTGAAGAAAGTTTAATCCGCTAGTACTTAACCCTTCCAAATTGGCTTTTTTTATAAATGTTGCTAACATACCGTAGCTGGCAGCACCAATAATAACGTATAAAATACCTTTTAGGTTTGTCATCTAAATTTTGTCAAAAAGTTGGTCAATGGATTTTCTTACTTTTTTGTTGCCTTGTGCTGTGTCATTTTCAGAACGATAGCCGATAGAGGTAATAACAGCAGCATTTAACCCTTTTTCTGATAGTCCTAATAATTGATTGTAATTTTCTGACTCAAAACCTTCTATCGGGCAGGCATCAATTTTCAATTCTGCACAAGCATTCAATAAGTTTGCCAGTGCAATGTAAACTTGATGTTTTGTCCAATTAAACTGTTCTTCTGGTGACTTTTCTGCAAGTTTGGTTTTAATGAAGTCGCTATAACCTTCTATATCTTCATTAGGTGTTTCGTTTGTTTTGGAAACAGCACTGATGTACTCATCTACAAGATTATTTTTCGCTTGTGTATAATTACAAAAAACAAATAGATGAGATGCTGTGACTATTTGTTCTTGATTCCAAGATAAAGGTTGTAGTTTTTTTCTAGTTTTTTCATCTTCTACAATAAGTATTTTATAAGGTTGCAGCCCATAAGAAGATGCTGAAAGTTGTATGGCTTTTTTTAGTAATTCTATGTTAGCGATAGAGACTTTTTTATTTGCATCAAATTTTTTGGTTGCGTATCTCCATTCTAAGTTTTGTATTAAATTCATTTCTTGAAATTTATTATTTGTACAAAAGTCAAGAAGTAACAATTGATAAATCTTAATCTATATTAAGATTTCATTCGTTTTTTCATTGTTGATAAAAACTCAGGGCTGATTCCTAGATACGAAGCAATATTTTTTTGAGAAATTCTCATTTCTCCATTGGGATATTTTTTAAGGAAACTTGAATATCTTTCTTCTGCCGATTTAGACAAATGAAGTGTTACCCGTTCTTGGTTGCTAATAAATGCGTTTATATGTAATAATCTCCAAAATCGTTCTAATTTGGGGATTTTAATGAAAAGTTCTTCCATGTCGCTTTTTGAAAGCATAAAGACTTCTGTTTGCTCAAGCGATTGTAAATACTTGTCGCCAGCTTTCCCGCTATGAAAACTGTATAGGTCGGAAACCCACCATTCTTCTTTCGCAAACATTATGTTCTTCTCAAAGCCATTGCTGTCAATTTCGTATTGTCGAACCATTCCTTTATTGATAAAATAGGTGTATCGACAACTATTTCCCGCTAGAAGAAATAGTTCGTTTTTTTTTAAAGTATTTGTTTGGAGTCTTTGAGTGAATAATTCAAATTCATTATCAGTTATATTAATATGACGACTTATATTTTTATGAAGTAAAGTATACATTATGGAGGGTGTCTTGTCCTGAAATGGGTTGACCTTTTTCGGGTTAAAAATTTCATTTATAAATATCGTTTTTCTTCTCGGAACATTGACAACTTTTTCAAAAAATTCCTTACGGGTTTTGAAAAAGTTGCCAACATTCCTAGGCCACTTCTCTGGCATATGATTTATATTTTATCGAATTGTATTTTCTATGAATAAACTCTGGAGTTTCTAAACCTAAGCTCCAGTGCAAGCGTTGTTTATTGTAAA
>NZ_LXEI01000026.1 GCF_001642835.1 Pseudotamlana agarivorans
TACAGTTCAAAGTATACAAAGCAGATTCATATTGAAGACATATCCCCTTGGTGTATCGTGTCGTTCGATTCTCTAGAGCGACAACCTAAGGAACGTATAGCCATGTTAAAAGCCATGGGGTTTTCTAAATATGGTTACAATTGGAAAGAAAATCATTTATCCTATATCGAAGAAGAATTTGCTCTTGCTAAAGCCAATGATTTAGAAATTGTATCCATTTTTTTGTGGTTAAATGCTAAAAGAGATAGCATCGGAAAATTAAGTGCTTTAAATGAACAGTTATTTTATAAGCTCAAATTAATTGATAATAAACCAGAAATATGGTTGAGTTTTAGTGATAATTATTTTGAAAACTTATCGCAAGAAGAGGCTTTAAATCGCGCCATCTCATATATCAAATTTGTAAAGGAAAAAGCTGATGAAATCGGATGTGATATCGCATTATACAACCATCATGGCTGGTTTGGAAATCCCGATAATCAGGTTGACATCATTAAAAAACTACCAGAATATGATTTAAAGATGGTGTATAATTTTCATCATGCTCACGATTATTTAGATGATTATCCAAGGATCTTAAAAAAAATAAAACCTTATTTAACTTATGTTAATTTAAATGGATTACGAAAAGATGGTCCTAAAATATTAACGATTGGTGAAGGTGATTATGAGTACGATATGATTAAAACTCTGTTAGATGAAGGTTATTACGGCCCTTGGGGCATTTTAGGTCATATTAAAACCGAAGATGTAGAAGTTGTTTTACAAAGAAATATGGCGGGAGTAGAGCGAATAAATGAACGATTAATTGATGAAAATGATCTGTAATGAATAGTATTTTATAAATCACTTACTTAATTTTAAAATGCGAATGGCACCTTGAATTACGAGTATAAAAACGATTGTTCCTATAATTAAATCTGGTTTATTTGAGTGCCACCAATTAACCAAAACTCCGGCAATTATGACCCCTAAATTGATAATCACATCGTTTGATGTGAAAATCATACTTGCTTTCATATGTGCCTCTTCTTTGCTCTTTGATTTTTGTAAAATGTAAAGACAAATTCCGTTTGCGATAAGGGCAAAAATCGAAACTATAATCATAGTTGAAAAATCGGGTAGTTTTTCGTCTCCAAAAAACCTTCTTAATACTTCTACAAATCCAATAATGGCTAGTAATATTTGAAAATATCCCGCAAGTTTAGCAATACGTTTTTTCTTTATTAAAGTACCACCAACCGCAATCAAGCTAATGCCGTAAACAAAACTATCGGCAAGCATATCCAAACTGTCGGCAACGAGTCCCATAGATTTTGAAATGATTCCTGTAATCATTTCAATTACGAAAAAGGCTAAATTTATGAAAAGTACAGACCAAAGTAGCTTTTTCTGGCTTGCATCTTCCTTAAATTCAGTTCGGTCGGATTGTTCGGTTGATATTTTTTTTCCTCCTAAATTCAGTTCTAAAACCGAGTTTTCAATTTGGTCAATTTCTCCACTGTGAAAAATGGTTAATTTTCGATTTGGAATATCAAAGTCTAAATTTAAAATATTGGAAAACTCATCCAATTTCATTCGAATTAGATTTTCTTCAGATGGACAATCCATTTTTGATATTTCAAATATCGTTTTTTTCATAGTTATTTTTATTGAATACCAGCACTGATAAAAATATCTTGTAATTCTTTGTCTATTGGAAATGGTTTTAAAGCAGGGACATTTGCTCCTCCGGGATTACCGATTGGAATTTTTCCAACAAAGGATTTAATACCGCCAAAAAATAGTCTTGGTATCTGACCTAGTATTTCTTTTCTACTTTTAATTTTAAGTCCGAATTTTAGCATTTCCCAATGAACTAAAGTATGTGCGAAAGGATATTTTTGCCCAATAATATGCGCGCGTTCCAAATGATTCCAGGAGTTTTTTAAGTTTCCTAGTGTTTTTTCAGCTTTGTATTTTTCTAATTCAGCTTTGAAATATGGTTTTAATTCCTTTGGTATAGATGTATATAGTTTCATAATATCCCTTTTATGATAGAACAAATGTATATACCTTTTGCTGCAACTTAATTGCAAAGATTAATGGTTGCAGTCGCTACATAATCCTTTTATAACCATATTGGCTTGTTGTATTTTGAAGTTTTCGGGAAGTTCTATGTTTTGAAAAGGAACGTCAAAAAGACAAAATGTTTTGTTGCAGTTATTACAATAAAAATGGTAGTGTAAGTCTTTTGGTTCACAGTTACAGCCTTTGGCGCAAACCGCATATTTTACCATACCTGAACCATCTTCTATACTGTGTATAACTTTGTTCTCCTCAAACGTTTTTAAAGTCCTAAAAATAGAGCTTCTGTCTGTATGTACTAATGCGTTTTCGATATCCTTTAACGATTGGGCTTTTTCTTGACTTAAAAGGTGACGTAAAACTACGGTTCGTACAGCAGTAATCTTTACTTTTTTTATTCTTAGGATTTCATCGACGGTTTGCATTCTACCAAACTATGTTTTAATTGAGATTATTTTTTGGTATGCCTTAGAACCAAATTATAAGCTTTCTAAAAGTCTTATTTTACTTGATCGTCTACATAGGTGATTACAATTTCAACGCGTCTGTCAAATTTAGGATCACCGCCTAACGGAAATTTCCTGCGCATACCTAAGTGTCTCATGCGTTTTTTACTCACCCCTTTTTTTGCAAAGTAGTTATAAACAAATTCGGCACGGGCTTCAGAAAGGTTACGTTTTTTTGTTTTTCGATCTACAGCATCACGGGTGTTTTGTGTGCAACATACATGGCCTTGAATGGTGAAATAAATGTCCTTACGGGCTACAAGTGCATCGGCTATCTCTTCAAGATTACGCTGAGATTCGGCGTTAATAGTAACTTCACCAGTTTTAAAGAGAATAGTACTAAATACTATTTTATCACCTTTTTTACCTTCTTTAATCTGTTCAATGATGGTTTTTTCTTTTTCCTCATTCAGAATTTTAACTTCTTCAATAGGTTCTGGCTCTGGAAGTTTAGGTTCTACGATAATTTCAACTTTTCGGTTTAATCCTCGAATTTTTAAGATATCTTCTTCTTTTACAATTCTGAGTAAAATTTTTCCTTTGCCATCCACATTGGTAATTAAACTTTCGCTTATTTCATTGTTTGAAAATATGCTTTTTATGGCATCAGCACGTTGTTGAGAAAGGATTAAATTGTAATTATCGGCACCGCGATCGTCACAAAATCCGAATATAGAAATGGATTCTATTTGGATATCATTTAAGGTGGAAATGAAGAGTAGTAAGCGGTTTTCTTCGGTACTAGGAACATCGTATTTATCAGTCTCAAAATACACTTCATGTGTCAGTGCTTGTTGCGAAAAAGCACAGATACACTGGAGTGTTATTAATAAGAATACCAATAATTTAGTCATAGTAGGAAGTCATAAGCGATATAAATATAATATTTTTAATTTATAAATAGCAAGAAGCTAGGGCATCTGAATTTTTTATAGATGAACGGGAAGAAATGATGATATTTGACTGTATGTAATATGCTTTAAGCTTTATGCATAAGGCTTATAGCTAATAATATATAAAGATCGTTACAAAGTATGTTGTGAGGTTGCTCTAAAGCGCGTAATGCATATAGCCTAAAGCTTGAACTTCTCAACTACCTTAAATAACTTTGGTAAGTTGTAGAATTACTTAATATTTCAGTTGCTTTTTTAATTTCAGTATCATGAATTTTATAATAATCATATAAGCCTTCACGATACACGTAGCATTTCACAATGTCCTCGGTTAATAATTCTAGTAAATAGTCTTTATTTTCGTCTATAACCGTGTTTTTAGAAGTGTTTAAGTGATTTATTAGCGCATTGTACTCTTTTTCAATATTGTCGTTTAAATCTTCTTTTTTAGCGGTTTCAAAAGCTTTTTTCAAGTCTTTTTCTGTTTCGGTTTCAAATGAAAAATTATTGGTTTTTAAATAACTTTTAAAACCTGCAAAATCTTTGTCTGTTAAGCTGAAACTATTAATATCCTTGATATCATGATTGTAGTAATAATTCACCGCGTAATTAAAGATAAAATCACTGTCATGAATAGCCTTGGTAATGGTTGCGTTTTTTGTAGCGCCTAAAGCCACATCGGGTAATACCCCTCCTCCATCAAAAACTTTTCGTCCGTTTTTAGTTTTAAATTCATGATAGTTTTCTTTTTTTACACGTACCGCCTCCCCTTTTTCGTTTCTATTCCAATAATCTAAAGACTGAATGCAGCGGCCTGATGGGGTGTAATACCTTGAAATGGTAATTTTAACTTGAGTGCCATAAGTAAGTTGTTTAGGACGTTGAACTAAACCTTTTCCAAAACTTCTAGAGCCTACAATAACGGCACGATCCAAATCTTGTAACGCGCCTGATACGATTTCACTTGCAGAGGCACTGGCACCATCGATTAAGACTACTAAAGGTATTTCGGTATCTATGGGCTGATTTTGAGTAATGTAAGTTCTGTTATACTCTTTTACTTTCGATTTTGTGGTAACCACCAATTGCCCTTTTGGAACAAATAGATTTACAATTTTAATGGCCTCATTAAGTAATCCGCCTGGGTTTCCTCGTAAATCTAAAATGATTTTTTTAGCACCTTGAGCTTTTAAATCACGTAAAGCGTAATTGGTTTCTGTGTAAGCTTTGTTATTAAAACGGGTTAAAACAATGTACCCGGTTTGATCGTTTACCATTGAAAAATGCGGAACTGCTTTAATATCTACCTCGGCACGTTTTATAGTGGCTGTGTGTGTTTTTCCTTGGCGTAAATAGGTTACTTCAACCGATGAATCTGAAGTTCCTTTTAATAAATCGCCAGCATGATCTTCGTAATTAGCAACTACCGTATTTCCTATTTTAATGATTTCATCACCTGGTTTTAAGCCAGCTTTATCTGCTGGATAATCTTTATAAGGTTCGATAACCAGAAGTTTATCTTTTAGCGTTTTTATACGTGCGCCAATACCTGTATAATCACCTGTATTATTAATTCTAGCAGCTTCAACATCCTGTTCGTTCATAAAGTTGGTGTAGGGATCTAAATCGGCTAGCATGCTTTTAATAGCCGTGTCCATAAGCGCCCCAGGATTGGTTTCATCCACATAATTCATGTTGAGTTCCTTGAATAAAGTGGTGAAAATTTCTATTTGTTTCGCTATTTCAAAAAAATCATTTTTAAATGCCGATGTCGTTAAAAATACAACACCAACTACAACTGGAATTATAACTTTTTTACTAAAGATTTTTTTCATGTAAACTATTATTTTTCAGAAATATGACTTCTAAATTTTTCAAACAGAAGCTGCATGCGTTTTTCTATATAATCAAATTTTGGTTTGTCTTTACCAATGTACAAAATCATAAACGCATAGGGCTGACTTAAATTGTTAAAATAAGTGGCTTTGTTTAGGCGATAAGCTTCTCTCATCAAACGTTTTATACGATTTCTATCTACAGCCAATTTAAAATGACGTTTGCTTACCGATATACCGGTCTGTGCCAAGGTATTTTCTTCGAATTGGCATGGCATAAAAACCAAGCGTAAGGGATAGGCCGAAACCGACTTTCCTTCAGCAAATAATTGCTCGATGCGTTTTTTGCTTTTAAGTTTTTCTTTTTTACTAAAAGTGAAGCTCAATGGGTGTGTTTTAAAGCTTCAAAGGTAATGAAATTAAAAAATTGCTTATAAATTATCTCATTGCAGCACTATAAAAATTTTGAGCGTGCATAATTGGTATAAAACGTCACCCTGAACTTGTTTCAGGGTCACATTAAGGAGCCTACCTCTAGCAATATGTGACATTAAATTTTAGCTTCCTATTCTAAATTTGAATTCACATAACTCCTATCCCAATCTTTCCAAACCACTTCGTAACCCTGCGATTGAATCATGTCCTTAATAGCATCGGTAGAACGTTCATCAGAAATTTCAAATTGCTCTAATGATTGCGGTTCTACGGCATAACCACCGGGGTTGGTTTTAGATTCGGCACTTATTGAGGTAATCCCTAATTTGATGATGTGATTTCTAAAGGTTTCACTTTCGCGAGTAGACATGGATAGTTCGACATCTTCATCCAACAAACGATATGCACAAATGAGTTGCACTAAATCTTTATCGGTCATTTCAACTTTAGGTTGCACCTCTCCTTGATGCGGACGTAATCGTGGAAATGAAATCGAATATTTTGTTTTCCAATACGTTTTTTGAAGGTATTTTAAATGCAGTGCGGTATAAAAACTATCAACACGCCAATCTTCTAATCCGAATAAGGCCCCTAATCCAATTTTGTGAATACCTGCTTTCCCTAAGCGATCAGGGGTGTCCAAACGGTAATTAAAATTTGATTTTTTTCCTTTCGGATGATGTATTTTGTAAGTCGCTTCGTGATAGGTTTCTTGATATACCAAAACGGCATATAAACCTTCGGTAATGAGCGTTTCGTATTCTTCTTGATCTAAAGGCTGAACTTCAATGCTGATGTTTGAAAAATGTTTTCTAATAAGGGCGATGGCATGTTTTAAATAGGAGACTCCAACGGTTCTATTAGCTTCACCAGTAACCAATAAAATATGATCGTAACCTAAACTTTTTATGTGAGCGACTTCTTTCAAAATTTCGGCATCACTTAAGGTTTTACGCGGAATTTTATTGGTCATACTAAATCCGCAGTACGTACATATATTTTGGCATTCATTCGATAAATACATGGGGATATACATCTGGATGGTATTCCCAAATCGCTTTTTAGTGAGCTCATGGCTACGTTGAGCCATTTGCTCTAAAAACGGCGTAGCAGCAGGCGAAATAAGCACTTTAAAATCGTCTAAAGTTATTTTATCCTTTGCCAATACGCTTTTCACATCAGCTTCAGAAAACCCGTATATGTCATGTTCTAAGGTGTCCCAGTCGTATTTGTCGAATGTATTTCTGAATGTATTTTGCATGTTTTGTTTTAGACTTGTAATTTTTTAAGCTTTCTTTTAACTAAGAAATGATGTTAATGGGCTACTAGCTTCCGCGTGTTTTTTAACAGGCGCTAATTTTGCATTATAAGCCATTCTACCAGCTTCTACAGCCATTTTGAAGGCTTTACCCATGGCTATAGGGTTTTGAGAAACGGCGATGGCAGTATTAACTAAAACGGCATCAGCACCTAATTCCATAGCGAATGCCGCATGCGATGGGGCGCCAATACCAGCATCTACAATAACAGGAACATTGCTTTGCTCAATGATGATTTCTAAAAAATCGTTTGTCTTTAAACCTTTATTACTGCCAATTGGTGCGCCTAAAGGCATTACGCATTGTACGCCCACTTCTTCTAAACGCTTGCATAGCACAGGATCGGCATGAATATAAGGCATGACTACAAAACCTAATTTCACTAACTCTTCAGCAGCTTTTAAGGTTTCTATAGGATCTGGTAATAAATATTTGGGGTCAGGATGAATTTCTAATTTTACCCAATTGGTTTTTAAAGCTTCCCGTGCTAATTGTGCAGCAAAAACAGCTTCTTTGGCAGTTCTAACACCCGAGGTATTTGGTAGTAAGTTAATGTGGTTTTCTTTTAAATGCACCAGCATATCATCCGACTCGTTATCTATGTCAACGCGTTTTAAAGCCACGGTTACCAGTTCACTTTCTGAAGCTAAAATACTATCGCGCATTAAACTCGTATTACTAAATTTTCCGGTGCCAGTAAACAATCGTGAGGTGAAGGTTTTATCGGCTATTTGTAATGTATCTTTCATTTTTCTTTTTCTTTTTTTGAGATGTTTTAGGAGTAGAAGATTTATAAAACCTTACTTCTCCCCTGGTTTCCAAACTTGTTCTACCAAATCGTTTTCACTTCTAAGAAGTTTATTTATTTTTCCAATGTTAGTGAAGGCTTTGGTAATTTCTCCCGAAGCGGCTATACCATGGATGCCTGTTTTTAGCAACTCTGGAATATCATTTATGGTAATACCTCCTATGGCAATTATGGGTGTTTCTGAGTTTAGACTTTCAATAATACTTTGGTAACCCGAAAGCCCTAAAATCGGACTCAAATTTTCTTTAGTTTCGGTGAATCTAAATGGGCCTAAACCTATATAATCTACTTTTTTGTTGATTAAACTCTCGCAATCGTCAAGGGTATTGGCTGTGCCTCCAACAATTTGCCATGAATACAACGATTTTCTAACGGTTTCTGGATCAGCATCCGATTTTCCTAAATGGACCCCATCAGCTTTTACCGTTTTAGCTATTTTATAATGGTCGTTAATTATTAGCCGGGTTTGAAAATGGGCTGTAATGTCACGCGCTTCTTCTGCAGCTTTTAAAATTTTCTTTTCTGAATAATTTTTTAAACGCAATTGAACCAGTTCTGCTCCCGATTGACAAGCCTGTTGGATGTTCTCCAGATGTGTTTTAGGTGAACTTCCTTGCGATATGTAGTGTAGTTTTGGAATCATGTGTTTATTATATGGTATTGAAGTTAAGTGGTGTCATATGTACTTCATTTAATCATCATTTCACTTGGTTGACTCATGCTTTACTTACTTCTTTTAATTCAATTTATTTTTTTAATGTTTCAAAACTCTACTTAATAGCTTATATTTTACTCTTAAACCACCGCGACATTCATTTTGTGTGTTCCTAAAAGGCTTTCACTGCTACGTAAATAGGTTTCAATATATATTTTAGCGTTTATAGCAGCGTCTTTTAATGGAAAACCGGCAGCGATATTACAAGCTAAACTCGATGATAACACGCAGCCACTACCATGCTTTTCGTAAATCGTGTTGTAAATAGGAAAAATTTCAATAGCCTCGATAGTGTCGTAATACAATTCATCCCATCCTTTTTTATCTTGACGGTGTCCGCCTTTTAAGTAGATTTTAGTGTAATTTGAGATGTGCTTAATGGTTTGTTTAACAGTAAATTCCGGATAAAGCGCTTTAATTTCATCGTAATTTGGAGTAATGATATAACATTGTTTCCAAATTTTTTCAAGTAGCTCTTGACTTTCCTTAAAATGGAAATCGAAGCCCGAACTTGCCTTAATTACGGGGTCTAAAACCACTTTAATTTTTGGGTTTAGCAGATGCAGTTTATCTAAAATTAGAGATAAAGTCTGCCAATTTTCAATAATTCCAATTTTTACAACTGAAATATTAAAACGTTCGAAAAGGGTTTCAATTTGATTTAAAATAACCTTTGGGTCCGTCCAAATACATTGTTTAAAATCAATATCATTTTGAATGGTGATGGCGCTACAAGTTGATAAGCCATAGAAGCCATGGGCTTCAAAAGTTTTGATGTCTGAAGTAATTCCTGCCCCTCCAGAAGGGTCGTGGCCTGCAATACTTAATATGCAATTATCAAATAACGAGGTACCATTTGTAGTAAGTGTGGTGTAGTTAGTTTTCATACTATAAATTAGTTTAGTTATGTTGATAATAGCAGCTTAGGATATTTAGGTATATAAACATACTTTTTTGGTATGATTTATATGGATTTGGGGAGAGTTGTATCCTTTGTTTTATTGCAGATTCTAGTTCATAGGTTAAGTGTTTTATATTATCGAATTTCAGATTTTTTATGCTATCATTTAAGCTTAACAAGCTATTAACAACCAGGTTGTAAATTAGGAATACCAACCATTGAGAAAATAATTTTTCTGTAATCTTTTGTTTAAAGTCAGCGAAAATACGTGATTTTTTTAACATAAAAATCCTACTTATTAATTTTCTTGATTTTGCAAGTTATTGATTACCATTTGTGTATTTTAAATGATACAAGGTTTTAAAACTTTTAATAGGATCCTGACTTTGCCAAATACCTCCTAAAACACCTACGCCTTTAAAACCTAATCTTTCAAATTCGTTGAGGTTTTTTGTCGTGACACCACCCATGCCTACGATAGTTTTATCGATGTGATTGACATCAAATTTTCGGCCTTCATACCCTGGTTTTGATATGGATGAAAATACAGGACTTAATAAATGATAATCGAATTCGAAATAACAATTTTCTAGTTCTTCAGGATCATGAAAGGAAGCACTAATGGTTTTTCCAAACATATTTAAGTTTTTAAAGTACTGCCCTGGATTATCGATATGATCCCTTCTTTTTTGTTCCTGAAAATGAATCCCCTTTAGTTCAAATGCATTAACCAACTCATGAAAATGGTGCACGACTACCCTATTGTGATATTTTTTGTCAATTTGATTTAAGTAGTTCACGTATTGCTCGTAATTTTTACTTGGTTTTCTTAAATGATAATATTGTAATCCTTCTTGAAATAGCTGATGTAGTATTTCAATTTCGTTTGGGATATCATTTTCTGGAGCTATAACGACTATCATGTTTTCGAGTTAGGGATTGAAGCGGCATCCTTTTGCTTTTTTGCAAAAGATATAGCGGAAAGCCCGACCACGCTTTTTTTTTCAAAAGCGTGGGAACTTCCTAATATTATTAAAGATAAACCTCTGAACCTTTTTCTTTAAATTCTTGAGATTTCTCTTCCATGCCTTTTTGGATCACTTCGTTATCGACAATATCATTTTCGGCAGCGAAATCGCGAACCTCTTGTGAAATTTTCATCGAGCAGAATTTTGGTCCGCACATCGAACAGAAATGCGCCACTTTAGCGCCATCGGCAGGCAGGGTTTCATCGTGATATTCTAAAGCACGCTCAGGGTCTAAACCTAAGTTAAACTGGTCTTCCCAACGGAACTCGAAACGCGCCATACTTAAAGCGTTATCACGGTGTTGTGCGCCTGGATGTCCTTTGGCTAAATCGGCAGCGTGGGCCGCTAATTTATAAGTGACCACACCAACACGAACGTCTTCTTTATTAGGTAAACCTAAGTGTTCTTTTGGCGTTACATAACATAACATCGCGCAACCAAACCAACCAATCATCGCAGCTCCTATACCGGAAGTGATGTGATCGTAACCTGGAGCAATATCAGTCGTTAAAGGACCTAAGGTGTAAAAAGGAGCTTCGTCGCAAACTTCAATTTGCTTTTCCATGTTTTCCTTAATCATGTGCATTGGTACGTGACCTGGACCTTCAATAAAGCACTGAACTTCGTGCTTACGTGCAATTTGTGTAAGCTCACCAAGTGTTTCTAATTCGGCAAATTGTGCTTCATCATTCGCATCGGCAATCGATCCTGGACGTAAACCATCACCTAATGAAAAGGCAACATCGTAAGATTTTAAAATTTCGCAAATCTCTTCGAAATGTGTGTATAAGAAACTTTCTTTATGATGCGCCAAACACCATTTAGCCATGATGGAACCACCACGAGAAACGATACCAGTAACACGATTGGCCGTCATTGGTACATAACGTAACAATACCCCAGCGTGGATGGTGAAATAATCGACACCTTGCTCGGCTTGTTCTATTAAGGTATCACGGAAAATTTCCCAAGTTAAATCTTCGGCAACGCCATTTACTTTTTCTAAAGCTTGGTAAATAGGCACGGTACCAACTGGAACTGGTGAGTTACGCACGATCCACTCACGAGTTTCATGAATGTTTTGTCCGGTTGATAAATCCATGATATTATCGGCACCCCAACGGCAAGCCCAAACGGCTTTTTCTACCTCTTCTTCAATAGATGAGGTGGTGGCTGAGTTTCCAATATTAGCGTTTATTTTTACTAAGAAGTTACGACCTAAAATCATAGGTTCAGCTTCTGGGTGATTGATGTTTGAAGGTATAACGGCACGACCTCTAGCAACTTCCGAACGTACAAATTCTGGTGTAATTTTTTCTGGAATAGCGGCACCAAAGTGTTCTCCTTTGTGCTGCTTTCTTATTTCGGTCATTTCATCGATACGCTGATTTTCACGAATGGCGATATATTCCATTTCTGGCGTGATGATGCCTTGTTTAGCATAGTGTAACTGCGTCACATTTTTACCTTTTTTGGCACGTTTTGGTTTGTGTTTTAAATCAAAACGCATGTGGTCCAAACTTTTGTCGTTTAAACGTTCGTTACAATATTTAGAAGTAAAAGCATCTAATTCTTCCACATCGCCACGGTCTAAAATCCACTGTTCTCTAATACGTTCAATACCGTTATGAACGTTAATTTCTTTATTAGGATCGGTGTATGGACCAGAAGTATCGTAAACTGTTACTGGTTCGTTAGGCGTTTTCTTTTTGGTCATCGAATCAGTAGTATCGCTTAAAGAAATTTCACGCATCGCTACTTTAATTTGCGGATGAATTTTTCCTGATACGTAAATCTTTTTCGAATTTGGAAAAGGCTTTCTTGTAATTTGACCTTCTTTTGGAGCCGTGTCTTTGTTTTTCATTGTTATTTTGTTTTCCTCCTAAGCCCGAAGGGCAAATAAAGAGTGGTTATTTTTAATATGATTTTAAAGCGTTTAATTTTCTCGTTTTGGGATTAAGGGGCTCTTACCCGCCCTGTGTAGCCTGTATAATGAGAATATTATCGTTTTCGGAAAAATTTTGCGAAGCCCAAGAATCACGTGAAATAATGGCGCTGTTTATGGCAACCGCGATACCATTTTGCGACGTGTTTAATTTTTCTAGTAATTGAAGAATATTGAAGTCTTTAGCAACCTCTAAAATTTTCTCGTTAACCCGTATTTTAATCATAAACAGAATATTTAATTATGCTGTAAATTTTGAAGGGTCGAGAAAAATGGGCTTTGAAAAGAAAGTGCGCATGTTGGCACTAAAATGAAAAGGTTTGTAAACACATATGGCAGTGTGCTTTTCAACTTTTCCCTTCGGCGGTACTAACCGCATCAGGTTCAAAGGGTTTTTCTCAGTTCGATTTAACGAACACCCCTAAAGTTTACTTTGCGAAGATATTAAAAAAATGAATAGGGTTTAAAAGGTAGGTCCGTTTCTTTTTTGTGATTTAGAAATAGTGAGGATACTTATAATACTTTTTTATATATTTTGTCATCGTTTTTGAAAAATGATTAATCATTTTCTGATCCAACAGACTTGAAGTAGTTTTTAAATGAAGCTGAAGAAATAAAGGCTCCTACATCTAGTTTTCTGATTTTTTCCAAGTCGTTATTGACCCATTTTTATTTCTAACAGTAAAATATTTAGGTCTTTTTTTGTGTATTATTAAAGTATCTATTTGATTTAGTATTGGTAATCCTTTTCCAACTTTTTGTAGATATACAGAAATAACATAATTGTAATTTTTATCAATACTTAATTCGTATGGGGAATAACCAATATTAGTCATTTTTAACTTTAAAAATGTTTTATCTTTTTTTAGATTTAAAGAAAGAACTCCCTTTTCACTTGCAACGCCACCACCATAACCTTGTTTAGATAAACTATCTTTATAAAAGACGTTTACATTAGGAACGGGAATACTGTCAAAATCGAAAAACTTAAAATTTACAGTAATAGTATTTTTATTGTTTGTCCATATTTTAGATAGATGATATCCTGTTTTTACAGGTTCTGTCTTATTATAGTTGAGAATTAATTTATTGTCTATAAAATTATATTCTCCTTTTCCATGAGCTTCTGTACCCATGTCTCCGCCAAAACTATGTACAAATGTGTTATCAGGTTTTAATGTTATACATGCCCCGTAATCTTTAATTTCATATTCTTCACAGAATTTACCTTTGGGTTGATTTTGTGCGTATGCATTGCTATAAAATATGCCGATATAAATAAATAGTTTAATTACATTCTGTGCCCTTCGAGCTGTGGTTGCCATCTTGTTCATTCATTAATATATTTTTAATTTTGTTTCTGTCATTTAAATTTGGGACTAAGGAAATAAAAGTATCGGTTTCTATTTGTTTGTTATTAGAATCATTATAATAAAGACCTCCATATGCTAAATTTTTATAATATGTCCAGTCTAAAATATTATCTCCACTTGAATCTTTAATTTTAATACCACCTGTACCATATTTTACATCCCAATTCGCTAATGAAATAGCAATAGCGCTCACAAATTGGCCCATAAATTCATGTTGAAACCTGTTTTTTTCAGTAGGTGTCCCATTCGGTTTATATCCATTGTCTTTAGCAAAATCTTCCATTTTGTTTTTAAAATCTATACCTTTATCCAAGGACATATAGTTATTATATCTAAGGTTTAGATAAGCATGTACTATTTCATGAATTATTGTCCTTGTAATAGAAAGTTGAGTAGCGTTTCTTAAATAAGAATCATTTAAAGTAATTGAAGCGCCATTAGTACTTGCATTTACATTATTGTCTAGTGAATTATTATTTTGTATGGATAATTTAAAAATCTTAGAATCATTAAAAAGTTTTAGGATTTCTTCCGAAAAAGTTAGTTTAATGTTTTTATTGGGAAACATTAATTTTTGTAGTAAGTCTTTTTTTATCATCTCAATTTCCAACTGAGTAAAAATATCTTTTGCACAAGGATTTGTTAAGTTATTGTCAATTTTAAAATCCTCCATATTTATACATTTCCCGTTATCATCTTCAATTTGGCCATTAGGACACTCGCAACTTAAACCGTTGAAATATTTGCCGTCTGAACAGGTAGAAATACATTGACCGGTTATTGGATCCTTTTCAGAACCTCCTGGACAATTACCATTTGAGTCAGGACTGGTTGGTGCTTGTTTCACACTTTACGAATAATAACGTAAAACCTATTATTAGAACTGAAGTTCTTAAATAGGTTTTGAGTAAAAATTTTTTCATTGAGTTGGATTAATATCTTTTTTGTAGTTAAAAACAACTATTTTGTTTTATTTTACTACCTATGTAACAAACATACATATAAACTTTTACATCTTAAAATATTTGTTTTCAAGGTAGATACAATTAATTATCCACAAAAAAGCCCTTTCGATTTCTCAAAAGGGCTTAAAAAGTTAAGAGTACTAATTTCTAGTTTTCGTTATTTTCTTTATTTATATCGGCCATCATTTGTTTTGGGTCAATAGTAACACTTTTTACGGTTTTAGGTGTTTTAAAACTGTAAGTTGGATAGGCCCAAGCCCAATCATTTAATGTCGTTGCAGTAGTTGGTTTTTCACCACGCATCATTTGTAATGGAATGTAAAAATCTTGAATGGTTCCGTCGGTATAAGTTACGCTTACATCTATAGGCATAGGCATTAACCCGATACGTTCTAAAGTGATGGTGTTGCCTTCCACAGATTTAACACCGTAATCTATAGTGTTTGTAGTACCTGTCCAATCGGTGAGATACCATTCCAATTCTAAGCCTGAAACTTTTTCAGCAATGCGAATAAAATCAACACGATTTGGGTGTTTAAAGGCCCAATTATTAAAGTATTCTTTTATGGTGGTTTCTAAGTTTTCTTGTCCGATGATATAAGCCAATTGATTTAAAAAGATATATCCTTTATAATATGCAGAAATGGAAGAAGAACGGTTGAGGTGAAAACGGTCTGCCTGAGTCGTTAAAGGTTGCTCTGTACCAGAATTTACATAATAAGTATACACATCGTAGGTTTGTTTGGTAGATTTTTCGAATGAAATATCATTTATTTTATCTTCTGCCAATTTCCCAAAATACTGAGTAAACCCTTCGTCCATCCAATAATTAGTTAATTCATTAGTGGCTAATAAAAATTGAAACCAAGAGTGCGCCATTTCATGTGCTGTAACACCAAATAAACCTTCAAAATTACCTTCTCCAAGAATTAGAGTACACATAGCGTATTCCATTCCGCCATCGCCACCCTGAATGATAGAGTATTGATCGTAAGGATAATTACCAATATGTTCACTATAAAACTGCATAAGTTCCACTGATTTTGGTTGAAGATTCTTCCAGTTTTCTAATTTATCCTTTGGCATTTTACTTTTATATAAAAAGTGTAGTAAAGGACCATTAGGCACTTGCATGGTATCATGCTTGTATTCTGGGTCGGCTGCCCAAGTAAAATCGTGTACATTTGGTGCTTTAAAATGCCAGGTTAATTTATTAGAATTTGGTCGCTTAACAGTTCCTGTTTCGTAACCATAACCCACTTCATTCGGATTTTGTAGATAACCGGTACCGCCAACCACATAATTTTTATCAATATGAAGTGTCACATCAAAATCGCCCCAAACACCATAAAACTCACGTCCTATGTAGGGGTCGGCGTGCCATCCTTCATAATCGTATTCGGCTAACTTAGGGTACCATTGTGTCATGGATAGGGCAACACCTTCCTTGTTATTTCGTCCTGAACGACGAATTTGAACAGGAACTTGAGCATCAAAAACCATATCAAAAGTGACACTTTCACCTGGTTGAATAGGTTTAGCGAGTTGTACTTCTAAAACAGTACCAACGGTTTCATGTTTAATTGTAGTACCGTTTTGCTTAAGTGAATTTACCTTAATGTAACCTATTTCATTAGGTTTTAATTTACCAATACGATCTTTAACTCTGCCATCGGCATCGGGGATGTTGTGTGAACGTACATCCATTTCGCTACCAGGCTGAAAAGCGTTAGGGTATAAATGATAAAACACTTTGTTTAAAACGTCGGGTGAATTGTTGGTGTACACCAACTTTTGCGTCCCTTTGTATTGATAGGTGTTTACATCCATATCAATATCCATCGTGTAATCGACATGTTGTTGCCAATACGAAGTTAATCGTGGACCATTTACTTTTGATGGTTTTAAAGGCGCTTGTTTTGAAGCTGTTTTTTCGGGTTGTACTGCTGTTGTTTGTGGTGTAGATTTACATGAAACAAAGCATACTACACAAAAAACAGTGAGGAGAAAGCGGTTCATAAGTAATAGAATAAAAGAAATTATTTTTTAATATAATAGAAATGCCTATTGAACATAATCGACGTGTTATTAAAATTAGAACAGCATTCGATAATGTTCAACAGGCATCTTTAATATTTATTTAGTGTTATTACAATAATTACTTAGCAGCAGCCATTTTAGCAGCCATAATTAAAGCATTATAAGCATTAACCATTCTACCAGATTTACTTAAATCTGCAAAAGGTCTAACATCTGAAGTGTCACCTCCAACAATAACTTTTCTGTTGATAGCTAAACCAGAATCTAAAATAATTTGTTTTACTTCAGAAGAAGATAAATTCGGGTAGTAAGAGCGTATCAAAGCGGCTACTCCAGCTACTGCAGGGGCAGCCATAGAAGTTCCTCCTTTAGTATCGTATTCGTTTTCTGGTGTGGTTGAATAAACACTAGCACCAGGAGCGAAAACGTCTACATTTTGCTTACCGTAATTTGAAAAACCAGCAACCATTTTAGAACCGTAAGAAGGCGCTAAGGCACCTACTCTAATATAACTATCTGAAATTTCTTTACCGTTTACATTATCATCTGGGAAGTTAGGTTCTGTATCAACATCCTTACTATCATTTCCAGCGGCATGAACAAATATGACATCGTTTTTAGCAGCGTAAGCAATGGCTTCTCTCACGATATCAGCGTGAGGAGAAAAGCTTTTTCCAAAACTTCCGTTAATAACTTTTGCACCGTTATCTACAGCATAACGAATAGATAACGCGACATCTTTATCATATTCATCACCGTTTGGCACAACTCTTACACTCATAAGTTCCACATTGTTAGCAACACCATTTGCGCCTTTACCGTTATTACGGCCAGCAGCAATAATTCCGGCTACGTGCGTACCGTGGCTTTCAGATTTCTTTACAGGTTTTACATTGGCATCACCGTAATACTTGGTAGAAAAATCGTCAGGATCATCACCATTTACACGACCATGAAAATCTTTATTTAAATTGTAGTTTAGTCTTTCATTAATGCTTTCAACAGCACTTTTCATTTCTTTTTCAGCGATATCTAAAGACTCTAATCCGTTACCATACATTCCCATTGCTATTTGTTTAGCTTGCGATAATGTCTCGTCACTAGTAACTAAGTTTTTCACCTCATCTTTGGTGTAATCATCTTTTCCAAAATGGGCTTTTAAAGCGGCATTAGCATTAGAAACCAATTGTAAATATTGGTCGTATTGTTTTTTTCTCGTTTCCCAAGTAGGGTATTCTTTTTCGTATTCAGCTTCAGCTCTAGCGTAATCAGGATCGTTTTTATCGCCTTTTACCAGAATTCTTACAAACTCTAATTGCTCATCGTAACCTTTTCCTAAGAAATTCCAACCATGAATATCATCAACATAACCATTTTTATCGTCGTCAATGCCGTTTCCAGGAATTTCATCTTCATTAGTCCAAAGAATTTCGTTTAAATCTTCATGGTCGATATCAATTCCAGAATCGATAACAGCAACGATTACTTTTTTTCCTTTTTTATTTTTAATTAATTCCGCGTAAGCGCGATCTACACTCATTCCAGGGATGGTATCTTTAACAAGATCTAAATGTCCCCAATTGTGAGCTTCGGCTTCGGTAAGTTCTGAAACTTTTAAAGGTGAAGAATCTATATTTTCAGGGGGTGTAGAAACAATACTTGATCCGCCACAGCCAGAAAGTAATACAGCTGCAAAGGCTGAAGTTGCTATTGTTTTAATGGTTTTCATAGTTACCTTTTTTATTAATTGTGTTATGATATTAATTGTTAATTATTTGTTTTGTGGTAAAGGTGTCTTTTAATCGCACACCTTTTTCGGTATGTTGTACGGTTATAATTTCATTATGTGCATCGTGCTCTAAAAACAGATATAGGTTTTTATCGGCAGCCATGTTTAGAAAATTTTCTTTTTCATCCATGGTAAGCAAAGGTCTGGTGTCGTAGCCCATAACGTAGGGTAGCGGTAAATGCCCTACTGTAGGTAAAAGATCGGCCATAAACGCAATGGTCTTATCCTGATATGTTATCATAGGAATCATTTGCTTATCGGTGTGCCCATTTGCAAAAAAGATATCGAAACCCAGTGCTGAATTCTTAAGGAAATCATTTTCAGGGAGTGCGGTAAATTTTAATTGTCCGCTTTCTTCCATGGGCAGGATGTTTTCCTTTAAGAAAGAGGCTTTTTCGCGGCGATTGGGCTGTGTTGCCCATTGCCAATGATCTTCATTAGTCCAAAAATGAGCGTTTTTAAAGGCTGGTTCATAGCCTGTTTTATCTTTATTCCACTGGATACTGCCCCCGCAATGGTCGAAATGTAAATGTGTTAGAAAAACATCGGTAACATCGTCACGATGAAATCCGTATTGTTTTAAGGAGCTATCTAAACTAAAATCACCCCACATGTAGTAATAACCAAAAAATTTATCTGATTGTTTATTTCCCATGCCGTTATCAATTAATATCAAGCGGTCTCCGTCTTCTATAAGTAGGCATCTTGCCGATAAATCGATCATATTATGAGCATCAGAAGGATTGGTACGTTGCCAAATGGACTTCGGAACAACTCCAAACATGGCGCCTCCATCAAGTTTAAAATTACCCGTATTTATTGGATATAAGGTCATAAGTGAACAAAACTAACAAATCTATTAACAAAGTGTTTAAATGTTAAGAATTTATTAAGATTAAAATAGCCTCAAAGTGTAATTATACTTTCAATTTTCATGAATCTAACTAATAATAGATTCTAAAATTGATCATAATTCATTTTGGGGTTAAATAATGCTGTTCAGTTTTCTTATTAATTATAAAAGAAAGAAGCCTTGGTATTCGCTCTGTAAAATTAAATCTAGGCATACTTTGGGCTAAATTTTTCTATTCTAAACATAGGTTTCAGGTATCTGATAAAAATTAGGGATTCACAGAAAAATTCGGTAAAACGTAATTCGTTTTATAAAATTTAATTTTTATAAAATTAATACTTAAGTAAGATTTTTTTGATTTATTTTTGGTTTCCTTAAAACGGTTTCATTTTAAGTGAAGGTATATTTTTCATATTTATTATTTTTTGTATTGGCATTACGACCTTTTTATAATATGGGTTGTGTTGCGTATTACGAATTAAATATCGATTATATTATTGAAACTTATTGTGTTAATAAGGAAAAGCCAGAATTTAAATGTAACGGTAAGTGTCACTTAGCCACGCAGTTGGCAGCAAATACAAATCCTCAAGACGAGAATTCATATTTAAGCTTTTTGTTTGAAACCTTTATTCCTGTTTACTTCCAAGAAGCACAACCCATTACATTTTATAAAAATAATGCTAACCGTATAAACTACTGGCATTATAAAACTTCTCATAATGCTGTTTTTAGAGATCAACCCGATCTTCCTCCACAAGTTTAATCGTCTTTTTTAACGAACCACATTTTTTAATAACCTATTAAACTAGGTTGTTATGGCTATACATTAAACTTTTATACGGCTGTGTTTCACACCTGCGTATTTAAATAAGCATGGGTGAAAATGGCACATCTAAAATTAAAAAACAGATGAAACATTTATTAATGCTTGCTATAGTTTTAGCAAGTTTATCTGCGTACGCTCAAAACACGTATGCAGGAAAAATTGTTGATGCAAATAATCAACCTTTAACAGGAGCAACCATTCAATCAAAAACAAATACCAACCTTGCGGTTATTTCAGATGGTAACGGCGATTTCACCATAAATCTTAACAATAATCCTACGGTTATTGTAAAATTCATGGGGTTTTTAACCGTAACCAAAACGCTTTCAGAAACTAAAAATATAATTACACTTACCGAAAACGATGAACTTTTAGACGAAGTCGTTATTTCTGCAAGTAGAGAAAAGCAGCAAAGAAAGGAAGTACCGGCATCTATTTCGGTTATTTCTTCGCAAGACATTGCCGAATCTAAAGCTTTTGGCATTGACCAATTGGTAAACGATGTGCCTGGGGTTAATATGTCTACGTCTAGAATGTCTGGCAACGAGCAGCATTTAATGTCGGTGCGTTCTCCAATTTCCACAAGATCGTTGTTTTTGTATGTTGAAGACGGTTTACCCATTCGACCAACGGCGGTTTTTAATCATAACGCCCTATTGGAAATGAACGATGTTGCTTTTGATAGAATTGAGGTTTTAAAAGGGCCTGCATCGAGTATTTACGGAAGCGAAGCTATTGGTGGGAGTTTTAACTTTTTAACTAAAAACCCGACGCAAGATTTTACGGGCGATGTTGGTTTTCAAATTAACGATATGGGCTTAACCCGTTATAATTTGGAGTTGGCTAAATATGCCAATGACGATGTGGGTTTTTATTTAGGAACACAATATATTCAACGAAAAGACGGACCAATACAGCACAGCGATTATGAAAAATTTGCCTTAACCTTTAAAAATGTAAATCATATTTCCGATAATTTAAACTGGACGAATGTGTTTGATGTGGTCGATTATCGATCGGATATGTCGGGGTCTTTAAGCGAATCCGATTATTCGGGAGGCAACTATGAAAGCGATCAAAATTTTACCGAGCGTGTGGTTTTTGCTTTTCGCTTTAGAAGTACGTTGGATAAACAATGGAATGCTAAAAATAAAACAGCTGTTAACTTCATATTTAGAAGGAATGAAACCAGCCAAAATCCGTCGTATCGTATAACACAATTCCGTGAAAACGGTCAATTAACAGGCTTAGGGGTTGGCGAGGTTAATAGTAATTATTTTAACAGTTATGTGGGTTTGTTACAACATAAAATGGATTTCAATTTTGCGAATTCGTCATTAATTTTTGGCGCTTCCGCGGATTTTTCTCCGCAACATTATCAAGCTGAAACCATTGCCGTTAAGGTGGATGTTAACACAGGACAAAACATAGATTTTACCTTAAATTCTGGTGATTATATTCTTAATTATGATGCTGATATACTTAACTATGCTGGTTATTTTCAATATGAAATTAATCCGTTAGAAAAACTAAAATTAACAGCCGCATTACGTTATGATGGTTTTAATTACAGCTATAATAATTTAGTTGATAATATTGCAGGGCCACAAGATTCTAAAAACAATTATAACAACCTATCGCCTAAAATTGGAGCCAATTATAATCTGTCTAGAAATTTAGGTTTGTATGCCAATTATTCAAACGGATTTACACCTCCGCAAACAACATCTTTATACCGAAATAGTCTTGTTGGCGTTGGAGGCGTGGTATTCGATTTAAAACCTAGCGCTTATAATAATTATGAAATAGGAACCTATTTTAGTATCGCTAATCAATTAAAAGTTGATATGGCTTTATATCTGTTAGACGGTAGAAATACACTAGTTACAAACACGACCGATACCGGCGAATTTTTTAATGCTAATGCAGGAAAAACGAGTTCTTACGGATTAGAATACGGACTTAATTACACGCCAATTAACAGTTTAACCTTTAGTTTTAACGGAAGTTTCGCCAAGCATAAATATGTGCGTTTTTATGATAGATCTGGAAATTCTTTAATCGATTATTCAGGAACCGATAGGCAATCGGCACCAAGCTTTATTGGAACTAATAAAATAATCTATAAACCTCATTTTATTAAAGGTTTAACGCTAACGGCAACTCAAGAGTTGGTTAGTAAGTACAACACAAGTTATGAGAACCAAATTGATAATGGCGATGGTACTTTTAGCACAGCAACCTACGGTGGTCATGATATTATAGATGTGCTTATCGCTTATAGATATAAGAATTTTGAAATCTGGGGACATGTTTTAAATGTGTTTGATGATTTATACGCAACCTATGCCAGCTACAATAGGTATGCAAACCAAAACAATTATACCATTGGTAATCCAAGAGCCTTTCATTTAGGTGTTAATTACAATTTTTAATAAAACAGCAGCTATGAAAAATAGAAAATTAAATCAATGGCTTTGGAAATGGCATTTTATTGCTGGAATAATAGCCTTACCTTTTGTAATCTTATTAGCTGTTACAGGCGGGATTTATTTGTTTAAAGATAATTATGATGCACCTAAACAGGCCCCTATAAAAAAGGTTCAGGTTGAAGGTGAAGCCATCCCGTTTCAAGAACAATGGCAATTGGCAAAAGAAGCCTTGCACAAAGCTCCAAATTCTATGGTAATTCCCACGGAAGCTACACAGGCTACTGAGTTTTCATCTGGCATGTTTTCTCATAAAAACAATGCTTATGTGAATCCGTATAAAGGTGTGGTAACTGGAAATATCAGTCCGAAAGACTCCAACATGCATACCGTTAGAAAACTACATGGCGAGTTACTTTTAGGAAAATTTGGAACCAAGATAATCGAGCTTATTGCCAGTTGGATATTTGTTTTAATTATTACAGGTATTTATGTGTTTTGGCCAACTAAAAAGGAAGGTGTTAAATGCTTTTTTAGAATTCGTTTTAGCCAAGGAAAACGCACATTGTTTAGAGATTTACATGCGGTTTTAGGTTTCTGGATTTCTATTTTATTATTAATGACTTTGGCTGGAGGCATGCCATGGACCGACGTTTTTGGTTCCAATTTTAAGTGGTTGCAAGATGCCACCAATACCGGATTTCCAAAAACCTGGGATGCTAGAGCATTAAAATCTGATGTAAAAGGGGAACCCATTTCATTAGATAAAATGGTGGCGCTAGCTAAGTCAATGGATTTGAAAGGCGAGGTAAGCATTGGTTTGCCTAGCAGCCCCAAGGGCGTTTATAGCATTTATAATTCGACATTCGATTTAGGGGCTCAAAAGTGTTTTCATTTCGATCAATATTCGGGCGAACAATTGGTAAATCATAACTGGGAAGATGTTGGTGTTTTAATGCGTGGCCGTATGTGGTTTATGGCTTTTCATCAAGGACAGTTTGGACTCTGGAACTGGATTTTAATGCTTTGTGTAGCGCTATTATTGGCCTTTGTTGCCTTTGCCGCTTTATTGTCGTATTTAAAACGTAAAGAAACAGGCAAATGGGGTACTCCAAAAGTACCTGCTAAATTTAATGTTGGTTATGGAATTGTCGCACTCATTGTATTATTAGGGGTTATTCTTCCGTTATTCGGATTGAGTGTTATTGCGATAATAGTTGTGGAGTTTATAAGGAAGAAAAAAACACAAAACAAGCTGGCTTAAAACCATAATAGATTTCAAGTAATTTATGTTTATGGTTTGGTGAAAATACAACACCATTTCCAATGCTTTATTGGGTTTTAGCGTCAAAAAGAGGTTAAATTAGTTGTTTAAGTTGAAAGATAGTATTGTTTAAAACCTTTAAACCATCGGATTTACTTAAATTAGTGCCTTCAAACCGATTTTTAAAGTATGTTAGAACTCGCTGGAATTATAATTTTAGGCATATTGGCTCAATGGGTAGCATGGAAATTTAAAATCCCTGCCATTTTACCTCTAATCCTGATAGGCTTGTTGGTGGGGCCCATAGCTGCAGAGTTTATTACTGCCGATGGTTCCAAATGGATTGAACCTGTTTGGAATGGTAAAAAGGGCTTTTTCCCTGGAGATGGTCTTTATTATTTTGTATCCTTAGCTATTAGTATTATTCTTTTTGAAGGTGGTTTAACGCTTAAACGCGCCGAGATTAAAAACGTAGGCCCGGTTATTACAAAGTTGATAACCATAGGTGCAACCATTACTTTTATAGGTTCTGGTATACTCGCTCACGAAGTTTTTGGTTTAAGTTGGGAATTATCTTTCCTTTTTGCAGGTTTAATTATTGTAACTGGTCCAACGGTTATAACGCCTATTTTACGAAACATTCCTCTTAAAAAAGATGTGTCTGCCGTACTAAAGTGGGAGGGTATTTTAATTGACCCTATTGGTGCATTGGTTGCCGTTTTGGTTTTTGAATTTATTAGTGTTGAAGGACATGTAGGGTTCACAAAAATGGCCTTAATTGAATTTGGTAAAATTATTTTATTTGGTACTACCTTCGGATTTACCTTCGCCCACGCCTTAGCCTTTTTGATTAATAAAAAAATGATTCCGCATTATTTGCTTAATGTGGTGTCTTTATCCACTGTATTATTGGTGTTTGTAGAATCGGAACTATTTGCTCACGAATCGGGGTTATTAGCTGTTGTGGTTATGGGTATGGTTTTAGGAAACGGAAAGCTTAAAAACCTTAAAGAATTGCTTTATTTCAAAGAATCTTTAAGTGTTTTATTGATTTCTATCTTATTTATTTTACTAGCAGCCAATATTAATTATCAGGATTTAATGTTACTTTACAATTGGAAAACACTTGTGTTATTCCTGTGCATTGTTTTTGTAATACGGCCATTAGCTGTGTTTTTAAGTACGATGAATTCTAGCTTAACGATTAACGAACGATTATTCATTAGTTGGGTAGGGCCTCGCGGTATTGTTGCAGCTGGTATTGCCTCGCTTTTTGGTAGTAAGTTGATTAAGGAAGGTGTTGAAGGTGCCGAGTATATAACCCCTTTAGTATTTACCGTCGTTCTAGGAACTGTTTTACTTAACGCGACTACCGCTCGTTTATTCGCAAAACTGGTTGGTGTATTTCTTAAAAAATCTGATGGTATTTTAATTATTGGAGCATCAAAAGTATCACGTCTTTTAGGGCATTATTTATACGAAAACGGTAGGCATGTCGTGCTTGTTGATAGTAATGAAAAAAACATCGAAAAGGCAAAAGAACTTGGATTGGAAGCGCTAACCTCTAATATTTATTCCGATACTTTAATGGATAATATTGAATTAAACGATGTGGGTTATTTAATGGCTTTAACGGGGAATTCCGATATCAATAAATACGCGATTAGTAAGTTTAGCAGCGATTTTGGAGAAAATGGAGCTTTCAGACTTGTAACACCTTTAGAAATGTTAGATGAGAGTGAGAATCCTAAGGAAGGCCTATTCTCTCATAAAGATGATTACAGTACCTTATATGCTTTATCACGTAGACATCCTTCTATAAATGAAATAGAATTAGAAGATAAAGAACAGTACCAAAATTTAATTAAAATAACCAATAAGGATAAAGATATGATTCCTTTATTTATTAAAGATACTGAAGGTGAATTGCATATTATTTCTTCTTATAATTTGGACATTGATACCATTGAAAATGGTTATAAATTGGTGTATTTAGGAAAACCTTTCGATGTCGAAAAGGTGCCGAATGCGTAATGTTTGTTTTTTATATTTTTTGTGCTGTTTCAAAATCTTAAACTTTAAATTCGTGTAGTACTTTTACGAATTTTTTACGCTGATACCAATCGTTGTATACCAATTCAAAGTTTTGAACTTTAAAGCTTCCAAAATCATGGTTAGCATAGGTTTCAATGACTTTTATAAGAGCTTCGGGATTTTGTATTTTATTTTTAAACCGTACTACGGTCGAATGTGCCGTTTGAATGGCATAACGTTTATCCAAGCTTTGTTCTAAATCAGACGTTTTAAAGGCGGATCTTAACTCGTCTCTTAGGTCATTTAATGCTGAATTATCCATAAAACCTTGTAGCATAATACAGGAATTTGATGCCGTTAATCCTTTGAATTGAATGGATATGTCCTGGCTATGTACTAAACATTTTTTTATAATATCCACATATCTTGAAATATCTATTTTAGATAAATCGAAGTCATTGTAACATGAAATGATAGACATGACTGTTATATGGATATCAGAATTTGGGTAATAATATTGTGCAGGTTCTAAAGTTTCAAGGGTTTTTAAACACTTTTGAATTTGTGTTTTAACCGATTCTGGTGGTCGTAGTGTAGCCTTCCCTAAAAA
>NZ_LXEI01000027.1 GCF_001642835.1 Pseudotamlana agarivorans
TACAAGAATCTAATTACTTTGCTATATTTGTTGTATTACAATTCCGATTGAATAGTATTCCTTTTATGAATAAAAAAATTATAAGAATTACCACTGTTCCTACCTCTTTAGGAATATTACTCAAAGGTCAGTTGAATTTTATGTCAAAGTATTATGAAGTACTTGGGGTCTCCTCTAGTGGTGCTAATAATGAACTAGAATCTGTTTCTTTACAAGAGAAAGTTCCCGTAATCCCTATAGAAATGACTCGTAAAATTACGCCTATTAAGGATTTGTTAGCTGTATGGGAATTATATAAACTTTTTAAAAAAGAACAACCCTTTATTGTTCATTCGCACACCCCAAAGGCCGGAACACTTTCTATGATAGCTTCAAAACTTGCAGGTACACCCCATAGATTACATACCATTGCAGGTCTTCCGCTTGTTGAAGCAAAGGGACTTAAACGTATACTTTTAAATTCCGTAGAAAAACTAACTTACTCTTGTGCTACTAAAATTTATCCCAATTCAGTAGGTCTAAAAAATATTATTTTAAAACATAAATTTACGAGATTAGAAAAATTAAAAGTAATTGCGAACGGCAGTTCAAACGGTATTGAAACAGCTTATTTTAACCCAAGCTTGTTCGATAATGAATTTATACAAAATTTTCGTAAAGAATTAAACATTAATGAGGATGATTTTGTTTTTGTATTCGCAGGACGATTAGTGAAGGACAAAGGAGTTAATGAGTTAGTTAGCGCTTACAACAAGCTTAAAAAGCCAAATGTTAAATTATTACTTATTGGTACTTATGAAAATGAATTGGACCCATTGCATATCGATACCAAAATGGCTATCGAAAATAATAACACCATAATAACACCTGGTTGGGTTAACGATGTTAGACCTTATTTTGCTATCTCTAACGCACTAACCTTCCCTAGTTATCGAGAAGGGTTTCCAAATACAGTTATGCAAGCTGCTGCAATGCAAATACCTTGTATTGTTACAGATATAAATGGTTGTAATGAAATTATAAAAGAAGGTGAAACAGGTATTATTATCCCAACCAAAAGTACAGATGCTTTATATGATGCTATGGTTTACATGTTAAACAATCAAAAGGAAGCGAAACAAATGGGGCTCCTTTCAAGACAATTAATGATATCAAAATTTGAAAGAAAAGAAGTATGGAATGCACTATTGCAGGAATACAACCAGCTTTAATTAGTCATCAGAATTTTATCCATATTCATCATGCTTTAAACTAATTTCTATCTTAAATCACTTCTATTATTAAGCTTAATCATTTTAATTAAAATTAAAACGAATCTCAACCAAAGACTCTTCATCAAAAAAAACAGCCTTTTAACAAAAAAAACGTGTACTAATTTATTATTCAATTAGATTTACTTGTTCATAACACAAAACAAAACCTATAATAACGCATCTTTTATATAATCATTAAATGATGTTATAGGTTTAGTTAGAATTTTAAGTATAAACATAATCTTAAATGAATAAAATAGTAATAATAGGCGCCTCCGGACATGCTAAAGTAATTATTGATATTATTGAGAAACAAGGTGAGTATGAAATTTTAGGTTTACTTGATACTTATAAACCAAAGAACCAAAGCATTTTAGGTTATAAGATTTTAGGAACTGAGGATTATATAACGGACCTATTAAATGCTGGAAAAATAATTGGCGGTATCATAGCTATTGGCGACAATTTTACAAGAAAAAATTTATATAAAAAGATAGCACAAAACAACCCTAACTTTAAGTTTATTACAGCTATTCACCCTAGTGCTATAATTGGCAAAAATGTAACTATTGGTGACGGAACAGTAATTATGCCGGCTGTTGTGGTAAATATAAATTCCACCATTGGAATACAGGTTATTTTAAACACAAAATGTTCCATTGATCACGACAATTGCATAGATGACTTCTCAAGTGTATCGCCTGGAGCTACTATGGGCGGAAATGTCAGGCTGGGCAAATGCTCTTCTGTTTCACTGGGAGCGAATATTATAGAAAATATATCTATTGGGAATAATACCATTATAGGTTCAGGTTCACTTGTTCTTAACTCATTTGGAGATAATGAAGTTGTATATGGGGTACCTGCAAAAATGATACGGAAAAGAGAGGCATCAGATTGTTATTTAGGCTTATCTAAACCTCTGAAATAGAAAAATTTAGACTAAATCAGTAAAATTAAATCGTAGTTTATTTAATTATTATAAAAATTTTATCACAGGTTAAGAAACCAATATTGCTTTTTACATTAAAAAAATGGAATTAAAAATATATCAAAACATAATTAAAAGAGTCTTAGACCTTTCAATCGCTATTGTAGCTTTAATAATGCTCTCCCCTATTTTTTTTATAGTTTTTATAGCCTTACTTATTTCAAATAATGGCAAAGTATTCTTTTTTCAAACACGCCCTGGAAAAAATGAAATACCATTTGACATCATAAAATTTAAGTCTATGAATGATAATAAAGATAGTAATGGTAATCTTTTACCTTATGATCAACGGGTTACGCAACTGGGGCAGTTTATAAGAAAATATTCGTTAGATGAAATCCCACAGCTATTTAATGTAATTAAAGGTGATATGAGCCTAATAGGGCCTAGACCTTTATTAATGGATTACCTCCCTCTTTATAATAAGAAACAAAAGAAAAGACACAATGTAAAACCCGGAATTACTGGTTGGGCTCAAGTGAATGGCCGAAACGCGATTTCATGGGAACAAAAGTTTAATTTCGATGTATGGTATGTTGATAACCTTTCTTTTCTATTAGATGTTAAAATATTAATATTAACTTTTAAGAAAGTAATTAAAAAAGAAGGTGTTAACAATCAAACCAATTTAGATATGCCTAAGTTTATGGGTACCGTCACCGAGTGATTCTCTTATATTACCCTTTTTGATTTCCAATTATATGGCATCAATATCACCGATGGATAATAAATACTTTATGTGTTTTTAAACAATTTTTTTTTAGGGAAGGCTATATTTTTCATCCTGACACCTATTAATTTTCTGTATTTTCATATTCAAGCTAATTATAAAATCCCGTTTTGGGTTATATTGGGCTGATTACGACTTATTTTATTTACCTTAATAAACACCAAAACCCCTGTAAAAACAAGGGT
The DNA here is from genome assembly GCF_001642835.1 of Pseudotamlana agarivorans. GTDB lineage: Bacteria > Bacteroidota > Bacteroidia > Flavobacteriales > Flavobacteriaceae > Pseudotamlana > Pseudotamlana agarivorans. The sequence goes on from NZ_LXEI01000027.1 coordinate 3,160, forward strand.
TTTGGTGTTTTATGATTGTATCTTAGGAAAAACTGCCGATTAAAATTTAATCTGATTTGTTTATTATCATTGTTTCTCAGTGTAGACTAAAATATCATCTTTGAACAATAAAAATTTTATGAATTTTATCTCCACTATTTGTGTTTTTCAAGACTAATAGATATGTTCCATTGGTCTGGATATTATCCATTGATATGGCATAGTCTCCATTTTTAACTGTTATAACTTCTGAAAACAATTTTTGACCAGAAATGGTATAAATCATCAAATTAAAATCACCTGATTTTAAACCTGAAACATTTAAATACCGTTGTTTACCATCAAAAGGAACTGGAAACAATTTTATTTTTGAATCCTTAACGGATGATTCAACATCCGATACACCAAGAGTTCCTTCACAATTTGTTTCGGGCTGGCTTAAATCCTGATTTCCATTCGCACTTAGAACGATACGGTCTATAAAATGGTTTTCTGATCTTCCGGAAATTTCCATGGTATAAACACCAGACGAATCAAAATCCACATATATGGCGTAAGGCGAATTATCATTTGTACTGGTCTGCCAGTTCCATGATCTTGAATTTGAATATACTTTAAACCAATTATTACCGCCGCTCCCATTCACTACAGGTGTTTGACCACTCCCTTGCGGATAAATAACCTTAGAGCCTTGTTTTGCGTAGAACTCACTGGCATCATTAAATCTTACCCATGTGTCATTATTATCGGTAGTACTTGTTCCTACACCTATTTTAGTTCTCCACTGAAATAAATAAGTGCCAGGTGTGTTAATTTTAATAGTCGTACTTATCAGCCCTTTTCCTTGAGAATTAAAATTTTCCCCTCCAGTCCAGTTAATGTAACCTGAACCCGTAAAACCAGTCGTAGCGTTTTCAACATTCCAACCCGAGGTTAAAGGTATGCTTTCCGCCTCTATTATTACTGTGCCATTAACTTCTTCATAATCTGAAGAACAATCTGTGTTATTTGCCGTATCATCTTTAAAAGCATAAATAACCCAATCTGAGGCACTTGTATTAGGAGCTGTACCTAAATTTTGAGGACTACCATTAGCATTTACTGTTGTGATACTACCATCTTTCAAATCACCTCCATTTCTTGGGTCATACCATTTTATAGAATAAGCACCTGAATTTCCTAAATTAACACTAGGACTACCTCCGTCAGGTAAATATATGACGTGCTTTTCATTTGTTTTTGATAACATCCATCCTAGAGAGGTTCCTGCGTCATTATTAGACATCTCCCAAAAAGGCACATCGTTAGAATGAAAAAAATTATACGCAGTATACATTGCTGAAAAAGGCACCGCATATGTGGTATAATCCTGCGTGGTTAAATCTCTACCTCCACCATCATAATATTGTACACCAGCTCCTCCTGCTGTTAAAGCTGCCCATAAGCTATTTTTTCTCCAATTATCATTATTAGTAGACCCTCCTACGTAAGGTTCTGCATACCTTACAACCCAAGGTTTACCACTTTTAGTCGATTTATTTACCCAATTAAGAATCCTATCATGTCCATAATTATCATCAGAATAATTTCCTTGATAAGAAATAGCATTATATCCATCATCACCCAAATTACTCTGAAACACTTCGTCATTATTACTAGGGCCATTGTGTAAGGTTATTATTTGATCCTGATTAGGTAATAATTTCTTTAGGTACTCAGCAAATTCATATTGCTGCTTATCGGTTATTGATGTTTGCACTCCTCCAGCTCTATCCCAAGCTATTTCTTCACCTATATTCCAAGCAATAGCATTCAAATAACCAAATCGAGCAACCATTTCACGGTAATATAATTTCCTACCATCTGCAAAGCCTCCCAATACCCCTTCTTCAAATTCCCAGATGCTCTGGTTTTCATTTTCTGTTAAAACAAATTCAGGCATCACTCCTTTTTCCATCATATGGTCGAAAACAATTCCCCATTGTGCTAATTTTGAAACATCAAAAGCATTAAAATTATCATCTGCTACATAGGGATAGGCCTTCTTTCCATCACCTTTTATGTTCATAGTTAGAAAATAATTAACATTCATCCCTTGTTCTGAAAGGTAATTTACAACACCTATTATACCTTTGCCTTTTGTTCCATTATTCCATGTAGGATCCCCGGAATTCCAGTCGGATACATGTAGTGGATAAGTTCTAGTTGAAGGGGTGTTGTCAAATTCTTGGTACTCTAAAAAAACCTCTGGTGAATTAGCTCCAAACTCTAAAAAGTATTCTCCTGTTCCAGACCACTTCATAAAATGTTCTCCAACATAACTCAACTTTCCTTTTCCTCTAAAATCAACACCAGACTTGTCTGATTCCCCTATAGTAAAAGTACCACTCTGACCATCAATTGGGGCGTTTGCAAGACCATCTGTAGAAGATTGAGGGTCCGCAAGTGCAACTTTTTCGCCTTCTCGAAAAGAAACCGTGTAACTCCATGTTCCTACTTCGTTAGGAGTAAATTTTACATGCCAAATATTTCCACTGGAAGCTCCAGATTCACTTGCTTCCCCATCAGCAGCAAAGTATCCAGGAACTAGGTAACTAGCAGAACTAGGCGAAGTAAATGTAACATTAAGTCTTCGGTCTAGAAATGGGTTTGGATTAGCAGTTTCAGAATAAGACTCATCACTATCTGTAAATGCAATAGTAATTGGATGGTAATTTTTTAATTCAGAACTCGGTAAAATTTGTTGAGCCTGAGATAAATAAGCAATAAAAGAAACAAGAATTAGTATAATAGATGAGCGCATAGCAATAAATTTTTTACCTAAACCAAAAAAACATTTTAATTAAAAAAACCTCAATTTAATCTATAGTTTAAATTAAATAATTCCCAAATATAAATTACGCAACCTTCATACACAAAGATTTTATGTTATTGAATTTCAATTAATTAACTCAATTAGTTTTTTTAGGTTAAAAAACTTACAAAATGCTTATGTTTTTGTAAAATCCTAACAACTCCTAAATTGTAACTTTGGTCGATTTAATTACACCCCTTTATTTTAAATTATTACTTTCGTTCCTAGAAACAAGCAGGTTACAATGATTAAATTAAGTATTCTAATACCCGTTTTTAATGGGGAAATTGGTATTGAGAACTGTCTAAAAAGTATAAAAAATCAGAATTTAGATGAAGATGAATTCGAAGTAATAATATTGAATGATGGTTCTACGGATAACACACTCTTTGTAATAGAACAACAAATAAAATATTTCAAAAATATTTTTGTATTTACTGAACCAAATAGCGGTTCAGATATTTCCAGAAATAAACTCATTGAAAAAGTTCGAGGTAAATATATTTACTTCATTGATGCTGATGACTATCTTTTAAAAAATGCATTACCTAAATTACTCAATCATGCAATAAAAAATGATCTTGACATCTTAGCTTTTAAATCTGAACATATTAACGATTATTCTGACCTAGAAGAAGATGGAGGAACTGAAACTCTTGAAAAAATTGCTGAAGTTCCAGAAATATTAAAGGGAGAAGATTTTATTAGAAAATATCCGTTATTTGAACAAGTGATTTGGTGGTTTATAACCAAAACTGAATTTATAAACGATTTTAATATTAGATTCAGTAGCGAAAAAGGTCAAAATAATAGTGATATTATTTTTGCAAATGAATGCTTTGTCTTAGCTGAACGTATAGCCTACATAGATACTTCTGTTCATCGCTATTTTCAATCTGAAAATTCTGTTATGCGATGCACCGATGAAAAATTAATTAAAAAACGTCTCAATAATACGTTTAATGTGTTATTTCAATTTGATGATCTTATAAAAAAATTAAAAAAACACAATTCAAATTTAAGTCCAATAATTTTTGAACATCTAGAAAATAGAAAAGGAGGGCATACTTATGTTGTTCTTCACGAGTTATTAAAAAATAAAATAAAAAAAGAGGTCTTCTATAATTATTTAGCTCAGTTAAAAGCTAAAGATATGTATCCACCAAAAGGAGATATCAAGCTCAATTCGATTGATATTAAAAGAACCTCTCTAAAGTTGATGATTAAAAACGAAAAACTACTGTTTGTTTTAAGGTATCTTTATTTGAAATTCTCATGAAAATTAATTCTTTCAAACCTTTACTTTTTAATTTGCTGAAGTACTAAAAATTACATTATAATCATATTTAATTAAAATAATATTATATGCCTAAATTGAGCGTCTTAATCCCAGTTTATAACGGTGAGAAGTACATAAAGCGTTGCCTTGAAAATTTACTCAACCAAAATATTCCTAAGTCTGATTATGAAATTTTAATTATAAATGATGGTTCAAAAGATAATAGCGCATCCATTTTGCAATATTATGCATCGAAGCATTCAAATATTTTATTTTTTAACGAGGAAAATAGAGGTAGTGATATTTCAAGAAATAAATTGATAGAAAAAGCTACTGGTGATTATATTTACTTTCTAGATATTGACGACTATGTAATCCCAAATTCATTATCTACCATTTTAGAATTAGCCATTAGTTACAACCTCGATATATGTGGGTTTCAGTCGAAAACTATTGATCAGAATATAAAAAGTGAAAATGTAGACGTAGAATTAAACCAATTAAGAAGCATTAATTCTTTAAATGTTACAACTGGAGAAGAATTTATCCTGAGCAACCATTTTATACAAACTATATGGTGGTTTTTTATAAAGAAAGACTTTATAGATAAATATAATATCAAATTCGTAGAAAGTAATGGTCAGAGCAGTTATGACTCTGTATATGCGACCAAATCTTTAGTCTTGGCTGATCGGTTTGCATATGTAAAAGTGCCAATCCACAGGTATTTATTAAGTGACAATTCTGTAATGCGGGCATCTAATCTGGAAGATCAAACAAAACTTTACAACAACTTGGTAGCTGCAGTTATAGAATTTAATAGCTTAATAAGCGAATTGAATTCCATAAAAACTTTAGACCCTTCTATGAATAATTATCTTATTGATTTAAGAGGTAAAATGACTAGAGACATCATTAACCGAATGTTGAAAAGTAAAATTTCTAATTCCTTTTTTAAAGAAAAACTTAGGGTATTAAAAGTTGAAAAATTATATCCGATTGATATTTTGCCTGCAAACTATTCGCTTAAAAGCAAGATCTACCTATCTTTTGAAAAAAACATGAAGCTATTATTTTTAACAAAACGAATTTATTCTCTTAGATCGTAAATTAAAGCATGTTATTTGCCATGAATTCAAATTTATCGGGCGTATTATAATTAAGCCAAGTTTTTAAATACGCCCTGAAATTCGAAAATAATTATTATTTAATAAAAATACTTCTCAGTCACTCATGTTTATTTAATGCTTGATCATCAATTTTTTTGTAATCAACTTATCTTCTGATGTAATAATATTAATAAAGTATAACCCCTCCTCTAACTCATTTACGTTAATAACATATTTATAATCATTTATGATTGGATTATTTATGGATTTGATTAATTGACCGTTAGTACTATAAATTAAAATATTCTCAACATTAGAAGACGCATTATTAAAAATTAACTGAGTAAAGCCATCAGCAGGATTTGGAACTAAACTAGAAGTTAAATCTAGAGCTGAATCTTTTTTAATATCATGAGTCGACTTAGAAATTGAACTATTAGAATCCCCTATTATTTCAATAGCATTTACCAATGGATTGTCTACCTCATGAGCAAAGCCTATATTAAGCATGCCGTCGGTTACAACCACCTGATATGAATTCATTCCTGCGACGCGGTGACCAAATGTTGCAGATAAATCCATACCCTGCTCTACCATTTTTCCTTCTATAAGTATATCAAAAACACGTTCTCCTGGTTCACTAGAACCACTCCACGAATTCCCCATATATAAATTTACAGTATAGTTACCATTTTCTAAAGGGATAACATATTCCATTTCTTCGCCTGAAGAATCATCTGTACGCTCATTCTTAAAGATTCCCGAAAAAGTGGCCGAATCTATATAATCAGGTATTGACGAATGTCTATCGGCATAATTCAAACTTGCGTAATTATTCTTTCCTGTATTTACTGAATAAGAGTTACCTACATAAAAACCATCTTCTGGATTAGATTCCCAATCAGGACCTTGATCTGTAGCACTTACATTAACACTTCCTGCTGCATTAATTCGTACCAAAGGAGTAGACTCCCCAGAACCATCTACCAGAACAGCGCTTAAAGGAATAACAATAGGACTATCCCCTCCTGAATGTGTAATTTCCAAGGAGGCTGACTTAGCCCCCGCATTATTATCTGGAGTAAAACTAATCGTTACTATTTCCATAGTTTGTGCCATAACATTAAGAGGTAATACTTCTGAATAGCTAAATAACACAGCGTCCGTTCCTGTAATACTTATAGCGCTTATACTTATATCATCTCCATTCTCTCCGCTGTTAAAAAGCTCTAAGTCTAATTGACTTACCGAATCATTAATGTTCAAAGTTCCAAAATCAAGAGCATCTGGAGTAGCTACTAAGTCGGCAGGTAAATTTGAAATAACCTCAATGGTTAATTCTTGTGTATCTTGTAAACCTTCTGCATCGTTTACGGTTAGCGTCGCTGTATAACTTCCTTCCGAGTCATAACTATGTACGGGATTGGCAGTGGTATCTGTATTCCCGTCACCAAAATCCCAATAGTATGCCGTTACCTCTACGTCATCTGTAGATTCACTACCCGTAAAACTAACTTCCAAAGGCACCTCCCCTGTTAATGGTGTCGCACTGGCTACAGCAACTGGTGCTTGGTTACCAGTCATAACTTCACTCAACACTTCAATGGCATTAATCAATGGATTGTCTACCTCATGATCAAACTCTATATTAAGTAATTCGTCGGTTACAACCACCTGATATGATTTCATTCCTGCTACGCGGTGACCAAATGTTGCAGATAAATCCATACCCTCCTCTACCATTTTTCCTTCTATAAGAATATCAAAAACACGTTCTCCTGGTTCACTGGAGCCACTCCACGAATTCCCCATATATAAATTTACAGTATAGTTACCATTTTCTAAAGGGATAACATATTCCATTTCTTCTCCTGAAGAATCATCTGTACGCTCATTCTTAAAGATTCCCGAAAAAGTGGCCGAATCTATATAATCAGGTATTGACGAATGCCTATCGGCATAATTCAAACTTGCATAATTATTTTTTCCTGTATTTACTGAATAAGAACTACCTACGTAAAAACCATCATCTGGATTAGATTCCCAATCAGGACCTTGATCTGTAGCACTTACATTAACACTTCCTGCTGCACTAATTCGTACCAAAGGAGTTGATTCCCCAGAACCATCTACCAGAACAGCACTCAAAGGAATAACAATGGGGCTATTTCCTCCTGAATGTGTAATTTCCAAGGAGGCTGACTTAGCCCCCGCACTATTATCTGGAGTAAAACTAATCGTCACTATTTCCATAGTTTGCGCCATAACATTAAGAGGTAATACTTCTGAATAGCTAAATAATACAGCGTCCGTTCCTGTAATACTTATAGCGCTTATACTTATATCATCTCCATTCTCTCCGTTGTTAAAAAGCTCTAAGTCTAATTGACTCGCTGAATCATCAATGTTTCGAGTTCCAAAATCAAGAGTATCTGGAGTAGCTACTAAGTCGGCAGGTAAATTTGAAATAACCTCAATGGTTAATTCTTGTGTATCTTGTAAACCTTCTGCATCACTTACGGTAAGCGTCGCTGTATAACTTCCTTCCGAGTTATAAACATGTACAGGATTGGCAGTGGTATCTGTATTCCCGTCACCAAAATCCCAATAGTATGCTGTTACTTCCACGTCATCTGTAGATTCACTACCCGTAAAACTAACTTCCAAAGGCGCTTCCCCTGATAATGGTGTAGCACTAGCTACAGCAACTGGCGCTTGGTTATCTATATTACCTCCGCATAACGTTTCTTCCAATTCTAAATCCCTATTTCCATTTGCGCTTAAAACAATGCGATCTATAGAATAATTCTCTGATCTTGCTGAAATTTCCATAGTATAAATACCCGGAGCATCAAAATCGACATATATCGCGTATGGTGAATATTCATTGGTAATTGTCAACCAGTTCCAAAATCCAAAATAGGTGTATAAATTAAACCAATTATCTCCTCCACTGCCATTTGCAACGGGCGTTTGACCACTTCCTTGAGGATAAATAATTCTATTTCCTTGTTTAGCATAAAACTCACTAGCATCGTTAAACCTAACCCATGCATCATTATCATTATTAGCAATGATATTATTTCCTTCTCCTATTCTAGTCCTCCACTGCAATAAATAAGTTCCAGCGGCATTAATTTTAATTTTAGTCGTAATTACTCCTTGTCCTGGTGAGGAAAAACTCTCTCCTCCAGCCCAACTAATATAACCCGAACCTGTAAAACCAGTAGTCGTATTTTCAACATTCCAACCCGTAGGTAAGGATAAATTTTCAGCTTCTATTACGACTAAACCATCGACTTCTTCATAGTCTGAAGTACAATCAGAAGTATCAGAAAAAGCATAAATTAACCAATCAGAAGAACCATTATCAGGAGCTGCACCTAAATTTTGAGGACTACCATTAGCGTTTACTGTTGTGATACTACCATCTTTCAAATCACCTCCATTTCTCGGGTCATACCATTTTATAGAATAAACACCTGAATTTCCTAAATTAACATCAGGACTACCTCCGTCAGGTAAATATATGACGTGGTTTTCATCTGTTTTTGATAACATCCATCCTAGAGAGGTTCCTGCGTCATTATTAGACATCTCCCAAAAAGGCACATCGTTAGTATGAAAAAAATTATATGCAGTATACATTGTTGAAAAAGGAACCGCATATGTGGTATAATCTTCCGTGGTTAAATCTCTCCCCCCTCCATCATAATATTGTACACCAGCTCCTCCTGCTGTTAAAGCAGCCCATAAGCTGTTTTTTCTCCAGGTATCATCATTAGTAGAACTGCCTACATAAGGCTCTGCATACCGTACCACCCAAGGCTTACCTCTGTTAGTTGATTCGGTAACCCAATTAAGAATCCTATCATGTCCATAACTTTTACTAGAATAATCGCCTTGATATGAAATTGCACTATATCCATCATCACCCAAATTACTCTGAAATACATCATCATTAGTATCAGGCCCATTATGGATAGTTATCATTTGATCTTTATTTGGCAATAATTGCTTCAAATACTCAGCAAATTCATATTGCTGTTGATCGGTCAAGGGAGTTCCTACTTCGGTTCCATTATCCCAAGCAATTTCTTCACCTATATTCCAAGCAATAGCATTCAAATAACCAAATCGAGCAACCATTTCACGGTAATATAATTTCCTACCATCTGCAAAGCCTCCTAATACTCCTTCTTCAGATTCCCAGATGCTCTGGTTTTCATTTTCTGTTAAAACAAATTCAGGCATCACTCCTTTTTCCATCATATGGTCGAAAACAATTCCCCATTGTGCTAATTTTGAAACATCAAAAACATTAAAATTATCATCTGCTACATAGGGATAGGCCTTCTTTCCATCACCTTTTATGTTCATAGTTAGAAAATAATTAACATTCATCCCTTGTTCTGAAAGGTAATTTACAACACCTATTATACCTTTGCCATATGCCCCGTTATTCCATGTAGGATCCCCGGAATTCCAGTCGGATACATGTACTGGATAAGTTCTAGTTGAAGAGGTGTTGTCAAATTCTTGGTACTCTAAAAAAACCTCTGGTGAATTAGCTCCAAACTCTAAAAAATATTCTCCTGTTCCAGACCACTTCATAAAATGTTCTCCAACATAACTCAACTTTCCTTTTCCTCTAAAATCAACACCAGACTTGTCTGATTCCCCTATAGTAAAAGTACCACTCTGACCATCAATTGGGGCGTTTGCGAGACCGTCTATAGAAGATTGAGGGTCTGCAATTGCAACTTTTTCTCCTTCTCGAAAAGAAACCGTGTAACTCCATGTCCCTACTTCGTTCGGAGTAAATTTCACATGCCAAATATTTCCACTGGAAGCTCCAGATTCACTTGTTTCTCCATCAGCCGCAAAATATCCAGGAACTAGGTAACTGGCAGAGCTAGGCGAAGTAAATGTAACATTAAGTCTTCGGTCTAGAAATGGGTTTGGATTAGCTGTTTCAGAATAAGACTCATCACTATCAGTAAATGCAATAGTAATTGGATGGTAATTTTTTAATTCAGAACTCGGTAAAATTTGTTGAGCCTGAGATAAACGAATGACAAAAAGAATGAGAAGTAGTGTAAAAGTTGAACGCATAGCAGTTAATTTAAATTATTATAAACAATTAAAAACCACCATATTTAAAGTAAGAAAATATCCTTTTAATGAACCTAGATTTCTAAAAGTAAATCAAATCTCTAAGTTTAAAAGTAAACTTGGGGTGTTCACATTTAATTTATTTACAAAATTCTATTAACAAATCCCTAATACACTCTTCTTTAATAATCTAGAAATAAATTACACGTATTTTACAGACTATTAAGTTACTAAATTTATATCACAAATTACAAATAAAAAATCCCGACGAATTAAGTCGGGATTTTATCACTTAGTTTTAAAATAACTATTTTAATGTCTAATCATCAATTTTTTTGAAAATATAGTGCCTTCAGAACTCATAAAATTAACAAAATATAAACCTTCCTGTAAATCACCGAGCTGAATATTATATTTATTATCCCTTTTTATAGGGTTAGTAATAGATTTTACTAATTGTCCGTTACTACTATAAATTAATATACCATCAATATTTAATGATGCATCATCAAATATTAACTGCGTAAAGTCATCTGCAGGATTTGGAACTAAACTACTGAAGTAACTAATTTCCTTTTCTTGTTCCTCATCAATTTCAGACGCAATAGACATTTCATCACCCTTATCATAGTTAATAGTCTTAGAAGCTGAGCTACTAGAAGGTCCCATTATTTCTATCGCATTAACAAGTGGGTTTTCTACCTCATGCCCGAAAGATATGTTTAATACTCCGTCATTTACAGTAACAGGATAAGATAACATTCCAGCTACCTGGTGACCGTAAGTTGCAACTAAATCAAGATTATCCTCGACAACAACACCTTCAAGTAAAACATCAAAAATCCTGTCTCCTATGTTCTTTGTTCCTTCATAACTGTTTCCTAAGAATAGGTTAATAACATAATCTCCATTTGGTAATGGAATTGAAAAATTCATTTCAGGGCCCGTACTTGGATCCCATCGTTCACTATTAAACAAGCCATTAAAAGTACTTTCATCTATATAGTTTGGAATGGAATTATCTTTATTAGTATAAGATAAACTGCTCTCAAAAGTATTTCCATCACTTACAGAATATGATGTGCCATTATAAACGCCATCAGAAGGGTTAGATTCCCAATCAGGACCAAAATCAGTACTTGGAATTGTTACCAAACTACCAGCATTAATTCTTACCACCGGTACAAATTCATTAGGGTCATTCAATATTGCACTAAGCGAAACAATTATAGGACTGTTTTCTCCTGAATGCGTGATTTCTATAGTCGCTGATTTCGTGCCGATATTACCATCTGGAGTAAAACTAACAGTTAAGATTTCTGTGTTTTGTCCATTCACAGTTAATGGTAAAGCTTCTGAATGACCAAACAGTATAGCATCTGTTCCTGTAACACTTATAGAACTAATACTTATATCCTCTCCAATATCGCCATTGTTAAAGAGCTCCAAGTTTAATTGACTGGCTGAACCATTTATGGTGTGTGAACCAAAATCAAGGGTTTCCTCGTTAGCTATTAAGGCAGCCGGTAAATTTGGAGTCACTTCAATGCTAAGTTCTTGCGAATCCTGTAAGCCTTCGGCATCTTCTATGGTTAGCGTTACCGTATAAATCCCTTCTGAAACGAATGTATGAACCGGATCGGCCGTTGTTGCGGTGTTTCCATCTCCAAAATCCCAATGATATGCAACTATACCTGAATCATCGG
>NZ_LXEI01000028.1 GCF_001642835.1 Pseudotamlana agarivorans
GCTACAATTAGGTACTAATGAGTTTAAATTAAAATATGGTTTTAAAGAGCTCTATGGCACCTCTGTACATAAGTTTTTGATGCAGGAACGCCTAAGAAAATCGAAAATGATGATTCAGTACAGTAGCGAAGCTTTAATTTCTATTGCTCGAATGACAGGTTTTAAAAGTATCGCACATTTTTCTAGAGCTTTTAAAAAACATTATGGATACCCTCCTAGTGAACTGCGAAAAACTCCTTTAGAAGGAAAAAAATGATGGTTTCTGCTTTCATTTATAAATAAATCCCTTAGAGTCAAAAACTTATCCATTAAAGAATAATCAAGTATAGAACGAAAAAGTGTTAAAACTTACTCCTTATCTAGTTCAAAATCCAGGTCAAGTAATACTTTTGGGTGAACATCAAGAGCCTTTGCTAGAGCAATTAATGTAGTAAACGAAAAATTCCTACCTCCATTTTCTATAACACTCAAGCTGCTTTTTGTCACTCTACATTTTGCGGCAATGTCGTCTTGAGATAAGTTTTTTTCCTCTCTAAGCCTTAGTACGTTTTCACCAAAAATTAATTGTCTTTTTTTGTCTAAGTCTTCATTCATAAAATGCTTTTAAACAAAAACACTAATAAATTATCAAAATAATGTTACAAGAACTTGTAACAAAGAGCAATTTTTTATACTTTGCGTTATATTTATATTCAATCTGATATATAGATTAAATATATTTGCAATTCTTCATTAAAATATTTGAAGCAATTGCTTTGAATCTCTTGATAGAAAACTGGTAATTTTTGCAACGAGATGATAAGTAGATTGGCTCACGACCCGGGCGTGGGCTCTCTTATCGTTGCACGGTATACCAGTACCTCTATCAAGATAAGTTGAGTTCCACGCCCATTTTGTTTTCTTACAATATGGTTACTACTTAACAATTCCAAGCATAGCTTAAACCTGAATTGCGATTTAAAAAACCAAATAGAATATGCAAAACACGTTTTGTAAATTAAAACAGATTGGTCTCCTTCCGCAATTTGACATGCAGGGGCTTACTGTGTTTGATATTCTGTTTAACAAAAAACCTAAAAACCCAATATAATTGGGCAATTTTGTTTCAGGAGTGACGAAACAATTCATTTTTCTGGTATTAGTTAGAACACTATTATCCTGAAACTAACGACTTCATATTTTCATGGAATCCAGCCATGACACCATAGCATCAGTACGCTTTAGATTTTCTGCATATACATTATGTGGAGTAAACTTCTATGCCTGATTAATAGCAAAGATTTGAATTAGTCCTTTTGGAATGTGTCACTTATCTCTCCCCAAAAATAGGTGGCACCATTCCATTATTTAACCTTTAAAATAAATGCCTATGAGATAAAACAACATGTAAAAAAACCTCCTATCGCAATATCCAAACTGAATAGGAGGCTAATCGATTAAACAAATAATATTCAACCTAACTCAAAATTATGAAAAATAAACCAATAAGCACGGGAAGGAAGCTACTATGCTGCCTTCTCATATTAGCTTCAACTCCATTAACAACAAATGTTATTGCTCTAAATTATGCCACACTAATAGTCTTAAAAACTTTACAACAAAACGAAGTTCGAGGACAAATAACCGACAATACTGGCATGCCCTTAGCTGGAGTAACTATTGTCATTAAAGGTACTCGTAGTGGAACTACTTCAGATTTTAATGGATCTTTCAGCATATACTCAAAAAGTAATGATGTTTTAATCTTTTCATTTGTTGGCTATAAAACTCAAGAAGTCGCTATTAACGGTCGCTCTAAATTAGATATACAGCTAGAACCAGATATTACCGCTTTAAATACTGTAGAAATTAACGCAGGGTATTATACTGTTAAAGACAAAGAGCGTACAGGAAATATTTCAAGAATTACGGCTAAGGACATTGAAAAAAATAGCATTACAAATCCCTTAGCTGCCATTCAAGGTCGCATGCCTGGTGTTGAAATCACCCAAACATCAGGCATACCTGGCACTGGATTCAGTATAAAAATCAGGGGACAAAACAGCATTCGTGCTGAAGGGAGTGATCCTTTATACATAGTTGACGGCATACCTTATGCTTCATCCCCTTTAGGAGACAGACAGGTATCTGGAGCCATTATTCCAGACTCTGGATTTAGCCCTTTAAATACTATCAATTCAAACAACATAGAAAGTCTTGAGGTATTAAAGGATGCTGATGCTACAGCTATTTATGGTTCTAGAGGCGCCAATGGTGTCGTACTTATAACTACCAAAAAAGGTAAAAACACTCCTTTAAATTTTAACTTAGATTTAAGTTCAGGGCTCGGTAGCATTCCTAACAACGTATCGTTATTAAATACACCCGAGTATATTAGTATGCGAGAAGAAGCTTTTAAAAATGATGGTATTAACTCCTTCCCTGCCAATGCTTATGATGTTAATGGTACGTGGAACCGTCAAAAATATACCAATTGGCAGAAAGAACTCTTTGGCAAAACCGCTTATTTAAATAATATTCAAGCAGGTTTATCTGGAGGCAATGGTAAGACTCGATTTTTAATTAATGGTGGTTATAATAGGCAAACCACTGTACTTGAAGGCGATTTTGAAAACAAAACATCATCGTTCCTAGCTAGTATTAACCACAAAACATTAAACGATAAATTAGCTATTTCGTTTTCAACGAACTACACCAATTTCATTAATATTTTACCGCCTACAAGTTTGGTTAGAGAAGCCATGTTACTTCCACCCAATGCTCCAGATCTTTACAATGATGACGGCTCATTAAATTGGGAAAACTCCACTTGGAATAACCCGCTAAGACACTCGGTAGGAAAATATCAAGCTAATGGTAATACTTTAATTGGAAACCTTGGGCTTACCTACCAAATTACCAATTCTCTTAAATTTAAAACCAATATGGGCTATACTGAAAGTAGCCTAAAGGAAATAAGAACTAGTCCGCATACTCAGTTTAATCCCGCTTATGGGCTTGATAGTAGTGCTTCATCAGCCACCCATAACAATACAGACAGAGCTTCATGGATTATCGAACCACAATTGGATTGGCATAAAGGTTTTAACAACTCACAGATTAACGCTTTAGTTGGACTCACCTTTCAGGAAGAAAAAAACAATAAACTATCACTATTTGCTAGAGGTTTTACTAACAATAATTTTATAGAAAATAGAGCTGCTGCAAACAGCCTTACCATTTTTGACGACTCCCAAACTCAATACCGCTATAATGCTTTTTTTGGGAGAATTAATTTCAATCACAAAAGCAAATACTTACTTAATATCACAGGACGAAGAGATGGTTCTTCTCGCTTTGGTACAGATAAAAAGTTTGCTAATTTTTACGCCATTGGTGCTGCTTGGATTTTCTCGAATGAAGCTTTCATAGAAAAAAGCATTCCTTTTTTAAGTTTTGGTAAACTCCGAGGTAGTTACGGAACTTCTGGAAATGACCAAATTGGTGACTACCAATACCTAGATACCTATAGTTTTAGTAACTCTCAATATCAAAATATCATTGGAATGAGCCCCACAAGGTTGTTCAATCCAGACTTCAGTTGGGAGAAAAACACTAAAAAGGAAATTGCATTGGAACTTGGGTTTCTTAACGACCGTATTTCATTTTCAAGCAGTTATTACCAAAACGTTTCATCTAATCAATTGGTTGGCATACCGTTACCTGGAATCACAGGATTTAGTTCCTTAAATGCTAATCTTAATGCTACAGTTAAAAATAGTGGTTGGGAGTTTCAAATCCATAGCGTAAACATTAGAAATAATTCCTTTAATTGGGAAACTAGCTTAAACTTTACTTTAAATGAAAACAAACTGCTTGAATTCCCTGATTTAGAAGGCTCAACTTATGTAAATACTTTAGTAATTGGAGAATCCCTTAATATTCTAAAACTTTATGAATCTAAAGGGGTTAATCCTCAAACAGGGCTTTTCGAATTTGTAGATTTTAATAATGACGGTATTATTTCAGCTCCTTATGATAAACAGGTTGTTAAAGATCTAAATCCTAAGTACTATGGAGGCCTTAATAACAGTATATCTTATGGCAAATTCAACTTGGAATTCCTTTTACAGTTCACCAAACAAGAAGGGTTAAATTACTTAGCTACAGGTAATATTGTGGGGACTATGAATAATCAACCACAAGAGGTACTAGGCCGTTGGCAAAACCCAGGTGACCAAACCGACATACAACAATTTACTAGTGGAGCAAATAGAGATGCTGTACGAGCTTATTCTAATTTTGCACAAAGCGATGCCGCCATTTGTGATGCTTCTTACATTCGCTTAAAAACACTTTCAATAAGCTTCGATCTTACCTCTTTACAAACCCAAAAATTTGGATGCAACCTATTTCTACTAGGCCAAAACCTTTTAACTCTAAGTAACTATAATGGGCTTGATCCAGAAACTAGAACTAGTAACACCATCCCTCCATTAAGGTTTATATCTATTGGGTCAAAATTCACTTTTTAAATCAACTTTTATGAAAATCATATCTCATTTTTTCGAAAAAATAAAAAATAGCAGAACGCACCTCGTTCTAGCCATACTCTTTTGCTCCTTACTCATAGCTTGTGAGGATTTTCTAGAAATACCGCCTCCTACAAATCAATTAACTGGAGAGCTTGTCTTTGAAGACCCGGCAACAGTTGAAGCTGCTGTAATCAACATTTATACCCAGCTTAGAGACAACACGCTTGTAACGGGAGACATTTCTGGATTACCTTACTTATTAGGGCTTTATACGGATGAACTCATACTTACAGGTAATAACACTTCTTCACGTTTTTTTTATGAAAATAGCCTATTAGCTTCCGATACCACTATCTCTAATATTTGGGACAGTAGTTACAACTTGATTTATGCTTCCAATGCCATTATTGAAGGCTTGGAAAATAACACGGTATTAACAGAAGAAGAAAAATCAAACTTTACTGGTGAAGCTTACTTTATTAGAGCTTTTATTCACTTTTATTTGGTTAACGTTTTTGGTGACATTCCGTATATTAAAACTTCGGATTACCGCGTTAATAGTTCGGTTTATAAACTAAACACAGACCAAGTCTATGAACAAATCATTGAGGATTTATCACTAGCCAAGTCCTTACTTCCCTTAGCTTACACCACACCAGATAGGACGCGTCCGAACCAAGCGGTGGCCTCTGCCTTATTAGCCAGAACTTATCTTTTCAATCAAGATTGGACGAACGCCTTGGATGAATCTTTGGAACTCATTACTAATTTGGATTACACTTTAACCCCAGACCTTAACCAAGTCTTCCTTAATACTACTAAGGAAACTTTATGGCAATTTGATACGGGAATACCTGGTTTTAACACTTTAGATGCTCAAACCTACATTTTCACTAGTGGACCGCCTCCTAATTGTATTCTTTCTGATGCCTTGTTAAATGATTTTGAACCTAATGATAATAGGTTTACAAATTGGATTGCCCAGGTTAGCGATGGGACTACGGTTTGGCACCACGCCTATAAGTATAAATTGAATACTACAACTGGTACTACCCAAGAATGTTCTATTGTGATGCGCTTGGCTGAATTACATTTAATAGCAGCAGAATCTCATGCTCAATTAAACAATATCCCTGATGCTTTAACACAATTAAACCTTATTCGAGAACGTGCCCTTCTAGCCCCTGTAACAGCATCTAATAAAACCGATGTACTAAATGCGATTTATAAAGAAAGACATTTGGAATTTTTTTGTGAAATGGCTCACCGCTTTTTCGATTTAAAACGTACAGGTCGATTGGATACCTCTTTAGAGACTATTAAACCAAACTGGAATACAAACAACCGGTTACTTCCAATCCCAGAATCTGAACTTATTTTAAACCCAAACCTAGAGCCTCAAAATCTAGGGTATTAAAATCAATTCAAATGAATTTGACAAACACATTTAATAAATTAAAAGTGGTCTTAGCTTGCTTGTTTTTGGTCTTCCCAATTGCCCTTTTTAGTCAGAAAACCACAAAACTAAAAGTTACCGAAAATGATTATCATTTGTGGGGTGCTCTCACGAACCACCAGTTATCTTACGATGGTAAATGGGCGTCTTTTACCATGAACTATCAATCTGGGAAAGACACACTTTTCATTAAAAACGTTAAGACTTATGACCTACAGCAAATACCTTTTGGATATCAGGCTGAATTTAATAAGAATAGTGACTGGGTGGCCTATTTGGTAAAAGAACGTGGCATAGCTCTTCTTAATCTTGAAACAAAAGAAAGGAACTTATTTCCTAATGCAAAAAAATACCTCTGGTCTAACAACGGGAGGTATATTGCATTTTATCATAAAAACAAAAACTTATTAATCCACGACCTCGTTAAAGGAGAACATGAAACAATACAAAATGTTCAGGATTTCAGTTTTAATTTTAACGGAAATCTGTTGGCTTTTGTTCAAAATAAAGATAACAAGAACACAGTTAACATCTTAAGCTTAAATAAAAGTATTAAACCCAATTCTATTCATAAGACTTCACAAGTCATTTCTAAATTACAATGGCATGAAAACCTTAATAGCCTTATGTTCTTAGAGGCTTTTAAAGACCCCAATTTTATAGAGGAAAGTCACATTATCTATTATTATGACAAATCACTTCGACATTTTGATCATCGCAAGTCGGCTAATTTTCCTAAGAACACTTTTGTATCAAAGGTTACCATAAATAGCTTATCTGATTTTTTTATTGCCAAAACTAACGACAAGGTCTTTTTTCCGATAGAAAAATGGCATCCTAAATCTAGCCCTCAAAAGGAACGTGATCCTAATAGGTTAGAAATTTGGCATTATAAAGACACCGAAATTCAACCTAGAAAGCAAGCGTTTGAATTTAATAAATCTGGTATCAAACTGGCTTGTTGGAATCTAGAAAATGATGATTTCTTTAAGATCACTTCCCCAGAACACCCTTTTTATATAGCGAATAATAGTCACACACACTTTCTGGTATATAGTCTACAAGATTATCTACCAAGATTTAAATATGGTGGCAAATTCACCGATTATTATTTGATAGATTTAAAAAAGAAAACAACAACGTTATTCTTAAAAAAACAGAATCAAGGTGAACACCTAATCAAATCCTCTCCTAAAGGGAATTACATCAGTTATTTTAGGGATAACCGTTGGTGGATCTATGACGTTCATACTGAAAAACACACGAATGTTTCTAAAAACATTAACGAACCACTTAACAGTAGTTTTTACTATTCAGAATTAAATATTGCCCCGATCAGCTATCCTATTTGGACTTCAAATGATGCCGATTTCATAATTAGTGGCCAACATGATATTTGGAAAGTTAACATCAATAACGGAACTACGGAAAGATTGACCCACGGTAAAGAAAATAATTTGAGCTATACTGTTTATCATCCTGTGAGTAATAATCCTAAAAAAAGGATATCAAAAACAATTAATAAAACACCTCTAAAAGACATCAATAACCTAATTATAAAATCAATAGATTCCACAACTAGGTTTAGAGGCATATATATACTTGATAAAAACAAGGAATTAAAAACTATAGATTATGGTGATAAATTTATAAGTAAATTAATAAAAAGTCATTCTGGCTCTACAATTATGTTTGACACACAAACATTTGACAAACCTTCGAAACTCGTTCTTTACAATAAAGGTAGAACAAAACTTTTTTATCAAAGCAATAAACACCATGATAAATACCATTGGGGAACTTCTAAAATCATTCACTACATGAATTCTAAAAAGGATAAACTTCTAGGTGTTTTATGTTTCCCTCAAAATTATGACCCTAATAAAAAGTACCCGCTTATTGTTAATGTTTATGAAAGACAATCTAGATACTACAACCATTTTTACACCCCTTCATTCTACAGTAATGATGCAGATATTCACACAACATTGAGTCTCAATGATTATTTTGTGCTACTGCCTGATATTGTTATTCAAAATGGGCATCTAGGTACTTCCAGTGCAGATTGTATTATTGCTGCTACCAAAAAGGCCTTAGAAAACCAATCCATAGACCCAAAAAGGGTTGGACTTATGGGACATTCTTTTGGTGGTTATCAAACCAATTTTATAATCACACAAACCAATCTCTTTTCGGCTGCGATTTCTGGATCTGGTTACTCTGAATTATTTTCTTGGTCATTAAGCGTTCTTCCTGGTTTTAATAATAGTCCAGAAATGGATTATTTTGAATTTGGGCAAACACGGATGCAAAAACCATATTATGAGGCTATGGATAATTACCTCGCCAATTCTCCTGTGCATCAAGTTAACACGATTAACACCCCTTTATTAATTTGGTCTGGAAAAGAAGACACCAGAGTACCCTTCCAACAAAGTCAGTTTTTACATTTGGCTTTGAGAAGAATGGAGAAAGAAAACATTTTACTTGCGTACCCAAATGAGTCTCATGTACTTTCCAAAAAATCAAACCAAAAAGACCTTCATAAAAAAATGTTGGATTGGTTTAACCATTATTTAAAGGATGAAAAAGCTAAAGATTGGATGACGCAAATTAACCAATACTAAAAAAAGAAGAGGCTGCTCTTCTAAAGTACAGCCTCTTCAATTCAATAAAATGAATACATAAAAAAATCATCTACTATTGTGGCAGATAAACTTCTCTTGGACACGTTGTATCACTAGGGTTCCATTTCCCATATACCTGTGGAGCAAAGGGATCGTTTCCATTGGTACATACAGGACCTGGAGCTAATGAACAGGCTACAGCCATTTCACATGGAGTTTCATGATCTATATAGCCATTTATAGCGGTAACTGCATCTACTTTCGAGCTTGCCGAAGTAGTAAAAGCACTGGTTACAGCAAAAACAATCGCTACAACCGGAATCAATAATTTAAACTTAATTGTTTTCATAATGATGGTTTTTAAAATTAATATTATGTCCTACTCTTTTATACAGGTTTTCGAACGGATTCCTGTTACGGGCCAGTAAATTGTAAATATCATTTTGGTTTTTATTTTTAACGTGTTACTTAAAGTAATTTGGTTTTATTTCAAAAACATTAAGATTATTTTCTATTAGTGCTACCAAATAGCGATCATATACATAAAAAGCTCTTGGTTTATTTCCATTCAGGTGATATAAATAAAAACTAAGTTCATATTCGTTCTCCTTCCAATTATAAACATCAATAACAGACGCTTGATTGAGCATACGCTTTTCGTCATACTTTCCCAATCGATCAGACTGGATAAACATATAATCCTGATATAAGGCTGCTGACTTATTAATAATAACTGGAGGGGCTTGCATTTGTATTTCTCCAAATTCATTAGGCTTGGATAATTTCAACTGCACCTGACTCACGGTATCGATAGTTTTTCTTCGCTCTATTAGCTCCAGGTTAGAATCCATAACCAAAAATTGATTACGGTAATAATAAACGTATCCTAAATACTTGGAGTGCTGAGAGGATACCATCATACCATCAACATCAAAGACGCCGTCAATCTGCTTTTCTAGTATACCTGGTTTTAATTTTACAGCCATACTATCACCACTTTTCAAAATACCAAGCACGGCCTCCTTTGATGAACCTCGAATGGATTTAAAGTATATTTCATCAGAATTAATGGGGATTGCATGAGAAAAATAAGCGGTGTTTTTCATCCAAAGTGAAGCCGTCCATTTTCCTATTTCACCTCTAAAAACACAGGGAACCATCCCATCCATTACAAAAAAATGAGGTGGACTTAATTTCACTGTTACCGACCTAAATTTTATAGTCTGTGCGTCTAGGTTTATTTTAATATGTACAGTGTCTCTATTTTGCAAATTCACCTTCAATAGATGCAATGGTGCTGTTGAGTTTCCTAAGTAAAGGTGACCTGCATCGTAACCGGCGACATAATACGAGTTATATTTTATATCTAAGTCATACTTTTTAACTATTGGATGATGTGGAAATCGTCTCAAAAACGCATTGTTTCGATGTAGATTCTTTTCGGACATTAAAAACAATATCAATACGATACCTCCACTACATAAACCCGTTATTGTCAGCTTTAATAAAACCTTCCTTAATTTTGATGTTTTATTTTGATTTGACTGATTCTCTAAAATATAAATAGCCCAAATACTTAATATTATAAATCCCAAATTGAAAACAACATGGGTTGTCCACCCCATAGCCTCCAAAACACCACCACAGGAACACGGGATGTAATCACTAAAATTCAAAATAATGACAATGTAAGCTGTGAAAGCTAGCATTAAAGCATAGCTACAATAAAATGCCAATAACTTAAACCGCTCCACTAAAAAAAATCCTGCTATTAGTAATTCCAATAAAGGAACACCCCAAGCTACCCAATCTGCATATGCTGTAACGATTGGTGATTGCCCAAGTTGGATTCTAAATTGCTGAAAATCGTTAAGTTTACTTACGGCCGCATAAATCAATAATACCATATAGAAAACACCTCCTATGAATGGTACTAATTGATTAACTGTTTTTAAACGTGCCATATCTTTTGATTTGATTTGACAAAGTTCGGATGTTCTATTTTTCTCTAAAGGATTAAATCTTGTCTCTAAAGGATTTTTTCCAAAACAGAACGGAATCAATTATGTGTGCATAATTTGTTCCACAAAAACTCATAATATTACTAGCGAGGCATATGGACTAAAGATTGTTTTCCCAACAGCCTTGTAATTGACGGCATTTGTATCGACACTTTGTCAATACATTATAATAATCCCTAAACACTTTTAGGGATATCTTACTTATTTAAAATCTCAGCAACATCTCTATATACTTTTTCAAAGTTGAACTTTAACTCTTCATCATCAAAATAGTTTTGAGTTCTTGGTAAGACTTTTGTTATTGGCTGTAGT
>NZ_LXEI01000029.1 GCF_001642835.1 Pseudotamlana agarivorans
TTCTCCGTAGAGTAAATCGTTTTGAACTTTGTCCTGCATCACATAAACCGTACAAATATCATAACTACGGAGTGTTGCTGGAATTCGGTGCATATTGGGTAATTTTAAAGTTGGCGCCTCTTCCATCAGTAAAAAAGAAGAGTTTTTACCTCTTAAGCTCATCTGTTTGATAATGGTATGCATCACCATGGCAATAACTGGAGAATACACTGAGTCGTATTTCGGGTTATTAACCAAGGATATGACCGCAGGGTTTTCAGGGTTATTGATATCTAACGGAACCTTATCCTTAGAGAGCACATAAAACAGTTTTTGGGAACTTATCTTTTTGAAGGCATTCGCCAAGGTACTTTTAACTCCTGCCGTTTGTTTCTCTGAATCTATGCCATTAATAAAAGCACTAGCCATACTTCTTGAAGTAAAATCAGATTTCAAAAAGGCTACCAATTTTTTAGTACTTAAAATTTGAAACAAGGCAATGACATGAGGTAGCGTACAAAATTCAGGGTAAGCTGTTTTCATTTTCCATATCATCCCACTCAATAAACCTTCCACGGCATCAGAAAAAAACTTGTTGCTTCCTTTATTTTCAGAAAGGTTTTGTTCCATCAGGTTTTCCATAAGAACTCGTGACACCTCATTAACACTTTCCTCATTGGGTAGATAATGTGGAGCGATAGGGTTCACCCGATAATGGATTTGATCAAAGGCAATGGTATAAAAAGTCATTTTCATGTCACTAAACAGCGGATAGGCAATTTCGGTAAGTTCAAAATCTTTATAATCATGAATCACCCCACAAAAGCCATTCTGACTAAAATGTTTCAGAAAATTATAGACCACACTTTCAGTTTTCCCACTTCCTGCCGAACCAATAATGGATGCCCCTCTTCGGATGTTGTCGATTTTAAACTTGCCATTTTTCAATTTGAATCGCACCTTGTATTTCTTATGAATTGATCCATTATTTTCACCATAGAACCATCCATACAACAAAGCTCCAATGATTAAGATTGGACGAACAACATACAAAATGATATGCTCTAATTGCCAATTCATATGCCTATAGATCCTGATTCGATTGCTCTGCCGATCCCTTTTTTCAAGGTGTTGATAGCTTTTAAGGTAAGCTGAAACTTATTTGTAGGTATACTTAAAAAGGTGGTATTCACGCCTGTTTTTTGTAATAAATTAAAGGCTATGGCTTTTTCGCTAGAGGGTAATCTTGTTATCGTTAAGAAATACAGCTTAGGATCTTTTAAATAGGTTTTCCGTGCTTTGTAGGACTCCACATAATTGCGCTTGTAGCTAAACATCGTATCAAATGTTTTTTCGGCATTGGTATAAAACAGATCGCGATCAAAACCTCGTTTTACCATCTTGTCGTTCATTTCTACTACAGAGGCTTTGTACTTGCTTCCTGGAGACAGACTATAGCGGTTAGACACATCCTTTCGGCTCACGATAATATGGATATGACTTTGAGGTCCGGGTTTAGACATACCCCGAACGATACGTTTACCATTGGTTTGATAAGGCGCTTCTCGCTCCAAACGTTCTATTTCTTTTTTCATTTTATTGATATTCCCATTGGTTTCTCCGTGTTTTATGCTTCTAATTTTCTGCTTCAATTCTAGTATTTTAGTGGCATACGGTTGGTTTTCCTGTATTTGCTTATCTGAACCTTTAAAAGTG
>NZ_LXEI01000003.1 GCF_001642835.1 Pseudotamlana agarivorans
TACAGTAGGAGTAGGGTGATACCAAAGCGATTATCTGAGGTTGAATCGATTAAATGATCCATTTCATACTGTCCCGAGAGGATATTCTGTTTGGAGCTGTCCCACAAATGTTTGTAATGCGCTTCTAAATTCATTAAAAATAAGCTATCTATAAAAGAGGTTGTAATTCATGAATTATTATGGTCTAAAATAAAAAAATTAAGGAAGATGAATGTGTTTAAATAAAAAGACCTTTCAGGTTTTTAAAACTTGAAAGGTCTAGATGTTTAAAATATAAATTGGTATATAAAAAATTTATTCACCAATAATATGAAGCTCTGTAAATTCCTTGGTAAGCTTTAAGCTTGTTCCTCCTTTAAAACGGAGTTCTTCAAATGGAATGATCACATTATCGATTTCTATTTCTTTAATTTTAAAAGGTAATCCGTGGAAGTGGATTCTAAAGGTTTTATAAGTGGTAATATATTTTCCAGACTTATGTTGTTGGATAATAATTTCCTTTTCCTTGCCTTGAAACTTAAAGTTTCTTAAGCTATAACGGCCTTTAATATAATCGTAACCGTCGGTAGCATCTTCATAAACTTCTGAAATTTCGTTGCCTACTTTGTAATACACATCTAAGGTTAATTCTTCTATCGTTTTTTCACCCACATATTGTTGTATCGGGTATTTTGGGATAATAGCACCTTCTTTTACAAAAATAGGCATGCTATCTAAATCGGCATCTACCCAAATTTCTTGTCCGCCACTAACCAATTCATCGGTCCAGAAGTTATACCATCTTCCAATAGGGATGTACATGCGTCTTCCTTTTTGGTTCGGCCCCGTAACTGGGCAGGCTAATATCTTCTCTCCAAAAATAAACTCATCGTTTCTGTAATGGGTTTGTGGATCTTTTTGATCGTAAAGCACTAAAGATTTTAAGATAGGCACACCTTCTTCAGCATAACGCCAAAAAGCGGTATATAAATAGGGTAGGAGTTGATATCTTAATTCAATGAATTTTCTAACCACATTGGTGATGGTATCTCCAAAAGCCCAAGGTTCTTGGTCGCCATGATCTCCAGAAGAGTGCGTTCTACAAAACGGATGGAATATCCCCAATTGAATCCAACGGGCATAAAGTTCGCCATTAGGTTGCTCGGCAAATCCACCAATGTCAGACCCTATAAATGAGAATCCAGACATACACATACGCTGTGCTTGTAAATTAGCAATGTTGAGGTGGTCCCAAGTCGCTACATTATCGCCAGTCCAACTTGAGGTATAACGTTGTGTTCCCGAATAAGCGGCTCTAGTAATTACAAATGGACGCTTCGGATAAGAGAATTTTTTTAATCCTTGGTAAGTTGCACGAGCCATTTGCATGCCGTATACGTTATGCGCTTTTCTATGGCTACATTGGTTGCCGTCGTAATCATGGCGCACATCATTAGGGAATGTTTTACCTGGTACATCCATTACAGCAGGTTCGTTCATGTCGTTCCAAACGCCTTTAACACCAATCTCTTCAACGAGTTCTTTAAATAAATCGGCCCACCATTCTCTTACTTCCGGATTGGTAAAATCGGGGAAGTAACACTCTCCAGGCCATACTTTACCTTTCATATAAGGGCCATCGGCACGCTTACAGAAGTAGTCTTTCTCTAGACCTTCTTTAAACACCGAATAATCCATGTCTATTTTAATACCTGGATCTATAATCACGATCGTTTTAAAACCATCATCGGCCAATTCCTTTACCATACGTTTTGGATCTGGGAAATGTTGCTTACTCCATGTAAAGCATCTAAAGCCTTCCATATAATCTATGTCTAAATAAATAGCATCACAAGGAATTTGAAGCTCTCTAAATTTAGAAGTGATTTCTTTAACGTTCGATTCTGGGTAATAACTCCATTTACACTGGTGGTATCCTAAAGCCCAAAGTGCAGGCATCGCATGAGGCTTTCCTGTTAAATCGGTATAATTAATCACAACATCGCCCATATCTGGACCATAAATAAAATAGTAGTTCATTTCACCACCATGAGCCCAAAAACTGGTAATATTTCTACGTTCGTGACAAAAGTCGAAATACGATCTGAAGGTATTATCGAAAAATACCCCGTAAGATTTTTTGTTGTGTAAAGCCGTATAAAACGGTATGGTTTTATAAATAGGATCGGTATCGCGCCCATAAGCATACGAATCGGTTACCCAGTTTTCAAAACGCTTACCTTTTAAGTTATTATCTACAGGTTTATCACCTAGTCCGTAGTAACTTTCCCCGGGTTGTGCGGTTTTCGACATTTTAACCACATCGCCCCCAAATTCATAACTCTCTTCCCAGTGAAAACCTAATTCGTCTTCACAAATTAGAGATTTATCAATAGCATCGTAAATAGATGTGCGTAAATCTAATTTTGAGATGTTACAGATTAATTTTGAGGTCGTTATAATATAGTGGTTATCGTCTTCGGTAACTTCTAGGTGGTTGTACCCACGACTAGCATATTTTGTAATGGCATAAGAAAAGTCATTTTCAAAAATGCCTGTAGTTGTAAAACGAAACCTTAAAATACTATCTCTGCGAACAGTCACTTGTAAAATGACACCATTTTCGGTAGTGAACGACAGTACGTTAAGGTTTTTTTGGTATTTAATAATTTTTGTTGGAAAGAGATTTCCTTTATATTCTAATTCGGTATTTAAAATCATAAGGGTAAGTATTAGAATTCATTAACGAATTTAATAAATTTAAGTTGGCATTCATATCGCTTTTCATTAAAAAACAAATCGATATGTTACGTAATGAACAAATAATGAGTGTCTTAATTCCTGAATCCCTAAAAGGATATAAAATGAAAGAATTTTACTTCAATAAGTTTTGAGAATTCTAATAGAATGGCTTAGTCTTCAGATGAGTTTAAAAAGAGGTTTTAATTTTCATTTCTGAATTTATAATCTGACTTACCGCTTGTTTGTATTTTACAGGATTTGAAGCTTTTTTTATGGCTTTATAGGTTTTTTGTGGGTTGGAAGTAGATTGCGCAAAGTATTCCCAAAAACCTAGCATTTTCATTTTTATAGGTGTTGGTCCCGATAAATAAGCATCGTAGGCTTGATAGATGGTATCGTGAAACTCTGAGAAAATAGACCAGCGGTTTTCCGGGTATATCGTGGTATTATTTTTAATCATACTCGGAAGAAAAGGATCGGCAATTAACCCGCGGCCAATCATAAAATGATCGATTTGTGGAAAACGATTTGCTATTTCATTATATGAAGACACGCTAGTGATGTCACCATTGTAATAGAGCTTGTGTTTTGTGCCAGCCATACACTTTTCAAAGGCATCTAGATCTACAGGGCCTTTGTAAAGCTGTTTTCCAATCCTGGCATGAATGGCCACATTTTTAAGCGGATATTGATCTAAAATAGGAAAGGCCTCTAAAATTTCTTCAGCGTTTTCATAACCCATGCGCATTTTCATGGATACCAAAATATCCGTTTCCTGATGCGCTTTTTGAAGCACTTCGTTAATTCTTTGCGGATTACAAATTAAGCCTGAGCCCATTCCAGACTTGGTCACCATGGGGTATGGGCATCCTAAATTCCAGTTAAGTTCTTTGTACCCTAAACTTTGAACATATTTAGCAACGTATACAAACTCCTCGGGATCGTTTGTTATCACTTGCGGGATAACCTCTAATGTACTGTTGTTTTCAGGTAATAAATCATTTTGATAAGACTGCTTTATTTTTAGCTTTCCATTGAGACGAATATAGGGTGCATAAAAAGTATCGATACCACCAAAATAATGGTTGAAGGCATTACGAAACCTGAAATCGGTAAAACCCTGCAGGGGTGATGAAAGTAGAGTAGAAGCCATGTCTTTACAAA
This sequence comes from Pseudotamlana agarivorans, assembly GCF_001642835.1. Lineage (GTDB taxonomy): Bacteria > Bacteroidota > Bacteroidia > Flavobacteriales > Flavobacteriaceae > Pseudotamlana > Pseudotamlana agarivorans. Next base: position 3,886 of record NZ_LXEI01000003.1, read on the forward strand.
ATGAGGCAAAGATAGGATAAATGATTAGTCCTTGTTTACTACATGTTGTATTAATGATTTACCAATGACTTTTTATGGAACTTTTAAGACGTTTAAATATTATGATGCAGACTTAGTTGTAGCTGATTTTTATTCCAGTGATTTGTTGTTTGATTCATCACACCCAGTTGAACCTTGACGTTATCATTAATAACATAGCCTAAAGCGGCATAGAATCGGTTTCGGTCAAAAATTTCAACATCTATACCGTTTCCAATGTTGCGTTGTCCGTTTATGAACAGTTCATTGTAAAAAGCTAGGTAAAGCGCATTTTTCTCAAAGGTAACTTTGTTTAGAGGTATGTTTAAGAACAGGTTATAACGGTAACGCGTTCTAAAATCTTGATGGTCTACAAAGCGTTGTTCGAATCGAAAACGGTGATTGGTATAAACCCGCTTCCCGAATTTTACAGGAAATAAAGCTTCTTGGTAAATTCGACTTTCTGAAGTTTTATAATCTTCATCACCGTAGGTGCCAGTGGTGATATGTCCGTAACCAAGGGTAAATTTAATATTTGCTTGTTTAGGAGTGTAAGTGATACCGCCTCTAAGTAAAAGTTGCTCCAAGTCGCCACCCATATTCCAATTTCGGTATTGAATATCCCCTTGAGCGCCCCATGAGCTTTCCTTAAAAGTGGTATTGAAAAAATACATATACCAAGCACCAAGGCTGCTTTCGTTAATTTGGGCATGTCCCATTTTTGGTATGAGAAATAAAACCGTGAAGGTTATTATTAAGCGTATCTTTTTCATAAAAATTTAATTTAAGAACTGTATGCCATATCCTAAACATGCAATTAGTAAACATAGAGGAGAAAATAATTTGGTATCGAGTTTTCCAAATGGCGTTTGCTTTACCTTTTTAAAAAAACCTACATATTTAAATTCACCAATAGCTCGAACTAGAAAAATACTAGGAATAAGCCATGCACCTACCGACATCACCCAATGAGGTAGAGTATAAGGTATGAGTCCAGATTGTAAAATATAAAAAAGACTAAAAAAGGACAAGCCTAGACCTACTATGACCGCATCTAGAGGTTTTGGGTTTAACACCCGTTTGCCTTCTAAATTGGTGGGTAAAGATGCATTTAACCCAAAGGTTCCACCAAAAATCCAGTTAAAATGAATGAGTGCCAAGATTAGGAAAATAGCGCTTAGAAAAAGAGGGATAATCATGTTTTTATTTTTTTCGTTGCATTAAAACGACTTCGCTTAAACATGAATAAAAATAAGAATTTTACGACATAAAAACACGTGATAGTCTGTATGTTTTATTTTTCAGATCGTAAAATCTTTTCCATTTTCCGACCTTTGGCTAATTCATCTACCAATTTATCTAAGTACCTCACTTGCTGTGTTAGTGGTGTTGTGATGTCTTCAATGCGATACCCACAGATTACTCCTTTGATGAGGGTGGCGTTTTGGTTTAATGTTGCTTGTTGAAAAAACTGCTCAAAAGTGACGTTTTCTTCAATGAGTGCTTTTATTTTGTTAGGTGTGAAACCTGTTAGCCACTCCATAACCTGATGAAGTTCGTCCACCGTTCGGCCTTTCTTTTCTATTTTGCTCACATAGTGCGGGTATACCGAAGCAAAAGTCATTTTCGCCATGCGTTGGTCGTGTTCTGGAGTTGTAATCATAACTTTAGTGTTTTATGCCAATAGGTTAAACGCTAATTTCAGCTTGCCAATAATTGAAAGTTTTGGTTACTCCTAAGAAAAAAGCATTTTTTCTTAGGAGTTATACTACTTGGTGTAATAAAGTTTATTGCCGTCTGAAAGTATTATTCATGTTTGGTTACCACTTCATGAAGTACTACTTGAGCTGCTTTTTCGTAATCGTCATGCCATCCAAAATAGTTACCAGTTTTAAAGTAATTTTCATGGATATAGCCATTACCTACATAGTCATATATTTCTTGGTAATCGACATTTAAGCCTTTAGCATCACAAACTAAAGCACAGTACATTTTTCCGTTTTCTATTTTAATTTTGAATGTGAATTTCTCGTTATCTACACGTCCGAAATCCAGTTTAGCATCATATTTACTGGTCCATGGATCGTCGTTTTCAGGTTTTGTGTAGTAATCAATTTGAATCATACCACTGTTCCATCTAATTTTTACGGTTGCAGGATCGCCAGGAATACCATCTGAAGACTTACCATGAATTTGAGCCACAATAGTTCTACCATTACCTTCAACAAAATCAACATGCATTGTAGATTCTAAAATATGGATTCCGGTAGCCATCGACCAATTGTCTTTGGTGTCTTGGTTACCGCGCCAGTATTCTCTTAATTCCGTACGACAGTATTTATCGCCTAAGGCAGATTGTCCAGAAGTGGTAAAGCCTGTGAATTTGGTCCACAGCGTGTAGCTCCCATCGTCATTTTTGTAAAAGTATTTCGATTCATTACTACTAAGCTCGTTATTAATAATCTCATCAGGCTGAATGGAAGTTGCACTGCCATCTCCTCGGTTTATAGGCACCGAAAGGTACCAGTTTTTCCATGAAATATTTGTAGGTTCTTCTACCGGAGGATCAACTTCTTCAGGTGTGGTTTCCTCTTCTTTTTCTTCAGTAATTGTAGAATCAGAATCGTTATTGGCACTACAGGACATCATAAAAACAACGGTTAATAATATGCTGAATGAGTGTTTTAAAAATGCTTTTGTCTTCATAAACTAAAATCTCTTTTTGTGATTTGTTTGCTAACTTTCCATTTGGGTAGCTTTAAAAGTTAACGGTTGTTTTTTTATTTATGAGTTGCTGTTATCATTTTGTAATGAATGTAAAAGTATACAATTTTAAGATATTGTTTTGATTGATTTACAACAATTAGGTGGGGTATAAAAAAAATGGCGCCATAAGTAGGCGCCAAATATGTGTTGGAATTGAGTTATTTGGTTGTATTTAAGATTTAAATTATCCTAATAATCCCAACCTTAATGTTTTTCAAGAAAAGTTGTTAACTCAGTAGGCTCAGCGCGATTGCGGTAATCGGCGTCCAGAAAGGCGTATTCAATAACGCCGTTTTGGTTAATAATGTAGGTGGCTGCTAAAGGCAGTTCGTTAGATTCATCACCATTATAACCATTCATATCGAAAGCCTCGTTATAAATTTCAGCAACCTCATCGGTAAGTTTAAAAACGATGCCGTATTCTTTAGCTACAGTGTTTCCTATGTCGCTCAAGACTTCAAATTCTAGCTTATTCTTTTCAGCTGTAGTCATCGATTGATCTGGAAGCTCTGGAGTCAATGCTATTAAAGTAGCATCATTAGCTTTAAAATTTGGTAATTCCTCTTGTAATTCATGAAGGGTTAAGTTACAATATGGGCACCAACCACCGCGGTACCATGTTAAAATAACTTTGCCCTTTTTTAAATAATCGTTTAAGGAAACAGGATTACCTAATGCGTTCTTTAAAGTGAAATTTGGTGCTTGATCACCAACTTGTAGAGCTGTATTGGTAATACCACTGTTGTTAACCGATTCGATACCTTCTTTGTAGATTCTTTTTTTTGTGTCGTCTGCCTTCAATTCAAAATTAGCTTTTTTGGCGTCCAATTTTGATTTTAGAGAATGGTCTTCTTGTATCACTGTTTCTGTTTTTTCAATAACTTCTTGGTTTTCTGTAGTTGTTTTTTTTTCATTTTTTCCGCCGCAAGCGACCAATAATCCACCCAGTAATAGGGCTGATACCATGTTAGTTTTCATAAGTTAATTTTTTATTGGAATAAAGAACTTGAAAACCGAAGGAATCCAGGTATAATGAAATGTTAATTTTAGACCTCCAGACGTTAAATTCCAGTTGAAGTAAACACTTTTCATAGGATTCTAAAGGGAATCTTATGAAAAGTGATATGTTTATTTAGTACGAAAACGAGTCTTCAGTTTTGAATTCTCTTAGTATTATTGGATCATCATAAAAATAAAGAAAAGGCTAAATTCTAAATCGAAAATCTATCCAATTTTAAAAACTACTATCCCTAATGGAGGTAAGGTGATATCAGCAGAGAAATCTTTACCATTCCACGCTGTTTTTTTAATACTAATTGTTTTTTTATTTTTTACCCCACTACCGCCAAAGGCTTCGTCATCGCTATTAAAAATTTCAGATAACTTACCTTTTTGGTTAACACCAATTTTGTAATTCTCAATAAGGTTTGGTGTCATATTACAAACCACGACCACTTGATCTTTTTCTTTATGACCTTTTCTAATGTAAGATATCACTGAATTTTTGTGGTCATCGTAGCTAATCCATTCAAAACCTTCATGGCTAAAACCATTTTCGTATAGCGCAGGTGTGGTTTTGTAAAGTTTGTTTAAAGCTTTAACATAGTTTTGAGTGTTTTGGTGCGGATTAAAATCTAATAAGTTCCATTCCACGCTACCTTGAAAATTCCACTCGTTATATTGTCCAATTTCTCCACCCATAAATAAAAGTTTAGTTCCTGGGTGGGTAAACATGTAGCCGTATAATAAACGCAAGTTGGCAAAACGTTGCCATTCGTCTCCTGGCATTCTACCTAGAATGGAGTTTTTACCGTAAACAACCTCGTCGTGAGAGAGAGGGAGCATAAAGTTTTCTGTAAAAGCATAAGCCAAACTAAAAGTGATATCGTTTTGATGATATTTTCTGTAAATAGGGTCTTTTTGGAAATATTCCAGCGTATCGTGCATCCAGCCCATCATCCATTTCATACCAAAGCCTAAACCGCCCATGGAGGTTGGTTTAGAAACCATAGGAAATGCTGTAGATTCCTCTGCTATGGTTTGCACATCGGGGAATGAAGCATATATTTCTTCGTTTAATTCCTTTAAAAAACTGATAACAGCAAGGTTTTCTCTACCGCCGTACATGTTGGGTTCCCATTCACCTTCTTCTCTAGAATAATCTAAAAATAACATAGAGGCTACGGCATCAACACGTAAGCCATCGGCATGGTACTGGTCTAACCAAAATACAGCGTTACTAATTAAAAAGGAACGTACTTCATTACGCTCGTAATTAAAAATCAAACTTTTCCAATCTTGGTGATAGCCTTTTTTAGGATCTGGGTGTTCGTATAAATTAGAGCCATCAAAAAAGCCTAGGCCATGTGGGTCTTCTGGAAAGTGAGATGGTACCCAGTCTAAAATAATACCGATGTCGTTTTGGTGCAGTTTATCGACAAGGTATTTAAACTCTTCGGGATAGCCAAAACGTGATGTCGGGGCAAAGTATCCCGTAATTTGGTAGCCCCACGATGGGTCGTAGGGAAACTCCATAATTGGCATGAGTTCCACGTGGGTGAAATTCATGTCTTTTACATAGTTTACTAAATCGTCTGCAAGTTCATAGTAAGAAAGCGATCTGTCTTCTTCGATATTTTTTTTCCACGAGCCCAGATGTACTTCATATACTGAAAAAGGTGCATCAATAGCATTGTGTTTTTTACGGTTTTTCAACCAGGTTTTATCCTTCCACTTATAGGTGTCTTCCCAAACGACTGAAGCTGTTTTTGGAGGATGCTCACAGCGTCTGGCATAGGGATCGGCTTTTTCGGTTATGATACCGTTATTATGACTTTCAATTTTATATTTGTATAGGTTGCCTTTACCAACAAAAGGAATAAAACCTTCCCAAATGCCACTAGAATCCCAACGTACATTAAGTTCATGTTCGTCTGCTTTCCAGTAGTTAAAATCACCAATTACCGAAACCTTTTTAGCGCTAGGCGCCCAAACGGCAAAATAAGTACCATCAATACCGTCGACGGTCACTATATGTGAGCCAAATTTTTCGTATAATCTATAATGTTTCCCTGTTTTGAAGAGGTTAATATCGAAGTCTGTAAACAGACTGTAAACTTTCGTTTGTGCCATATATTATATTACAAATCCATGAGGGATAGTTGCTCCGTTTTTTATTACTACAATGCCATCTTTAATCACATAAGTGTCCGTTTCTATATCTTCTAGATGCGGTCCTCCGTTTATTCTCACATCATCTCCAATGCGGCAGTTTTTGTCAATAATGGCATTTTTTATGAAGCAGCGATCGCCAATACCCATTAATATTTCTATTTTATTTTCTTCAATTTCCTGAAGCGTTTCATAATAGTCGCTACCCATCATATACGTTTTTATAATAGTAGTTTCCGTTCCTATTCTAGATCGAATACCAATAACCGAGCGTTCAATTTTTGCAGCACCAATAATACAACCTTCAGCAATAACGGCTTTATCTAAGGTAGTTCCAGCAACTTTGGTTGTAGGAAGCATACGGGCTCTGGTGTAAATACGTTTGGTTTTATCGTATAAATCAAATTGTGGAATATCGTCTGTTAACCCAAGGTTGGCTTCAAAAAAGGAATCTATATTCCCGATATCTGTCCAGTACCCTTCATATTGAAAGCTTAGAGTTTTATGTTTTTCAATGGATTGCGGAATAATCTCTTTACCAAAATCTATAGTAGATTCGTCGGCCATTAGCTTCACCAATAAGTCTTTATTAAAAATATAAATACCCATAGAGGCTAAATAGTGACGGCCTTGTTGTTTCATTTCATCACTGACATCCGAAGTCCAATCAGGCAATAAGCTAGGGTCTGGTTTTTCAATAAACGAAGTGATAACACTTTCTTCGTTAGATTTTAAGATACCAAATCCAGGGGCGTCTTTTTCATTTACCGGAATAGTGGCAATTGAAATTTCAGCACCACTTTTTTCATGTGCTTCAATCATTTTATCGTAATCCATTTGATAAAGTTGGTCACCAGAGAGAATTAAGGCATATTCAAAATCATGTCTTAAAAAGTGGTGCATGCTTTGTCTTACGGCATCGGCAGTACCTTGAAACCAGCCTTTATTGGTTGGGGTTTGCTCTGCAGCCAATACATCCACAAAGGCACTACTAAAAAAACTAAAATGGTAGGTGTCTTTAATATGACGGTTTAAGGAAGCTGAATTAAACTGCGTTAAAACAAAAATACGTTTGATATCGGCATTGATACAGTTTGAAATAGGGATGTCTACCAATCTGTATTTCCCAGCTATCGGTACTGCGGGTTTAGATCTTTGATGTGTTAATGGATATAACCTAGAACCTTGTCCGCCACCTAAGATGATGGATAAAACCTTGTTGTTAATCATATTAATTTAGTTTTATTAGAGAATTATATAAGTTTATGTAATCATGAGCTGAAACATCCCAAGAGTGGTCTATTTCCATGATTTTAGTTTGTATGGTTTTGTATTCTTTTTGGTCTTTATATAGTGCTAATGCTCTTTCTATAGCCGTGAGAATGTCGGCTACACTGGTGTTATCGTGACAGATACCAAAACCACCTTCTTCGCTAATGTCGGTAACGGTATCTTTTAGTCCGCCAATGCTTCGTACCAATGGTATCGTACCATAACGTAAAGCATACATTTGATTTAAACCACAGGGCTCTACCCTAGAAGGCATTAGTAAAAAATCGGCGCCAGCATAAACAATATGCGATAATTGTTCGTCGTAACCGATATGGGCGTTAAAACGACCTTCAAATTGTGGTTTTAAAGCTTCAAGCTGATTTTGAGTTTCAGGATCCCCCGAACCTAAAAGCAGTATGGATATATCATGCTTCTCTAAAGCTTTTTTGAAAACTTCAGGGAAAAGGTCTGATCCTTTTTCATATACCAAGCGTCCTATGAAGGCAAAAAGTGGTTTTGTAGGATTCAGATTAAAACGTTCACATAGGTGACTTTTATTGGCTTTAGCTCCAGAAATTACGGTTTTAACACCGTAGTTTTTTATTAAGTATTTATCGGTTTCAGGATTCCATTCGTGGTTATCAATACCGTTTAAAATTCCAACACATTTTTCATGTTCACTACTTAGTAAGTGCTCTAAACCGTTGGCCTGTAGTTTGAGTTCTTCCATATAGCTTGGTGACACCGTGGTTACGCCCCAAGCGCATTTTATAGCTGCCGCCAAAGGATTTATGTTACCACCCCAATCTAACAACCCAACATGGTCGAAATTAAAAGGAGGGATTAAATTCACTTTGTCATGCGAAAACCAGCCCTGGTATTGGGCATTATGTATGGTTAATAAATTCGGGATTTTTCTAAAGGCTTCATACTTATAACTTTCTTGTAGCATAAAGGGAATAAGCCCCGTATGGTGGTCATGGCAATGAATAATATCTGGATATATATCCCAGGTTAATATCCAATCTAAAGCCGCGATTTGAAAAGCTAAAAAGCGTTCGGTATCCGATGAAGAATACACATAGTCTTTAAATAACAGCTCAGGGATATCGATAAAAAACACATCAAAATCTAGTGGTTTTTCATCTAAAACTAAAATGTTTACAGGGTATGTGGTGTCTCCTAATACGACGCTAGAATTATAAACGGGAGCAAAAGAATTTTCTCTTGTGAAGGCATTGTCGTAAAAGGGCATTACAACCTGCGACCTTATTTCAGATCCGTTCTGGTATTTAGGTAAAGCACCAACAACGTCTGCCAAACCTCCAACTTTAGCTATAGGATAACATTCTGCACTTATATGAATAATAGTCATTTATGAATAATTATCATGGATATTTCGGTTCGATTATAAACTTACAAAAATATTCATGTATAAAATGAGCTATTTTCAAATTTGTTATGAAAATTACATTTTTAAAATAATATGTTTGTTACGTTGTTGAAATGTAGTAAAAACCACATGTCTTTTTGAGATATTTCGCTTTAAACTATAAATACTCCTTAAGTAGTTAGTGTTATTTTGTTATAAATATTAGTCCTTTCAGGTTATTAAAACAGTATCCTTAAAAGTTTTTTTGGTGTCTAACAAAAGTTTAACGTAATTTTATTCTTACTTGTTAAAGTTTTGGGCTTACATGTTAAAATGTAATTTCCTTCAAAATTAACATGATACATTCGACATTCATTAATCAAAAAACGAACATTTATGAAAACATTTATTCTTGTTGGTACAGTAATCTCATCAGTTACTGTATTGGCTTGCTCGTCTGATGAAGGCGAAAAAACCCGAGGAAGTTGCACTTCCTGTGACTCTTATCAATTTCAAGGAGAAACACACCCTGCTGTAATGGTTTGTAAAAGCAAAAACGGTAATTCTATTGTAGATGGGGTTGAAATAAGGACAGATTATGATGCTTATGTCGATTCTTTAGAAAAAGTGACTAGCTGTAACTAGGGTTTAACTTTTTGTTGAAGAAAAAACATTTAAATTAAAAAACCATTTATCAAGTTAGTTTAGACTAAAATGATAAATGGTTTTTGTGAATTCCTGCGAAAGCAGGAATCTTATACATATTTTGTATTAAATATTCTTAATTAAAACGCAGTCAATAACTTAATGTTTAGAACGCCTGTTAATGAGATTTCTGCTTTCGCAGAAATTTAGTCGTTCAATTTAAGAACAGCCATAAACGCTTGCTGCGGAATTTCAACATTACCAACTTGACGCATACGTTTTTTACCTTTTTTCTGCTTTTCAAGTAATTTACGTTTACGAGAAATATCGCCACCGTAACATTTAGCTGTTACATCTTTACGCAGGGCTTTTATCGTTTCACGAGAAATAATTTTAGCACCAATAGCGGCTTGAATTGGAATATCAAATTGCTGACGCGGAATTAACTCTCTTAACTTTTCACACATTTTTCGTCCTATGGTTTGTGCGTTATCGGCGTGAATTAATGCTGAAAGCGCATCAACAGGTTGGGCGTTTAATAAGATGTATAAACGCACTAATTTTGAAACTTTCATACCTATTGGCGAATAATCAAAAGACGCGTAGCCTTTTGATACTGTTTTCAATCTATCGTAAAAATCGAATACAATTTCAGCAAGTGGCATTTCAAATCTGGGCATATATTCCTTAGGGGATTTATTACCTAAAGATTTATGCGGTTGATTAAAGTTATAGTCCTCCCTCTAGTTATCACTGATCCTTTGGGGTTGTTAGGTAGGTGTCATTGAAGTAATAAGCATCTATTATATCTTCTTAATGAAGCGATTGAAGCGTTCTATATATCCGTTTAGCATCGGTTTACTAGGTTGTGTGTATTTGATTTCTATAAAATTCCTATTGCATGAGCTCATAAAGGTCTTAGATATAAATTCTGAACCATTGTCACATCTAAATATATTTAGGTGTTCGTATCTCTTCCTTTAAGAGCTCTAGTGTTTCAACAGCAGCTCTTGCTGGGTACGAAAGCCCTGCATCAATAGCTAGTGCTTCTCGATTACAATCGTCAATCACATTGAACACACGCACTTTTCTGCCATCGGTAAGGACATCGCTCATAAAATCCATGCTTCAACACTTACTGAGGCTAGAAGGTGTTTCTAAAAGTTGTTTTACACGTTTAACCAAATGCTTTTTGTGCTTACGCCTTAAACTGAGTTTCATCTCTCGATAAACTTGCAGCACTAGTTTTCTATTCCATTGTAAGCCTTCGCGACGGATCTTATAATAATATTCATCAAAACCACTGGTCGGATATGATTCAGCAAGCTCGGTCAATTTATTTATAACTTCGCTATTATCTTTTTTACTATGGTAATACCATATCGATCTGCTAAGTCCTGCAACTTTGCAGGCGCGCATGACGGGGATAAAATATGCTTTGATGAGTTGCTTTGCACGAACTTTTTTGTCGGAAGGCTTTACTTTTTTGACAATACGTCCTTTAGCATCTTGTTATCTAGGCTCACATCTGCGTACATCAGTCTGAGCGTGTTGTTCTCGTCTTCGAGATCCTTCAGTCGTTTAAGCTGCTGCTGTTCAATACCTCCATACTTTTTCGCCAGTAATAGAACCTACTTTTGTCTATTCCTAATTCTCTCGATAGATCGCCTACCGATCTTCCCTGTTCATTTTCCTTGTGAGCTTTTATGATCTGGCTCTCGCTAAATATGCTGTCTTTCATTGTAACAGTATGAATTTAAAGTTAATAGATTCGAATTTTTTACTGTTCTATTTTTAAGGAAACCTACACTTAAATCGAAATGAAAATCGATTCAATTTAGTATTAAATTACTATTTTCTGCATGTATTGCTCTATTGACTTTAAGCTAAGATTACATTTTGGTTCTTAAAAGATATAAATTCTTAAGTAGCCAAATGATCTTGTTATACAAACCTTGGGTTTTTATTTATTAGTTCGAATGATTAATTCCGTTTTAATTTTGGCTTTACTAGTTTTGACAGAAACTACCTATGTGTAGTTAAGTTTGTTTTTAGTAAAGTTAGGTACTGCCAGCGATATAACATGTTTCAAGAGCTGTTAATAGTATTGAAATCCATGTCATTTTTCTCGCTATCAGGATTATTAGATTTGCAACCTAGTTGTGAGTAGAATTTGTTCTACTTGTTTTTTGTTTCTGTGTTAAAAATGTAGAATAAATTCTACTAATACATAATGGTTTATGTTTAAATAAGATATATATTTGTTTCAAATTATAATAAACCAAAATAATAAACATGTCAGACTTTTTAAAGCAATTCGGAGAGGATTTAAAAAACAATGTGCCAGGATTTATGGCAGTAGCAGTAACAGAAATTAAAAGTGGTATTTCGTATTTTTCGCTTTCAGCAGTTAAGGGTTTTGATCCAGAACTGGCTTCTGCTTTTAATTTAGAAGTTGTTAAAGCCAAATTAAACGCAATTAGTGCGTTGGGTATAAATGAGAAAATTGATGATATTCTTATTTCATTGAAAAATCAAATACACATAATAGATGTATCTGAAAACGCTGAATATTTTGTCTATTTAGCAGTTGATTCTACTAAAGCAAATTTAGGAATGACAAAAGCTTTATTAAATAAATATAAGGAAGATATTAAATCTAAAATATAGTTATTGTATATTTTATTAAAGGAAATAAAGGCTAACTTAATTTGTTGGTCTTTATTACTCTTAAAATATAGTATATAATTTTATCTTCTTACCAAAGAATAATCGTTTAGGCACATAGAGTAACAATTGTAATTACCTAAAAAATTAGATTCTTTAAAACCAAATTTTATATACAGTGCAATTGCAGGTAAATTATCTTCTGTAGTGTATAATGACAAATTGCCTGCCTTAGTTTTTGTTAAAAAGTTATAAACATGAGTAAGCATTTTATAACCTAATCCTTGACGCCTAAACAAAATATCAGTATAAAAATAAGCTATATGCCAATCATATGCTGTATGATCATATAAGTTTTTATGCAAAACAATGATGCAAAAAGAAATAATTGTTTCTTTTTGATAACCAACAAAAACCTTTAGTTTATTTCGATTAAAGTTATGTTTTAATTTCGAAAATGAATTAGAGATATTGTCTGTAAATTCCTCTCCTAGTAGTCCTGATTTTAAGAGTAATGGCTCTATAGTTTTAAATTCCCCTTTTTTTAATTCAACAAAATTATTTAGCATTATAGATAGAAAATTTATTTAAAATTATACTTAGAATTTACACTAAGCTTTTTGCAAAATAATTTGTTAATTCAATGTTGTTATTAACATTTAGCTTAATGAAAACGCGTTTCCTATAAGTTGAAATTGTTTCTTTTTTTAGATTAAGTTTCCAAACAATTTCTTTATTACTAAAACCCTTCGAGATTAAAATTGCAACTTCAAGTTCTCTTGGAGTAAGTTTTTTTAAATACATTATAGAATTTTGGTTAATATCAGGGAAATAATCTGTATATCCGCTTGATACAAATTGAACTGCTCCGTGTAATTTTTTATCAATATCCTTTTTAGTTAATGTGGCATGGATAAATTCTTTAATTTTAAAAAACTGAAAATAATTAATTACAGAAATTATAACAATAATTTTCATGTCAGGAAATTTCAGTTTTATTCTTTTAAAGTCATTAAAAAAATCTTCAGAGTTCATGTCAACATCCAATAACAATATGCTATTATGGTTAACCAAATTACTACTAGAAAAAACATCTTTTAGAGATTCAAATTCTGTTATCTGAACAGTACCGTAGTTTTTTTCAATTAATATTTTCAAACCATTACGAGAAGCCCAGTAAGAATCAGTAATCAGAAAATCCATATATAAATTTCACAAAGGTTTAAATAAAAATTCTACCCAAAAAATGATTTTATAATATGATTTTTCTTTTGTAGACTTTCCTTTTTAATATTAATAGAAAGTAAATAAGTTAAAAACATAGCTATAATACAAATTCCAAAATTCACGTACCAATTGGTTGCGTATCCAAATGTTGAAATTATTTCCATACCCGTCTTTGCACTTAAAACATGAGCAAAACCATAACTCATCTGAAAAATAGACATAAAAAGACCTTCCTTACTTTTATGACTTCGTTTCATTACAATATCACTTGCAAACGGAAAAGTTAGCATAACACCGAAAGAAATAAAAACCATCATTAAAACCAATACGAAAGGATGATTAAAGAAACTAAGTAGTAGATAACCGATAGCCATTGAGCCTAATCCAAATGTCATGGCTACTGAACTGTGTATTTTCTTTCGCTGAATATAATTAACTAGAGGTATTTCAAAGAACATTATAAGTAAACCGTTAAAGCCTAGTAAAAGTCCACTGTAAAGTTCAGATAAATTAAAAAAATCTTTATGATAGATAGGTAATGTAGTAAAAATTTGAAAAAAGACAATTCCTGTAAGCATTGCAATAAACCAATTTAGTAGATACAAATCATCTTTAAAAGGAGTAAATCGACTATTTTTTAAATATTCAAAATTAAGTTTATGCAATATTTTTACCTCCTTAATTAATAAAGTGAAAATTATTATTGATATAATACAACTAAGTCCGTCAATATAAAACAATAAACTATAACCAAATTGGAAAATAATTAGCCCACCCAAACTAGGTCCTACTAAAAACCCAAGATTTGTAGCAGATCTAACTAAAGCCAAGGCTTTTAAACGTTGATCTACTCCAACAAAAGAATTTAAGGTTATCATCATGGCAGGACGATACATATCTGCAATGAATGTAAGAAGCATTATTCCTGCACACATAAAAATAAATGAAGTAATAAATTGTAGCCCAATAAAAATCAATCCACTCCCAAAAAGACTGAAAACCATTACTTTGTATGGGCCTATTTTGTCGGAAATATTTCCACTAAAATAGGTGCCCAATAGGGATCCAATACCAAAAGAAAACATAACCCAGCCAATTTGAGTATAACTAAAACCTAAGTCATCCATTAAATATTTTGATAAAAATGGTATAACCATTGTTCCTGCTCTGTTAATAAAAGTCACAATAGCAATAAGCCAGATTTCGCGAGGTAGATTTTTAAAATTTTGTAGGTATTTTTGAAGCATTTTTTGAAATTTTCAGCAAAAATAATTATTAAACATCACTTTAGATGTTAAAATATAATTAACTTTGCGAACCAATTTTAGGAGTGGTGATTTATAGCCATTTATCAAAATAAATATTGTAATGTACAAAAAATCGTTTTTAAATAAGATAATAGTAACGGTGTTCTTTTTTAGCTGTTTAAGTTTAACAGCCCAAAATAAAGATTTTTATGCTGGAATGGAAATTGGAAGTAAAGGTATTAAAATGACTGTGTTAGATATTGATAACATTAAAAAAGGAAGGTATGAAATAATAGATTTTTGGACAGATAATGTTGGTATAGCTAAAGGTATTTCTATTAATGGGGAAATTAAGCAACAAGACATAGAATTAGCTGTAAAATCTATAAAAGATAATTATTTAAAAATAAAAAATGAGTTTGGTGTCATTGATGAAAATATATTTTTAGTTGGATCTTCAGGTGTTGCTATGGCAAGCAACACAGAAGATTTAATAGATATGATTGAATTTGAAATTAATAAGAAATTATATTTTATAGACGCTAGTGAAGAAGCTAGAATGCTTTTACGAGGCAGTATTCCTCCTGTAGATTATGAAGACTCTATGGTGTTAGATATTGGTGGGGGGAATACAAAAGGTGGTTTTATAGATGAGATTAATGATAACCTCGTTTTTTTTCCTATTAATTTTAATTATGGAACAGTTACTTTAACTGAAGAAATATTAGAATACCAAAAAGAGTCTCTGACAACAGCTGATTATAATGAAATACAATTTAGTTATTTGCCGAAGTTGAGACAACAAGTAAGAGATATGTATAATTCTCGACCAAAGGCATTAGAAAAACAGAATGTTTATATGTCAGGAGGAGCCGTTTGGGCTTTTTATACTTTGTATATGAATTCAAATCCAGAAAAAAATTATAATTCATTCAAACTAGGAGACGTAATTAGATATGATGCAATTGTTAAGAATGATTTTAGATATTTTGAAAGGTTAGCAAAACATGATAAAAATGTAGCTATAGTATTAAAAGTTTATTCTCAAAAATATTTAATATCTGCTAGTAATTTGTTTTTAGTATGCTTAGAGGAAATTCCTAATATTGAAGAAAAAGAACTATATTTTTCAAAACAAGGACAAATAGCTTGGTTAGTGTCTTATGTGGTTGAAAATTCTAAGAAAATAAAAAAATTTTATTAACACATTAAGAGGTGTTATAGAGTATTTTAAAATAAAAAAAGACACTATCCTGGTAACTGTATAAGTTAAAAATAACGACACTATCCCATAAAGTGTGTAAGTTATAAATCGAGGGTTTAACTTTTTTAAAGTTGAACCCTTTTTTCAAATATAGTTAATAACCGGCATGGATCATTTTTTAGTCGTCTCCTTTGTAGCCAAAAATACTGATTTCCTAACAGTATCGTCTGTCGGGAAGGATAACTTGTTCTTGGTGTACTTCCTGAGTTTGCCATGAAGGTTCTCTATTAGATTAGTGGTATAGATGATTTTGCGTATCTCGATGAGGAGATCAAGGAACACGGTGAGTTCCTCCCAATTGTCCCTCCAGCTTTTATCGCTCAAGAATATTTATCCTCTCATTTGGCGATTTCCTAGGTAACGGCAATTCTTCGTTCTTGTTGAATAATTCTAGTTATTAGAAGACTAAATAGATTCTCTTTACTATTATTGAACTTGAAGGCTATTTCATCTAAATAACTCTGTAAATGTTCAGGGCTTACTCGGTGATACTGACCCACAATAGCCCTTTTGATTGTTGTCCAGAAAGAATCCAATCTAGAAGTATTATATTTTCCTAATGACATTATGTTTTTTGAATGATTGAGCTTAACATGTTTTGCATGTGTCTTATGAAGCATTCTATAAGCTCCAAACCCATCTATAACTACCTCGCTTGCAATATCAATGTGCTTGTTTAGCAATGGTCTAATGGTTTTTGCATCAGCCTTATCAATCACTATAACCTTCACTAACCCTTCTCGCTGCATCATCCCAAGTACGGGCTTTTTGTGCTCCATTCCTCCAGGATAAATACCGAGTTTCTTTTTATAAGACTTACGCATATTAGTCATACTTCCTCCAACATAGCTCTCATCTACCTCGACAATACCCTTTAATAGATCATCTGAATCAGAGTACATAGCTTCTCGTATGCGTTTTTGCATATACCATGCTGTATTTTTGTTAACATTAATATCACGAGCAAGTTGTAATGAAGAAATCCCTTTTTTAGCATTAACAATTAAAAATATTGCTGCAAACCATTTGGGTAATGGTAATTTTGAAGCGTGCATTACAGTGTCTACCGTAACGCTAAAAGAACTATTACAGTCCCTGCACAAATGTCTATTTGAATTTTTTCGATTATGAATATGCATGCTTCCAGAGTGAGTGCAAACAAGCCCATTAGGCCAACGAATAGACTCAAGGTGCTCTATACAGGCTTTCTGAGTACCAAAACGTGAGGCGATTGAAAGTACTGATTCTTGTTCCATTTATCTAAGATATACATTTTTTGCCATATTCTAGGAAATCGCCTCTCATTTGTAGGTAAAATCTTTTAGGTGACCTCTACGGCGGCTTGTGTAGGTGCATTGAAGATGAGTTTTATATCCCGAGGTAAAGGCTTGTTTGTCTTTCCATTCTACATACCTACAGGCGTTCCTGATCTGGTGCACTATATATATCTGGATTTTGGATTCGGGAAAGACGTTTTTGATTGTATGTGTGAATCCATTCACGTTATCTGTAGCGGTGATCAGGATGTCTTCTGTACTCCTGGCGCGCATATCGGTAAGTACATTCATCCAGAAAGCAGCCTGTTTGTTCTTTCCGAACCACAGACCCAGGACTTCTTTTCTATAGCCCTTCGCAGCCCTACGGCAATATTAAACGGTCTTATTAACAACTTTCGAGTTCTTACGCACTACTGTCCATCCAAACAAGAAGATAAATAGGCTCTAGCTAGTCTGTTCTGTCAAGCTACGATATCTCTTGAGATCTTATGGGGTATCCTTGATATGCCCGATGTGGAGACATCAAAGTTATAGACCTCGCGTATCTGTTCTTCGATATCGGCATTGATTATACCCTTAACATAAAGCGACACGATCACATTCTCGATACCGTCGACCATATTGCCCCGTTTTGGCATTATCATTGGGTTGAAAGATTCATCGCGGTCTCTTGGAACCGTAATTTCCGAATCCCCAAGAAGTACTCATCTTCTTTTTTGAATGGCCATTGCGTATATTGTTTTCTCTGGCCTTTTGATGTTTCTCGTAATCCATATGGGCATCGAACTCACCTTTGAGCATCATTTCGATACCTCGCTTTTAAATCTGTTTTAAAAAGTTGCTGAGTTCGGCCTTAGTTTTGAACTGCTTTAAGAACTCGTACGTAAATAACTCTTCTTTCTTCATAAGATGCAAATAATTTAAAGTTAAAAAAATAGCGTGGGCATGCCCACGCTATTTTTTTTATTTACACACTTTATGGGATAGTCCTTATACTTTTAAAAGTATATTTAATCGTTAAGCTTTAAAACAGCCATAAACGCTTGTTGCGGAATTTCAACATTACCAACTTGACGCATACGTTTTTTACCTTTTTTCTGTTTTTCAAGTAATTTACGTTTACGAGAAATATCACCACCGTAACATTTAGCTGTTACATCTTTACGCAGGGCTTTTATCGTTTCACGAGAAATAATTTTAGCACCAATTGCGGCTTGAATTGGAATATCAAATTGCTGACGCGGAATTAACTCTCTTAATTTTTCACACATTTTTCGTCCGATAGTTTGTGCATTATCGGCGTGAATTAATGCTGAAAGTGCATCAACAGGTTGGGCGTTTAATAAGATGTCTAAACGCACTAATTTTGAAACTTTCATACCTATTGGCGAATAATCAAAAGACGCGTAGCCTTTAGATACCGTTTTTAGTCTATCGTAAAAATCGAATACAATTTCAGCAAGTGGCATGTCAAAAATTAATTCAACACGCTCTGGTGTTAAATAGGTCTGATTTATAATGTTACCACGTTTTTCGATACAAAGTGACATCACGTTACCTACAAAATCGGCTTTAGTAATTATAGTCGCTTTAATATAAGGTTCTTCTACACGGTTAACGGTAGAAGGATCTGGTAAATCGGAAGGGTTGTTTACTACAAAGGCTTCATCAGGATTTTTGTTTGTAAACGCGTGGTAAGATACGTTGGGAACTGTTGTGATTACCGTCATATCAAACTCACGTTCTAAACGTTCTTGAATAATTTCCATGTGTAGCATTCCTAAGAAACCACAACGGAAACCAAAACCTAAAGCCGCCGAACTTTCAGGAGCAAATACTAAAGACGCATCGTTTAGCTGCAGTTTTTCCATAGAGTTACGAAGCTCTTCGTAATCTTCGGTATCAACAGGGTAAATTCCAGCGAAAACCATTGGTTTTACATCCTCAAAACCTTCAACAATATTGGTAGTAGGTTTTGCAAAATCGGTAATGGTATCACCAACTTTTACTTCTTTAGCAGTTTTAATACCTGTAATTAGATAACCAACATCACCTGCTTTTACACTTTGTTTGGCAACTTGAGTCAGTTTTAAAGTACCAACCTCATCGGCAAAATATTCTTTGTTGGTAGCAACGAATTTAATTTTTTGACCTTTTTTAATTTCACCATTAAAAACCCTAAAATAGGTTTCAATACCTCTAAACGTATTGTAAACCGAGTCGAAAATTAGAGCTTGTAAAGGCGCATTAGGATCACCTTTTGGCGCCGGAATACGTTCTATAATAGCCGCCAAAATATCATCAACCCCAAAACCTGTTTTTCCACTAGCATGTATCACTTCTTCAGGATCGCAGCCTAACAAATCTACGATATCGTCGGTTACTTCTTCAGGGTTTGCACTAGGTAAATCAACTTTATTAAGTACAGGGATAATTTCCAAGTCATTTTCTAAAGCTAAATACAAGTTAGAAATCGTTTGTGCTTGTATGCTTTGAGCGGCATCAACAATAAGTAAAGCGCCTTCACAAGCAGCAATAGATCGAGAAACTTCATAAGAGAAATCGACGTGACCCGGAGTATCAATAAGGTTTAAAACGTATTTTTCACCTTGATATTCATAATCCATTTGGATGGCGTGCGACTTGATGGTAATACCACGTTCGCGCTCCAAATCCATATTGTCTAGCAATTGATCTTGTTTCTCTCTGGCAGTTACCGAACCTGTATGATCTAATAATCGATCGGCTAAGGTACTCTTACCGTGATCTATATGTGCAATAATGCAAAAATTTCTAATGTGCTTCATAAAAGAATCTAATACTTAGATTTAATTTGCAAATATAGACGTTTTATCGGTTTATATCTATTGTTTTTATTAGCATCCTTGGGCTTGTTTAATCGTCTTATTTTTATGAATGTTTAAAATGGGGTATGAAAAGGGTTTTAAGTCGTGTTTAATAGATTACATGCATAATACTGTACCTGCTGTTGTTTGTAATGTTTTGTAAATAAGAGCTTTAGTTTTTAAGTGGTTTTGATGATAAATGAAGGTTTTTATGCTTTAAAAAGGTGATTTTATGAATTTCATGGCTGTGAAATTCCTCAGTTTTAAGTAAAAAGCCGTAATTTTGCGGCCAATTTTATTTCTTGTGGTAAAAATAGACAACATAGAACTTCCAGATTTTCCATTGCTTTTAGCGCCTATGGAAGATGTTAGCGATCCGCCATTTCGTGCCTTGTGTAAAGAACAGGGAGCCGATGTGGTATATACGGAATTTGTTTCTAGTGAAGGCTTAATTCGTAATGCTGCAAAGAGTGTTATGAAATTAGATATTTACGAGAAAGAACGCCCTGTAGGTATTCAAATTTTCGGAGCTAATTTAGATAGTATGTTGCAAACCATAGATATTGTAGCCGAGTCTAAACCTGATATTATCGATATTAATTTTGGATGTCCGGTTAAAAAAGTGGTGAGTAAGGGTGCCGGTGCTGGTATTTTAAAAGATGTCTGCTTAATGGAGCAACTTACCGCCGAAATGGTAAAGCGTACCAATATTCCCATTACTGTAAAAACGCGTTTAGGCTGGGATCATGATTCAATTCGTATTGTCGAGGTTGCCGAGCGTTTGCAAGATGTAGGTTGTAAAGCGATAGCTATTCATGGCCGCACACGAGCCCAGATGTATAAAGGTGAAGCCGATTGGAAACCTATTATGGAGGTGAAAAATAATCCGCGTATGCATATTCCTGTTTTTGGAAATGGTGATGTTGATACACCCGAAAAAGCCATGCTTATGCGTGATGCATTTGGTTTAGATGGTTGTATGATTGGTCGTGCTAGTATTGGAAACCCATGGTTTTTCAAGCAAGTGAAACACTTTTTTGAAACTGGCGAACATTTAGCGCCTATTTCTCTAGAAGAACGTGTGGAAGCAGCGCGTAGGCACTTACAAATGTCTATCGACTGGAAAGGGGAAACCTTAGGCGTTTTTGAAACACGTAGACATTATACCAACTACTTTAAGGGGATTCCGCATTTTAAAGATTACCGTATGAAAATGGTCACTTCAGATCATTCCGAAGATGTTTTTGCTGCCTTCGATGAGGTTTTAGAGAAGTTTGCCGGTTACCAGTTTACGGAGTAGGCTTTATGCCAAGCGATAAAATAACAAAAGTTTTACTTCTACTATTTAATTTTGTACTTCTAACTTAAAATGGCCTTCGACACGCTCAGGCTGACATGTCTTAGCTATACGCTATAGGCTGTACGCATAAGGCATATAGGATACAGCTTAAAGCATTATTTCCGCAAATATGTTAAATTCTTTAGAATTTCAAACGTTTTCGTGAAAAAACTCATTTTTTAACACTTTTTAATTAGTTACATTTGTGTGTAAATTTTTAAAAAGATAATACATAGAGCTATGAAAACGTTAAACGATTTTGATTTCAAAGATAAAAAAGCCTTAATACGAGTAGATTTTAATGTGCCTTTAAACGAGCAGTTTGAGGTTACTGATGCCACTAGAATTGTGTCGGCAAAACCTACTATAATCAAAATTTTAGA
The DNA here is from genome assembly GCF_001642835.1 of Pseudotamlana agarivorans. Lineage (GTDB taxonomy): Bacteria > Bacteroidota > Bacteroidia > Flavobacteriales > Flavobacteriaceae > Pseudotamlana > Pseudotamlana agarivorans. The sequence continues at coordinate 25,380 of NZ_LXEI01000003.1, forward strand.
AGATGGGGGAAGCTGTATTTTAATGTCCCACCTAGGGCGTCCAAAAGGATTTCAAGATGAGTTTTCATTAAAACATATTGCTGGAAAGGTTGAAGAAATTTTAGGAGTTGAAGTAAAGTTTGTTGCCGATTGTATTGGTGATGAGGTTGAAGCCGCTGCTAATAGCATAGAGCCAGGTCAAGTTTTATTATTAGAGAACTTACGTTTTTATAAAGAAGAAACTGCAGGAGATAAGGCTTTCGCCGAAAAATTATCAAAATTAGGTGATATTTATGTGAATGATGCCTTTGGTACAGCGCACAGAGCACACGCTTCAACAACAATTGTAGCACAGTTTTTTGAAGGTAAAAAATGCTTCGGAAGTTTATTAGCACAAGAAATTGAAAGTATTCAAAAAGTTATGGAAACTGGAGAAAAACCAGTTTTAGCGATTCTTGGTGGTGCTAAAGTGTCTTCTAAAATTACCATTATTGAAAATATTTTAGATAAAGTAGACCATCTTATTATTGGTGGTGGTATGGCATTTACTTTTGTTAAAGCTCAAGGCGGAAAAATAGGAAACTCTATTTGTGAAGATGATAAAATGCCTTTGGCTTTAGAGATTTTAGAGCAAGCTAAAGCTAAAAATGTACAAGTTCATATTCCTATCGATACTATTGCAGCCGATGCTTTTAGTAATGATGCTAATAAACAAGTTGTTGATATTAATGCGATTCCTGATGGTTGGGAAGGTGTAGATGCTGGACCAAAATCTATCGAAGCTTTTGATAAAGTGGTAAAGGAATCTAAAACGATTTTATGGAACGGTCCGTTAGGGGTTTTCGAAATGGAATCTTTTGCTAATGGTACTATTGAGTTAGGAAATTCGATTGCAGAAGCTACTAAAAATGGTGCTTTTTCACTTGTAGGTGGAGGTGATTCTGTAGCTGCTGTTAAGCAATTCGGATTTGAAAATAAAGTAAGTTATGTGAGTACAGGTGGTGGTGCCATGCTTGAGAGTTTAGAGGGTAAAACCTTACCTGGAATTGCTGCCATTCTAGAATAAATAGCGCTTAAGTTTTTAGTTTAGCGTAAAATACACGAATTTTGCCATATTATCGTTCAATAAGTATTGATATAGATTATATGGCATTTCGTTTTTTTACACTTTTAGCACTTCTAAATATTGGCACTGGATTTTCTCAAGTGTCAGATTCAATTTCTCTTCAAAATAATATTATAAAAGACAGCTCTAAAGTCAGGAGTACTGTTGTTAAAGATACTTTATTAGATAGCAGGCAGGCCGCTGCTAAAACAGTTGCAGTGGATAGTTTTTCAATAAAAAATTTGAAAGACCACGAGTTGGCCGCACAATTTGATGCGAAATGGCATGATGAGTTGTTTAATAATAATCTTTACGATACCATTTCTAAATCGATTGCCGAGCTTGATTATGAGCCTGTAATTTATACAGAATTGCCTACCGATACACTTAAAGCACGATTAAAGGCGCTTAATGCAAGAACGCCTTTTAATGTAGAATATAACCCAGCTTTAGAAAGTGTAATTAAATCTTATTTAAAAAACAGGCCCAAAACATTACAAAAGCTTATCAATTTAAGTGCTTTTTATTTCCCAATGTTCGAGGCTGAGTTAGACAAACATGATATCCCGTTAGAGATAAAATACTTAGCCGTGGTAGAATCGGCGTTAAAGCCCAGAGCGAAATCTAGAGTAGGAGCAACAGGATTATGGCAATTTATGTTTACTACTGGTAAAATGTACGGTTTAAATGTAAGTAGTTATGTTGATGAGCGTAGCGATCCTATCATGTCTACAGAAGCCGCTGCCAGATATTTGTCTAAACTTTATAAGATTTTTGGTGATTGGGATTTAGCTTTAGCCGCCTATAATTCGGGACCTGGTAATGTTACCAAAGCCATTCGCCGTTCGGGAGGGTACCAAAATTATTGGAATATTCGTCATAATTTACCAAGAGAAACCGCGGGGTATTTGCCTGCCTTCTTAGCTAACATGTATATTTTTGAATATGCTGAAGAACATGGTTTTAAACAAGCAAAGCCTGAAATTGCGTATTTTCAAACCGACACAGTAAAAGTGAAGCATATGATTACACTCGATCAGGTTTCTGAAGTTACAGGGACATCTATTGAAGAGCTTCAATTTTTAAATCCATCTTATAAATTAGATATTATTCCGTATTTAAAAGAAGAAGATTATGTATTGCGTTTACCACTTGATGTGATAGGTGATTTTGTAAATAATGAAGATGAGATATATGCTTATGCAAAAGCTGAATTTAATAAACGCGAAAAGCCACTGCCTCAATTTTCAAAGGCCAGTGATAAAATTACTTATCGTGTAAAATCTGGCGATTATCTTGGTAAAATTTCTAGAAAATATGGTGTTCGAATAAGTGACTTAAAGCGCTGGAACGGTTTAAGAAGTAACAATATTGATATCGGACAACGTTTAACCATATATCCTAAAAGACCACATACGAGCACCAAAAGTGCTACCGCAAGTACAAATAAAGCCGCCACAACAAAGCGTTTATCTGGTCCAGTATCAACCTATACTGTAAAACAAGGGGACTCGCTTTGGAGTATTTCCCAAAAATTTTCTGGAGTTTCTGTGCAAAATATTATAGATTGGAACGGTATTAGTGGGACTAAATTAAAACCTGGGATGAAATTAAAAATTGCCAAAGGTTAAATCAGTTCAATTAAAAAAGATACTTGTATTATGAGAAACATGATTTGTTCAGTAGTTGTGCTATTGTTACTTAGCTCTTGTGGGAAAACTGAAAAAAAGGCTGATGATGAATTTCTTCCTGATGCCTCTGGAGCCATTAATAACGTGTCGGTCGTTACCGAAAATGATTACTGGGATGGTCGCGTTGGTGATGCTATTCGATCGGTACTAACAAAACCTATTTACGGACTACCACAGGACGAACCTATGTTTAGTATTAGCCAGATTCCACCATCTGTTTTTTCTGGTTTTGTAACTAAAAACAGAACGGTTTTATTAATTAAACCTAATAAAGAACAAGGTCTTGAGATTCTAACCAATGTATACGCTAAGCCGCAAAAAGTCATTGTTGTTTCTGGAAAAACAAGGGAGGAAATTATCGAAGAGCTTTCTAAAAATGAATCTAAAATTATAGAAACATTTAGACATGAAGAATTAGCCGAGCGCCAACGTCAAATGATGAAATCGCCACATACTTTTAAATCGATAAAAGAAAAGTTAGGCTTAAGTATACAATTTGCTTCAATTTATAGAAAGGCTACCGAAACTGATAATTTTTTCTGGTTTAGAAAAGATATTACCACAGGAACAAATAACCTAATGATTTATGAGTTGCCTTTTGATGCTATTCAGAGAAATGATAGTGTGGTGAAGCAAATCATCAAAATCAGGGATTCTATTGGAAAAGCATACATTCAAGGGCCTCTAGAAGGGTCTTATATGGTTACAGAAGACGCATATGCGCCATTTATAGAAGAAACGACCATAGATAACAAACCAGCTTTTGAAACTCGAGGTATTTGGGATGTTAAAAATGCTTTTATGGGCGGACCGTTTATTAATTACGCTATTGAAGACAGCAAAAACAACCGTTGGGTGGTTATTGAAGGTTTTTCTTTTGCGCCTTCAGTTGAGAAAAGAAACTACATGTTAGAATTGGAATCTATTATCCGTTCGGTTAAAATTGAATAAATAATAAGGGCTTTTTTAATGAAATTTTATTTATTAAAACCCCTTAATACAAAAAGACCAGTACATGTGTTGTACTGGTCTTTTTGTATTTTTTGAAGAGCTTTTTTTAGTCTTTTTTCTCGATTTTAGGGTCTTCTTCTTCTTCTTTGCTAGCATCTTTAAATTCTTTGATGCCACTACCTAAACCACGCATCAATTCAGGAATTTTTTTACCTCCAAATAAAAGTAAAACAACCACCACAATTAAGGCTATTTGCCAAGGTCCGATGGCTAATGGTAACATATGTAAGTTCATAGCTTGTAAATTTAAAAAACAAAGTTAATAATTAATGTTTAATAATATCGTTTTAAGGATAACTTTAGCATTTATATACCTTTTCTTGGGCTGTTACAACCGTACTATCTCATAAATTCTATTTATTTTTGCTGCGCATGGCGGAAACAAAAAAGAAACAAAAAAGAAGAATAAGAAAACTACTGGATAAATACCGGTTAGTGATTCTTAATGAAAATACTTTTGAAGAGCGATTGTCTTTCAAATTGACGCGTTTAAACGTGTTTGTTATGGGGTCACTTATCGCGGTGTTTTTTATTTCGGTAACCTACCTGATTATCGCACTAACACCATTGCGGGAATATATTCCGGGTTATTCTTCTACAGCATTGAAAAAGAAAGCAACCGAACTTAGTTATAAAACCGATTCATTACAACAGGTTATACTTATGAATGATCGTTACTATAGTTCTATAAAAAAAGTATTAACAGGTGATGTGAGTCAGGTTGATTTTAATAGAGATTCTATAATTAATGCCGTAAAACTTGAAGCTAGTGAGGTGGATTTAAATCCGAGTGCCGAAGATTCTATATTACGTCAGAAAGTGGATAAAGAAGATAAGTACAATTTGTTTGAATCGGCAACATCGTCAACAAACTTTGTGTTATTTCCACCTGTTAGTGGGGCGATTAGCGCGTCGTATGATACTAAAGATAAGCATTATGCTGTAGATATCACGGTTGCCAAAGATACGCCAATAAAAGCCACAGCCGATGGTGTGGTTATTTTTTCGGAATGGACGGCAAGTACTGGTTATGTGTTGATATTAGAACATAGCCAGGGGTTAATCTCTATTTATAAACATTGTTCGGCCTTGACTAAGGTTCAAGGTGATTTAGTAAAAGCAGGCGAGGTAATCGCAACCGCAGGAAATACAGGAGAACTATCAACAGGACCACATTTACATTTTGAACTTTGGAATGATGGATACCCCATTAATCCCACAAACTTTATCGATTTTAATAAATGATGTCAATAAAATCTGTTTTAGCAAAACCTTTTGCAAAAATTATATACAATAAAGTTCAAAAATGGGCTAATTACCCAGTGAAAACACAAGAAAAGGTGTTTCAGGATCTTATTGCCGAGGCCACAAGTACCGCTTTTGGTCGCGATCATGATTTTGTTAGTATTAACAGCCATGCCGATTTTGTAAAACGTGTCCCTATTCGTGACTATGAGGCTTTAAAGCCCTATGTAGACCGTGTGGTGGCAGGAGAATCGGATGTGCTTTGGAAAGGAAAACCGTTGTATTTTGCCAAAACCTCAGGAACAACTTCAGGGGCTAAATACATTCCGTTAACTAAGGAGAGTATGCCTAATCATGTAGAAGCAGCAAGAAATGCTATTTTGATGTATATCCATGAAACAGGGAACAGTAAGTTTGTGGATGGCAAAATGATTTTTTTACAAGGAAGCCCCGAGCTTAAAGAGCAAAATGGTGTGAAATTAGGAAGGTTGTCGGGTATTGTAGCGCATTATGTTCCAAAATATCTTCAAAAAAACCGATTGCCTTCGTGGGAAACCAATTGTATTGATGATTGGGAAACTAAAGTTGATGCCATTGTAGACGAGACCCTTAATGAAAACATGACCATCATTTCTGGAATACCGTCATGGGTTCAAATGTATTTTGAAAAACTTCAGCAAAAAACAGAAAAACAAATAGGGGATATTTTTAAAAATTTCAACCTGTTTATTTTCGGAGGAGTTAACTACGAACCTTATCGAGCGAAGTTTGAAAATCTTATAGGGCGAAAAGTAGATAGTATAGAGTTGTATCCTGCCAGTGAAGGTTTCTTTGCTTACCAAGACAAGCAGAATGAAAAGGGGATGTTACTCTTATTAAATTCTGGAATTTTTTACGAGTTTATTAAAGCTGATGAATTTTTTAATGAAAATCCACAGCGTCTTACTATTAAGAATGTAGAAGTTGGCGTAAATTATGTGATGATAATTTCTTCTAACGCCGGTTTATGGGGGTATAACATTGGTGATACCATTCAGTTTACTTCAACAAAACCGTACCGCGTTATTGTTTCAGGACGTATTAAACATTTTATTTCAGCTTTTGGTGAGCATGTTATTGGTAAAGAGGTTGAACAAGCCATTCAAGAAGCGACTGCTGGAACCGATGTTAGGGTTTCAGAGTTTACGGTAGCTCCAGAAATTACGCCAGAAACAGGACTGCCTTACCATGAATGGTTTATCGAGTTTGAAAATGAACCTGAGGATCTTTCCGCTTTAGCGAAAAAAATAGATGAATCGCTGCAAAAACAAAACACTTATTATTTTGATTTGATAGTGGGTAAAGTTTTACAGCCATTAAAAATCACAAAAGTTAAGAAGGGCGGATTTCAAGCCTATATGAAGTCGCAGGGAAAATTAGGCGGACAAAATAAAATTCCGAGGTTGTCAAACGACAGAAAAATTGTTCAAGGTTTTCAAGATTAAGATTCAACCAATAATGTTATCTTTGCAGCGCATTTAACCGATTTCATGTCAGGAAAAAATCATCATACTAGAACACGAGCGCAAGAGAGTTCCAACGCGATTGAGCGGTTGTATATCACGATGCGTCACCTGTTTAATCGTGGGTTTTACAAGCCTATGGGGATTTCTGGAGAAACTTTAAGAGAGGCTTTGTTGCTTTTAAGGCCAGAAATTTATGGTTCGGTTGGAGAAGAAAAAGCCGAGCTTGAAGGCTTACTTTATGTTATTGATCGTCTGCCTCAAGGGATTGAGGAGTGCACCTTTATAAACCTAACCAGTGATGAAGGTTATTCAAATTCACATTTTGAATCCATAGTTCCTAAAAAGCGTCGTCGTAATTGTTACCGCATTGACGATGAGCAGATGAATATTGAGATAACCAGAGGTCGATCGGAAATCTACGATATTTTAACCCATCTTACATTTATATTCATTGAATCTCATAAAATTGGTCGACGTGTTTTAATTGATGAAGACGGTGCGACTACAAGAGATTGGATGAAACTAGAAGCAGCAGTGCTTTCTAAAAAGAAGCTGTCACGGGAGCAGCGAGAAGTTGCTATTACGCATGCTGCGAATATTTTAGGGCGTACTTTTAATGAAATAAACACGATTTATAGCGCTTATGCTATGCCATCTCAGCCCGAACGGTTTTTGCATATTGTGTATTGGTTGGGGAAGCTAGCAATTGAAGAGCTTACGAATAACGATAAAAGAACCATTACTTTTAGTCCAGTTTTAAGAGAACGTATTGGTCATCATATTCATGGAGAAATATGGGCTGATACGATAAAAGAAACGCTTTTTAAAGCAGGTTTGTTAAACCGTCCTATTCATATTATTAGCGCTAATATGCATAGTGTCATGAATACGTTTTTTGCTAAAGAAGCTTTAAAGTTACAAAACTCTAAAAAAGATATTTTTGAAGTATACGAATCTTTAAGTCAGCCAGAAAACGAAACTTCAAGACATAAAATTTCCAAAGAAGCTTTGCAAAATGGAATGATTTATATCAAGGATACTTCGGGTGCTAATATTGATGTTCAGCTTTTTGATACAGCTAAATTTGATGCTTCAAAGTTAGGTGTTAAAGCTTCTGAAACCATTTTAAAAGAAGAGCAACCTGCTATTCTCGTTATGGATTATGCTTTCGGAGAGCAAGCCTATGAAACTATAGATGAGTTACTCAAGCCTTATAAAGCAAAAGAATCTGAAATTCATTTAAATGTAGATTCTGTGTCTATTATGGGTAAAGCAGGTATTTTAGAAGGTGGTAAAGGGGATATTATGATTCCGTCTGCACACATTTTTGAAGGTACCGCCGATAATTACCCGTTTAAAAATGAACTTAAAAAGGAAGATTTAGAAGGGCAAGGCATTTCGGTTTATGAAGGCTCTATGATTACGGTTTTAGGAACATCACTTCAAAATAAAGATATTTTAAAATTCTTTTATAATTCCACGTGGCGGGTTATAGGACTAGAAATGGAAGGGGCGCATTATCAAAAAGCGATTCAAGCAGCATCAAAAGTTAGAGGCAGTATATCAGAAAATGTAAAAGTAAGATATGCGTACTACGCTAGTGATAATCCCTTAGAAACTGGAGCAACCTTAGCTTCTGGAGGTTTAGGAGCTTCTGGAGTAAAACCAACATATTTAATAACAAAAACTATATTAGAACAAATACTTAACTAAAAATTATTATGAGTAACGAAGGGCAGAAACCACAACAATCAGAGGAGGTTGACTTAGGACAATTGTTTAAGGTCATCGGAAGAGGTTTCGAAAAGTTATTTAAGTTTATAGCAAGCATATTTATTGGTTTGTACAAATTATTAATTGCTTTACTAGCGCATTTTTACAAAAACATTATTTCGTATGGTGCAGCTATTATTATTGGTTTTGCTGCTGGTTTTGCTTTAGATGTAAATTCCGATAAATCATATGGCGCAAATATGTTTGTTGAAACGAACTTTAATTCGGCTCGTCAAGTATATGAGAATGTTAAACAGTTACACCAATTAACTCTGGATGAGGATTCTATACGTTTAGCTGCGATTTTAAATATAAAACCATCTCAGGCAGTAAAGTTAAAAGGGTTTTTTATTAACCCTTCAATTGATGAAAACCAAGTGGCAGAAATGTATTCCGAATTTTATTTGAAGCTAGATTCACTGTCTAGAACAGAAATGACTTACGATCGTTATGTGAACTCGCTAACGGCTACAAACTACCCGATACATCAAATTGGAGTGACTGCAACCGACAAATCTTTGTTTAAAACGATCGAGCCAGGAGTGAAACATAAACTTATCGATAACCCATATTTAGAAAATTTGGTGCTCGCGAACAAAAGAAATTTGGAAATGGAAGAAGCGGCATTGCGAAGTCAAATTCGAAAAACAGATTCTTTAGCCAATGAGTATTTAAAAATTAGAATAAACGAGTCTCGTAAGGAGCCTGTACAAGGTTCTGGAACGAACCTATATATGGCCGGAGATAGCGATTCAAATGGTTTGTTAGTGGATGAGTCTAAGGTGATTGAAAAGCGTTTGGATCTTGAAGAGTTACGACGTGAAGTTAATTTAAGAAAAGCTCAAGAGTTTGGGGTGATAAATATTGTAGCTGGTTTTCCAGAAACAGGATATGATACAAGAACTTGGACCGACAAAAAGAAGTTTGTTTTACCGTTACTTTTATTTGGGTTAACACTTGCCGTTTTTGCATTTTTAGGCTTAGGAAAGTTTCTTAAACAGCAAAGTAAAATTTAAGACTTAAATTGTAATGTTTATGTATTAGATATTGAAATCTCAGGTTACTTTTAATCTGAGATTTTTAGTTTTATAAAAAACGGAGGTTTTTAGTGTTTTCAATTTAAATCTAAATGTGAAACTGGACAAAATAGGTGTTTGTAATATATACTTTTATGACATTTTATTAAATTGAGGAGCTATCAAAAGCAAAAAATTATGAATATATTAATTACTGGAGGTGCAGGTTTTATTGGTTCGCATGTGGTGAGGCTGTTTGTTGATAATTATCCAAACTATCACATCTTTAATTTAGATGCACTGACCTATGCGGGAAACCTCGAAAATTTAAAAGATATTGAGGATAAACCAAATTATACCTTTGTTAAAGGTGATATCACCGATGAGTTTTTTGTTAACAATCTTTTTAATTCACATAAGTTTGATGGTGTGATTCATTTAGCAGCAGAATCACATGTTGATCGTTCTATAGTCGACCCTTTAGCCTTTGTGAAAACGAATGTTATTGGAACCATGGTATTGCTTAATGCCTTTAAAAACATATGGCATGGTAATTATGAGAACAAACGTTTTTACCATGTAAGTACCGATGAGGTTTATGGAACATTAGGGGAAACAGGCTTGTTTACCGAAAACACATCCTATGATCCAAATTCGCCGTATTCTGCTTCAAAAGCGAGTTCAGATCATTTTGTTCGGGCTTATGGAGAAACGTATGGACTACCTTATGTCATATCCAATTGTTCTAATAATTATGGACAGTTTCAGTTTCCAGAAAAACTTATTCCATTATTAATAAATAACATCATTCAAAATAAAGCGTTGCCTGTTTATGGTGATGGTAACTATACCAGAGATTGGTTGTATGTTAAGGATCATGCTTTGGCTATAGATTTAGTGTTTCATAAAGGCAAAAATACAGAGACTTATAATATTGGAGGTTTTAACGAATGGAAAAACATCGATTTAGTAACTCTATTATGTGCACAAATGGATGAAAAATTAGGAAGAAAAGCGGGAACATCAGAAAAGTTAATAACCTACGTTAAAGATAGGCCAGGACATGATTTACGTTATGCTATTGATGCTTCTAAAATTAATAAAGAACTAGGTTGGAAGCCATCCGTCACCTTTGAACAAGGTCTAGAAATTACTATCGACTGGTATTTAGAAAATGAAATCTGGTTAAAAAATGTTACCAGTGGAGCTTATCTAGAGTATTACGAGAAGCAGTATAGTTAGGGGTAAGTAAGGGAAATGTATCAGCCTGAGCTTGTCGAAGGGCAATTTATCGTAAAAGTTAAATATTAGATATTAGAAGTTTAAAAGCCTACATCAGCCTAATATCACCATAACATCACAATAATAAACCAATGAAAGGAATAATTTTAGCAGGCGGCTCGGGAACACGATTACATCCATTAACTTTATCGGTTAGTAAGCAACTCATGCCTATTTACGATAAACCTATGATTTACTATCCGCTTTCTACTTTAATGTACGCAGGTATTCATGAGGTTTTAATTATATCTACACCTAAAGACTTGCCTTTGTTTAAAGATTTATTGGGAGATGGAAAAAAGTATGGTTGTACCTTTGAGTATGCTGTACAAGAAGAACCTAATGGTTTGGCAGAAGCCTTTGTAATAGGAGCCGATTTTATTGGCAATGATAAAGTGGCTTTAATATTAGGGGATAATATATTTTATGGGACAGGTTTAGCAAAACTTTTGCAAGCAAATAACGATCCAGAAGGTGGTATTATTTATGCGTATCGTGTGCATGATCCAGAACGTTATGGGGTTGTAGAATTTGACGAATCGGGACAGGCCATTTCGATAGAAGAAAAGCCTGAGCAGCCTAAATCAAATTATGCTGTGCCAGGGATTTATTTCTATGACAATTCAGTTGTAGACATTGCTAAAAATATAAAACCGAGCCATCGCGGTGAGTTAGAAATCACAGATGTAAATCGAGTTTATCTTGAACAAGGTAAGCTTAGTGTAAGCATTTTAGATCGTGGTACTGCTTGGTTAGATACCGGAACCTTTCAATCGCTTATGCAAGCGTCACAGTTTGTTGAGGTTATAGAAGAGCGTCAAGGTTTAAAAATTGGTGCTATTGAGGGCGCTGCTTTTGAAATGGGTTTTATAAACGAGGATCAATTTAGAGCCTTAGCAGAACCTTTGCTTAAAAGTGGCTACGGTAAAAATTTATTGGGTTTATTAAAAACGAAATAAAATCATATCAACACGATTAATTATATAAGGTATAATTATCACGTTTTTATAGATTGAAAATAATAATAGAATACAAAAACAACGAATGATTGTAAAGGAAACAAAGCTGAAGGATTGCTTTTTATTAGAACCTAAAGTTTTTGGTGATGATCGTGGCTATTTTTTAGAATGTTATAACCAAAATACCTTTAATGAGCTAACAGGCTTAGATGTTCAATTTGTACAGGATAACGAATCTTTTTCGTCTAGAGGAGTTTTAAGAGGTTTACATTTTCAGCGTGCTGAACATGCCCAAGCTAAGTTAGTACGTGTTATTCAGGGTTCGGTGTTAGATATAGCGGTCGACCTCAGAAAGGATTCAGAAACTTTTGGCGAATACATTGCTGTAGAATTAAATGCAGACAATAAAAAACAGTTGTTTGTGCCTCGGGGCTTTGCCCATGGTTTTGTAGTATTAAGTGAAACGGCCTTATTCTCTTATAAATGTGATAACTTTTATAATAAGGCTTCGGAAGGCGGTATTATTTACAACGACAATACTTTAAATATCGATTGGAAAATAGAGGCTTCCGATTTAATTATTTCAGAAAAAGACCTTATACTTCCTAACTTTGAAAATATAGTTTTATAATGAGTGTTTTAGTAGTAGGAGCAAACGGGCAGCTAGGAAGTTGTATCAAAGATTTAGAAGTTCAGTATAAGGATTTAAATTTTATTTATACTGATGCTACTTTATTAAATATTTGCAATTTAAAAGAATTACAAGCTTTTTTTCAAGGGAATCAATCCATTGATTACTGTATAAATTGTGCAGCATATACGGCGGTTGATCAAGCCGAAACAGAAAAAGAAAAAGCTTTTCAAATTAACGCTGAAGGCGCTAAAAATTTGGCTTCCGTTTGCAAAGAAAATAAAGCGATTTTATTACATGTTTCAACCGATTTTGTGTTCGATGGCAAAAAAACAACGCCTTATACCGAAGCCGATACCCCAAACCCAATAAGCGTATATGGAGCTTCAAAACTACAAGGTGAAATAGAAATTCAAAAGTTAATAAAAGAACATTTTATTATTAGAACTTCTTGGTTGTACTCCGAGCATGGGAGCAACTTTTTGAAAACCATGTTACGATTGGCTGAAACAAGAGATGAAATTTCAGTGGTTTCCGACCAAATAGGAACCCCAACTTATGCGGGCGATTTGGCTGAGGTTTTATTGAAAATTATTGTTACTAGTAACAATAATTATGGCGTATACCATTTTAGTAATGAAGGGGAAACGAGTTGGTACGATTTTGCTAGAACCATTTTTAAATTCGCAAATAGTAAAGTAAACGTTATAGCAATCCCAACTGAAGCGTATCCAACCGCTGCAAAGCGCCCAGAGTATTCAGTACTGAACAAAGGAAAAATTGTACAGGCATTATCTATTCGTGTACCTCACTGGCAGAAAAGTTTAGAAAATCTTTTTATTTGAAGTGGATACAACTTGGTTGGACTTATATCAAAAAAATAGAGAATTGATTGAGTAACAAAGGCCTAGTGCTAGTTGAATATAATTATAAATTTAAATTCATTAATTGTTTTGTTACCTAAGTATGGGACGTCGTATTATAGCATATATCAATTCACTCAAAAAACAGATAACTCCCCTTCAGGTATTAGTTTAATAAAGGTGTCTGGAATAACATTATTTTAACGGGTGCTTTGTTAAGAATTTGAATAAATTAAGTTTAATTATTCCTTGTTTGTTAACCGTGTTTAGTAGAATAAGTACGATACAAGTCTTCTAATTTAGAAATATTATTAATCATATTAAATTTATTTTCAAATAACTGTAGAGCCTTTTTTTCAAAATTCATTCTTAAAATGTCGTCGGAATATAATGTTTGAATGTATTCTGCCATTTGATCAATATCTTCATTGTCTACCACAAAACCATTAAAGTTATGTTCAACTAAATCCCGATTACCGTCACTGTTCGTTACTACACAAGCCTTTCCTAAAGATAAGCTTTCAATAATTGAATACGGTAAACCTTCGTATCGAGCTGTAGAAATATATAGTTTGGAACGTTTTATGATTTTAAATATTTCATTTCTATCTATCCACTCAATAAGTAAAACATTATTTTCGAGATCATATTTTTTAATCTTATTTTTAACAGACTCAATATTAGGGCTATATTCTCCAACTCCTAATATTACCAAATTAACATTAAAGTTTTTTTGTTTAAGTTTATGAATGACCTCAATCATCATCTCTATATTTTTTTGAAATGATGGACGACCTACAGTACAGATATAATCATCAAATAAACGATCAAGGATTTGGGAAGGATTATTTTTATTTAATTTTATAGGTAAGATAGAATTATTAAACAACAGGGCGTTTTTTGAGCTATAATTTACCTCCTTAAGGCCACGTTGTCTTTCTGATTCCGAAGAGGCAACTAACACCGAATTAAATTGTTTAAAAAATTGCTCAATAAATAAAAAAATGCGTTTTTTTAATTTAGACTCAGCACTTAAATAAGAGTATGCTTGAGGGGTGTGAAAGACTTTTGTTTTGAAAAAAATATTAGCAGCTCTGGCAACAACCCCACCTTTTGCGCTATGAGCATGTATAATTTCAGGTTTTTCTTTTTTAATGATTTTAAAAGTGGAATAGATAGATTTAAAATCTTTAAAAAAATTTAACTCCCTTTGTATTGGTAATTTATATTCCTTAATTGAATTCCCGTTTTTATCTAAAAACACCTTTTTGGTATCGCTATCACCATGAATAACAATAGATTCAAATTTATCAGGATTTATATTTTCTAGTATTAAACGTAGCGAAACGTCAACACCACCAACCGAATTGAGTACATGAACTACTTTTATTTTATTCAATATGCTTCATATTAAGAAATTCATGCAAAGTTATCAATTACATAATAAATTTTGCTTACTAATAAAAAAATAATTTTTAGCATAGACACCTCTTTGTACTATGGTGTTGGTTCTAAATGAGATTTCTTTTCGGAAGTTAAAAGTTTTATGCCTTTAGAGAATATTAGAACTATAGCACAAAGTACTACTCCCATTTGTCGAGTTAAAACATTCTCGAATACAAAAAATAAAAGCATGGAGAGGTTTATCACAAAGGCAAATAAACTGTGGCGATTATCAATTAAGGTTGTAAATGAGAAAAATAGCATACTTATTAAACCTATAATACCAGAGCCTAGATAAAAATTAAAATATTGATTATGTGTATTAAATTTTTTATCTAAAAACCATTGTTTGTGCTCTTGGTTATTAAAGTTTTCACCTGCTAAAAAACAGCTGTTTAATTTTTCTTGGGTATTTTCAAAACCCAATCCCGTAAACTTAGGGGAGCTATTTGTTGTGATTTTATACACACAATTCCATATGTAATAACGTGGTTCAAACCTTAGAATTTTATTAAGTGTAACATTATCTTCTTTAAAACCAAGAGTTAAACGTTCTTTGAAGTTGTTGTTAAAATAGAGCATAGTGAAACAAATCGCGGTAAAACTTCCAATAGTGATTAACTTAATTCTTCGATCTTTTATATAGAATATTGCCGTAAGTATTGCAATAAATAAGGATAGCATTGATGCTCTGGCAGATATAAAAAATAAAAATAAAACTAAAGAAAATGAAAACAGGAATAACAAATACCTTAAGGGTTTATTTTTAGTTACTGTCACTAAAAAAAAGGAAGTAAATATTCCTATTAAATACATAAAACCCATATATGGGCGATCACCTAATAGAAAGGAATTAACATCACCAACAGCGATATTGAAATTATCATCTAATAAGTAACCTTTTACAATTAAAACTAAGGAGGAAATAAATAACACAAAAACTCCAAATAAAAAGCTAAGCATTAGTTTTTTTATTTCTTTTCTATCTAATAGAGGTATTGATAGAATGTAAAAAGCTATAAATAACCATAGTTTTGAGCTGACTTTTAAATCTTCCCACCTTTTAAAAATTATTATTTCTAAAAGTATAATACAGGCTAAGGAAATTATACAAATTACTCCTTTGTTCTGTTTTAAAAATATGAGATGTTTTTTTTTAATAACAAAAGGGAATAAAATAGCTAAGCCTAATATAAATAAGTTTGTAATCGCTTCTCCTAAATCAATAAAAGGTACGAGTACAAGTAATAAGCAAAATAAAAGTAAATAAATGGTGTTTATAATTTTCATTCTTTTGAATTAAAAACCTTTTTAATTACCGTAGTTATATTTCGAGACATAAATAATAATAGAATGTTTCTAATTAATCCGTAAATAGGATAGATCCCAAACTTGAAATGATGAATGATTATTCGTATACGGCTTTTTACCTGGATAAATCTTTTTTGTGAAGAAATAGAATTTTCGTCAATGATATAATCCAATAAGGCCTCAGGCATATTCTCTGCTTTATATTTATGGATTAATTTAAAGAAAAAGGCATAGTCTTCGGCTGCTTTATAGTTGGTAGGATAGCCATTTATGTGTTTTAGAACTTCTGTTCTAAAGACCACAGAAGGGTGTACAAACATGCTGTTTATGTACATTTTGTTCTTAATATCATCATACTGGGTTGGGTGTTTTAAAACATATAAAAGCTTCCCTTGTGTGTCTTTTATATTTGCCCAAGTCCCTAATAAAAATACATCTTTATTTTGAGTTAAATATTCAACTTGTTTTTTAAATCGATCTTTTAAACATAAATCACCACAGTCCAAGCGACCGATATACTCATAATCTAGTTTTTTTATGATATTTAGGCCTTCATTTAAAGCATTTTCAATACCACGATTTTTTTCAAGAACTTCCATAATAATTTTTCCACACGAATAATTTTGCTGAAGGTTTTTAAGTATTGGTGGATTTTTACTGCCATCATCAATAACTAATATGTCAACTTGGAGATGAGTCTCACTGATAGATAAAAGAGACTGTAACAACCCTTCATTATTGTTGTAATGCGGAATTAATACTATTATATTGTTCATTATTCTTTTTTTGTAGTAATATTAAAATAGCTAAGCATATCCAAAACCCATATAAACGAAAGGAATCTATTTGTAGCCAATTAAAGAAACATCCAATAAAGGCTACATTAAGTGACATAGTGATATAGTTATATTTTTTATTGTTTTTAATTTGTTTTAGTAAACTTAGAATGATAGTAATTAAAAATAGCATAAATATGAAAAAACCAAATATTCCTGTTTCGGCTAAAACCCTAAGATACATATTATACCCAGGGGGGAAAGATTTGACTTCTTCATTGAGATAACTTTCTCTAAATTCATAATTATTTTTAACGGCCCACTCTGGGTAAAACTGTTTAGAAACATAAGTTTGTTGTCCCCAACCAGTTCCTGTTAATGGATTTCTTAAAAAGGCTTGAAACATTGCATATTGTATGCCCAATCTTGATTTATTAGATACTGCATTATCAGATTTACCGTATTTTGTGTTTTCAACAAAATTTAAAGAGTCTAGTCTTTCTTCTATGCTTATAGCAATTTTTTTACCATTAAAAATGATTACAATAATAACTAATATGGAGGAAGAAATTAATCCTTTAGTTAGTATTGATCTAAACCTTAACGATTCTTTATATGCAAAATATACACCTACTAATATTTGTATTATTATTACTACAAATGCGGTTCGTGATTTTGTTAAAAAAGCTAGAATTACAACTAATAAAAATGGTACAAATTTTTTTATTCCTACAGAGGTTAAAATATAGCTAAACATAAAGCCAGATATTGTTATCAAAAACGAACCTAATGCAGGAGGCTCATAGGTGGTAGATGATATTCTTCCTAAGTTATAATCTAAATGAACTTTGACAAAAGGAAAGAAATCGAAAATAGATAAAACTGATGTTAGCGATTCCGCTCCTAAGTTTATGATGAAAAACTCTAAAAAACCATAAATACTAACAACTATCAAGCTTGCTAAAAATACTTTTCTTGTTTTCTTAAAAAAATGAGTCACACCATAATCATAGCATATGTTATAGAAAACATAAAAAAATATAACTCCTGAAAGTATTACAGAAATTAATTGTTTAAAGAGCCGCTCAAATCCAGAAGTTTGTTTGAAATAATAAGAGGATATTTGGGATATATTTAAAAAAGAAACAAAAAGAGCATAGCAAACAAATATCAAAAAAAGAGCATATAGAATTGAATTTAGAGGTAACCTTAGCTTAGAACGAATAAGGTCGTGAGTTAGTAAAAAAATAAATGATAAAAGAAAAAATATAGGTGAAGAGTCATTTCCATATTCTCCTAGGACCATAAAAAAACTTGGTACATTTGAATTAAAAGGCAAAAAGAACAAACCTGTAAAAAATAAAGTTTTACTAAGTGATTTTAAGGATATCATTTATACTACAGTATTATTCACTTTTAATTATAATTTCTTCAATCAATGCTTTGATATTAACTGAATTAAAAAGTTTTTTTGCCCCCGATGAAAATTGTGTATAGTTAGCTGAAATTTCTTTTACACATCTAGCAATTTCCTCAGGAGTAAATTCATTAGTACAGAGTCCAGCTTGAAATTGATCAAAACTACTTTTTAGTGCAGGAACATTATTGGAAATCATTGGGATATTATATCGTGAATATTCAAATAATTTATTTGGTGCACAATATAATACATTAATACATGCTTCTATTGAATTAGAGCGTTCTGGGAAGTAAGACAGAAAACCGATATATGCAATTTTAGTAATTAGCATATACTTAGGGGGTGAAATAAAGGGTAGAAAAATAACGCGTTCTGAAGCATATTTGTCGACCAATGATTGTCTTTCTGTATTATCACCTCCCATAATGCATATGACATAACTTTCGTCTAAATATTCAATGGCTTGACAAAGTTCTTCCACTCTTCTTTCAGGAAAGTTAAGAATCCCTTGATAAAGAATTACTTTTTTGTTCTTAACGCGCTCTAGAATGCTTTTAATCTCTGTATCCTGATTGAATGAATCTATGTGGTCTTCATCAATAAAAAACTTATTAGGAATCACATGTGGATCTACCTCTAAATCATAATATGCTTTTACTATTTGCGCTCTATTATATTCGCAACAAATTACTTTCCAAGCTTTTTGTATTTCTTTTTTATACTGAAGAAATGGAACAACTACCCTTAACTGATTAGGTACATTTAAGGCATAAGGAAATTCAAATAAGTACAGGATACTTTTATATGATTTTATTAATGAACCTAGTATGTATGAGTTTCTATTTCCAAAAAACCAAACTAATGTTTCATTCTCATAAGTTTCATCCAGATGTTTTTTTACTTCGTTCTTGTATTTAAATGTAATCTTTGTTTTTTTTAATGTACTCTCGTTTTTTTCATATCCAGGTACTTTCTTATAAGTTACATCGTTTTTTTCAAAATTATCAATAATACTTTTAGAGCTACAATGACCTACATAAGTTAATTCACAGTGATTTGAGAGGAGAACGTTAATAACCGATAAGATTGGAGGACATTTTTTTAAATCATCGTCATAAACAAGTATATGTTTTTTATATATATTCATATATTTTAGTATAAATTTAAAAGTACCATCACTCCAGTATAAAAACTACAAAAGTATTGGTTTATTTATTACTTAGAAATTTACTTTTGTATTTTTCTACGAATAAATTCAACATTTCATCTGCTTTTGATCTAAGCTTAATGATATAATCTTCATGGGTACATGCTAATTTTGAATTCAAAATTTCGCCTAATTCATCTGTGTTAAATTCATTATTCCATAGGGCGAATGTGGGTATTTGTTTTGTAAGTATTTTTAATTTGGGCTCTATTTCTATACAAATTACTTTCTTACCAAGTAGCCCAGCAATAATAGCCCCGTGATATCGGGCAGTAATAAATGTTGAAAAGGAGTTTAAGACTAAAAGAAAGTCCTTAATTTTCATTTTTTCAGGCTCCCAAATAATATGTTTTTTGTTACTTATTTTTTCTATCCATTTTGAATCTTTGTCTTTTGAGAAAACGATATAGGTAACATCAAGTTGTGGGTTAGAATCAACAAAAGTTATAATGCGATTCTGATAGTCAACCTTATTGTTATCCCAGTCCCAATCTCTAACTATTATCCCTATATTGTCTTTTACTTCTAATGGATCAGGGGTTTTAAGGAATTTCTGAAAATATGATGAAAAAACTACATCAGCTCCTAAAATAGCGTTTAAGTTCCAATCACTGCAATATTCAAATGATTTTTCATCTCTTACTCCAATAAAAAATGAGTTTTTTAATTGTGATTTTGCAAAATTAATAGCTTTAGTATTCCCGTGAAAAGGCCCTAATCCAAAACCTAAAAAAACTTTTTCTCCTTCAACTTTCTGTTTTGCAGATCTAAATTTGCTAAAAAGTTTTGTAATCAATTCAATGGGGCTATTAGAAATAAGGCTTTTTAATTTTGCCTTTATAGTATATTTTTCAATAAATGCAAAAAATTGAGTGCCACCTCCATAGATGAGCATCTCGTTTTTATGTTTATTATTATAACTAGAATTAACTAGAAATTTATAAACGTAATCATTTTCTTCACCTATAAAATTGAGTTGTTTTGTTTGTATGTTCGAATTAATATAGTCTTCAAAAACAACCATTAGGAGGTCATCCCCGAAGTTACTCTCACCATAAGCACCTTTTATTGATATGTTCATCTTTCTGTTAAAGGTTTAATTTTTTTTATAAATTTATTTTTTAAATAAATAGCACCTTCAGATTTTAATTTATAATAATGATTAGAGTCCCTGGTTTTTATAATTCTACAAGGGTTACCTATAATCACAGACAACGGGGGTATGGTGCCTGAAACCACACAACCAGCTCCTACAATACTTCCTTCTCCAATATGGCTTCCAGGTGTGATAATAACGTTTCCTCCAATCCAAACATTTTCTTCAATGGTTACTTTTTTAAAGTCGAAGGTTTCATCGTATGGGATATATTTAGAATTTACATAAGTGTGATTAGCTGAATGAATAACCAAATTGGGACCTATAATCACACCGTCATGAATCTCCACATCACCTAATCCATTAATATCTGCATTCGGTCCTATGTAAACATAAGAGCCTATATGAACGCTACTAGGAAATGCTATTTTTATACTTGAATGAATATCATTCAAGTCTCCAAAGTGCTTTAATTTACCTTTAATTCGGTAAATTTTAATTTTATTTAATAATTTGTTATAAAACATGCACGACATTATTCATTAATAAAACACTTAAATAACAGGCTATAGGGGCTGCCAAAATTAAATAAAAACAGGCATTATTAAGAGGCCTTTTGGTGATGTCTATATATCTTAGGAGTAGAACACTTAAAAACCCTAACATAAACGAAATTGAGATCCCTTGTAAGCCCATTGATTGTACTAATATAAAACTAAAAACAATAGAAACGATTGCTCCTACAAATGAGGTTGATGTAATTTTTAATGTTGTTTTCTTTTTTTGATATTTCAACCCCAAAAATCCTGCTATAGCATTAAAGCCTACGCCAAGGTATAAAAATGGAATATATTGCCAGGTTATAAAGTATTCCTCTGCTACTAATATTTTAGTCATTAATGGAGAAAACAATGCCAACCCAAAAACAAGAATTATTTCAAAAACAATAAATTTGTTTAACATTTTATAAAATACAGTGTCTTTTTTTTCTTTTAACACACTGTCTTGTAAAGGCAATAATAAAACAGAGTTTACAACTAAAAGTAAACTAGAAAACCTCGTAGCTACTGCATACAAGCCATTAGCCTCAATACCTTCATAGTGTAAAATAATAAATTTGCTAGCAGACGAAATAACCCACCAACTCATTAAGTTAGGGATTAAGGGTAAGCAATAGCCTACCATAGATTTTACTAAATTGAAATTCCAATAACGTATTTTTAAATATTGAAATAATTTAAAATGATATACTATCATAGCACATGATATAGTATAGGCTATGATGTAGGCTAAAAATACGCCTTTTATATTTAGTTTAAGGTAGTAAACAAATATGACATTAAAAATAACCACTAAGAAGGTGGTAATTACACCATTTGCTGCAAAATATTTTGTTTTGCCTAATCCTCTTAGAATACTCTGTAATAGTGGTAATAGCGAATTTAGAAAAATTAATAAAAGGAAGTAAATTTGATAATTAAAGCTTTTGAAGAAAGTATATACTACAAAACAAGCAGAAAAAATTACCGCACCTATGACTAATATGAATATTGCATTGGCAATAACTTTTTGTTTATCTGATTCGGTAACGTATTCTTCCCCAATAAGCCACCTATATGTTGCATCAGATATTTGTAAAGAAACCAATGGTACAAAAAGAGTCACCAAGGTTATTAATAGATCATATTCTCCTAAATCATTTTGTGATAGAAAATAGGTGTAAAAAGGAAATAATAAAAAAGAGAGAACTTTAGACCCAAAACTACCAATAGAATAGGTTAAAATTTCTCTGAAAATCTTCTTTTTAAATAGAGAAGATATATTCATTAGGTGTTTTTTATAAAAGATATGATTCGGTCACATGCTTTACCATCACCATATGGATTGTGTAATTTACTCATATTGAAATAAGCTAATTCATCAGTTAATAAACGGTTTGTTTCTTCTATTATTTTATTCTTATTAGTTCCCACAAGTAAAACCGTTCCGGCTTCCACTGCTTCTGGGCGCTCAGTGGTATCTCTCATAACTAAAACAGGTTTTCCTAAACTTGGAGCTTCTTCTTGAACACCTCCACTATCGGTAATAATTAAATAAGATTTGTTCATTAACCACACAAAGGCAGGATAGGATAAGGGTTCAATTAAAATAATGTTGTTAATATCACCCAAAAGTTCATACACTGGCTTTTGGACATTTGGATTTAGATGGACTGGGTAAATAATTTGAACATCCGAATGATCTAACGCAATTCTCTTTAAAGCATTGCAGATATTAATAAACCCTTGTCCATGATTTTCACGACGATGTCCAGTGACTAAAATTAATCGCTTATTTGTATCAACTATAGATTTTAGTTTGTCTACCTCTTCATCTTTATAGTTAGTTGTGCTTACCTTTTTGCTACTAAAATTTAAGGCATCAATCACAGTATTTCCAGTTACTAATATGGTAGAATCTAGTATGTTTTCATTCAATAAATTTTGTTTAGACGTTGTTGTTGGTGCAAAATGAAAATCTGAAATACTACCAGCAATACTTCTATTTACCTCTTCAGGAAAAGGAGAACGCTTGTTAAAAGTTCGTAACCCTGCCTCTATATGACATACTTTAGCACCTGAATAGAATGCCGCGATACTTGCGGCCATTGTAGTAGTTGTATCTCCATGAACATAAACATAATCGGGATTAAATTCTTCTAAAATTGGTTTTAAATCAGTGATTATATCCGCAGTTAATGTATAAAGATTTTGATTTGGTTTCATCAAATTCAAATCATACTCGGGAGTTATTTCAAAAAAAAACAAGACTTGATCCAACATTTCACGATGTTGCGCGGTAATACAGACTTTTGTTTCAAATATGTCTTTTTGTTTTTCAAACGCCTTTACTAAAGGTGCCATTTTAATTGCCTCTGGACGTGTGCCGAAAACGATTAAATTTTTCTTTTTTAACCCCATAATAATATTTACAAAGAGCAAAAATAACACAATACTTTATCTAGGCAAGACAAATCATTCCTATTAAAATATCTATTTTTATTTTGACAAAAAGTAAAAAGGTTTTCTAAATAATGTTTTTTTGTGTTAAATATAATTGTTTCTTCATTTTATTTAGTCTATTACATTGTGTTTTGCTTTTTTTTGTAAAATAATTTAGTTTTTTAGAGCTAGATACAAATTATATGTATTAGAAATTTAATTTTAAGGTTTTCTTACAAAATCAATCGAAGTTAGAGAAACAAACATAAAATTGATTGCAGAATAGGTATCGTTACTTTTGTATTAATTATGTAGGTGTTCAGATAAGTTCTGTTTGGTTGTGATGGGTAAGATTATTATAAAACAAGTATTAACATTAAAAGTTAAACCTTTACATTTGTCACTAATCAATTAATCGATATTTACACACTTGAAAAAAATCTTAATTACAGGAGCTGCAGGTTTTTTAGGTTCACATTTATGCGACCGTTTTATAAAAGAAGAATACTATGTTATTGGTATGGATAATTTTATAACTGGAGACAGAAAAAACTTAGCTCATTTAGAAGACCATGCTAACTTTGAGTTTATTGAGCATGATGTTACCGAGTTCGTTGAGGTTACAGGTTCGTTAGACTATATATTGCATTTCGCTTCACCAGCAAGCCCGATTGATTATTTGAAAATACCAATTCAAACTTTAAAAGTTGGAGCTTTAGGGACTCATAATTTATTAGGTTTGGCCAAAGCTAAAAAAGCTCGAATGCTTATAGCTTCTACCTCAGAAGTATATGGTGATCCGTTAGTACACCCACAAACAGAGGCTTATTATGGAAATGTTAGTACCATTGGGCCACGTGGTGTTTACGACGAAGCCAAACGCTTTCAGGAATCTATAACCATGGCGTATCATCGTTTTCATGGTGTAGAAACCCGTATTGTTCGTATATTTAATACCTACGGACCGCGCATGCGATTAAACGATGGACGTGTGATTCCAGCTTTTATGGGGCAAGCCTTGAGAGGAGAAGATTTAACTGTTTTTGGTGATGGCTCTCAAACACGATCTTTCTGTTATGTGGACGATCAGGTTGAAGGTATTTATAGGTTGTTATTGAGTGACTATGTAGAACCTGTAAATATTGGAAACCCGAATGAAATTACGATTAAAGAATTTTCTGAAGAAATTATTAAGCTCACAGGATCCAATCAAAAAGTAATTTATAAAGATTTACCAGTTAATGATCCTATGCAAAGGCGACCTGATATTACTTTAGCTAAGGAAATTTTGGGATGGGAGCCTAAAATTGGTCGTGAAGAAGGCCTAAAAATAACTTTCGAATATTTTAAAAATTTATCTCACGAGGACTTGTACAAAAGTGAACATAAAAACTTTAATAATCATATAAAAAAATAAGTGGATTATAAAAAAAGTAGATATTCTGGATTAATAAAACCTCTCTTCGGTTTTATAGATTTAGTTATTATAAACATAGCGGTTTTTTATTTTGATATTAATTTAACCAATGTTTATGTGTTCTGTTTGTATATTTCATTGTTGTGGTTAATTATTGCTATAAAAAACCACTTTTATGAGGTGCAACGTCAAACCAGATTAATCCAAATAATACCTTTATTATTTAGGCAAATTATTGCTTTTGCTATTGTACTTTACGCTTTTATAGGGTTTTTTAAACAGCCTAATATAAGTCGATTGTCCCTGGGGGCTTATTTAATTGCTGTATTTGTATCGATATCCTTATTTAAACTATTATCTACATATTTACTTAAAAAGTATCGATCGGTATTAGGTGGTAATATTCGAAACGTTATCGTTATTGGAAATACCGATAAAACAAGGCAACTTATAAAAACATTTAAGAGCCGTACCGATTATGGTTATAATTTTAAAGCGAAATTTGATGTTGATGATAAATCATTTTCATTAAAAAAATGCTACGATTATATCATAGAAAATAGCGTTGATGAAATTTATTTTTCGGTCGCCGAATTATCAAACAAACAGATAAATAGTTTAATAGATTTCGCCGATAATAATTTAAGAGAATTAAAGTTTATTCCAGACAATAAGGATATATACTCCAAACGTCTTAAGTATGAGTATTATAATTATATTCCCATTTTGTCTATAAGGGATATTCCGTTGCAAGAGCCTGTAAATAAGTTTGTAAAACGCTTATTCGACATCTTATTTTCTTCTTTTATAATAATAGGGGTATTGTCTTGGTTAACACCAATTCTTGCCATTTTAATTCGATTAGAATCTAAAGGCCCTATATTTTTTAAGCAATCTAGAAATGGCTTTAATTACCAGGAGTTTGATTGTTACAAATTCAGATCGATGAGGCCTAATGAAAATGCTCATTTACATCAAGCCACCAAGGGAGATATGAGGGTAACCAAGGTTGGTGCTTTTATTCGTAAAACAAGTATCGACGAGCTGCCACAGTTTTTTAATGTGCTTTTCGGTGAAATGTCGGTTGTGGGGCCAAGACCCCATATGGTAAGTCATACAAACATGTATGCGCAACGTATCGATAAGTTTATGGTACGTCACTTTGTAAAACCAGGCATTACAGGTTTAGCTCAAACAAGCGGATTTAGAGGTGAAGTAGAAACCGATAAAGATATTATCAATCGTGTGAAGTACGATATCTTCTATATTGAAAACTGGTCGTTATTACTCGATATCAAAATTGCTATACAAACCTTTTTAAATGCTGTTCGAGGTGAAGAAAAAGCCTATTAATAGTGATTTAATATAGCCATGGAAGCACTGGTTTCTATTATAACACCCATGTTTAATTCTGAAGCTTTTATTTCAGAAACGATAAACAGTGTAATTAATCAGAAGTATAAAAACTGGGAGCTGATATTAATTGACGATAATTCTCAAGACGATACGCTAAAGGTTGTTCACCCCTTTTTAGAAAAACATTCAAATATCAAACTATTATCAAATTCTGAAAATTCTGGAGCAGCTGTTTCAAGAAATAAAGGAATTGAATGCGCTAAAGGCGATTATATCGCGTTTTTAGATGCCGACGATGTATGGAAGCCTAATAAATTGGAAGTTCAAATTCAATTCATGGAAATCCATAACTGTGATGTGTCTTTCTCTAGTTACAATTTAATGGATGAAAGCGGATCGCCAATACATAAAATGGTCGTGGCCTTGAAAACGCTATCGTACCAAAAGCTTTTAAAAAGCAATTACATAGGGAATCTAACAGGGGTGTACAACGCCAAAAGTTTGGGCAAAATGACCTCGCCAAATTTAAGAAAGCGCCAAGACTGGTTACTATGGCTTGCTGCGATTAAACAGTCTGGAAAACCAGCATTGGGTATTCCGGAGGCCTTGGCCTCTTATCGTGTTAGAAAAAATGGTATTTCTTCAAATAAAGTTGAATTAATAAAACATAATTATTGGGTGTATCACAAAGGCTTAGGTTTTTCTAAAACGAAGTCACTTTACTGTATGGTGATATTTTTAAAGGAACATTTTTTGGTGAAATCAAAGCAGACTAAAGTTATCAGAAATTAAGGTTGAAAAATTGATATATGGAAGTTGAAAAGGATTTAATAAAGCGTGAAATTCAGAGGCTGACTTTAATGTTAAGTGGTTTGGTAGAGAAAATCAGTGGATTAAACCCAAATAGTGCTAAAGGTGGTATTGATGAAGTAAATAATGCTCTAAAAACTCAGTTTGATCTGTCCTTAGAAGACATTGCTGAAATGAGTGCTTCTGATGTAATCAAAAAAATATCGAATCTTCACGAATCTCATATTGAGAAAATAGTAGAATTAATTTATGAAATCATTTTAAAAATTGAATCGTCTGATGTAGATCTTAAGTTTGAAAAAACTAAAATTGCTGAAAAAGGCATTATAATCATTGATTTTTTGAATGAAAACTCGAATACCTTTTCAATGAAAAGAATGCATATAAAAACGGCTTTTCAGCAAAGGGTTTAGTTCATTTTAAAATAATCTTGCTCATAATTTCTATAGGAAAAACCGCAAATTATTTCAAAACTATAAATACGACGTAAACTGTTTCAGTTTGCCTCGGTTTGAACGGTCTAAGCGTTGGGTTTGTTCAAAAATAATCATGAGATGAGGTTCTAAATATTTTGAAATCGCTTTTATAATAGCTTCCTTTTTTGATGGTGACAAGGGGTGTTCACTAACATAAATGATTTTAAAAGTGTCCAGTTTGAGTTGCTCAATAACAAATTCCTTTACCGAGCTGCCATCTTCAATTATGGTTTTAGTCACATAGTAAAAGGTGAGGCCTGCAGCGGTTTTTCCACTAGGGAGTTTCACTAAGTCACTGGTTCTGCCATGTAGGCTTTTCAACAAAAGGTTTCCTAGCGTGCTGCGTTCAGATAAAGCCCCTAAATCTCCTAAATCATAACGAATAAACGGATGCGCTTTATTGTAGAGTGCTGTTATTACAACACGTCCAATTTGTCCGTATGGCAGTATGTTATCATCATCGTCTAAAATTTCTATGTATAAATCTTCGTGATTAACAACCCAATCGTCATTGTGGTTTTGAAAAGCAATAAGGCCCAATTCTGCCGCGCCATACTCATTGATGATTGGCACCCCAAATTGACTTTCTAATAACGTTTTATCCGATTCAAAAAGCATTTCCGAAGTTACAATACAAGCTTTAAGCGAGGGGCAAGCATTTTTTAAAATGATGTTTTTCTTTTGAAGAAATTTAGCAAATTGCACAATGGCGCTTGTGTATCCATTAATGTAGTCAAACTGGGTAGATTGAAAGATTTTAAGATTCTTTTCAAACTGATGATCGCTTAAATCAAAAACAGAAAATCGAAACCGGTTGCTAAGTTTGTCTTTTAGACGTTCTTTATAGTACCCTTTTTTGTCTAAAGGAATTCCGTAAAAGCGGGCCTGTTTAGAATGGTGTAAATCCAGGTTAAACCAGTTGTAGCGGTCTATAAAATTGGCCCAGTTTAGGGCATGACAAAATTTATCCTTGGCAAATAAAAATGGCGTTCCCGACGATCCCGAGGTTTTATTGATGTATATGTTTTTTTTAGAATATCCAGTCGATAATCGGTCACCTAAAGGACATTGTAAATCCTTTTTAGTCATCACCGGAAGATCATTCCAAATGAAGTTATTATCCGTTTTAACTAAAGTCTTATAAAAAGGATTATGCTTCAGGTGATAGTTTACAATGTCTTGTTTTTTACTTTCAATATAACCTTGATAATCCGAAGCGCTCTTTTCCTGAATGGTTTTAAGCTCACGCATGGCGCTTTCTAAAGGAAAGCCCTTGAGTTGTAAAGAAAATTTAAATAAATTCATATGCGAGAAGCGAAAAAACAAAACCAAATATAATTGATATTTTTTTGGAGTTTGGCGTAAAATTTAAGAAAAAAAGCAGCCCCTAGCGTTGCTAATTCTAAAAAGCCCTTATTTTTGCAATCGTATAATGAAGCTATTCTTATACATATCAAATTAAAGAGAATCTAAAAATCAATACAATGAATATCTTAATTCTTGGTTCGGGTGGAAGAGAACATACTTTTGCTTGGAAAATTGCTCAAAGTCCGAAATGTGAAAATCTTTTTGTTGCACCTGGAAATTCAGGAACTGCAAATATAGCAACCAATGTAAATATTGGTGTTACCGATTTTCCTGCTATAAAAGCTTTGGTTTTAGAGCACAACATCGATATGGTGGTTGTTGGTCCTGAGGATCCTTTAGTACAAGGTGTTCATGATTTTTTCTTAAATGACGATGCCATAAAACATGTGGCTGTTATTGGTCCGCAAAAAGTAGCTGCCGAGTTAGAAGGGAGTAAAGAATTTGCAAAGGAGTTTTTATACCGTCATAACATTCCAACAGCAGCTTACGAAAGTTTTACAGCCGAAACTGTTGAAAAAGGTTATGCTTTTTTAGAAACTTTAAAAGCACCTTATGTTTTAAAAGCAGACGGATTAGCAGCAGGAAAAGGTGTGGTTATACTCAATGATTTAGATGAAGCCAAGGCGGAACTAAAAAGCATGTTGGTTGATGCGAAATTTGGAGCAGCAAGTACCAAAGTGGTTATAGAAGAGTTTTTAGATGGTATCGAATTAAGTTGTTTCGTTTTAACCGATGGTGAAAACTATAAAATATTACCAACGGCAAAAGATTACAAACGTATTGGTGAAGGTGATACTGGCTTAAATACAGGTGGTATGGGAGCTGTTTCTCCAGTGCCATTTGCAACCGATGAGTTTTTAAATAAAATTGAAGAGCGTATTGTGAAGCCAACAATTAGTGGCTTCAAAAAAGATAATTTACCTTATGTAGGTTTTGTATTTATCGGATTGATTAAAGTAGGTGATGACCCTAAAGTGATCGAGTACAATGTACGTATGGGTGATCCTGAAACCGAAGTGGTGTTACCAAGATTGAAAAATGATTTGGTAGATGTCCTTCAAGCTATGGCAGAAGGAACATTGGATAAAATCAACCTTGAAATAGACGATCGTGCCGCTACAACCATCATGTTAGTATCTGGAGGATATCCTGAAGCTTACGAAAAAGGTAAAGAAATAACTGGTGTTGATGCGATTGAAGACTCTATCCCATTTCACGCTGGTGCTGTGATTAAAGACGGAAAAATTGTAACCTCTGGAGGAAGAGTGATGGCGATTACATCATACGGAGATACGTACCAAGAGGCCATAAAAAAATCTTACCAAAATATAGAAAAACTACATTTTGATAAGATGAATTATCGTAAAGATATTGGTTTCGATTTATAAATCGAAATCAAATTTTTTTATAAATATGAGTGTGAAGAGATGCTTTTATCTTCTTCGTTGTTATCGTTAAATCCTTTTAATTGGATCATCCAGTATACCATGGCAACAAAACCAATGATAATAAAGATCCAAGAAACAAGGTTTGCTAAAAACCAGTTTTCAAGCTCTAAAGCTCTAATCGCATCTAAAGGTTTTAAAAGAACGTTAACAAATAAATCTTGTATCGCGTAAAAGAAATCTTTCATATTGAGTTTGTTTATGGGTTGTTAAGCCCTATATAGTTAGTATATTTACGAAGCAAAAATACAAAAACAGTTAATGTTAACAAGCTTTTTTAATAAATCTAGACCAATAAATTTTATCATTGTATTTTTTATAACGCTTCTGGCGTTCGCAATACCTCGATTAAATTTACAGTTTAAAGCTTTAGAGTATGTTTTTATTATAAAACAAGTAGGGATGTTGTTAACCATTTACGCATCCATTTTGCTCCTAAACTTTATAGTTATAAAAAACAGTTTAACCGAAAGCAATCACTTCGAAATCTTGCTTTTTAGTTTGTTTTTGCTGTTCCTAACCCCAACAACCGAGCATGCTAACGTTATTTATGCGAACTTTTTTGTGTTGTTAAGTTTGCGGCGTATTATCAGTTTGCGATCGCAAAAGGAAGTTAAAAAGAAACTGTTTGATGCGGCTTTTTGGATAGCCATTGCTACCCTGTTTTATTTCTGGTCTATTTTATTCTTTGCTTTAATACTGCTGTCTTTAGCCTTGTATACCGATAATAACTTCAGGCATTGGGTAATTCCATTTTTAGGAGTTTTAGCCGTGTTGCTAATTGGTTCGGCAACTTCTTTAGTGCTTTACGATAACTATTTTCAAATTTTTAATATACCTTCGGTTGTTGTTAGTTATGACTTTAGTCCGTATAATTCCATTAACTATTTGGTGGCAATAACCCTATTAGTTTCCTTCGGAATTTGGTCGACCTTCTTCTATTTAAATAATATAAAAAAGAAGAAAAAAGTATTTCGAGTGTCTTTTAAAGTTATTGTTCTTGCTGCGGTTATCGGATTTTTAATTGTTATTGTGGCTCCCGATAAGAATGGAAGTGAGTTTTTGTTTGCTTTCACCCCTTTAGCTATAATTCTGGCCAGTTACATCGAAACCATTGAAGAATTATGGTTTAAAGAGCTGTTTTTAGCCATACTTATTTTGGTGCCATTTATTTTGTTAGTGCTGTAGTTTTGCACCAAAGGCTAAGTCGCCGGCATCGCCTAATCCAGGGATGATATAGCCTTTTTCATTAAGCTTGTCATCTATGGTTCCAATCCATAATTTAGTGTGCTTACCAAAATGTTTTTTCAAAAAATTCACACCTGGTTTTGCGCCAATAACGCTTATAAGATGAATGTCTTTTGGGGTTCCAAAAGCTTTTAGAGCTTCAAAAGTGGCCACCATCGATTGGCCTGTGGCTAACATAGGATCGGCTAGAATAAGTGTTTTGTTCTCTAAACTCGGGCAAGCCAAATACTCCACCACAATTTCAAAAGTTTCAGGATTATCTTTATGTTGTCGGTATGCGGAAATGAAAGCATTTTCAGCACGATCAAAATAGTTTAGTAAACCATTGTGAAGTGGTATGCCAGCTCTTAAAATGGAACATAAAACAATCTCGTTTTGGGGCAGTTTTGCTGAGCTTGTTCCTAGAGGTGTTTGTGTGTTTTCTGAGCGATAATTTAAACTCTTACTCATTTCGTAAGCTAAAATTTCTCCAATGCGTTCAATGTTTCTCCTAAAACGCATGGCATCCCTTTGAATGTTTACATCTCTAAGTTCCGAAAGGAAGCTATTTAATATGGAGTTTTGCTTTGATAAATCGTGAATTTCCATGGCTTCAAATTAGGTATTCTTTAGTAAAGTTAGTGAATTATAAGTATCTTTGCATTTTAAAAATTGAGACTATGTTTACAGATAAAGCAAATGCTATTTTTCAAGAAGTTATAGAGAAGTATCACGTTATAAATACGGTTGATCAGCCTTTTGAAAATGCATATCCAGAAAGTGATTTATTAGAGCATTTATTATATAGAAAATGTTGGATTGATACGGTGCAATGGCACTATGAGGATATTATTCGTGATCCGCAAATTGATCCAGTAGCCGCTTTAACTTTGAAGCGTCAAATTGATGCTTCAAATCAAGATAGAACCGATATGGTAGAGTATATCGATAGCTATTTTTTAGAAAAATATAAAGAGGTAAAAGTTAAAGATGATGCCACTATTAATACCGAAAGTCCTGCTTGGGGGGTTGATAGATTATCAATTTTGGCTTTAAAAGTATACCATATGCATGAGGAAGCGACTCGTGAGGATGCTTCTCCTGAGCACAAATCTGCATGTCAGAAAAAATTAGACATTTTACTAGAGCAACGCGTAGATTTGTCTACCGCAATCGATACGCTTTTAAATGATATCGCCAACGGTGATAAGTACATGAAAGTGTATAAGCAAATGAAAATGTATAATGACGACGAGTTAAACCCAGTACTTCGTTCTCAGAAATAAGAGGCTTTTAAAAATTAAGTTTTCCGTCAACCTGAACTTGATTCAGGTTCTCATTATGATTGATTTTCAATAAGATGAGATTTTGAAATAAATTCAGAATGACGAATTTTAACACTTTTTAGACAGCCTTCTCATCCTTAAAGTTGAGATGCCAAATTCAAAACATATATTAGTGATACGTCTCTCTGCTATGGGAGACGTTGCTATGTCTGTACCTGTGTTACGTGCAGTTATTGAACAATATCCTGAGGTAGAAATAACGGTTTTAACACGAGGCTTTTTTAAGTCTTTTTTTAGAGATATTCCACGGGTAAAAGTCTATACGGCCGAAGTTAAAGGAACTCATAAAGGTGTACTCGGACTCTATAAATTGGCAAAAGAACTTAATGAATTTGGGTTTTATGCGGTTGCCGATTTACACCATGTATTAAGAAGTAAAATTTTAAAACAGTTTTTAAAATGTAAACGTTTTGTGGCGCTTGATAAAGGTCGCAAGGAAAAGCATTTATTGATTTCAGGTGAAAAATTTGAACCTTTAAAAACAACACATCAGCGCTATGCAGATGTTTTTCAGAAATTAGGTTTTCCTATCGATTTATCAAATCCGAACTTTCCGGAACGCGTCGTTTTAAATGATAGGTTATTAAAACTGCTAGGTCATGATTCTAAAAAATGGATTGGTATAGCACCTTTTGCTGCACACCAAGGGAAGGTGTATCCATTAGATTTAATGAAAACAGTAGTGCGGCAATTAACACCGCATTATAAAGTTATTTTATTTGGAGGAAAAGCAGATCGCGAAGCCTTAAATCATTTTGAAAATACGATAAATCTTGCTGGCAAATTGTCTTTTGACGAGGAGTTAGATATCATATCAAATCTGGATGTGATGCTTTCTATGGACTCTGGAAATGCGCACTTAGCTGCCATGTTGGGGGTTCAAGTAGTCACTATCTGGGGTGTTACACATCCCTATGCAGGCTTTGGACCTTTTAATCAGCCGGAAGAAAACGCGTTGTGTGCCGATAGAGCACAATTTCCAAAAGTGCCAACCTCTGTTTATGGCAACAAATATCCTGATGGCTATGAGCATGCTGCAGGCAGTATTTCGCCAGAAACTGTAGTAGCAAAATTAAAAAGTTTACTTTCTTAACTACTTAACTTCCTCACATCATCACAATCCCAACTTAAACATCATCAAAGTCAACGGCAATAGTTGCAGTCGTAGGATGTGCTTGGCAGGTTAAAATTAAGCCTTCAGCAACTTCACTTTCTGTTAAAATATTGTTTTGTCTCATAGTGGCTTCGCCTTCTGTAATACGTGCTAAACAGCTACTACAAATACCTCCTTGACAAGAGTATGGTGCGTCTAAATCTTCATCTAAAGCCGCCTCTAAAATGGTTTGTTTTTGAGACATCTCGAAAGTGGTTGTTTCATCATCAACCGTAACCGAAATTTTTGAAGTACCACTAGCAACGTCTTCAGTTTTAACTTCAACAGGTTTAGCCGCTTTAAAAAGCTCGTAATGGATACGAGAAGCTTCCGTGTTATGCTCGGTTAATACGTCTTTTACAGTATGAATCATGGCTTCTGGACCACATAGGTAATAAGCATCGACATCGATGTGTTTGTGCTCATTTTTCATCACATAGTTCACCGTGCTTTTTTCTATACGACCAAAAATGGCATCTTCTTCGTCTTGTTGACTGAAAACGAATTGAATAGAAAAACGATCTTTATAAGCATGTTGTAACTCTAAAAGTTCGTTTAAAAACATAGTGTCTTTAGTTGTTTTGTTACCGTAAACCAGAATAACTTTGCTTTGAACTTCTTCTTCTAAAGCACATTTTATAATGCTTAAAATAGGTGTAATACCACTTCCTGCAGCAAAAGCTGCGATATTTTTTGTTTTTGAGTCATTAGGTTCAAAAACAAAACGACCTTTTGGAGGTGCCACTTCTAAAGTATCTCCAACTTTTAAAGTTGAATTCGCATAAGCGGAAAAAGTGCCGTCTTGAACTTCTTTAATAGCTACTTTTATTTCGCCACTTTTAGGCGATACACACAATGAGTAGTCACGACGTACTTCGTTGCCATCAATTTCAGTTTTTAAAGTGATGTATTGTCCCGCTTTAAATTGAAAAGTTTCTTTAAGGTTTTCAGGGATATTAAAAGAAATACTTATGGCTTTTGAAGTTTCTCTAGTTATATTTTTTACTGAAAGTTTATGGAATGATGACATGTGTATTAATTTTTAGCAAAAATAGTGAAGCCTTTAAAATTTAAGATGTTTTTTAAGAAAATAATATGTATGAATATTGTGTATATTTGATTGATTCGAAATTTAAATCTTATTGTAACATATATTAAAATACAAAAACCTAATAAATAACTGATATTAATTTAATCCCTTAACAAAATGAAAAATTTCCTTTTAGCATCCCTTTTACTTGTTGTGAGTTTTGTAAACGCTCAAACTAATGAAGATTTTAAAAATGAAGCCATTGAGTTTATAAAGCTTACGGGAGCAACATCGGCTTTTGATGCTGCCATAGATCAATTAGGTACATCAGTGCCTGCAGACAAAAAGGAGGCCTATACTATAGAAGCCCAAGAGACCTTAACAGGGTTATACAATCAGATGGCCGATTTGTACATGAGTGAATTTACCCATAAAGAAATAAAAGACTTAATAGCTTTTTATAATACGCCATTAGGTAAAAAATTAGCCTCAAAACAATTATCAATAACTCAAAAAGCCATGAATCTTGGACAAAATTGGGCTGTAGAGGTGCGTGATGTAGCCAATAAGTACCAGTAATATGCTCAAACTTTTTTTAGGTTTAGAGTGGAAGTCTTTTTTTAGATCGGCAAGTTTTGGTAAAACCTTAGGGTTGAAAATAATAATGGGCTTTTTTGCATTATATTTTATTGTAATGTTTTTAAGCCTTGGTATTTCAGCTTTTTTTATTTTAAAAGAAACCTACCCTAACCAAGAGCCTTTATTTGTTGTAAATAGCTATTTGTTTTACTGGTTTTTGGGCGATTTGGTTGTGCGCTTCTTTTTTCAGAAACTTCCGGTTATGTCTGTGAAGCCTTTATTAACCTTACCTATAAAACGCCATAAAATCGTAAATTATGTTTTATGGAAGTCAACCGTAGCATTTTTTAACTTTTTACCTTTATTTGCCGTAATTCCTTTTGGGTTAACTTTAATTTTTAACGGTTATCCAGCTGGGAATGTCATCATCTGGATGTTAGCATTGCTGCTACTCACGTTAATAGTTAACTTCTTAAATTTTATTATCGAAAGTCTTAGTGCTCAAAGCGAACTGTCGGCCTTGCCAATAGTTGTCATTTGTTCCGTATTATTTGGCTTAGATTATTTTCAAATTTTATCTATTTCAAACCTTTTCGGAAGGGCGTTTTATGCGATTTATGAAAGCCCAATATTTATAGTAGTTCCTATTTTGGTTTTAGGGGTTTTATATCGTATAAATTTTAAGATGCTTTGCCAAAAATTATTCTTAGATAGCGGATTGAAAACCAGGGTTGAAGAGGTGAAGTCGTCCAATTTAGAATGGACTAATTATTTTGGAGATATGGCACCATTTATGCAGCTGGATTTGAAATTAATCTGGCGTAATAAACGCACAAAATCTTCCGTTTGGATGCTAGTTCTAGGGTTGTTTTATGGGTTGTTTTTTTATACGAATGAAAAGTATATTAATGCACCATGGATGTATATCTTTATAGGTGTTTTTTCTACAGGGAGTTTTTTAATCAATTTCGGGCAATTCATTCCGGCTTGGGATAGCACATATTACAAGCTTTTAATGAGTCAGAATATTAAATATGAAAAGTATTTAAAATCGAAATTTACCTTAATGGCACTTAGCGTGATTATCCTTTTCGTATTAGGTATTCCTTACGTGTATTTTGGGTGGAAAATTCTATTGGCTCATTTTGCTTCAGCCATTTATAATATTGGGGTGAATACTCATGTGATGCTTTATGGTGGTTCATATAATCGAAAAAAGATAGATCTTAATCAAAAGGCAGCGTTTAACTATCAAGGTACAGGCGCTATGCAATGGTTAATAGGTATTCCTCTGCTTGTGGTGCCTATGGTTGTTTTCGGGCTACTTTATTACTTTTTAAATTTTGAGTATGCCTGTGCAATTATTGCTGGCTTAGGGGTTGTAGGAATTGTTTTACACGACAAGTTATTGGGTATAATAACCTCGAAATATTTAAAATCAAAATACGAAATGATTCATGCTTTCGAGCAAGATAACTAATTGAAAATATGATTACGACTTCTAATTTAACTAAAAAATATGGAGGCACTCAGGTTTTAAGTATTGCGTCTCTAGAAATTCCTAAAGGTCAAAGTTTTGGCTTAGTAGGAAATAACGGCGCTGGAAAAACCACATATTTTAGTTTGTTACTCGATCTAATTAAGCCTTCGACAGGCTTTATA
The DNA here is from genome assembly GCF_001642835.1 of Pseudotamlana agarivorans. Classification (GTDB taxonomy): domain Bacteria; phylum Bacteroidota; class Bacteroidia; order Flavobacteriales; family Flavobacteriaceae; genus Pseudotamlana; species Pseudotamlana agarivorans. The sequence continues at coordinate 62,542 of NZ_LXEI01000003.1, forward strand.
AATTCTAATGGCGTTCAAGTTAGTACGAGTGAAGATTGGAAGTCTTTTACGTCATCCTTTATAGATGAAAGCTTTTTAATCGGGTATCTTACTCCCGAAGAATACTTTTATTTCGTTGGGGAATTGCGAGGGCAGAATAAAGCTGATGTAAATAAGGTTTTGCTTCAGTTTAAAGATTTTTTTCATGATGAAATATTAGGAAAAAGAAAATATTTACGCGATTTAAGTAAAGGAAATCAGAAGAAAGTGGGTATTGTAGCAGCTTTAATAGGGAATCCTGAAGTGGTTATTTTAGATGAACCCTTTGCTAATTTAGATCCAACAACCCAGATCCGTTTAAAATCTATAATCAAAGATATTGCCGAAACACAAGGGGTTACCGTACTTATTTCAAGTCATGACTTATTGCATATTACCGATGTTTGTGAGCGTATTGTTGTTCTAGAAAAAGGTGAAATTATTAAGGATTTAGAAACCAATACAGAGACTTTAAAAGAATTGGAAGCGCATTTTGCAAATTAGTTTCCTTTTTAAAAGTGATTACATTATTTAGGTTAATTCAAAAAGATGCTTATTTTTACCCCTATATATAATAATTACAAGCCTTTGTAGTTATTATTAAGACTAAAAAAACCAGCGTTGAAAACATTTTTTAAAGTCTTAGTAACCTGTGTATTTTGTGCCTTATTCGCCTTAAGTTGCTCCAGGAAAAAAGACAAATTTATTAGTAGAAATTATCATGCCGTTACAGCCGAATACAATGTGCTTTTTAACGGTTATAATGCTTTAGAGGCTGGTAAATCTACTTTAAATGCTTCTTATTTTGATAATTATTGGGACGTTCTGCCTGTAGAGCGCATGCAGATTTCTGAGGAAATTTTACTTCCTGGTCAATCTCGAAACGAAAATTTCACCATCGCTGAAGACAAAGCGGCAAAAGCCATTCAAAAGCATAGTATGCATATTGATGGTAAAGAAAAAAATCCGCAAATGGATGAGGCTTACCTGTTATTAGGTAAGGCACGATATTTCGATCAGCGTTTTATTCCAGCTCTAGAAGCATTCAATTACATTCTCTACAAATACGCGGCTAGCGATAAAATTAATCAGGCGAAAATTTGGCGCGAAAAAACCAATATGCGCTTAGATAATAATGAATTGGCTATTAAAAATCTAAAACGCTTGTTGCGATATGCCGATATAGAAGGTCAAGATTTAGCCGATGCCAGCTCAACTTTAGCTCAGGCATACATTAATACCCAAGTTATAGATACTGCAATTACAAAATTAGGTGTTGCAGCGCAGGCTACTAAAAGCCATGATGAGCGTGGTCGTTATCTTTTCATTCAAGGGCAGTTGTATAATGAATTGGGGAAAAAGGATAGTGCTAATATGGCTTTCGATAAGGTTATTGCTCTCAAACGTAAAACACCAAGAGTATATTGGGTAGTAGCACACCTAGAGAAAATTAATAATTTCGATTTTGAAAATGGCGACAAACTAGCCATGAGCGAAATGCTTACCGAGCTAGAGGAAAACAGAGAGAATCGTCCATACTTAGATAAGATCTATCACCAAATTGCAGTGTATCATTTAAGAAATGGATCCGAGTCCATAGCCAATCGTTATTTCAATAAATCTTTGCGAACCAATACCAAAGACACTTATTTAAAGGCTAAAAATTATGAAATTCTAGGTGATATGAATTTTGATAATTCTGTTTATGCTAAAGCGGGACAGTATTACGATAGTACCATGATGAATATGACCGAAAATTCTAAACCTTTTCGCGTCATGAAAAGGAAGCGGGATAATTTAGAGGATGTCATATTGTATGAAGGTATTGCAAAGGTTGATGATAGCATTATTGGCTTAGTAAACATGTCAGAGGCCGATCGTCAACAGTATTTTACTGAATATGTTACCGAGCTAAAACTTAAAGACGAAGCACTTAAAGCTCAAGAGGAATCAGCGAAGCGTAATAGTGGACTAGTAACTGTAAACAATCCAGTTGGTGGGGTGCGTACGGGAAGTCCAGATCAGGCACCTTTGTTTTATTTTTATAACCCCACAACGGTCGCTTACGGAAAAAACGAGTTTGTTAAAGTTTGGGGCGATAGGGTTGTTGAAGATGATTGGCGTTTGTCGAGCAAAGGCATTGCGGTAGGTCCAACCGTTGCAGAACCTGTTGCTGTTGCAGAAACGGCTTCCGATGAAGAGCGATTTGATCCGGAATTCTATATTTCAAAAATTCCTTCAGATAAAACGGTTATTGATAGCATTTCTAAAGAGCGCAATTATGCCTATTATCAGTTGGGATTAATCTATAAGGAGAAGTTTAAAGAATACGAGTTGTCTAAAGATAAATTTCAGGATTTATTAGAAAGCGATCCAGAAGAGCGCTTAGTGTTGCCTTCGAAATACCATTTATATAAAATTTATGAATTGCTAGGCGAAACCGATGAAGCTGAAATCGCAAAAAAAGAGATTATTTCAAAGTATCCCGATTCTCGTTATGCTCATATTTTAGAACATCCGGAGTTGGTAACTGATGCAGATGAAAATAGTCCGCAGTATATTTATGAGAAATTATACGAACAGTATGAAAATCAGCAGTTCCAAACGGTAATTTCAAAATGTGAAGAATATATTAACCGTTTTGATGGGGATCCCATTGTGCCAAAACTTGAATTGTTAAAAGCATCGGCCTCAGGACGACTAAATGGGTTTGAAGCTTATAGCGAGGGAGTCAATCGAGTAGCCGTAGAATATGCCAATACCGAAGAAGGTAAACAAGCCAAGCACATCGCATCAAAAGTTTTACCAAAACTCGCATCGAAGGAATTTGTTGCCGATGTAGATGGCGTTCCAGAACATTACAAGGTTGTTTTTAGTTTTACAGATGAGTCTGACGAAACCATTTCAAAATTTAAAACCACTTTAGATGAGGTATTAAAAAACATCAGTAATTATTACGTGTTAAAATCCTCTATAGATGTTTATAATGCGAATACTTCATTTGTGGTTGTTCACGGTTTAAACACCAAACAACTTGCAGAAACATTTCATCAAATCCTACTTAGTAAAGATAAGAGTAAAATTAACGTCCCCTATTTTGTAGCATCGTCTACAAACTATCAAATTATTCAAATTCATAAAAATTTGGATGATTATATGAATCTCTACAATAAATAACTTAACCAGATTATGTTTTCAGATAATAAAAAAGAAAAAACCATGGCAGAAGGCGGATCAAGTCAGAATTTAATAGCACAAGGCACAAAAATAGTTGGTGATTTAGCCAGTGAAGGTGATTTTAGAATCGATGGTACGATTGAAGGTAATATAAAAACGACAGGAAAAGTAGTCGTTGGTAAATCAGGATTAATAAAAGGAACTCTAGATGGTACCGATGCGTACTTTGAAGGGAGCTTCTCAGGGAAATTAACCTTGTCTGGCACATTAACACTAAAGTCTTCAGCACGTATTGAAGGTGAAGTGGTTTCAGGAAAATTAGCTGTCGAGCCAGGCGCTACATTTAATGTAACCTGTTCTATGAATGGCACAGGAATAGGATCTCAACATGGACAACAAAAATCAAAAGCCGAAAAATCAGCTTAATAAATACGTAAGGTTTACTTCCATAGCATTACAAATGGGGTTAACCATTTATTTAGGTAGTCTGTTAGGTGGTTGGGTCGATTCTAAATTAGGAAACACCAATCAATTATATTATAAAATCATAACATTGCTAGCTGTTTTTCTAGCAATGTTTTCTGTTATTAGGCAAGTCCTTAATATCACAAATAACGATAAGAATGATTAAAAGAATTCTCGTTTTTGCATTATGCATACTGCTGCTTTTTGCGATTTCATTAAGTGCGCATAGTTATTTTATAACCCAACCGATGGCTTTTGAGCTTTGGGAGGTCTATTTGTATCATGCTGTAGCGGCTTTTATAGTGTATGTGTGTATCGAGGGTGTATCGCATACGTTACCTAATCAAGCAGGTTATGCTTACTTGGCTTTAATGCTTTTTAAAATCGGAATTTTTGTGTTTGTTTTTAAAAGTTCGGTGTTCGAAAATGAGGCTTTAACGCGCCCAGAACGCTTGGCTTTAGTGGTGCCGTTATTTCTTTTTTTAATAGCCGAAGCTATCGGTGTTGCAAGATTGTTAAATAACCAAAAATAAGTGCTTTAAAGCTTAGAGTTGCTAATTCTAGATAACTATAAATACTAATTATAAAAAACCGCTTGCCTTTTTAAATTATTATGTACATTTGCACAAAATTTTAGAAAGCGTAATTTTTCATTAGTTTATAAAAATATGATGCTAGTAAAACAAACTACCAAGTTTATTGCAATTTTAGTTTTATTGATGACTTCAGTTTCGAGCTTTGCAAATACTCAAGAGCATGGCAATCAACATGATGAGCAGGGGAATAAAGTAGATTCTCCAGAAGAAATTAAAGATTATATTGCGCATCACTTAAAAGATTCACACGATTTTCATTTGTATACCAATAATGAAACGGGAAAACATGTTGGTTTTCCGTTGCCAGTTATTGTTTGGACTAGTGAAGGGTTAAAAACTTTTATGTCTTCAGAATTTCATCACGATGATAACGGTCAAGTTATCGTAGAAAAAGGTGGTGTTAAATTAACAAAAATTCACAGTAAAATATACGAGTTGGAAGCTGGGGCAGAAGCTGTAGCTTTTGATGATCACCATCATGCTGAAAATGCACATAAGGTTTTAGATTTTTCTATTACTAAAAGTGTTTTCGGGATGTTGTTAACAGGGGTTTTAATGCTTCTAATGTTTGTGTCTCTTGCTAGAGCATACAAAAAAGGACCTATACCAACTGGTGTTTCTAGAGCTTTAGAGCCGTTGGTAATTTATGTGCGTGACGAAATTGCACGTCCGAATATTGGTGAGAAGAAATACAGAAAGTTTATGTCCTTTTTGTTAACCGTATTCTTTTTCATCTGGATATTGAATTTACTGGGCTTAACGCCATTTGGATTTAACGTAACAGGTCAAATTGCTGTAACAGCATGTTTAGCGATCTTTACCTTAGTTATATATATGTTTAGTGGTAGTAAAGATTTCTGGGCACACACCTTATGGATGCCAGGAGTACCAGTAATATTACGTCCGATATTAGCGGTAATAGAACTTGTTGGTTTTATATTAATTAAACCATTCTCGCTTCTAGTACGTTTATTTGCCAACATTACAGCAGGACACTTCGTAGTTATGAGCTTAATTGCTTTAATGATTACGATGAAACAAGCCTTTGGCCCTGTAGCTTCTACAGGAATGTCGTTGGTATTATCATTATTTATTATGGTCATTGAAATTTTAGTGGCCTTTTTACAAGCGTTTATTTTTACGATGTTATCATCGTTATTTATAGGTATGGCTGTTGAAGAACATGACCATCATTAATAAGAATTTGTTTAATTAATATTTTAAAAATCAATTAGTATGTACAATTTAATTGGAGCAGGTTTAATCGTTATCGGAGGTGGTATCGGTTTAGGTCAAATTGGTGGAAAAGCAATGGAAGGTATTGCTCGTCAACCAGAAGCAGCTGGAAAAATCCAAACTGCAATGATCATTATTGGAGCTTTATTAGAAGGTTTAGCATTTGGTGCGTTAATCTTAGGTAAATAATCCTGCAAGAAACAAAGTAGAAGCAGCATTCTGTAACGGTTGGTTACAGAAGCTGTTTTTAAAATTAAACAAAAAAAAAGTTAAACTTATTATATAGTTACACATGGATCAGTTGTTAAATGATTTTTCTCCAGGATTGTTTTTTATGCAAGCCATCATCTTATTAATCTTAATTGTATTAATGAGAAAGTTTGCCTGGAAACCTATTTTAGATTCTTTACAAACTAGAGAAGACGGAATCAAAGATGCTTTAGATGCCGCTCAAAATGCAAAATTAGAATTAGAAAATCTTCAAGCCGATAACGAAAAGTTATTACAAGAGGCCAGAGTAGAGCGTGAAACTTTATTAAAAGATGCACGTGATATTAAAACTAAAATGATTGAAGACGCTAAAGGTGAAGCTGAATCTCAAGCGAACAAAATGATAGAGCAAGCGCAAGCTGCTATTGAAAGCGAAAAGAAAACTGCTATGGTAGAGCTTAAAAAGCAAGTAGCCGATTTATCTTTAGAAATCGCCGAAAAAATGGTGCGTAAAGAATTATCTAGCAATGACAAGCAATTAGAATTGGTGGAAACCATGCTGTCTGAAAAATCATTAAACTAATAGCATAATGGCAGGAGCAAGAGCAGCAATACGATATGCTAAAGCAGTATTAAATGTGGCATCAAATCAAGGTACAGCCGAGGTTGTAAATAATGATATGAAGCTTATCACTAATACGATTGCAGAAAGTAAAGACTTAAGCGACATGCTTCAAAGTCCTGTAGTACCGTCTTCAGTAAAAAAATCGGTTTTATTAGAAGTGTTTAATACAGCTAGTAAGGATGTGTTAAGCTTAATTGATGTTTTAATCAAAAATAACCGAATCAATATTTTCGATCAAGTGGCTTTAAAATACAGCCAGTTATTTGATGAATTAAACGGTATAGAACACGCTACAGTAACTACTGCAGTAGCTTTAACAGCAGATTTAGAACAGCAAGTTTTAGCAAAAGCTAAAGCGCTTTCTGGAAAAAATGTTGAAATTAAAAATATTATCGATGAAAGCATTATTGGTGGTTTCATCTTACGTGTAGGTGATTTGCAGTATAACGCAAGTATCGCAAATCAGTTAAACAAATTAAAAAGAGAATTTACATTAAATTAAAAAGTTTTTAGATACGTGGTAGACAACATCACCTATCTAAAGTCTAATACTAAATAACGATGGCAGAAGTAAAACCAGCTGAAATATCAGCAATCTTAGAAAAACAACTTTCAGGCTTTGAGGCAGGTGCTTCATTGGATGAAGTAGGAACTGTATTAACTGTAGGTGATGGTATTGTACGTGCTTACGGATTGTCTAACGCACAATATGGTGAGTTAGTAGAATTCGAAGGCGGGTTAGAAGGTATCGTACTTAACCTTGAAGAAGATAACGTTGGTATTGTATTATTAGGAGGATCTGTAGGTGTTAAAGAAGGTTCTACTGTAAAACGTACAGGACGTATCGCTTCTATTAATGTAGGTGAAGGTATTGTTGGTCGTGTTGTTGATACTTTGGGTACTCCAATAGACGGTAAAGGTCCTATCTCTGGTCAAACTTACGAAATGCCATTAGAGCGTAAAGCTCCTGGTGTTATTTATCGTGAGCCTGTTACCGAGCCATTACAAACTGGTATTAAATCTATCGATGCCATGATTCCTGTGGGACGTGGACAACGTGAGTTAGTTATTGGTGACCGTCAAACTGGTAAAACAACAGTTTGTATCGATACTATCTTAAATCAAAAGGAATTCTACGATGCAGGTGAGCCTGTTTATTGTATTTATGTTGCTGTGGGACAAAAAGCTTCTACAGTAGCAAATATTGCTAAAGTTTTAGAAGAAAAAGGAGCGCTTGCTTATACAACTATTGTAGCTGCAAATGCTTCCGATCCTGCTCCAATGCAAGTTTACGCGCCAATGGCGGGTGCTGCAATTGGTGAGTATTTTAGAGATACTGGTCGTCCAGCTTTAATTATCTATGATGATTTATCTAAACAAGCGGTAGCTTACCGTGAGGTATCTTTATTATTACGTCGTCCACCAGGACGTGAGGCGTACCCAGGTGACGTTTTCTACTTACACTCGCGTTTATTAGAGCGTGCAGCTAAAGTAATCAATAACGATGAAATCGCTAAAGATATGAACGATCTTCCAGATACCTTAAAACCTATCGTGAAAGGTGGTGGATCTTTAACAGCTTTACCAATTATTGAAACACAAGCGGGTGACGTATCAGCTTATATTCCAACAAACGTAATTTCGATTACCGACGGACAAATTTTCTTAGATGGTGATTTATTTAACTCTGGTGTACGTCCAGCAATTAACGTAGGTATTTCGGTATCTCGTGTTGGTGGTAACGCTCAGATTAAATCAATGAAGAAAGTATCAGGTACTTTAAAATTAGATCAAGCACAATTCCGTGAGTTAGAAGCTTTCGCGAAATTTGGTTCTGATTTAGATGCTGTAACTTTAAATGTAATTGAAAAAGGTAAACGTAACGTTGAAATCTTAAAACAGGCACAAAACGATCCGTTTACTGTAGAAGATCAAATTGCAATTATCTATGCAGGTTCTAAAAACCTGTTAAGAGATGTGCCAGTTGAAAAAGTTAAAGAATTTGAAAGAAACTTTTTAGAGTTATTACGTTCTAAGCACAGTGGTGTTTTAGCAACTTTAAAATCTGGAAAATTAACTGATGAAGTTACAGATACTTTAACAGCTGTAGCAAAAGATTTATCAGCACAATATAAAAAATAGTATAAAGTTCAAAGTTTAGAGTTATGAGTTCTTAAATGATGGTTCATAACTCTAAACTCATAACTCATAACTTGTTTTATGGCAAATTTAAAAGAAATACGTAACAGAATATCTTCAGTATCTTCAACCATGCAGATTACCAGTGCCATGAAAATGGTATCGGCTGCAAAGTTAAAGAAGGCTCAGGATGCTATTACTGGAATGCGTCCTTATTCAGATAAGCTAACTGAACTTTTACAAGGTTTAAGTGCTACTTTAGATGCTGATTCTGAAAGCAAATATTCTGAACAACGTGAGTTAAAAAAAGTGCTTATTGTAGCGATTACTTCTAACAGAGGTTTAGCAGGTGCTTTTAATTCAAATATTATTAAAGAGGTTAACCTATTAACTTCTCAGAAATATGCGAACCAAGAAGTATCTTATGTTGCTGTTGGTAAGAAGGCTAATGACGCTTTCAAAAAAACCAACCGTGTTATAGCTAACGAAAGTGATGTTTACGACGATTTAACTTTCGAGAATGTAGCTGTTATAGCGGAGTCTTTAATGGAGAAATTTGTTGAAGGTGAGTTTGATAGAATTGAAATCGTTTATAACAAGTTTAAAAATGCCGCGACTCAAATCGTAACAACCGAACAATTTTTGCCAATTGTTCCTGTTGAAGGCGAAGTTGATAATGATACTTTTTACATTTTTGAACCTTCAAAAGAAGAAATCATTGAGCAATTAATACCAAAATCTTTAAAAACTCAGTTATACGGAGGTATTAGAGATTCATTTGCTAGTGAGCACGGTGCTCGTATGACGGCTATGCATAAAGCAACCGACAATGCTACCGAGCTAAGAGATCAGCTTAAATTGACTTACAACAAAGCACGTCAGGCCGCTATTACTAACGAGATCCTTGAGATTGTTGGTGGTGCTGAAGCCTTAAATAACTAAATTCTAGAAACTAACATTAGTTTCAAACATACATTAAAAAACCTCACAAAATGTGAGGTTTTTTTGTTTTTAGAGTTGAACGCTTATTCAATAAGTGAAACTTTAAAGCGTTTCAAAATTGTTTTTAATTCTGTTTAGCGTTTCAAACTAAAATGCCCAGTATAGGTGGTGTTGTTTACGATAATAACATACCAGTAATCATCCGAATGCAGTAATTCTCCGTTGTAAGTACCATCCCATGAAAATGAATCACTTTTGCTGTGCTTTAAGAGTTTCCCAAAGCGATCAAAAATAGAGACTTCATTAATAAGGATATTGGTGCTACTTTTTAATTCGAAAGTGTCATTATATCCATCGTTGTTAGGAGTAAAAAATTTGGGAATTTCAAAGTGTAAATGTTCAAATGAACTAGTGGTATCGCAGGTATCATTTTTAACCACAATATTATAAACGCCAGAAGGCATGCTGTAAAAAATGTTTTGGCTTTGAAAACTATGTCCGCCGTCTATGGAGTATAAATAATTACCTGAATTAGACATGTAAATAACAATATCGCTTTTTTGCGACTCCACCTTATCAATTACAGGAGGATCGATTTTAGTTACTGTAAAAGTAGCTTTTCTAGACAAGCATCCGCTTTCAGTTATATCAACGCTATATTGGCCTTCTTGATTTACAGTGATACTTTCTGTGGTTTCACCGGTACTCCACAAAAAGCTTGAACCACTTGCGTTGTTGTTTGTTGTTAAAATAACAGATTCGTTTGTACATAAATCGGCGTCATAAGTTTCTGTTACGATAGTGCTTTCTATATCCCACGAACAAGTCGTATTGTTGAAAGTAGCCGTTTCCCAGCATTCTAGGTTAGTAGGTTGTGCAGGTTGCGTTCCAGAAACGTTCCACGCACATGTTGTGCTATTGAAAGTAGCCGTTTCCCAGCACTCTAAATTAGTAGGTTGCGCAGGTTGCGTTCCAGTAACGTCCCACGAACAAGTAGTAGTATTAAAGGTAGCCGTCTCCCAACATTCTAGATTAGTAGGTTGCGCTGGCTGTGTTCCAGAAACGTCCCATGCACAAGTCGCGTTATTGAAAGTAGCCGTTTCCCAGCATTCTAAATTCGTAGGTTGCGCAGGTTGGGTTCCAGTAACATCCCACATACAAGTTGTGTTGTTGAAAGTAGCTATTTCCCAACATTCTAAATTAGTAGGTTGAGCGGGTTGCGTTCCAGTAATGTCCCAAGAACAAGTCGTGTTATTAAAGGTAGCTGTTTCCCAGCATTCTAAATTCGTAGGTGATGCAGGTTGAGCCCCTGTAATATCCCACATACAAGTCGTGTTATTGAAAGTAGCTGTTTCCCAACATTCTAGGTTTGTGGGTTGTGCAGGTTGCGTACCAGTAACGTCCCACGCACATGTTGAGTTATTGAAAGTAGCTGTTTCCCAACATTCTAAATTAGTAGGTTGCGCAGGTTGCGTTCCAGAAACGTTCCACGCACAGGTTGTGTTGTTGAAAGTAGCCGTTTCCCAGCATTCTAGGTTAGTAGGTTGCGCAGGTTGCGTTCCAGAAACGTCCCACGCACAAGTTGTGTTATTAAAGGTTGCCGTTTCCCAGCATTCTAAATTAGTAGGTTGTGCAGGTTGCGTACCTGTAATCGTCCATGTACATGTTGCTGGGTCAAGTGTGGCCGTTTCCCAACATTCTAATCCTGTAGGCGGTGTTGTGGTTTGTATGTTTATTTGAAAAGTGTCAGAATACGAAATACAATTTGAATTGTTTAAATTGTTAGCATGTTCTGCAACTCTGGCGCGGTAATACATAGCGGTAGTTATACCCGATACATTTAAATCTTCAGAGGTTGAGCCTGAGATATCTGTCCAGTTTGTACCATCACTACTTTCTTCCCATTGATAAAAGTGACTGTTGAAAACAGCATGATCTGGAACCGCTGTAATGGTGGTGCTATAAGGTAAATTAGCAGGGCATACATCGACTTGATCACTTGTTCCATCGGTAACAGTAATAGAATCCCCGCAACTTCTAAATACGATATCATCGATAGCTAAATCGTTACCATAGCCTCCAATACCGTTGTTTACCATCTTTAAAACCACTTCGGTTTGTCCGGCTTGAGTCTGGAAAACGAGACCATATTGTTCCCATTTGCCAGGTTCTCCCAATAAGCTTCCATAAAAGTCGCCAGTATCTCCCGATTTAATTATGATGGTTTCTGTACTATCCCATATTTCAAAACTAACGTTACAAGGGTTTGGATAGCTCCCTCCGTGCAAGTCATCACGTGGCGTTAAGTTAAGAACCCATGAGGAAAACTCGTAGGTGGTATTCTCACAAAGCCCAGTTACCCGTAAATTAAAAAATTCACCCTTTACAAAATCTGCATTTACGAGCAGCATGCGGCCATTGGTGTCCCCCGTTGTATGGTCTTCAGTGTTAAACCAATTAAATTGTTGATAGTTCATATTAGTAACGGTATATTTCCCATCACCAAACGGAGTAGGTGGGTTACCTAAAAAGGTGTAATTGGTGGTTCCAGGAGGGGGTAAAGGAATGTGTTGTGTGGCAGATGATGGTGCTGTACCGAAATCTTCAATAAAAATTGGAGCGCCAGAGTTTCCTCCACAGAAGCCTAGTTGGGCATGTAAACTTAATATACTTATAAAAAAGAATAAAGAAGAACATAATGTTTTTCTCATTTTTAGAATTTGGGGCATGTCTAAATGTTTTAAAAAACGATATTAATTAAAAGCCTTAAAGGCAGCTGACTAAAATCTAACCTATACAGGTTTTATATTACCTTATCGATAAAATTTTGGTGAAAATTTTAAGACTTAATTAAGTAATCTGTCAAATTAATGGATAATTGTAGATTTAAAGAGGTTTTTCAACTAGACAAAAACTAACATTTGGAAGAAAATTCGTTAATATGGTTTAAAAAGCGCTTTTTTAATGAATGTATTTAAATGACGTATGCAGGATGAAAAACCATTTACCATCATGACTTTTTCCGCTTACATAATTCCTCAGAATTGATGATTTTGATTTAATTTGTGTACTTTTAGCCATCTAAATATAATCTGTTTGGGAGGACTCAAAAATTTATTCAAACAAACATTCATTTATGGTTTAGCTACGGTTTTACCTCGAATGCTCAGCTTTTTATTAGTGCCTTTATACACCACTAAGGGGGTGCTATCTTCTGTTGCCGAGTATGGTGAAGTATCGGTTATATTTTCATATTTCGTACTTTTTAATGTGGTTTTGGCTTATGGGATGGAAACCGCTTTCTTTAGGTTTTTTAATAAAGACCTCGATAAGTCTATCGTTACTAGTACCGTTTCCATATCACTCATACTTTCTTCATTCGGATTTTTCGCTATAGCGTTTCTATTCAAAGGTTATATTGCCGAATTTATAGAGATCAAGGAGCGCTATGTATCCTATGTGTTTTGGATTTTACTTTTAGATGCCCTAGTGATTATTCCATTCGCTTGGCTTAGAGCAAACGAGCAGCCTACCCGCTATGCTATAATTAAGATTTTTAATGTGATTGTGAATATTGGATTGAATATATTCTTCTTATTAGCTTTAAAAAACTTGGCTGCTAAAGGTGTTATATTTAAAAGTTTATACATCCCTAATTTTGGCGTGAGCTATATTCTAATTGCTAACGTTATAGCAAGCGGCATCACCCTTTTAATTATGTTGCCTTTTTATGCACGTTTAAAATATAAATTCGATCTCACCTTATGGAAAAGTATGATGAAATATGCCGTCCCTGTATTAATTGCTGGTGTTGCTTTTTCAATTAATGAAACTTTCGATCGTATTTTATTAAATCATCTTTTACCAGCCGATATCGCTAAAACTCAAATTGGTCTGTATTCAGCTTGTTATAAATTAGCCTTGTTTATGACTTTATTTGCTACGGCATATAGGTTGGGTATTGAGCCTTTTTTCTTTAGTCATGCTAAAGCCAAAAATCCGCAAAAAAATTATGCGCTCATTTTAGAGTTTTTTGTCATTTTTGGTTCTATCATTCTTTTAGGAGCTATTGTTTTTGTGGACCTTTTAAAAGTAATTATCGTTCGTGGTCAAGGTTATTGGGAAGCCATGTGGATTGTACCTCTAGTACTAATAGCAAACTTTTGTTTAGGAATATATCATAACCTTTCGGTGTGGTACAAAATTACAGACCGTACCCGTTTTGGAGCTTATATTTCTATTTTCGGGGCGTTGGTGACCTTAATTTTAAATTTTTGGCTCATTCCTATTATTGGTTATCGCGGCTCGGCAATCGCCACATTAGCAGCCTATGCTTCTATGATGTTTTTATCGTTTTACTTCGGAAGAAAATACTATCCTATACCGTATAATCTTAAAAAAATAGGGGTATATATGGGCAGCTCCATCATCTTGTCGTTATTATCGTTCTATGAATTTAGAGGTAATTATGTGATCGGAGTTTCAATGTTAATTGTATTTTTGGGTGTCGTATATTATTCAGAACAAAAAGTAATCAAGCAACTTTTAATAAGAAAGCATGAAGATTAAAATTATAAACAAATCCAATCATGAGATGCCAAACTACGAAACCTTGGCTTCCGCAGGGATGGATTTACGAGCAAATTTATCAGAATCAAGAGTTTTAAAACCTCTAGAGCGTAGTATTGTAGGGACCGGTTTATTTATTGAATTACCAGTGGGCTATGAAGCACAAGTGCGCCCAAGAAGTGGTTTAGCCGCTAAAAAAGGGGTTACCGTTTTAAATGCGCCAGGAACCATTGATGCCGATTACCGTGGTGAAATAGGGGTGATTTTAGTTAATCTTTCTCATGAAAATTTTACCATTCAAAATGGCGAGCGTATCGCACAATTAGTTATCGCGAAACACGAGCGCGCCGAATGGGAGGTTGTAGAAAGCCTTACCGAAACCGATCGTGGCGAAGGTGGCTTCGGAAGTACCGGGGTGAAGTGATAATAGCCCCTTTAATTCCCCAAAGGGGAAAACTCAGAAGGGGATAAAAAAAATAAAAATAATTTAAACATAATAGTTTCTCCCCTTTGGGGAGATTAAGAGGGGCAGTATGAAAATAATAGTACCAATGGCGGGACGCGGATCTCGTTTAAGACCACACAGTTTAACCGTACCAAAACCATTAATTCCAGTTGCAGGACAACCTATTGTTCATCGGTTGGTAAAGGACATCGCTAAAGTTTTAAAACAACCCATAGATGAAATTGCCTTTGTTTTAGGTGATCCAGCTTGGTTTGGTGACGATGTGGTGTCTAGTTTAGAAGATTTAGCTAAAAGTCTAGGAGCTAAAGCATCCATTTATCGTCAGGACAAACCATTAGGAACAGGCCACGCTATTATGTGTGCTAAACCATCGCTTTCAGGGCCTGCCGTTATTGCTTATGCCGATACGTTGATTCGTGCACAATTTGATTTAGATCCTAGTGCTGATAGTGTGATTTGGACCAAGCAAGTGGATAATCCAGAAGCTTATGGTGTCGTGAAATTAAATGACAATCAGGAAATTGTTGAATTGGTTGAAAAACCAGAAACCTTTGTTAGCGATCAA
Source organism: Pseudotamlana agarivorans (assembly GCF_001642835.1). Lineage (GTDB taxonomy): Bacteria > Bacteroidota > Bacteroidia > Flavobacteriales > Flavobacteriaceae > Pseudotamlana > Pseudotamlana agarivorans. The sequence continues at coordinate 77,550 of NZ_LXEI01000003.1, forward strand.
GCGGTTATAGGAATTTATTATTTTAAGGATGTAGCTGTTTTAAAAGATAAATTACAAGAAATCCTAGATGAGAACGTTATGAACGGAGGCGAATACCAAATTAATGATGGTATTAAACGTATGATGGCCGATGGGAAAATATTTAAAACAGGAACCGTTGATGAGTGGATGGACTGCGGAAACAAAGCCATTACCGTTGAAACGAATCAGCGTATGTTAGGATTTTTAAAAGCTGATGGTGACGAACAGTTAGTAGCTACTTCAGCCAAATTAGAAAATGCTAATATTATTGAACCTTGTTTTATCGGTAATAATGTCGTTATCAAAGATGCTACTGTTGGTCCGTTTGTGTCTATTGGAAACGATAGTGTTATTGAAAACGCAACCATTAAAAACAGCTTAATACAAAGTCATACAAGTATTAAAAATGCGAATTTGGATAATGCTATGATTGGTAATCATGTAAAATATAACGGGGAATTTACTAGCATTAGTATTGGTGATTATTCTGTTTTAGAATAATAGATTCAGACCACTGCGTTAGGGATTGCAGCGGCATCCTTTTTGCCATTAAAGCAAAAAGATATAGCGGAAAGCCCGACCCTTGGGTAACGCCCAAATAAAATAGTATATTAAAAAATGAAAAATAAAATCTACATCCTTTGTTTGCTTTTCGGAATGCTATGGTTTCCGCAGGTAAACTATGCCCAAGTAGATTTTAATAAAAAACCAGATGACGATTTAGGTAATAGGGAAGATGAATTTCAAGAATTCTTTTTTGAAGGCCTAAAGCAAAAGGGCATAGAAAACTACGATAAAGCTGCTGAAGCCTTTGAAAAATGTATTAAAATTGATAAGTCGGTTCCTGTGATTTACTTTGAATTGGGTAAATGCTATAATCATCTTAAAAATTTTGGTGCTGCCGAAGATGCTTTAAAAAAGGCGGTAGATAAAGATCCTGATAATGAATGGTATTTAGATGAATTGTATGGCTATTATGCTGCCCAAAACGAACATGATAAAGCCATTAAAACCGTTAAACAGCTGGTTAAATACCATCCCGATTATAAGGAAGATTTAGCCGCCCTTTATGCGCGAACTGAAAAATATGATGATGCTTTAGAAATATTAGATGAATTGGATGCCGAATTTGGCATTTCGATGAGTCGGGATATCATGCGAAACCGTATTTATGAAGCTTCCGGCAGAAAAAAGGATCAGATAGAAAATTTAGAAGCCCGCGTTGAAAATAACCCTGAAAAAGAATCTAATTATTTGGCTTTAATTTTCCGATACAGTGAAAGTAACGAAAAAGAAAAGGCGTTTGAAACGGCTAAGGAATTGTTGAAAATAAATCCGAATTCGCAACTAGTGCATTTGGCTTTATATAAATTTTATCTGGATGATAATGACACAGATAAGGCGGTAGAGTCGATGAAAATTGTGGTTCAGAGCAATGAAATTAAGCCTGATGCCAAAATGAAGGTGCTTACCGATTTTATGGCCTTTGTGCAAAATAATCCGGAATATGAACCCGATTTAATTGAAGCAACTGCCCTGGTTAGCGATTCCAACAGTAGTAAAACGGTTATGGAATTGGGACAGTATTATTTGTCTAAAAATGAAAATGAAAAGGCCTTAACGTATTTTGAAACTGCACTGCGTTTAGAACCTAATAATTTCAATACCCTACGTCATGTGATGCTTTTATATATCGATTTAAAAAAGTATGATTTGGCTAAGGAAAAAAGTGAGGAGTCTTTACAAAAATACCCCGCACAACCCTTATTTTATTTGATAAATGGCGTGTCTTTAAATGCTTTAAATCAACCTAAAAAAGCCTTGTCTTCATTAGAAATGGGGCTGGATTTTATTATAGAAGATTCTCAAATGGAAATCGATTTTTATTCAGAAATGAGTAAAGCCTACACCATGTTAAACAATACAGCCAAAGCGAAAATATATAGTGATAAAGCCAAACAAATTCAATCCTCAAATTAATGCGTAAATCTGTATATATCAGTTTAAGTTTCATGCTTTTATTACTGTTTAATTGCAAGTCGGTAAAATCTATAAAACCGGGAGAAGAAAACTTAAAACTATCCACGAAGCAATTAATAAAAGTAAATAACGATCAGGAGGCTCAGTTTAAAACCTTGCAGTCCAAACTTCGAATTGGCTTTACCCAACAAGGAAAATCACAAACCTATACGGTGACATTACGCGCTAAAAAAGATGAAGTGATTTGGATAAATGCGCCTTTTTCGGTGATTAGAGCTATGATTACCCCCGACAGGCTCAGTTTTTACAATAAATTAGATAACACGTATTTTGATGGTGATTATCAATATATCAGTAAGTTGTTGGGTACTGACTTTGATTTCCAGAAGGTTCAAAACCTGTTGTTTGGAGAAACGATTTTTGATTTAACCTCGAATGATTATACGGCTTCGGTTGCCGATGGTGCTTACGTGGTTCAACCTAAACAGCAGCAAGCTTTGTTTGAGATTTTCTTTTTATTAAGTCCGAAAACCTTCAAAGTGACCTCACAACAAATTTCACAACCATCAGAATTTCGTCATTTGCAGGTCGATTACGAAGCCTATCAGTTGGTTGAAAATCAAAATTTTCCGCAGCGCATTAAAGTAATGGCTGTTGAGGCTAATGAAGAAACCATTATCGACTTAGAATTTAAAAATGTGACTTTAAATGAAGATTTTAGATTTCCGTTTAAAATACCTTCAGGATTTAAAAAAATTGAGCTATAAATGCTAAGATTACCTGCCACATATAAAACCCTTTTTCTAGGCTTTGTTTTGCTTTGCAATCTTGTTGGTTTTGCTCAAAATAATAAGCAAAAACAGTTGGAATCGCGTAGGCAAGAATTACGCCGAGAAATTCAGAAAATTAACGAATTGCGCATCGAGCATAAATCTAAGGAAAAATCGGAGCTATCGTTAATTGAAGATTTCAATTATAAAATCAATGTACTTTCTAACCTGATTAAAGTTACCAATCAGCAGGCTAATTTGTTGTCTAGGGAAATTAATAACAATCAGAAACACATTTCCGAATTACGAGACGAATTAAAGCAGCTTAAAGAAGACTACGCTGCTATGATAGTGAAATCCTATAAAAGTAAAAATCAGCAAAGCCGTATCATGTTTTTATTGTCTTCGGAAGACTTTAAACAGGCCTATAAGCGTATTCAATATATCAAGCAATACTCTAATTACCAGAAGAAGCAAGGCGAGTTGATAAAAGATAAGACAAACGAACTTCAAGAAACGAATATGAAGTTGTTAAAACAGCAAGAGGAGAAAAAGGCTTTAATTGCTGAAAATAGAATTACTCAAAAATCATTAGAAAAAGAGCGTAAAGATCATCAAGTTTTGATGCAGTCCATCAAGAAAAACTTGTCGTTATACGCTTCTCAAATTAAAGAAAAGCAGCGTGAAGCCGATAGAATTGACCGAGAAATAGACCGTTTAATTAAGGAAGCCATTGCAAAATCGAATGCGAAAGCGGGTAAAACCACGAGTTCAAAAAGTTTTGCTTTAACAGCCGAAGAAAAGGTATTAGCTTCTAATTTTATGGCTAACCGTGGGAAATTGCCTTGGCCTGTAGAACGTGGTGTGGTACGTTTGGGTTATGGTACACAGCGTCATCCCATCGATAATTCATTAACTATAAAAAGTAATGGTGTGCGTATTGAGACCTCTAAAGGCGCTAAAGTACGTGCTGTTTTTAATGGTGAAGTGAGTGAAATTTTAAGGATGAAACACGTAAACCCTATCGTGATGATTCGTCACGGTAATTACTTAACCATCTATAAAAACTTGTCGAAGGTTTATGTTAAAAAAGGCGATAAGGTCGTTACCAAGCAAGAAATAGGTGAGGTGGCAACCAACCCAAGCAATGGTGAAACCATTTTAAGTTTTATACTTTCCAAAGGTCGCGATACCGAAAATCCAGCGAGTTGGATTTATAAAATGTAAACACCATAATAAAATAATTTATGTTAGGATTAGTATTACTCTACTGGATAGGAAAATATTTTTATAAATTGGCCGAGACTCATAACAAAAGCCAATGGGGCTATGCTATTTTGGGCGTGATAACTTATTATGGTGGTATTATTGTATGCGGATTTATAATAGTGCTCCTTTTTGAATTAATGTCTCCAGGTGCTATTGATAGTGTGAATGATAGCTTATTAGGTATTTTGATGCTTCCTTTTGGGATATTAAGCTGCTATTTGCTTTATAAATATTTAGAAAAGAAATGGCAAAAGGAGTATTCAAACCCTGCTGAATTAATAGATGATATAGGAAAACCTGTAGATGACACTTTAAATACGAGTACTAAGTAAACTGTTTTTGGTTCTGACGTTTTTAAGGGTTAGAGCCGAATTTGAATTTAGGGTGAATTCACCAATTTTGCTTAAGCAACATATTTATGTAAGTACTATATAAATGACGTAATAAGGATTAATTTATTCACCTTCTTTTATGTATTTTTATAGTAAAGAATAATCTAAGCTCATGCCAAAATCCAGTACATCCATTAGAGAAATTACAAAATCGCCCCTTGATTTTGTGGAATTGAACCTTGATTCTAAACATTTAAAAGAGCTCAATCCTAAAATTAAAGCCTGCTTAAATTTAGAAATACTTTCGCTTCAAAATAATAAATTAACCGTTATTCCTGATTGGATCGGCGCATTATCTCATTTAAAAACATTACATGTAGGAGGCAATCAGTTAGAAAGTTTGCCAGAAGCATTGGGTACTTTAGTTCAACTAAAAACACTGAGTTTAGGTGGTAATCCTATTAAAAAACTGCCCGACGCTATTGGTAAGTTAAATCTTTTAGAACAGCTAAAAGTAGATGACGGTCACTTAACTAATCTTCCAGAAGGATTAGGTACCTTTTCGCATTTAAAGGAATTAGATTTATTTAGAAATCCTATTACGCATTTTTTAGAAGATGTTTCTGGCTTAACTAGTTTAACGTCCTTAAATGTCTCTCAAACACAATTGGGCACGTTTCCGGTAAATATCTGTTCATTAAAAACTTTAGAATATTTAGCTGTAAGTTCAGATGGCATAACATCCATTCCAGAGGAAATTAAAAATCTAAGTCAATTAAAACAACTTGTTTTGTCTGGATGTACTATTACAGCGTTTCCAGAAAGTTTGAGTAAGCTTAATAATCTTGAAGAGCTCAGTCTATACGACACAAAAATACCTGTAGAAACTGCTAAGCAGCTTTTTGAAAACATGCCAAACCTCGTTAGGCTAGAGCATCCAGATGCTTATCTTTCACGCTAAAATAGACTTTAGAAATCTTCTTGTTTTATTCAAACAAAGCTTTGAGCTCCGTAGCGTCTTGAGGCTTTATTTTTCCAGCAAGAAGTAAACTAAGTTGTTTTCGGCGTAAAGCCGCTGCAAAGCGTTCTTTTTCCAGATCGGTTTCTGGAGCGACTTCTGGTACAGCTACTGGTCTTCCGGTTTCGTCTACAGCTACAAAAGTATAAATGGCTTCATTGGCTTTTGTTCGTGCACCCGATTCGCGATCTTCAATCCATACATCAATAAAAACCTCCATAGACGTTCTAAAAGCTCTAGAAACTTTAGCTTCTACTGTTACTACACTACCTAAAGGGACAGCGCTATTAAAAGCGACATGGTTTACCGAAGCCGTTACTACAATTCTACGACTATGGCGTCTTGCCGAAATAGCAGCAGCACGATCCATTCTAGCCAATAACTCGCCTCCAAACAGGTTGTTTAAGGGGTTGGTTTCGCTTGGTAAAACCAAATCGGTCATTATCGTTCTGGATTCTTGAGGAGCTTTAGCTGTCATTATTTTTGAATTAAAGCTCAAAGGTACTGCGTTTTATGTGATTTTTGGAAGTTTTACTGTATTGAAGCCTCACTTTTAATAACATTTAATTGTTAGACCTAAATTGTTTAAATAATAGCCTGCTAGAAGTGTTAATTTTTTTGATATATAACAAAATATTGATTGATAACTTACATCTATTAAAAGGGGAGAGATAAAGTAGAAGTCTTCAATTGACTTTTTACGTAATAGGCAGTCCTTTTCCTTGCTTTTTCATAATGCCTAGTAGTGTTTTCGCATCAAGATCAATTTTTTGAACCATTTGATTGTTTACTACGACAACTTCTCCTTCTAAATGATTTGTTGTGCTGGGAAAGAATACCACAGAACTTGTTTCTTTTTCATCCACTAAAAGGCCTGGTTTATTGCCTAAAGTTGTATTTACTAATACGGGAATACGCGTATCTGGTTTCGGACTTATTTTATTCTCTAAATCTGATTTATACTTTGAATAGCCAGGTATAACGTCCAATAACATGGCTTCAAACCAATTGTAAAACTTCATAAATCTTGGTAAGGTTGCCAAGTAGCCAAAAATGTAAAAAATAAGTAGTATTAATAAACCTGTGGTTAAGGTTATGGAATATTTACCAAGGAAAGCATCTAAATGTAAATTGTGAGCGATGAATTTTCCAATGTGCTTTATTTTGTACCAAAATTTTTCAATAACTATAAATAAAACAAACAGGGGTAGTAAGTACATCATACCACTTACAATTTTATTGCGTGGTTTTTCTAAGCGTTTTTTATAATCTCTCATGATTTTAAGGTTGTTTATTGGTTTTTTAAATTCAAGTAAGACTTAGTAGGTGATAATTTATTTTAGGACTTTAGAAGTTTTCATTTAATCTTAAAAATAAGCCTTTGGTGCCATAGTTACCCCAACCATAATCAATTCCGATATTTGTTCTTGCTTTTTGACTAATATTAAAGCGAAGTCCTAATCCACCACCTGGTTCGATATATTCGAATAAATTAATGCCATTATTTTTGCCACTGGCGGTGGTGGCATTGGCATATAACACTAATCCTAAAAGTTTAGGGTTCTTTTTGGAAGCATATAAGTGCTTGCGGTACTCTATTCCAGTAAACATTAAGTTATTACCTCTAAAACGCCCTTGGGCATAAGGTTCTCCCGTTTTGGCGTATTGATCCCAACCAATCGCAGGCAGATTCATATAAGGCAAATCACCAGATACTGTAAAATTACCCACCATCCATAAGGCTAAAATATTATTGTTGTCTGGTGTAAAATTAAAGTAATCGCGGTATTCCATCCATAGTTGCGAAGATCTTTGGTCACTTCCTAAAAACTGCGGGTTTATTTTATATTGTACCATGGCATAGCGGCCTTGGTATGGATTGTTTATGTTATCTCTTGTGTCGTAAATACCGTTTAGCGATAGACCTACTAATGTACTTTCGTCTTGTTTAAATCCATAGTGTTCAGAATAAGCATAATAAGGCGTAATCACGGGGGTATCTGCTTCAAGATCCAATAATTGGTCTTTTATATTCCTGAAAAAATCTAAATGTAGACCAATACCTGCGTAAAATGGAGAATCGTTTATCTGTCGCAAATAAGTTTGGTAAAATCGGAAAAATGAGAATTCCATCATATCCGTTTCTGAGGTTCCTTCAATAGAACCATCGTCAAAACCAAAATTATTATCAGCCAATCTTGCCGATTGTGGTCCGGTACCCAAACCCCAAGTGGGCTGTGATGAGTCTAAATAGCGCCAATCTCCCAATAATATATACTTATTGTCTTCGCCATATATGGTAGATTTTAAAGTAATGATGGTTTGCTTTTTGGTAGTATGGGCTAGCCCAAGTAGGGCATTCGATATTTTAGTAGTTTCGGGTTCACCCAAAAAACCACTTACCGAAGCTCCCGCACCATAAATAAATCCAAAAGCCGGATTAGCACCAATAACAGGAACTGGTGAAAAATAAATGGTTCCTTTCGTTGGAGGCTCTTGTTTTTTTAATTTTTTCGCCTCTTTTTTTGCCTGTTTGCGTTCTTTTTTATCAGATTTAGTATCGTTCTGACCTATTGCAGAAAGAGATAAAAACAACAACAACAACCAAGTGAGACAGGTTTTTATAGAATGAGTCATTTGGTTCTTCAGTTATTGGATTAATTAAATATGACTTGTAACACTTAAGATTCTAGTAGTTAGTGTTCTATAAAATAATTAATTGTATAAGTTCTTAGAGTTATTGCGTAAATTTTTCAATTTAAAAGCGAAGTAAATACTAAAAACTCCTGCTGATATTAAGGCCAAGCCTGTAGTAACTACTATAGTCATACCCGCAAATAAGGGGTTCCATAAAAGTATAAACGAAAAGAATAATCCTAAAAAACTAATAACCAAAAGGTAACCCCAGCTTAGTACCTTATAGTTTTTTAATTCAATAGCAAAACTGATGCCCATAATAGATCGAAAGAGCAACACAAAGCCAACATAAAATGGTAATGTCGTTAGAGATATTTCTGGTTCGCTTAATAACAAAACACCAATTAAAAAAGTTAATATTCCAAAGGTTAAGTTCCAGCCCCAACTGTCTATTTCATGACGATTGGATATAGAGAAAATAATTTCGCCTATTCCTGAAATTAAAAAAGAAATACTAAAAAGAATAGATAGTGCTAAATAGGATTCTAGCGGTGAGGTAAATGTATATATGCCAACTATAATGAACAGCAAGCCGCTAATAAGATGCATGTACCAGTGTTTAATAGAATTTCTTACTGTTTTTAAAAATGAATTTTCCATGGTTCTAATCTTTAACTTCACCCTTCAAAAATTTCCGTGTTTCATACTTCTTTTTGTTAGGCAAATGTCTGTACAAATTGATTTTATTACTTTGTATTTACTTGTTTTTAATAATTTTATTAGTAAAAAAAAGAGGCTATTTAAAAAAAACGGCCCCTTCATATTAATTCTAAATTATTGTCTTGGTGTAAAACTTCCAGGTTCTTGACGTACAGGGTAATCTTTAAATGATCCCATAAATTTAGCTACCAGTTTTTGAAGTGGCACAAAGGCGTACATGTGTCGTACCAACCAATCGTCATAATAAGATGATGATTCTGGAGCTTGCTCAAAAGGATCTGCTCTAAGGTCAATTAAAAGCGGCGCTTTTCTAGGGGTTTGGGCTTGCAACCAAGCATCTAAACCTTCATGTTCTTGTGTAGAGAAGTGGAATTTCCAACGACCATAACGCACAGCACCTAGGGTACCATCGTCTACAAAAGCAAAAAACTCTTCACGAGGACCTTTTTCTACTTTGCCAGTTAAATATGGTAAAAAGTTATACCCATCTAAATGTACTTTAAATCCACGGTAGCCGCTTAATAATCTATTTTTAACATCACTTTCACCAGCAGCGGCAACTAACGTAGGGAAGCAATCTTCTAAAGAAATGATTTCATTAGATACTTTACCAGCTTCAATTTTCCCTGGCCATTTAACCATGAAAGGGACGCGTAGACCACCTTCCCAAGTCGTGGCTTTTTCTCCTTTAAATGGGTTCGTACCACCATCAGGCCATGAAAACTTTTCAGCACCGTTATCAGTTGTGTAAATGACAATGGTGTTATCTTCAATACCTAATTCTTTTAGTAAATCTAATAATTCCCCTACTTGTAAATCATGTTGGGTCATACCATCAGCCACAATACCTAAACCTGTTTTTCCTTCGTACTCTGGGCTTAAATGGGTGAAAATGTGCATTCTTGTTGAATTAAACCAAGTAAAAAATGGTTTTCCTGCTTTGGCTTGCTTCGTAATAAAATTTTTGGTAGCCTCAAGAAACTCATGGTCTATCGTTTCCATTCTTTTTTTAGTAAGGGGTCCTGTATCTTCTACTTTTCCGTCTGCGGTAGATTTAATAACACCTCTAGGCCCAAATTCTTTTCTAAATTTTGGATCCTTTGGATAGTCTGAATTTTCTGGTTCTTCCTCAGCATTTAAATGGTATAAGTTTCCGAAGAACTCATCAAATCCATGATTAGTAGGTAAAAATTCATCTAAATCACCTAAATGATTTTTTCCAAATTGTCCTGTAGCATAACCTAGTGGTTTTAGCATTTCGGCAATAGTAGGATCTTCTTTTTGTAAACCGATAGGATCGCCTGGCATTCCAATTTTTAATAAACCAGTACGTTTAGGAGACTGACCTGTTATAAATGCAGATCGACCTGCGGTACAGCTTTGTTGGGCATAGGCATCTGTAAAACGCATACCATCTTTGGCTATACGATCAATATTTGGTGTGGTATATCCCATCATCCCGCTATTGTAGGCACTGGTATTAAACCATCCTATATCGTCACCCATAATTATTAAAATGTTAGGCTTTTTCTGAGCATGCACCAGTGGTATGGAAAACATACAAGCCAGTAGAAATGAAAAAAGTGTTTTTTTTGTTTTCATAAAGGATTTATTTAGAATTAATAATTAAAGTTTGTTTGTTGTCAATTGGAACAACTAAGGTTGTAATTTTTTAATTTATATAATGTGTTCATAAAACACTAATTTACAATACTTATTGGAGTATTTGAAGTAATTGATAAAAAAGTTGATGATGATTTTTGTTCTTGGGACTATAAAACAGCTTGGGTAGTAAACACACTTTTGCTATAATGTATTTATTCATGAGCGCCATTCATCCTTATACTGTCATTTTAAACATCTAAATAATTATTTATAGTATTTTAGTTTTCAATACGGAATAAAAAAGCTGATTTTGAAAGATCAAAATCAGCTTTTAAGGATATTAGTACTTTAATATGTATTTAAATTATTGCACCATCATTGCACGTCGTGCTTCAGCTTCTAAGTTAACGTAAGGTTCGCCTTCAACAGTCACACCAACGCCTTGAATCTTTCCTCCTTTAAACGTGCCAGGAGCTTTATAAAGATTACTTACGTTATCACCACTATCGTAACCTATACATAAACCATCACCAGATAAGGTGAATTTAGCTGGTTGCGTACGCATTGGGCCTTCGGCAACAACGTCTTCGTTAATGTAGAGTTTCATGTTTCCTATAGATTCACCATATTCTCCAGCTTTTTCTCTATTAAATTCCATACCAAGTGTATATGTTCCTGGCTTTAAGGTTTTGTTAGAAACAAAAACTTGCTCTGGCTTAATGCCTAAGAAGTTATAGACGTAGTATAGCTTTTTGTCTTTAATGAACAAAGAGTGACCGCCAAATCGCGAACCGTGAGCAAAAAGTACACCACTCGCTTTAGGATTGGTAATCTCTACATTGGCTAGGATTTTATAATCACGTCCTCTAACATTTACAGCAACACCCTCTGGTACTGGTGCAGTATTAGGATAGTATACGTAACGGTCTTTTGGTTTTTCTTGTGTTGGTCGCTCTATGGTTAATAATTCTGCTGGACCTCTATCATCTAAAGGTAATACCTTGTTAATTTTGGCTTGATTAAACCACTCATCTATAAGTTCTTGTAATTTTTCTGGGTGTTTTTCAGCAAGATTATAAGTTTCAGAACGATCTTCGGCAACGTTATAAAGTTCCCAAACATCTTTGTCAAAATGACCTTTACCACTAATAGGAGCGTGTACCGCAGCGGCTTTCCAACCGTCTTTCCAAATACCTCTAGTTCCTAACATCGCGTAATATTGTACTTCTTTTTGAGTTTTAGCGTCTGGTGCGGCATCAAATGTGTAAGCCATAGATACACCCGATAATGGTGTTTGTTTAACGCCATTGTAAACCTCAGGAAATGTAATGCCACATACTTCTAATAAAGTTGGTACAATATCTACGGAGTGATGATATTGATGTCTAATTTCTCCTTTAGCTTTAATACCTTTTGGCCAATGAATAACTAGCGGATCGTTGGTTCCTCCAGCATATTGCGAGTAACGCTTAAACATTTTAAATGGTGCTGAGAACGCAGCAGCCCATCCGGTAGGGAAATGGTTATAGGTATCTGGACCTCCTAAAACATCTATGTATTTCATGTTTTCAGCAAGCTCATCTGGATAGCCATTAAAGAATTTGTTTTCGTTTACAGAACCATTAGGACTTCCTTCTCCTGAAGCACCGTTATCGGCAGCATAAAGGACTATGGTATTGTCTAATTGACCTGTTTCTTCTAAATAATCAATGATGCGTCCCACTTGAGCATCGGTATACTCAGAGAATCCAGCATATACTTCTGCCATTCTTGAAAACAGTTTCTTTTCGTTGGCGTTTAGTTTGTCCCATGGGCGTACAAAATCTCCTGGGTTAGCCATTTCTTCAGGCATTGGGTTAAAGTCTGCCATGCCTGTATTTTCAGGTAAGATGCCTTTTTCTTTCATACGACCAACAACCCATGTACGATATGCTTCGTAACCATCGTCAAATTTACCTTTGTATTTAGCGGTATATTCGGCAGGTGAATGGTGTGGTGCGTGATTGGCTCCAGGGTTAAACCACATATAAAATGGTTTTGATGGGTTGGTTGCATTTTTATCACGTAACATGGTAATAGCTTGATTGGCTAAATCTTTAGATAAATGATAGCCTTCTTCCGGCGTTTCAGGGGCTTCAATAAAATGGTTGTCCATCACTAAGTCTGGATACCAGTTATTAGTTTCACCTCCTAAGAATCCGTAAAAACGGTCAAAGCCCATTTGAGTAGGCCATTCGCCACGGCTTGCTCCAGGAGCGATATCCTGTTCAGGGACATTATGGTTTTTACCAATCCAAAAGGTGCTATACCCATTATCGCGCATAATTTGTGCAAAAGGTGCACAATCGTCAGGTATATGACCGTTTGATCCTGGGTAACCATCGGCAGTTTCAGTAATGGAAGCCATTCCGTTTAGGTGATGGTTTCTTCCTGTAAGAATGGTAGAACGCGTTGGTGAACACAAAGCTGTAGTATGCCATTGCGTATAGGTTAAACCATTGGCAGCGAGGCGGTCCATAGTTGGCATATTAATGCGTCCACCATATGGAGACCAAGCTCCTAGGCCTGTGTCGTCATATAAAATAAATAAGATGTTAGGTGCGCCTTCTGGTGCCGATTTTGGTGTGTAAGCCGACCAGTCGGCCTTTGAATCACGAACATCTAAGGCGATCTTGCCTTTAAAATCGTTGTCTGATGCGGTGGTTTGCTCAGTCTTCCCAGCATCATGATTGGCATCCTTACATCCAACTAAAAGGAGGGCTGCAGTTGCTAATGTAATTGTAATTTTTTTCATAAAAAATTGGGTTAAGTTAGCTATAACTAACAAGGGATTAATAACTAAATCTCCATAAAGATAAAGTTTTTTATACAATGATTACAAATTTTTAAAATAATGTTAAAATTTGAATTTATGCTTTTAACCTTTGTATATCAGATGTTTGTGAATATTTTTGGATAGAGTGCTATTAAAATATGGTGCAATGAAACCATTAGAATATTAGAAGTTTAACTTCTAATATTCCAAGCCGATCCAAAAACAATATACCAGCCAAAATCATGATTTGACCAAGCAAGGTCCACCCCCGTTCTAAGTTTAAATTTTCTGGCGATTAAATATCTAAATCCTGTGCCATAGTTGTAAATGGTTTCAGCATTTTTGAAGGATATTTGTTCCGAAGGTGCCTTTGATGCGCCAACAAATCCTATGGCACTCCACCTAGGTGTGATGTCGTAACGTTGTTCGGTTTCTAGCATGTAGGTTTCATCACCTTGATATCTGGCCATGGGAACCCCACGGGCTTGAATAGAAGGTTTACTATAAAAAGGCGCATCCCCAAATTGAAAGGTACTTTGATATCTGAAACCACTTACCCATTTAGGGGTGAACTGAAAATATTTTGTTAAAAAGATATTTAAATTTTGAAACTCATAATCGCTTCCTGTCCAAGACGAATTTACCAAATACTCAATATTGGCAAGCCACCCGGTGTCTGGAGTGAAAATGGAATTACGTTTGTCAAATTCGGCCTGTAAGCCTAAACTGCCTAGCTGACTTTTTAAATCTTTTTCTAAAATATCATCTGGTCGGTTTTCAAAATTGAAATTAGGATCTATGTTATTGTTAAGATACATGTATTCTAAACCCATATACAGTTCGGTTTTCCCTATTTGGCGCAGTATAGAACCGTACAATACGGTCGATTTAAAATTAAAGCTGAAGGCTTCTTCCCCAACTTGCGGAAGGGTCCTATAAAAATCTAAGTTGGCATTGCCGTAGGCTGCAGCCACACGGTATTTTAAATGTAGTTTGGGTAAAGATGCGATACGCATACCGCCAATGCCCCAACTTTTATTCGCAGTATACCCTATAAAGCCTGCGGTAATATCGGGTGGAATGTTTTCGCCTTCTGTTTTATATTTATTAGGTTTGATGAAAACAGGCGTGAGCAATAGACCAATATTACCTAAAGCTGGTTCTGTAATAATTTGTGGTACGGGAATAAAGCCGTTGTAGTCAATCAATAAACTACTAACATCTAATTTGCCATCAATAGAATCTTTTAAAACTTTGAAAGACATTTTTGGTTTGTCCTGAGCAAAGGATAAAAACGTGAAGAGAAAGAAAAAAAGGATAAAAAACTTCGTTTTCATTGTGTTGAGGGATTTAAAGTAGTTAAGTTCTATTTTTTATTTCTCATAGAATTTCTAGGGTAATTATCTGAATTCTTTCTTTTTAACACCGAAACGGTATTGAATTCCTGTTAGAATAAAACGCTGTGCATCAGAAAGGCTGTATTCACCTCTAAGCATCCACTTTTTATTAACTTGCAGGTTAAAACCCATTTGAAAAGTAACGGTTTGAACCAGGTCTTTTTTAATGTTATAATCAATTTCTGTTGAAAACACACCACTGTCATTTATTTTGTCTTCGATAGTTTGTAAGGCTTGATTTTGGGCTTGTAGTTTTAGTTTTTCTGCAGCAGATGTACCAGGGTCGTCTATGATGGCTTGATTGCTAGCTATTTTACTATCCACCGTTTCGTTAAACTTGGTATCTATGTCTGGGAAAACTTCGTTGAAGTTAATCTTTCCTGTGCTACCACGAGCACCAACAAAGTTTCTGTACATAACACCAACATAAGGGGCTATCATAAATTCTTTATTCTTTTTTGAGAGTCCGAAACGATGTCCGAATCTTCCAGAAACGGTGGCATAACCTATTTGATTATCAAGTAGGGCCGTACTGGTTCTTGAGTAATTAAAATCGATACTAGAAAAATAACCCTTCCATCCAAATACAAGGGTGCTTCCCAGGCCATAAGTCATGGCATCAAAATCTACATGAGATGAGAATTCAGGAAGCTGTAAGATGATTTCACCTTCAGAATTTTTCCAAGTTGGTTGAAGTTGTACCTCGGTACCGCCCGTTACAGTCGAAACAAGTGCGTAAACATTTAGAAAAGGTAATATCCAAGCATCAGCTCTAAAATTTAAACCATTAGTTGTAGCGCTAACCTGTTTGAAATTCAAGGTTTCAACATTTACAATATTTGTGAGGTCATGACCAGCAATCGATAATCCAAATTCAGTAATCTCTAAATCCATGAAAGTGTTCACGTAATTTACATTTAACCCAAAAGGGAGCTGAAGCTGGTCTGCCATGCCACGTTCGGCAACTTTATCACCCCAAATAGGTAAAACATAAGGAAATGCTATGGAGTCTTGAGTTTGCGCTAAGGATTTAACTGGTAAGTATAGTGCAATAAGAAAAAGAATTATAAATCGCTTCATATTAAATACGCGGTTTGAGACATGGTTTTACAGGCTCTAAAGTAATTAAAACTTTTGAACTTTCATCTTATGTACTGCTTTTCAATATATGTTAATTGTATGGGGAGGAATAAAAGCGCACACGTTTTGAGTTGTAAATTTTAGATGCTCAAGCATAAAAAAGGTTAGCTTTTTGAGAAACTAACCTTTTTTTGTGTGTTAAAAAATATTTTGTAATTAATCTAATTGCTTTGTTAATAACCAAGCACTAGAATTGTGAGATTTTTTAATGTTGCGCAGTGCTTTTAAAGCCTCTAAACGGTTTTCGTAACTGGCATAAACCACTTGGTGTAAACCGTATTTATTTACTCCAATTTTTCTTGCACTAAAACCTTCAGATTTTAGTTCGTTAACTTTTTTGTCGCAATTTTCTTCTACACGAAAAGCCCCAGCGATAATATGATAGTTACCGGTTTGTTTGGTTACATTTAAAGTAACAGCAGGAAGCGGATTTAAGTTAAAAGTAGCTTGTTGAATTTGGGTATCCAATTGTTTTGTAGCCTCTTCTTGAGCTAATTGGTTATGCGTTTCCACTTGGTCAACATAATATTTTGAAGCTCCTAAACCACCTAAAGTCAAGGCAATTAATGCTACTGCCGCATATTTTAAATATGATTTTGTTTCACGCTTTTCAGGAGTGATGGCAATAGGAATAACTTTTTCGATTTTTTCAACTTCTTTTTTGTACACTTCACGTGTGATAACAGGAGTTGATAATTGAGATAACCCAAAGGCATCAGGTAAGTAATTTAACTGATACGTAGGTTCAAATAAAATTTTACCCTCTTTATTAAAAACAATATCACCAATGTTTTTAAAGGTTAAAGTTTCACCTTGTGTTAAATATGATTTTATAAGTCGAACACGTTTCTCGATTTTTTTGTTAGCAATCTCGAACGGGATCTTTTCAATTTCAGCAATATAATTGGCTAACAAGCCATCATTTTTCTGAATTTGCTCATTAAAAGACAGTACTTTTTTGGGCGCATGGAACGTATTTGTGTCGGTATCAATCGTTGCCGAGACAGATTGTGTTAAAAACGCACCAAAGCCAGGAATGGTAACGCACTCATATCTATAGAGTAAATCGCTAATGTATGTTTCTAGTTGCATAAGTTCAAAGTTATAAAATTATGGGGTTAGATAAAATTTAAGCTTAACTTTTTATTAACAGTAGGAAAATTCTTTTAATTTAGTTGAGATTTAATCAGATACCATGACAGAAAACGATTTGCTTTACACGCTTGCCCTCCAGCATGTACCCAATATTGGTGACATTACAGCCAAAAAACTCATGGCACATTGCGGTTCTGCGGAAGGGGTTTTTAAAGAAAAGCAACATAACTTACTTAAAATTGACGGTGTCGGACAAGTGATTTTAAACAGCTTGTTTAAACCGCACCATTTAAATGAGGCTGAAAAGGAAATCGAATTTATTTATGCCAATGAGATTAAAGTGTCTTTTTTTGAAGATGACGACTATCCAGATAAGTTGAAACACTGCATCGACGGTCCTATTTTACTGTTTGAATCGGGGCAAATCAATTTGAAAAAACAAAACATCATAAGCATAGTAGGTACTCGGAAAATAACAACGAGTGGTGTTGCTTTTTGTGAAGAACTGGTAGAACATTTGGTCCCTTACGATCCTATTATTGTTTCGGGGTTTGCTTATGGTACCGATATTACAGCACATAAAGCTGCCATGAAAAACGAATTGCAAACGGTGGCTTGTTTGGCGCATGGTTTAAATCAGATTTATCCTAAAGTGCATAAAAAGTATATGGTTGATATGGAGAAAAATGGTGGTTTTATTACCGATTTTTGGAGCAATTCCACCTTTGATCGTAACAACTTTTTAAAACGAAATCGTGTTATTGCTGGTTTAAGTGAAGCGACTATTGTAATTGAATCTGCCGAAAAAGGCGGAAGCCTCGTTACTGCTGATATCGCTAATTCTTATAACCGCGATGTTTTTGCCGTTCCCGGAAGAACAACCGATAGCCAAAGTATAGGCTGTAATAATTTGATAAAGCAACAAAGGGCGCACATACTTACTACCCCTTTGGATGTGCCCTATATTTTAAATTGGGCGTTAGAGGATGTAAAAAAACCAGCAATCCAAAAGCAACTTTTTGTAGAATTGGACCCTTCCGAAAAATCGATTTATAATTACTTAAAAGACAATCAAAAACAGCTATTAGATGTCATTGCTTTGGAATGTCAGTTACCTATTTTTAAGGTAGCGAGTATTCTTTTAAATATGGAGCTTAAGGGAGTTATTAGGCCTTTGCCAGGGAAGTTGTTTGAGGTGATTTAATTCCTACGAAGGCAGGAATCTTAATAACAAAGGGAGTTACATGGAGATACGCAGAGAAGTCGCAGAGGTTCACGGAGGTGTTTTTCGATTAGAACATAATGAATTGATGTTATTCAGAGGAAGAATCTGTTCGGGTGAATATTGCAAAAGTAGTTTCACTGAGATACGCAGAGAAGTCGCAAAGGTTCACGGAGTTATTTTTTGTATGGAACATATTGAATTGATGTTATTCAGAAGAAGAATTTGTTCGGGTGAATATTGCAAAAGTAGTTTCACGGAGATACACAGAGAAGTCGCAGAGGATCACGGAGTCATTTTTCAGTAAAAAACATTATGGAAAACAAAAACGCTCAAAATCAACAAAAAATAATTTTATTGAAGTTGAACGTTTTATTATTTTGAAATCTCGTATTTAAATCATAAGATTCCTGCCTTCGCAGGAATTAGTAACCAACTTTAGCGCGCACTCTCGCTAAAACATCATCAGCAACTAATCTGGCTTTTTCTGCACCAATGGCTAGGGCTTTATCAATTTCTTCTAAGTTATTCATATAGTAGCTATAGCGTTCGCGTTGTGTGGCGAATTTTTCTACCACCAATTCAAATAGGGCTTGTTTGGCATGACCATAACCATAGTTGCCATTTTCGTAATTGGCTTTCATGGTTTCTATTTGAGCTTCATCAGCTAATAATTTATAAATGGCGAAACAGTTACAGTTTTTCCAATCTTTTGGATCTTCAAGAGCTGTACTATCCGTTTGAATGGCCATAATTTGCTTGCGCAATTTTTTATCGGTTTCAAAGATGTTAATCGTGTTGTTTCTACTTTTACTCATCTTTTCACCATCTATTCCAGGAATAAGCATGGTGTTTTCTTGTATTTTTCCTTCTGGCAATACAAATGTTTCTCCCATTTTCGCATGGAAGCGAGAGGCTACATCACGGGTCATTTCAATATGTTGCAATTGATCCTTTCCTACTGGTATAATGTTGGAGTCATAAAGTAAAATATCGGCAGCCATGAGCATAGGATAAGTAAAAAGCCCTGTATTAACATCTTCTAATCTGTCGGCTTTATCTTTAAAACTATGTGCTAATGTTAAACGTTGGTAAGGGAAGAAACAACTTAAATACCAAGACAATTCTGTGGTTTGTGGCACATCACTTTGTCTATAAAACACGGTTTTTTCTATATCTAAGCCAAAAGCAAGCCAAGTAGCGGCAACGGAGTAGGTGTTTGATTTTAAGGTCTCTGCATCTTTAATTTGTGTAAGGGTATGCAGGTTTGCAATAAATAAAAAGGATTCATTTTTTGGGTCGTTTGCCATTTCAATGGCTGGAATTAGTGCGCCTAAAATGTTTCCTAAATGTGGTGTTCCTGTACTTTGAATGCCTGTGAGTATACGTGCCATAAATTTTTTGTAAAGCGCAAATTTAAAGATAAGTTGGACAATAAAAAAAGTGGTAGAGGCCACTTTTAAAAATAAGCTGAAATATATCTATTTTATATAATTAGTATGCTTTAGAGATAATCAAATTATAATACTATTTTTGAAGCTTATGAAAATTCTGAAATACATATTTTGGACCTTTTACCGTATTTGGTTTTACATTTTAGTGTGTTTGCCCATACTGATATTGTTTCCGTTTTTAATACTATCTATTTTAAAGGAATCTTGGTACCCATTCTTTTTTAGGTTAGCTCGAATTTGGGCTAAATTTATTTTAATGGGCATGGGGTTTGTTCCCATTATAAAACGCGAAGAAGCTTTAGACAAAAGTAAAAGCTATATGTTTATTGCTAACCATACCTCTATGGCCGATATCATGCTCATGTTGGTTACGGTTAAAAATCCGTTTGTCTTTGTAGGGAAAGCCGAGTTGGCTAAAATTCCACTATTCGGATTTTTCTATAAGCGTACTTGTATTTTGGTAGACCGCAGTTCGGCTAAAAGTAGGCATGCAGTTTTTTTAAGGGCTCAAAAGCGCTTAAAATCAGGTTTAAGTATTTGTATTTTTCCAGAAGGTGGTGTACCCGAAGAACATATTGAATTAGATACCTTTAAAGATGGGGCTTTTCGACTGGCGATTAATCATCAAATTCCAGTGGTGCCTTTAACATTTGCCGATAATAAGAAGCGATTTTCTTTTACTTTTTTTAGCGGAAGCCCTGGTCGTATGCGCGTGAAGGTGCATAAACTTATCCCGACCAGTGGTTTAACTATTGATGATACTAAAGACTTAAATGCTAAGGCTCGTGAGGTTATTTTGAAGCAGTTAGATGTTTTTTGCGGGAAATAAAAAGCGATTAAGAATTACTTCTATTATTTAAATTATTTGTGATTGTAAAATAAAGCGCCGACCGAAGTTGTCATTTTGTTCCAACATCAACAAAAATACTGTGAAATACCTGTGGGAGGTCAAGCGTGTCAAATACAAAACTCACAATTCTAGCGTAATTACTTTCGTTAATAATACGGCTATTATCGTGTTGTATTAGCTTAGTGCTGCCTCAGATACCAGCTCTATTCCTCTTTTTTATTATCGTTTTTAACGCTATTTAAGTATGCTTCTTTTTTAAACTTGCCGAACCTCGCAAAATCTTCCCTAATTTGCTCAGTTGTTTTCCCTTTTAAATTGTCTTTCTTTTTCATACCTGTTCCTTCTGTATCTATTTCTTTCATCATTTTTAAATTAAAAATAGATTTTTGGTTATGTTTAATTCCTAATTAAATAGCCTTCTGATTGTCTTCTAAAATGGTTGTAACATTTAACAATGCGTATAGTTTAATACGGTTCTAAAACTTAAATGAGAACCCTGTGTAAACGCCAATAAAGAATGGTGTGAAATTCCCAGAAGTGTTATCAAATGTATTGAATTGATATTTGAACATCGGCTCTAAATTCAAGTCAAATTTCTTCGAAAACTTGTAATTTAAGCCCAGACCCACGTTGGCACTATAACTTGTGTTATTGATGTTGTTGGCTTCCCCTAAATAAGTATTTGAACCGTCTTCGCCTTCAGAATAAATACCATTATCACTTAAAAAGAATGAACTAAAACCACCAATAACATTAACTCCAAAGCGTTTTTGTGAAATGGCGTATTGAATTTCTAAAGGTATTTCTATATAATCGAATGTTTGATGAATGGAAACATTGGATGATGATATGGATTGTGGGAAACCCTGAGTGTTTTCGGCACTGGCAACCGATAGGTTTGATGACGAACTTTTTACATTTTGTAAAGCACTCACACCTGATCCTCTAGATTCATAAACCACAACATTATTGGTGTTGTAGCCTAAATTCACTTTATTGATTCCAGATCGAATTTTTATACGGTTATTAACGGCATAGCTCGTAGAAATTCCGTAACTCATGTTTACATCACCCGTTTTTTGGTTGTTGTTAAACTGTTGATCTATAGACGAGCCTTCACCCAAGCTGTTAAAATAAACCGGTGCTACATTTGGCGTAACGCTCCATTTGCTTTCAGGTTTTGCATGAGCTACTTTCCCTTTGCTTTCGGCCATAGCTTCTTCAATAGTAAGCTCATTTTGCTTAGAAGGTTTGTTTACTTCAGCAATTGTACTGTTGTTTTTGGACACATTGGATATATGTGTTTTAGCCGCTTCTTTATCTATTAAAACCGGTCCGTTGTTTTCCTTTTTAACCGACGCAGCTATTGCGGAATTAGTCGTAGTGTTATCTGAAGTTGTTTTTTCAAAATGTTGTTCTTCCGAAGACTTCGTGTTATGGGATTTACTTACAGCAAAGTTTGTTGCTGTCTTTTTAGGTGTATGGTTTTGTTTTTCTGATTTACTTGAGGCTACTGCAGCTGAGGTGTTGTTGTTTGTGTTCGATGTCTGTTCAGTAGTTCCAGTACTATCGTTTTCAGCATTTGAATTTACCACGGATGGTGCTTGTTCAATCGTATTATTAATCGTGTTTTTTAATACTTCTGAAGCATTTTCAATCATGTCATCATTGGTGTCTACCACTTGAATTGTTGAGCTGTTGTTGTCACTTATTAAAAAGTTACCAATGCCAATAAAAAGTAATAGTAGGGCAGCCACACCAGCATAGCGCCACCAAATTGGGATGATTCGACGTTTTTCTTCTTCGGTATTCAGTTTAGCCGCGATGTTTTCCCATACGGCTTCGCTTGGAGTCGCTTCAAAATCTTTAAAGCGCTCTTGGAATAACCGGTCTATGTGTTTCTTTTCAGCCATTATAATGAATGTAAATGTTCTGTATTGTGATAATCTTCAATGGTCGATTTTAAAATCATCCTTGCTCTGGCCAGGTTCGATTTTGAGGTTCCAACGTTTATGTTTAGCATCTCTGCAATTTCTTTATGTGAATAGCCATCCAATACGTAAAGGTTAAAAACCAGACGGTATCGGTCGGGTAATTCTTGAATAATTCCAAGTAGATAATCGATAGAAACCAAATCTTCATCAATCTCTATTTCAACATCTTCTATAGCGCTTTCGTTTACCAGCTCGAACACTTTTTCGGTGCGGTAGCGTTGTAAAACGGTATTTACTGTAATACGTTTTAACCAACCTTCAAAAGAGCCTTTGTTTTTATACTGTCCTATTTTATTAAAAATGGTTAAAAAGGCATCTTGCAGATTATCTTCCGCTTCTGCACGATTCCTCGAATACTTTAAGCTTACGGCGAATAACTTGTTTGAAAACAGTTTATATAATTCGCCTTGGGCTTTAGTATTTTGGGCTTTACAATTTTCTATGAGCAATTCTAAACTCAAATGGAACAGGTTTTAAAAGAGTACTTAAAGTTACTAAATAGTTATGGTGTTTCTACAACTGGAACTTCAATGACTAAATATTGATCTTCGCCATCCTCGTCTTTTCCTTGCCAAAATTTAAAAACATACGAACCATTACCTGTAACTACAAAATTGAAAGTGTTACTCACTAAAACGTCTTCGGTCGATTCACAATCATTGTGGTCAAAGACTAAATTAATAGGGGCTACGGTACGTTCGTTGTTGTGTTTTTTGTAATAGAAATTGTAAAAATCATAACATGAAGTAGGTTGGTAATAGAATACTTCAATAGGATAGGTTTCTCCCATTTCAAATTCGTCTGGGATATTTACACTATCAACAGGTAAAATTTCTGAATGGTAGGCTGTGCCTTCATCTACACTACATGAGGTAAATAAGGCGATTGTTAAAAAAAGTGCTATTAATCTTTTCATCACAAATAAATTAGGGGGTATTATACATAGTTTATATGTAGATACATTTATCTTACGATGGTTGCGTTAAAAGCAAAAAAAAATCCCGAATTAACGGGATTTTAAATTTTATTTTTCTGAAATGATTTGTCGAACTTTAGCTTCGAGTTCATCCATGAGTTCTGGATTGTCTTTTATTAATGCTTTCACAGCATCACGACCTTGACCCAATTTAGTTTCTTCGTAGCTAAACCAAGAACCACTCTTTTTAACGATTTCAAGTTCTACAGCTAAATCTAAAATTTCACCAACTTTAGAAACACCTTCGCCGTACATGATATCAAATTCAGCCGTTTTAAATGGTGGTGCTACTTTATTTTTAACCACTTTTACACGGGTTTTGTTACCTGCAATATCCCCGTTGGTTTCTTTAATTTGTGTAGAACGTCTAATATCTAAACGTACAGATGCGTAGAATTTTAAGGCATTACCACCCGTTGTGGTTTCAGGGTTTCCAAACATCACACCAATTTTTTCACGTAATTGGTTAATAAAGATTACCGTACACTTGGTTTTACTAATAGAAGCTGTAAGTTTTCTTAATGCTTGAGACATTAAACGAGCGTGAAGTCCCATTTTAGAGTCACCCATTTCACCTTCAATTTCACTTTTTGGTGTTAATGCGGCAACCGAATCGACAACCACAATATCAATAGCACCCGAACGAATTAAGTTATCGGCAATTTCTAAAGCTTGCTCACCATTATCTGGTTGAGAAATAATTAAATTGTCAATATCAACGCCTAATTTTTCAGCATAAAAACGATCAAAAGCATGCTCGGCATCAATAAATGCTG
Organism: Pseudotamlana agarivorans; assembly: GCF_001642835.1. Lineage (GTDB taxonomy): Bacteria > Bacteroidota > Bacteroidia > Flavobacteriales > Flavobacteriaceae > Pseudotamlana > Pseudotamlana agarivorans. The sequence goes on from NZ_LXEI01000003.1 coordinate 101,621, forward strand.
CAATACCTCCAGCTTTTTGAGCTTCCGCAATAGCGTGCAACGTTAAAGTGGTTTTACCCGACGATTCCGGACCGTAAATTTCAATAACTCTACCGCGAGGATATCCGCCAACGCCTAAAGCAATATCTAAACCTAAGGATCCCGAAGGAATGGCTTCTACGTCTACAATGGCAGAATCGCTCATTTTCATTACGGTTCCCTTTCCGTAGGCTTTATCTAGTTTATCTAATGTAAGTTTTAGTGCTTTTAATTTCGCTTCTTTTTCGCTGCTCATGGCTCTGTTTTTTTACTAAAAATTGAAGGGCTAAAATACTATAAGTTTTATCATAACACAATAATAGTTTTCAACATAAATTCATGAAAAATAGAACGTTGTTTTGTGTCATTATCAATAAAAATCGAAGTGCTACGCAACCTTTATGAAGCGGTTGCATCTCATTATAAAGAATGAGTATTTTTAAAATCTTGTTCTAAATAAAAAGTAGTTTGACTAACTCAAAATTAAGCACTTAGACTTATGTTTAAGTGCTTTTTATGTCTAAAAAATGGGATAACTACGATAAAATCGTACCTTTGCACCTTCAAAAAATAGTCTTTAACCTTATAAATTAGTATAGCATGCAACTGTACAATAAATTAAGTGCCAAAGAAAGAGCCGAATTAATCGAAAAAGCCGGAAAGGATCGATTAACACTTTCTTTTTATCAATATGCCAAAATTGAGAATCCTCAAGAATTTAGAGATCACCTTTTTCTAACCTGGGATCAATTGGATGTTTTAGGACGTATTTATGTCGCTACCGAAGGCATAAACGGCCAATTATCCTTACCTGCCGATCGTTTTAACGAATTCAAATCACATCTAGATACCATTGATTTTTTAAAAGATATCCGTTTGAATATTGCCGTGGAGCAAGACAACATGTCTTTTTTAAAGTTGAAAGTTAAAGTGCGTAACAAAATTGTTGCCGATGGTTTAAATGATGATACTTTTGATGTAACCAATAAAGGTGTGCATGTGGCTGCTGATAAGTTTAATGCTCTTATTGAAGATGAAAACACGGTATTGGTTGATATGCGTAACCATTACGAAAGTGAAATTGGTCATTTTAAAAATGCCATTACGCCCGATGTCGATACGTTTAGAGAGTCTTTAGATATTATTGAAGATGATTTAAAAGACCATAAAGAAGATAAAAACCTAGTGATGTATTGTACAGGCGGTATACGTTGTGAAAAAGCGAGTGCCTATTTTAAGCATAAAGGTTTTAAAAACGTATTTCAATTAGAAGGCGGTATCATCGAATACACGCGCCAGATTAAAGAGCAAGGGCTCGAAAATAAATTTGTAGGAAAGAATTTTGTTTTTGATGAGCGTCGTGCCGAAAAAATTAGCGACGATGTCATTGCTTGCTGCCATCAATGTGGTGCTCCTGCTGATATTCACACCAATTGTGCTAACGATGCCTGTCATTTACTTTTTATTCAGTGTGATAGCTGTAAAGAAGAAATGAATAACTGTTGTTCTAACAATTGTAAAGAAATTCATGCCTTACCGTTTGAAGAGCAAAAAGCCCTTCGTAAAGGACAAGCCAACAGTAACGACATTTTCAAAAAAGGTCGTGCGGACCATTTACCTTTCAAAAAAGATTTAAGAAACATTTTTGAGACACTAAAAGTGGACAAACTTTAAAACTTAAAATCATGCAAAAAATTGAATTAATGGCGCCTGCAGGGAACTTTGAATCTCTACAGGCTGCTTTAGATAATGGTGCCGATTCTGTTTATTTTGGTGTTGAACAATTAAACATGCGCGCTAGAGCAACTGTAAATTTCACTTTAGATGATTTAGATGAAATCGTAAAACGTTGCGAAGCTAAAAACGTAAGAAGTTATTTAACGCTTAATACCATCATTTACGATCACGATTTATCCATCGTAAAAACCCTAGTAAACAAAGCCAAAGAAGCGAATATTACTGCTGTTATTGCTATGGATCAAGCCGTTATTTCCATGGCTAGAGAAGCTGGCATGGAAGTGCACATTTCTACACAAATTAACGTAACCAACATCGAAACTGTAAAGTTTTATGCCATGTTCGCCGATACCATGGTGTTGAGTCGTGAATTGAGCTTACGTCAGGTTAAAAAAATTACAGAGCAAATAGAAAAAGATCAAATTAAAGGCCCTTCGGGGAACTTAGTTGAAATTGAAATATTTGGTCATGGTGCACTTTGTATGGCGGTTTCGGGTAAATGTTATTTGAGTTTACATTCTGATAATTCTTCAGCCAATCGTGGTGCTTGCAAGCAAAATTGCAGAAAGAAATACACCGTTATCGATCAAGAAACAGGCTTTGAAATGGAGTTGGATAACGAATATATTATGTCTCCAAAAGACTTGTGTACTATCGATTTTTTAAATGAAGTGGTCGATGCTGGTATAAAAGTTTTAAAAATTGAAGGGCGTGGTCGCGCTCCTGAATACGTTGCTAAGGTGATAAAATGTTACCGTGAAGCCATTGATAGTATTGAAAATGGTACCTATAGCAAAGAAGAAGTTATAGAATGGATGAAAACTCTAGAGACGGTTTACAATCGCGGCTTTTGGAGTGGATACTATTTAGGTCAGAAACTGGGCGAATGGAGTAAAGGCTCAGGGTCGCATGCTACACAAAAGAAAGTGTATATAGGCAAAGGAACACATTACTTTCCAAAAGCAGAGGTTGGCGAATTTAAAATTGAAGCTTATAATTTAAATGTCGGTGATACCATTTTAATTACGGGACCATCAACAGGAGCGCAGGAAATGCAAGTGGACGATATGCTTGTTAACGATCAAAAGTTAAGTGCAGGTACCAAAGGCGATATGGTAACTCTAAAATTACCATTTAGAATCCGTCAATCCGATAAATTATACAAGATTGTCGAAAATAAAGTCGAAGCCTAATGGTTGTAGTTACCCTTCAGCGTAAAAAGTGTATTGGTTGTAATTATTGTGTGGAATTGGCTCCCAACCAGTTTCAAATGTCTAAAAAAGATGGTAAAACCGTTTTACTCCATGGGCAGGATAAAAAGGGCTTTTTCACATTAAAATCTAATGACGAATTTATCTTTGATAGTTGCGATAATGCCGCCAAAGCTTGTCCCGTAAAAATTATATCGGTAAAGCAAGTTTAATTTATAAAAGCTGAGTAATTAAGGGGTTGAGAACTATATTATCATCTTCTTTTTTTAAGTCTTTAGAATAATCATATCTTTACGTCGTAAATGTTCTTGAAACTTAGTTTTAAAAACATAAAGAAAATGTGTTCTTCACGCGAAAGCGGAAAACAAAAAATTAATAAATCTTCATTCGTAATAAGTTAATTATTAGCGAATTCAATATATAATATATGGCTTGCGCAAGTTGCTCAACAAAAGACGGCTCTCCTAAGGGCTGCAAGAATAATGGTACTTGTGGTACAGATAGTTGTAATAAACTAACGGTATTCGATTGGCTGTCAAACATGTCCTTACCCGGTGGGGAAGCCCCATTTAGCTGGGTTGAGGTACGCTATAAAAACGGCAGAAAAGAATATTATAACAATACAGAAAACTTAACTTTAAGCATTGGCGATATTGTGGCGACACAAGCTAAAGCTGGTCACGATATTGGTATGGTTACCCTTACGGGGGAATTGGTGCGCGTTCAAATGAAGCGTAAAAATATACCAGTAAATGTTGAAGAAGGCCTTAAAATTTACCGTAAAGCAAGTCAGAAAGATATTGATATCTGGCAAACCGCACGCGAACGTGAAGAAGCCATGAAGGTTAAAGCACGCCAGTTTGCGATCGATTTGAAGCTGCAAATGAAAATTTCAGACATCGAATTTCAAGGTGATGCTAGTAAAGCGACTTTCTATTATACGGCTGAAGATCGTGTCGATTTTCGTGAACTGATTAAGGTTTTTGCACGAGAATTTAGAACGCGTATCGAAATGAAACAAGTTGGTTTTCGTCAAGAAGCCGCTAGGCTTGGTGGTATTGGTTCTTGTGGGCGCGAATTATGTTGCTCTACTTGGTTAACCGATTTTCGTTCGGTGAGTACTTCAGCAGCGCGTTATCAACAATTATCCCTAAACCCGCAAAAGTTAGCTGGGCAATGTGGTAAGCTTAAATGTTGTTTAAACTACGAGTTAGATACTTATCTTGATGCTTTAAAAAGTTTCCCGAAATCGGATGTTAAATTATATACCGAAAAAGGTACGGCTGTTTGTCAGAAAACTGATATTTTTAAAGGCCATATGTGGTTTGCTTACGAAGGCGAATGGATGAACTGGCATAAGATAACGACCGAGCAGGCTAACGAAATCATTGCAATTAATAAGAAAAAAGAAAAAATTACAAGTCTTGAGGAGTACGCTTTAGATTTGGTTGAAGATACTAAAACAGAATTTGAAAACGTTGTAGGGCAAGATAGTTTAACACGTTTTGATAATCCGAAACCTAATAAAAAACGTAGAAATAACAGACGTAAAAAAGGTCCGGCTCAAGGCCAAAAAAATACTGGAGGTGATACGAAGTCAACACCAAGAAAAAATACACAGCCAGCAAATAAAAATACAGATCCTAATAAGCCAAAGGCTAAACCAAAGCAGCGACCAAACCGATCGAATAAACCAAAGGCTGAAGGTGACGTGAAAAAACAAAATCCTAATCAAAATAGGAATAGAAACCAAAGAAGAAAACCTGGCAATAACCAGAATAAATCTCAAAACAGTAAAAATGCTGAAAAATAGAGTCTTATTACTTTTAGTTTGTGTTTTTTTTAGTCTTTCATCCTGCGATTCAAAATATTATTTTGATGAGTACAAATCGGTACCTAAAAAATGGCATAAAGATTCGGTTGTTAGTTTTAAAATCCATCCGCCAGATTCCATAAATCCCTATAATTTATTTGTAAACCTTAGAAATACGAGTGCTTATAAGTACAATAACTTATTTCTAATTGTCGAAATGGTTTTTCCTCACGGTAAAACGGTTAAAGACACCCTAGAATATAAAATGGCCGAGCCTAGCGGTAAATTTTTGGGCACTGGATATTCCGATATTAAGGAGAATAAATTGTGGTATAAAGAACAAGTTATTTTTAACGAGTCTGGAGAGTATGAAGTTAAAATACAACAGGCTATGCGTGAAAATGGCATGGTAAATGGCGTTGAAGAATTGGAGGGGATTACCGATGTTGGGTTTAGTATTGAAAAAAACAAAATTAAAAAATAGAGGCATCTTCTGTTTTGCATAAGCGAAGTAGTATCAAGATGTAGTAATAAATAGTACATGGCAAAGGCAAAAAAAGAAACGACCAAGGTTCAAGATTTTTCAAAGTACATCCGTTGGATGTGGATTTTGTTTGTAGCAGGATTACTATCTGTAGTCTTCCTTTTTTTATTAGCATCATGGGGTGCATTTGGTGAAATGCCCGATCATACGGTTTTAGAAAACCCGAAAACCAATTTAGCTACCGAAATTATCTCTTCAGATGGTAAAACATTAGGGAAATTCTATTTTAACGATAATAGAACACCGGTGAGTTACGACGAGTTACCACAACACTTAGTAAATGCTTTAATTGCCACTGAAGATGCCCGTTTTCACGAACATTCAGGGGTTGATGCTCGAGGGACGCTTAGAGCAGTAATTAAGCCTGGAAGTGGTGGAGCAAGTACCATTTCACAACAGTTAGCCAAGCAATTATTTCATGGCGAAGGATCTAAGAATATTATTGAAAGGGTGCTTCAAAAAATTAAAGAATGGATTATTGCCATTCGTTTAGAGCGTCAATATACCAAGGAGGAAATTATCGCCCAGTACTTTAATATTTATGACTTTGGTAACAATGCCGATGGTATTCGTAGTGCTTCGCGAATCTATTTCAATAAGGAGCCTAAGGAGCTAGATATTAAAGAATCGGCTATGTTGGTAGGGATGTTTAAAAATTCATCACTGTACAACCCAAGACCTGAGCGTAACCCTATAGGAGTAAAAAACCGTAGAAATGTGGTTTTATCTCAAATGTATAAGTATGATTTCATTTCTGAAAAGGAAAAGGATTCACTTCAAAAAACCGAGCTTGATTTACGTTATTCTCCAGAGTCACACCGTGAAGGGATCGCCACATATTTTAGAGGTTATCTCGATGGGTTTATGAAGGATTGGATTAAAAACAACCCGAAGCCGGATGGTACCAAGTGGAATTTATATAACGACGGACTAAAAATTTATACGACGATAGACTCTCGTATGCAAACCTATGCTGAAGATGCTGTGCAACAGCACATGCCAAGGTTACAAGCCGAGTTTTTTCATCAAAATACCCCAGAAAGAAATCCAACAGCACCGTTTTTAGACTTAACTCCCGAAGAGGAACAAGCTTTAATGCGCCGTTCGATGCGTCAATCGGAACGTTGGAGACATATGAAATACGATTTGAAAAAATCGAACAAAGAGATTGAAGAGTCTTTTAAGAAACCTATTAAAATGACTGTTTTTAAATGGATTGACGGGAAACCTTCCGAAGTTGATACTCTTATGAAACCTATGGATTCCATGCGTTATTACAAATCGTTTTTAAGAACGGGTATGATGTCTATGGATCCTAAAACGGGACATGTTAAAGCATGGGTTGGTGGTATGAACTATAGACATTTCCAATACGATATGGTAAAACAAGGTAGGCGACAAACAGGTTCTACATTTAAGCCTTTTGTTTATGCTACAGCTATTGATCAGTTGCATTTTTCACCATGTGATGAATTTCCAGATACACCGTTTTGTATTGAAGCTGGGAAATTTGGAAACCCAGAAGAATGGTGTCCTAAAAACTCAGGAAATGAATACGGCGGTAAGCGTACTTTAAAAGATGCTTTGGCCAATTCTGTGAATACCGTTACCGCGCGATTAATCGATAAGGTAGGACCACAAACTGTAGTTGATTTGGTTAAAAAACTTGGTGTTGAGGCCGATATTCCTGCGGTACCTTCCATTGCCTTAGGAACTACTGATATTAGTGTTTACGACATGGTTGGGGCTTATTCGACTTTTGCGAATCAAGGGGTGTATACCAAGCCTGTAATGGTACTGAATATTGAAGATAAAAACGGTACTGTTTTATACCAATTTAAACCTGAAACTCGCGATGTATTAAATGCCGAAACTGCTTATGTGACGGTAAAACTTATGGAAGGTGTTACACAGTCTGGTTCGGGCGGACGCTTACGTGGTAAAGGACGTGATTCGTATAGAGCCGATTATAGAGAAATCGTAACAGGGTATCCTTACGAATTTACTAATCCGATTGCGGGAAAAACAGGAACGACACAAAACCAAAGTGATGGTTGGTTTATGGGTATGGTTCCAAATTTAGTGACTGGCGTTTGGGTTGGTGCTGAAGATCGTGCTGCACACTTTAAAACGATTACCTACGGTCAAGGTGCTGCTATGGCTTTACCTATTTGGGGTGTTTATATGAAAAGTTGTTACGCCGATAAAGAGCTTGATGTGTCTAAAGAAGATTTCGTTGCACCGGATAACTTGTCCATTAATGTGGATTGCTCGGCCGTTTCTCAAGATCAAAATAACGACGATGAAGATGATCGTCTAGACGAGCTAGAGTTTTAAAAGGCATACTTAAAACGCTTAGAAGCTGATATCATGAACGATAATTTCGTAAATGAATTTTTTGGTATAGGTATTTTTAACGGAAAGACTCCCGAAAACCTTGGTGTTTTATGGCGTTCTGCACAAAATTTGGGCGCTAGTTTCATCTTCACCATTGGAAACCGTTATGCTAAACAGGCCTGCGATACCCACAATGCGGTTAAATCTATGCCATATTATCATTATGAAAACTTCGATGAATTTTTTAATAATCTACCAAAAGGTACCCGAATTGTTGGTGTCGAGCTAGACGATTCTGCAGAGGACCTAGAAACCTTTCATCACCCCAGACGTTGTGTGTATTTGTTAGGAGCCGAAGATCATGGACTAAGTAAAGAAGCTATCGAGAAATCGCACTTCTTGGTAAAGTTTAAATCTGAATTAAGCTTGAATGTTTCTGTGGCCGGTAGTATCGTTATGTATGATCGCGGTATTAATAAACCAAGGAGTTAGTTTTTCGGTGATTCAAATATTTGAGGCTGTTTTAAAAGTCGATTTCACGTCAATCTGAATTTATTTCAGATTCTTATAATCTTTGAACTTCAATGGAATGAGATGCTGTGTAAAGCATATAATAGCGATTGTTTTTACTTTTTAGACAGCTCTACCTGTTTATGCATACTTAATTCTTAACAGTTACTTCCTTCCTAATTTCATTGAAATATTCGTAAATTTATAAGCATAAATATGACGAAATGATAAATAAAACGGTTTCTAGTGTCAAAGAAGCTTTGGAAGGGCTTTCTAGTGGTAACACACTCATGTTAGGTGGTTTCGGACTCTGTGGTATTCCTGAGAATGCTATCGCACGCTTAGTGCAACTTGGTGTGACTAACTTGACCTGTATTTCTAACAATGCTGGTGTCGATGATTTCGGATTGGGTTTATTGCTCCAAAAGAAACAAATTAAGAAAATGATATCTTCCTACGTTGGCGAGAACGATGAGTTTGAACGACAAATGCTTTCAGGTGAATTGGAAGTCGATTTAATCCCGCAAGGGACTTTAGCCGAACGCTGTAGAGCTGCACAAGCAGGGATCCCTGCTTTTTACACCCCAGCGGGCTATGGCACTGAAGTAGCCGAAGGAAAAGAAACCAGAGAATTTGATGGTAAAATGTATGTGTTGGAGCATGCTTTTAAGGCCGATTTTAGCTTGGTTAAAGCGTGGAAGGGCGATGCCGCAGGGAATCTCGTTTTTAAAGGAACCGCCAGAAATTTTAACCCCGTAATGTGTGGCGCCGCAAAAATTACAGTCGCTGAGGTTGAAGAATTAGTACCCCTCGGAACCTTAGACTCCAATCAAATTCATATCCCAGGCATTTTTGTACAACGTATTTTTCAAGGAACAAACTACGAGAAACGGATTGAACAGCGGACGGTAAGATTTAATGATACAATATAATTAATGTACTAATATATCAATATTCAAAAGTGCTTATTTAACCATTTTGTGGTTTAATCTGTGGATTTATGGGAAGAACAAATATAATCTTAGAAAAGTCTATTGCTTTTGCAATATTAATTATTGAGTATAGTGAATTATTAGAAGCTCATAAAAAATATATAATTGCTAAACAATTATTAAAGTCAGGAACAAGTATTGGAGCAAATATCCATGAAGCACAACAGGCAGAAAGCAAAGCTGATTTTATTCATAAAATGAAAATTGCATCAAAAGAGTTGGAGGAAACCAAATATTGGCTTCTACTGTGTGAGAAGTCTAATACTTATCCTTCTATGGAAAGATTAAAAAAGCCACTAATGGAATTAGGATTAATATTATATAAAATTTTAAGTACAAGTTATAAGTCAAGATAAAATAAATGAGTAGAATGTTTCATTTTTACATTGGTACATTGAATTATTATTACATTGATACATTAAACATATGTTAGACAAAACAGGTATAGCAAAACGTATTGCACGGGAAGTTCAAGATGGTTACTATGTGAATTTAGGCATAGGGATACCGACTTTGGTGGCCAATTATGTTCGAGATGATATTCAGGTTGAATTTCAAAGTGAAAATGGCGTACTAGGCATGGGGCCATTTCCTTTTGAAGGTGAAGAGGATGCCGATATTATTAATGCCGGGAAACAAACCATTACGACCTTGCCTGGGGCTAGTTTTTTCGATTCGGCATTAAGCTTTTCAATGATTCGTGGGCAACATGTCGATTTAACCATTTTAGGAGCTATGGAGGTTGCTGAAAATGGCGATATCGCCAATTGGAAAATTCCAGGGCGTATGGTTAAAGGAATGGGAGGCGCTATGGATTTAGTATCGAGTGCCGAAAACATTATCGTGGCCATGATGCATACGAATAAGCATGGCGATTCGAAATTATTAAAGCGATGTACGTTGCCACTTACGGGTGTAGGCTGTGTAAAAAAGATAGTGACTAACCTTGCAGTCCTTGAAGTGACCGAACAAGGTTTTAAATTATTAGAACGTGCCCCAGGGGTATCTGTGGAACACATCCAAGAAGCTACAGAAGGTAAATTAATAGTTGTAGGAAATATTCCGGAAATGAAAATTTAGAGTTGTAATATCTTACCTGGTGTAGGGGTGAAAATTACGAGTTTGTTAAAAAAATATGCGTTTCATCGAATTTATATGTTTTTAATCGGATAAAAGGAATATATTATCGATATTAGACTCAGCAAACAAAAAGAAAGTCTATAAACGGTTTTCCCCCAAAACTATCATAAATTTCAACCTTATGAACACTGCAACCAACCTACATGAAGTACCTACTAACCAAAGCAAATTTAGAGCGTCTGTAAAAGATACTTATGAGTTTGTAAGAAGCTTATGTTATTTAACAAAAAAGATTTTCATGCTATAATCCTTTCGGAATAGCATGAATAAGCTTTTTTGTATATGCTTTCTCAGGCTTTTTATAGATGATGTCTGCATCGTCTAACTCTTCAATTTGACCTTGGTTCATAACCAATAATTGATCTGACATGTATTTCACAACTGCTAAGTCATGTGAGATGAAAATATAGGTAAAATTGAAGTCTTTTTTAAGTGAATTAAGTAAGTTTAAAACCTGAGCTTGAACAGAAATGTCTAAGGCCGAAACTGATTCGTCACAAACAATGAGTTTCGGTTGAAGGGCAATGGTTCTAGCAATACCAATACGCTGGCGCTGACCGCCCGAAAACTCATGGGGGTAACGGTTAAAGTACGCCTCCGACAGCCCAACTTTTTCTAATATATCAATCACTTTCTCTTTACGTTCGGCATCCGAGCTATAAAGTTTATGCACTTTCATAGGCTCCATTATGGCTTCGCCAACAGGGATTCTCGGATTTAAAGAAGAGTACGGATCTTGAAAAATGATTTGAATATCTTTTCTAAGTTTTCTAGTTTCAGACTTTGACAGTTTTGTGATATCAATGCCTTTATAAATTATTTTTCCTGCGGTAGCTTTATCTAATTGAAGTATGGCATTACCAAGTGTCGATTTTCCACAACCCGATTCGCCAACTAATCCTAAAGTTTCCCCTTCATATAGTTTGAAACTGACGTCATTTACCGCTTTAAAACGTTCTGGTTTGGAAAAGAATCCAGATTTAGAAAGGTATTCCTTCTCCACATTTATCACTTCTAATAATGGCGGTTTGCTGTAAATCTTTTCGTGATTTTTTTTGCGATCCTCTGGTGTAATGATGCTGTTGGAGATCTTGTCCTCTAAAAAGTCTTTGATGGTGGGTAACACCTCCAAGCGTACATCTAAAGCAGGTCTAGAATTAATTAAAGCTTTGGTGTAATTGTGCTCAGGGTGTTTAAAAATACGGGCTACCAAACCTTGTTCGACGATGTTGCCTTTATACATTACCAAAACACGATCGGCAATTTCTGAAATTAAGGCCAAATCGTGGGTGATAAAAATGATGCTCATTTTTGTTTGTGCCTGCAGTTCTTTCAGTAAAATAATGATATCCTTTTGTACCGTAACATCTAAAGCGGTTGTAGGCTCGTCGGCAATTAAAACATCGGGTTTACAGGCAATAGCCATGGCAATCATAACCCGTTGCTTTTGACCACCAGAAATCTCATGCGGATAGGCTTTAAAAACACGCTCAGGATCTGGAAGTTTAACCATGTTAAAAAGAGCTAAAGTTTCTTCCTTGGCTAATTTTTTGGAAACATGAGTATGTTGTAATAAGATTTCTAAAACCTGGTTTCCACAGGTCATAGACGGATTTAAGGAACTCATAGGTTCTTGAAAAATCATGGCAATTTTGTTGCCTCGAATACTTTCAAATGATGAGGACGATAATTCAATTAAATCACGGTCTTCAAAGAGGATAGAACCAGAATTTATTTTAGCGATTTTTTTTGGTAGTAAACCTAAAATGGCCAAAGAGGATACCGATTTCCCTGAGCCCGATTCACCTACAATGCCTAAAACTTCATTAGTATGTAGTTTATAGGAAATGTTATGAACCACTTCATTATCGCCAAATGAAACACTTAAATTCCGTACTTCTAAAATCTCGTTTTCTTTCATTAAATATGAATAATTTCATCATCAGTTAAAATGTCGTCACCCCGTAATCGTAAAAATATTTGAGCTACCGCAATGGTGTCTTTTTCACAATAGGTTACAATACGATCAATTTCATTTTCTTTATAATACACCTGATAAACTTCACTGCCATCAATATCATCTTTTGGTGATGGAATGCCTAAAACATGGGTGAGTAATTTTAAAGAGGTGTAACTTTTAAAATCGCCAAATTTCCAGAGTTCTAAGGTGTCTAAATGCGGAACTTCCCATGGTTTTTTACCAAATAAATTGAGTTTATGAGGTAATTCGATGTTATGGATAATCATGCGTCGAGCAATATACGGAAAGTCAAATTCTTTGGCGTTATGACCACAAAGTAAATGCTTGGGTTCGTTGTAATGTGTGTTTAATAGGTTTTTAAAGTCTTTCAGAATTTTAGCTTCATCACCAAAAAAAGAGGTGGTTCTAAATTTTCTTAAGTCGTTTTGAAAGTTAAAATAGCCCACCGAGATACAAACAATTTTACCAAATTCGGCCCATATACCAGCACGGTCATAAAACTCTTCGGCGGTATAATCATCCTTTCTTTGGTATTTGGATTTGTCTTCCCAAAGGATTTGTTTGGTGTCGTTCAGTTCTGAAAAATGCTCAGTTTCTGGAACGGTTTCAATATCGAGAAATAGAATATTCTCAAGATTAATCTTTCTAATCATGCCCTAACATTTTATAGGCTTCTTCAATATAAACATCTTGGTCTTTGGTGAAATGTGTGGTGCCTTCATCATCGGAGGTTCTTTGCCCAAGCCTCACAATAATTACATTGTCGTCCGGCTCGACCATAACCAATTGACTGTGATGCCCTAGCATCATAAAAAAGTTTTTGTCTTCATATTTTCGCAACCACCAGCCGTATCCATACTCTGGACTTTCTTTAAAACGAGGGCGGATGGATTTTGCCACATAGGCAGAATCTAAAAGCTGTTGGCCTTCCCATTTTCCGTGGTCTTTATAAAGTTTTCCAAAACGGGCAAAATCTCTCGCGTTACTTGAAATACAACAAAATGTTTTTGCCAAACGATGCTCTTTGCCATCCAATTGCCATAAAGCATCTTGAGCAGCACCCATAGGTTTCCAAAAGTTTTCCGAAAGGTATTCTGCAAGGGGTTGTCCTGTAGCTTTTTGAATAATCATGCCTAACAATTCGGTGTTTCCACTTAAATACTCAAAGGATTCCCCTGGGGTTTCAATAACTTTTTGATTTAAAATGGCCTTGGCTAAATTATTGTCATAATTGGCTCTAGCGGTAACCGAAAACGGACTGCTATAATGTTCAACCCAGTCTAACCCCGATGCCATAGACGCCAAATCACCAACGGTAGTTTTTGCATAGCTGTATTGCGGATAAAAATCACTTATTGGCTGATCCAAGCTTTTGATATGTCCTTGCATGATGGCTTTTCCTAATAAAGCTGTGGTGATGCTTTTTGCCATTGAAAAGGAGTTGGTTTTTGAGGCATCGCTATAATCCGGCGCATACCATTCGTAATAAATACTGTCGTTTTTAATTATTAAATAGGCTACAGTACCTAATTTTTCATTAAAAGTGTTAAGTCTTTCAGTAGATTCTACCGTGTTGTAATTTTTATGAAGTGGCCATGGCGAAATGTTGTTTCCTTTTTTAATAGTATCGTTTTCAAAATATGGATAGTCGTCAATAAAAACGGTTTTATGTCCTGTGAAATATACAATTCTAGCACCTCTTAAAATATAGTCGTAATCGAAAATATAAAGTAATGCAATGATGGCTACAACAAGAATAGCAAGCCATTTAATAACGCGTTTAATGAATTTCATATAAAAAACTTTTAGTTGAAATAAATATAGGAAATATTTTAAGTTTTAGTACCTATAACCGCTTTGAAAGCTTTTAAAACAAAGTTTGTTGCTTGTTAGAGCTCTCGTGATTAAGAAGCCATTGTTTACGATGTAAGCCACCAGCATATCCGGTTAAACTACCGTCGCTACCAATGACGCGATAGCAAGGCACGATAATCCACAAGGGGTTTTTGGCATTAGCATTGGCAACAGCCCGAATGGCTTTTGGCTGATCCATTTGCTTTGATAACTCTAGATAAGACAGGCTTTTTCCAAAAGGAATTTGTTCCAAATATTTCCAGACTTTCTTTTGAAAATCGGTGCCTTTGGGGTTTAATGTTAATTGGAATTGTTGGCGTTCTCCGTTAAAATATGCTTTAAGTTGCCTAGCACAGTCTTGTAATACATGAGGGATGGTTTCGGTTTCCACAGCTTTAGAATTACTTATGCTAACCGAATTAATGCCGTTTTCATCACCACAAATTTTTGCATAGCCTAGAGGCGTATGGATGATGCAGCTTTCCATTTATTCTAAAGGCTTGGTTTTGTCTTCAAAAATCCCTAGTTTTTTGGCGCGTACTTCCCAGCTTTTTCTGGCTAAAAGTTGCAGGTCTGATACGTTGTCACTCTCATCCATAATTTCTAGACCTAATAAGGTTTCGATAACATCTTCCATAGTTACTAGGCCGCTTACGGTACCATATTCGTCGACAACTAAAGCCATGTGATTTCTGCTTTCGATAAGTTGTTCAAACAAATCGGGGATGGGCAGGGTGCGGTTCACAATAATAATGTTTCGTTTAAGTTCGGAAAGTGTTTTGCTACCGTTCCCTAAAGCCATTTCTTTAAAAATTTCATCTTTAAGTACCAACCCTTTGATATCGTCGGGTTCGTTTACAAAAACAGGAATACGAGAAAAACGTAAATTGATATTTTGTTTGAAAAATTCTTCAACGGTGGTGTTTTCATCAACAGTTTTCATGACGGTTCTAGGGGTCATAACATCTTTGGCGAAGACCTCTTTAAAAGTTAATAGGTTTTTTATGACTTTGCTCTCATTCTCTTGAAAAACGCCTTCTTCATGAGCTAAATCGGTCATATCCATAAAACTTTGACGGGTTAGAACACTACCATGACCTTTACCGCCTATAAGTTTAGTGGTAAGTTGTAGTAACCATAAAATACCGGTCCATTTTAATGGAAAAATTAAAATCGTTAGGGTTTTTGAAGTGAAATTAGCCAACTGCCTCCAATAGGTAGCACCAATAGTTTTCGGAATAATTTCTGAAGCTACTAGAATTAAAAAAGTCATTATAGCCGAAACTACCCCAACGGTATTAATGCCAAAAAGTTCAATTTTAAATGGTAATTTTTCTGCTTGTATACCAACCATCATGGCTCCTAAAGTATGTGCAATGGTGTTAAGAGTTAAAATGGCTATAAGCGGTTTATCGACATCTTTTTTAAGGGACTCTAAAGTGAGTGCGTATTCTTTTTGTTCACGCTTTTTAAGGTTGATAAAAGTAGGCGTGACGCTTAGTAAAACGGCTTCTAGTATAGAACATAAAAAGGAAAAAAAGATGGATAAGGTTGCCCAAAAAATTAATGTGCTCATTAAAAATGTTTTTTGATGAAGACTAATTTACGAAAGTAATTTTACAACAGGATTTTGCAGCCTTTTATTTAGTTGAAAGGCTGCAAAATTAATTTGATTTGAAGGTTTAATTAGCCGTTTAAAATTTTAATCACATCTTTGGCAAAATAAGAAGCGATAATATCAGCGCCAGCACGCTTAAAAGCGGTGGTAGTTTCCATCATAACTTGATCGTGATCTAACCAGCCTTTTTCGGCAGCAGCTTTTATCATAGCATATTCACCAGAAACTTGATATACAGCTACGGGAACATCCACTTCATTTTTAATGTCTCTTAAGATATCTAAATAAGAAAGTCCTGGTTTTACCATCACGATATCGGCACCTTCATCAATATCCATTTCGGTTTCACGAAGGGCTTCAAAACGGTTACCGTAATCCATTTGATAGGTTTTTTTATCTTTTGGAATATCAACTAAATCCACAGGAGCAGAATCTAAAGCATCACGAAAAGGACCATAAAAAGCAGAGGCATATTTTGCTGAGTAGCTCATAATCCCTGTGTTGATGAAACCTTCATCTTCCAAAGCTTCACGAATGCTTAAAATACGACCATCCATCATATCGCTTGGTGCTACAAAATCGGCACCAGCTGTAGCGTGAGAAATGCTCATTTCAGCTAAAAACGCGGCAGTATCGTCGTTTATAATTTGTCCGTTTTCAATAATACCATCATGACCGTAAATTGAGTATGGATCTAGGGCTACATCGGTCATAACCAACATATCAGGGCAGGCATTTTTAACCGTTTTAATGGCGCGTTGCATCAAACCGTTTGGGTTTAAAGCTTCAGTACCCTTATTGTCTTTTAAGTTATCTGGTACTTTTACAAAAAGCAACACCGATTTTAAGCCTAGTTGCCAAAGTGCTTTAACTTCAGCTTCTAATAAATCCAAACTATAACGGAAGTAATTAGGCATCGATGGAATTTCATCTTTAACCCCTTTGCCTTCAACCACAAAAAGCGGTACTAAAAAATCGTTTGGCGTGAGTATGGTTTCTCTAACTAGAGAACGAATGGCTTCATTGGTTCTTAATCGTCTATTTCTTTTTAAAGGGAACATAGTTTTTTTATTTACTGAGTCCTAAATACATCCAAAGGTTGTTTTCTTTTAAAAATGCCGATTTTTCATGAATACAGTCTACTTTACCATTTTCATAAAAATAGGCATCAAAGGTAACAGTGCCTTCAGAATCTTTTTCTAGGCCTTTTGTGGTTTCTAATACGTCTAATTTAATCCATTGTACCGATTTTGCCCAGTTTACAATGGCTTTCTTTTCTTTAGGTTGCCTTGTTTTACTGTGGTGACTAGCCATTAAATAATCGCCATCGGCCAAAACAAAAGCACTATATCTAGAGCGCATAAGCTGCTCGGCAGTTTTAGCATGAGCTATGTTTTGGTGCACTTTTATGCAACAATTGGCATAGGTTTCTTGGCTTCCGCAGGGGCAATTCATAACTTAGTTAAAATGTAGTTTTTTGTTAACGCTATCGGCTTTGTTTACCATTTTTCTGGAAGCTTTAAAACGATATCCTACAAAAAATTGCATGAAGGGAATGTTATCTTTAACATAGGACGAGGCATCACTATTATAGTTTAAGATAAGATAATTGTATTGAGCGCCTAAGTATAATTGTTTGATGTCGTAGGTTATGGTTCCCGAAAAGTCTAATTCTGTAAGCAGGGAAACTAAATTTTCATCATCATCAGAATTTTTACTGAAGTTAGCGCCAATACCGGCCGAAACCCCTGCGGAGATAAACAAATTTTTAGTTGGCACAAAATTGTATAAGTATGAAGGTGCTAAGGCTATATCGAAGGCCCTATATTCTGTGTCTACAGACGCTCCTGTTGCTTCATTATAAGCTCTGAGGTTATGTTTTGTATAGTAATACACGAGGTTAGGCATAAACGTTCCTGCGCTTTTTAGCTGTTTTTCGTTTTGTGATGCTCGGGCCCTATACGAGAAATTTTCATTAAATATGTATGAGGTGGTACCACCTATTTTAAATGATTTAGTTTTAGGGAGGTAGACTTGATGATTGTCTTGATCTTTTAAATGAAAGCCCTTTTGGCTATAAATATCTAAAGTTTGCATCCAATGTTTACCAAAGTAATTTCTGAAATTAAAATTTACAACCTTGGAATCCTTGTCATCAGGATTTTCAGCTAATGCATTTGGAGAAAATGAATAGGATGCTGAAATTGATCTAAAAGCCACCGAAGCTCCAATTTTATCTTGTTTATTAGGGTTTAACTGATACTGAATATGCGATTCATCACCACGTCCTCTTATTGTTAAAGGGTTGGAGGTTTTTATAAAGAATGCACGTGCTGTAACTCGATTTTTATAAATGTATATGTAATCGTTATTTTGTACGCCGTAAATAATTTCTTGTAAGCTGTCGTTTACTGCATTTTGTGGTTCATTTTGAGCAAAAAGTGAGGTGCTTAATAAGCTCAGAAGGAGGTAGATTGGTTTTAATTTCAAACCCATGATTTTGGTTCTTGTAATGTTTTAATTAGTTTTTCTTCGTCACTGCCAGGTTTTGGGTGGTGGTCATACACCCATTGTACATGCGGCGGTAAACTCATTAAAATACTTTCTATACGGCCGTTTGTTTTTAAACCGAAAAGGGTGCCTTTGTCGTGTACCAGATTAAATTCCACATAGCGCCCACGACGAATTTCTTGCCAATTGCGCTGATCTTGGGTATAGGGAAGATCTTTTCTACGTTCAATAATAGGAACATAAGCCTCTAGGAAACTATCGCCAACTTCGGTAACAAAGTTGTACCAATCTTCCATGGACATGGTGTCATTGGCTTTGCAATAATCGAAAAACAAGCCACCAATACCACGCCCCTCATTGCGGTGGGCATTATAAAAGTATTCGTCGCAACGTTTTTTATAGGTTGGGTAAAACTCTGGGCTGTGTTTATCGCAAGCTGTTTTACAGGTTTGATGAAAATGTTTAGCATCTTCATCAAACAAGTAATACGGTGTTAAATCTTGTCCGCCACCAAACCAGCTATCAATAATTTCACCTTTATCATCATACATTTCAAAGTAGCGCCAATTGGCATGTACCGTCGGAGCCATAGGGTTTTTAGGGTGGAGCACTAAACTTAATCCGCAGGCAAAAAAATCAACATCACCTACTTTAAAATAGGCCTGCATAGATTTAGGTAATTTACCGTGTACACCGGAGATGTTTACACCGCCTTTTTCAAAAACATGTCCATTTTCAATTACTCGGGTTCTTCCGCCGCCACCTTCTGGACGTTCCCATAAATCTTCTTGAAATATGGCTTTACCATCAATAAGCTCTAATTTAGAAGTGATTTGATCTTGTAAATTTTGAATGTATTGATAAAATTTATCTTTCATCTATAAATGAATCTTCTTGTTTTAAATGGTGTTTTAAGGTATTATTACTTCATCAGGATCTTGATTTTGTTTCACTTTCGAGCCCTGACTTTTAAGTAGAAAATAACCAATAATCCCTGAAATTGATGAACCAATTAAGATACCTATTTTGGCAGAATCTATATATTTTGGTTGATCTGCAAATGCTAAACTAGCAATAAATATTGCCATAGTAAACCCGATACCCGCTAAAAACGAAACACCAATAATATGTGATTTCGAGATATCGATAGGGATACTAATTATTTTTAATTTATTTGCCAACAACACAAATACGGAAACTCCAATACTTTTACCTAATAGTAAACATAAAGCAATATTAAGTACTAGTGGAAAATCTAAACCTTCACTACTGCTCAAACTAACTCCCGAATTGGCCAGTGCAAATATAGGAATGATAAAGTAAGCGACCCAATCGTGTAAATGATGTTCTAAATTTTGAAGTGGCGATTGGTATTTGTATGTCCATTCTTGTAATTCGTCAATTTCATGAATTTGCTCGGCAGAAAGAATGGGTTCTTTTAATTCTGAAGATCCTTTAATTTTGGTTGTGATTTCTTCTAATCGTGATAGGAATTGAGAAGTGTCCACTTTTTGTCTAATTGGCACAGAAAAGGCTAATAAGATACCTGCAAGAGTAGGGTGTACTCCAGATTTTAGGAATAAAATCCAAATGGCAATCCCGAAAATAATCATTAAGAATTTAGAATAATACCCTTTATTAGATAAGAAATATAAAATAGCTAGAAGCCCTAGTGCAACACCTAAAAACACCATTTTAATAGTGCCTGTATAGAATAAGGCAATGACAATAACAGCACCTAAATCGTCTACAATGGCGAAGGCCGTTAAAAATATTTTAAGGCTAATAGGCACTCGATCTCCCAAAACTTTTAAAATGGCTAAAGAAAAGGCAATATCGGTAGCCATAGGAATTCCCCAACCGTGTAAAGTCGCATCAGCATGTCCGCTAAAATATTTATTAATAATAAGAAAAAATACCACGGGAATAACCATACCGCCAATAGCTCCAACAAGTGGGAAAGCTAATTTTTTAGGGGAGTTAAGTTCTCCAATCAGAAATTCTCTTTTAATTTCCAGACCAATAAGGAAAAAGAAAACCGCCATGAATCCATCGTTTATCCAGTGTAATAAGGATAAATTAAGTTCAAAACGATCCGATTTGTATCCTAAATGATAGTGTTGTAATGCTGTATATCCCTCTGCAAATGGCGAATTTGCCCAGATAAGGGCTGCAATGGCAGCAAATAGGAGTAGTATACCACTAAAACTCTCAATTTTGATGAATTTTTGAAATGGGGATAAAAAGCTATTTTTTGTTTCCATATGTCTATTGTATTTATTTCTGATTTAGAACTTTAACGGTTTGGGTTGTAGCGGCGGTTACCGAAAGTGGTAATACTAAAATTACCCCAATAAATGGAATAAAGAGGCAAAGCATAAAAACGATACCGTTTCCAATAGCCAATCCGCGATTTTCATGTACAAATTTGATGCTGTTTTTATAGTTAAAATGACGTTCTAGGGTGTAATCCATATTCCCGAATCCCGCATAATAGGATTGTAAAAAAAACAATAATATGGTCGAGAAAATGTTCACAATGGGAATGAATTTCAATACTAAGATAGGCATTGTAAATAATAATTCTCTAATCAAATTACGCAGGTTAATGCGTATGCCCCGCCACAGTTGTTGAGCGAACGTGTTGTTTGTAAAATTTTGGTTAGGGTTATTGGTTAAATACACCTCAATTTTTTCGGAAACCGGACTCATAAAGGGCGCCGAAAATGCCATGACAATATGTTTAAAAAGAATAATGCCAATAGCAATTATAATTAACAGACCTAAAATGGTACCTAGGGTTGTAAACGCACTTTTACCCCAGTCCCAAATCCATAAATCTGAAACATAAGCACCTAAATTATCCGACAAGTTGTAAGCTATAATACTTATGCCAGAAGCTGTAATTAAGCTTATAAGCATAGGTATAATAAAGTATTTCCAGAGCTTTAGTTTAGATAATAAACTAAAAGCCCCTAAGTATGCTTTAACACCGCTTAGTATATTTTTTAGCATTTATTAACCAGTTTTATACTTTAATTCTTTAGGTTAAACGTTTAAGCAAGTTTTGCTGCTTTAAATATAAGCGTTATTTAGTTAGATAAAAAGCGGTTTATCGATACTCTTTTACAGCATCAATAAACGCTTTAGCATGGTCTAAAGGTATATGTGGTAGAATACCATGACCTAGATTTACAATATATTTGTCTTTACCAAACGCATCAATCATTTGGTGAACCATTTTTTTAATTTCAGCTGGAGGAGATAACAAGCGTACAGGATCAAAATTACCTTGTAAGGTGATGTTTCCTCCTGTTAAATAACGAGCATTCTGTGGTGAGCAAGTCCAATCGACACCTAAGGCCGATGCGTTACTTTTAGCCATTTCTCCAAGGGCAAACCAGCACCCTTTTCCAAAAGCAATTACTGGAGCATCGTCTTTTAAAGCTTCAATAATTTGATTGATGTATTGCCAAGAAAACTCTTGATAATCGGTTGGTGATAACATCCCTCCCCATGAATCAAACACCTGAACCGCATTTACACCTGCAACTACTTTTTCTTTTAAGTAAGCAATAGTCGTATCGGTTATTTTTTGCAATAGTTGATGCGCCGCAACGGGATTTGTAAAACAAAATTCCTTGGCTTTATCAAAGTTTTTACTGCCTTGACCTTGTACGCAGTAGCATAAAATCGTCCAAGGTGATCCAGCAAAACCAATAAGTGGGATCTCGTTATTTAAAAGTTCTTTTGTAGCCTTAATACCTTCGAAAACATAGTTTAATGCCTCTTTAACATCAGGCACTATTACGTTATCTACATCTTTTTGAGTACGCACTGGATTTGGTAAATAAGGGCCAAAATTAGGTTTCATCTGTACCTCAATATTCATAGCTTGAGGAATTACCAAAATGTCACTAAACAAAATAGCAGCATCCATACCGTAGCGTCTAATAGGCTGAACAGTAATTTCACTAGCTAGTTCTGGAGTTTGACAACGCGTGAAAAAATCATATTTTTCACGAATGGCCATGAATTCTGGTAAATAACGTCCAGCTTGACGCATCATCCAAACAGGTGGACGTTCAACAGTTTCTCCTTTTAATGCTCTTAAAAATAAATCGTTTTTAATACTCATTTTCTTGTTCCGCGAAAGCGGTAATCTTTTATCTGAAATCAGAAATCGTGTAAAACTACTAGATAAATCATTTTTCAAAAATGATATTTATCATAGTTTTAAATTCTCAACTAGAAAGTAGGTTCCCTATTTTGGGGGTACTTTAAAGTTTTAAATCTTTTTCGTTTCAGTGGTTATAAAATGTTTATTGCAGCCAAAAAATAGTTGCCTGTTAGGAAGTATAATGCGTGTTTACTAACTCAATTACACTTTCTACCGTTGGCACTTTAGCGATACGAACATCTTCAAAATGTTTTCTTGCTTCTTTAGCTGTGGTTTCACCAATACAGAATGCAATCACGTTCGATTTGTTATTTTGAACGAAACTTTCAACCGTAGAAGGGCTGTAAAACATGACACTTTCTACAGAATCAGCAACTTTAAATCCGTCAAATTTAGTTTGATATGCTTCTACCTCGGTTACCTTAATGTTATTTTCTTCTAGAATATTTGGTAAATCGTCTAGCCTTAAATCACTGCAAAAATACATGACTTCAGTACCTTCTAAATAATCAACTAAATAGGAGGCCAGTTTTTTAGCGCTATTTTCGGAGTGCTTAACTTTTCCTATGGTATTTTCTACAAGGCGTTTGGTACGACGGCCTACACAGTAAATATTTTTAAATTGTAATTCCAAGGCCGAGTAGTTTGTAATTAATGACTGTACGGCATTTTTACTGGTTATAATTACGTTTTCAACTTCGTTTTTTAGGAAACGTGGATGAATACGATTTAGGCTTATTTTAATGAAATCGGAGCTTTCGCTTGCAATATTTTCATGGAATAATAAGCGTTGATCTTCGGTAAGAGATTTTGTAGAAAAGACCGTGGTTTTCTTGCTGGATTTAATGTTATCCATCAATCGTTTACCTCCACGTTCAATTACAAAATCGGCGCAAAATTGGGCCATATCTTTATGTTCTCCTAGTTTTTTAACTCGGGTGACATCAATACGTTTAGAGCCATCTTCGCTTAATAACACTCCTTTAAAGTGAATTTCTTCATCTTTAATATAGGCTAACGCGCCTATGGGAGCAGTACAGCCGCCTTCTAATTTATTTAAAAATTCGCGCTCAATACTGGTGCAAATTTCGGTTTCTTCATGGTTTAATTCGGCACAAGCGGTTTTAACGAATTCGTCATTTTCTAATGCTGTAATCATAATCGCACCTTGCGCAGGTGCTGGAATCATCCAATCTAGGTTAAAAGATTCTTCAGGACGAATGCCTATTCTACCAATACCTGCGGCAGCAAAAATAGCAGCGTTCCAATGCTCGTTATCTTGTAATTTTTGAAGGCGTGAATTGACATTACCTCTTAAATCTACAATGGTATGCGAAGGAAAGCGGTTAAGCCATTGTGCACGACGTCTTAAGCTCCCGGTGGCAATGACAGCTTTTTTTGAAGCTAAAAACTCTTCATTGTGTTTAAAAACTAGGGTGTCGTTAACATTGCCTCGTTTTAAAACGGCAGCCTGAATAATGCCTTTAGGTAGCACTGTAGGGACATCTTTTAAAGAGTGTACGGCAATATCGATATCATCATTAAGCATGGCAATATCAAGAGTTCTTGTAAAAATACCGGTGATGCCTAATTCATAAAGAGGCTTGTCTAAAACTAAATCGCCTGTAGATTTTACAGGAACCAGTTTAGTTTTATGCCCAAGGGCTTCCAGTTGCGTTTTTACGATGTTGGCTTGCCATAGTGCTAATTCACTATCGCGCGTACCAATTCTTATGGTTTTAGACATTTTTTGTTGCGGGTTCTAACTGAAATACTTTTTTAATAAGTTCTAAACTATCGTCTGTAGAAATATTATCATCTTTAAGGTGATGAGCAAAGTGATTCGTTATTTTTTGAATGATGTTGTTGCTAATTAATTCGGCTTGTGCTTCATTAAAATCAACATTTTTTTTGCGTTGTGTGTCTAATTCTGCGGCAGCAAAATCAGATAATTTATGTTTTAATGCCTTAATGGTTGGTGCAAACTTTCTAGTTTCTAACCAACTTTTAAATTCGGCTTTAATTTCTTCAATAATAACTTCAGCTGAAGGAATATGTGCTTTACGAGCTTCTAAAGTTTGATCGGTAATTTGAGATAAATGATCGAGGTGTACTAAATTGACATGATTTAATTCTTCAACATTAGAATCAACATTTTTAGGAATGGACAAATCTAATATTAAAAGCGGTTTTTCCGACTGAATGATATGTTTATCAATGGTAGGACGTTGTGCGCCGGTAGCTACAATTAAGATGTCTGTTTTGTTTATCTCTTCTTGTAAGTTGGCGTAATCTTTAACCACCAAATTGAATTTCCCAGCAATTTGCTCAGCTCTCGTTTTGGTTCGGTTAATTAGAGTAATGTGTTCGTTTTTAGTGTGTTTTACTAAATTTTCACAGGTGTTTCTTCCAATTTTACCCGTACCGAATAACAAGATGTTTTTATCTGAAACGTTTTCTATAGTGTTTAAGATATATTGAACAGATGCAAAGGACACCGATGTGGCTCCAGATGAAATGTCAGTTTCAGTTTTTATACGCTTACTCGCTTGTATAACCGCATTAACCAAACGCTCGGTATAGTTGTTTAATAAACCGTGTTTTCTAGAAAGTTTGGTGCTTGTTTTTAACTGACTTATAATTTCAAAATCCCCTAAAATCTGACTATCTAAACCTGATCCCACACGAAACATGTGTGATATCGCCTCATTATTTTTATAGATGTAAGCCACGTTTTGAAACTCTTCAAGAGTGCCTCGGGTATTGTCACAAAGCAGCTGAATGAGTTGGAAAGGGTGTTCTGCAAAACCGTAAATTTCGGTACGGTTGCAGGTAGAAATAACCACAAGGCTTTCTATACCATTTTCTTTGGCTTGTTTTAGTAATGCTTGTTTGGCATCTTCGTCTAAGCTAAAGTGGCCTCTAATTTCGGCATCGGCTTTTTTGTAACTTAAGCCAATAGCGTAAAAGTAAGAACCTCGTGATTTATTTTTATTGTGCATGCTGGTCGCTGAAATATGTCACAAAAATATGTTCCTGCCATCAGATAAAATAACGCTAGAAGAACTTTAAGTGTCGTTTGTGGTTTTTTAGCGATGTTTTTTAGGGATATTGAGGAAATATGCTATTTTAGTACTAAAATAGGGTCATTGTAGCTTATTAGTTTAGAATCAATCTAAATAAAACAGATATGAATCAGGAATTGAATAGCGAGAAAAGTATCGCTAAAAGTACTTTTAATGAAACCTCTGTTGAGGATGGTGTTATCGTGCTTACTTTTAAAAATGAAGCCAGTGAAGTGCAATCGGCTGTAAAAGATATAGATAGTGATTATATTCAATTTCATTTTTGTGTAAAGGGTTCTAGTCAGTTTTTATTTAATGAAGGCCGTTACAAATTAAATATCCTAGAAGAAAATTCGTTGTTGCTCTATAATCCGCAACGCGATTTGCCAATCCATTTAGAAATTAATCCGCACTCATGGATGGTTTCCATTTTAATTTCCATTAAAAAGTTTCATGGTTTCTTTTCACACGAGGCCGATTATATAACTTTTTTAAGTGAAGACAATCGCGATAAAAAATACTATAAAGATGGTGTGATTACCCCTTCCATGGCCATTGTCCTTAATCAGCTCATCAATTATAATTTGAATCAATCTATTAAAGAACTTTATTTTAAAGGTAAGGCTTATGAGTTGTTAAGCTTGTATTTTAATAGAAGTGAAGATGCCGATGTGGAACAGTGTCCGTTTTTAGTTGATGAAACCAATGTGATAAAAATACGTAAGGCTAAAGATATTATTGTGGCTCGTATGGCAGAACCGCCTAGTCTACAAGAACTCGCCGATGAAATTGGTTTGAGTTTGAAAAAGCTAAAAGAAGGATTTAAGCAAATTTATGGCGATTCAGTTTTTAGTTTTCTTTTCGACTATAAAATGGAAGTAGCCCGAAAATTATTGGAATCGGGTGAAAATAATGTCAATGAAGTGGGATTAAAAGTGGGGTACAGTGCTTCCAGCCATTTCATTTCGGCCTTTAAAAAGAAGTATGGTACGACACCAAAAAAATATATTATGTCATTGAACTGATTTAGACTTTTTCTTATGCTAAAAAAATGTCCTTTTTCGCTTAAACACAAAAAGCCTAAATCAGTTCATTAAGTTGAATTTAAATTTGATGAATATGAAATATTTAACTCCAGAAATTGCCGCTTTTTATGAGCAAGCGTCAAAGAAATCTTTAGTGCAATCTAATACCTCTTGTGGCATCTTTCAAGCTTGTGAATACAATAATAAAGACCAAGAAGCTTATCAACAATATTTAGAGCGTCAATTACGTAAAGATTAATGTCGCTTTAATACCATTCTTCATTAATACAAAACTCATGCTTAAAGTTCTGTAACATAGTTTTGTATGAAAAAACTTTCTGAAAATTACCTTTCATCGATTTTTTTAAAGGATAATCCTACTTGTATCAGTTTTTGCCTATATTGGTGTAGTACAAATTGTTAGAGCAACTAGCTAACGAATGTTTAAAATGATACTGAAAGGTTTTAGAATTCAGATTTATTTTAAATGAACATTCACTCCCTCATCCGCTAGGTAAACACCAATTGAACTTGAATGCGTTTTATAATTCGTTTTCATCTCTCTCAATTTCGGTAAAATTAAAAACAACCTTTTTGGACTGTTTTATTTTATTTGAATTGATTCTGAAAGCATAAAAAAGTATAAGACGGGTTTCGATAAGTTTATTGGTAAAAAGTGAAAAATTTAATCAACTAAATTATACTAACCAAGTAAGTTTAATAGCCACCAACACTATTAACTTGCATTAAACCCAAATTATGATGAGAACTTTACTAAAAACCCTATTAATTTTTTGTGTGATTGTATCATGTAAAACAAACGGATCGGAAACGAAAGTTTCAAAAAACTGCGATTTGTTTCAAATAGGAAATTATAAATTTTTTAACCCGAGAGTTTATGAACACCCTGTAATTTTTGAAAAAGGGAATCATAATTTACTTAACAAGGATTTTACTCCAGTTTGGTATAATGGCTATTGCGCCGAGAATTTACCATCACATTTTGCGACCAAGGATGAATACCTTAAATACATCCCTACGGCTCGTATTAATAAGGAAGGCCGCGCACCATTCGATTCTTTTTATGAAGTTAATAAAAACAGTGTAAAAGGTAAGCCAGGTTTATATCACGACGATTATCACTTGCTGTTTAGAGGTACCGTGAGTGTGAAGCATTTGAAATCGGATAAAGAATACCTTCTAGTTGCTGGAAAAAACTACATCCTAAAAGAAGAAGATTACGATAAAAATACTGAGTTTTATGAGCCTAGTGTAAAAACCATGTTTGCTTATTTATTAGAAGATGGGGTTTACAAATCGGTAGATATCGATTATGTGTTAGGAAACTTTACTAAAGCACAACACGATAAAGTTTTTGAAGTTTTAAATGTGAAAAACTTAGTGAATTCAGTATGTGTTGAAAGTGTAAATACACAAGGTAAGCCAAATTTTGATAGTGCTTCATTACCTAAATGGGTGTATGATAAATCATCGGTGAGCGATTATTAATAAGAACTGCGCTATCAGTTTATAACTGATTATCTAGAATATAAATTAAAGCTTCACTTTTGTGGAGCTTTTTTTTGTCTGTCTTTGTCCTTAACTAAATTTTAAGGGCTATTACAATTAACTATTGTATTTTTGTAGCAATTAAAAAAATTGATGAAAAAAGGCGTATTACTTGTAAATTTAGGTTCTCCCGATAGTCCGGAGCCTAAAGATGTTAAAAGATATTTAGGCGAATTTTTAATGGATGAGCGCGTTATAGATATTCCCCTAGTTGCTAGAACGGCACTTGTAAAAGGAATTATTTTAAAAACACGTCCGAAAGCATCGGCAGCAGCCTACAAGAAAATATGGTGGGACGAAGGTTCGCCCTTAATCGTAATTTCGGAAAGACTTCAAAAAGGTATTCAGAAACAAGTAGATGTTCCCGTAGCCTTAGCCATGCGTTATGGAAGTATGACCATTAAAAAAGGGCTTCAGGAATTGGTAGATCAAGGTGTTGATGAGGTTTTGCTTTTTCCACTATACCCACAGTTTGCCATGGCTACCACCGAAACCATCACAGTTTTGGCTGAAGAAATTCGTCAGGCATTCTTTCCTAATTTAAAAATAGAATCTGTTCCCGCTTTTTACAACAAACCTGATTATATAGAAGTGCTATCAAATTCTGTAAAGAGACATTTGGAAGGTAAGCAAATCGATCATTTATTGTTTTCGTATCACGGGGTTCCAGAGCGTCATATTAGAAAAAGTGATGTCACCAAATCGCATTGTAAAATTGATGGGAGTTGTTGTGCTACGCCAAGTAAAGCCCACGAATTTTGTTACAGACACCAATGCCTGGAGGTTACTCGTTTAGTTGCCGAAAAACTGAATCTGAAAGAAGGTACCTTTTCTACATCCTTTCAATCCCGTTTAGGATTCGATCCTTGGTTATTGCCTTATACCGATAGAACCATAGAGCGTTTAGGGAAAAATGGCATAAAAAATATGGCTATAGTAACACCTGCTTTTGTTAGCGATTGTTTAGAAACGCTTGAAGAAATAGCCATGGAGGGTCAAGAAATCTTTCATGAAATGGGTGGAAAGGAATTTACGACCATCCCTTGTTTGAATGATGATAAACCTTTTGTAGATTTATTGTCTAACTGGATCAACACCTGGGTAACGCCACAAGCATAAATTAAATTATGGCAAAAATATCATCTCAAGACTTAGGGTCGCAGCCCATAGGAAAGCTTTTAATAAGACAAGCGGTTCCGGCGGCCATAGGAATTTTGGTGATGTCTTTAAATATATTAGTTGATACGATTTTCGTAGGCCACTGGATCGGGGTAACCGCTATTGCAGCTATAAATGTTGTACTTCCGGTGTCTTTCTTTATTGCTGCTTTAGGTATGGCCATTGGTATAGGTGGTTCGTCCATTATATCTCGAGCACTCGGGGCATCAAACCACAAAAAAGCCCTTAAGACTTTTGGCAATCAAATCACCTTAACCTTATTGCTGTGTTGCACTTTTGTTTTTGTGGGATTGCTTTATCAAGATGCTATCATTCATTCTTTTGGAGGTAAAGGCGCTATTTTTGAGCCTGCAAAAATTTATTACCGTATTGTGCTTTATGGTGTGCCTATTTTAGCTTTAAGCATGATGGGTAATACGGTTATTCGTGCTGAAGGCAAACCCAAGTTTGGTATGTATGCCATGATGATTCCGTCGGTAAGTAATTTGCTTTTAGATTACCTTTTTATAAATGTATTAGACTTAGGTATGGCGGGAGCTGCCTGGGCGACGACCTTATCATACGTATTTTGTTTTGCCTTTATTTTATGGTTTTTCTTATCGAAACATTCCGAACTTAAATTAAATTTTTCGCATTTCAGATTGCACCTCAGTGAGGTTAAAGAAATAAGTTCTTTAGGTTTTGTCACTTTAGCTAGACAAGCTGTTGTAAGTGTTACCTATTTGTTTATGAATAATATTCTGTATGAATTAGGTGGTGTTAATTCGGTTACCGCTTACGCGATTGTTGGTCGCATGCTTATGTTTGCTATGTTTCCTGTTTTAGGTGTTACCCAAGGTTTCTTGCCTATTGCTGGCTTTAATTATGGTGCTCAACAGTACAATCGTGTTAAACAATCCATTTATATCGCTATTAAATATGCATCGCTTTTAGCGACCTTAGTGTTTATAGTATTAATGACTTTTCCAGATGCGATCACTAAAATGTTTACTACCGATGCCGAGGTGATAAAAGAGACACCAAGTGCCATGCGATGGGTATTTGCGGCGACACCCATAATAGCACTGCAGCTTATTGGAGCCGCTTATTTTCAAGCTATAGGGAAGGCTAAGCCGGCGTTGTTACTAACCTTAACACGACAGGGCTTTTTCTTTATTCCGCTTATTTTTATTTTACCACAATTTTATGGGGAACTAGGCGTATGGATTTCTTTTCCTATTGCCGATACCTTGGCTACGATTGTTACGGCCTATTTTTTGAATCGTGAAATTGTTAAGACATTAAATCCGATTAAAGACTGAAAATACATCTACTATTTTAATTATGGAATATTACAATTACATTAAATCTTTTCACCTGATTTTCGTTATCACTTGGTTTGCGGGTCTGTTTTATATTCCTAGACTTTTTGTGTACCAAATTGAAGCTTTTCATAAGTCATCTCCAGATAAGGAAATCCTTGGAGATCAGTTAAAACTCATGGCGAAACGACTTTGGTATATTATTACCTGGCCTTCAGCCATATTAGCCACTATTTTTGCGATTTGGTTACTTGTTTTGCAGCCGTATTGGTTAGAGCAACCTTGGATGCATGTTAAGTTAGCCTTTGTACTTTTACTCTTTGTATATCATTTTAAAACCCATCAGTACTTTAAGCAGCTACAAAAAGGAGTGGTTAAAAAAACATCAAACTTTATGCGCATGTGGAATGAAGGTGCCACTTTTATTCTTTTTGCGGTAGTGTTTTTGGTTATATTAAAATCTGCTATTAATTGGATTTGGGGTGTGGTTGGAATCATCGTTCTTGGTATTCTTATTATGATTGGTTTTAAGGTGTATAAACGCATTCGAGATAAGAACCCGAATGCTTAACATGATAAGACAATAGCCACTTTCACT
Organism: Pseudotamlana agarivorans; assembly: GCF_001642835.1. Classification (GTDB taxonomy): domain Bacteria; phylum Bacteroidota; class Bacteroidia; order Flavobacteriales; family Flavobacteriaceae; genus Pseudotamlana; species Pseudotamlana agarivorans. Next base: position 132,804 of record NZ_LXEI01000003.1, read on the forward strand.
TTTTAGTAGGCTTTAAATCGCTTTGGTTTAATTATTGCTATATTTAAATCATTCAATATAAATTGACGTGCCGTTTAAATTTAAAAAACCATCGCTTCGTACTCGAATTTTTCTAGCCATGATTATGCTTGTGCTGCTGGGATCTGTGCTTATTTCTGTGGTTGCCATCAAACAATATAAACAACAGAGTGAAGATTATCACAACGACCGTTTATACGCAAAAGAGCATAGTATTAGTACGCATTTAAAGCGTGTGCTTAACGGTAGAAACAACACTTGGGAGGTTAAAACTGAGAATATTGCCGTTATTTTTAAGGAAGAAATTTATAACATAGCCGATATTCATAAACTTCAAATTAATTTATATGATTTAGATGGGACTTTGCTCATCTCTTCAAAAGCAGGTTTTAGAAATAATGTTGCAGATAAATGCATCAAAACAGAGGTTTTAAATGCGATTTCTAACACAGCTGGCCATCGGTATGTTGATAAGCATATGGAAAACGGCGAAACCTTTTTATCTTCCTACACCTATCTTACCGATCAGAAATCTAAGGCCTTAGTTATCCTTAATATACCTTATTTAGAAAACGACGATTTTTTAACCAAAGAGCTTGAAGCATTTTTAACACGAATGGCTTATGCTTTTTCCTTTGTGCTTTTTATGGCTATCGGATTGGCGTTTTTGCTTTCAAAATTCATAACCAAATCTTTAAAAACCATTAGCGATAAAATTAACGCCACACGCTTAGAAAGGTTAAATGAAAAAATTGTTATAGATGATACTAGCGAAGAGATAACAACGCTTGTAAATTCATACAATAGTATGATTGATGAACTTGAAGAAAGTGCTATACAATTGGCTAAAAGTGAACGTGAACAGGCATGGCGAGAAATGGCGAAACAGGTTGCTCATGAAATTAAAAACCCGTTAACCCCAATGCGATTAACGGTGCAAGACTTTCAAAGAAAGTTTAACCCTGAAGATGAAAATATCTATTTAAAAGTTGATGAATATACTAAAACTCTAATTCAACAAATCGACACAATGAGTTCCATTGCCTCGGCATTTTCAAATTTTGCGAAGATGCCTGCGCAACAGAATGAAAATTTAAATGTGGTTGAAATTGTTAAACTGGCCTTAGATATTTTTAATGAAAATTATATTGTTTTCTCTTCCGATCGTGAACATATCATTGCAAAATTAGACCGCACACAATTAATTCGAGTGGTTACCAACCTTGTTAAAAATGCGATTCAGGCCATGTCTGAAAATGATGAGCCCAAAATTCTAGTTAATGTTTCAGAAGTGAATAATAACGTGGTTGTTTCGGTTTCAGATAATGGTGTGGGGATTTCCGAAGCAAGTAAAAATATGGTGTTCGAACCAAAATTTACCACTAAAACAAGTGGTATGGGATTAGGCTTAGCCATGGTTAAAAATATTGTAGAAACCTATAATGGAACCATTTCCTTTGTGTCAGAAAAAGGTAAAGGTACCACGTTTAAAGTGACTTTTCCAACAGCTAATTAGAATGTTGATTACTTCGAATTTAGAAACTCTTAACAGTTAAGCTTTAAAAAATCAGTAAATTTAAGGCTTGAAAACATGGGCCTTTATGCTGATGTTGCAATTATTATTAAAAAACTTCGCTATGAGTTATAATACCATTCTTTTAAATAAATCGGCTGCCATTAGTACGATAACTATTAATCGTCCGAAAAAATTAAATGCTTTAAATAAAGAAACAATAGCCGAGTTACATGACGCCATTGACGCTTCCGATCGCGATAAAGAAACAAAAGTGATTATTATTACTGGAAGTGGAGAAAAAGCTTTTGTTGCAGGAGCCGATATTAGTGAGTTTTCAAATTTTTCTGCGGCTCAAGGTAAAATGTTGGCTGCTGAAGGTCATGAAAGTTTATTCGATTTTATTGAAAATTTATCAACCCCTGTTATCGCGGCTATAAATGGTTTTGCTTTAGGTGGCGGATTAGAATTGGCTATGGCTTGTCATTTTCGCGTGGCTAGTAATAATGCGAAACTAGGGCTTCCAGAAACTTCTCTAGGGCTTATCCCTGGTTATGGGGGTACACAACGCCTGCCACAATTAATTGGTAAAGGTCGCGCTTTAGAAATGATTATGACTGCAGGGATGATTAATGCTTCTCGGGCGTTGCATTATGGTTTGGTGAATCATGTGGTTGCTCAAGAAGAATTATTATCGTTTACTGAAAGTTTAGCTGATAAAATAACTGGTAATTCTAGTGTGGCAATAAGTACGGCTATCAAGGCTGTAAACGCTAATTTTAAGTCTGGTGTCGATGGTTTTCAAGTAGAAATACAAGGTTTTGGGGACTGTTTTGGAACCGACGATTTTAAAGAAGGTACTACTGCTTTCCTTGAAAAGCGAAAAGCCAATTTTCCAGGAAAATAAAATGGTTTTACCGAGACAGGGCTGTTTCCAGTAAGGTTTACCATACCTAGGTTAGATTTTCATACAGTTTGCTAACTGGGAATTGTAGCAAAGATTTTTTTTCTATGATTGACGCCCCAATTGTATAATTCTAAAATAACTTTTTTTAAGGATTTCGAATGTTCTGTTGGGGTGTATTCTGTTCTTACAGGAAAACCATTTAAAACAGTCCTAGTAATCAACTGGTTTTCTTCCATATCCTTTAATTCTTTTGATAGTACTTTGGTGCTTAATTTTGGAATACTACGTTCAATTTCTCTGAAATGTTTATTTCCTTCCCAAATTGAAATGAGTATTAAAATTTTCCATTTACCACCTATCACGTCTAATGTGTCTCTAACAGGAATCAGAGCAGACATACATTCTTTGTGTTCTTTCTTTTTCATTACTAATGATTTTGATTACCTTTAGGTAACCAGTTACCTAAAGGTACCTGATTACTAATGGTAATCAAAAATAGTTAATTTTGCCATATAAATAAAAACCAATATTTAAAATGAAAAATAAAGTACTTACAGTTCTATGTATTCTTTTCGGATTAATGATGATTAATTCAGGTTTTAACAAATTCTTCCACTATATGCCAATGCCAGAAATGTCTGAAGACATGATGCAAATAATGGGTGGATTTATGACCATAAAATGGATTTTTCCATTGGTTGCCATTGTTGAAATTATCGGTGGGATTCTCATTGCTATTCCAAAAAAACGAGCATTAGGAGCTATCGTAATTCTTCCTGTCGTTATAGGGATTTTTGTGCATCATCTAGTACATGATGTAGCAGGTATTGGAATAGCAATAATACTATTGGCGATTAACATTTGGGCTATTAGTGCAAATTGGGATAAATTCAAGCCAATTGTAGGAAGTTAGTTTGCTTAATTAATAAGCTATAGTAGTAAGTTTGCACTATACAAATTCTTGGAAGTGCACTACTTCTAAATACATATTACGAAAAAAGAGGGCTAGTACAGCCCTCTTTTAGTAGTTAATAAGTGGTTCTTAATTGTTTTAAAGGTGTTCAATAAATTCTCTGCCTTCGGTTTCGAAAACAATTTTATGACTGCCATCTTCTAAACCATTTAATCGATAAATGCGTTCAATGTTTGTCGTATTTTCTATGGTTTCCGAATATAAAAGACCTTCATATCCTGTGGCTACAGCATATATGTAAATTTTAAGAGGTTCGCCATTTAAAGCCAATTTGCTAATGTAAACCACATTGCCTTCAACACGTGTATGTGGCTTATAAATGATTTGCTCTTCTTCTTTATTAAATAGTACCAATCCAGATTTAACAGTAAATGGAATAGAACTAATTACAAGGCCTTTATCGACTTCAAACTTATAAGCGCCATTTGGCAATAATGTAAGATCAAATTTAGAAGAAAAATTCCCTGTTGCCTGTATCACTTCTTTATGTACTATCACGCCATGACTATCTTTAATAGATAGTAGGTTCCCTGCTTTTAAACGTTTTAAAACCAGCGAGGTGCTTGATGTTTCATTTTTAATGTTGAAAAATGGAACTTCATTTGCGAAACTTAACATGGCAGTGCACATAATTACCATCAAGATTCCTTTTTTTGAATGTTTAAGTACGTTTTTCATAATAAAGTGTTTTTAACGTTCAACATATCAAACTTAACAACTACATACGGAATATAAAACACTGATATTGACGTGTTTATATGTTATTTTACCCATTATTTTTAAGTTGTTTTAAGGTTAATAAATGCGTTTTATTCCGCCCTCTTTTGTTAAATTAATGGAAACAAAAAAAGGTGGATCTTTCATAAGATCCACCTTTTTCAGCAAAATTTAACTTTAAATTTTTAAATCGATTTTTCGAAAATACGGTCAGAAGAACGTAATACGACTTTATAGGTTCCAAAATTTAAACCATCAAGTTTATAAGCTCTTTCAATTTTTATTTCGTTTGAAGCTATTTCAGAAAGAATTAATTTTTGATCATTACCTGCTTTGCTTGTGTAATAGATGTCTATTTCTAACGGCTCACCATCTACTGCTAGCTTAGTAATGTACAAGAAGTCTCCAGCAACTCTAATAAATGGTTTATAAACCGTTTTTTCTTTTTCTTTATTGAAAATAGCGTTTCCTGAGGTAATAGAAAAAGGAATTTCTCTAATTTCTAAATCCTTTTCAACCTCAAATCTGTATTTGCCGTTGGTTAAAAAAGTTAAGTCAAATGCTCTAGAGTATCTGCCAGTTACTTTTATCATTTCCGAATAAAGTACAGTTCCATGGATGTCTTTAATCGATAATGCGCTACCTTCTTGCACACTGTTTAATGTAAAGGTTGTTTTTGCTCCAACAACATCAACGCTGAAAGTTAAATTTTCGTTAGCGAAACTTAGCATTGTAACGAATAAAGTTACTAGCAATAATCCTTTTTTTGAAAGTGTAAATATATTATTCATAATCTATTGTTTTTATCTTTTTACATGACAAAGGTATAGGAGATTGCTAATATGTAAAACATGGGGATTGACTAATTTATATACTATATTGTCTGTTATGTTGATACTGTATTTATATTGAGGTAATATAACATATAACTAGGTTAATTTGTCAGAATTGATCCAGTCAGTTACAGAGTTACAAAAAGGCAAAAGTTCAAAATTTAAAAGGTATTTCAAGAGTTAATATGATAAATTAAATGAACTTATATTATTTTTAAAATTGAGAAGATATTCTCCTGGAGGGTATTATAGGAGGGAGCGTTTTTATAATGTTTTTTAAAGCGTTTAAATTCAATACTATTCTAATTGGTGAAAACTAAAAAAGGTGACCTTATAATAAGATCACCTTTTTTATCAACTAAACTAAACTAAAATCTCTTAGATCTTTTTTTCAAACCTTCTTCCTGCAGTGTGAAGAACAACCTGGTATTCTCCGTTTTTTGCACCGCTTAATTGGTAAGCTCTTTCTATTTTATCTTTACTTTTTACTGTTTCTGAAACTACCACACTAGAATTAGCACTGTTTTTAGGAGTGAAAATAATTTCAATATCTAATGGTTCGCCATCAATGGCCAATTTGCTAACAAATACTATGTCTCCAGATACGCGAATGAAAGGTTTGTAAATTACTTTTTCTTCATTCTTATTAAATAATGCTACTCCAGATTTTACTGCGAAAGGAATTTCTTTAATCTCTAAATCTTTATCTACTTCAAACATGTAGTCTCCGTTTGCTAAGAATGATAAATCAAATTCTCTAGTGTATTTTCCAGAAGTTTTAATAGTTTCTGAAGCAATAACATGTCCTAAAGCATCTTTAAGTGAAAGTAAGCTTCCTTCTTTTACATTATTAATAGTTAAAGTTGTTTTGTTCGCTTCAACAGTAACATTGTAAAATGAATTTTCATTGGCGAAACTTACCATAGATACACATAATGCTACTAGTAAGAATCCTTTTTTTGTGTTTGTTATTATATTTTTCATAGTAAAATAATTTTATCTTTTTGTATACCACAAAGATATAGCAGAAGTATGTGCTGCAAAACATGGGAATTGACGAATTTATATGCTAGATTATCTGTTATATTTATGTTGATTTTGTGTTAAGTTAATATAGTATATATCTGAGGTAATTTTGTTTTATTTTGTGAGTTTTATCCGATGTCTTAAATGATGTTATAGCGAGGATTTCTTTGTGGATGCTGTTTTAAAAGTGGGATAAAAGAAGAGTAGACCTTTTAATTCGATTGTACGTCAATCTGAATTTATTTTAGATTCCCATATCATTGAATTTTATTAGCTTGAAATTCTGTTTCGAGTACAGATTGACTAATATTTTAATTTTTAACCTAATCCATTGTATGGAAAAAGGGTAACCTTTTTAAAGATTACCCTTATGCTATAAATCTGAGATATGTTTAGATCTTTTTTTCGAAGCTTCTATTTGCAGAATGTAATATGATTTGGTATTCACCTTTATCTTTACCTTCTAACTTATAAACTTTTTCGATTTTATCGTTAGATTGTAATTTTTCTGAAACAACAAGTGTCGAATTGAATTTGTTTTTTTCAGTAAAATAGATTTTTACATCTAAAGGTTCGCCATCTAGAGCTAGTTTGCTAATATAGACTAAATTGTTTACTACTCTAATAAATGGTTTGTAAACCACTTTTTCTTCATTAAATTCAGCAACTCCAGAATTTAAAGTAAAAGGAATTTCTTTAATCTCTAAATCTTTCACTAATTCAAAGAAATAGTTTCCGTTTGGTAAAAAGTTTAGGTCAAATTCTCTTTTGTATCTTCCAGTTGTATTAATGTTTTCAGAATATAAAACAGATCCGCTAACGTCTTTAATGGCTAAAGCTGTACCTTCTTTAGCATAGTTTAAAGTTAATGTCGTTTTGTTAGCCTCTACATTGATACTGTATAATGTGTTTTCGTTTGCGAAACTTAAGGTAGAAATTAATAATGCTACGATTAATAATCCTTTTTTTGTGTTTGTCAATATGTTATTCATAATATATAAATTTTCTATTTTGATACTACAAAGATACATGAGGTATCTGTGTTGTAAAACACTGCAATTGACGTATTTATATACCATATTAACTGTCATGCTGTCATTGTTTTATACCAGGGTTAATTGAGCATATTTTAGTGATAATTTTGCTATATTTTGAGGGCTTCCAAAAAAAAAAGGTGCACTTAAAGTACACCGTGTAATTGCTATCAATCTATTTGAGAATTATTAATATGATTTGTATAGATCAATTTTGTGTTTTTTGGGCTCTGTGTATAGCGTAATTTGCGATCTATGTTCGTAGATATTTTTAATATGACAAAAACTTTGAAATTGTTTAAGAGAAATTAGTGCTTCCTTGTTATTTATGAATGCTATTCCCGATGAAATAATAACAGGAATTCTCATAACGTTCTCAGCGTTTATTATTTTAAACGTATAGCGCCCATCATTTAAAAATTGTAGGTCAACCGATTTAATGTTCCAATAGTGTTTTTTGAAAATGACCTGCTTATTGTCATTTAGTACGACAACAGAACTTCCTTTAGGAATATCGTTCAAGGTTAGAACCGATTGTTCTTTGGTATGACTAATATTATAGTAAGCAGCTTTCTTCGCATGGCCTTGTATATGGTATAGCAAGACTATTAATAGAAGCAATGTTTGTGAGAGACTAGTTATGTTTTTCAAAATGAGAGGTTTACGTTGTAAATTTAATGTAGAGATCCTCATTTCAAAACACCATAATTGATCATAATATATGTTATATTGACTTTAAAAGTATTATGATGCTATTTTAATGTTTATTGAGATGGTTATTATGCTTCTATGAGAAAGGAAACAGTCAAGAATTTTACGTTTTGCTTAGTAAAAAAAAGGCAAAAAAAAAGTGGGCCACCACAGCCCACTTTACCAACTAAACTAAACTAAATAAGACATTAAACTAATTATTAATGAATTTCGTGTACTCCTTGTTATTAGAGTGTATTGTAATTTTATAATTTCCTTTATTCAACTTATAAACCTTCTTGATCATAAAGGCATTTTCTACTAATTCAGAATGAATCATTTCGTAAGCACCTTGTTCAACTTCATTAAAAATACTAATAATAGCTGTTTCATCGTTAGAGCAAAGTTTCGTTACATAAAGTAAATCGGCTTCTTTCTTAGTATGAGGTTTAAAGTATGTTGATTCTTCAGCTTCATCAAATTCTATTTCAGTAGCACTTACTGTAAATGGAATCATGTTTACTTCTAAATCTTTATCAATTTCAAAAACATATTCGCCACTGGCTAAATCTGTTAAATCAAATCCTTTTTTATAAGTTCCAGTGGTTTCCACCGACTCTTTAAAAATAATGATACCTTGGTTGTCTTTAATAGAAACTAAATCCCCTTGTTTGACATCCTCTAGTGTTATAGACGTTTTCTTAGCGTCTCTCTTTACGATAACCTTAGCATCTCCTTCAGCGAATCCTAAAACCGTTGCTAGCATAGCTACCATCAGGATTCCTTTTTTCGTTAGTGTAAGTACGTTTTTCATAGTGAGTCGTTTATAACGTTCAACGGTACAAAGATATGTGAGATGTAGAAGGTGCAAAACATCAATTTTGGCTTATTTATATGCTATTTTATCTGTTAACGATTTGTTAACTGTATGTGAAGTTAATTTAACATATATTTGAGTTAAATAAATATACAATGTATGCATAATAAGTATTAATTTTGCTAATAAAACAACCTCGGTTATGATTGCTAAGAAACCCACATTAAAGAAGCTAAGCCCAAGTTTTGGTAGCTCAATCTTGGTCAAACAGCATGTAGAACAGGTAGATAAGAACGGTGCCTTCTGGCATTTCCATCCAGAATTAGAACTTATATATATAAATAAAGGACAAGGTAAAACTCATATTGGTACACACTTGTCTTATTTTAACAATAGTCAGTTAATATTAATAGGTTCTAATTTACCACATAATGGTTTTACAGATCGTTTAACAGCAAATGGTACAGAAACGACCATCCAATTTAAGTCTAATTTTTTAGGAGACGATTTTTTAAGTGTTCCTGAAATGGCCAATGTCGCAGCTTTATTTGAAAGAGCTAAAAAGGGTATTCGCTTTAAAGTGGAAACCAAACAAAAATTAGGTCCGAAAATTGAAAAGTTATTTCAATATAATGGACTTAAACGTGTGATTAAATTTTTGGAGATTTTACACTATTTATCAAAAACAGACGATTACAGTTTATTAAATGCTGATGGTTTGGCTTTCGAAGCCGAAGCTCAGGACAGTGCTAAAATAGGTGTGATTTTTAAATATGTGAATAAAAACTTTACACACCATATAGCTTTAGATGAAATTGCCGATAAGGTGAGTATGACGGTTCCTGCGTTTTGTAGATACTTTAAAAAGGCCACTGGAAAAACTTTTACCCAAATTGTAAATGAATACCGAGTGGTTCATGCTACTAAATTACTTTCTGAAGAGTTAGAAATGAGTATTGCAGATGTTTGTTTCGAATGCGGATTTAATAACTTTTCACACTTTAATAAAACCTTTAATGATATTACAGGAAAAAGCGCCTCAAGTTATAGAAAGGAAATCAAGAAGATGATTAGTTAAAAGGTTATCCTTTATGACATAAAATAAAAACCTCAGGTTGGTACTATCCAATCTGAGGTTTTTTATTTGGTAATCTTATTAATTCTGTCCTTCCCATTCCTTATAAAACTGATCTAAAAACTCTAACATATAATTATGACGTTCTAATGCTATTTTTTTACCTGTTTCGGTATTCATACGATCCTTTAATAATAGGAGCTTTTCATAAAAATGATTGATAGAAGGTGCCGTTGAGTTTTTATATTCGGCTTTGGTCATATTTAAATTAGGAGCAATATCTGGATTATACAGCGCTCTATTTTTAAACCCTCCGTAATTAAAGCACCTCGCAATACCTATGGCGCCTATGGCATCCAGTCGGTCGGCATCTTGAACAATATCTAACTCTACCGATTTAAAATTTTGAGTTTCGTTTCCTCCTTTAAATGATATGTGTTTGATGATGTTTACCACGTGATTTATTACAGCTGTATCCACATGAAGCTCTGTTAAAAAACGTGAAGCCATTTTTGGTCCAACGGTTTCATCGCCATCGTGAAATTTACTATCGGCAATATCGTGAAGTAAGGCTCCTAAAGCTACGACTAATGCATCGGCCGATTCAGTCTTAGAAATGAGTAAAGCATTATTGTAAACGCGTTCTATATGAAACCAATCATGACCGCCTTCAGCATCGGCTAAAGTGGTTTTCACAAAGGCTATGGTTTTACTAATGATGACTACGGAAGTATACATAAGCTGAAATAAAAAATGAGGCTATCTAAAAAGTAAGTTTTTCGTCAACCTGAATTTATTTCAGGTTCTCATAATGATTGATTTTCAATATGATGAGATTCTGAAATAAATTCAGAATGACGATTTTTAACACTTTTTAGATAGTCTCATTAATGTGAGAACCTGAATCAAGTTCAGGTTGACGTATGTTTTTTGATTCAACAATCTATTTAATAATCGCTGGCTCTACCCATTTAAACTGAAATGAGTTTTCTGGTACTTTCATACGCTCAGATAAACGATACATTCGCGATGGAAGTTTCATTAAATAATCTCTAGCCTTTTCAGCTTCATCATTTAATCCGGTAATTTTATCAATTTCCCAACGGTCTATTAATTTCTGAAGGATATCTACATAATCAGTAGCTGTGTAAACACCAATACGTTGCGCTGTATTTGAAAATTCTTCGAAAGCAGAACTTATTTTACCACCCGATTCTCTTAAGAAATGTGCAGGCATGGTAATTTTTTGTTTCATCATATAATGAAAAGCCATCATCATCTGGCTTGGGTCTACCTTAAAAATACGATCAACAAAATCGGAATAGGCATGGTGGTGACGCATTTCATCACCAGAAATAATTTTACACATTTTAGACAAACGCTTGTTGCCCATGTCTTTCGCTATTTTAGCTACACGGTTGTGCGAGATGTATGTTGCCAACTCCTGGAAACTGGTATATACAAAGTTTTTGTAAGGATCTCTATCGGTACCAATATCAAAACCATCGGCAATTAAATGCTGGGTGGTTTTTTCAATTTCTTTCATGTTTACCCTTCCAGAAAGATAAAGGTATTTGTTAAGTACATCACCGTGTCTGTTTTCTTCGGAAGTCCACTGGCGTACCCACTTGGCCCAACCATTTTCCTTACCATCCATTTGGTCGACACCTTCCACATCCATAAGCCATGATTCGTATGTAGGTAAGGCTTCTTCGGTAATCATATCACCTACTAAAACCACCCAAAAATCATAAGGGAGTTCTTTGGCTAGTTCTCTAATTTCTCTAACCTCTTCGAAAAACTTGTCATCGGTAGTTTCAGAATTGGGTAAAAAGTCAGTTGGTTGCCAGATGGAATCTATAGGGATTAAATATTTTTCCATTAGCATGTCAACGTCTTTTTCTAAAAACTGCATGACTTCTAATCTTTTATTTTTCAATGACATGGATTGTAATGTTAGGGTTCTATACTGTTTGTAATAGTAGTTTCAATACTATGTATTAGCTCTTGTTTATCTGCAAAGGTACTAACTTTTAAAGGCTTATGCACGGTAAATGTGATATGAGTACCTAAACCCATAGGGAAATTCCCGTATTTTAACATTTTCCATGAGTTATTAATCGTGATAGGGACTACAAGTGCCGAAGGAATTTTTTTAAATAATATTTCTAAGCCTTTGGTTTGAAAAGGTTTTGGAGTGCCGTCTTTACTACGTGTACCTTCAGGGAAAATTACTGCTGCGCGCTTATTCGTTTCAATATATTCGCCAAACTTCATTAAAGCAGGAATAGATTGTCGTGGATTTTTACGGTCTATTAAGGCGCCTCCACCATGTCGTAAATTATACGAAACACTAGGTATGCCTTTTCCTAATTCTATTTTACTAATAAATTTAGGATGGTGTTTGCGCATGTACCAAGTGATGGGGTAAATATCATGTAAACTTTGGTGGTTAGCTACGATTATTAAGGGCACATCGGTATCAATATTATAAGGGTTTGTAAAAGTAAAACGGGTGCCTAAAATATTAGCACAGCGCATTAAAGCGAATTGCAAGCCATCGACAACTTTTTTATGCACACTATAACCAAAAACATTAAAGGCAAACCATTGTAAACCGTGAAAAACAACAAGGGTTATAAAAAAGAAAAAAGCATATATAATACTTAATGGGTATGAGATGATTTTTTGCATGGTTCAAAAATAAGTAAATCTTGGTTTGGTTTAAATACGGGGTACAAAAAAACCACAATAAGTGTATTATCGTGGTTTTTGTATGGTAATAAACCTGTAGTTTATCGTTCTGAAAAGCTTTCGAATTTCAGTGAAAAACTAATGTTTAACAATGCTCGTTATAAGCATCTTTTAAGTTGTCTGCAATAAGTTCGGCTGGACGACCTTCAATATGATGACGTTCTAACATGTGAACTAATTCACCATCTTTAAATAAAGCCATGCTTGGTGAGCTTGGAGGGAAAGGTACCATATAACCACGTGCAGCATCAACAGCTTCTTTGTCAACCCCAGCAAAAACCGTTACAATATGGTTCGGCTTTTTGGCATTGTCTAAACTCATTCTTGCTCCTGGACGTGCATTAGCAGCGGCACAACCACAAACTGAATTTACAACCACTAAAGTTGTTCCTTCTTTTGCTAAAGCAGCATCAACCTCTTGAGCTGTATGTAATTCTTCAAAACCAACTTTGGTCAAATCTTCGCGCATTGGTTTTACTAATTCTGCTGGATACATATTTTTAAATTTTAATTATTAACAATTTAGATTGCAAAGATACCAATTGTGTTACAATTGCGTAAAGCAATCCATTAACAAATATTATATTTACGCTCATAAATTAAATTTAAAATTTTAGCTGAGCGTAAACGCTATCATACACAAGTCTTTCTAATTAAAAGAAATATGTAATGATGTGGTTTGACGTTTATTAAAACAAATACTTACATGAGTTATTCAAAATGGATTGGTGGTGCTATTGGGTGGTCGTTTGGAGGACCTATAGGCGCTATCATTGGTGTGGCACTAGGGAGTTTAATTGATTCGATGTCGGAGGGTATTCATCCGTTTTTTTCCGATAAGGAAGCCTTCGATAAAAGACAAAGACCTCAAACACGAACACAATCGGGCGATTTTGAGGTGAGTTTGCTCATTTTAGCTTCTTCGGTTATTAAGGCTAATGGTAAACTAGATCAGCGTGAATTGGATTTCGTGCGTCAGCAATTTGTAGGTATGTACGGAAAGGAACGTGCTAATCATGCCTTTAAACTTTTTAAGAACATCAACAAGCAACAGATTGAGCTTCGCCCGGTTTGTTTGCAAATTAGGCAAATGATGGAACACGCCTCACGATTACAGCTACTTCACTTTTTGTTTGGAATTGCTAAAGCCGATGGTGCTGTTACCCAAGATGAGGTGAATCAAATTTTTAAGATTTCGGGCTATTTAGGGATTTCAGAAAGAGATTATGAAAGTATTAAGGCCATGTTTTATAACGATAGCAATGCGGCTTATAAAGTTTTAGAGATCGATAAATCGGCTACTGTCGACGAGATTAAAAAAGCCTACCGAAAAATGGCTAAAAAATACCATCCGGATAAAGTAATTCATCTCGGACCTGCACATCAAAAAGGCGCCGAAGAAAAGTTTAGGCAAGTGCAGGCTGCTTATGAACAAATTCAAAAGGAGCGAGGATTCAAATAAATTTCAGGACTTTTTTAGTGATTAATCCAGAGGGCTGATATCACTTGTCTTACTTTTGGGTTTCTGGATTTTTTGATGTATCTGTCTTGTTTTCAATTGGGTATGTTCTGCAGTCTTGCAAGCGATTTTAATTGTAATTAATTTTTGTAGCGTTTTTATTACTATCTTTAGTAGCAGTACTATGGCTAAATAAAAACAAAATAATTAATTATGGCAAGCAAAGAAACAATTGAAATCGTTAAGGCTACGGCGCCTGTTCTAGAAGAGCATGGAGAGGCCATCGCAAAGGTGTTTTATGAGATGTTATTTGACAAACATCCAGAGCTAAAGAGTGTTTTTAACATGGCAAACCAAAAAAAGGGTACTCAGCAAAGGGCCCTTGCGAATGCTGTGTTCCAGTATGCTGTCCATATTGATAAATTAGAAAAACTTGGTGATGCCGTCGAGCTTATTGCACAGAAGCATGCCAGTTTAGCGATCCCAAAAGAAGCCTACCCTATCGTTGGGGAAAATTTACTTATAGCCATAAAAAAAGTGCTAGGCGATGCAGCTACTCCAGAAATTATCGATGCCTGGGCAGAGGCCTATGGCGATTTGGCGGTTATTTTTGTAAGTAGAGAGGAAGCGCTATACAGTAGTAGAGAAAAGAGTAAAGGCGGATTTAGAGGCATGAAACCCTTTGTTGTCACTCAAAAAGTTAAAGAGAGCTCTAATATCACGTCGTTTTATCTAAAAAGAGAAGATGGCGAACCCATCCCAAATTTTGTTTCGGGTCAGTATGTAGCTATTACTATTGAAATTCCTGGAACTCCTCACAGGCATACTAGAAATTATAGTTTATCCGATTCTAATGATAAAGATTATCTAAGAATTAGTGTTAAAAAAGAAGAAGGGAATCCTAATGGAATGGTCTCTAATTACATACATTCCAATATGGAAGTGGGGTCTGTTTTACACATAGGCATGCCTTCTGGAGAATTTGTTTTAAAGCCTACCGAAAACCCTATTGTTTTTATTAGCGGAGGAGTGGGTGTTACACCTTTATTAAGTATGTTTAAAGAAGCTTCTAAACACCACGATAATCTAACTTTTATTCAATGTGCTCAGAACAGTACCTGTCAGGCATTCGATGTCGAAATTAAAGCTTCAGCTGGTAATAAATCACGGTTTGTCAAAGTGTTTGATTTACCATCACCCTCTGATAGTCTTGGTGTAAATTACGATTATAAGGGGTATTTCAGACCTGAAATATTGAGTGATTTAGGGATTAAAAACACCAGTGATTTTTATTTCTGTGGACCTAAGCCATTTATGGCTAGTGTCTTGTCAATCCTAAAGGGTTTAGGTGTGAAAGATGAAAATATTAACTTCGAGTTTTTTGGTCCATTTGAAGAATTGAGTGTCGGTAAATCTTAAACTAGAAAATCTATAAAATATAGCCGTTTAGAAACTCAGTTATACTTGATTTTTCAGGGAAAACTGTTGAAATTGATGAAATCAAAAAACAAGGTTATTTTTCGAAGTTTATTGTAGATTTTTCTTTTTCAACAGATAGGTTTACAACACGACCAAAAATTAATGCACAATTGTCTTTGTCATGCCCTGCATGCATATTAAAGGCCACAGGAAAGTCGTAATCGGCTAAAACGTCTAAAATAAGCTGTTCTACAGAGCTGCCCCAAGGGGTGGTGTTTTTCTTTATTTTGGTCATATCGCCAACAATAACCCCTGCGCAATGATCAAAATAACCTGCCCGCTTTAAGCTTTGTAATAAGCGATCAATATGATATTTGTATTCACCTATTTCTTCAATAAATAGTATTTTTCCAGAGGTATTAAGGCTAGAATTAGAACCTAACATGGTTTGTAAAATACTTAAATTTCCACCAACTAATTCGCCCGAAACTGTTCCTGGTTTGTTATAGTTAGAGCCTTTTAAAGTATAAGAAATAGGCGTTCCCATAAGGGCGTTTTTAAAGGTTGAAATAGTCTCTTTAATAGTTTCTGGAGCATCTTGTAAACTCGTACACATCATAGCGTGTAGCGATTGGTAGCCTAAATTATGGACATCGCTATGTAGGGCTGTAATGTCTGAATATCCAATGACCCACTTCGGATGCTTTTTAAAATTCGTCCAGTTCAATTTGTCCAAAATACGCACAGCGCCGTAACCGCCTCTAGCACACCAAACGGCTTTAATACTAGGATCGTCTATGGCGTTTTGGAAATCTTCACAGCGTTCATCATCACTGCCAGCAAAATGATTATTTTGTGTAAATACATGTTTTCCAACCACAGGGTGTAAGCCCCAGCTTTTTAAAAGTGCTTGGGCTTTTTGTATTTCAGCTTGTCTGTTTTTTAAAATGCCAGAAGGCGCTACAATAGCAACAGAATCGCCTGCTTCTAAATATGGTGGTTGTTTCAAACTGCTTAGTGATGTTTTAATAGCAACATTTTGAGCGGTATAATTTTGAATTCCGAAGAAAAAAAACGCGCAAAATAAGCTGAATGTTAGAAGGTTTTTTGCCATAATGTAAAAGTACATTTTTTTTCTAAATCGCTTGTTAAATCATTACTTTTGTGGCTTGAAAATAATGCGAAAGCATGCGTAAATTGAAGTTAACCTGCGCGAAAGGGCAGTCTGAAAATATTTAAATTGATGAATAAACCAAAACGTTATACAGTCACCACCGCTTTACCTTACACCAACGGCCCAATTCACATTGGCCATTTAGCGGGCGTTTATGTGCCCGCCGATATTTATGTGCGTTATTTACGCCTAACGGGTAATGATGTTGCTTTTATTGGAGGTAGCGACGAACACGGTGTGCCTATTACGATTAAGGCGAAAAACGAAGGGGTTACACCTCAAGATATCGTAGATAAATACCATGCGATTATCAAGAAATCATTTGAAGACTTCGGAATTACATATGATAATTATTCGCGTACTTCGGCTCCTATTCATCATGAAACCGCTTCAGAATTTTTCAAAACTTTGTATGATAAGGGTGAATTTATTGAAGAGTCTACCGAACAATTATACGATGCTGAAGCCAATCAATTTTTAGCCGATCGTTTTGTCGTTGGAACTTGTCCGAAATGTGGCAATGAAGAAAGTTATGGCGATCAATGTGAAGCTTGTGGAACTAGCCATAATGCTACCGATTTAATTAATCCGAAATCGGCACTCACAGGAAATACGCCTACACTAAAAGAAACAAAACACTGGTTTTTACCATTAGATAAACATGAAGCCTTTTTAAAAGAATGGATTCTTGAAGGTCATAAAAAAGATTGGAAACCTAATGTGTATGGCCAAGTTAAATCGTGGATTGATGATGGTTTACGACCAAGAGCGGTAACTCGTGATTTAGATTGGGGTATTCCTGTACCTGTTGAAGGTGGCGAGGGAAAAGTGCTTTATGTGTGGTTTGATGCCCCTATCGGTTATATTTCATCAACTAAAGAATGGGCTGATCGAGAAGGTAAAGATTGGGAACCGTATTGGAAAGATAAAGACACCAAATTGGTGCATTTTATAGGTAAAGATAATATTGTATTTCACTGTATCATTTTTCCAGCGATGCTTAAAGCTGAAGGCTCTTATATCATGCCAGACAATGTACCTGCAAACGAATTCTTGAATCTTGAAGGGAATAAGTTGTCAACCTCTAAAAACTGGGCGGTTTGGTTACCAGAATATTTGGAAGAATTTCCAGGGCAACAAGATGTGTTGCGTTATGTGTTAACTGCAAATGCTCCAGAAACAAAAGATAACGACTTTACTTGGAAAGATTTTCAAGCTAGAAATAATAATGAATTGGTAGCTATTTTTGGAAACTTCATCAATCGTGTGGTGGTTTTAACTAATAAATATTACGAAGGCATTGTTCCTATACCTAACAGTTTAGAAGCTGTCGATGAAGAGACCTTAGCTGCCGTAAAAGCATATCCAGACGTGATTTCAAGTTCTATAGAACGTTACCGTTTTAGAGAGGCCGGACAAGAACTTATGAATTTAGCTCGTCTAGGAAACAAATACCTAGCAGATGCTGAACCGTGGAAAGTGATTAAAGTCGATGAAGAACGCACCAAAACGATTATGTATGTAGCGCTTCAAATTGCTTC
Source organism: Pseudotamlana agarivorans (assembly GCF_001642835.1). GTDB lineage: Bacteria > Bacteroidota > Bacteroidia > Flavobacteriales > Flavobacteriaceae > Pseudotamlana > Pseudotamlana agarivorans. The sequence goes on from NZ_LXEI01000003.1 coordinate 150,754, forward strand.
AGCTTTAGCGACTTTAAGCGAACCGTTTTTACCATTTACTTCCGAAAAACTTAAAAACATTTTAAATTTAAATACGGAAGTAGCAAATTGGAATGAGGTTAAAACTAAAGATGTGCTACTTTCCGCAGGACATAAAATAGGAAAAGCCGAATTATTGTTTTCTAAAATTGAAGATGAAACCATCCAAAAACAATTGGATAAATTAGAAGCCAGTAAAAAGGCTAACGAAGCTGCTAATAAAGCTGTCGAGCCTCAAAAAGATACGATTACTTTCGATGATTTTACCAAACTAGATCTTCGTGTGGGGACTATTATTGAAGCTGAAAAAATGCCAAAAGCTAAAAAGTTATTGGTTTTAAAAGTTGATACAGGCATCGATGTGCGTACCATAGTTTCTGGAATTGCCGAGAGTTTTAAACCAGAAGATATTATTGGTAAACAAGTTACTGTTTTGGTGAACTTGGCCCCTAGAGCACTTCGTGGTGTAGAAAGTGAAGGCATGATTTTAATGACTGAAAACGCCGAAGGAAAACTAGTATTCGTTAATCCAGATGAAGCTAATATACCAAATGGATTAACCATTAGCTAGATACGGAATTTCATAAAAAGTCTTAAGTGAGTTAGCTTCTAAATCTGAAGTTTTCATTAATTGCGTTAGTGATGGTTTTTATACAGCTAAAAGAATAGCTAAAAATCGTTCTTTTTTGTTTTATAGAATATTCATGACTATATTTATTTAAAACTTTATAAAAACCATAATCCATGAAAAAATTAGTATTAGTATTAATGACCTTAAGTCTTGTGGCTTGCGGATCTAGTAAAACAGCCTCGCCTGTAAAACCAAAAAAAGAAATTAAGGGCGATTGGACCCTTAGTGCGATTTCCTATAGTGAAGAAGGTGAGTTTAACGTGACGCTTTTAAATGAAGATAATAAGGCATGCTTTGAAGGCAGTACTTGGAATTTCATACCTAATAACAACACAGGCAGCTATTCTATAGATGGCGCCGATTGTAATTCAGGTTTAAGACATTTTATCTTCACCATTCAAAAAATAGATGAGCAATCAGGATTATACGATTTCTTATTAAAACCAACCGATGCTAAAGGAAAGTCTATGACGAACCAAGGTTATCGTTTTAATCTGACTTCAATTTCTGAATCGACTATGACTTGGGAACAAGCTCTAACCGTAGATAATGAGCCTTTTGTAATCACTTGGCATTTCAGTAAATACTAATTATAAAATCCCTTAAAAATTAATAGTAACCGTTAAATTAAATAACATGAAAAAATATATTCAAAAAACATCAATAGTATTATTGGCAGCGATCACTTTATTTTCTTTTGTGAATTGTAAGGCTGTAGATAACGCGAATAATAAACAAAAAGGTGCTGCTATTGGTGCTGTGGGTGGTGCGCTTTTAGGTGCCATTATTGGTAACAATGTTGGTCATGGAAACAGCGAATTAGGAGCTGCCATTGGAGCTGCCATTGGTGGTGGAGCCGGAGTTATCATTGGAAATAAAATGGATAAACAAGCTCAGCAAATTGAACAAGAAGTTCCTGGTGCTCAAGTAGAGCGTGTCGACCAAGGGATTGTAGTAACTTTTGAAGATGGTAGCGGGGTGTATTTCGCTACGAACAAATACAATATTAATGGTGAGTCTGAAACCACATTAAATAAATTGGTTGGAATTATTCAGGTCTATCCTGACACTAACTTATTGGTAGTAGGACATACTGATAGCCAAGGTGATGCTAATTACAACATGACGCTTTCAAAAAATAGAGCTAATGCGGTAACTAGTTTCTTAAAACAAAAAGGTGTTAATTCAGGAAGATTAACAACGCACTGGTTTGGTGAAGAGCAACCTGTTGCAGATAATAGTACTGCCGAAGGTCGTGCTCAAAACAGACGTGTTAATATCGTAATCGTGCCTAATGAAGATATGATTAACGATGCTAAACAAGAAGCTGGAAACTAAAATAATTTCGATTTATTTCTAAAAAAAGACTGCTGAAACAGGTGTTTCAGCAGTCTTTTTTTTCTTATTTAAATTAATTAAGACTCATTATGTTTTAGTGATATTCTTTTTACTGTTTTTAAAAAAGAATAAAGAAATCTGTAACTTTACGTAAAAAGCAAACATTATGTTATCAAAAACGATAGAAGATGCGTTAAACACGCAAATAAGAATAGAAGCCGAATCCTCTCAAATATATTTAGCTATGGCTTGTTGGGCCGAAGTTAAAGGTTTGGAAGGTGTAGCAAACTTTATGTACGCACAATCTGATGAAGAGCGTGAGCACATGTTAAAACTGGTAAAGTTCGTAAACGAACGTGGCGGGCATGCTAAAATTTCGGAGTTAAAGGCACCCAATGTGACTTTTACTTCTTTTAAGGAAATGTTCGAAAAATTATTCGATCACGAAGTGTATGTGTCTCAAAGTATTAATGAATTGGTACATATTAGTCTTCAAGAAAAGGACTATGCAAGCCATAACTTTTTACAGTGGTACGTCGCCGAGCAAATAGAAGAAGAAGCTGTAGCGCGTACGATCTTGGATAAGATTAATATGATTGGTGATGATAAAGGTGGCCTGTATTTATTTGATAGAGATATCGAAAATTTAACCGTAACTACCGCAGCGACAGATACGCCACAATAAATTTTAACATTTAATCTTATTTAGATTTAATTAAAATAATTTACATTTGCCCACAAGTGTTAATTATAGAATCCTATTGTGGGCAAAAAAAAGCAAAAAAAGGCAGAGAAAAAATTACGTAAATTAGGAATAGAACTTCCTGAAAAAGTAAAAAGTAGCTGTTGTAAAAAGTTTAAAAAAGGAGAAAACAAGCGCTGTAAAAAATGCCCTTGTTTCGATTTAATTAAGAAAGTAGCGTAGAATCATTCTGGTTGTTAAAAGCATTTAGCAATATGGTAGCGTTAGTTTCCATAAAATATAACCTGTTCATGTGTACCAACATGAACAGGTTTTTTTGTTTATTAAAGTTATAAAGTTGCATAGTTTCAAAGAGGCAGAGTTACAAAGCTATAAGGTTAAATAGCTATAGAGGTTTAAAGTCATTTTTTAGACCATTCGATTAGGGTAAAGCCAATAGGATTCGTGTTAATTCGTGAAATTTGTGTCTAAATCACTGTTTATTTGTTTTATCGTGTAATCGTAGCGTTCTAATCATTTAGAGCCATATTATGTATGATTCCTCAGTTGTGCCTTTATTGAAATAACAAGATTCTTTGTGAATCTTAGAGTCAGCTCTGTGAATCTCTTCGTAATAGCTTTATTCGTATAATTAGTACCTATATTTACATTTATTTGCATCATATATGGACTTGTTTAATCCTAATCCCGTAACTCAAATTTTGCCTTTTGATGGCGAGGTGCTCCATTATGGTCAAGTCATATCAGCGAAACAAGCGCTTTATTACTTTGAGCGTTTAATGGAAAACATAGCATGGGAAAATGATCAAGCCATTATTTTTGGAAAGCTCATCATAACCAAACGTAAAGTAGCCTGGCATGGTGATAAGCCTTTTGATTACACTTATTCTAAAACCACAAAATCAGCTTTGCCTTGGACAAAAGAGCTTTTAGAACTGAAAGCCATCGTTGAAGCGAAATCTGGTGAGACCTATAATTCCTGCTTGCTTAATTTGTATCAAAATGGCAGCGAAGGCATGGCTTGGCATAGCGATGCTGAAAAGGATTTGAAAAAAAATGGTGCCATTGCCTCCTTAAGTTTTGGAGCTAACCGTAAATTTTCTTTCAAGCATAAAGAATCAAAACAAACCGTTTCAGTGTTATTAGAAAAAGGGAGTTTGTTAGTCATGAAAGGTGACACACAAACTCACTGGACGCACCGTTTACCGCCCACAAAAACCGTAAAAATACCACGTATTAATCTCACTTTTAGAACCATTGTGACTTAATATACATTCGAAGTCATGCTGTCATCCAGAAGGAGGTACGACTGAAGGATCTTTTTAAAGTCGCATAAGGGATTTCGCAGAGTTTCCGCCAAGGTTATAAATCATTAGGGGAAGATGCCTCACTTCGGTCTCCATGATTGCGTATTACTATTGGATTTTCTCAGGGTATATGGTATATGCTATTAAAGCTTTCATGAATTTCAATATTTTCACAGGGAAATTCTTTAGTTTAGCGTTCTTTTATTACGTTAGAATTCATGATAAAATATATCGTTCAACATACGCAACTTCAAGAAAAATCGGTTAGAAACACGGTTGAATTATTAAATGAAGATTGCACCATCCCTTTCATATCACGTTACCGCAAAGAAGCTACAGGAAACTTAGATGAGGTTCAAATTGGTGAGATTGTTAAGTTTAAAGAACAATTTGAAGCACTTGAAAAACGTAAAAATGCCATTTTAAAAGCTTTAGAAGAACAAGAGGTACTAACGGCCGAACTTCGACAAAAAATAGCGAATTGCACCAATTTAACGGCGCTTGAAGACTTGTACTTACCATTTAAGAAAAGCCGTAAAACTAAGGCTGAAAAAGCAAGGCAGAATGGTTTGGAACCGTTGGCCAAGATTATTATGAGTCAGAATGCTAATGATGTTGAGTCTATAGCCTATAAATATGTAAAGGGTGATGTAAATTCTATTGATGTCGCATTAGAAGGTGCTAGGCATATTATTGCCGAATGGGTAAACGAACGCACCGATATACGAAATCAAATTCGTTATCAGTTGGAGCGCTTCGCCATGCTTTCCACGAAAGTGGTAAAAACGAAAGCCGACGATGAGAACGCTCAAAAATTTAGAGATTATTTCGATTGGGAAGAAAATCTAAGCCGCATGCCATCACATCGGTTTTTAGCTATTTTAAGAGCTGAAAAAGAAGGGTTTATAAGGGTGAAAGTGTTAATTGACGATACTCGTGCTTTAGATAAAATTGAACAGCGTATGGTTCGTGCTCAAAATGCTTGTGCCGAACAAATTGAACTCGCTATTAACGATGCTTATAAACGTTTGCTGTTGCCGTCGTTGGTTAATGAGGCCTTGCAAATTGCAAAAGATAAGGCAGACGCATCGGCAATTAGTGTTTTTGCGAAAAATTTAAAGCAGCTTTTACTAGGGTCGCCTTTGGGTGAAAAACGTGTTATGGGTATCGACCCTGGGTTTCGAACAGGTTGTAAAGTGGTGTGTTTAGACGCTCAAGGGCGATTGAAATATAATGAAACCATATACCCACACCCTCCAAAAAGTGATAGTGTTGGAGCCATGAAAAAAATCAGTTCGTTGGCCGATGCCTATAAAATTGAGGCGATTGCCATCGGAAATGGTACCGCATCACGAGAAACAGAGGCTCTCATTAGAAAAGTTCATTTTAAAAACGACGTTCAGGTTTTTGTGGTAAGTGAAGCAGGAGCGAGTATTTATTCGGCTTCCAAAATAGCACGAGAAGAGTTTCCAAATTATGATGTTACGGTTAGAGGATCGGTATCAATTGGGAGACGCTTGCAAGATCCTTTGGCCGAATTGGTTAAAATAGATGCCAAATCTATTGGGATTGGACAATACCAGCATGATGTCGATCAACTTAAGCTTCAAAAAGAATTGGATGTGGTGGTTGAAAATTGTGTAAATGCTGTTGGTGTAAACATCAATACGGCGAGCAAATCGTTACTGAGTTATGTGTCTGGTATTGGACCCAAATTAGCTGAAAATATATTTAACTATAGAAATGAAAATGGGGCATTCACCTCTAGAAGTGCTATTAAAAAAGTGCCGCGTTTGGGTGATAAAGCATTTCAGCAAGGGGCTGCATTTTTACGCATTAAAGGTGCTAAAAACCCTTTAGACGATTCTGCTGTGCATCCTGAAAGTTATGGTGTTGTGACTAAAATGGCCAAAGATTTAGGGAAATCGGTATCCGAATTGATTGGTAATTCCGAACAGCTTAAAAAAATAGACCTAAAAAAATACTGCAACGAAACGATTGGTTTATTAACGCTAGAAGATATTATTAAAGAGCTTGAAAAACCAGGTTTAGATATTAGAGAGCAGGCTAAAGTGTTTACTTTTAATCAGAACATAAAAACCATAAACGATTTAAGAGAAGGTCAATTATTGCCTGGTATTGTAAACAATATTACCAATTTTGGGTGTTTTGTTGATGTTGGTATCAAAGAAAGTGGCCTAATTCATGTGTCTAATTTATCAGATGTTTTTGTAAAAGACGTGAATGAACATGTGAGTTTACATCAGCAAATTATCGTTAAAGTATTAGAGGTAGATATTCCGCGAAAGCGTATACAACTTAAACTTCATCAAAAGAAGGTGTAGTTATCTAGTTGCAGAGTTTCAAGGGCTCAAAGATGTAGAGTTTCAAAGTACTTAACGTAGTAGAGGTTTTTTTTAGAGCTATATGTTCAAGGCAATCTGTAGTATGCATAGGGTTTAAAAAAAAGACACGAATTTCAAGAATTTACACGAATTGCAATGGCGCTATGATTCGTGAAAATTATTAAAATTCGTGTCTTATTATTAGATTACTTTGATGGTTAATAGTATTCCGAATACCCGATTAAAGATAAAAACAAAGGACTATTGATTCATCGTTTTAATTTCCTGGATAAAGGTATCTAAATCTACACCGTTTTGCACAAGGGTTAAGGCTTTGTCTACAATGTATTTCACGTTAACCGCATGAAAACCTAGACCTACACTTATTTTATGTAATAGGCGGTGTTCCGGGTCACCTTTAATTTGATCCACATGTACCATACGTACCAAATCGTACAAACGTTCTAAACGACGATCGTAAGAGGCTGGTGGATTTATGGGGTGTGATTTATAATCTTTTAAAATAGCAATATAAGCTTCTTTGTGTATATCTAAGTTGTGTGCTAATCGGTCTAAAAAGGCTTGTTCATCGGAGGTTATAATTCCGTCATCCATGGCTACACGTACAATGGCAGCAAAATGGTTTTCATTACGTTTTTTAAAACCGCTATCAAATAGTTTGGAAATTGACATGTTTTTTTTTGAGTTTAGTGTAATAACAAATATAATTAAAGTTTGGTGCTTTTTTCACTAAAGTAAAGCTAATTTACTTTTTTGAAATGCCACTATTGTTGTGGTATTGTAAAGAAAAAAGTGGTGCCTTCGTTTAAGGTAGATTCAAACCAAATTTGGCCGCCTAAAGTTTCTACAATTTTTTTGCAAAAGGCTAAACCAATCCCTGTACCTTCATAGGTTTCGCGCGAATGTAAACGTTGAAATATGGCAAAAATTTTGTCTTTATGCTGCTTCTTAATTCCAATACCGTTATCGGTAACCTCGAATTTCCAGAAAACCTGAGTTTGATGGTCCGGAACCATGGTACCACATGAAATGTTTATAATGGGAGATGTATCTGATTTCCTAAACTTTATTGCGTTGTTTATTAAATTTTGGAATAACACTCTTAATTCAATTTCACTGGCGCGTACCGTGGGTAAATCTTGGTATGAAATAACAGCATGGTTTCGGTGTATAGCATTATCTAAATCATGAATAATATCCGAAACCAAGGTGTTGCAGTTTATTTCAGTTTTTTCGTTAGCCTTACCAAGCCTTGAGTAATTAAGTAAGGCATCAATAAGATTTCGCATGCGATAACTCGATTTACTTATAAAATTCATGCTTATTATGGCATCTTCATCCAATTGGTCTCTGTAGTCGTCTTGAAGCAAATCTATAAGTCCTGAAATGGTAGTAAGTGGTTCCTTAAGGTCATGACTGGTAATGTATGCGAATTCTTCTAGCTCTTTATTTTTAGAAGCAATTTCTAAAGATTTATTAAAAATATCGTTGTTCTTTTCTTGTAAGTCTTCATTCAATAATTTAATCGATCTATAATTTCGATAAATTAAAATTACAGATGTTACAATGATAATAAGAAGCGCTAGTAAAAGGTAATTCACCGTTTTTTGGGTGCTTAGGCTTTTGTTAATCAGGTTAATCTTCTCTAGTTTAGCTTCAATTTCTTGTTTTTGATGTGCTAAAGTATCTTGTTGAAGGGTTATAGTGGCATTGTTAGAAGATATAAAGGCTTGTTTTTCTTTTAAAGCCTCCATTTGTTCTAGGATGCGGTTTTCTAACTGCTTTTCAATGATTAATTTTTCGGAGTATTTTTTCTTTTGAAATTCCGATAGCGTTGTCAGTTCATTAATTTCAGATTCCTGAGTTTTTAAAACATTTTTTTGCTGATGAATTTGTGAATTTATTGTATTGATGGTTTTCTTTTGCTTGGAAAGGTTGGCGTTTTTATGCTTAATATCGTCTTTTGCTAGTTCGAGAGCTTCCTGTGTAGCTTCAAGTTGGTGTTCTGTGTTTTGAAAAAGTTGCTTCCATTTTTCAATGGAGGAAATGGCATGTTCTTTTAAGCTATAAGTCGCACTTAAGTTGTTTCCATTCAGTAGATCTTCATTAATCTCATATTGAAATTCTTCACCGATATTTACAATATTCACCATAGAAGTGTTAAAAGGATAATCTTCTGTAATTAATAGGGTGTTATTGCCCGAAATTTTGTTTAGGATATACGAAACGTCGAAATTTTTATTATGATTTACATAAACCACATCAACATCCTGAATGTCTTTAATGTTTTTGAAACTTAAAACACGAACGGGTTTGTTTTTGATTTGACGTTTTTGAGAAAGGCCTCTTAAATCTATAATCGTACGATCCTGACCAAGGACACCAATAGTGAAATCAGGATTCTCGTTGCTATCTAAAAACTGAATTTGATCGGAAATATTAAAGATGAAAAGGGCTCGTTTTACACGTTTTATTTGTTCGTTTAGGGTTGCTTGTGAATGCAGAACACTGCCCCATGATTGTAGGCAAAAAATAAAGACGTAAAGTAGGGTTCTAGCCTTCATGAGTTTAAAGTCGTAATAATATTTGAACAAAACAGTTAGCGCCATTTACACCAAATTGTTGTACACGTCGACTGTATGTAAAACTGCCATTGTCTGTATTACTTGAATGTGTGTGTTTGTCTGGATATACGTTAAAAATATTATTACAGCCTGCTGTTGCTTCCAAAAATTTAGCAAAGCGGTAACTTATCGCGAAGTCTGTGATAAATTTTGGACTAAAGGTCTGGTCACGAGTTTCTACACGACCAGTGTATTCGTTAAGTTGCCAATTGTTTGGGTCGCCATCGTCTGGGTGAAGGTAAATTAAACTCCCGAAATAAGTACCCACTAAATTAAACTTAAAGTTGTGAATTTCATATTGAAAGAAGGAATTAATCTTAAAATTAGGCGTGGACGATTCTACTCTCGAACGTTCTTCACGGTCGAAAAGAGTGTTTATATCAACATTTTCAACACTGTCCTCATTAACATTTGTAACTTTGGTTTTAGTGAAATTTGTGGAAATCTGTCCGTTAAATAGACCACTTCCTAATTTATCTTGATACATAAATGAAGCTTCAAAACCATTGGTGTTAGAGTCAATCGCATTCACAAAAAACTGAGCGGTTGAAACGTCATAGGGAGCCAGTTGTGGTTCGTATCCTAAGCTAAAGCCACCAGATAAAATAATACGATCTTTAATGTTAATATTATAATAGTCGAAAGCAAAGGTGTATTTGTTTTTAAATTTTGAACTCCAACCTAAACTGAAATGTTTGGATCTTTCGGGGGTTAATGGATTTACTTTAAAAACATCGGTAATCAAAGAACTTTCGTGGTTGAAAGTTCCAACCTGACTAATGTCGCCGTCAAAATACTGAGTACTTATCTTTTGAAAATAAACCTGATGTAAAGAAGGCGCTCTAAACCCTGTAGAATAACTCGAACGAAACGAAATGTTGTTGTTTAATAAATACCGTCCTGAAACTTTCCAAACTGAGCTTTCACCAAAATCGTTGTTAGATTCAAATCGGTAAGCCGCTTTAAATAAAAAGGGTTCTGAAGGTTTTAATTCTAAATCGATGTATCCAGATGCATTAGATCGTATACGAACAAGTTCATCAGAGGGTTGGATTCCAGGAAAAACTTGAGCCCCTATAAGTCGTGGTTGTTCTGCGCCGTTTTCATCAATATAGGTGTTGCCACCATTGATATACGAATCTTCCTCACCGCTAATAATTTCGTAACCTTCCACACGAAGTTCTCCACCAAACGCCACATTAAGACCTCCTAAAAAATCAAATTCTTTATCGATATCGAGATTGGTGGTATTTAGTTTATACAAGTATCCACCCGATTTGAATGTTTTTGGAGATCGAATACCTAGTGAAGCATTATTGGAATTGCTTACAGTAAAGTCGATACTGTTATTTCCAATCGAATGACTAAAATCTAAGTCCCAATCATTTTTTTGCCCTTTAAGACCAATGGTAAGAGCGTTGTCTTGTATGTTGGTTATAATTTTAGGAGAAAATCCGTTAGGGAATAATTCATCAACCACACGATCCTTTTCATAAGGGAAACGGTAAAAGCCAGCAGATGCACCTTCTCTAGAATTTCTACCACCAAAAAAATAAAGATTGGCCTTTTTAAACATTAAGAGCTCACCATTAAAAGAAATGGCCGAATTACGCACGGCAGCACTTCCTATTTCCATAACCTGTTTGTCGTTATAGCCCGTTTGTGCGAAGAAGTTATTTTGCTCGATAAGCGCGGCATCTTCGGCTTCATCTTGACTATAAACATATCCTGTATAGTTGCCCGCTCTATTGGTGGCCTTTCGGTCTCTAAATTCTCCAGTGATGTTTATATACCCCGTATTACCTACTTTAAATCCGAAATTCCCACTAAAATAACTGGTAGTTCCATCTCCTTCAATATTTGTTTTGAGTCTAGAATCTAAATGGATAACATCGGTTTGGTTTTTAAGCACGATATTGATAACCCCGGCTATAGCATCAGAGCCGTATTGTGATGTGGCTCCATCACGTAAAATTTCAATATAGTCGATGGAGGCCACAGGAATGGCATTAAAATCGGTTCCTACACTACCTCGGCCAATAGTGCCATTTACATTAAGCATGGAACTGGTGTGTCGGCGCTTGCCATTAATTAAAACCAAAACCTGATCGGGACCTAAACCGCGTAAAGTGGCAGGGTCGATATGGTCGGTACCATCAGAAATAGTTTGGTTTGTAGAGTGGAACGACGGTGATAAATAGTGTAATATTTCACTTAATTCGAAATGCGATGAACTACTAATTTGTTCCGGGGTAATAATTTCAATAGGCACCGTAGTTTCTAAAGATGATTGTGGTTTTGAACGCGTTCCTAATGACACCGGTTCGTCGGCTGATAATCCCGTTTCTAAAATAAAATCGGAAACTAAAGCTTCCCCAACTTGAATGGTTACAGAAACACTTTTCGATTGGTACATGATGAAGGATGCCGTAACAACATAGGAGCCTTCCTCTAAATTTAGGCTGTAATAACCATCAATATTGGTTGTGGTTTGTATATTGGTGCCTTCAACGGCAATACGTGCTCCAGGGAGTTTTCCAAATTCATCGGAAACAGTTCCTGATAATGAGGCCCTGTTTTGAGCAGTGAGCGAATGCCCTAGTAGAAAACTCGTCAAGGTTAGTAGGTATAGACAAATTTTTATACGCATGTAGTGGTTCGGTTATTGTGTCGAACTTCATAAAATATTCAATTTTTGAGGGCAAGAAATTTTAGAACGTTTTTATGAGGTTTTAACAGGAATTAAATCTTTTATTATTTCATCTAAAATGGGGAGGGAAAGTGGTTTGTTAATATAATTTGCTATTTCATTTATGGTTTGCGACCTTTCTTTATCTTTTGGATTGGAAGAAGTCGTTAACATAATTATTTTTATGGTACTCGTAAATTCAATATCTAATTTTCTATAGGCTTCAATAAATTCCCAGCCATTCATAGCAGGCATGTTTATGTCAAGAAAAATAACATCGGGTTTTAAAGCGTTTCCTTCTATAGCATCTTCCAAGTATTCAATAGCAGCTTTACCACTATTTACAGAAATGATTTCACCAAATTGGTTATGTTTTTTTACAATCTTTTCGTTGTAAAAACTAGTAAACTTATCATCGTCTATTAGTAATGTTGATGTTATAGATTTCATTTAGAGGGATTAATTTATACAAGGATAACACCTTTTTTTTAAAATTTAACCTAAAGTTAAAAACTCTAAGTTATTTTTTCTACTTATTAGTTAAAATGACAAAAAACAGCTACAACATACTCTTTTTTTAAAAACTGGTTTGGCAGAAGTTCATTTTAATTTATTGATATCTTAGGATGACTAAATTTCAGAATAACAATATGCTGCTTATATTTGCTGTTCAAAAATGAAAATATTCTAAGTGAGTAAATCTACCCTCTCTGAAATTTATGCACAGGCTTTGCAAACGCAAAATCTGCAAAATGCTATTGCCCAAAACGAAAGTAAAACACATGTAAAAGGATTAGTTGGTTCTTCCTTGTCGTTCGTAATTTCCAGTGTTTTTAAAAACGCCAATAAACCTTTTTTGTTGATTTTTGATGACAAAGAAGAGGCTGCACATTATTTAAACGATCTAGAACAACTTTGTGGTAGTAAAGATGTTTTATTTTACCCAGGAAGTTATCGCCGACCATATGATATAGAAGAAACCGATAATGCTAATGTCCTGTTACGCGCTGAGGTTTTAAACCGAATTAACTCCCAAAAAAAACCAGCGATTATTGTAACCTACCCCGATGCGCTTTTCGAGCAGGTAGTTACTCGTAAGGAGTTAGAACGTAATACTCTAAAAGTTGGGGTGAACGATAATTTATCCATCGATTTTGTAAACGAAGTGCTGTTTGAATATAAGTTTAAACGAGTTGATTTTGTTACCGAACCGGGCGAGTTTTCGATGCGTGGTGGTATTGTAGATGTTTTTTCTTTTTCACATGACGAACCCTACCGTATTGAATTTTTTGGTGATGAGGTAGATAGCATTCGTACCTTCGATGTGGAATCTCAATTATCGGTGGAACAGATAAAAAAGATTAATATTATTCCCAATGTAGCGAATAAATTAATGCAGGAAAGCCGACAAAGTTTCTTGAAATATATTGCTCAAAAAACAGTGATAGGGATAAAAAATGCCGATTTACTTTTTTCAAGAATTGATGATTTTTACGAAAAAGCCGAAACTGCTTTTAAATCGCTTTCCGAAGACATTAAACACGCTAAACCTGAAGCCTTATTCTGTAATTCAAAACTATTGAAACGTCAGCTTTTGGATTTTTCGATCATGGAGTTTGGTAACTCTTTTGTTATGGCTACGAATTCCAAACCCTATACTACCATAGCGTTTGAAGTTTCCCCGCAACCGTCATTCAACAAGCAGTTTAATTTATTAATCGACGACTTAAACAGCAAACACAATCAAGGATATACCAATTATATTGTATGCGTCAGTGAGCAGCAGGCCAGACGTTTTCATGATATTTTTGATGATGCCGAAGAAGAAGTAGCTTATAAAACCGTAGTGTTATCCTTGCATCAAGGTTTTGTAGATCATGATACGAAAACTGTGTGCTACACGGATCATCAAATTTTTGAGCGCTATCATAAATTTCAGCTTAAAAATGGTTACGCTAAAAAGCAGGCCATCACTTTAAAAGAACTTACAAATTTAGATATTGGCGATTATGTCACGCATATCGATCATGGTATAGGACGCTTTGGTGGACTTCAAAAAATTGATGTTGAAGGCAAAATGCAAGAGGCTATTAAATTGGTGTATGGTGAGCGCGATGTCTTGTATTTGAGTATTCATTCCCTTCATAAAATCACAAAATTTAATGGTAAAGATGGCAAACCGCCTAAGATTTACAAATTAGGTAGTACGGCTTGGAAAACTTTAAAGCAAAAAACCAAAGCGCGTGTTAAGCACGTTGCATTCAATTTAATAAAACTTTACGCTAAGCGTAAAACCGAAAAAGGATTTCAATACCGTCCAGATAGTTCTATGCAACATGAGTTGGAGGCGTCTTTTATCTATGAAGATACCCCCGACCAAAGCACCGCTACTGCCGATATTAAATTGGATATGGAAAGCGAACGCCCTATGGATCGCTTAGTTTGTGGTGATGTAGGTTTTGGTAAAACCGAAGTGGCCATCCGTGCCGCTTTTAAAGCTGTAGACAATGGTAAACAAGTGGCTGTTTTAGTGCCCACAACCATTTTGGCTTATCAGCATTCCAGAACATTTAAAAAGCGATTACGTGATTTTCCTGTTACAGTCGATTATGTAAACCGATTTAGAACCGCCAAAGAAAAACGAGAAACTCTCGAGGCTTTAGAACAAGGTAAAGTAGATATCATTATTGGAACCCATCAATTGGTTAACAAAAATGTGAAATTTAAAGATTTAGGACTGCTCATTGTTGATGAAGAACAAAAATTTGGAGTGGCTGTCAAAGAAAAATTAAAGGCCATGAAGGATAATGTGGATGTGTTAACTCTTACCGCCACACCTATTCCTAGAACACTTCAGTTTAGTTTAATGGCGGCTAGGGATTTATCGGTGATTACTACGCCACCGCCAAACCGATATCCAATTGAGAGTCATGTAATTCGTTTTGCCGAAGAGACCATTCGAGATGCTGTGAGTTACGAGATAGAGCGTGGCGGACAAGTTTTCTTCATTCATAACCGCATTGAAAATATTAAGGAAGTGGCAGGTATGCTCCAGCGCTTGGTGCCCGATGCTAAAATAGCTGTTGGTCACGGACAAATGGAAGGAAAAAAGCTTGAAGAGCTCATGCTGGCCTTTATGGATGGCGCTTTCGATGTGTTGGTGAGTACCACGATTATTGAAAGTGGGTTGGATGTGTCTAATGCCAATACTATTTTTATTAATAACGCCAATAATTTTGGTTTGAGTGATTTGCACCAAATGCGTGGTCGTGTAGGACGTAGCAACAAAAAGGCATTCTGTTATTTTATAACGCCCGATTATTCCGCAATGACCGAAGATGCCAGAAAACGTATTTCGGCCCTAGAGCAGTTTACCGAATTAGGTAGTGGTTTCAATATTGCTATGAAAGATTTAGAAATTCGTGGGGCAGGTGATTTATTAGGTGGGGAACAAAGCGGATTTATTAATGATATTGGCTTTGATACCTATCAGAAAATTTTAAATGAAGCTATTGAAGAACTCAAAGAAAATGAGTTTAAAGATTTATATGATGAACCTGAAGAAGATAAAGTCTACGTTAAAGAGGTAACCATTGATACCGATTTCTCGCTGCTTTTTCCTGATGATTACGTGAATAATATTGCTGAACGATTAAATTTATATACACAGCTAAATAATTTAAAATCAGAAGATGAATTGCATATCTTTGAGAAGCAATTAGTCGATCGTTTTGGCGAGTTACCCACTCAGGTTGTCGATTTACTGAACAGCGTTAAAATCAAGTGGTTGGCAACCAAAATCGGGTTTGAAAAAATTGTGATGAAACAAGGCAAACTCATAGGGTATTTTATCAACGATCAGCAAAGTCGTTTCTATCAGAGTCCTGGATTTACCAAGGTATTGCAGTTTGTACAAACGCATCCAGGAGTTTGTAAAATGAAGGAAAAACAAACACGTCAAGGCTTGCGTTTGTTGTTAACTTTCGATAAAATTAAAAGTGTAAAACAAGCCTTGGAAGCCATCGAGCCGATAGTAAAATAATGTGTATTTTTATAAATTAATAATCCGTACCTCCCTTTATGTTAGTTAATAACAAACAATGCCCTTTAAAATATCTTATCTGTTTCTTTTTGTGTTTGCCAGTTTTCATGTTTGGGCAGCATACCATAAAAGGCACTTTTTTGCCAGCCCAAGATTATAATGTTGTGTTGTTGTATAAAGTGAAGCCAACCATTTCAGAATACATTACAAGCGCTGAAGTTAATAGTGAAGGCAAGTTTGGTTTTCTGTTAGATTCTACAGCAACCAAAGGTATGTATCGTTTGGTTTATGCCATTCCGCAGGAAGACTTTAATTTCGATATTATTTACAACGGAAAGGAAGATATTGAGTTGAAATTTAACTCCGAAACTGGTGTGAAATTCACAAAATCTTCCGAAAATAAAATGTTAGCGTCTTATCATAATAGCATGTCGGCCGTAGTACATAGTATTAGTAACTATTATGCCAGTGAAAAGAAAGATACCACCGCGCTAAAAGGAATTTATAAAGCCCAAGGTCAGGCGCAATTAAGTTATGAAAAAGCGGCTTCTGGCACCTTAGCACTTCAGTTTATAAAAGCCAATAAACCTTATATTCCTACCAAAGCCTTATCAGCTCAAAACTATATCGCGAAGCTTAAAACGCATTATTTTGATTATGTCGATTTTACTAATCCAACCCTTCAAAGTTCTGCTTTTTTAGAAGAAAAAATGCTGAGTTATGTGTTTGGAATGACGTCTAAAGATTTAAATGAAGTCGATAACTATAAAGCCAATATCGACGTGGTTTACAAGGCCATGGCAAAAGCACCTAACGAAGTTAAGCGTATGCTTTTACTAGATTTATGGCAAGAAATGGTCGATTTAAAACAGGAGGAAATAGCAAATTATATTTCAGACAAATATTTACGCGATATAGGCCTAGCTTTAGAAGATCACGAACTTGTAAATGCGCTCAACGCTTACAAACGTGTTTCCCTTGGAAATAAGGCACCCGATTTTGAGCTTTCGGTAACCGAAAACGGAAAAAAAGTCAACAAAAAATTAAGTCAGTTAAACCTTGCCAAACAATACATTTTGGTGTTTTGGAACAGCTCTTGTTCGCACTGTTTAGATGAAATTCCACAGTTAAAAACTTTTGTAAATGGTTTAGGGAAAGGTGAAGTAAAAGTGATAGCCATAGGTATTGAAGCCGATGAAGAAATAGAAGATTGGAAAAAAGAAATTAAAAAATATCCAGAATTCATAAATGTTCTTGGTTCAGGGAAATGGGGTAGCAAAATTGCTGAAACCTATGGTATTGTTGAAACCCCAACTTACTTCATTTTAAATGCTCAAAAAGAAATTATCGAAAAGCCAGACCAGTTAGATGATTTGGTTGAATTCTTTGAGTAGTTATTCTCACTAAGAGCGATGTTTGTCATCCTGAGCTTGTCGAAGGACAATTGTTAGTAGAAGTCAAAAATTAAAGTTAGAAGTTAACAGCAATTGTCATACCCGTACCTCGATAACCCGTCATTCAGCGTGTAAACTAAATAGCAAGCTCAATATCCCCTAGAGGGGATTATAGGGGTGTTCAATTTATTCTTTTTAAAGGTTAAAAACCCTACAGATACAGCACATTATTACAACTACTCGTGTGAAATGAACGGCTCATCTTAATATTTTTATCGTATTACTTTTTTGTTGTAACTTGGAAGTTAACAAGTTATAGTATGAGCTGTTTTTATTACAGGCTTTACTTTTAGGCCATAATTGTAAGAGGTTTACTATTGGTTATGTTGAGAATATCGCGTTTTATTGAATATCATAACCATGTTAATAGCGTAGTTAATGAGAGAAAATATATATTTGTTATGAAAAATGGCACAGATGACTTTAATAGTAATTTAATTAAAGCATAGTATTTTTATCAGTTTTAAAACGCTGCTCTGCTTTAGCTTAAATTACTAATAGTATGAGGTTATTTTTTTAAATGTGACCTAAAACAAAACAAATATTAAAAGATTAGAAATAGCTTAATACATCACAAATTTTTAAACAACCAACAACCATTAATACCCTCAAATCATGAAAACGACTTCCCCCACTAAGTTTTTGATTTTATTTTTTTTAGTGTTAACCACTCATTTTGCCGTGCAAGCTCAAATAAATTTTGACACACCTGGTCCCCATTCATATCCGGTTCCTGCTTCAGGTGTAGCTGCTATAAAAGTGGAAGTTTGGGGAGCAGGAGGTGCAGGTGCTAATACCTCTAGTAATAGTTATGGTGCAGGCGGCGGTGGCGGTGCTTATGCTACTCGAACCTTAGCTGTAACTCCTGGACAGACGTTTAATGTTGTTGTAGGCGCAGGAGGTAACGGGTCAAGTACTGCTACAGCAGCGGCAAGAAACGGTGGCGTTTCTGAGTTTGATACTACTGGTGGTGTTCATTATGTTATAGCAGCTGGAGGTAAAGGAGCTTTGGCTTCTGGTTTAGCAGGGGGTGAAGGTGGTTTGGCTTCAGCTTCAGGAGGTCACCTTAAGCTCAGTGGAGGTAATGGCGGTGACGGTGCGACTAGTGGAGCTATGCTTTCTGGCGGCGGCGGCGGTGCAGGTGGTACAAATGGCGCCGGTGGTGCTGGGGCGAGTGCTTCAAATGGTGGTGCCGGCGGTGTAGCTAATGCCGGGGATGCGAGTACACCTAGTGGTAATGGTGGTAATGGGGTTCATGCAACTGGTCAGGGTTATGCAGGTTTAGATTACGGCGGCGGCGGTGCTGGTGGCGCCGGTGCAAACCAAAATGGAGGAAATGGTGCCCCTGGATTGGTAAGGATTACTGAGTTAGCTTCATCGGTTCCAGAAATACGTATATCAGGATTAGGTATTAAAATCAATTCTGGTAATACACCCACTACTACCGATAATACCGATTTCGGAATTGGTTTTGTCGGGCAAGATGTAGAACGAGTTTTTACCATCTCAAATATGGGGTCAGCTACTTTGGATAATATTAGTTTTACGCATGGGTCAGGAGACTCCGAATTTCGCGTAAAAAGTTCTTCAAGTACTCCCTTGCCTGATGGAACTAACACAACTTTTACTTTACTATTTAATCCTTCGCGTGATGGGGTATTTAATGCAGTCATATATATTCAAACTAATGATCCAAATTTGCCCCAATTTGAACTTCATGTTACAGGTGTAGGTAGATACGTTTATTACGATAGCGATGGCGACGGGGTTAAAGATAATATCGATTTAGACGATGATAACGATGGAATTTATGATACCGAAGAAGAAAAGGCTTGTCCACCAGGAACCATATGCGATACCGACGGCGATGGTGTGCCCGATGTATACGATCTCGATAGCGATAACGACGGGATTCCCGATGTGGTGGAAGCCGGTTTAGGAGCGGATAGCGATGGTACAGGTGTTTTACAAGGTAGTGCAGATGCCGATGGGTTAATGACTAATGCTGGAGTAACGCCATTAGATTCTGATAACGATGGCATTCCCGATTACCGCGATTTAGACTCCGATAACGATGGTGTTTTTGATGTGGATGAATATGGTATAGGAAACCAGAATGATCCTGCTTTCCAGAACGGGGACGGCGATATTTCAGGCGATGGGGTAGGTGATGGTCCAGAAAGTGAAACTTTTAGAGAACAAGATCTCGATAATAATAGTATGCCCGATGCCGTTGGTTTTGGTGATGGGATTTTGGATATTTTCGATTTCCATACGGCAACTACTAATCAGGATTATACCAATTCCTACGGAAATGTTGATCAAGGTACTGCCTCACCTTATGAATTAGATACCGATAATGATGGGTTCGCCGATTATCGTGACCCAGTAACAGGGAGTGTAAACGATTTTACTAAAATAGAAATATTAGATCCAGCACTTTTTGACCTAAATACAGGCGTTTTACTAGATGGTACCGATGCCGATGGCGATGGAATTATGGATTCCCGAGATGGAGACGCAACTGTTTTTGGCTCGCCAAGAAATTTAAACGATAGCTATAGTCTCTATTTTGATGGCCGTAACGATTATGTGGAAGAACCTGAGTTTTTAAATGGTATTGATGAAGGGACTATGATGTGTTGGGTGAAATTAGATGTCGGGGTGAATGATGCTGAGTTTATTGTGGGACAAGAAAATATTAACTTCGCTTATAGAGCTGGTCGTATAATAGCAGATGTAAATGGTACTGAGTTAGTTGGTATTACTCAAAATCATAATGGAAAGTGGATGCATTTAGCGCTTACTTATTCGGTTTCTATTAATAAAAGTGTCTTTTATGTAAATGGAGAACATGTAGGAGACAATTCTGCAAGTGGGTTAAACAGTTTAGGAACGGGATTTTTAATAGGTCGTACACCAGCTGGTCTAAGTAGTTTTTTCCAAGGCGAAATAGACGAAGTCCGTGTGTTCAATAGAGCCCTCACTGAAACCGAGGTAAAACGCATGGTGTACCAAGAGTTGGACGATACAAACAAATTTAATCGTGGGAAAATTATTCCTTTAGAGATAGCCTCAGATTTTGAAACTAGCTTAATTCGCTATTACAAAATGGATCATTATGAGGACGATAAATTAATTGATATTTCTGGTGGAAACCCTACAGGAGCAACGATTTACAACGCTAAAGATATCTTGTTTCAAACAGCACCGCTACCTTATGTGACGGCTATGGATGGAGATTGGACCAATGAAGCTGTATGGAAACATGGCGATGTATGGGATATAAGCGACAAAAAAGATAACCCTGATGATGCGGCTATAATTCAGGTGAATCATCATATAGAAACCAGCGAGACTGAAGGGACACTTGGTATTATATTGCCTTTTGGTACAAAAATAACGGTAAATAACCCTAAAGGCTTGTATAATAATTGGTATACCAAATTAGATGGCATACTAGATATCGAGGGTGAATCTCAATTTATACAAACTGAAGAAAGTGTTTTAGATGTTAACAGTGGAGGTTATTTAGAAATAGACCAACAAGGCACAAAAGATTTATATACTTATAATTATTGGGGTTCACCTGTAGGTAAACGAATTTTAGGTTCTATAAATAATAGTTTTATATTAACCGATGTCCTTTACGATGGTACAATTGCATCAAATACTTCTAAAGATAAAGTCCTTTTTACCAGCTCGGGTTATAATGGGAGCCCAGGAACACCCATTACCCTTGCCAATTATTGGATAGATAAATTTGTTAATGGCCAAGCCGATAACTATTATGCTTGGCATCGTATAGGTAGTACGGGTACCATAGATGTAGGTGAAGGCTTTACCATGAAAGGTTCTGATAATACAGCAACCTCTTTTAACGAAACACAAAACTATTCGTTTCGAGGAAAGCCTAATAATGGTGATATTACATTAACCGTCTCTGCAGGTAACCAATATTTGATAGGAAATCCTTATCCTTCGGCTATTGATGCTAGAGCTTTTATTTTGGATAATATTACTAGTGCTAATTCTGACCCAAATGGTGGAGCACCTGGTACAAACTCCAAAAACGTGATAAATGGGGCCTTATATTTTTGGGATCATTTTGCTAATAAAACCCATACGTTACGAGAGTATGAAGGTGGATATGCGGTTTATAATCTAATGGGGGATACTTATGCAGTATCCGATGATCCATTAATTAATGCTTCCGGTAATTATACTGGCAAAACACCAGGACGATTTATTCCTGTTGCACAAGGCTTTTTTGTCTCGGCGACTTTAGATTCTGATTTGACAGGTGGACCTATAGATCCTACTTTATCTGGTGCCATTGAAGGTGGTGATATTATCTTTAAAAATAGTCAGCGTGTTTTTGAGACCGAATTTGGAGGAAATTCAGTATTCTTTAAAGAAGGGACTACTAAAAAATCGGCGCAAACCACATCAGCAAATACAGACACTAGAGAAAAAATTAAACTGCGTTTTGAATCATCAACAGGTGTTAACCGCCAGTTGCTCGTAGGTGTCGATAGTTTGGCGTCAAGCGGATTTAATATCGGTTACGATGCGCCGTTAATTGAAGATTTTAGCGAAGACATGTATTGGTATTTCTTAAATAGCAAATTTATTATTCAAGGTACCGATAGCTTTGATGAATCGGTGGTGTTACCGTTGGGTGTTAAAGTGGCTCACCAAGGCTTGGTAAGTATCAGTATCGATAGCTTACAAAATATTGATGTCGCTAAAAACATCTATCTGCATGATAAAGTGAAAGATGTGTACCATGATATGCGCGTTTCAGATTATGAGGTGAACCTTAGTGCAGGTGAATATTTAGACCGCTTTGCACTCACCTTCTCGAAGCAGGGTGTATTGGCTACTCAAGAGGAGTTAGAAGCAAACTTTGGTATTACCTATGTTAATAATGAAAAGGCTTTAATTATCAAAAATCCTAAAAACATGGCGGTACAGTCGGTGGCTGTGTATTCTAGTTTAGGACAGTTAATACACCGTTTTAATGAGGAAGATGATGATGCTCGAATTGTAAAATCTTTGAACAATTTGAGTCAGGGTGCCTATCTTGTAAAAGTGAGTACAGAGCAAGGTGTCGTAGCCAAAATGATTGTGGTGAATTAGAAAGTGTTTAATTTAAGCTACAAAGCTACAAAGTTACAGAGTTAAAAAGACCCTTCAAATTTTTGAAAGCTGAAGGGTCTTATGTATTTATATCTTTGCGTATCTCTCAGCGAAATAGAATCATTTGTAGTTGGTGTTTTAGAGTTAGAAAGTCACAAGGCTTCAAAGATATTAACAGATTCTTCAGTCGTACTTCCTTCTGAATGATAATCAAAGCAAACTATTCGCCTTTGTGTCCCTCTGTGAGTCTCTGTGAATCTCTGAGTAATAATGATATCTGAAATTAAGTTTCAGAGTTTCAAAGCGGCAAAGTTTCAACATGTTTTATGAAGTTGGGTGTAGGCTTTTTGCCATAACTTAATCCATTGGTGTAAATTCGTGAAATTCGTGTCTTTTAAATGTATATTTATTGAATGGTGTATTAGTATAAGCGAGGCGTTTTTCTAACATTGAGCCATTTCAAAGAAAGAAGTAAAGGGTTCCTAAGTAAAACCACCTAGGTACAACTTAAATTTCGCGTTTTTATTAGTAAAATAAGTCCATTTAACACTAGTTTTCACCCCAAATCCACTCTTTGAATTAGCATTAAATTACCTATAACTTCTTCAATTTATTCCTTTTTTATTCCAAAAACGAATCTTTCCTACATGGTGAAAGCTATTCTATAATAAGTTCGATGTTAAATTTGGCTGCTTGTTTGGTAACTCTTCATTTGTTTTAAGTAACTGTAAATAAGTGTTTTGATTTTGTTTTTTTTGGTAAAATGAAATGTTGTATTTTTAATTGACTAGAAATAGTTTTGTTTATGTGTACGATATATCCTAGGTAGTTTTCAGCGGGAACTAAATTTTTGTAGGACAAATAAAGTGAGAAAACAATGTATTTTTATTGTAGTATAAAAGTATAGTTATTTCTAGTGGTAAACTCAAAAATTATATTGCTGTTTTATGAAATTTTAAAGCATTGTTCAGTTTAAGTCTATATCAATAAATGCCTTGGGGTGATGTTTTTTTGTTAATTGTTATTATTAAAAATGTGACCTAAAACAGGACCAAAGTTTTATTAAAAATGATTATCAGATTTTAAAACACATCAATTTTAACCAAACAATAAGTAACCATCAACCATAAGTATTTACTAATCATGAAAAACGTTACCCTCACCAAGTCTATTCTTTTTATATTTTTTGTTTTAGTGGCGCATATAGGTTTACAAGCTCAAGCAGTGCATGATATTACTGTAAGTGGTACATATACCGTTCCTTCATCTGGAGTAACGTCTATAAAAGTTGAAGTTTGGGGTGCAGGAGGCGCTGGGGCTAATACGAATAATAATAATAATAGAAGGGGGCCAGGTGGTGGTGGTGCTTATGCAAGTAAAACGATAGCTGTAAGCCCTAATGAAACCTTTGATGTTGTTGTGGGAGCAGGAGGCAACGGGTTAAGTACTGCCTCTTGAACAGCAAGAAACGGTGGCGACTCTTCTTTCAATGTCATACCGTCAGGTGGTCATCATGTTTTGGCAAAAGGGGGGATAGGAGCTGTAGAAGGTAATGATCCAGCTACTACTTTAATGGGAGGTTTAGGGGGGGCAGCACTACATTCCATAGGTTTCGTTAAAACTAGTGGTGGTGCTGGTGGAAATGGAGTGAATAATGGTGCTACCCATTCTGCTGGTGGCGGTGGTGCTGGTGGTCCAAATGGCGCAGGTGGTCATGGGGAGAGTGCTGCAAATAGTGCTACCGCTGGTGGTCTAGCTAATAATGGTGTTTCTGGTTCGTCTAGTGGTAATGGTGGTCATGGAGTAACCGCTACTAACCTAGGTACATATGGTGTTAATTACGGTGGTGGTGGTGCTGGCGGTGGTGGTGCTAGTCAAAATGGAGGAAATGGTGCACCTGGGTTTGTAAGGATCACTGAGATGGCCTCGCCTGCCCCAGAAATACGTTTAACAGGTTTAGGTCTTGAAATCAATAACAATAATACACCTGCTACAGCTGATAATACTGATTTTGAAATCGCGGATGTAGGATCAGATGTAACAAGAACTTTTACTATCTATAATGTAGGGTCAGCCGATTTACATCTTACTTTTTCAAATGGATCAGGTGATCCCGAATTAGGTTTAGCAAGTATTCCGGGAGCTACAATTACTACGGGATCAAACGAAAGTTTAACAGTACGATTTTCGCCATCAAGTGATGCCGTTTTTAATAATTCAATAATCATAAATACTAATGATCCAAATTTACCCGTATTTCAACTAAATGTTACAGGAGAAGGAAGGTATGTTTTTTTCGATAGTGATGGCGATGGTGTTTACGATAATGTCGATGAAGACGATGATAATGATGGGATTTTAGATGCTGATGAACAAGGGGCTTGTGCCTCTGGCGGACATATATTAGCAGGAGCTACTTCTGCAAGTTATAAACTATTAAACGAAACCTTTGGAACGGGTACAGATAGATCGTCTAGTTTAAGCAATTTGTATAACGCTTCAACGACTTATAGAAATGAAGATGGTACTGGGACTAATGGAACTAATCCAGATTTTTCTGATGGGGAATATACCGTGTATCATCAAATAAGTACTTCAAATACTGATCCTGGTCCATCGCCTGGTTGGAATACAAGGGGAGATGTTGCTAGTTATTCCTGGTACGCTTGGGGGTTAATTGAAGATCATACTCCAAACGACACTGATGGGAAAATGGCTATTTTTAATGCCGATGCCTTTCCGGGAGTTTTTTATGAAGCTGAAATTGTGGGGGTTATTCCAAATGTGCCTATAGATTTTGGGTTTTGGGTAATTAACCTAGATAATAGAGATGATGTTATTCTAAGTCATGGAGGGTCTGTAGGTCCTAACGGCTATAGATTATTGCCAGAAGTTAGAGTGGAGTTTCTTGCACTTGATGGTACTGTTTTCGATACTTTTGAGCCAGGTGAAATTACACGATGTAACGATGGTTTGTTTCCAGGTGATACTGGGTATAACCTATGTGATGAATCGGTATGGATAGAGTTTACCCATAATATTACTACTAGTGAAAGTTCATTTATTGTTCGCCTATCAAATATTGGGCCTGGTGGCTCTGGTAACGACCTCGCTATTGACGATATTACCGTAAATCAGGCTTTGTGCGATCGTGATGGTGATGGGGTGGCCGATTTATACGACCTAGATAGCGATAACGACGGCATTCCCGATGCTGTTGAAGCAGGTTTAGGACAATACACAAGTGGAAATGGTATTTTGAATGGCCCGGTAAACACTTCTAACGGTTTAATGACACATGCCGGAGTAACCCCAGTTGATTCCGATGGCGATGGCATTCCTGATTACCTAGACTTAGACTCCGATAACGATGGGGTTTTTGATGTCGATGAGTACGGTGGTGGTAATACTATCGTAACTACTTTCCAACATGGTGATGGCGATATTTCAGGAAATGGTGTTGGCGATGGCCCAGAAACTGAAAACTTTAGAGAGCGTGACCTCGATGGTGATGGTATTGCCGATGCTGTGGGCTTTGGTGATGGGATTTTGGATATTTTCGATTTTCATCAAGGTATGTATGGAACGGCTGGGCAAGAGCCTGCTACTACCGTGCCAAATTATCAGGATCCTATGTCTGATGGTACGACCTTGGATTATACGAAATTAGATGTTTTAGACCCTAGTCTTTTTGATGCATCAGGAGTGCTTAAAGATAACACTGATGCCGACGGCGATGGAATTATGGACTCCCGTGATGGCGACAATACCCTTTTTGGTTCGCCACGCGATTATGACGATAGTTATAGCCTCTATTTTGATGGACGAAATGATTATGTGGAGGAGCCGGAGTTTTTAAATGGTACTAGTGAAGGGACCATGATGTGCTGGGTTAAAATAGATCCTTCCGCTTCAGGAGCTGAATTTATAATAGGAGAAGAAGGACTCAATTTTATTTATGCAGGTAATAATATTGATTTATTTGTGAATTCAAATCTTGTAAAAAAAGAGCCGATAGTTAAAGGGGTTTGGGTGCATTTGGCTTGTACTTACTCAAGTAGTCCAGATGAAGTAAAGTTTTATGTTAATGGAGAGGAAGTCGGAACAGGTACAACCGGAGGAGTTATTTCAAATCAACCAGCAGCAGATACCTTTAACATGGGAGTTGGTCCAGGTGGTAGTTCAACTAGTTATTTTAAAGGTGAAATAGATGAAGTGCGTGTATTCAGTCGAGCCCTTACCGAAACCGAAGTAAAACGTATGGTGTATCAAGAGTTAGATGAAGATCCGAGTTACAATTTTAATCGCGGAAAAATAATTCCTAGAGATATTTCTACAGCTAGTGTTGGCGCTGATTTGATTCGCTACTACAAAATGGACCACTATGAGGATGATAAATTAATTGATATTTCGGGGAAAAATACAACAGGAGCTACGATTTATAATGCTAAAGATATCTTGTTTCAAACGGCTCCTTTACCATATGTAACAACGCAAACAGGAAATTGGGTTGCACCCAATGTATGGGAACATGGTGGTGTTTGGGATATTACTACAAAAAAAGACGACCCTAATGATGCAGCTATTATATTGGTAAAAGATGCGATTATAACTAGAGAGATTCAAGGAGCACTTGGTATTATAGTGGAGTCCGGTGGAAAAATTACTGTAGAAGATGATAAAGCCTTGTACAACACCTGGTATACAAAACTAGATGGTACATTAGATATTGAGGGGGAATCGCAATTTATACAAACCGAAGGTACCGAGTTAGATCCTACCAGTACAGGTTTTTTAGAAATTGACCAACAAGGCACAAAAGATTTATATACCTATAACTATTGGGGATCGCCCGTAGGATTACAAGGACCGGGAACGAATAATACTAGCTTCACATTAGCCAATGTGCTGTATGATGGAACTAATGCGGGGATAAGTAGCAAACCAAAAGTTGCCTTCACTAGTTCTGGTTATAATGGGAGTCCATCACCTCTTACTCTAGCCGATTATTGGGTGTATAAGTTTGTTAACGGCACAGCCGATGAGTATTATGCTTGGAAACAGGTGCGGAGTACAGGTACCATAGATGTAGGTGAAGGCTTTTCCTTAAAAGGTTCTGACAATACAGCAACTTCTTTTAACGAAACACAAAATTATTCGTTCCGCGGGATGCCTAATAATGGGGATATTACTTTAAAAATAGATCCTGGGAACGAATATTTGATAGGAAACCCGTATCCTTCGGCTATTGATGCTGATGAGTTTCTTCGAAATCATATTGGAACTTCTGATAATGGCGATAATACAAGTGGAAATATTATAAACGGCGCCCTGTACTTTTGGCAGCATTTCGCCAATAAAACGCATGTGTTACGGGAGTATGAAGGTGGGTATGCTGTTTATTGCCTAACGGGTGGAACATTGGCGGTTTCTAGAGACCCTTTAATAAATAATTCTGGCCAATTTGGTACCATTATACCTAAAAAAATTATCCCCCCAGGACAAGGCTTTTTTGTTTCGGCAACCGACGATCCATATGTTAACAGTTTGACATATAACCCAGGTTTAGTAAACCCTATTGTTGGAGGCGATATCGTCTTCAAAAATAGTCAGCGTGTTTTTGAGACTGAATCGGGAGGGAATTCGGTGTTTATTAAGGAGGGATCCTCTAAGAAATCGGCACAGACTACATCAGCAAAAATAGACACCAGAGAAAAAATTAAACTACGTTTTAAATCCTCAACAGGTGTTAACCGTCAGTTGCTCGTTGGTGTCGATAGTTTGGCGTCAAGCGGATTTAATATCGGTTACGATGCGCCTTTAATTGAAGATTTCAGCGAAGACATGTACTGGTATTTCGTAAATAGCAAGTTTGTTATTCAAGGTATTGATAGCTTTGATGAATCGGTGGTGTTACCTTTAGGGGTGAAAGTGGCACAACAAGGATTGGTAAGCATGAGTATTGATAGTCTGCAAAATATTGATGCCGCTAAAAACATTTACCTATACGATAAATTTAAAGATGTATATCATGATTTACGAGTTTCAGATTATGAGGTGAACCTTAGCGCAGGCGAATATTTAGACCGCTTTGCACTAACCTTCTCGAAGCAAGCCGTTTTGGCTACTCAAGAAGAGTTAGAAGCAAACTTTGGTATAACCTATGCCAATAATGAAAAGGCCTTAATCATTAAAAACCCTAAAAACATGGCGGTGACGTCAGTGGCTGTGTATTCTAGCTTAGGACAATTAATACACAGTTTTAATGATGAAGATGATGCTGCTCGTATTGTAAAATCTTTAAACAATTTAAGTCAGGGTGCCTATCTTGTAAAAGTGAGTACAGAGCAAGGTGTGGTAGCCAAAATGATTGTGGTGAACTAGAAAGCGTTTAATTTAAGCTGCAAAGTTTCAAAGTTACAGAGTTAAAAAGACCCTTCAGGTTTCAAAAACCTGAAGGGTCTCGTGTATTTAAACCTGTGTGTATCTCTCAGCGAAATAGCAGCATTTGTAGTTGGTGTTTTGGAGCTTCAAAATCACAAGGTTTCAAAGACATTAACAGATTCTTTAGTCGTGCCTCCTTCTGAATAATAATCACAGCAAACTATTGGACTTTGAGTCTCTCCGTGAGTCTCTGTGAATCTCTGAGTAATAATGATATCTGCAATTCAGTTTCAGAGTTAAAAAGTGACCAAGTTTCAAAGACATTAATAGACTCTTCAGTCGTACCTCCCTTCTGAATGAAAAGAAGCTCTGGTACTCTGAAGCTTATAAACTTTACAGCTAAGCTACCTAAAAGAACCTCTAAAAATGATAAAAAGCATCCTCTAAATGCTCAATTTGAAAGGTCTTGCCCGTGATTACCAGAGCTATAATATCAAAACGTACTTCAACATCTAAGTTGTTTTTGGTGACATAATGATTAATCGCATACACCAACCGTTGAATTTGTTTGGGTTTTACAAAATCTTGAGGATTACCAAATGCTGTAGTTGATCGTGTTTTGACTTCAATCACGGCTAGCGTATCATTAATTTGCGCAATAATATCGACTTCCGATTTTCCAAATCTATAATTGCGCTCTAAAATGGTATATCCTTTTTTTAGAAGATGATCCATAGCGGCCTGTTCGCCTTTTTCTCCAAGTTTGTTATGTCCTGCCATGAAGTAAATGTAGGAATTTTTTTCTTTTTAAGATTTCAGAGTTTCAAAGCCATTAATAGATTCTTCAGTCGTTCCTCCTTCTGAACGATAAATACCCTGAATAATTGGCCTTTGTGTTTCTCTGTGAGTCTCTGTGAGTCTCTGTGAATCTCTGAGTAATAATGTATTTGTAATAAAGTTTCAAAGTGCCAAAGTATCAAAGCCATTAATAGATTCTTCAGTCGTTACCTCCTTCTGAATGACCAATGCTGTGAATTATTGGTCTTTGTGTCGCTCTGTGGGCCTCTGTGAATCTCTGAGTAATAATAGTATTTGTGCTAGGAAGCTACTTTGAAACTCTGAAACTCTGAGACTCTGAGACTTTTTTAACTTTTTCCCTTTAAAATCATTTTTAGTCTCATCTAAAAATATTTTTAATACATTTCAAAATTGCGTATATTTGCCTGTATTTTAATGTTATGGTGACACGATCAGAAGAAAATTATTTAAAAGCCATTTACCACTTGGGTAAGCAAGGCACAGTGGCAGTAAGTACTAATGCTATTGCTGAAAAAATTGAATCTAAAGCCTCTTCGGTTACAGATATGATTAAAAAATTAGCTGAGAAAAACTTAGCTAATTATATAAAATATCAAGGAGTAACTTTAACCGAATCTGGACGCCTAGCTGCGGCTTTAGTTATTAGAAAACATCGGTTGTGGGAAGTGTTTTTAGTAGAAAAATTAAACTTCACTTGGGATGAGGTTCATGATGTTGCCGAGCAATTAGAACATATCAAATCGCCAAAATTAGTAAACGAGTTGGATGCCTTACTTGGTTTTCCAACCCACGATCCGCACGGCGATCCCATTCCAGATAAAGACGGTCATTACACGCCCCTTAAATCAGTCAACATTTTAGAAGTTGAGCCTGGGAATGAAGGCGTTTTAGCCCGTGTTATCGATTCTTCGGATGTGTTTTTAAAATATTTGAATAAAAATAATTTAGCATTAGGCGATACTATTAAGGTTTTAGATTTTGAGCCTTTTGATCATTCTTTAACCATAGAAACAGCAACTAAAAAAATGATTATTTCTAATGCTGTGGCTAAAAATTTATTTATAAGTCAGGAATTATGAACAACTACAACCCCTTAGTGGCGCTCGCCATTTTCTTTCTTATTGTGGGTTTGTTATATGTGATTTTCAGACCGGTAAAAGGGTGGTTTTGGTTGCTGAAGAAGAGCATTAAAAGCAATGAAAAAGTTATTATTGAAGATATTCTTAAGCAGCTTTATCATTTTGAAGATTCCGATAATAAAGTAGACATGAAAACTTTGGTTCAGGTACTTGACTTTAACCATGGACGTATTGTGGAAGCGATTAATAAAATGACCATAAACGATTTAATTTATTTCGATTCCGATATATTAAAGCTAACCGAAAATGGTCGTGATTATGCCTTAAGGATCGTTCGTGTTCACCGTCTATGGGAACGCTATTTGGCCGATAAAACGGGGTTTCATAAAACCGAATGGCACGATCGAGCCGAAATGATGGAACATAAATTGTCTCACGATGACGCCGATTTGTTATCTGCAAAATTAGGAAATCCGAAGTTTGATCCGCATGGCGATCCCATTCCAACAAAGTCTGGAAAAGTTGCCGAGGTAACCGGGGTGGAATTACCACTTTTACCTGTTGGCGCCGTTGGAAGAATAACACATATTGAAGATGAACCTGATGTGATTTATAAGCAAATTTTAGCCGAAAATATTCACATGGGCTCGCTCATTAAAGTGATTGAAAATAATAGCACGCGTATCGTTTTTCGTTCTGAAGGTGAAACCGTTAAATTGGCGCCTATTGTTGCTGCTAATTTAACGGTTGCAAGAATTGAGAAAGAGGTTGCTATAGAGGATAATGTGGCTCGTTTATCGAGTTTAGAAGCCAATGAGACTGCAAAAATTATTGGAATTTCAAGAGAAAGTCGTGGCGAAAGTCGTCGAAGGTTATTGGACTTAGGTTTTGTAAAAGGAGCCACCGTATCCATCGATTTGGTGAATCCTTTGGGGCAACCAAATGCTTATTTAATTAAAGGGACTTCGATCGCCTTACGGAATGATCAGGCATCAAAAATCCTGATTAAAAAAGACTAATTATGGAAACAAAAGTAAATTCAGCTTGCGAAACCTGCGAACATTTTAATAAAGAAGGTTTAAAGAAATTAGGGATTCAAACTGATAATTTCGATTTTGTAGTGGCTCTTGCTGGGAATCCAAATACTGGTAAAAGTACGGTGTTTAATGCCTTAACAGGATTGCGTCAGCATACCGGAAATTGGCCGGGAAAAACTGTGATGCGCGCTGAAGGCGGCTTTGAATACAATACCAATAAGTATAAACTAGTCGATTTGCCAGGAACCTATTCTTTACTATCTACTTCTGAAGATGAGGCCGCAGCGCGTGATTTTATTCTTTTTGGAAAGCCAGATGTGACGATTATTGTAGTTGATGCCAACCGTTTGGAACGCAATTTAAACCTCGTGTTGCAAATTTTAGAAATTACCGATAAAGCAGTACTCTGTTTAAATCTTATGGATGAAGCCAAGAGAAATAAAGTAGAAATTGACGTGAGAACTTTGTCTAAAGATTTAGGGATTCCCGTAGTACCTGCCAGTGCGCGATTCAACAAGGGTATCCCGGAGCTTATTCAAACCGTAAGTGAAATTGCAAGCGGACAAATAGTTTGTAAACCCCATCGGATCAAAAATGTGCCTTCCAATATTGAAAAAGCCGTTCGCACTTTAACTGCAGAAATAGAAAAGGAGTTTCCAAACATTCCCAACAGCCGTTGGATTGCTTTTAGACTGTTAGAAGGGGATAAAGAAATTATAAAAGCGTTAAAATCGGGAGAATTTGTTTAAGGCTGAAGATTATGAAAAAGAATAACATTGACCATATTATAGAATTATCCAATGAACTGCGTTGGCAAATAGGCGACGAATTTCATGATAACCTTACGGAAGGTATTTATGCCGATGCGGCCGATATTGTTAAAGACACCGTTAAAACTAGCGATTCTGAAAAGCGATTTCGTTTAGATGCTAAAATTGATAAAATTGTAACCAGTAAATACTTCGGTTTCCCAATTATGTTTTTAATTCTGGGTACCGTGCTTTGGCTTACGATTGTTGGTGCTAATTACCCATCATCCTTATTAGCTAATTTATTTTTAGATACTATTCACCCTTGGTTGCGATCTGGTGCTGAAAGTATAAATATGCCTTGGTGGCTTTCAGGTTTTTTAATTGATGGCGTGTATCTAGCTGTTGGATGGGTTATAGCCGTAATGTTACCTCCTATGGCTATCTTTTTTCCCATGTTTACGCTTTTAGAGGATTTTGGTTATCTCCCACGCGTGGCTTTTAATTTGGATGCCTTGTTTAATAAATCTGGAGCTCATGGTAAGCAGGCTTTAACCATGAGTATGGGTTTTGGTTGTAATGCTGCAGGTGTGGTGGCTACGCGTATAATCGATAGCCCTAGAGAGCGTTTAATTGCCATCATCACAAATAACTTTTCGTTATGTAATGGGCGTTGGCCTACGCAAATATTAATCGCTACCATATTTATTGGTGCTGTAGTTCCAGAGTCTTTTTCTAGCATAGCATCGTTGTTAGCTGTTATAGGTATTGCAGTTTTAGGGATGGCCTTTATGTTTGGTGTGTCTTGGGCGCTTTCTAAAACGGTTTTAAAAGGTGAAGTTTCTACCTTTAATTTGGAATTACCTCCTTATAGACCACCTCGTTTTTGGAAAACCATTTACACTTCGTTAATCGATAGAACTTTAATCGTTTTATGGCGTGCTATCGTGTTTGCAGCACCAGCAGGTGCGGTTATTTGGTTAATCTCGAACCTTCATATTGGGGATGAAAGTATAGCTGCTTGGCTTATTAATGGTATGGATGGCTTCGGATTTCTAATCGGTTTAAATGGCGTAATCCTGCTTGCTTATATCGTTGCTATTCCGGCAAACGAAATTGTTATTCCAACTATTTTGATGCTTACCGTTATGGTGACTGGCATTGGAGGAGGTGCTGGAGCTGGCGTTATGTTTGAACTCGATTCTATTAATGCTACAGGCGATATTTTGAAAGCTGGCGGTTGGACACTATTAACGGCCATTAACCTCATGCTTTTTAGTTTATTGCATAATCCTTGTAGTACGACGATATATACCATTTATAAAGAAACAAACAGCGTAAAATGGACAACTGTAGCTTCTATTATGCCCGTTATTTTAGGGTTTATCGTATGTTTTTTAGTGGCGCAAATTTGGAGATTGTTTTAGGGGGTTGCTGTTAGCCTTATGCTTTAGGCTGTAAGCAATCAGCTTGTGCTTAAAAATTCAATAGATTTATATAAATACAAGGTCAGAATGAACTTCTAGCCTTTATATGACTACGTGAAAATAGCCACTTAAGGAGATCATAGGGGTGTTTTTGCAGTTTTTCAAGATAATCTTTGAAGCTATGTTTCAATATTACTACAGTTAAAAATTAAAAGGACACAAATTTCTCGAATCGACACGAATGTGTTTGTACTATTCATTCGAAGCGTGTGTAGCTTGTCGCTTTTTGCATACAGCCTAAAGCTCAATGCTTATAGTTTCCAAGACTAATCATCATCAAATATTCTCAATAAACGTTTTTAAACTTTCAGCATCCAATCCTATACTTTTTTGGAGTTCGGTAACTTTTCCGTGTTCGATGAAAGTATCTGGAATACCAAAGATTTCAATGCGATTGGTGTACTTATGTTCAGCCATAAATTCTAGAATCGCCGATCCGAAACCTCCGCGTACACTATTGTCTTCAACGGTAATTATGGTGTGATGTGTTTTACAAATATGGTGTAATAAGGTTTCATCTAAGGGCTTTACAAAACGCATGTCGTAATGCGACACATTTAAATTTGTAATGGCTTCCGAAACATTTTTAGCCATGGTTCCAATGCTTAAAATAGCTATGTTTTCGCCTTCTTGAAGCATAACTGCTTCGGCGATATTAATTTTAGTAAAACCTTGTTTCCAATCGATAATGACGCCGCGACCTCTAGGGTAACGAATGGCTATGGGCTGATCCAATCCTAATTGAGCGGTGTACATGATGTTGCGCAATTCCACTTCGTTTCTAGGAGCAAAAATAATAAGGTTTGGTATACAGCGTAAATAGCTTAAATCGTAAACGCCGTGGTGCGTGGCGCCATCTTCGCCAACCAGACCAGCGCGGTCTAAACAAAA
The DNA here is from genome assembly GCF_001642835.1 of Pseudotamlana agarivorans. GTDB lineage: Bacteria > Bacteroidota > Bacteroidia > Flavobacteriales > Flavobacteriaceae > Pseudotamlana > Pseudotamlana agarivorans. The sequence continues at coordinate 185,514 of NZ_LXEI01000003.1, forward strand.
AATAACCGGTAGATTTTGCAAAGCCACATCGTGAATAATTTGATCGTAAGCCCGTTGTAAAAATGTGGAGTAAATATTGCAAAACGGAATTAAACCTTGAGTAGCCATACCTGCGGCTAGGGTCACAGCATGCTGCTCGGCAATACCCACATCGAAGGCACGATCGGGCAAGGTGTCCATCATAAATTTTAGGGAACTTCCCGTTGGCATGGCTGGCGTAATGCCAACTATATTTTTATTTTCTTTGGCTAATTCAACAATGGTATGTCCAAAAACATCTTGGTATTTAGGGGGTTGAATGGTCGTCGCTTGTACAGGGATATCGCCAGTTTGGGCATTAAATTTCCCTGGAGCATGGTATTTTACTTGGTCTTTTTCAGCTTGCTTTAAACCCTTGCCTTTCGTAGTTATAATGTGCAAAAACTTTGGACCTTGAACGGTTTTTAAACGTTGTAATTCCGATATGACTGCATCTAGGTCATGACCGTCAACCGGACCCGAATAATCAAAATTTAAGGCTTCAAAAATGTTGTCTTGTTTTTGGGTGCCCTTTTTTACGTTGGTGAGGTACATTTTTAAAGCTCCAACGCTAGGGTCGATACCAATGGCATTATCATTTAAAATCACTAATAAATTGGCCTTGGTAACGCCGGCATGGTTTAAGCCTTCAAAAGCCATACCGCCCGCAATACTAGCATCGCCAATTACGGCAATGTGTTGTTTTTCTAAATCTCCTTTAAGTCGCGATGCAATGGCCATACCCAATGCTGCCGAAATGGATGTGGAGGCATGCCCAACTCCAAAAGTATCAAAGATGCTTTCGTCGCGTTTTGGGAATCCGCTTAAACCTCCTAGTTGTCTGTTGGTGTCAAAGATGTCTTTTCTGCCTGTTAAAATTTTATGTCCGTAGGCCTGATGTCCTACATCCCAAACCAATTGGTCATCTGGGGTATTAAATACATAATGTAAGGCGATAGTGAGTTCTACAACACCTAAACTCGCCCCTAAATGCCCTTCTTTAGTAGCAACGATGTTAATAATGAATTCCCGTAATTCTTTGGCAAGCTCGGGCAGATCACACTGTTTTAACAGGCGTAAATCTTTAGGGTTATGAATGGTATTTAGGAGATTCTTGTTCATAGTTGTGTATTGCAAAAGTAACATTAAAATATATTTATTTGCCATCTGTATTTTCTTTCGTTTTTAATATATATTTGCTGCCTAACTAGCTAAAAACCAAAATTATTATGAAAAAAATACTTTTATTGTTATGTCTTGTGTGTGTGTCATTTTCCTGTAGTAAGGATGATGATACTGTTGAAGAGCCATCATTAGTTGGAACTTGGGTTAGAGTATCTTATACCATAAATGGTGTGGAGCAAACTAATGAAGATGACTGTCCTCTCGAAGAGGTGTTTACGGAAAATACGGTAACCACTGTCGTGTATGAAGGGACAGATTGTGAGTTGTCTAGAGATTCACGTGTAACGCCCTATGGTTATGATGGTGATGTTCTAATAACTAATGGTTTTTCACATGAAGTGTTAGAGTTGTCTTCTACAACTTTAAAAGTTGAAAGGATTATAGAGGAGGAGAGTGAAGTCTATATAATTATTAGAACCTATTCTAAGAAATAACTTATTATAATTAGATAGGAAAGGTCTATGAATGAATATTTATAGGCCTTTTATGTTGCTCTTATTTTAGGTGTAAATTATTTTTGAAATTGTAATTTTGAAAATCTAATCTTTTCATTATGATTCAGCCATTCGACGATACCTATTTTATGAAAAAAGCCCTTCAGGAGGCAGAAACTGCTTTTGAAAAGGGGGAGATTCCTGTGGGGGCAGTGATTGTTATCGATAATAGAGTTATTGCAAGAGGTCATAATTTAACCGAAATGCTGAATGATGTTACTGCCCATGCCGAAATGCAAGCCATTACGGCAGCAGCAAACTTCTTAGGTGGTAAGTACCTTCAAAATTGTACTTTATATGTAACCTTAGAGCCTTGCCAAATGTGCGCTGGTGCTTTGTATTGGTCACAAATTTCTAAAATTGTTTATGGTGCTCGAGATCCAGAACGCGGTTGTATCCATTTGAACACCAAACTGCATCCTAAAACCATAATAGAAGGAGGTGTCCTGGCAGAAGAAGCATCTGATTTGTTGAAGCGTTTTTTTATTCAACGTCGTAATTTGAATTAAATCTCGATTTTTAGACACGGATTGCACTGATTATCACAGATGGCTTTGCTTGTACATTGATGATTTATTATTTCACAAAGCTACACGGAGGGACACAGAGAATCACAGAGGCTTCGCTTTGTTCTTTTTGGACACGAATTACACTGTTTATCACGAATAGCTATGCGTGCAACAATTAGTGAAAATTGGTGAAATTAGTGTCAAAATTAAGTCGTATTTCAATTTATGATTACCATATTCTCTGTGTGTCTCAGTGGAAACTCTGTGCATCTCTGCGTAGCAATTAAGGTTGTTTTTTAGACACCAATGAAAACAGTCTACTGAAACGTGTTAATTCCGTTTTTGATTCTCACGCATTTTATCCAAATTCTCCTTGGTGAGCATGTAGTCTTTCACGTTTTTATCTTTCCAACTGATGTATGCGAAAACAGGAAATACGATTAGAAAAAGGCCAACAACACCAAAGCCGATGAGTTTTTCAGCATAATCGACGTCTAGAATAAATCCTAGAGCAATGCTAGTTAAAGAAGCGATGGTTAATACGATTAAGAGGTACTTCATTTTAAATAAAATTACTATTATGAATCTACTTGAAGCGAGATTAATTGTCGGCGGTAGGCTGTTAATAATTTAGATTTAGATATAAATCCGTAGTAAACACCATTTTTGGTAACCGGTAAATTCCATGCGCTACTATCTTGAAATTTCTGCATGATATCGGTCATTTTATCTTTATCTAGTAAAATAACAGCAGGAGGTTTTTGCATGATGTGGGTAGCATGTACCTCGTTGTATAAGGAGCGATCAAACATAATGGGGCGTAAATCATCCAATAAAATAATCCCTTTTAGCTTTTTACTTTCTTTGTCTACGACCGGGAAAATGTTACGTTTGGATTTAATAATGGCTTTATTAATCATTTGTTCCAAATCCATTTCAGGTGAAATAGGAATGAAATTGGTTTCAATCACTTTATTAATGTCCATCAAGGTTAACACGGCGTGATCTTTATCATGGGTAATTAACTCACCTTTCCTACCTAATTCCATAGTATAAACGGAGTGCGGTTTAAAGTATTTGGTAATACCAAAAGAAATGGTTGAGGTAAGCATCAGTGGGATGAAAAGTTCGTAGCCGCCAGTGAGTTCGGCGATTAGGAATATGGCGGTCAAAGGCGCATGTAAAACACCTGCTAATAATCCGGCCATGCCCACGAGGGTGAAGTTACTTTCTGAGATAGTGGTTTTAAACAATCCAGAATGGTTCACAATTTTAGACATGCAAAAGCCCATAATGCTTCCCATAAAAAGTACTGGAGCAAAAATACCACCAACACCGCCGGCTCCAAAAGTTAAAGCACTCGCAACAATTTTAAAGAGCATGAGTCCTATTAGAAGCATGACTACAATCCAGATATTCTCCAGATTTAATTGAAATAAATTGCTCTCTAAAGCTTTTTCTGGATTGCCCACAATAAGGTTGTTAATGACATCAAAACCTTCGCCATATAATGGCGGAATTAAAAACACAAGAATTCCAATACCTACACCTCCAACAATAAGTTTTTTTATAGGAGATCCAATTTTATCGAAAAACTTCTGAATGCGGTCGTAAACATCGGTAAAGTAGATGGAAACAAAAGCGGCTATAATCCCTAAAAAGATATAAAAAGGAGCATCATTGATGTAAAATTTATCTTCAATTCTAAATGGTAAAAGCACATCATTTCCAAAGAAAAAATACGAAGTTAATATGGCTGAAAGTGATGCTAATAAAAGTGGTAACATCGAGGCAATGGTGAGATCTAAGCTAAAGACTTCAATGGCAAAAATGATCGCTGCAATAGGCGCTTTGAAAATAGAACTCATGGCACCAGCAGCTGCGCAACCTATAAGTAAAGTTCTAGTGGTTTGGTTCATGTGAAACATTCTGGAAATGTTAGATCCAAGTGCTGCACCAGTTGCAACAGTAGGACCTTCCAGACCAACTGATCCACCAAAACCAACCGTAATTGGTGCCGTTAAAATAGAACCAAACATTTGAAAACGTTTCATTATCCCTTTGCGTTTTGAAATGGCTAAAAGCGTTGAGGGAATGCCATGACTTACCTTATGGCGAATCACATATTTCATAATGAGATAGACCATGGTTAAACCTAAAATAGGAAACAAGAAATAGAAGGCATGATGGTAGTGTTCTATTAAATTACCTTCTAACAAACTTTGAATAAAGTGTGTCAGGTTTTTTAATACTACCGCACCCATACCAGCTGCAAACCCAATCACGACGCTAAGTATATAAACAAATTGTTTGTGTGAGATATGCTTGGCTCTCCAAATAAGAAAGCGTTTAAAAAGGGTTCGTTTTGGCATGATTAAATCTACTAAAAAATCCTGCAAGTTGCAGGATTTTATAAAGTTATGATTTTAAATTTAGTTTTAAACTTAATTCTGTGAGTTGCGCATCGTCGATTGGTGCAGGGGCATCGATCATCACATCGCGGCCAGAATTGTTTTTAGGAAACGCAATAAAATCTCTAATGGTTTCTTGTCCGCCTAAAATAGCTACCAATCTATCCAATCCAAATGCTAAACCACCGTGTGGAGGTGCGCCATATTGGAAAGCATCCATTAAGAATCCAAATTGTGCTTTGGCTTCTTCAGGGGTAAAGCCTAAATAATCGAACATTAAGGATTGGGTTTCTTTATCGTGAATTCTTATCGAACCACCACCAATTTCGTTACCGTTAAGCACTAAATCGTATGCATTCGCTTTTACAGCCCCTGGATCTGTTTTTAATAATTCTAACTGACCAGGTTTTGGTGAGGTAAATGGGTGGTGCATCGCGTGGTAGCGTTCGGTTTCTTCATCCCATTCTAAAAGCGGGAAATCCATAACCCATAACGGTGCAAACTCATCAGGTTTACGTAAACCTAATTGCTCGGCTAGTTCCATACGTAAGGCACTAAGTTGTGTACGTACTTTGTTTTTATCTCCTGAAAGCACACAAATTAAATCGCCAGGTTTTGCGTTAGTCGCTTCTGCCCATTTGGCTAAATCCTCTTGATCGTAGAATTTATCTACCGAAGATTTATAAGAACCATCGTCATTACAACGCGCGTAAACCATACCTAAAGCACCAACTTGTGGACGCTTTACCCATGAAATTAATTTATCGATTTCTTTTCTTGTAAAACTATTTCCGCCAGGAACAGCAATACCAACAACTAGTTCAGCACTATTGAATACACCAAAATCTTTATGTTGTGCCACGGCGTTTAATTCGCCAAACTCCATTCCAAAACGGATGTCTGGTTTATCGTTACCATATAAACGCATGGCATCGTCGTAAAGCATTCTTGGGAATTTTTCAACATCAACACCATTCACTTCTTTTAATAAGTGACGTGTTAAGCCTTCAAAAGCATTTAGAATATCTTCTTGGTCGATAAAAGCCATTTCACAGTCTATTTGTGTGAATTCTGGTTGTCTATCGGCACGTAAATCTTCATCTCTAAAACACTTCACAATTTGGAAATATTTATCCATACCACCAACCATAAGCAATTGCTTAAAAGTTTGAGGCGATTGTGGAAGGGCGTAAAACTGACCTTCATTCATACGTGAAGGCACCACAAAATCACGAGCCCCTTCTGGAGTCGATTTGATTAAGTATGGTGTTTCAACTTCGATAAAGCCAGCATTAGATAAATAGTTTCTAACTTCTTGAGTGACTTTATGACGAAATATTAAGCTGTTTTTAACAGGGTTTCTTCGGATGTCCAAATAGCGGTATTTCATTCGGATATCTTCACCACCATCGGTTTTGTCTTCGATAGTAAACGGCGGAAGTTTCGCTTCATTAAGAATATTTAATTCTGAAACTAACAATTCGATATCCCCCGTAGGCATGTTCGGGTTTTTTGAAGCGCGCTCGATTACGGTTCCTTTCACTTGAATAACAAATTCGCGTCCTAAATCTTGAGCTTGTTCAATAAGTGATTTTGAAGTTCTTTCTTCATCAAAAACCAATTGAGTGATACCGTAGCGGTCTCTTAAATCGACCCATACAATAAACCCTTTATCTCTAGATTTTTGAACCCAGCCTGCAAGTGTTACTTCTGTATTTATATGCGCGGCTCTTAATTCACCGCAGTTATGACTTCTGTACATAAATAAAAAATTGAGGTGCAAATTTAGTGAAGTTAAACGACTCTATAAATTAAAAAAGCTCCAATAATAAAATTGAAGCTTTTTTGCTATTAATCGAGTTAGTCACAACAATTAAAAACGTTATTTTTATGTGTTTTTAAGACACGATATTCTCATCTGAAACCACACGGTCTTTAAATAGCCACATTTTAAATTGTGTGGTTAAGTAGAAAAATACAGGAACCACAATTAAAGTAAGGAAGGTAGCTACGAATAAACCGTAAATAACCGTCCAAGCTAGAGGTCCCCAGAACCTAACATTATCACCACCAACATAAATATGTGGGTTAAATTCACTAACTAAAGAAAAGAAGTTAATATTTAAGCCAATGGCCAGTGGAATTAAACCTAGAATGGTTGTTATAGCTGTTAATAATACAGGACGTAAACGAGCCTTTCCAGCACGAACAATACATTCGTACAGATCTTTTCGGTTTAAATAAGCATCATTATCTAAACCTAATTCATTTTTCTTTCTATCGATAAGGAGTTGGGCATAATCTAGAAGTACTACACCATTGTTCACAACGATACCTGCGAGCGATATAATACCCATCATGGTCATCATAATAACGAAAGCATCACCTGTAACCACTAAACCTCCAAATACACCAATAAAACTTAAGAAAATGGCAAGCATGATAATTCCTGGTTTAGAAACCGAATTAAATTGGAAAATCAAAATGAAAAAGATGAGTGCTAAACCTGTAAAGAAAGCGCCAATTAAGAATTTCATTTGTTTATTCTGTTCTTCGATTTGACCAGTATAATCAATTTTAACATTTTCTGGAACGCCTTTAAACGTTTTCATTTCGTTTTGAATTTGTCCAACAATGGCTGCAGCATCAGTAAATCCAGGAGATAACGCCGAGTAAACCGTAACTACACGTCTGGTGTCTTTGTGTTTGATGGCGTTATAACCAGAAGTGTTATTTTGTTTTGCAACGGCAGAAACAGGAATTTCCTTAATTTTTCCAGTATTATCTCTAAAGGTAATTTTCTGATTAAAAATCGCACTGGTATTGTATCTGTTGTCTTCATTAAAACGGACATAAATATCATAATCGTCGCCGTCTTCCTTATAAACACCAGCTTTACTACCAAAAATAGAATTTCTTAATTGTTGTCCTACTTGACTGGCACTAACGCCTAATTCTCCAGCTTTTTTACGATCCACTTCAACCAGCATGGTTGGTTTGTCTTTGTTAACATCGATTTTTAATTCATCGATACCTGCGATATTTTTTTGGTTTATAAAATCACGCATTTTTTGTGCTAAACCAATCAGTTCTGCATAATTATCACCTTCAATTTCGATATTAATAGGTGATCCTGCAGGTGGACCATTTTGATCTTTTTCAACAGAAATTAAAACACCAGGATAGATACCAACTAAAGCTTTCTGAACTTTTTGACGCAGTAATTCACTGTCGGCTCCTCTACGGTATTTAAACTCACGCATGGAAGCGGTTATTTTAGCTTTATGTGGCATTTCGGCAGCAGAACCACCATCGGTTTGCGGGTTACCAGCACCTTCACCAACTTGAGAAACGGCACTTTCAACTAAAAAGTTGTAATCACCATCTTTGTATATTTCGTCGTTAATTACGCTATAAACTTTTTTCTCTATTTCTTTGGTAATGGCATTTGTTTTTTCAATATCTGTACCTTCAGGATATTCGATGTAAACAATAATTTGGTTTGGTGTATTATCAGGGAAAAACTCAACTTTGGTACGTTGCGAAGCTAGAGAAGCTCCAAACGCAATAAAGGCAACGATTAATAATACAAATGTCGTTATCGTTATAAACGCAGGCCATTTTTTGCTTAAGGCGCGTCGTAACTCACGTTCATATAGATTTTCGAGTTTCACCAACGTTTTTGTTTGGAAATTGTTGGCCATGTTTCTTAAAAACAACCTGTAAATCCATAGCATGATTGCTGTAAAAATCATTAAACCACCTAAACCACGGTAGTCACCGCCAAAAATAAAAATAAGTATTCCTATTACAGAGATGATAGCTGTAATGCTAATAATGCTCTTTAAAGGCATGTCTTTATCTTCGGTAGTCATGAATTTTGAAACCAATACTGAGTTAAAGAAAATGGCAACAATTAATGAAGAGCCAAGCACTGTAGAAAGTGTGATTGGTAATAGCATCATAAATTTACCCATAACTCCAGGCCATAATCCTAATGGAATAAAGGCAGCAACTGTTGTTGCCGTTGAAATGATAATAGGATATGCAATCTCGCCAATACCAACTTTTGCGGCTTGTTTTCTACTCATACCTTCTTCATCCATAAGTCGATATACGTTTTCAACAACTACAATACCATTATCTACTAACATACCAAGTCCCATGATAAGTCCGAAAAGCACCATGGTATTTAGAGTATAACCAAGGAAGTTCAAAATCATTAAAGACATGAACATGGACATAGGTATGGCAAAACCAACAAAGAGGGCGTTTTTGAATCCTAAAAAGAACATTAATACGGTAACTACTAGAATGATACCAAAAATAATGTTGTTTACTAAATCATCTACCTGCCCTATGGTTTTAGGAGATTGGTCGTTTGCTATGGTTATTTGTAAATCTGGAGGAAAGACTTTTTCTTTGGCATCGTTAACGATAACCCGAATTTGATCGGCGGCATCAACCATGTTTTTACCAGCACGTTTTTTAACATCCAACATCACAACAGGGTGGCCGAATTCACGGGCATAGGTCGTTTTGTCTTCTTCTTTAAAAGTCACCTTAGCGATGTCTTTTAAGTAAATAGGATTGTTATTTTCAGATTTAATAACGAAGTTGTTTAATTGATTAGGGGAATCAACTTCACCTAAAATTCGAATAGTACGACGTTGTCCGCTAGAAATTAAATTACCAGCCGACATGGTCACGTTACCACCACGAATGGAATTAATAACATCGTCAAAACTTACTTTAGCAGCCATCATTTTGTATATATCAACAGCAACCTCAACTTCTTTTTCTTGAGCACCACGAATATCTACTTGTTTAATTTCTTGAAGATCTTCAATTTCATCTTGAAGATATTCGCCAAAGTCTTTTAGTTTTTCAACAGGATAATCTCCAGAGATATTAATGTTAAGGATAGGCATTTCTTCCGATAGATTTAAATCGAAAGCATTGGGTTCTACTTTAGCATCGTTAAAAGTAGGCCAGTCTTCACTCGCTGTTTGCGAATCAATCTCGTCTTTAACCTTTTGTTTGGCGTCTTCTACCGTAATATTCTCGTCGAATTCTACTATAATCATAGAATAATCCTCTTGTGATGTGGAGGTTATTTCAACAACATTACTTATAGTTTTAAGCTTGTCTTCTAAAGGATCTGTAATTAGTTTCTCAATATCTTCTGCGGTATTACCAGGATATAAAGAGCTTACGTAAATTTTGGTTTCTTTTACTTCTGGAAAGCTCTCTCGAGGCATGTGATAATAAGCTGTAATTCCTAAATAGAAAATTACGGCCATGATTACATAAATCGTGGTTTTGTTATTAATAGCCCACGACGACATTCCAAATTCTTTGTCGATATTCTTTTTCTTTTTAGTCATCACTTAGGCTTAATATTTAATAACTTTTACCGTTTGTCCGTCTCTAACGCTACGAGCACCTTCCTTAATAATTTCGGCACCATCGTTTATACCTTTTGTGACTTCAATAACATCGCCTTGAGTTTTTCCTGTTTTAATAATAACCCGTTCAGCAACTGCTTCTCCTTCACTGTTTTTTTCTTTAACAATGTAAATATATTGCTCGCCATTAGCGTTTTCAGAAATGATACTTAGTGGGATTAGCACCGCATCTTCTTTAGTATAATCGTTAATCTTAAGTTTTGCAGTTAAATTGGGTTTTATGTTTCCGCTTTCGTTTGTTACGGGTACTTCAATTTTAAAAGATCTGTTTGCAGGATTAATAAAGTTGCTTGCTTGACGTACTTGAGTGTCTAGGTCTGTTCCTAAAACAGGGAATTCTACTTTAACCTTTTTACCTTCTACAACATCGGTTATATAGCTTTCAGGAACTTCGGTTTCGATGTACATATTTCGTAGGTTTACGATTCGGATGAGTTGTGACTGGCCAGGCATAACTACACTACCTTCGTCTGTAATAATGTCATCTATAACACCATTGAAAGGAGCTACAATATTTGTTTTAGCCAATTGGGTTTCTAACTGATTTACAGATTGTTCTTGTGCTTCGAAATTAGATTTAGCTTGAAGAAATTGAATTTCACTTCCTATTTTTTGATCCCAAAGACGTTTTTGACGTTCGTAAGTTGTTTGAGCAAGAGCTAATTGAATTTTCATTTGAGACACCTGTTGCTCTAAACCTCCGTCGTCAATTTTAGCTAAAATTTGTCCTTTTTTTACATTTTGACCTTCTTTAACGTAGATTTTTGTAAGAATTCCTGAAACTTCAGGAATGATTACAATGTTTTCTTTGGTTTGTACACTTCCTTGTAATTCTAGGTAGTGTATAAATTTTTCTTTTTGAGCTACTACAGTGGTGACTAGAGGTAGCTTTTTTGTATCGTCTAATTCTGCAACTTTTTCGTCGATACGTTTTAACTTTTCGCTAATGGCTATTTGTTCGGCTTCAATAGCGGTACGTCTTTCTCTTATTTGTGTTAAGTTGCCTTCATTTAATAGCTCATCTAGTGATTTTTCTTTGCCTCCGCAAGCGGTTAGTAGAAGGGATAAAACGGCGATAGTATATAAGTGTTTCATGATGTGTTTTTAGTAATTAATTTGGCTTAAAATGGCGTCTAATTCTGCTTTTTTATTGATAATGTCAATCATCGATTGTAAGTATTCTTGTTGCGCAGCATATAATTGTGTTTGCGCCTGACGTAAGTCGAAACTTGAAGAGATACCTTCAAAAAATTTGGTTTCATTTTTACGCTCAATACGTTCTGCTAAATCTAAATTTTGTTTTTTATTAGCGTAATCTTCTATGGCGAATTGGTATTCACTTTTAGCTCGAGCAATGTCTAATTTGATTTTTTGTTCAACTTCAATAAAAGACTCGTTTGCTTTTTCTAAATCAATTCGAGCTTCTTGTGTTGCCGATGAACGGCCTAAGGAGCTAAAAATTGGGATGTTTAAACTAACTCCAAACATGGATGAGGCATACCATTTTTGGTCACTGTTAAAAAAAGCAAAGTCTTGGCCAAAGGCACTGTAACCACCATTTACAAAGGCGCTAAGTGTTGGCATGCCCTTACTCATGGCTAGTTTTACCATTAAATCTTTGCTTTCTACTTCGTTTTCGGCAATTAGGTAATCAATATTGTTGTCTACACTATCGTCGGTAGCTAATGCTTCAAGCGAGGTGTATTGTAAGCTTAGTATTTCAAGATTATCTGTTAATACTGTAGGTGTGTTTAAATCGATACCCAATGTGATATTAAGCATTTGGTATGCTAAAAGATTTAGGCGTTTTACATTATTATAATCGCTCATTAAACTTGAAAGTGTAATTTTTATTTGTTCTACACTTTCTTCTTCTTCCATACCGTTTTCAAAAGTTTTTTGAATGTCGTTTAAGTTCGATTCTAGAATCGCTTTATTACTTTCCAGAATTTTTATGCTTTCTTCAGTTAGTAAAGCATTTCCGTAGGCATTAATGACCGCTTTTCTAACTTCCAGATCGGTTTTAATTTTTGCGTTTTCAGAAATTTCTAAATACACTTTTGAAGCTTTTAGGGCTACTAAATAGGAACCATCGAAAATTAACTGACTTAAAGTCGCGGTAGCATTAATATTTTGTTTTGGACTAAACTCAACAGGAACAAACTCACCAGGATTTCCTCCGGTTATTTCTGCAGGCAGTAACGATACTTGTTGCTTTAACCAATTTTGGTAATCTACGGCTCCATTAATTTGTGGTAAACCTGTAGCGGTAGCTTGCCATTTTTCTTCTTTGGCCATATCAATGTCTCTGGCGGCATTTTTCACATTGCGGTTATTTTCCAAAGCATAGTCTATGGCTTCTTGTAAGCTAAAAGCTATTGGCGATTCCTGTGAATACCCTGAAATAGCAAATAGTAAACTAAAAAAAACAATTAGTTTATTCTTCATTTTTATGATTGATTTGATGTTATAAATTTATTTAATATTTGAAGGCCTTCATCGGCAACAATGGCTCTTAAGTGGTATTCTAAATAGTTTTCCATGAGATAATCCATGGTAAATAACTCTAAAGGAAAAACCGTTTGATCTTTTAAACCAGACATACCGTTAAAGTACATTCTTGAAATAAAATCGACATTAATTTCTTTTCTAAACAAATGCATGTCTACACCTTTTTGAATGCTGTCTTTAACACAAACTTGCATTTTTTCAAACTGTTTTAAATGTAGGCGTTCGGCAATTCTGGGATAGTATTTTTGTAATTGAAATTGCGAAAATGATTTTTCGTTTTTCAAATAATTTAGAACAAATACTTTAATGGCGTATAACTCTTCAATAGGATTTTTAGAGTTATTGCAAATGGTATCAATACCTTCGGAAATGTTTTCAAAAATATCGAAGGTAACGGCTTCTACAAGTTTTGTTTTATTTGCGAAATGTACATAGATGGTTTTTTTAGATATACCAATGCGATTGGCAATATCGTCCATAGTAATACTTTTAAACCCGTAGTTTAAAAATAGTTCTTTTGATGCTTTAATTATTTTCTCTTTCATAAGAAGCGGCAAAAATACTCATGGAAACTTTAAAAACCAAAATAGTTTCCGTGGTTTTAACATTAATTTAATAGTAATTTCACACAGAAACTTTTTAATAAGCCGAATTGGTTTATTTTTGTGCGATGCTTTCCATAGAAAAATACCAAGAGGAGTTTATTAAATTCCTAGAAGATTATAAGATTGTTAAGGCACCTCAAGGACTTTATCAACCTATCGAATACATTTTAAACTTAGGCGGAAAACGCTTAAGGCCTGTACTTACCCTGATGACGGCGCATATTTTTAATAGCGACTATAAAAAGGCATTAAACGCGGCGTTAAGTATTGAAGTATTTCATAACTTTTCACTAGTTCATGATGATATTATGGATGATGCACCGCTACGTCGTGGACATCAAACGGTTCATGAAAAGTGGGATATTAATACAGGTATTCTTTCTGGTGACGCTATGCTAATCATGGCTTATCAACTTTTTGAACATTATGAAGCCGATGTTTTTCAGGCTTTAGCCAAATTGTTTAGCAAAACGGCTTTAGAGGTTTGTGAAGGTCAGCAGTACGATATCGATTTTGAAATGCGGAACGATGTTACCATTCCGGAGTATTTAAAGATGATAGAATTTAAAACGGCCGTTTTGGTTGGAGCTGCCATGAAAATGGGAGCGATTGTAGCAAAAGCTTCAACAGAAGACCAAGAAGGTATTTATGATTTTGGTCGCTATTTAGGCATTGCATTTCAGTTACAAGATGACTATTTGGATGCTTTTGGTGATCCTAAAACTTTTGGGAAACAAGTAGGTGGTGATATTATTGAAAATAAAAAAACCTATTTGTATTTGAAAGCACTTCAATTTGCGGAAGCTTCCGATAAAAATGAGTTGGAAGCCTTATTCGCTTCAAATGTTGATGATGCTTCAGAAAAAATTGTACGTGCTAAAGCTATTTTTCAGTCTTCTGGTTCCGCGGAAGCGACAAAATCAGCTATCTTGGAATACACAAACAAAGCATTTGATGTGTTGGAAACTTTGGATATCTCCGAAGATAAAAAGGCCTTATTAAAAGCCTTTGGTCATAATTTAATGAACAGAACCGTGTAATGCAGGTGCCTACCACATTTGAGAATTTAGTTGAAGAAGCCCATCAACTGCAGTTGTATAAAAAGCTTGTTCAACAACTTAACAAAGATTTTTTGTTAGCTAATATTGATTTAGATTTTCATGAAGACATTCTGCCAACGAGTTTGAAATTGCTACTTCATGAAACGGTTTACAAACTTATTCAGGAGAAATTTTCAGAATACTTAAACCTGCTTTATATTATCGATGTTTCTGAAAATAAGGTTAAAGCTTTAGATGGTAACGATACCCTTAAACTGTCGGAAGAGGTTGCCTTTTTAATTTTAAAACGTGAGTGGCAGAAGGTTTGGTATAAGAATCACTACTGATTATTTGTAGCATCTTGACTCGTTTATTTGTTGAACTCACAGTCTCGACAGAAAAAGGTCTTCAAGCGGAGTCTAGAAGTTATATAAAGTGTTTTTTTATGAGCATTTAATTTTAATTCGGATAAAATTGTCCGAATTAAAAAATAATTGATACCTTTGTATGGTAATTAAATAGAATATGTTTTCAAAAGCTTGCGAATATGGTATTAAGGCTGCAATTTTTATTGCGACCCAATCTTATGAAGGTAAGCGTGTGAGCCCTAAAGAAATTGCTCAGGAAATCGATTCTCCACAAGCTTTTACAGCTAAAATATTACAAGCCTTGGTGAAAAATGATGTCGTATCATCTGTAAAAGGCGCTTATGGTGGTTTTGAAATTGATAGGAATCAAATAGCAAGCATCAAGTTATCGCAAATAGTAAATGCTATTGACGGCGATACCATTTATAACGGTTGTGGTTTAGGGCTTCATGCCTGTGATGAGGCACATCCTTGTCCGGTTCACGATAAATTTAAAGCCATAAGAACCGATTTAAAACACATGCTGGAAAACACGAGTTTGGAAGAACTAGCCTTAAATATTAAGTCAGGAGAATCATTCTTAAAGATTTAAAAAATAGTTGAGTTTCATTCAAAAAAAATTTGAATATAAATAGGATAAATTTGTCCGAAATAAATAATGTCATGGAAGTATTAAATAGTAACGTGCAAAAGCACATTGGAGCCTTTGTAGCAGAAGATTTTAGAACAGCAGCGGTATTTAATCAATACGGAATCGATTTTTGTTGTCGAGGAGGAAGATCATTAGAAGAGGTTTGCGAAAAAAACCAAATTGATGCTAATGAGTTATTAAGCAAGTTAGAAGCTGTTATAAACACAAAAACCGATCAATCTATAGATTATAAATCATGGCCCTTAGATTTATTGGTCGATTATATTGAGAAAAAACACCATCGTTATGTGGAGGAAAAAATTCCTGTGCTTCGTCAGTTTTTAGATAAATTATGTAGAGTACATGGCGAAAGACATCCTGAGTTGATTACTATTAACGAATTGTTTACGGCTTCGGCAGGTGAGTTATCGGCGCATTTGAAAAAAGAAGAATTGGTCCTTTTTCCATTTGTTAAAAAAATGGTTGGTGCCACATTAAGTCAAGGTGCTATTGAAGCACCACAATTTGGTACCGTTGAAAACCCTATTGCCATGATGATGGACGAACACGATCATGAAGGTGTGCGATTTAGAAAAATTGCCGAGTTAAGTAATAATTATAACCCACCAGCAGACGCTTGTAACACTTACCGAGTTACTTATGCCATGTTGCAAGAATTCGAGCAAGATTTGCATTTACACATCCATTTGGAGAATAATATTTTATTTCCTCAAGCTATCAAATTGGAGAAGCAGTTTCATTAAGCTAGGTAGTTAGACTTAGGAAATAACGTTAAAAAGAGGCCTAAAAGTTGATTTTTCGTCATTCTAATTTATTTCAGCATCTCATTATTATTACTTTTCAGAATAATGAGATGCTGTCTAGAGTACATTTAGACGAAAATCATCTTTTTAGATGACCTCTTTTTTTTGGTTTAAGACCATGGTTTATCATTTTTTAATTTTTATTTATTTAATGTTTTGATTTTCAGTTGTTATGCTTGGCTAATTGTTTAAATTTATATACTGAATTCAAATTAAAACGTTTAATATTTAAGTATTTATAACTATGGATAAAAAACCATTAAAACGACACCAAGCCTTACAACCTTTAAGTCGAGATCATCATCACGGCCTCCTATTATGTTGGAAAATAAGAACTGGGTTTGGTAAGGGTGTTGAGCCGAATCGAATTAAAAGTTATGCCGATTGGTTTTTCGAAAACCATTTGATACCTCATTTTAAATTGGAAGAGCAGCATATATTCTCTTTGTTAGAAGACGATAATGCATTAAAAAAGAAAGCTCTAGAAGATCATAAAGCATTGATTTCACTGTTTTCTAAAACAGACGAAGTGGCTAAAACCTTATCGGAGATAGAAAAACAATTAGATGATCATATTCGATTCGAAGAGCGTGTGCTGTTTCCAGAAATTCAAAAAATAGCGACCGAGGAACAATTTGAAACTATTGAAGCCATGCATCACGAAAAGCCGTTTGTTGATAATGTAGCGGATGCGTTTTGGACTTAATTAAACAGGAGAGGCCTAGAAACTAAAAGACCTCACTTCATTTCTAAATAGCAGTAGAAGAAGCAAGGTCATATCTTAAAAAGATTAATAGCGGTGCTAAATTAGTGTTTTTTCCCACGTATTTTGTTAATAAATGTTAAAGTTATTAACAAATGTTAATTGTAACGAACCTTTCTTAGGATTCGCAAGGTTTCTTTGTAAAGCCTGTAAGTGTCTTGATCGTAGTTTTTTATAAGGGTTTTGGCTTCTATGAGCTTATTAATGGCGTTTTCAAATTGATTGAGATAGCAAATAAGATAGGTTTCCGGAAGGTTTTTTAAATCGCTTTCCTCTGCAGGAGTCAGCGTCATGCCTTTTTTTAATTTGTTTAAAATGGCGTTATTGGTGTTGTAAATATGATGCAGAATTTTTTTGTCGAACTTGGGTGGTTCAAATAATAATGTGGTTTCAATGTTATATTGGGCGTTGTCTTCAAACTTTATAACAGTTTCTTCTAAAGGGTAATATCTATTGGTGCCTTGTAACCCTAAATTCACATATTCAATAATTTTAAATTGGTTCTCGTCTATGGTAATCGAAACTTCATCTAAAGCCGAAAAGAATAATCTTACCCGCTCGTTAATCAGTTCAATATCGACACGGGAATAGTAAATATCGTTTTTTACTAATTTTTTTTGTCCAGCCCAGCAAACCACAAAATATTCTTTAAACACTTTATATTGTGCATTGTAGTCGGAGCGGCTATTCATAAAATCGAAAACACCATCAAGGGTGTGTTCAATATTGTTCTGTGCATTGTTTTCAATGGCAGCAACAATTTTAGAATTCACATCTTTAATTTCAATGTCAAAGACTTTAGGCATACTCATGCTGCCATCTCTAAAAAATACCGATCCGCCGTAATATTTCCAGATGTTTTTTCTTAAAGAAGTTAAGCCTTCATTGGGTCTAATAGTTACCAAACCTACTACTTTGTTATTTGGTAAGTGCGGAAAAGGAATGTTTTCATATTGAACAATGGGAGGATTGGTTAAATAGGCATTGATGAGGTTCTGAATTTTACTATCATCAAAAAAGTCGACGCCAATAATGGCATTGTCATCGTCTTCAACACCAATAACAATGAAAGAATTGTTTTTAGGATTGCTATTCGATAGGGCGCAAACATGCTTTAAAAACTTGGCTTTACCTTCTTTCTGACCAATATCGATTTTACGTTTTTTGTCGTAAAAACTATTTTCGTCGTTGTGAGCTAAAAGGTGTTTTATCAGTAAGCGTTTGTTAATCATAGTTTTTAATTCAGTAAAAACAGTATTAGCATACTAGCTAGGTTTATTTTTCTTTTAAAACCGTGGTGCTATTGGCTTGAGCGGTTGGGAAAACCAATAGATCGGCTATGTTTACGTGGGCGGGGCGGGATACGGCAAAGTATATGATTTCAGCAACATCTTTGGCTTCTAAAGCTTTAAATCCTTGGTAAACCGAGTCTGCAGCAGGGTCGCCTTTAAAACGCACTCGTGAAAATTCGGTTTCTACCATTCCAGGATTTATAGCTGTAACTTTTATCCCATAAGGATTTAAGTCTAAGCGCATGCCTTCGGTAATGGCTAAAACGGCATGTTTACTAGCGCAATACACGTTGCCCTTGGGGTAAACTTCTTTTCCTGCCGATGATCCTAAGTTTATAATGTGACCAGAGTGTCTCTTGGTCATTTGGGGAATAATAGCCTTACTCACATATAGTAAACCTTTAACGTTAATGTCTATCATCGTGTCCCAATCGTCTATATCCCCCTCATGAATGGGGTCTAAACCATGGGCGTTTCCTGCGTTATTAACTAAAATGTCTATGTTTTTAAAGTTTTCAGGAAGGGATGCAATAGCTTCAAAAGTTTTGTGCTTGTTGCGTACATCAAAATTTAATGTGTGAACTAAAGTAAGTTTTTTTAAAGCTTCTTTAATGGTGTTTAAGCGTTCTACACGTCTGCCGCAAAGTACTAAATGAATGCCCTGTTTGGCAAATTCATAAGCTGTAGCTTCACCAATGCCGCTAGTAGCTCCGGTTATAAGGGCGATTTTTGTCATGATACTGATAGTTTAAAGCAATATTTTTTCTAAAAATACTTAAAAGAAATTAAGAAGCCTTAAATTAAAATTAACATTTTGAGGGTTAACGTTTTGAATGCTAATGGCATTAAAAATATAATTAAGATAAGCTTATAATAATTATTTGTTAAATACCGCATTTATTGGTGTTTATGCCTATTTTTAACCAATTTTTAACATGTTTACAATAAAATTTTCAACATTTTGCATGCTCAAATAAAGAAAGTATATTCGGGCTTTAAATTAAATTAAAAATGATGGAAGAAACAGCTACAGTCGACATTAAGTCTATCAATGAAAAAATTGAAAAAGAAAGTGCTTTTGTTGATTTGTTAATGCGTGAGATTAATAAGGTTATTGTTGGTCAAAAACATATGGTCGAACGTTTACTGATCGGTTTGTTAGGACAAGGACATATTTTATTAGAAGGGGTTCCTGGTTTAGCGAAAACCCTTGCAATTAACACCTTGTCGCAAGCTGTTGATGGAAGTTTTAGTAGAATTCAATTTACACCAGATTTACTTCCGGCGGATGTCACAGGAACATTAATTTACAACATGAAACTTAATGATTTCTCCATTAAAAAAGGACCTATTTTTGCCAACTTCGTATTGGCTGATGAGATCAACAGAGCGCCTGCCAAAGTACAATCAGCATTATTAGAGGCTATGCAGGAAAAGCAAGTTACCATTGGTGATGAGACTTTTAAATTGGATAAGCCATTTTTAGTTATGGCTACCATGAACCCTGTAGAGCAAGAAGGAACTTATCCGTTGCCAGAAGCTCAGGTAGACCGTTTTATGTTAAAAACGGTTATTGATTATCCGAAAATTGCCGACGAGCAACTCATTATGAGAGCTAATTTAAAAGGCGCTTGGGAAAAAGTAAGCTCTGTGGTTTCGGTAGAACAAATTCTAAAAGCACAAGAAGTTGTTCGTGAAGTTTACATGGACGAAAAAATTGAAAAATACATTCTGGATATCATCTTCGCAACCCGTTATCCAGAAAAATATAAATTAGAAGACTTAAAACCATTAATATCTTTTGGAGCATCGCCTCGTGGTAGTATCAATTTAGCAACGGCAGCAAAATGTTATGCGTTTATTAAGCGTCGTGGTTATGTGATTCCTGAAGATGTTCGTGCCGTAGTATACGATGTTTTAAGACACAGAATTGGAATTACCTATGAAGCGGAAGCGGAAAATGTAACTTCTGTAGATATCATTAATAAGATAGTAAACGAAATAGAAGTACCATAAAGTTTAATTGTTTAACTGTTTATTCGTTTAAACAGCGCACAAATAAACGATTCAACAAATAAACGATTCAACAGCAATTGGATACTAAACAATTACTTAAAAAAGTACGAAAAATAGAGATTAAGACACGTCGTTTGTCTGATCATATTTTTGGAGGTGAATACCATTCTACCTTTAAGGGGCGTGGTATGACTTTTAGTGAAGTGCGTCAGTATCAGTTTGGCGACGATGTTAGAAATATCGATTGGAATGTCACGGCACGATACAGTGAGCCTTATGTAAAAGTTTTCGAGGAAGAACGCGAGTTAACCATGATGCTTATGGTTGATGTCTCCGGTTCAGAGTTATTCGGGACTTCCGATCAATTTAAAAGTGAAGTGGTTACCGAAATTGCTGCAACATTAGCCTTTTCGGCAACCCAGAATAATGATAAAATAGGCTTGATTTTATTTTCCGATAAAATTGAACTTTATATTCCGCCTAAAAAAGGGCGCTCTCATGTTTTACGTATCATTCGTGAACTTATCGAGTTTGAACCCGAAAGCAAGCAAACCAATCTTTCTGAGGCTTTAAAATTCTTGCAAAATGTCATGAAGAAGAAAGCTATTGTGTTTGTGTTGAGTGATTTCATTGCAAATGATTATCACCAAACCATGAAAATTGTTTCAGGGAAACACGATGTAACTGGTATTCGAATTTACGATAAGCGTGAAGAAGAGATTCCTAATTTAGGTATGGTTCAAATGCAAGATGAAGAAACTGGAGAGCTTATGTTGGTAAACACGTCTTCAAAAACGGTTCGACGTAATTATTCAAAATTCTACCATCAAAAAGTAGAATATTACAAAGAAAGTTTTAATAAAGCCGGAGCCGGAACTATAGATTGCCGTGTTGATGAAAGTTATGTTAAAAAGCTTTTAGGTTATTTTAAAAGAAGAGGATGATTGATGTTCGATATCACAGTTAGATATTGGATGTTGCAAGTTAGAAGTTGGATATTAAAAAAGATAGAAGTTTAAAGTGATTGCTATAAAATCTCAAAATATACCCCAAACACCTAGAAAACAAACCGTTTTTCTATTAGGTGCTTTTTTGTTTTTCACCTTGTCGCTACAAGCCCAGGTGAAATCGACGGTCGATTCTACATCGGTGAAAATTGGGGCGCAAATTACGTATCATATTCAAGTTGAAACCGATTCTACCAATTTAGTTGTGTTTCCCGAAGGGCAGACTTTCTCACCTTTGGAGATGATTGAATCTTACGATGTGGACACGCTTAAGAATAAGGATAAGTTCAGCCTAATCAAGAAATATGGATTAACACAATTCGATTCTGGTAAATATACCATTCCAAGGCAAAAAATAGTCATTGGTGATAAAACCTTCCTGACAGATTCCGTACAGGTTGAGATTCGAAATGTTGTAGTAGATACCACGAAGCAACTTTACGATATTAAACCCATGATTGCTGTTGAAAAAAGCGGCAGTAAATGGTTGCAATACCTACTTATTACCCTTGTCATCTTAGGTGTTGTTGCTTTTTTATTGTATTGGTTTATTTGGAGACAAAAGCCTCTTTCTGAAGAAGAGAAAATAGCCTTGTTACCACCTTACGACCGTGCGAAATTGGCATTAAAAACCTTAGATGAGAGTCATTATTTAGAGCACGAAAATCTAAAAGATTATTATTCCGATTTAACCTTTATTATAAGAAAGTATTTGGATGAAAAGGTTTACGATCGCGCTTTAGAAAGTACCACAGACGAACTTATAAGTCATTTAAATTTATTAAAAGAAGGCAATCAAGTTGATTTAAGTCAGGACGATATCAAAAAATTAGAAAGTATTTTAAAACGTGCTGATTTAGTGAAATTTGCGAAATCTGCGCCAGATATCGAATTGGCAAAATTAGATAGAAAAACGATCGATTTAGAAATTGATCATGTTAAGGAAGCTTTGCCTGAACCTTCTGAGGAGGAAAAACTTTTAGATGAAAAATATAGAGAAGAGCAAGAGCGTAAAAAGAAGCGTAAAAAAGTATGGCTTACCGTCGGGATTAGTGTTTTTCTTCTGTTAGCCACCTTAACAGGTTTTTCGTTAAAATATGGTTTTGCTTATGTGAAAGACACCATTATTGGTCATAGCAGCAAAGAGCTTTTAGAAGGCGAATGGGTAACGAGTCAGTATGGAATCCCACCTGTTACCATAACCACACCAAAAGTTTTAAAACGTACAACACCAGAACTGCCTGAGGAAATGGCGCAAAAAATGCAATTAACCCAGTTTAGTTATGGTAGTTTAATTGATGGTTTTCAGTTGGTCGTTGCAACCACAAAACTTAATAATCAAAGTCAGGGACAAGGACAGCAACAACAACCAGAAATTGATGTAAAGCAAGCATTGGAAGGTAGTTTGAAAATGTTTGAAGCTGCTGGAGTACAAAATATCATCACTAAAAACGAAACATTTGTAACCCCTAATGGAGCTGAAGGTGTTAAGATTTTTGGTTCCATGGATATGCCAATCAAAGGCACTGAAAATTTTGAAAAAGGAACCTATGTGATGCTTGGTTTTGCTTCACAAAGTGTGGTACAACAAATTATGATTTTTCATAAAGAACATGATGTTTACGCCGAGCAAATGGTGACACGCATTTTAAATTCAGTCGAACTAAAAGAGGCAGAGAAATAATGTTTGAAGGTGTAGAGTTTTTTAATAAAGAGTTTTTTTGGTTACTGCTGTTACTGCCTTTAGCCATTTTGTGGTACATTATAAAGAATAACAAACAAACGGCAGAGTTAAAAATATCAAGCTTAAAGGGGTTTCAAGTGACTAACTCTTGGTTACCAAAATTAAAGCATTTGATGTTTGCCCTGCGTTTATTGGCATTAGTATGCCTTGTTACCGCATTAGCTAGACCACGATCGGTAGATGTGTCGTCTCGTACAAAAACCACGCGAGGTATTGATATTGTTATGGCTATAGATGTGTCGGGCTCTATGTTGGCAAAAGATTTAAAGCCTAATCGTTTAGAAGCTTTAAAAGAAGTGGCAGCCGATTTTATTAAAGGCCGTCCTAACGATAGAATCGGACTCGTAGAATACGCTGGTGAGAGTTATACAAAAACACCAATTACAAGTGATAAAGCCATTGTATTACGCTCATTAGAAAGTATAAAATACAACAACATTATTGAAGGTGGTACGGCTATCGGTATGGGTTTAGCTACAGCTGTAAACCGATTAAAAGATAGTAAAGCCAAAAGTAAAGTGATTATTTTGTTAACCGATGGGGTTAATAATTCAGGGTTTATAGAGCCAACCATTGCTAGTGAATTAGCTGTGGAGTACGGTATTAAAACCTATACTATTGGATTAGGAACTAACGGGATGGCCTTATCGCCAGTGGCAGTGCTTCCAAATGGTAATTTTCAATACGGACGCGTTCAGGTTGAAATCGACGAGGCGCTTCTTAAAGATATCGCTAAGGTTACCGGCGGAAAATACTTTAGAGCTACCGATAATGAAAAGTTAGAAGCTATTTATGATGAAATTAATAAGCTTGAAAAAACCGAAGTCGAAGAGTTTAAGTATTATAATTACCAAGAAATGTACAGGCCTTTAGTACTCATAGCGGGCTTGTTATTGCTTATAGAACTGCTTTTACGTTTCACGGTATTTAGGAGTTTTGTGTAGTTGGGTTTAGAGACAGAAGACAAGAAAAAGATAAATGAGATCATCGTATTCGTGGTTAAACAGTTAAACGAATCAACGAAAAACAAATAAACAGTTAATGTATCAATTAGAAGAAAAAATATGGTTTTGGGTTTTGGGAGTTATTCCAGTAATTATCCTGCTCTTTTTGGTGCTTCAATTTTGGCGCTACAAAGCGCAAAGTAAGTTTGCTAATAAAGAGGCTTTAAAACGGTTAAGTCCGAATCGTTCGGTGTTTAAAGGGGTGTTAAAAGTTGTTGTATTATGTTTAGCCTTTGCTAGTTTAACCATGGCTTTGGTAAACCCTAAAGTAGGAACAAAGCTGGAAACCGTAAAACGAGAAGGGGTTGATATTGTTTTTGCTGTCGATGTCTCTAAAAGTATGTTGGCCGAGGATATTGCACCAAATCGTTTGGATAAATCAAAACAGTTAGTCACCCAAATTATTAACAATTTAGCCAGCGATCGTGTGGGGATTATCGCTTATGCAGGAAAAGCTTTTCCGCAGTTGCCTATTACTACCGATTATGCTTCGGCAAAAATGTTTTTGCAAGGCATGAATACCGATATGCTTTCATCACAAGGAACGGCCATTAACGAAGCGATAAAATTATCTAAAACCTATTTTGATAATGCCGAGCAAACCAACCGTGTGTTGATTATAATTTCTGATGGGGAAGACCATAGTGAAGGAGCTGCTTCAGTTGCAGAAGAAGCTAGTGAAGAAGGAATTCGAATTTTTACTATTGGTGTTGGCGATGTAAAAGGTGGACCCATTCCAGAGAAACGTAATGGTGTGGTGTTGAATTATAAAAAAGACAGCCAAGGGGAAACGGTTATAACCAAATTAAACGAAGATACCCTTAAGGCTATTGCCGATGCGGCTAATGGTGTTTATCTGAATGGTAGAAACACCAATGAGGTGGTTGAAAATATTAGGGAGCTTTTAAATAATATGGATAAAACGGAGTTTGAAGCCAAGCAATTCGCCGATTTTAAAGATCAGTTTCAGTGGTTTTTGGGGCTAGGAATCTTTTTTATCTTGCTTGATATTTTCTTATTGGAAAGAAAAACATCTTGGTTGAAAAAGTTGAATTTATTTAATGAAAATCTTTAATTTCCGCGACAGCGAGAAAAAATAATTGATGCGTGTCATTACACAAATTTTATCATTAAAATAAAAGTGTAACAATGAAAAAAATACTAACAGGATTCATCCTTTTTATGACTTTATTTTCTTTTTCTCAGGAAGAAGATAAAGCACAGCAATTGGCTGCTAAAAAAGCAAACGACTTTGTGTTTGAGGGGAATAATTTAGCCGAATCAGAAGATTATATTATTGCAGAAATGGCTTATCGTGAGGCTATTTCAGAACAAAAGTCATCGGTAGCAGCAGCCTATAATTTAGCCAATACTTACATTAAAAGTGGTGATTTTGAATCGGCCTTATTTCGTTTAGAACAAGCAGCTAAAAATGCCAGTTCTAAATCTGAAAAACATAAGGCATTTCATAATATAGGTAATGTATTAATGGAAAACAAAAAGTGTAAGGAAGCTGTTGAAGCTTATAAAAACGCTTTAAGAAATGATCCTTCCGACGAAGAAACTCGTTACAATTTTGCAGTAGCTAAGGCTTGTGCCGAAGAGCAAAAACAGCAGGATGATCAGAATGATGATCAAAACAAAGACAATCAAGAGAATCAGGATAATAAAGAGAATCAGGACAATAAAGATAACAAGGAAAACCAGGATAATAAAGATAACGAGGGCGATAACGAAGACGAAAATAAGGATCAAGAAAAGGACAACGAAGAGAAGAAGGATGGTGAAGATGAAAAGGACGATAAAGGCAAACCTAAGGATGATAAAAAAGATCCTAAAGACGATGAAAAGGATAAAGGTCAGCCCCAGCCTAAGCCTGGACAATTATCACCACAGCAAATTAAGAATTTGCTTGAAGCGATGAATAATCAAGAACAAGAGGTTCAAGAAAAAATTAATGCTGAAAAACAAAAAGGCGTTAAGGTAAAATCTGAAAAAGATTGGTAATCGCCGCACGAGTTAAATATAAAAAACACATATGCAGGTTATAAAACACATATACATTTTATTAATCGTATTTGCGACAAGTTTGGCTTCAGGTCAAAGCGTTGAGTTTGTCATGAAAACCAGCAAGCAAAAGTTAGGTATTAATGAGCGTTTGCGTGTAGATTTTGAAATGAATCAAGACGGCGATAATTTTAATCCGCCAGATTTCTCAAATTTCACCGTAGTAGGAGGTCCTAATCAATCGGTTAGCAATTCCTGGGTAAACGGCGTAAGAACCTATAAAAAAACATACTCTTATTTTTTAGCGCCTAAGCAAAGAGGAACCTTTACAATTTCGCAGGCAAGTATCGTCATTCAAGGGAATGTATATAAAACGACTCCTCAAAAAATTCAAGTTACAGCTGCTGTTGATATTCCTAAAGATCCAAACGACCCTAAATATTTAGCATCAGAAGGTGTGCACTTAGTTGCCGAAGTCGCCAAGGCAAACCCGTATTTAAACGAAGCGATTACAGTCGTTTATAAGTTATATATTTCTCCTACCATAGGCGTAGATGGTATTAATGAAATTGACTCACCTAGGTATAACGATTTTTGGAGTCAGGTTATCAATACACAAAATGAAAAGGTTCAAAATGGGACTTATAATGGTGAGAATTACAGATTTCTAGTTTATAAAAAAGCGGTTTTATACCCTCAAAAAACAGGTGAATTAGAAATTGAACCATTAAGTTTAGATTTGTCACTTCGAGTGCCAACCAATCGTCGTGATATTTTTGGAAGCGTTTTAATGTCGCGTGTAAACCGAACCATTTCTGCGGGAAGAAAAACCATTAAAGTGAAACCGCTTCCTGAAGAAGGAAAGCCTCAAGATTTTACAGGCGCCGTTGGGAGCTTTGAATTTAATGTTAGCGCGTCAAAAACCGAGTTGGACGCTACGGAGTCTTTGCAATTAAAAATTGCAGTTAAAGGAAACGGGAACCTTAAATTGTTTAAATTACCAAAAGTATCACTGCCAAGTTCTTTAGAGGTTTATGAGCCAGAACATAATGAGGATGTTCGAACCAGTTTATCAGGCA
Source organism: Pseudotamlana agarivorans (assembly GCF_001642835.1). GTDB lineage: Bacteria > Bacteroidota > Bacteroidia > Flavobacteriales > Flavobacteriaceae > Pseudotamlana > Pseudotamlana agarivorans. The sequence continues at coordinate 212,490 of NZ_LXEI01000003.1, forward strand.
TGCAAGGTAGTATTTCCGACAGTTATACGGTGGTACCTCAATATAAAGGGAAATACCCTATTCCAAGTGTGTCGTTTTCTTATTTTGACATCAATACCAAAAGTTATAAACGTTTGTCGTCTGAAGAGATTTTAATAAACGTGATGAATGGTCCTGCAAGTCATAGTGCATCAAGTAATAATCAAAGTACCACAAATGGTAATAAGCAAGCCTTAGTGCAAAGCGGCGATCATTTTGCTTTCATAAAAACTAAATCAGATTTTAGTGCTATTAAACAGGATTACTTCTTTAAAACCAATACATTTTGGACTTTATTATTGTTGCCATTTTTAGCGATTCCATTGGCTATTTTAATTAGAAATAAGAAGGCCGATAGAGATGCCGATGTTGAAGGAAATAAAATAAGAAAAGCGAATAGATTGGTTAAGAAATACTTGAGCAATGCTAAGAAGTCTTTAGGACAAAAAGAAGCCTTTTATATTGCTTTAGAGAAAGCCTTGCACAATTATTTAAAAGCGAAACTGCATATCGAAACCAGTGATATGAGTAAGGATAGAATCACAGATTTACTCAAAGACAAAAACGTCGAGCTTACTGTTGTTAATGACTTTATTAGTATCATAGAACGTTGTGAGTTGGCGCGTTATACACCAATCGATATTGCTACCATGCAAGAGGATTTTGATAAAGCTGGTGCAGCCATTTCATTAATTGATAAACAAGCCCGTTAAGATGAAAAATATACTATATATAGTCTCTTTTTTACTAAGTTTTGGTCTTTTTGCTCAAAACCAGGCCTTGTTTGACAAAGCCAATGCCTATTATAATGATGGAAAATATGCAGAAGCCATAGATCAATATCAAGCCATTTTGGAAAGTGGCGTGCACTCGTCTGAGGTTTATTTTAATTTGGCCAATGCCAATTATAAACTAAATAACATCGCACCTAGTATTTACTACTACGAGAAGGCCTTGCTTTTAGATCCAACTGACCAGGATATTAAAAATAATTTGGGTTACGCTAATAATATGACCATTGATGCTATTCCTGTGGTTCCTGAGGCAGGACTTTCAAAACTGATTCGGAATGTCACCAATAAACTGTCATTCGATGGCTGGGCAATTACAGCTGTAAGTCTGGTGTTCATTTTTGTTATATTGTTTTTGGTTTATCATTTTTCATATGCAACGGGAATAAAACGTTTAATGTTTGTTTGTAGTCTAACGGCTTTGGTGCTTATGTTTATCAGTTTATCCTTGGCTTTTCATAAATATAATTTGGATAAAAAAGATAATCCAGCCATAATATTTGTTCAAGAGAGTAAAGTGAAAAGTACACCAAACGCAACAAGTGAGGAGGTTTTTAGACTTCATGAAGGTACCAAAGTTCAGGTTGAAGAAGCCTATAACGATTGGTTGAAAATAAAAATAGCCGACGGAAAAACAGGATGGGTGCTTACTCAGGATCTTAAATTACTAAAGGATTTTTAAATCGATAAGGAATTGTAAGATTTATATATTATATTTGAGAGTGTAAAAAAAACTAGTAAATGTCAAGACATTTTGTTTCTATAGTGCTCTCTGTGATATTTTTGGGGTTCATTACAGCCCCAACCATAATTCAGTTAGTTGATGAATCTGTTGATATTTCATTTTTCTACTCTTATACTGAAGAAGAAGAAAAAGGTCCTACTAAAAATGTAAATAAAGAAATAGTAGTCCTTGGAGATTCAAATAATGAATCTGGTTTTCTTTTTAGTTCCAACGAAAATAATATGGGGTATGTTTTTAAAAACTACGCGAAACCTCCAATTAATTTAGTATCTCCTCCTCCAGATTTTTACTTATTATAATTATTTGTATGCAGACGATCAATTCCGTCTATTTTTTTAACAGCTTAAGCTGACTTTTCAGCTTGAGATAAATTATTATAGTATGTTTAAATATATTAAAAATGACTTGCCAGCGAGTATAGTCGTATTCTTTGTTGCTTTACCATTGTGTTTGGGAATCGCTTTAGCTAGTGGAGCTCCATTGTTTTCCGGTGTTATAGCAGGTATTGTAGGTGGTATTGTTGTAGGAGCGCTTAGTGGTTCTAAATTGGGTGTTAGTGGCCCCGCTGCAGGTTTGGCGGCTATTGTACTTACAGCTATTGGTTCCTTAGGGGGTTATCAAAACTTCTTATTAGCTGTTGTATTAGCCGGTATTATTCAAATGGTTTTCGGCGTTTTAAAGGCGGGTGTTATAGCGTATTATTTTCCGTCTTCCGTTATTAAAGGAATGCTCACAGGTATCGGAATCATTATTATTTTAAAACAAATACCACACTTTTTTGGCTACGATGCAGAACCTGAAGGCGCCGATAGTTTTATTGAAGCTTCGGGAGAAAATACTTTCTCTGCCATTTTTAACGTATTCGACAACCTAATATTAGGATCCTTTATTATTGGTTTACTTGGTCTTGGGGTGATCTTGTTTTGGGATAATGTATTAGCTAAAAAGGCGAAGCTTTTTACCGTAATTCAAGGACCACTTGTTGCCGTGGTTTTGGGCATCATTTTTTATCTGTTAACCGCTTCAAACGAAACATTAGCGATATCAGATTCTCATTTAGTAAGTGTGCCAATTCCAGATGATATAAATTCATTTTTTGGCCAATTCAGCTTTCCAAGATTTGCAGCCATTACGAATGTAGAAATTTGGGTCGTAGCTTTTACAATTGCTTTAGTGGCTAGTTTAGAAACTTTATTATGCGTTGAAGCTACCGATAAATTAGACCCAGATAAAAATGTAACACCTACTAACCGTGAGCTGTTAGCTCAAGGTGCTGGAAATGTCATTTCTGGTTTAATTGGTGGTTTACCTATTACGCAAGTTATTGTTAGAAGTTCGGCAAACATTCAATCGGGAGGAAAAACGAAGATGTCCGCTATAATACATGGTTTCTTTTTATTAATTTCGGTTATCCTAATCCCTAATTTGTTAAACAAAATACCACTTTCTGTATTAGCGGCGATTTTACTAGTAGTAGGTTATAAATTAGCAAAACCGGGTTTATTTAAAAAAATGTATCAATTGGGATGGAAACAATTTGTACCTTTTATAGTAACTGTTGTTGGTATCGTTTTTACCGACCTACTTGTTGGTATAGCTTTAGGTTTACTAGTAGGCATTGTTGTTATATTACTAAAAAGTTACCAGAATTCTCACTTTTTACATATAGAGGATAAAAGTAATGGTAAGCATAGAATAAAAATGACCTTAGCCGAAGAAGTAACATTCTTTAATAAAGGTGCTATTTTAAAAGAACTAGATAGTTTGCCTCATGAAACTTATTTAGAACTAAATGTTTTAAAAACAAGGTATCTAGATCATGATGTTATTGAGATTTTAGATGATTTTTCACATAAAGCTAAAGAGCGAAATATTGATATTAAATTGGTTTCTAAACGCGGTGTAGTAGAGAATCCAAATAGTTTTGTAGAGTTTTTTAAAACTAAACCAAAATCAACTATAAGTTTAAGTTAACGAATTACGCGAGACGTAAAATAAATTAAAAACTAATTATGAAAGCACATACACAAGAAACACAGGCCACGATGACTCCTGACAAGTCATTACAATTTTTAAAGGAAGGGAATGTACGATTTCAAAATAATTTAAAATCAAACCGTAACCTTTTAGAGCAAGTAAACGATACACAAGATGGGCAATTCCCTTTTGCTACTATCCTAAGTTGTATAGATTCTAGAGTCTCTGCAGAGCTCGTTTTCGATCAAGGATTGGGAGATATTTTTAGTGTTCGTATTGCAGGGAATTTTGTTAATGAGGATATTCTAGGGAGTATGGAGTTTGCATGTAAACTAGCAGGAACCAAATTGATAGTTGTGTTAGGGCATACAAGTTGCGGAGCTATAAAAGGCGCTTGTGATCATGCGGAGCTAGGAAACCTAACTAAGTTATTAGAAAAAATAAAACCGGCTGTAAACGGTGTTAGCGAGCCTAAAGATGCTAGTTTAAGAACGTCAAAAAACAGCAACTTTGTAGATGAGGTTTCAAAAAAGAATGTGGAGTTGACTATTGAAAGAATTCACGCCGAAAGTCCTGTTCTATCACAAATGGAGAAAGAAGGAGCTATTAAAATCATTGGTGCTATGTATGATATTAGTACAGGCGCTGTAGAGTTTTACTCCTAAAATAAATAATTAGGGGTTTTAAGTTGATAATATTATCCTGAAGTAGAAGCCCTATATTTAATTAAATAACAAGTTTAAAAAGTCAATATTTTTATATTGACTTTTTTTATTTCAATGATTTATATTTTGAGTTAAATGACAAAAAATGCTAGGCCTCATCGTTAAGTATAGATTTTGTGCCTTCTTCAGTGTCATCTTCCTCTGAATTCAGTTTTTCAGTCTCATCTAAAACACTAGGATAAATTAAGGGCACAATAGATTTTACAGGCTCGTAAAGTAATGAATCTTCAATAGTTTCTGCATCCAAAAAGGTGATGCTGTTATTCATGCGACTAAAGATATTAATTATAACACTAAGCATTAAAGCTATTTTTAGCGCTCCGAACACGCCTCCTAATAATTTATTTAAAATGCCTAAAGCAGCGAAGTCAGCGAGCTTAGTAAGGGCTTTTCCTGCCAGACCGATGGCCAATACGATAACAATAAAAGTGATGGCAAAGGCGGAAATTGTAATGGTGTGCTCTTCCCAACTGGTTAATTCTTTTAAGTATTCCGCGGCATAATTACTAAAGTGAATCGCGCCATAAACTCCTGCGATTAATGCGATTAATGAAGCAACTTCTACGAAGAGCCCTTTCATAAAACCGCGAACCAAGCCAAATAAGATTAAAGCTCCTAAAACAATATCAATAGCACCCATAAATGTTAATATTTTTGTAAATATAAAATAATTTCTGTCCTTTTTATGGTAGAAGAACTCAAGTATTCAAGCCATTCCGTAACTTTGGCTGCAAAATCATAAGAGAGGTAAGTTTTTATTAAGCCTCATTGAAAAAACATAACAAGAGATGTCAAGAGACGAACAATTAAAGGAGCGATGGAATATGGTAGTAACAAAATTGTCTGATCAATTTGCCGATGGAGACCCTTTAGATCTCGATGCGATTATTTATTTGATTGGTGTACAGGAGCTTGGGCAGTTAGATAGAACTTTTAAAAAAGACCAAAAGCTGGACCTTATGCATATTGCCATTTGTAAACTTTTGGTGCCTTATGGCTATTACGAACTCGATTTTGTTGATGATGAAGGTTGGCCACACTATAAAACCCTTGAAAACTTACCACATTTAAAGGCTGGCGAGCAAAGCATTTTAATGAAGGAAGCCATTGTAAATTACTTTTTAGAAACCGAATATATCAATTAAAAATATTTGGGCGCCAGCTTGCCGGTTGGCAGGTTACCTAAAGGTCGGGCTTTTGGTTCTAATCTTTTTGTTCGGAGCTCTCAAAAAGGATTTCCTCTTTAATCCCTAACGCAAATCGCGAAAAAGTAGTAAATTTGCGTTCATTTTTGAAATGACGATATGATAGATAAGATAAAAGACCTAATTGCTGAAGCAGAAGCTTTTGAAGCTAAAACCAAGGAAGAGGTTGAAGCATTCCGTATTAAATACTTAGGAAAGAAAGGTTTATTAAACGACTTTTTTGCCGAATTTAAAAATGTTGCAAACGACCAGAAAAAGGAGTTTGGACAAACTATAAATGCGCTTAAAAAAACGGCCGAAGATAAAGTTAACGCTTTAAAGGACGCTCTTGAGAGCACCGAAGAAGTTAAAGGTGTTTACGGAGATTTATCACGTCCAGGTGAGCCTATTCATATTGGTGCACGTCATCCAATCTCTATTGTTAAAAATCAAATTATAGATATATTTTCACGTATTGGATTTAACGTTAGTGAAGGGCCAGAGATTGAAGATGACTGGCATAACTTTACAGCTTTAAACTTGCCAGAGTATCATCCAGCACGTGACATGCAGGATACTTTTTTTATTCAAACCAATCCAGATATTTTATTACGTACACATACCAGTTCGGTACAGGTTCGTTACATGGAGAATAATAAACCGCCAATTCGTACTATTTCGCCAGGTCGTGTATATAGAAACGAAGCCATTTCGGCACGTTCGCACTGTTTTTTCCATCAAGTAGAAGGTTTATACATTGATAAAGACGTGAGTTTTGCCGATTTAAAACAAACACTTCAGCATTTCACAACGGAGATGTTTGGTAAGAGTAAAATTCGTTTACGTCCTTCGTATTTCCCGTTTACAGAACCAAGCGCAGAAATAGATGTGTACTGGGGCTTAGAAACTGAAACTGATTATAAAATCACGAAAGGTACTGGGTGGTTAGAAATTGGAGGTTGTGGTATGGTAGATCCTAATGTATTGGAAAACTGTAATATTGATACAACAGAATATTCAGGTTTTGCTTTTGGTGTAGGGATTGATCGTATTGCGATGCTATTACACCAAATAGGAGATATCAGGTTATTAAGTGAGAATGATGTACGTTTCCTAGAGCAATTTAAAAGCGCTCTATAAATAGAGTTCAATATATAACATTAAAAAGATCGTCTAAGTTTTAATTTAGACGATCTTTTTTGTTTTAAAAAGCTATATAATGAGTTAATCTAATATCACAAACTCAATACGTCTATTGGCTTGTAAATCTTCTTTTGAACATTGGTCCTTACAGTCTATAATTGGCTGGGTTTCACCAAAACCATGAGCTTCTAAACGGTTTTCATCAATGTTTTTGCTAATTAAATATGCCACTGTGGATTGCGCTCGTTTTTTAGATAAAATTAGGTTGTATGCATCACTACCTTTATTATCGGTATGTGCATTAATGGATAACTTCATATCCGGATGGTCGTTTAGAATTTTAACAACCTTATTTAAGGTGACAAACGATTCTTCTTTAATGTTCCATTTGTCGAAATCGAAATAGATGTTTTCCAGCATAATTCTTGAATTCTCTATAATCGGCGCTACGGTTTGTAAAGGGATATCTTTTACATACACATATTTATCCTGTGGGTGATCTGAAGAAAAAAGCTCTTGAGAACTCTCAAAACCTTCTTTTACGGTTGTTATCGTATAATCTTCATTAGGCTCAACGGCAAATTTATAAGAACCATCAGCTGCGCTAATAGTTTTTGCAATTTCTAGTCCGTCATCATCAAACAAAGTGAGTTGAGCATTAGGAAGTTTTATTTGTGTTTCTGCATCTAAAACGGTTCCTGTTAAGGATTGTGTTACCTCAAAAATAGATACGATATAAACATCATAGCTGCCTATGCCACCAGACTTATTGGAAGTCACATAACCACGTCTTTTGGTGGCTATAAAAAAGGCAATATCATCTGCCGAAGTATTGATTGTTGTTCCTAAGTTTATTGGGTTTCTAATACCTTTATTTGATAGTTTACTTCTAAATAGATCATAACCGCCTAGGTTATCATGACCCTTAGAGGCAAAAAATAAGTACTTATCGTCTAGAGATAAGGCGGGGTATTTTTCGTCTTTAGCTGTATTTACTTCACTACCTAAATTTTTCGGCGTATCTAATGTGCCATCAGGTTTAATATTAGACACATACAAATCGAAACCACCGTAGCCATCAGGATAGTTGGCAGCAAAATACAGCTTATTTCCAGCATGGTTTACAAAAGGGGTTTCAATAGAAACACCTGGTTTATTAATGCTTAAAGCTATTTCATTAATCCAGTTTCCATTTGAGTTTTCTTCTAAATCAGACTTATAGATTTTATATTCTAAAGAATTATCGTGTGAGCTTCGGGTGAAATATACCGTTTGTTCATTTTTAGAAAAGCTAATTTGGTCTTCACTAAAATGCGTGTTTAATATACGAGAGTACGAAAGTGGTCGGGTTATTAATCCTGTAGACTTATCGACATCTAAACAGTATAAATCTTTATGGGCCTCATGGGTTTTTGGGTCAATTTTTGATAATCCACCTACCTTTCTAGAAGATACCATGATAAATTTCTTCTTAAAAAAACCAGAACCGATATCCGAAAATTCAGAATTTGAATATGTGGGTGAAATTTCAAAATGAAATCCGTTTTCACTTATAGATGTTGATTTTTTAGCGTTTTGTGTCTCATTGATATCTGAACCCTGGCTTAGGACTACATGTGTTACAATAAACATGAGAAAACAAAGTGTCGATTTCATAGTAAAATGGTTAAGTTATTCGTTGGTCTCTTGTAAAGATAAACTAGTCGGATGTGATTATAATATCATATAGATTAAAAGACAGATAATTCGTTGTGAGCAACAAATATACAAGAAAAAGACTACACAAATTGAAGGTTAAGCACTAATAGTTCGTCGATGTATTCTCTTGTGTTAGAAAGTCTTGGAATTTTATGCTGTCCGCCAAGTTTATTATTTTGCTTCAGCCAATCGTAAAAAAGATTCTTACGCGCGATGTTGACTTTGGGTTGATTTAAAGTAATGTTGTTGTAACGCTTAGCTTCGTAATCGGAATTTAGGGTCATTAAAGTACGATCCAGTAATTCAGTAAAATAATTAATATCTGCTGGAGGGGTTTTAAATTCGATTAACCATTCGTGGGCCCCTTTTTCTTTGCCTTGCATAAAAACCGGTGCCGCAGTATATTCTACAATCTCCGAATGTGTCGCATTACAAACGGTTTTAAGGGCGTTTTCGGCATTTTCAATGATGAGTTCTTCGCCAAAAACATTGATGTGGTGTTTTGTTCTTCCCGAAACACGAATACGATAAGGGTTTAAAGAGGTAAACCTTACGGTATCTCCAATTTTATAACGCCATAATCCGGCATTGGTAGTGATAATAACCGCGTAATTTTTATCAAGTTCAACCTCACTAAGTGGAATGGCTTTTTCTTCGGAAGTAGCGTAAATATCCATCGGGATGAATTCATAAAAAATACCATAATCCAGCATGAGTAAAAGGTCTTTCGAATTATTCTGGTCTTGAATTGCAAAAAATCCTTCTGAGGCGTTATAGATTTCATAATATTTAAACCCTGAATTTGGTAAGATGTTTTTGTACTGATCGGCATAAGGAGTAAAACTAACACCACCATGAAAATAGACCTCAAGGTTAGGCCATACGTCATGTAAGCTTTTTTTACCGGTTGTTTCTAAAACATTATTTAAAAGTACGAGCATCCATGAGGGCACACCGGCTAGACTGGTAACATTTTCATGTCGTGTTTCATCAACTATAGCCTGCATTTTATATTCCCAGTCGCTCATAAGCGATACTTTGTTGCTAGGGGTGCTACTAAACTCGGCCCAAAAAGGCATATTGTCTATAAGAATAGCCGATAAATCGCCAAACACTGTGCCGTTTTCTTTATACAATTGTTTGCTACCACCTAAACGTAAACTTTTACCTGTAAATAATTGAGCATTTTCATTGTTGTTTAAATACATGCATAACAAATCTTTGCTTGCGGCGTAATGGCAATCTTCAAGTGATTCTTCACTAACAGGAATAAATTTACTTTTTGAACGTGTAGTACCGCTAGATTTTGCGAACCATTTTATGGGAGTGGGCCAGAAAATATTGCTTTCACCTTTTCTAGACCGTTCGATAACATCTTGCCAGCCGTCGTAATTTTTAATGGGCACACGCTCGGCAAAAGTCTTGTAATTTTTTATTGAAGCGAAATCATGTTTTTTACCAATTTCAGTGTCTTTAGCGAACTGAATCAGGTTCATTAGCAATTCGTTTTGAACTTCATTTGGATACTTTAAAAACAATTCAATTTGATGAAAACGCTTTTTTAAAAACCAAGATGCAATCGAATTAACTATGGGTATTGACATAATTTATTTTATCTTTAATTTTTTAAAAATAATACTTTTTTTTATGACCTACCAAGGTGTATTAACAAAAATGGAAACCGAATTTTCAAGTCCAATTCAATATTATTTGGTATTCGAAACTGATTTTCTAAATATGAATCAGTTGCTGGATAAAAATATTGAAATGACTTTTGTTAAATACCAATGTTTAAACTGTGGTTTGGATCGACCAATTTTCCGTCAAGGCTATTGTAAATCCTGTTTTTTTGAAGTGCCACAGGCCGCCGATTGGATCATGCACCCCGAATTAAGTACCGCACATCTAGATCAAGAAGATCGTGATTTAGAATTTGAGAAATCGGTGCAATTAAAGCCTCATATTGTGTATTTGGCTAACTCTAGCAATGTGAAAGTTGGTGTTACTAGAAAAACTCAAGTACCTACACGTTGGATAGATCAAGGTGCTCATGAGGCTATTGAAATTGTTGAGGTGCCTAACCGTTATTTAGCAGGAATTACCGAGGTGGCATTAAAAGACCATGTGGCCGATAAAACCAACTGGCGTAAAATGCTTAAAAATGATATCGAGGATGAAAATTTAGCAACTTGGAGGGCACGCTTAGCCGAATATATTCCTGAGGAAGTTAAATCGTATTTTATCGATGATAAAACGGAAACTCATATTGATTTTCCGGTTATAAAATATCCTGAAAAACCAAAAAGTCTAAATATTAAAAAGACGCTTCAGTATACTGGGAAATTGGTGGGTATCAAGGGGCAATATCTTATTTTTGAAGATGATACGGTTTTTAATGTACGTGCCAATGAAGGTTTAGTTGTTCAAATTACTGTACAATAGAAAAACACTATATAAACTAAAACCCATTTACAAAACAATGTAAATGGGTTTTAAAATACTATTTATAGTGAGACTTAAATTTCTTGTTGGTCTCTTAAATTTTGGATATAAGCTGCTTTTTGAACTTGACGACGTCTTTTTACAGATGGTTTTGTAAAGAATTGTCCGTCTCTTAAGTTTTGCATTACTTTAATGTTTCTGTGTTTTCTCTTATAGCGTTTTAAGGCGCGCTCTATGTTTTCGCCGTCTTTTACAATGATTTTTAACATAACTTGTTTTTAATAAATTATAATTTAAATATTTAGAAATTACCCTAAATACGTTTTAAGTACTCTACTTTTTGATGTGTGGCGTAATCTACGAATGCCACGTTCTTTTATTTGTCTAACCCGTTCTCTGGTAATGCCAAAAGCTTCACCAATTTCCTCAAGGCTCTTAGATTGTTTTACACTAATACCGTAATAGTAGCGTATCACCTGAGCTTCTTTGTCCGAAAGCGTTTCTAATGCACGATTCACTTCGGCGTTTAAAGATTCTTTAAGCAAATCAGAATCGGGTGCGTTGGAATCATTCGATTTTACAACGTCATACAGACTAAAAGTTTCGCCATCTACAAGAGGTGCATCCATAGATACATGTCTTCCAGAGGCTTTCATGGATTGTTTTACATCGTTAACCGTAAGGTCTAATGTGGTTGCAATCTCTTGAGCGCTAGGCGCTCGTTCATGAGTTTGTTCTAAAAATGAATAAGCCTTATTAATTTTATTTATAGAACCAATTTTGTTCAAAGGTAATCTAACTATTCGAGATTGTTGTGCTAAAGCTTGAAGAATTGCTTGTCGAATCCACCAAACCGCATATGAAATGAATTTGAAACCTCGCGTTTCATCAAAACGTTTTGCCGCTTTTACTAGGCCAGCGTTGCCTTCGTTGATTAAATCGGGTAGTGTTAGTCCTTGATTTTGATACTGTTTAGAAACTGAAACTACAAAACGTAAATTTGCCGTAGTGAGGGTATCCAGAGCTTTTTGATCGCCTTTTTTGATTTTTTGTGCTAATTCCACTTCTTCGTCAGCGGTGATTAATGGAATTTTACTAATGTCTTGAAGGTATTTGTCTAATGATTTGGATTCTCGGTTGGTAACTTGCTTTGTAATTTTTAATTGCCTCATACAGATTTTTTAAGATTATGTCGAACCTATAATATAAGCTTTTTAAAGCGAATAACCTAAAATATCGGTTGTTTGGGCTGAAAATGCTTCAAAAAGCATAAAAATCGTGCTGTTTTTAGTGCTTTTTGAAGGATTTTGAACTTTTTAGTGATTTTCTAAAGACTGTCTTGTTCTTTTTTCTTTCCGAAGAATCCGCCTAGGGCATTTTTAATAAGTTTCTCAGAGGAACTTTTGCTATCAGAAGTGCTGTCGGTAGTCTTTTTAGACTTTATAATTTCGTTTAAGGTTTTTTGAACCGTATTATTTTGTTCTGTTTTAATAGAATCTGATTTAGCCTTATTGCTACCTATAACGTCTCCAATAAGGTTATTAATTTGTGCTTTTCCGTGATTTAAAAGTTTTTCTTTTTGAATTTCTAAAAGCTGATTGCTCAAGTTTTTCACACTGCTTGTTACATCTGTTTTTACATTAGGATTCTTGTAATTCCCGGTGATGTTTGCTGTTACAGGAATACTGATGTTATTTACTTTAGGATCGTCTATTTTGCCTATTAAACGGTTAATATCGCTACCTAAATATTTTGCTGGAACGTTAAATACCATGTTATAATCGACGGTATTATTAAAGCCATGAGCACCAGAGATATTAATATCGATATCTTTATACTTTATAGTAAAAGGCGATACACTTACTTTACCGTTGGCAAACTCTAAATGGGTTTTTAAATCGTTTAAATTAATAGCTTCAAAATCGATGAAGTCTATGCTTTGATCCAACTTGCTAATCAATGCGCTTTGATCATTGATCATTTTAGTGCTTTGTAATTCCGCGAAAGCGCTACCCGAAACACTGTTTAAATCAGGAGTAAATTCTTTGTTTAAGTTACCTGAAATGGCAATATTACTGTTTAACTTACCGTCAAATAACTTAATAACGGGTGCTAAATTTTGAAGTAATTCTAAGCCTTTAAAAGACTGAGCGATATCAAATTTACTGGCATCTAGTTTTACGTTAAATGTAGGGGTTTCAGCTTTGGTTGAGACTTCTCCAGAAAGCATTAATTGACCGTCAAATATATTCGAGCTTAAATTTTGTAAGGTGGCTTTTTGGTCTTTCACCAGTAAAGTACCCGAAACATTTTTAAGGTTTAAATTATCGTAAACCACTGTTTTAGCCTTGGCATTTATGGTACAGTCTAAAAAGGCTGGTATTTTTAAGCTTTCTGTGTTTTGATTTGTAGTGGTTTCTTTAGTAGGTTCCTTTTCTTCCGTTTCAGCCATAAAATCGCCTACTTTAAAAAGGTTAGAATTCATATCGAATTGGCCTTTTAAAGTGGTATTACTAAATAAGAAGCCTAGTAAGTTATTTATAGTTCCCGAGGCTTTTACATCACTAGATCCTGTTTTGGCTTCGAATGTGTTTAAGGCTACCGTTCCTGGATTAAAAGTTAATTGTGCTTGACTAATTTCGAGGGGATTTAGTAAGTCTTCCGAGTAGAAAGTAAACCCAGAAAGGCTTGCCGATCCACTACTTTTAATACGCTCGTAAGCATTGGTTTCAATGGCATTCATGTCGAAAGCTGTATTTATTTGAGCTTTTAAAATACCGCTAAGTTTATGATCTAGATCCACTGGATATACTTTAGATACGTTTGCTAGGTTTAAAACACCTTGTACTTGAGCATCAACCAACATATTTTTGGTCAGGTTTTTTACATGTGCCGAGGCTTTAAAAACATCACTGTCTATCGTAAAATTTAATGCATTTAAATCTAAATAGGTATCATCTGTTTGTCCTGTGGTATTTTTTATAAGGGCATCAATACTTATGTTTTTAACACCTTTTGGTAAGTCGGGATATTGAAATGAAGCATTATTAGAAACCATACTGATGTCAAATTGAGGAATGGTGGTTTCGGTAAGCTGACCGTTAACCATACCTTTAATTTTAAAGTCGCCTGTTGTTTTTACTTGTTCAATACTTTTAGAATAGGTTTCAGGAACGAGCGCTAAAAAGTTTTTAAAATCTGTTTCTGGATTTTCAAAAGTAATGGCGATTTCTTGTCCGTCGTCAAGCAGTTTAACATAGCCATCAAAATGTATAGGTAACTGATTAATTTGTGCTTTGTTTTCCTTGAAAGTGTATTTGTTCTGATTTAAGTCGACATCAATTAATGCGTCAAGTTTTATGCTATTATTGTTTAAATAATTGGTGTTTTCAATGTTTAAACTGATATTGAAATGGGTATCTGTGTCTAATTCTGAAACTTCAGAAGTAAAGGTACCATGCCCTTCATGGTTGAATTCGGTAATGTGGGCTATGGTTTTCGATAGCTCATCAAGGTAAGTTAGTGCACTGTTTTTTATTTGATAATCTTTAATACTGAAGTTGAAATTGGCTGGTTTTTCTTCCGCGGAAGCGTTATCAGACTCTTTGGCAATATCGTAATTATTGTTGCCAAATTTATCGGTTTTTAAAGTGATTAAAGCTTCGTCTACATAAATGGAATTCACTACAATGGCCTCGTTAGCACCCTTGAAAATTTCTTTAACCGACATGGTAAACGATATGCTTTTAGCAGTTGCTAAAGTTTCGTTTTTAAATGGAGTGTTATTGGTGATTACCAAATCGCTTACGCTAATCCCTGCTTCGGGAAAGTTTCGAATAAAGCTGAGATTGATATCACTAAATTCAACTTTAGCGTTTAAGTTTTGATTTATAGTTTGTTTGACTAGCTCTTGTATGCGCCCTTCAAATATAAACGGAATGGCGATAAGTGCTACGATAATTAAAATGAGTATGACTCCAAAAATTTTTAGTGCTTTCTTCATAAAAAGTGAGGACATGTTGTGGTTAATGGCGCAAAGTTAACGGATTTCGTAAGTGTAAATAGACTTATTACCATTAAAAGTTAACGCAATTACCAATTGTGTAGATAAGGCCGCCTAGGTTTACAGTAAATCGATTTCTTGATTTACTTTTAGTCGGAAACGTTTTCTAAACAGGTAAACGCCAAAGTATAAAAAAGGAGTGTCGCAAGCAGCAATAATCACTTTAAAAAGAAAACCACTAAGCACTAAGCCTTTGAAATTTTGCCATTCGATAATACCAAAAGAGCAAAGTAAAAAAACGATGGTAAAGGTGTCTATAAACTGCGAAAACCAAGTGGAAAAGTTATTTCGTAACCATAAATACCGTCCAAAAGTGAGGCGTTTCCAAAAGTGATAAATTTGAATGTCTATAAACTGGGCGAACAAATAAGTGATCATACTGGCAAAAACTGCGATAGAAGTATTGCCAAATACGGTGTCAAACATTTTGTCATCTACGTAAGACCATGAAGTCGCTGGTACCAAGCTGGATACATGAATGATTAAAAGCGAAAAAAGAGAAGCGAAAATACCAACTACCACAACGTCGTTTGCACGCTTTTTACCATAAATTTCACTAATTAAATCGGTGATAAGAAAGGTAATCGGGTAGGGTAAAACGCCTACCGATATTTCAAATAATTTGGTATCGAAAAACTCAATGTCAATAGGATACCAATAGAAAAATTTCTGAAAAATTAGATTGGAAACGACTAAGGAGGTTATAAACAGGCCACCTAAAAGCAAGTAAATACGTTGGGCGGCAAGTTTATCTCTTAAAGTCATAAGGCAATTGTGAATAAATAGCTGTTGTAAATATAAAGGATTAAAATTTGTTTTAGTTATTTTGTCGATTCTATGCTAAAATCAACGACATATTATATTGCTTTAGGTAGTAATAAAGGCGATAAGTTCAATAATTTGCAAGATGCTGTACAGGCTATTTTTTTGCAAATCGGACATGTTTTATCGATTTCTAAGGTTTATCAATCACCAGCTTTTGGATTTGAAAGTGAAGATTTTTTAAACTGCTGTTTGGTGTTACAAAGTGAATTTAGTCCAGAAAAGGTTTTAGACTTACTGTTAGGTATTGAAATGTCGCTAGGTCGTGTGCGAACTCAGAAAAGTGGTTATGAAGCACGGGTAATTGATTTGGATATTGTTTTAGCTGAAGCTGAAATAATACAAACCGAGAAATTGCAAATACCACATCCAGAAATGCAAAAACGCAAGTTTGTGTTGTTGCCTTTAAACGATATCGCGCCTAAAGTGTTGCATCCTGTATTGCATAAAGAGATTTCGGAATTGTTACAGCTTTGTGATGATGATTCGGTTTTAGAGCCTTTAAATATTTGGTTGAAAAACCCGAGTAAAGCGTATCCAATTTCGAAATACGATTACATTGCTATTGAAGGAAATATTGGCTCGGGAAAAACTAGTTTAGCCACCAAAATATCGGAAGATTTTAATGCCAAGTTAGTTTTAGAGCGTTTTGCCGATAATCCTTTCTTGCCTAAATTTTATGAAGATGCGACTCGCTATGCCTTTACATTAGAGATGTCTTTTTTGGCCGACCGTTACCAGCAGATTTCAGACGATTTAGCGCAGCTCGATTTATTTAAAGATTTTATCGTAAGTGATTACGATGTGTTTAAATCCCTTATTTTTTCTAAAATCACTTTGCAGGAAGACGAGTTTAACCTTTACCGAAAACTGTTTTATTTGATGTATAAAGAGCTTCGAAAGCCTGATTTGTATGTGTATTTACATCAAAACACCGAGCGTTTACAACAAAACATCAAAAAACGTGGCCGTGAGTACGAGCAAAATATCGAAAATGCTTATTTGGAAAAAATAAATGCGGGCTACCTGGAGTTTTTAAAAACTCAAACCGATTTTAACGTGAAAATAATAGATGTGTCTCATCGGGATTTTGTTGAAAACCGATCGGATTATTTGTGGGTTTTGGAGGAAATTTGTAGGTTATAGTGAAATACATTTTTTAGTAATTCACAGTAATATTGTATATTTGTACTAGTTAAGTCTGCAAAACACGAAAGTCGACTCCATGTCGTTATTTTAAATTTAATTTAAAATTAGTGTTTTAGTGGGCTTATTTTATTTTTAGAGGTTAAGGGGTTTTTGCGGTTGTCATAATAATTTTTCCATCCATCATATTTTTCAGTGTCGTATAAATCAATTACCAATTTTATTTGGTCTTTGATATGATTATAATATCGGATTTCTCCTCTTTCAAAAACGCGCTGAATAGACCAGCAAAAGTAATCTGCTAAATTTAATAAAGGGTCTTTTGTTGGGTAATTCACATTAAAAACAACTTTGGTTTTTGATTCCTTGTTACCGTTAATTCTAGAGAACCTTTGTTTGGCTTTGAGAAATGCTAATTCTAAATTATGATTTTTTGTGCTTTTTCCACGTTCCGAAATATGCATAACAAGTTTGTCATGTTTTGAAAGTTTATTTTTTAGTAGATGTGATAGTAAGTCTGCATAAAAATATTCTTCCTTTCCTTTATGTTTTGTTTCATATCGCTCGATGTCCTTTCTGCCAACCACAGCTTCAAAGCTACAGTTTATTGTTTTCATTAAATCAAACATTTCTTTTCTAACTTCGGGTAAATCATCCGTTGCATGAAGATAATAACCGGTTTTATTAATTTTCTTCAATACGCTTGGTACGTGATAAAACTCGTCACTAATAATTTTTTGTTGAAGTTGGTTTATTTTATCACGGACTTCATCTAATGGATCTTTTACCTTTATCATGCCAAGAATAAATACTTTTGAAACACCATTTTCACCAATAATGTTTTTCTTTCCTTTTCCATAAAATGTAGTGTCACCTGCTTCATCTAAAAAGCGATGAAAATCCATTAACTTATTATTTCCCATTTTTTAATTTAAACTCCTAAAACTAAAGAAAATTCTTATAATTATAAATTTAAAATATGGAACTATTTGATTTTATATTATTGATGATGTCCATTGCTTATTAAAATAAGACAATAGGTTAGGTTTTAATTTTAAAACAAAGTAAAAAGCATCGTAACAAGGCATCCCTTGCCATCATTTAAAATTTGTTTACCAAGGAGTTTGATTTCTTTAACTTTAAAATGAAAAGGAGCTGCCAAAATATCAACACCACTGTTTTTCTTGATTCGAATGCCCTGTCCAGAAATGATGTCTGTATTTGGGGTGAAATTTCCTGATGGCAAGTGTTCGGTTAGAATGATGTATTTGTAGTCGTATAGTTTTTTTAGAATATTCTGAATTTCAGCATTGGATAGGTGTTGCAAAACTTGCCTTAGGATGATACAATCGGCAGGAGGTAATTCATCTTTTGAAATGTCTAAACATTGAAAACTTACTTTTTCTGAAGGGTAAAGCTTTTTGTTTCTGTTGATGAGGTTTTCAACAATATCAATAGCGTTATAGTACTTTGTAAAAGGTAAAAGTTGTTTGCCGATATTGAAATCGCCACAGCCTAAGTCGCAAACGATTAAATTGTTATCGTGGGTTTTAAAAAAATGGGTGACTGCATTTAAATAAGGTATGGTGATTTCGGGATCATGGGATCCAGAACCAGAGTAAAAATCATGGTCGTTTCCACCCCAAAGATGACGTTCGTAAATTTGATCCATTACGGCTTTCGTGGGCCAGGGTTGTTTGTTTTTTTTAGTCACTACAATGCTTTCAGCTTACTAAAAATATCCCATACCACAACACCACAACTCACCGATATATTTAAAGAATGTTTAGTTCCAAACTGCGGAATTTCAATTATAGCATCACTAGCTGAGACTACCTCTTGGGAAACACCTTTAACTTCATTTCCAAAAACAAGCGCGTATTTGGTGTTGGTTTCAACAGTGAAATCATTTAACATGGTGGCGTTTTCAGCCTGCTCTATCGAAGCGATTTTGATGCCTTCAACTTTCAGTTTTTCAATTAAATCGATGGTGTTTTCAACATATTCCCAAGCTACGGTTTCCGTGCTGCCCAGTGCGGTTTTATGAATATCTTTATGAGGTGGTTTTGCCGTAATGCCGCAGAGGTAAATTTTTTCAATTAAAAAGGCGTCGCTGGTACGAAATACCGAACCGATATTGTTTAAGCTTCGTATGTTGTCCAGAATAATGATAATTGGTGTTTTTTTAGCCTCTTTGAAGTCCTCGACACTCAAACGGTCTAATTCACTATTTTTTAATTTGCGCATTGTTTTATCTTTTTCTTCTTCCGCGAAAGCGAAAATGCTATAGTTTAACAAGATAACTGACTTAAAACCGGATGTATGCAGGGTGTTATCTTATTTGTTGACATCTATTTTTAATTGTAAATAACTTGTAATGCTTCGATTTCAAAAAAAATCAAATTAACGTTACATTAGCAAACTTGTAATTTGCGCAAAAATAATATATAAAAATCATTTACCATTGAGATTTCCGTTTTCACGGAAATGAAAAAAATCAAGATGAAAAAAGCCAAAAAAGAAACCCCGTTAATGAAACAGTACAATGCGATTAAAGCAAAGTATCCCGATGCTTTATTGTTGTTTCGTGTGGGCGATTTTTATGAAACTTTTGGTTCTGATGCTGTGAAAACGGCTGGAATTTTAGGTATTATTTTAACCAAGCGTGGGGCAGGTAGCGAGAGTGAAACCGCTTTAGCAGGTTTTCCGCACCACTCCTTAAATACCTATTTACCTAAATTAGTAAAGGCTGGTGAGCGTGTGGCTATTTGCGATCAGTTGGAAGACCCAAAGCAAACAAAATCCATTGTAAAACGTGGTGTTACCGAACTGGTTACACCAGGTGTGGCCCTTAATGATGAGGTTTTAGTATCGAAATCGAATAACTTTTTATGTTCGGTTTATTTTGATAAAAAGCATATAGGCGTTTCATTTTTAGATATTTCTACGGGTGAATTTTTAACCTCACAAGGGAATGCCGAGTATATCGATAAACTGCTTCAAAATTTTAGTCCGAGTGAGGTTTTAGTCTCCAAGCAAAAACGCAGTTTATTTGCCGAGACCTTTGGAAACGATTTTCATACGTTTTATTTAGAAGACTGGGTCTATCAAAGCGATTATGCCTACGAAACCCTAATAAAACATTTTGATACGAAAACGCTTAAAGGCTTTGGTGTCGAAGAGCTGCATGAAGGGATTATCGCTTCGGGCTCAATTTTACATTATTTAGGAGAAACCCAGCACAAAAAGTTGCAGCATATCACGTCGATATCGCGTATCGCGGAAGATGATTATGTATGGATGGATCGTTTTACCATTAGAAATTTAGAGCTATACAACTCCACCAACAATAACGCGGTAACCCTTTTAAATGTCATTGATAAAACCATTTCCCCTATGGGCGGAAGGCTACTTAAGCGTTGGTTGGCCTTGCCTTTAAAAAATATTGAGAAGATTAAAAGCAGGCATGAGGTGGTTCGTTTTCTAACTAAGGAAGACGGCGTGCTTCAAAAAATTCAAAATCACATTAAACATATTGGCGATTTAGAGCGCTTAATTTCTAAAATTGCTACTGGTAAGGTGAATCCGCGTGAGGTTATTCAACTTAAAAATTCACTTGAAGCGATTGTGCCTATAAAGACGTTGGCGTCTGACTGCGATAACGAATCCTTGAAAATTATTGGAGATACCTTGCAGAGCTGTGATGTGCTTCGAGATAAAATTAAAAAGACTTTAAATGAAGAGGCTCCGGTAAATTTATTGAAAGGGCGTACCATTGCAGATGGTTTTTCTGAAGAGTTGGACGAGCTTCGAAATTTGTCTAAATCAGGGAAAGATTATTTAGATGCCATGCTAGAGCGTGAAAGCGAACGTACTGGCATAACCTCCTTAAAAATTGCCTCGAACAATGTGTTTGGCTACTATATTGAAGTTAGAAACACGCATAAAGATAAAGTACCAGCCGAGTGGATTAGGAAGCAAACTTTAGTGAATGCCGAACGGTATATTACCGAAGAACTTAAAGAGTACGAAGCTAAAATTCTAGGTGCTGAAGACCGCATACAAGCTATAGAACAACAGTTGTTTTCCGATTTAGTTGTTTGGATGAATCAATACATTAAACCAGTGCAGCAAAATGCGTATTTGGTTGGGCAACTGGATTGTTTATGCGGATTTTCACAATTGGCAAAAGACAATAATTACATTTACCCCACCATTGATACCTCTTATGATTTAGAGATTACCGATGGGCGTCACCCTGTTATTGAAAAACAATTGCCTATTGGGGAAGCTTATATCGCGAATAACGTTTTTCTAGATCGCGAATCGCAGCAAATTATAATGATAACCGGACCTAATATGTCGGGTAAATCGGCGATATTAAGACAAACAGCACTTATTGTGTTATTGGCTCAAATAGGAAGTTTTGTACCTGCAAAAGCGGCGAAAATTGGAGTGGTCGATAAGATTTTTACGCGTGTGGGGGCTAGTGATAATATTTCTATGGGAGAATCGACATTCATGGTGGAAATGAATGAAACGGCTTCTATCCTTAATAATATATCCAATCGTAGTTTGGTACTGCTCGACGAAATTGGTCGTGGTACCAGTACTTACGATGGGATTTCCATCGCTTGGGCCATTAGCGAATATTTACATGAACATCCGGCAAAGCCTAAAACACTCTTTGCTACGCATTATCATGAACTTAATGAAATGTGTGAAACCTTTGGGCGTATAAAAAACTTTAATGTATCGGTAAAGGAGTTAAAGGATAATGTGCTTTTTTTAAGAAAACTGGTTGAAGGTGGTAGCGAGCATAGTTTTGGTATTCATGTGGCTAAAATGGCCGGCATGCCACAGCAAGTTTTACATCGTGCGAACAAAATTTTAAAGAAGTTAGAGAAGTCACATTCTAGTGAGGAACTTACCGATAAAGTGAAATCGATAGATGATGATATGCAGCTCAGTTTTTTCAATTTAGACGACCCATTATTGGAAAATATCAAGGAAGAAATTTTAGAAACTGATATTGATACACTTACACCGGTAGAAGCGCTTATGAAATTAAATGAAATTAAAAGAATGCTGGTAAAGAAAAAGCAGGCTTAAAAATAATTTGAAAAATTTTTAAAAAAGGCTTTGGTATTTGTTTAAAAGTGTTAAATTTGCACCCGCAATAGCAATGTTGCTCGTTCATAAAAAGACTGCGAAAGTAGCTCAGGGGTAGAGCATCACCTTGCCAAGGTGAGGGTCGCGGGTTCAAATCCCGTCTTTCGCTCTGAAACTTTCTTAAAAATATTCCAATGCTGAAGTGGTGGAATTGGTAGACACGTTGGACTTAAAATCCAATGTCCATTAGGACGTACGGGTTCAAGTCCCGTCTTCAGTACAAAGCCTCATCTTTTATAAGATGAGGCTTTTTTTATGCTTTAAATTATCTTCTTTAAGACCTGCAAATTTCGGGGATCAATCCTAATTGTTGTGTTTATAAAAATTGGTGTGGATCTTTTTAACTAAAATTTCTTATTATCAAAATCAGGAAATATAAAAAACTTCAGACTATCAAATATCGCATGTTATACAGACCTTTCAGGTTTTTAAAACCTGAAAGGTCTTTTTAAGTAAACATAAAACTCTGTATTCACAAGACCTCTTCAAGTTTCATAAAAACAAAAAGCCCAGCGATGAAGCCAGACTTTTTGAAGAGAAACTATTGTAGTTGATAATAGCTTAATTAAGCACCAATTTTTTGGTTAATGATGTTGTTCCCGATGTAAATTGCAATACATAGATTCCACTGTTTAAAGCCGTTAAATCTAAGGTTTTGTTATAAAAACCAGCTTGACTGTCCAATGTGGTTTCAAGTACTTTTTGTCCTGCCGTGTTGAAAATAGCGATGGTGTTATTGCTACTACTTAATTGATTCACATCGTATACTAGATTTACCAGTTTGTCTGTAGAAGGATTTGGGTAAATACCAAAGGCTACTTGTTCTGAGACGTTATTAATATCTAAAGTTGAAGTGACATCTTCAAATTTAAATTGGATATCTCCAGTACTTCCTCCGCCAAAAGCTGTGAAATACATTCTGTATACAGTACCATTTGCATATTTCACATAGTACGCTTGGTTTGTATTGGTGTCGTAAGTATAAGAGGCATTCAGACTTTTCCAATCATAACCAATAGTATTAATATCGTCGCTGTAAGTTAGGCTTGGGTTACTTGCCTTAGTAGGCTCGTCGTTTTTAGCAACGCTAACCGTAGTATTTTGTAAAACGCCTGTTACAGGGTAATATGTAGTGCCATCACCATAGTAATCGGTAGCATATTTGGTGAAAACAAAATCCCAATCGGCTGTTGCTGGTTCGGCTACCACTTCATTAGCATTTTCCAAAGAGTAGTAGTTATACGTGTTGTTTGGGTTATTCGTATTGACTATAGTAGCGGATTGGTCTGCTCCCCAAGTGGATGTTCCCGCATTCCATGTTGAGAATTTAATGGTATAAGCACCGTAATAATCTTCAATAATTAGTTTTCTGTAAGTACCATCGGCGTATTTTAAAACAAATATAATAGAGCCCGTAACATGGTGGTTTGCAGGGTTGTATTCACCCCATCCGAAGGAAGCAGATCCTTGATCTATAGCCCCTAATGTCCATGCTGTTTCCGAATTGTGTAAAGCGGTCCAATTACTTTCGTTAGAAACATCAATTGATGCCCAGTTGTTTATATCGTTTGAGGCTTCAAAAACCGAAATACCACGGCCCTCATTAACTCGAACGCCCATATTTCGTGCACTCGTTCTTAAAAATGCTAAATCCCATGAATCTTTAGCAAAAGCTGTTGCAGATTCGGTGTTTAATTTATAGAATATTTGGTTGGCATAATCTGCACCCATACTTAGATTTACTGTTTTTTCTTGTGCTTGTGTTGATAAACAGACACAGAATAACGCTAATAATAATTGTAATTTTGATGTCATAGTGGTTCTTTTTTTAGGATTTATAAATGGTTATTGTAAAAGATTATATTCAAATTCGGGGTAGCCACGATCGCCGTTACTGTTTGTCATGGCTAAAAATTTAATTTTGTAGATGTTTCCGTTGGCGTCTTTTAGGATGTAGAATTTATCAGCAAAAACGGTACGTTCAAAAACATCACGCCAGTTGCTCCCAATGGCAGTTTGATCTTTAGAAAATAAAGAAGAATTTACATGGCTCAAATTGAAGTCGTCATAAGACAGATTGGTAGCCTCGACCTTGTAAGCTGTAACATCGCTTTTGTTATTATGAATCACATAGTCTGAAAAGCCATAGCTTCCAGCGTCTTCAAGGATGTTAGTAAATACCGTAAAACACAAATCCCATTTGTCTTTTTCAGGTTCTACCGATACTATGGTATTGGTGTTGAAACTAAAATGATTGAAGTTGTAATTTGCATTTTTTGAAATACTGATTTCCTGATGTGTTGTTTCGTTTACATTAGCATATTGTAATAGGTAGCCATCGTTTTGTCTTAGTATTCTAATTTTTTTCCAGCCCCTCGCATTTCCAGCGATCGTAGTAGAGCCAACAGTGGCTTCTTCCGCCCCAACTTCGTAGCCTAGATTAACCAGGTACACCGGGTTTTCATTATCGTTTTCTGAAATTTCGGCAATGGCCGTTTCTAGAATATCACCATTTGGTGCATCAACGTAAGCGGCGTTATCAGGATTAAAAGTGCCTACGGCCACCTCTCTTTGCATTGTTTTAATATCAGCTTCAGTCACCTTATCAATATCGGTGGCTTCTAATGCTTTTGTAGCCATATAAATGGATCCGTTTATAGTGACTCTAAATCGGTTGCCATTGTAAAATCCTAAATCCCAAGAGTCTCGTGGTGCTGTTGTTTCACTCTGGCTACTTAAATCGATATATACTTGATTTTTTTGGTTAGGACCGCCAACTTGAGGACTTAGACTTCCGCCTTGAGCGGCAGAACTGTTAATGGTAAACGTCGAGTAACCTTGGATGCGGCTTGCGGTATATTCGATATTTGAGATACTGAATTTAATCTCGGTCGTTTCATCTAAGCTACTGTTTAAAGTTTTAAATTGAATGGCATTTTCAGAATCTCCAGCATTGATTTGTAAGTTAATTTGATTGTTTTCAGCTTCAGGAATGGTTGTAAAATCTGTACCATAAATCGCATTTTTCGCTTCTATTTGGATTCTTAGCGTGCCATTTTCTATGGCTTCTTCCGAGTAAATCAAAGGGATAGCATTGTCATTGGTACGTTGCATGTCTGTTAGGTTCTTGGATATGGATCCAAAAGCCACAACAAATGGGTCGCTATCTAAAGTAGTGTCCTCACTACAAGAACTTAGGTTTAAAGCCAAGCCTAAGCACATTAATAAGGCGTATATTTTCGGTGGTCGTTTCATTGGTTTAAAGGTTTAAATTGTAGGCTAGTTTTAAGAAGAATGATCGGCCGTAGGCAAGTGGAATAAATTCGGGAGCAGCATCGTGCGCTCCTCCTGAAAAGGCATCAGTTTCTATACTCGAAATATCGAATAGGTTTTTTACGCCTAAAGTGGTTTCTAATTTTTTGTCTAAAAATGATTTTTTAAAAGTGGCATCTAACCAATCGTATGCTTCGGTTGTTCCTTTTTGGAACTCTTGATCGCCTTGATCGTTTGTGCGTTCCACGAATTGGTGTTGTCTGCCTGTATGCTTAAAATATAGGGCTGCAGAAGCGTTCCATTTTGGAATGAGGTAATTTATTGTACTGTTTATTTGAAAACTGTAAAGGAAATCATCAAGGGGCGTAGCATGACTGTCTAAAATTTTTGAAATCCCTAAAACAGAAGCACCCAGTCGCACATTAAGTCGGTTTATTTGATATGTGTTTTCTGAAGTTATCCCTATAGCTTTGTAAGAATCAATATTTTGGTATTGGTAGGATAGTGGACTTTGTTCGACAATGGTGAGTTCAATACGGTCTTGAACACTTAAATATGACGCGGTAATTTTATTTTTTAGCCTACTGTTATTTGAAAGTGCAGTGATTTTTTTTAAGTGCAGAAAGGCCGATAAACCATTTTCAGGATTTAAATCGGGATTTCCTTGCACATTGTGATTTACATCTACAAAATAGGTGTAAAGCTCATCGTAGTTTGGTGTTCGGTTTGACGATCCTAAAACGCCTCGAAGCTCTATACCTTTATTAAATAGGTATTTGGAACTTAATGAAAACACATATTGGTCGTCAAACAAATTAGTGAACGATACACGTGCTCCTGGGCGTAATGAAAAACGTTCTGAAAGTTCTATTTCCGAAGAAGCAAAAAAATCATAATTATCTAAGCGTTGTTTAGCTTCGTTTTCATCTGTGTTCACGGTGATGGCTAATGGAGAACCGTAACCACTTTCGTTAGTAAGTTCGTAACCTGCTTGTAAATTAAATTGATTTGTTTGTATGAGGTTACTGAAGGTACCGCGGGAGAAAAAGGCTTGTCTGCTTAAATATTCACCACGTTGTATGTTCAGTTTTTCATCTTCTCGAATGCGATAAGTGTAGGTTTCAAGGTCTTTAACTTGTTCTTGATACGATACTGAAATGTTGTAATTAACGTGCTTTCCAAGTAAGCCATTGGAATTTAAATGATGAATAAAACGGTTGTTAAAAAACGTTTGGTCTAAGGCTAAAGGATCGCTAGTGTCTGTAGCGGTATTTTCATTAGGGTCTACCGTACTATTGTATTCGTTTATAACTTCGTTAAAATAGTCGAATTTGTAAAAAATGTTGAATTGCCCTTTTTTGTAATTAAGTAGAATTTTAGCATTGTTTTGTAGCTTGGGTAGCCATTCGTGGCCGCGTAAACCATCATTTTTATCGTAAACTTCACCCTGTTTATCGCCCCAAACACCAGCAAAATCATTTCTAGTATATACGGCGCTTCCAAAAATGTCTTCTGTGAAATTATGACTTAAATTAAGGGACTGGATGTGACGGCCTTTATCAAACCACTCGTACTCATCACCAACGGTTTCTTCCTGAGCGTACACTTGAATTCGGGTTTTTTCGCGAATGGATTTTTTAGTGATGATATTAATCACACCAGAAACAGCATTGGCACCGTATTGCACACCCATAGCTCCTTCAATAATTTCTACACTTTGTGTGTCATCTAAGTTGATTAGGGTGAGGTCTACATTGTTTCCAACCCCTTCTTCATTTATAATAGGCACATTATCGATAAGGATTTTGAAATATTGGGCATCTAAACCGAATAGGCTTACGCCTGTTTTTCCGGTTGATGCGTTTGGGATGATATTAATATTTAAGGTTTGATTTAGTAAATCCGATAGGTTTATGGCAGCACGTTGCTCGATTTCTTTTCGGTTAATCACTTTTACTTCAAAAATGGATTTATCGACCGATTGGGGATTGTATTGTCCTGTAATAACGACTTCATCGAGTTCTTCCAATTTGGTAGAATCTTTAGCTACCTCTTGTGAAAAGCTATAAGCGCTAAAAATTATTGAAAAAAAGATGATGATATTGTTTTTATTTAGACTCATTCTATATAAATTTGCGGCAAATATATAAGTTATTTTTATTCAGTCTAAATAAGATTATGATTTTTTTTAATATTTTTGGACGATCAAAAACCAAACCGTTACAATGAAAAAAATAGTACCCTTTGTATTAGTACTTTTATCCATTTCTTTAAGTGGAAACGCGCAAAGCAAAAAAAAGCAAGACGTTGAAGCTATAAAAAGCATGTGTGGTTGTTATGAAGTGACCTTCAACTTTGCAGAAACCTTTAACTACAGTAAAGACTCGCTTTACAAGCCATCTGAAACCAAAATTGCAGGCGGTTTAGAGTGGGCTCAACTTATCGAAGACGGTAAAAACAAAATTTCCATTCAGCATTTATTACAAGTGGGTGATCCTTCTAGTCCGCATATCGTAAAACACTGGCGTCAAGATTGGTTATATGAAAACACCGATTTCTATATGTTTAATGGTGATAATACTTGGAACTATGTTTCAAAGCCAAAGTCTGAAGTAAAAGATCAATGGACACAAAAAGTATATCAAGTAGATGATAGTCCGCGTTACGAAGGCTCTGCGACATGGGTTCATGTAGACGGTAAGAACTATTGGGAAAACCAAACCGATGCCCCGCTACCAAGACGCGAATACACCAAGCGTAGCGATTACAACGTAACCGGAAGAGGCAACCGTCATGAAATTACAAGTACGGGCTGGATTCACGATCAAGACAACTCAAAAATAATCCGTGAAGCAGGAAAAAAAGATGTGCTTTTGGCAAAAGAAAAGGGCTATAATACTTACGTAAAAGTAGATGATAGTAAATGTAAGGCTGCTGCCGATTGGTGGAAAGAAAATCAAGCCAAATGGGCTTTAGTACGCGGAAAATGGGACGATGTTTACGCACGTCATAAAAACTTAGCTCTAGAGGCTAAAGTTGAAAATAAACAACTTTATAAATATTTGTTTTCAGACGATTACTCGGAAGAAAAGAAGATTGATGAGGTTATAGAATCATTCATTAAATAACAACTATGAAAAATCAAAAATTACTTATTATTGCGCTTCTATTTGTAAACCTGGCGCTAGCACAGTCTAAAAATGTGTTTTTAGAACGTGACTTCTGGAAAGGAAACCCATCTATTGAAGTTATTAAACAAAAAATAAAGGAAGGGAACGATGTTTCAGAAGCAAATGGAGGCGGTTTTGATGCCGTTACCTATGCCATTTTTGCTAAAGCGCCGTTAAACGTTATCGAATTTCTTTTATCAAAAGAAGGAAATGATGTAAACAAATTAACGCACGATAAACGTACCTATGCGTTTTGGGCTTCTAACAGCGGGAATTTGGAACTTTTAACGTATTTAATCGATCATGGTGCAAACTTAGAAATGCGCGATGCTCATCATTATTCTGTGTTAACTTTTGCAGCTGCGGCTGGTGTTACCGACACTAAAATTTACGATTTATGTATTAAAAATGGTATTGATGTTAAAACCGATACCAACGAGCATGGTGCTAATGCTCTGTTATTAATCATGCCACATGTAAAAAACTTCGAATTGGTAGATTACTTTACTGCTAAAGGTTTGTCTATAAATGATGTAGATGAAGATGGTAATGGTGTGTTTAACTATGCTGCTAAATCTGGAAATAAAGAGATGGTGGCTTTGTTATTAGATAAAAAAGTGCCTTACAAGACGCTTAATAAAAAAGGTGAAAACGCTTTGTTTTTAGCTACAAGAGGGTCTAGAAGACATCAAAATTCTTTAGAATACCTTCAATATTTAGAAGGTTTAGGCTTAGAGGCGAATATTACAAATACAGAAGGACAAACACCTCTTTTTAATCTGGCTTCTGGTAATAAAGATATTAAAACCATAAACTATTTTTTAGGGAAGGGTATTGATGTGAACCAAATCGATAAGGAAGGTAACAATGCCTTGATGAGAGCTTCAGGTAGAAATTCTTTAGAAGTGATTACGCTTTTAGGTTCGAAAACTAAAAACATTAATCAAACTAATAAAGATGGTGAGACGGCATTAACATATGCGATAAATAATGATGCCGATGTTGTAGCTTATCTATTAAATAAAGGTGCTCAAGTGAATGTCGTAGATTCAAAAGGAAATAATTTAAGCTATTATTTATTGAAAAGTTATAATTCTAGAGATAAAGCTGATTTTTCTGAGAAACTTGAACTGCTTACAAGTAAAGGTCTAGATGTTAAAAAGGCGCAAAAAGATGGGAATAACGCTTACCATATCGCTTTAGATAATAGAAATGCAGATGAACTGTTAGCTATAGTTCATGCAAAGTTTAACGCCGATGTAAACGCAAAAAATAGCGATGGTTTAACACCTTTACACAAGGCAGTGATGCAAGCTAAAGATGTAAAAACGGTGAAATACCTTTTAAGCATTGGGGCTAATAAAAATGAAAAAACCGATTTTGATGAAACCGTTTTCGACCTTGCTCAAGAAAATGAGTTTCTTCAAACCAATAAAACTGATATTAACTTTTTACAATAATTAATCATGCGTAGAAACACGATTTTTAAAATATTACCAGCACTTGCTATAATGCTGTTTGCATGCTTCGGATTTAAAAGCATTGCCGATTCAACAAATTATAAATGTATGATTCAAATGAAGAATTATACAGGTGAAGGGGCTTACATAGCCATTTCATTATTAAGTCCGAAAGGCGAATACGTTAAAACACTTTATGTTCAAGGTGATGATGATGAGTGGTACTCAGACATTACCGAATGGTGGAAATTTCACGGTAAAGTGAGAACTGATATCGATGCCATTACTGGCGCTACGGTGAGTGGCGGCGGACGTAGTATTAACGTGATTGCCATTGATAATGATAAGATTGATGCCGGTTATAAAATTCGTTTCGAATCGGCTGTTGAAAATCAAGAATATTATAAAGATGATGTGGAGTTTGAATTGACTTCAGCATCTGTAAAAAGTAAATTTGAAGGCAACGGGTTTATCCGTTATATACGAATGATGCCTCAATAAAACTTCAAAAAATGACCATTTCTATATGGAGATATAGCCATCTTATTTTGGCTATATCTTCTTCAATATTCATCTTATTAGCGTCTTTAACAGGGATTGTTTTGGCTTTTGAGCCTATATCAAACCAGGTAAAACCTTATGCCGTAGAAGAGGCCCAGTCGCTTTCGGTCGCACAAACCATTGCTACGCTTCAGTCTAGATATGATGAGGTTATAAGTGTAGAAATTGATCAAAATGATTTCGTACAAGCTTCTGTTTTTACAGATGAAGGTAACAACGAAGACTTCTATATCAACCCTTTTACAGCTGAAAAAATAGGTGATATTATTGAGAAAGAGCCCATATTTAAGTTCGCTACCAATTTACACCGCTCTTTATTTTTAAAGTCTACAGGGCGATTTATTGTAGGTTTTTTTTCATTTCTATTGTTCTTAATGGCCGTTACTGGCGTGCTTTTAATTGTTAAACGCCAAGGAGGTATAACTAAATTTTTCTCTAAGGTGGTTAAAGAAGATTTCGATCAATACTACCACATCATCATAGGGCGATATACACTTATTCCTATCATCATTATTACCTTAACAGGTGTTTATTTGTCTTTGGAAAAGTTTTCATTACTGCCAGAAGAAAAAATCTCACATCAGTTTCATGATGACACACCTAGTGATGCTACCAAATTGCCGCTTAGCGATTTTGATACTTTTAATACTTTAACCTTAAGTGATGTTAAGCGTATTGAGTTTCCTTTTTCTGATGATATTGAAGATTATTATTTCCTAAAGCTAAACGACGGCGAGATTTATGTAAATCAGTATAACGGAAATATTGTAAGCGAACAGGATTACGGTCTAGTTTCTGAAGCCTCAAGTTTGAGTCTGATGTTACATACAGGACAAGGATCTATTAGTTGGTCTTTGGTGTTGTTAGTAACCTGCTTTGCCATTTTATTTTTTATGTATTCTGGTTTTGCAATGACTGTGAAGCGCAAGAAAAAGAAGATCAAAATCAAGAATAAATATAATAAGGATAGCGCCGAATACATTCTACTTATCGGATCGGAAACGGGTAGTACTTTCGGTTTTGCCAAATCGCTTTATAATGCCCTGATTGCCGAAGGAAAATCGGTTTTTGTTTCAGAATTAAATCAGTACACCAGTTATAAAAATGCCCAGCATTTGGTTGTTTTAACGGCGACTTATGGTGATGGCGCACCACCTACCAATGCACGAAATTTTGAAAAACTGGTAAAAATAACCCAGCAAAATAACGATTTGCAGTATGCGATTGTTGGATTTGGATCATTAGCCTACAAAGGGTTTTGTGAGTTTGCCATTGGAGTAGAGCGTATGTTACAAGTGCAAACAAAATTTAGTCCGAGTTTACCGCTTCATAAAATAAACAATCAATCCTTTAACGAGTTTAATAGTTGGGTGAATTCTTGGGGTGAAGCTGGTAATTTGAACTTAAAGGTTGAGGAACCCGAAAGACAAATCAATAGAAAAAAAATGATTCCGTTTCGAGTTGTAAAACGTACGGATTTGAATTCCGACCAGTCCTTCATCATAGAATTACAGCCCACCAAAAAGGCGACATTTGTTTCAGGTGATTTGCTGTCTATTTATCCAAAAGATGAGAAGGTTGCCCGTCAATATTCTATTGGAAAAATTGGTGACAATATGGTTTTAAGTATCAAAAAGCATGAGTTTGGTCTGTGCTCGAATTATTTGAATGACCTTCAGGTTGAAGATACGCTGCTAGCTCAAATCGATCAAAATAAGGCGTTTCACTTTCCTAAATCAGCCAAAGAAGTGATTATGATTTCCAACGGAACAGGAATTGCACCCTTTGTTGGGATGATGAATAATGACAAGAATAAAGATGTTAAATCTTATTTGTTCTGGGGCGGACGTACCAATGCGTCCTTTAAAATGTATGCGCCTTTTGTAGATCAAGCTTTTTATGCCAAACGTTTATCGGGATTATATGTTGGTTTTTCACAAGAAGACAGTCAGAAACGCTATGTACAAGACTTGATGCTTGAAAAGGCCGATTTAATTGCGCGTGTATTAAAAAATGGAGGTGTGATTATGATTTGTGGTTCGGTAGCCATGGAAACGGGCGTGATGAAAGTTTTAGAGCACATTGCTATAACAAAACTCAATACGTTTTTGAGTGTGTTTCAAGCTAAAAACCAAATAAAAACAGACTGTTACTAAACCCTTTAGCCATGTGTAAAGAACATATAAAAGTTTTATCGAAAGTAAAAAGTGGCGAATTGTCTTTTTGTAAGCAATGTGAGGTATATCATTTAGAATTTAATAATATCTATTTGGAGCTTAGTGAAGGAGAATTTCAGCAGTTTAAGGATTATGTAGAGGATATTGAAATAGATTACTGGGAGCACCGGTATGCTTGTGCGAAAGTAAGACGTAAAATTCCCATACCTTCCATGCAGCCTAATTTGGTTTTAATGTTTAGGCGTCAGGAAATTAATGAGTTAAAAAAGCTTCTGAATTTCTCTTATATAGAGGTTTTTGAGAGGACCTTGTATGTTAGTGATATTGATTACACTTTAATTTTAAACTAATGTAACGTGGACGATATTAATACCATTTATTATAACGATTTCGGCATTGCTTTTCAATGGAAAAGAACCGCTGCGAAAGACTTTAATAAAATTCAATTGGTATTTAAAAACACGGGATTATTTTTAAATAAAATGGAGCTTGTTCAATTTTTAAAAAATATCGAACAGGCTTTAATAAAAAGCAAAACACTTGCTAAATCTTCCAACAACAAAGCTTGTGAATTGGTTCTACTTGAAGCCCCTAATCCGCAAATAAGTTTCGCCATGAAAGAAGCCGAATTAAAGAGTATTCAAGATTTAATCACCCGTACCTTATTTCAATTAGGCTTGCACACTTTTTTAAATGAGAATCAGATTCGTTTTAACGGCTATTAGGTGAATTTTTAGGCTCTAAAAGTAGTTATTTCCATATCCTAAAGGAAGAACTCGTTTTTTAAATATTAATTCGCTAATTTTAATGTTTATCCTAGCCGTTGAAAATAAGCGGCCTTAAAACAAACATTATTATGATTAAGCATCTATTCTCCGTAGCTATTTTTCTAGTTCTTGTATTGTTTTCTTGCAAAGAGAGCCAATCAAAAGCCGAACAGGTGATCCATCCAGCCGAACGCACCACCGATGAAATTGTAAAAAGTACTGCCAAAGATGCGCAGGGTAAAGAATTACATATGGTTTTTAACAATACTCAAGGGACGGCTACTTTAGAGTTTGAAGGTGAAACCATAGAAGTGATGAGAATGCGTTCAGGGTCTGGGTTTTGGTATAAAAACAATACTTATGAGCTTAGAGGTAAAGGCGATAGCATGACTTTAAAAAAAGATAGTGTTACCGTGTTTGAGAACTGATTTGCGTTAAGTGTTATAAAAAAGTAGCGGTTATTTTAATTGAGTTTTTTATGGTTTTAATGTAATAAAATAATTACAAGGCACTTGATTTAGGGTTTAAAATATAATGAAAAGTGTTGATTTAGTTGGGGTTTATAAGGGTTTTTTGGTTTTTCAGTAAAATTTAATTTATATTTGGAGAACCAATCTGGAAAACCAATCTGGTTTTTCAGGTAAAAAACCAAAACTAAAACTAAATTAAAATGGTAATGAAAACTACATTTACTAGGCGGTCGTGCGCGAAAAAATCACGAACAACATTCTATTTATTATTTCTAGTTCTTTTAACAACACAGTTTGTTGTTGGTCAAACCGTGTATAAGATTACAGATCCCGAAGATATTAGGGGTTTATCATCAACATTGGTTCCAGGAGATATTGTTGAGCTTGCCAATGGGGTTTATGACAATTCCGGGCGTATGCGCTTTGGTGCCAACGGAACAGAAGACAATCCAATTATTTTTAGAGCGGAAACTCCAGGAGGCGTAACATTTACTAACGGGGCGCGTTTGAGTATTAGCGGTGATCATGTGATTGTAGATGGTTTCTATTGGAAAGGCGGTTATGGCTCAAGTGCCGTAATTGAATTTAGAGACAGTAGTGATTTAGCGTATAATAGTACGCTTCAAAATTGTGCTATGGATGGTTTGATTGTAGATCCAAGTGATGAAGTGGTTGGGCAAAGTAAAAAACACAACTGGGTTAAATTGTATGGAAGTCATAACAGCGTCATCAACTGCTCATTTATGAACAAAAAGAATGCAGGCGCTTTAATCCTTGTAGAACTTTATTATAATATGTCTGATAATGGTGGTGACCAATGTGTAGAAGTAGGGCATACGATTAGTAATAACTATTTTTACAATTTTGAAAAAATTGATCCAACCTTAACAAATGCTGGTGATAGCGAAACTATTCGTATAGGAGTAAGCGGTGGTCAAATGGTAAATGCAAACTGTTTGGTTAGTAATAATTACTTTGTTAAGTCGGACGGTGAAAACGAAATCATTACTAATAAAAGTAAAGGAAACTCTTATATCAACAATACATTTAGAAGTTGCAGAGGTTCTTTAGTACTGCGACATGGTTCTAATGCTACGGTAGATGGAAATTACTTTTTAGGTGAAAATGTTGATGGTACCGGAGGGATTCGAATTGTAGACAGCGACCATAGTATTACCAATAACTATATTCAAGATTGTGTTACGGTTTTAGATCAAGCTAAATGGAATAATGGTATTACCTTCATAGGTGGAGATCAGTCTAGTGTAGATGATTGTGCGTCGTTGAGTTCGTCAAGTGGCTATCAAGAAGTGAAAGACATTACACTTTCAAACAATACCATTGTGAACACCAATGCCCCTTTGTTTTACAATATTGATAAGGGTGATGAGCCTAATACAGGAACGGTGGCAAATAACTTAATTTATTTTAGCTCTGGTAATGCCAATTTAACCGATGTTATTGTTGGAGAAACAGCTACAGCTTATAGTGAAATTGGACAAAGTTTAGCGTATTCAGGCAATGTATACGCTGGAACAGCTTTAGGTGAATCTGATGGAAATACAGGAAATGGTTTTTCTTTAGAATCAGGAATTACGGCTACACCTTCTGGTGAGATTTTCACCTTTTCGGGAGCTGCAGGTAAAGGTGCCGATATGGGAGCTTACGAGCCAACTACCGATGCTATGGTAGGTCATGGTATAGGAGCTTGTTTTCTAAACCATGCAGGAGGTAAAATTACCGATGGCGATTGTAATATAGTTATTAGCGAATCTTTACTTGTGGGTACTTTGGCGCCATTCACTTATGAAGCCGACAGTGAAACTGTAAATGTGACGGCCAATGTAAGTTGGACAGCCGCTTCAAATGATTCTTGGATAACTATAGATACCAATGCGGGGGCAGGCGATGCTGTGGTTACGGTTTCGGTTACTAAACATACAGGGGATGCGAGTCGTACAGGAACCGTTACTTTTACTCAAGATCCTGGTGGCGATGATATTGTTAGAACCTTAACCGTTACACAAAACGCTCCAAAACCAACCGATTTGGCTACGCTAATTAATGATCAAGGTAACGGGGCCGACGGTGTTGTGGTGAATTCGTTCTCCATGGAAGAGGTGAATGGAACTACAAAATTTAATTACGCCGTTAATGTTTTAGATAAAGATCAAGGGACTAATTGGTCTTCAGATGGAACAACAGGAGGTGATTCTTTTATTATCATCGATTTAGGAGCTTACTATGACTTAGAAATTGTTGATTTTGCCTCTGTAAATGGTAAAACCTACGATTTTCAAATTCGTGTGTCTTCAACAGGAACCGATGATGCCGATTTTACCGATCCGTTTGGAACAGGAAATTTAGTAAGTAGTAGCGATAATACTTTTAAAAGTTTCGTATTGCCATCAATTGCTTATGGTACAAGGTATGTTAAAATTCTTGGCTTCGGTCAGCCAAACGGCAGTGGAAGTGCATGGACTTCAATAACCGAACTTGATTTTTACGGCGAATTTAGTGCTGCGCTTTCCACAAAAGAAAATGCCTTTGGTAAGAATCTAAAAATGTTCCCTGTGCCTGCACAAGATATTTTAAATATTAAAACCAACGATGTGGTTGTGAGTACAGTAGGTGTTTATAGTTTGGATGGTCGTTTAGTTCTGAATCAAACTAATGGGAATTCAACGGGGAACATCATACTAAATACGACATCACTAACCAATGGCACCTACCTGGTGAAGGTTACAGATGTGAATGGTTTAAGTGAATCTAGAATGATCATTGTTTCACATTAATATATTATAAACAGCTGATTGCTGTAATTTTTTATAGGCTGCCTTAAAAGTTGATTTTTCGTCAATCTGAATTTATTTCAGATGCTCATAATTATTGAATTTCAATATTATGAGATACTGTGTTGAGCACAGAATGACTATAGTTTCAATTTTTAGGGCAGCTTTTTTTATTCTATTGAGAACTAAAGCTTTTATAAATAACTTTTATTACAAAGTGGATTTGCATTTTTATAATCAGTCAACCAGCTATTTAATACTTTCTTGATTCAAAAAAATAATCCTATATTTGGAAAACCAATCTGGAAAACCAATAATTGGATTCAGATAAAATATCAACTATACTAAAACTAAACTTAAGATGGTAACAAAAATTACGTTCACTAAACGGCTGTGCTTTAAAAAGTCATGGTCAAAATTCAATTTAATGCTTCTGGGCTTACTCATAACCCAGTTTGTTGCGGCGCAATCGCCTTATACAATTACCAATCCCGATCAATTGGAAAATTTAAGTCTCGTAGCTGGAGATGTTGTCATTCTAGCTAATGGTACTTACTCTACCGATGAACGCATTACGTTTTCGGGTACAGGAACAGCAGATTCGCCTATTATTTTTAAAGCTGAAACCCCTGGAGGTGTTGTTTTTACAGGAGGTATGCCAATGAATATTGTTGGTGATCATCTTGTAGTAGATGGGTTTCACTGGAAAGGGGGTTACGGAGCGAGTAACTTCATACAATTTAGAAGTGGCTCGGTTTACGCAAATCACAGTAGGATTCAAAATTGTGTTATCGATGGATTAGGTATTGATCCAGATGATTTGTTTGAAGCTTTGAATCCAGATCCTGGTGATTCAAAATCCATTCCTAAACACCGATGGGTTGTTTTATATGGTACTTATAACAGTGTCGTGAATTGTTCTTTTTTAAACAAAGTTAGTGCTGGAGCTTTAATTCTAGCTGAATATGAATATAATGCTTCGCCACCATACGATGAAGATGCCGGTGAAACGCCTATTAATACACGTTGTTTAGAAGTTGGTCACAAGATTCTGAATAATTATTTCTATAACTTCGAGAAGATGGATGACCTTTATGGGCCAGGTTTATCAAACTCGGGAGATAGTGAAACTATTCGTATTGGTACAAGTGAGTATCAAAACGTGAGAAGTAATTGTGAAGTTAGTGGTAACTACTTTTATAAAGCCGATGGTGAAAATGAAATCATTACCAATAAAAGTTATGGTAATACCTATACGAATAACACTTTTAGAGCCTGTAGAGGGTCTTTAGTATTAAGGCATGGCGCAAATGCCACAGTTGATGGCAATTTTTTTATAGGCGAAAATATTGATGGTACCGGAGGAATTAGAATTTCAGATAGTAACCATAATATTACTAACAACTATATTCAAGATTGTATTGCAGAAGTAAACCAAGCTAAGTGGAATAATGGTATTACTTTTATTGGAGGAGGGTCTAGTGCAAATGTAGATTGTAATTCTACTAGTGTTAGTAATGGCTACCAAAGGTCTGAAAACATCAATGTTTCTAATAACTCTATCGTGAATACGTTTTCGCCATTATTTTTTAATGTGAATGTAGATAATAATAGTGATGTTAAAGGAACAGTTTCTAATAACTTAATTTATTTTGATTCTGGAAATGCTAATCTGTCTGATGTTATTTCTGGTGATACGGCTACGTCATACGACGATATTGGAGTGACTTTAAGTTACAGTGGTAACGAATACAAAGGTGCGGCTCTAGGGGTTACAAACGATGGTTTCGCTGAGAATGCAGGCATTACAGCAACGGCTTCAGGTGAAATTTTTACTTTTTCTGGAACTACAGGTAAAGGTGCTAATACAGGAAATGATGTGCCGTTTAGTCATTCAAACGTTGGAAACGATGGGGTAGGTGCCTGTTTTGTTGATTATTTAGGGGCAGCTATTTCAAATCCAACATGTAATGAAATTATAGTAACACCAGGAGAATATTTGTCGGTTGGCACTGTGTCAACATTAGCTTATACAGCTGGAATTTACGATGTATCAGTATCTGCCAATGTAAGTTGGGAAGTTACAGCTATAAATGGAACATGGATTTCTAATGTGTCTCCTAGTTTCAGTACAGGGAATGAAACGGTGTCTTTCACTGTAACTGAAAACTCTAGTACGGCTTCCAGATCGGGATCTATAACCTTTACTCAGACTTCTGGAGCAGATAACAATGTGGTCGTTTTAAATATTACTCAAGACGCTCCCGATCCTACCGATTTGTTAGATTTAATTAATGCTGGTGCTAATGGAGCTCCTGTAACTGTTGACTCTTATTCTAGACAGCAAGATCAATTACACCCAAACCCAAAAGATAATGTGGCCACAAATTCGTTAGATAAAAATTCAGGTACGAGCTGGGTGGCCGATGATCTTCAAACCGATGGTGAATATGTAATTTACGATTTAGGAGACGACTATGCTATGGATTTGATTGAAATTGCAACAGATAGCAAATCTGATCCTTATGCATTTCAAATATGGGTGTCTACTACAGATACGCAAGCAGGAAGTTTTACAAAAATATTACCTGTAAGCGATAATTATTTTTATACAACAGCAAACTCAACAGATTTCACTCAATTTTCATTAAATCAAGAAAAGGCTAGATATGTAAAAGTAGTTGGATTTGGACGTTTTTCTAATACCACAAATGGTGCTGAAGTTAGAAGCAGTCAGTGGATGAATATTGCTGAAATTAATTTCTATGGTGAAGCTACAACTTTGTCTACTAACGAGTTTGATTCTAATGCTGTTTCTGTTTACCCAGTGCCAGTTAAAGATGTACTAAATATAAAAATTAACGGAATTTCGTTAGATGTGGTTAATATTTATAGTATGGATGGTCGTCTTGTTTTAACCCAAAACTTTACAGATGAGACATCGGGTATGGCAATAAATACTTCAAGTTTACCTCAAGGTACCTATGTTGTTCGAATGATAAATTTGGCACAGGGTATCAATGTGTCGAAAATGATCGTAGTTGCTCCTTAATTAAGTATATGATTGGTGCAAATTCAGTTTAAATTATTTATAAAAAAGTCGGCAATTAAAATAGCCGACTTTTTTATAGACTTAATGCTGCTTATTTCATAGCAAGGCCTTATAAGAATATACCTCAGTGAATTCCGTATTGCTATTTATTTAGGGTTTTAATTCCTAGATTATAAAATTAACATGACAAAGTTTGGAATATTAATAATAATAACTATATTTGGAGAACCAAAGTGGTAAACCAAACTGGTTTACCGTTTAAAACTTAACCACAAACTGAAATTTTTAAAACTAAATAGATATGAAAACAAAATTACTTTTCAACACAAAATCTTATGCATTTGGTGCGCTTTTTGCTGGCGCAATGTGCTTTAACTATGCAGGAGCGCAAACGAATCTTGTTTTAAACGGAGATTTAGATACACATACAGTTGATGTCAATGATAATGCTGATACATTTGATATGACACCACCTAGTACGGTAGATGGAGGGACAGCTAGTCCATATAAAGCACTTTGGGATAATGGAGATTTAGATGCATGGTTAGAGACTTTTTATGGTGATGATAGTGAGCAGCCAGGATCAACTAGTGATGGGACCTTCCAAAATGGTGTTTTAACTAGAGGTATTAAATTGGGTGAGGCTAGTCGTCGTTTGTATCAAAAAATAGCAGTTACTGCTGGTGAGCAATATACCTTCTCAGTAGATTCTAGGTCTGAAGCTGAAAACGTTTCAACAGAATTTTTTATGTTGAATATGGAAATTCAAGATGAGGATGCACTAGCTCATGACGGGACTATGGTAGATGGGTATTTGCATATTACTAATGATTTTAACTCTAGTAAGGGAGATGCAACAACGAATACCTTTACGAATAACTCTATCACGTTTACCGCGACAAATGACTTTGTTGTAATTTATGGAAGAGCGCTTCAAGCTATTTCTAGTAGTTATGAGGTGTTTTATGATAATTTCATGCTTTACGAAGATGCTACGGCTTCTGTTGAAGATGCTACGGCAAACGGCTTCGCAATCTATCCAAACCCAGCAGACGATATTTTAAATATAAAATCTAAAAACCTTCAAATTTCAGGTGTAAGTATTTATAACCTGTTAGGGAAAAGTGTTTATCAGAACAATCAATTTAGTGGTAGCATAATTGATTTGTCTAGTTTCAATAAAGGAGTTTACTTCTTGAAAATTGAGGCTAGTGGACGTACTTTTAGTAAAAAATTAGTAGTTCAATAAGTAGTTGTTTAGTTATTAAAAGGCCTTTTATTTACTAAAAGGCCTTTTTGTTTGAAACCAAATATTGAAAGTATATAAAATGGACGAAATGCTGTCTGTCTTTTTTGCTTTTATGAACCATAATACGGACTTTCCTTGTTTTTGACATTTGATTTTATTTGATAATCAATATGTCATACCTTTAAATGCGGAATAATCTTAATTAATAGCGTAATGAATAAATTTAAAATGAAAAATGTTCAACATTGTCTAAAAGTAAAAACAGTTTTATTGTTAGCAGTTTTGTTTTTAAGTCTTGGTTGTAAGGAGAA
This sequence comes from Pseudotamlana agarivorans, assembly GCF_001642835.1. Taxonomy (GTDB): domain Bacteria; phylum Bacteroidota; class Bacteroidia; order Flavobacteriales; family Flavobacteriaceae; genus Pseudotamlana; species Pseudotamlana agarivorans. The sequence continues at coordinate 253,698 of NZ_LXEI01000003.1, forward strand.
ATCGGCAAAGGTTTCATCATCTAACGTAAGTGATATTGAGGCCTTAAACTCTGCTATAAAAGAAGCTAAACCAGGTGATGTTATTGTCATGTCTAATGGGGTATGGAAAGATGTTCAAATTAAGTTTCGAGGAAAAGGAACAAAAGATAATCCCATAACTATTAAGGCTGAAACGGCTGGTAAAGTTTCTATTGAAGGTGAATCATATTTGAAGTTCGGCGGTGAATACTTGGTTGCGGAAGGCTTACATTTTCAAAACGGTCATTCACCATCAAGCTCGGTGGTTGATTTTAGAATTAATGAAGACGAAATTGCATTTAATTGTAGCTTAACCAATTCTGTGATTGAAGACTTTAACCAGTTACATCGCGATGAAACCGATTTATGGGTTCAGTTTTGGGGTAGACATAACACGTTAAGTAACTGTTATATCGCTGGAAAAACCAATCGCGGACCTACAGTGCGTGTTAACCTAGAAGGTATAGAGAGTACCAATAATTTCCATCAAATTGTAAATAACCATTTCGGGCCTCGCCCAAGAAAAGGTGGTGCAAGTGCCGAAACCATTCAAATAGGAAATAGTTTTACCTCTATGGCGCCTAGTTATACTATGGTGGCTAATAACCTTTTTGAAGAATGTAATGGTGAAGTAGAGATCATTTCAAGTAAAACCAATTTTAACGAGTTTAGAAATAATGTTTTCTATAATAGTGAAGGATCTTTAGTAACGCGTCATGGTAATTACTGCATCATCGATGGTAACTATTTTATTAACGATAGTGGAAACACCAATGTAGGTGGTATTAGAATAGTAAATTCTGGTCACTGGGTGACAAACAATTACTTTTTTAACATTAAAGGTGAAAGTTTTAGATCGGCGTTAGCTGTGATGAATGGAATACCTAAATCACCTCAAAACCGATACAATCAGGTAACCGATGTGGTTGTGGCTTACAATACTTATGTAGACTGTGTGTCGCCATGGCAATTTGGTGTGGGAACAAATATTTCTCAAAAAGATGTGTTGCCTAAATCTGAAATTAGATCGGCAAGAGCTATTAGAACGACTGTAGCAAACAATGTTATTTACAATGAAGTTGGTGATGCCTCTCCTGTTTTTGAGCATGATAAAGCCGATGGTGTTTTATTTAAAAGTAATGTAATTGATAATCAAGGTGTCGAATTTAATAATTTTGATGGTGGTATTGTTGCGGCTTCACTTGAGCTTAAAAAAATATCAGATAATATTTTAATTCCTACTGGGGTTCCTAGTGATGTTGAGCCTTATGAAGGCTTCGACTTTAATACCATAACAAAAGATTTATTTGGTCAATCGCGTGAGGAAAATAATAGTGTTGGTGCTGTTTTAAGTGCCGATGTGCCAAATCCTAATATTTTAGATAAAACCAAATATGGTGCTAATTGGTACTCTAATGAGGTGCAATCTAAAGAGGCTGTAACGCATAGTGTTGCTTCAGTTGATGCTCTACAGAAGCAAATTGATGCTGCGGAAAATGGCGATGTTATTGCACTTGCTTCAGGGGTATATGAGTTAGACGCTTCTTTAAAAATCAACAAGACAATAACTATTAATTCTCCTGCAGAAGGAAAAGCTGAAATTGTATTTTCTGGTGCTGCTGATACACCTGTTTTTGAGTTAAACCCAAAAGGAAACTTAACGCTAAATAATGTTGTGTTAAAAGGTAATGGTGAGAATTATGCTTTTGCAACCTTAAAAGAAAACATGTCTAATCACTTTGGGTTAGCGGTTTCTAATTGTGATATAAGTGGTTTTGCTTATGCGCTAAGGGTTTATAGAGAAGCTTATGCAGAAACGATTACCTTCGATAAAACTGCTTTTGATAATTGTGCTAATGGTCTAGAATTGTCTGAGGAAACTTTAGATAAGGGAGATTATAACACCGAATATTTAACCATTACCGACTGTACGTTTAATGCGATTAAGCAAAATGTGGTCGATTATTATAGAGGTGGTTACGATGAATCTACTATTGGTGGAAACTTATTAATCGCGAATTGTACCTTTACAAACTCTGGTGGTGCTGAAAAGAATAAAACCTTATTAAATCACCGCGGTATTGTAAATGTTAATATCAAGGATAATACCTTTAAAAATAACCCTGTTAAGTTTGTATCGGTGTTATGGGGTGCTAAAAATAATGAGCATTCAAATAATACCATATCTAATTCAGGGGAAATTAAAGTTCAAGAGAACTTAGAAATGACACTTATGTATTAAAAGTTAATTTGAGTTAGTAACTAAAGGTTTTGTATTGGTGTAATGCTAGTGCAAAACCTTTTCTGTTTTATAGAAATTCTGAGAATTAGGAATAAATAATAGTATTTAGAAGTTAAGGTTTGTTGTTTTTAGTTTAAACCGGTTTTGTTGAGAATTTGGTAATTGAAAACTGGTTTTAAGTCTTGATTTTGATTATTTAACAGTATTTGCTTGTTAAAATCAACATGTTAACGCTAAAGGTTTGGTGTAAGTGAGAATTTATGACTATATTTGGGCAACCAATCTGGTAAACCAAACTGGTTTCCGGTATAAACTAAAGTGAATAATTATAAAGATACGAATGATAATTAATAAAAAAACAATTATTAGTGCTTTTCTTAGTGTTTTTCTGCTAGGACTTATGTTTTCTTGTGAAAATCAAAATGAAACTTCAGGTGAAAAACAATCGTCTCCAAGTAAGGGGAGTCACCCCAAACTAATAATCACAAAGGCTGGGGTAGAAAAGATCCGTGCTGAGTTGGGTAATATTCCAATTTTTGATGCCTCTCTTCAAATAGCCAAAGATGAAGTTGATGCAGAAATAGCCTCAGGCATAGATACGCCGCTTCCAAAGGATTTTTCTGGTGGATATACTCATGAGCGTCATAAACGTAATTTCTTCATGTTAGAGAAAGCGGGTCTATTATATCAGATTTTAGATGACGAAAAATACGCTAAGTATGTTAAAGATATGTTGTTTCAATATGAAGCCATGTATAAGGACTTACCTGTGCATCCTCAAACGCGTTCATATGCTAGAGGGAAATTGTTTTGGCAATGTTTAAATGATTCTAACTGGTTGGTTTATGCAAGTCAAGGATACGATTGTATTTACGATTACTTGTCCGCTGAAGAAAGAGCTAAATTGGAAAATAACCTTTTCAGACCTTTTGCCGATTTTATTTCTATAGGAAATCCGCAATTTTATAACCGTGTTCATAACCATAGTACTTGGGGAAATGCTGCTGTGGGTATGATTGCTTTAGTTATGGATGATGATGAGTTATTACATCGTGCACTATATGGTATCGAGGATGATGGCATTGATGCCAATGCTAAAGATAATGATGGTGGTTATATTAAAAATGAAGACGGTAAGGCAGGTTTTTTAGCTAATTTAGAAGAGCCTTTTTCTCCAGACGGGTATTATACTGAAGGGCCGTATTACCAGCGTTATGCCATGTATCCGTTTTTAATTTTTTCTGAAGCCTTAAATAATGTAAAGCCAGAGCTTAAAATATTTGAGCATAAAAATGGAGTGCTATTAAAAGCAGTAAATGCGCTTTTAAACCTATCTGATGCCGATGGTGACTTTTTTCCATTAAACGATGGGCAAAAGGGAATGTCATATTATTCTAAAGAATTGGTGACGGCTGTAGATATCGCTTATTTACATGGTTCTAAAAATCCAGAATTGTTAAGTATTGCAGAAAAGCAAAACCGAGTGTTGTTAGATGATTCTGGTTTGGCAGTTGCTTTGGGTATAAAGGAAGGTGCTGCAAAGCCCTTTGAGAAGAAGTCTATTAATTTTAGTGATGGGCCGCTAGGTAAACAAGGTGGTGTTGCTATTTTAAGAGACAATGATGTAGAGGTCGTTTTTAAATATGCGGCTCAAGGTTTAAGTCACGGACATTACGATAAATTATCTTTTTCGATGTATGAGTCTGGTCAGGAAGTTATTCAAGATTATGGTTTAGCACGATTTGTTAACATCGAACAAAAAGGAGGAGGTAATTATTTAAAAGAAAATAAAACTTGGGCTAAGCAAAGTATTGCTCATAATACCATCATTCAAAATGAAGGAAGTCATTTTAATGGTAAGTATGATATTGGTTCACAACACCACTCCGAACTAAGCTTTTACGATTTTGATAAAGATGGTATTAAAGTGGTAAGTGCACATGAAGCGAATGCATACCCAGGTACGATGCTTAAGCGTACTATGGCACTGATTAGTGATCCTGGTTTCGAACAGCCTTATGTTTTGGATATTATGGCTGTGACTTCGAATCAAACGAATCAGTATGATTTTCCATATTACTACTTAGGTCAGGTTATGGAAACCAATTTTGAATATACCACACCTGAAATACTTAAGCCTTTAGGAGCTAAACACGGGTATCAGCATTTATTTGTTGAAGGCCATGGTAAAGCTAACGATGGCAACGCGAAGTTGTCGTGGTATCATGCGGGACGTTTCCATACCATAACAACCGTGACAAATGCTCAAGATGAAGTGTTTTTTACAAGAATTGGAGCTAATGATCCGGAGTTTAATTTGCGCAAGGAACCTGGGTTTATGATTAGAAAAAATAAAGTAAAAGATGCTGTTTTTGCATCTGTTATCGAGTCTCATGGTAGTTATAGTCCTGTATCGGAAAACGCGGTAAACTCTCATAGTCATATTGCAGAAGTCAAAGTGGTTTATAATGATGCTGATTATACGGCTATCTCGATAAAAGATATTCAAGGAAATATTAAAACATTTATTGTTTGCAATAATGAAGTTTCAAATGAGAAACAACACGAATTAGTAATAAACGGTAGTACATTTCAGTGGACTGGATCGTATTACTTTAATTAGTAAATAAAAAATGATTATGGAAACATTTAGAGACATTAAACAATTTCTATTCCGATTTGATATTCGGTATCAGGGTAATTTACGAAGGCGTAGCATAGCGAATTTCGCATTTGAATTGCCTTAGTAGTCATGATTTATTTTTAAGGAAAGGGGCCTGACTTCGTTTTAAGGGGAAATTGTTTTTTTTTTAATTGCCTATAACAGAGAAGGGTTAGGGTTTTGTTAATTTTATAGTTAGCATTTTCACAATTATTGACTAGTGTAAATGATAATACTGTTAAAAATCAAAATTATTTTGCTGTTAACATAATTTAACATATATTTGGTGAACCAAATTGGTAAACCAAACTGGTTTGCGTCAACTAAATTAAATGTATAACTCTTTCTTAAAAATTATTTCTAGCATGAATTTATCGTAAAAAAAAGGAAAGGTTTGCGCCTTCTTTTTTAATGTTTACTTCTTATAGGAGGGAAGTAAATCAAAATTCACTCCAATTATCTAGTATTAATATGAACTCTCACAGTTATAATTTTTGTTAACAATTCATATTAGTTTTAGTAGGGGTAAAAAAATGCAGCTTAAGTGGTTATGTGCTTGAGTTGTAGTTAACTATACTATTTTAAACATAAAAAAACCAATTATGAATTTAAAGAATAAATTAGCTCTAGTTGTGATATTGCTTTTTAGCATCACGGCAATTGCCCAAAGTGGAATTGTTCTGAAAGGAACCGTGGTGTCTGCAGAAGACGGTATTCCAATTCCGGGTGTAAATGTTATCGTTGTGGGTACTACAAGGGGTACTACAACAGATTTCGATGGTAACTACGAAATTAATGTGGAGCAAGGTGAGGCAGTGCAGTACTCTTATTTAGGGTTCGTGTCTCAAACCAAACTTGTTAGTGGAAGTGGTCCATTAAATATTTCGTTAAGTGAAGATGTATCTCAGCTTGACGAAGTCGTGGTTATTGGTTATGGTGATCAAAAAGAAAAAGATATCACCAGTGCCTTAACCAAAGTTGATTCCAAAGAAATTCAAGACCGTTCAGTAGCTCGTGTTGAAAGTGCGCTTCAAGGTAAAGTTGCAGGTTTGAGAATTCAAACTACAAGTACAGAGGCTGGTGGAGATCCTAAAATCACATTAAGGGGACCAGGTTCTATTACAGGTTCATCTGCGCCACTTATTGTTATAGATGGTGTGGTAATAGGAACCGATCCAGATATTTTAGGCTCTATTGATAATAACAATATCGAGTCTTTAAGTGTTTTAAAAGATGCTTCTTCGGTTGCTATCTACGGTTCTCGTGGTGCGAATGGTGTTATTTTAGTGACCTTAAAAGAAGGTGTTGTTGGTCAAACAAAATTCTCGTATAACACGTTTACTGGATATAAGTTTACTAAGAATAATGAAAACTTCAATACGACCATTGCTGATGAGCGTGCGAGGTTAAATAGTTTGTCAGGAGAAGTTGCTGCTATTCCAGTTACAAGCCCAAGATATGCTGATATTAATAGATATTATGATACAGCTTATGCTGAACTTGAGGCTATGGAATTTATCGCATCATTAGGTGATGGCGAACAAAACTGGCAAGATGAGATTTTTAATGGCGGTGTTATTAAAAGTCACTCTTTAGCAGTTAGAGGTGGTACAGAATTAACTAGTTATACAGGTTCTATTGGGTATCTTGAGGATGAAGGTGTGGTTTTAGGAGATAATTTTCAGAAACTTAATGCAAGAATCAAGATAGATAGTAAATCTAAAAACAAGAAAATTAAATTTGGTGCTAATATTAGTGCAAACTATAACGACCAAAAAAGAGTACCTACTAGATTTACTGATCCTTTAAGACAATACGGTCATTTACCTCTTTATTTAAATGAAGAGCATATGAAGTATATTACACAAGGTGATCCAGGAGATGCTGGTTTTCAGTTTGAAAATATAGGGGTAGGTAGCTACGGATTCTCTAGAGCTTTTGATCACGTGTTTACACAAGATCCAGACAATCCAAGAGCTATTAATAGAGATCCAGTTACAGGACTTCCAACTGTAAGTCCTTTAACTTCTGGAGGTTTAACTTTATCTACTACTAAAAACGTACATCCTTTAGTTCATTATTTAGAAAGAGACCGTATCAAAAGGAAGTTGAACTTAAACACTTCTGCTTATATGGATTTCAAATTAGCAAAGGGACTTAACTTCAGACAATCTATTTCTGGTGTTTTCAGAACTGGTAAAAATAATAACAACGATTATTTTTACGGTCAAGAAAATAGAGATCAAGAGGCATTTCGTTTTGAATCTAGAGATGAAATGAACCAATACGCTATTGAGTCACTTCTTAAATATAATAGAAGTTTTGGAAAACATAATTTCAACTCAGTATTTGGTTTTGAATATACAGAAAGACACTTCTACTATCAAGAAACTGAAGCTGTAGGTTATACTAACGATTTCAATAATAATATTGCTATTGCAGATGCTGGTATTTCATATACAGATAATGGTATGGATAAGTTAGTATCATATTTCGGAAGAATTGATTATAACTATAACGAGAAATATTTACTACAACTTTCGGCTCGTACTGATGGTAGTACAAGATTTGGTACTAACACAAGATACGGATTTTTCCCAGCAGCTTCTGCAGGTTGGATTCTTTCAAAGGAGGACTTCTTATCTAATAGTGATGTCATTAGTTTCTTAAAATTAAGAGCGAGTTATGGTATTTCTGGTTCTAATGAAATTGATAATAACATATTCAACTCACTTTACCGATTTGAAGAGTCATTCAGTACTATAAGTTATCAAGGATTGTCTGGTGTAAAAGCTATTACACTAGCGAATCAAGATTTAGGATGGGAGCAATTAGTAGAGTTTAACCCTGGTCTTGATGTTACTTTTGGACGAAACCTATTTACTTTAGGTGTAGATTATTATACTAGAAGTAGTAAAGACTTAATCCTATTCGCGCCTGTTTCAGGAGTATATGGAGCTGATAACTGGCTTCAAAATATTGGAGAGGTGAAAAATGAAGGTGTTGAAATTGAAGTAGGTTCAAGAATTTATACGTCAGAAAATTTAAGTTGGAAAGCTTCAGGTAACTTTTCTTTAAACAGAAACGAAGTAGTGAGTTTAGGTAATAACGATCAGATTCTTTCAAGAATTGATCAAGACACTAGACCTACAGAATTTATTGCTCGTGTTGGTCAACCTATAACATCTTTTTATGGTTGGGTTTATGAGAAGGAAATGCCTTTAGAATGGGTAGATAATCCTTTTAATAGATTTAATAATGATTATGCTCACGTTTACGTAAAAGATTTAAATGGTGATGGTATTATCGATGGTGATGATAGAACGGAACTAGGTAATCCTTATCCAGATTTTATGTGGGGTTTAAATTCTGAACTTGTTTACAAAAACTTTGATTTTGGATTCCAATTCCAAGGATCTCATGGAGGTGAAGTTAGGGTTGCAGATTTAGATCAAATGTATTACGCTAGTGAGTCTGCTGTAAATGCAGTTTCAAGTTTCGTAGACAGAGATTTATTAGTACACAGAAGATATACTGATGATCATATTCAAGATGCTTCTTTCGTAGCTTTAAGAAATTTAACATTAGGTTTTACTGTACCAGAATCATTTACTACAAAGTATAACATTGATAAATTAAGATTATATATAACTGGTGAGAATTTATTATACTTTACTGCTGCAGATTACGAAGGGTTTAACCCAGAAGCTGCTGGTCAAACATCTGATAATGCCAATACGCCTTTAACAGCAGGTTACCAAAGAGGTGATGGTCCAGTAATAAAAACTATTTCAGCAGGGATTAACTTTAATTTTTAATTAATTATGAAAAAGATATATAAAAATATTATAGCTTGTTTTTCAGTCGCTGCTTTATTAACGGGTTGTGCTGAAGAATTAGACTTAACAAATCCAACAGCACTTTCTATAGAAGAGCTGTTAGAAACCGACAACGGGTTTGAATTTTTAGCGAATGGAGTGCTTGATGCTTATCAAAAAATTCCAGCTAATGAGTTTTTATTAACAGAACTTAGATCGGATAACGTAAGAGCAAATTCTGAAAATGGAAACTATCCAGATTTTAATGCTTACGATATCGATCCAAATAACGGTGATGTTGCTACGTATTATTCTAACAATTATGCTGTTATAAAGCATGCAAATACGATTATAGATAACCGTTTTCTTGCACCTGAAGAATATCAATATGCCGTTGGTGAAGCTTACTTTATGCGTGCATTAGCTCACTTTAATTTAGTGAGAGCTTATCAAAACATTCCTTATGTTGATAAGGTGTTAGATGTTACTAAAGATGAGGCTTTAGATTATCCACAATTACCTGAAGCAGATGTTTATGCTAAAATAATTGAAGATTTTAAAACGTCAATCGCTTATTTAAGTGGTGTAGAACAAAATAGATACCGCCCTTCAGCAGGTGCTGCTATTTGTTTAACAGCTAAAGCGTATTTAAGTCAACCAAATCCTAACTATTCTGAAGCAGAATTATTATTAGCTTCTGTTGTTGATAATCATGATGATTACGATTATCGTTTAATTACATCGCCTAATGAGAATATTCCAATTTTTGATCATTATGCTAAATTAATTGACAATTATGGTCATGTATTTGGAAATGCATTAGATAGCAACGGATTCACAGATGGTGTTCCTGATGGTGCATGGGTTAATAGTCCTGCACGTGAAATTAACGATGAAGTTATTTTTGCCATCGCTTATGAGTTAGCATTAAGTGATAATTATGTAACAAGTGATAGTGATTTAAACAGTCAGGTACAAACAGATTCAGAATCATTTAGTTTTGCTATGACTTTACAAGGGCCATCTAATGGTGTAAACATTGCTACTTTAGATTTCTTAACTGTAATGACTCCAGAATTACAACCAGTAAGATTTTATGGAAGTATTGATCCTTTATCTTATAACCCTTCTATTCCTACAAACGATACCTTTAGTGCTAAGTTCCCTACTGCAGGAGAAATTGGCGATAACGATTGGATCGTTTTAAGATATGCAGATGTGTTATTGTTATATGCTGAAGCTATTTTAGCAGGAAATAACAGTACAACCGATTCTAGAGCAGTATCGGCATTTAATGAAGTGCGTCAAAGAGCAGGGTTAGATCCAGAAGTAGAAGTTACAAAACAAGCTTTATTAGACGAGAGACGCGTTGAGTTTGTATACGAAAACCAACGTTTATACGATTTAATTCGTTTTGGTGAAGCTGATAACGTTTTACAAAAGTTCTCAGACGATAACAGTTTATTCTACACAAGTCCAAAGAAATACCTTCCTTTCCCACAAAGAGAGCGAGATAACTTACCTAATTTTTACGATCAAAATGATGGATACTAAAAACCTAAAAATTATGAAAAAATATTTGTTTAATGTGAGGTATGTCGCAGCAGTTGCATTGTTATCTTTTGCATCTTGTGTTAATGATGATTTACCAGATGTTGGAGATTTAGAAGATATAACAGGACCAACACCTTTTTATAGTTTTAGCGATGTGTCTTCTTCAGAATTCGATTGTAATGATGTCGAGTTATCTGCCAATTATGATTATTTCTTTCAAGCTGGAACAAATTTAGCTGTGAACGGAACGCAATATGATTGGACGGTTACCCCAGATACAGGATTAGTTCTTATTAATAAAGATTTACCAATCTTACAACAAAGTATCGATGCTGCTGATGCTACTGTTGTTGGTATTCAATCTGAAATTGATAAATTGGAATTTAAAATACCTTGTGAATCTGATCCTGCTAAAAAAGCAGTAATGGAACAAGAAGTCATTAAGTTGAAAGCACAAAAAGCCGTAGCAGAAGCTTCTCGAAGTGAAGAAACTATAGCTCTTATTGCTTACTACAACGAACAAATTGACAATCTTCCTGAAGGTACTTTGCAAGATCGTGAAGTTATATTCGGATTCCCTGGACCAGGTGTTTACGATGTAAGTTTAAAAGTGACAGATAACCTTGGGAAATCTGATGTAACACTAAAAACAATTACGGTTGATCAAGCTGTACCTACGGTACCAGTACCTGAAATTTCTGAAGCAGGTTTCGAGGATAATGATTTATTTGATGGTTCTGGTGATGGTAGAGATTCATGGAGAGTTCCTAGTAATGCTGCTTGGAGTCCTCTTGGTGGTGGAACTACAGTACCTCAAATTAACTCTAATTCAGAGTTAGGATCTGTGCCAGAAGGCTTACAGTCTGCTAAATTCCCATCAGGTGGAGATAGAGTTGCTTACCAAGAGATTGAAGTGACACCAGGTGCGACTTATGTGATTTCTTATTTCACAGCATTTAACCTAGATAGCCCTGGCGAAATGACGTTATCAATCCTTACACCTAATACATCGTCTTATGCAGAATCGTTATTAACTTCTAATATTATTGCATCTAGAACAGAAAGTAATGATGGAAGAATAGCTGATGTATTTAAGAAACATGCCATTACTTTTGAGGCAGGTACTAATGAATCTGTGATAATTTTCGCAACTAATTCAGGTGATGAATACAGATTAGACGCTTTTGAAATTTCAGTAAAAAATTAAAACTAAACTATTATGATTTATAACTTAATTAAAAAACACACAAAAAGTACGTTAGTACTGATTTTTGTGGCATTGGGCATAGTATCTTGCTATGACGATGGGCACGAGCCTTTCGTTCCGCCTTCTGGGAATGTGAATAACATTCAACCAAGTACACAGTTTACTACCAGTTTAGATGCAGACGATCAATTAACTGTTATATTTAGGAGCTACTCTACTGATGCTGCTTCTTATTTGTGGGAGTTTGGAGATGGTAGTACTTCAGATGAGGCTAACCCTAATTATACTTATTCTGAAGGTGGTCTGTATGATGTAAAATTAACGACTACTAGTTCAGACGGTTTAATTGCTAAGGATTCTACTCAAGTTGGTCCAATATCAGTTGGTTTTACCTTTGCAGTTGAAGATACACAAGTAACTTTTACCAATGCTACTTCTGGAGCGGAGTCTTTAGTATGGGATTTTGGTGATGGTAGTTCTACGGAATGGTCTTATGAAGACACCGAAAACGATCCTAGCTTTAGTCCAGTTCACACTTACAAAGATGTTGGTCCTTATGATGTGGTTTTAACGGCTACAAATTTTGCTGGTGATACGTATTCTGTATCTCAAAAAGTTGAAGGCTTAGTACTTTCTACTGTACCAGATTTTACATTTGAAAATGTTACTGGTTTACAAGTACAATTTACAGATGCTTCAATTTTGGCAGAAACTCATGCTTGGGATTTTGGAGATGGTAACTCATCTACGGAATTAAATCCTTCTCATACCTATGCTGCCGCAGGAACTTATGAGGTTACTTTAACAACGACGAATATTGAAGGTGTTGCTAAAAGTGTTTCATATTTTGTGCCTGTTGGAGGTGTTCAACCAACCTTTAAAGCTATTGTGCAAAATGGTACTTGCGACGACCATCAGAATAATACTAGCGATAATGCCGATGCTTGGGATATGACGCCTAACTCTGAAGTTGAAGATGACAATTTAGGTGTTATTCCTAGTCCGTATCGTGCTTTATGGTATAATAGTGCCTTAAACGATTATATTGACGCGACTTATTGTGCTAATGAGCAACCAGGGTCTTCTAGTGATGGGAATTTTGTGAATGGTGTAAAAACTAGAGGTGTAAAAATTTCAGAGCCTTGCCGTCGTCTTTATCAACTTGTAGCTGTAGAGCCAGGTGTTGAATATACCTTTACGATCGATTCAAGATCAGAGGCTTCTGGTGTAAATTCAGAAGTATTCATCTTAAATAACGAAATTTCTACCGAAGCTGGTATTGATGCCGATCCAATGTCTGAGTCTGATGCGTATTATGAAATTACTAACGATTTCAATCCTGATAAGCCTTCTGCAGGTGTAGATACTTTCACTACGTCTACCTTCACTTTTAAAGCTTCAGGAAACTTTGTTGTAATTTATGTAAGAGCTTTAAATGCGGTTGATGATACTAATGAAGTATTCTATGATAATATTGATATCATAACTCCTGGATTTTAATCATAAAAACAATCCAGTAAACCATAAATCAAAGTAAAATGAAAAATTTTCGAAAAGAAATTTTAGGATTATTACTTATAGCATTTATATCTGTAAGCGCTACTTGTCAAGATAAGACAAGTAGCGGTACAGATGCTAAGGCGAAGACTGAAAAAAAATCTAAGAAGAAGAAAAGAAAAAAAGGTAAAAAAGTAAGACTTCCTGATATTGACTTAAGTCACTGGAAGGTGACCTTACCGGTTCTTAATGAAAAGGGGAAACCTTACGAAATTGACCCACCAGAAATTCTAGATTTTGCTTCTAATGAAGTCGCAAAACCTTATATGTATATTGATTCTACAGATGGTTCTATCGTTTTTCACGCTATGCCAACGAAATCAACTACAAAGAACACCAAATACACAAGGTCGGAGCTTAGAGAACAAATGGTTCCTGGTGAAAACAATGTAAATTGGACTTTTAAAGATGGTGGTTATATGAAAGGTACCATTGCCATGGATGCGGTTTCTAAAGATTCCAATGGGAAGTATCATAAAGTTATTATCATGCAAATTCATGGACGCTTAACTAATGAGCAACGTGATTTAATTGGTGAAGATGATAATAATGCACCGCCTATCCTTAAAATTTATTGGCAAAATGGTAAAGTTCGAGTTAAAACTAAAGAACTTAAAAATATATCGGCTTCAAGTGAAGAGATTTTACATGAAGATGCTTGGGGCGATGATGAAGGATTTAATTTTGAACAAGAAGTTAACTTTAGAAAATTTACTTTAGAAGTAAAAATATCTGAAGGTAAAATGGTTATCGTCTTAAATGGTAATGAGTATAAAGTATATGAAAATATACATATGCAGCGTTGGGGTGTGTTTGAAAACTACTTTAAAGCTGGGAACTATTTTCAGTCTAGAGACGATGGGGCTTTTGCCAAAGTTAAGTTCTATGACTTAGAAGTAAGTCATTAATAATAGAGTTAAGAAGTATAATTACTAAAAGGGTTTTAAAGGGGGATTGGTTAGAGTCAGAAGTGTCTTACAAGTCTCGTCAACAAAAGAATAATACTTGTTTGACTTATTGTTAAGTGTTAATTTAGCACGAATTTTTGAGTTTGTAAAAAGGTATGAACTTAGGTTATATATTTGTATGTTTTTAAATTTAGAGAAATTGCTAAATTAATTAGGTTATAAAATTCACGTGAGAAGATGAAATTAGACGTATTTACAGTAAGTGACAACAACAATAAAGCACAAAAGGCGATAATAAGTCAGATTAAAGAACTAATAAATTATAAAAATTTAGAACCCGGCGACAAGTTACCATCAGAGAGAATGCTTTCAGAAAAGTTTGGTGTTACACGTGGATTGATACGTGATACCATTCAAAAGTTAGAATTTTACGGTCTATTAAAGTCTATTCCTCAAAGTGGAACTTTTGTTGCCAATATAGGTGTTGTAGCCATGAATGGTATGATTGATGACATTTTAAGGTTGGAATCACCAGATTTTAAATCTCTAGTTGAAACAAGGATTTTACTAGAATTAAAAACAGTGAGTTTAGCATCTTTAAGACGTACAGAAGAGGATCTTAAAAATATTGAAGAAGCTTTATTAGCTTATGAAGTTAAGGCAATAGCAGGTGAAGATGCTGTGCAAGAAGATTTACTTTTTCACTTAGCCATTGCAAAAGCGAGTGGTAATGCTACCATGAATATGATGATGTTAACCATTATTCCACAAATAATTATGGATTTTGAGAAATATCATGTATGTGATAAAGATCAATCTGTGCTCGGTATTAAGGAACACCGAGGTATTTACGATTGTATAAAAACTCAAAACGCTGCTGAAGCAAGAGAAAAAATGAAAGATCATTTTAATTTTTTGTATCAGTATTGTTATAGTACAGAATAATAAAAAAGACATAAGTAATGGTTTGAATTACAAGTTTGTAACTATTACTTGTCATTACTTTAAAAGGGAAGAAACAGTACAATAGTTTTCTTCCTTTATAATGTATAAAAAAATACAAATAACGATTTGTATAATGCTTTTAAGACTTTTGTAAGTCTTCGAGGTTCATTAATGTTTATAAATAAATAAAAATATGAAAGTAAAAGGTTTACGTTGGTTTATCATAGGACTAATCTTTGTGGCAACGGTTATCAATTATATTGATAGAAGTGCGCTAGCTATTATGTGGGGGAGTAATGATCAACCTGATTCTATCTCTGGATCATTAGGACTCACAAAAAGTGATTATGGTCTAATTCTAAATATTTTCATGGTGTTTTATGCACTAGGACAATTATTTTCAGGTAAATTATTTGATAAAGTAGGAACTAGAATTGGTTATGTAATTAGTATTGGTGTTTGGGGATTATCTTCATTCTTACACTCTACGGTTCGTGGTCTAGTTGGACTTACTATTTTTAGAAGTACATTAGGTATATCTGAAGCTGGGAACTGGCCAGGCGGTGTTAAAAGTAACGCCGAGTGGTTTCCAATTAAAGAACGTGCATTCGCTCAAGGTTTATTTAACGCAGGAGCTTCTATTGGTTCGGTAATCGCTCCACCTTTTATTGCTACTTTATTCGTTGCTTTTGGATGGAGAACAACATTTATGGTCATTGGTTCTTTTGGTATCCTTTGGATTATTCCATGGTTAATTATTAACAAATCAGGACCTAAAACTCACCCTTGGATTACAGAAGAAGAACAAAAATTCATTATTGAAGGTCAGAGTAAAGCAGATCAAGCAGCTACAGCAGATACTAAAGGTTTAAGCTTAGGTCAAATTTTATCTCACAAAGAATCTTGGGCTATCGTATTAGGACGTTTCTTTTTAGAGCCTATCTGGTGGTTATTTGTAGGTTGGATGCCACTTTACTTGGCCGATGTTTACGGTTTTGATGTAAAAGAAGTTGGTATGTTTGCATGGGTACCTTACGTTGGTGCTGCTCTTGGTAGTATTGCTGGTGGTTATGTTTCAGGACAAATTATTTCTAAAACACATTCTATAGATAAAGGTAGAAAATTAACCATTCTAATTGGTGGTATCATCATGTTCTTAGGTCTAATTGCTACTATTATGTTTGGAGATTCTCCAGAGCGTTTCGTGGCTATTGTATTCTTTGTGTTATTTGGTTTCCAATTTGCTATCGGAAATGTTCAAACATTACCAAGTGATTTATTTAGTGGTAAATCTGTTGGATCATTAGCAGGTCTTGCTGGTATGGTTGGTGTATTCTCTGTAATCTTAATGAACTTCTTAGTTCCTATTATTCAAGAGAAATTTTCATACACGCCAATTTTTGTAGCCATTGCTATTGCGGTTCCATTAGGATTAGGTTCCATTTACTATTTCGCAAGAGAAATTAAATCAGTAGAAGAATAAATAAAAAAATAATCAAATTTAAATTATAATAAAAATGAGTAATTCAGGAAATAAAGTAGCGGTTGTAACCGGAGCCACAGGTGGTATTGGATTTGAAGTTGCAAAACGCTTAGGAAAAGACGGTTATACTGTTGTATTAAATGGTATTGAAGACGAAGCTGGAGCTAAAAGAATTGAAGAACTTACAGCTTTAGGTATTAAAGCTGAGTATTACGGTTTTGATGTAACTAAAGATGAAGAGGTTACGGAAAACATTACAAAAATTGGTGAAAAGTATGGTAGAATTGACGTGCTTGTAAACAATGCAGGTGGTATTGGTGTGAGAGCTAGATTTGAAGAAATGACAACGGATCAATACCGATTTGTTATGGCTTTAAACCTTGATTCTGTATTTTTTGCTTCAAGAGCTGCGATTCCTTTCCTTAAAAAAGGTGAGAATGCATCTATTATTAATTATACCTCTAACGCTGCATGGAATGGTGCAGGTCCTGGTGCAGGAATCTATTCTGTATCAAAAGGTGGTGTACAATCTATAACAAGAGCATTAGCTAAAGATTTAGCTGAATATGGAATTAGAGTAAACGCAGTATCTCCAGGTACAATTGATACGCCTTTCCATGCGCAAATTAAAGCTACTAAGCCAGAAGTTTTCGCTTCTTGGGCAAATAGTGTTTTATTAGGAAGATTAGGTCAGCCAGAAGAAGTTGCTGGTGTTGTTTCTTTCTTAGCGAGTGACGATGCGTCTTTCATGACTGCTGAAACTGTCCAAATTGGTGGTGGTCAAGCTTTAGGTATCTAATTAGTACACTTTATTCATAATTTAAAAGGCTTGTGTTATTGATTTAACGCAAGCCTTTTTATATTTAAAGTAAAATTTAATTAATTCTATAATTGATTAAATAAATATGTGATTTCAAATATTCACCTAATTTTTGATTCGTGATGAATCACGAACAATCAGCTCTGCCTCTAGAATTTTTTTATTCAAACTTTGTTTGATAACGGGCGCTTTCATGTGTTCTAAAAAGGTTTGAGCGGCCAATTTGCCAATTTCTTCACTGTGTTGGTTTATCGAAGTAATTGAAGGGGTTACCATGGAGGTAAAAGGTTCGTTTCCAAAACCTACTAAAGCGATGTCTTGGGGTACTCTTATGTTATTTTCTTTAAGAACTTGTAAAGCACCCAAAGCGGCATAGTCACTGGCTACATAAATAGCGTCGGGTCTGTTTTTTAATTCTAATAACTGCTGCATTTTAGCTCGTCCGTCTTTTATGGTTAGGCTTCCCTCTAATAACAACTCGGGTTCTAGAGGCAAATGGTAAGTTTTTAACGCATCCATATAACCTCTAATACGGTTATTGAAAATACGCGTGTGTTTGTAGCCACCAATATGCGCAATGCGCTTACAACCCTGTTCTACCAAATGCTGCACAATAATGCCACTACTTTTATAATCGTCTATACCTATATAATCAACGTTTAAGTCATTTTCACCACGATCGAATAGAATAAGCGGAATGCCTTTAGTTTTAATCTTATTGTAATAATTTAAATCGATCGTTTCATTGGCCATTGAGGCTATAATACCATCAACTTGGGTATATAATAAAGTATCAATATTGTCGCATTCCTTTTTGTATGATTCGTTGGAATGCGTCATGATAATGTTGTACCCTTTCTTATTTAAAACTTCCTCCATACTCTGTACTACTGAAGAGAAAAAATGACTATTTGTACGTGGCGCAATAATGCCAACCAAATTACTTTTTCCTTTACGTAGGGCACTCGCCAAGTGGTTCGGGTGGTAGTTCAAGTTTTTAGCCACTTGCTTTACCGCCTTTTTAGTTTTCTCACTAATACGTGAATCGTCATGCAACGCTTTCGATACCGCAGCAGGCGAAATGTTAAGCACGTTGGCTATATCTTTTATGGTGGTTTTTCTTTTGATATTTATTTTTTTTATATATTTGCTTAAACGTTTAAGCAAATGTAATTCTTAAATTTTTATAATCAAAACAGATTAAGAAAACTGTTTTGAAGATGAAGCCTTTTACATAGTGATGCTTAATCGTTTAAGCAAAACATAATTTTTGAATATTAAATAATAAAAAGAAATGAGTAAAGTAGTAACGTTTGGAGAAATCATGTTAAGATTAGCTCCTCAAGGATTTTTAAGATTTTCTCAAGCTAACAATTTTGATGTTGTTTATGGTGGTGGTGAATCTAACGTGGCAGTATCATTAGCTAACTATGGTGTTTCTTGTGATTTTGTAACACGTTTACCAAAGAACGATATTGGTGAGTGTGCGATGATGGAAATGCGTAAAAGAGGCGTTGGTGTTGATAAAATTGTTTGGGGTGGTGATCGTTTAGGAATCTATTTCTTAGAAACAGGTGCTGTTTCAAGAGGTTCTAAAGTGGTTTACGATAGAGCGTATTCTTCTATGTCTACTATTGAGTCTGGAATGATCGATTGGGATGCTGTTTTTGAAGGTGTTGAGTGGTTTCACTGGACTGGAATTACACCAGCGATTTCTCAAAGTTCTGCAGAAGTATGTTTAGAGGCTGTTAAAGCAGCTAGCGCAAAAGGTATTACAATCTCTACAGATTTAAACTACCGTGCTAAATTATGGAAGTACTGTGATGATGCACATAGAGAGTCTATCATGACTGAATTAACATCTTACTGTGATGTTGTTTTAGGAAACGAAGAAGATGCTGAAATGCACTTTGGTATCAAACCAGAAGGAATTACAGTTCAAACTGCTGGTCATGATGTAAAAGCTGAGGCTTTCTTATCTGTTTGTAAGCAAATGATGGAGAAATTCCCAAGAGCTAAAAAGGTTATTACTACTTTAAGAGGTTCTATCTCTGCATCTCATAACACATGGGCTGGAGTTTTATATGATGGAAAACAAATGTTAGAAACACGTCAATACCAAATTACAGATATCGTTGATAGAGTAGGTGGTGGTGATTCATTCATGGGAGGTTTAATCTACGGATTATTAACTTACCCAGATGATGACCAAAATGCACTTGACTTTGCTGTTGCTGCATCTTGTTTAAAACACACTATTAAAGGTGATGCCAACTTAGTAACAGTTGATGAAGTTAAAAAATTAATGGGTGGCGACGCTTCTGGTCGTGTAGCTCGATAATAAATATGTAAAAAGGTAATGAGGTAACTCATTACCTTTTTTTTATATATGGAAAAATCTATTGCAATTATATGTGGTGGTGGACCCGCTCCAGGCATTAATACTGTGATTAGTACCCTTGCAAAAACCTTTATTAAAGATGGTTATAATGTGTTAGGTGTACATCATGGGTATAAAGGCTTGTTTTCAGATGATCCTCAAGTTGAAATTTTCGATTTTAATAAAGCAGATCGCATATTTAGTCGAGGTGGTTCAACTTTAGTAATGAGCCGTTTTAAGCCTAAAGATTCCGATTTTAAAGCCGATTTCTTCCAAAAAAACAATGTCAAATTATTGGTTACTATTGGTGGCGATGATACGGCCTCAACAGCCAGTCGATTAACAAAATTTCTTGTTAGTAAACAGCTAGATGTTGCCCATATTCACGTGCCTAAAACCATAGACAACGATTTGCCTTTGCCGGATAGAAACCCAACTTTTGGATTTCATACCGCAAAAGACGAAGGTGTACGTATAGGAAACACAGTTTATGAAGATGCTAGAACTAGTCAGAACTGGTTTGTTGTTTCGGCCATGGGGCGATCAGCAGGACATTTAGCTTTTGGTATTGCTTCAGCTTGTCATTTTCCTATGATGATTATCCCAGAAATGTTCAATAAAACGAGCATTACTTTCGATAAGCTTATCAACATGATTATATCGTCAATCATTAAAAGCAAAATTAAAGGGATTGAGTACGGTGTGGCTTTAGTAAGTGAAGGTGTTTTTCATTTTATGGATGAAGATGAAATCAAGAACTCAGGTATTAATTTTACCTATGACGATCATGGACACCCTGAATTAGGAAACGTTAGTAAATCACATATCTTCAATTATCTTTTACAGGTAAAGTTGAAAGAATTAGGATTAGAAATTAAGTCGAGACCCGTAGAAATTGGTTACGAATTAAGATGTTGTAATCCTATAGCTTTTGATTTAACTTTGTGTACCTTATTAGGAATTGGGGTTAAAAAATTATTTGATGAAGGCGTTACAGGTTGTATTGTAAGTGCTAATTCAAGAGGTGATATAACCCCTTTATATTTAAGTGATTTTGAAGATGAGAACGGTAAAGTTCCTCCAAGATTGGTTGATATAAATTCAGATATGGCTCAGTTATTCATTAATCACCTTATTTATATTAGAGAGCGTGATTATGAAGAAGCAAAAAAATATGTAGTTAATCCAGAAGACTACGATGTTAAGAAAATTTTAAACTGGAATTAAACAAAATAAACAATTATGGCACAATTTTCAAGATTAGAAGTGGCTCAAGCCATGAAAGATACAGGAATGATTCCTTTATTTTTCCACAGTGATATAGAATTAAGTAAAAAAGTATTAAAGGCTTGCTACGATGGTGGTGCGCGTTTAATGGAGTTTACAGCTCGTGGTGATTTCGCTCACGAAGTTTTTGGAGAATTAACGAAGTATGCTATTGCTGAATTACCAGGAATGATTATGGGTGTTGGTTCTGTAACCGATGGCGCTGCAGCTTCATTATACATGGCTTTAGGTGCAAACTTTATCGTTACACCAGTGTTAAGAGAAGATATTGCAATCGCTTGTAACCGTAAAAAAGTACTTTGGTCTCCAGGATGTGGTTCATTAACTGAAATCGCTAGAGCGGAAGAATTAGGATGTGAAATCGTAAAATTATTCCCTGGTGATTTATACGGACCAAAATTCATAAAAGGTATTAAAGGTCCTCAACCTTGGACTAGCATTATGCCAACTGGTGGTGTTTCTCCAACTGAAGAAAACCTGAAAGGCTGGTTCGATGCAGGCGCAACTTGTGTTGGAATGGGATCTCAATTAATCTCTAAAGATATTATTGCTAATAAAGATTATGCGAAGTTAGAGCAAGACGTAAAAGATGCTTTAGCTATTGTAAAGAAGGTTAGAAAATAATCAATATTTTATTGTAGTCTTAATTTAAGGTTACAACAAAGAATAAAAGACAGTGAAGTTTGTTTCACTGTCTTTTTTTGTTTTAACACATTACTAGATGACAAAAAAAAGAGCTACCCTTTTAGGTAGCTCTTTTCGATTGAATATACTCATTAATTTTACTTTCTACACAATGGATCGGCTCCAATGGTACCTACTAAACTGTTTAGATAGGCTTCAGAGCTTACTTCATTATAATGGTTTTTAACCTCATCTAAGCGATCATTTATATGCATTTCTGCAGCGATATTCGTGTTGTTAGGGTTTGTAATGAAAGCTTCTAAATAAGCTATTTCATTAGCGTAAAACTGAATGTCTTTTTGTTGTTTTAATTTCAGTCTTTCTTTATACCAGTCGCTATTTAATACATAGTCTCTATCAAATAGTTTTCTTAATTCTGGATCACTCATTGGTTTTCCTTCATAGTGACCATAAGCCATCATGTGAATTAGAACTTTTAACGGTGGAATGGCAGCCTCAATACTTCCATCTTCAAAATAACGTAAAGCTACTTTTTCTTGGGCTTCAACGATGTTTTTAATGCCGTCAACATAATCTTCCATACCTTGCAGTTCTGGTTTCAACATTTCTTCGTTAAAAACAGCAGTAGGCTCATCAAACAAACGGTTTAAACATAAGTGCGAAAATTGTTTAGTAATTCTATACCCTAAACGGCTTGCCAAAATGGTTTCTCCGTTATATTCAAAATCGTCTATTTTTTCTAAACATCCTGTTTCAATTAATTTTTTAGGATCACGGTCAGATGGTTCTAATCGTGCCCAAATTTCAGGGATAAGTAAACTAATATCATGGTCTACTTGATTGTTTCCTCCCACATAACCTGCAGCTGTACTAAACGCATCAGATTCTGTTAAAATATGCGACAGTAAAGCGTTGTTTAAGTCACTTGTAGGCGTTAGCATATTAAATGGCCCCTTAGTTAAAGCACCTTCTGAACCTGCTCCAGTTGTTGATGGTGATTTACCTGTTAAGCTACAAATAAAGTCCATAAATAACTCTGGAGTTTCTTGGTAGTGAATCGGGTTATACACAGCTAGCGCGCGTATTCCAGCTTCCTTATCAGCAGGGTTGTTTCGTCTACCAGGTAAAACAGCGTTTACAACATTAATAACAGGATTTTCAGATTTTATTTTTCTAACCAAACGTACACCAACTTCAGCTAAATAAGTCGCTTCAGTTTCACTCACGTTTACATTAGGCTCTAAATATCTTGGGTTTTTCGTAGGTTCACCATTCACAATTCTCGTGTGGGACGGTAATACGAAATACTCTTCGTCTTTAGGGCTATTTACAATTTCAGTAATGAAATCTTTTACTGGTTGTGTGTATTTATCAAAATGAATTGTGTCATTATAAATATCGATAGCATCTTGTTTTTTCAATAACTCATAGTTTGTTAAAAAACGACCATCGGTAACAATATCTAACTCAGCATTTTTATCATATCCTCTCACCACAGCTTCATCAGGACGTTGGAAAAGGTGTGCTTCACAGTTTGTAACCACTTTTAAACTCTTGTTTGTAAACTCAGGGTTTAGGTTATTAATCTGTTCTCTTGGTAAGGTGATTGATGCCGTGATGTCATCTTCAGTTTGAATTTTTTCACAAGGCGAAAAGTCAGATCTTAATTTATTAAGCATCCAGTTTCCTTTTTGATTAAAGCCAATACGTACATAACTACCAACTACAGGCGTGTTATTATGAAGTAAACCAGTACCGTTTTCACCGTTTATAATTTCAACCGACATGTAATCTTTCCAGTTTAATACACCACGTGCTTGTCTGTATAAACGTTTTACAAACAATACTAACGATCTAATGTGAACTGGAATTTCTTCCAACATTTGGTTGTACTCATCCGAATTTTCATCCGAAGGGGTTAATAATTTTACAGCCGAACTTAAAGTTCTTTCCTCACTTAAGAAAGATCTTGATTTTGGTCTGTTCGGGTCTTTTACCTTCCAACGTGTGGTGTAATCAAATTCGATGATTTCATCTGCTTTTTTGAAATCCTCTTCTATATCCTGAATGTTAAAAGTACTATAGGTAATAGCATTTTGCATGGATTTTGAAATCTCCGATTTTCCACCACCAGAAACCGTACAAGGTTTGTGGCAAAAAATACCTTCTGCAAAGGTGTCTACAATACGCCATAAATCAACCGACTTATGTTTTTCAAGTCTAAATTTATTTCCAGTAGGGTGTACGTAAGTTTTACGAGGCGAAAGAATTAACTTCTCTTCTTTACCTTCGTGTTCCCAAGTAATGCTATTAGTGTTGGTGTTAACATAAGCATGTTCTGGAATATAAATAATGTCTGGATATTTTTTATCAACCGCATAATTTCCAGGTTGTACTTCGATACGATCACCTAATAAGGTTTTAACTTCTTCAAAACTGTGTTTGTTGTGATGGAATGCGGTATAATCTTTACCATCTAAAGTGCTTCCCATAACACGTCTAGCAAAAGCAATTGCTCCACCAGCATGCTCCTCTTCAACTAAACCATAAAGGTTAGCCGAGTAGCTTATTTGTGTTTTTATTTCTTTTTTAGAATACCCGTAATAGTTATCTGCGATGATAGTTACTACCACACCGCGATCGTCTCTACAGGTAATTTTGAAGGCGCCACCATCGTTGTAAAGTTCATCTTCATTTTTCCAGCACATACCGTCATTTTTTTGACGTTCTGTAGCCTCATCAAAATGAGGAAGTCCTAAATCTTTCTTTTTAAGTTTTAACAACTGTGGTGCTAAAATAATACAGCCAGTATGACCTGTCCAATGTTCAGGATCTAAAGCAGCATCATTTAAAGCTAAGTGCGGATCACCAGCATTCCCGAAAATTGACTCCACGAAATCTAAATTACTCACAAGGCTTCCTGGAGCAAAGAAACGCACTTCTAATGATTTTTCTGAAATCACCCCTTTAACCTCTGGACAAACCACTGGTCTTAACATCATAGATACTAGTGTCTTGGCTTGCTCATCTTCAGGCTGACTAGACGTAAAAGGTAAGTTTTTTAACTCGTCAGAAGGGTTAAAAGCAGCATGTAAAAAGTGTGCAAAAACCTCTCTTGGAACTTCTTTTTTATCTAATGGAACCGGAAGTGGGCCTTCCACAATATGAAATGTTCCTTTTGTTGTTCTTTTATCGTGTAAAGGATTGTTTAAAATACCTTGTTTTATCCTTTTTGAAGTAACCATGTTACTTTCAAATGAATCGCCATCCGGTGGTAAACTCACCTCTCTAGCTTGACCTTTTCTAGATAGAATTAGGGTGTTGTTAGGGATGACATATGATTTACCAGTTTTTGTATCTTTTAAATAGTCGTTTAAAAAATTCTGAATACGAGAATCTGCAGGTGAATGATGTGTTGCTAAAAGTCTAGACTTGGCTTGTACATTCTTTATGATTCCACTTGTTAATTCTTCAAATTTCGGATTGCAAAATTTGACTGCACTATCCGGTTTGTCTTTAAAAGTTGGCAACCATAAGGAAGCTAACTGTAAGTTTGTAAATTGGATAATGTCTTTTCTTGATTCTTCTTGCATGATGTCTAAAAGTTACTTTGTGGTATATTTAATACACTTATTCTAACACAAATTTATGTTGTTATACTTTCATAAAAGCTGTCAAAAGTCAGTCTTCCAAAGAATAATTTTAATTATTTTCTTCGAAAACGATTGCGTTTATGGTTTTAACGAAGATAAAACATATTGTAAGTAAAATAGTGCGATTTCTAATTGTTATTTAAAAGCATTTAATCCTGTAATATCTAATCCAGTAATTAATAAATGTATGTCGTGAGTACCTTCATAGGTAATCACACTTTCCAAATTCATGGCGTGTCTCATAATAGAATATTCACCAGTGATGCCCATACCACCTAAAATTTGTCGTGCCTCTCTAGCGATATTAATAGCCATATCTACATTGTTTCTTTTGGCCATAGATATTTGTGCAGATGTGGCTTTGTCATCATTTTTTAAAACGCCTAAGCGCCAAGTTAAAAGTTGGGCCTTAGTAATTTCTGTTATCATTTCGGCTAGTTTCTTTTGTTGTAACTGAAACTGTCCTATAGGTTTGCCAAACTGTGTACGCTCTTTGCTGTATCTTAAGGCGGTGTCGTAGCAATCCATGGCCGCACCAATAGCACCCCAAGCGATGCCGTATCTCGCCGAGTCTAAACAACCTAGCGGAGCACCTAAGCCCGATTTATTGGGTAATATGTTTTCTTTCGGAACTTTTACGTTGTCGAATATCAATTCACCTGTGGCCGATGCCCGTAAAGACCATTTATTGTGCGTTTCTGGCGTTGTAAAACCTGCCATGCCTCGTTCTACAATAAGACCATGAACACGGTCTGTCTCATCTTTTGCCCAGACTATAGCAATTTGGGCAAAAGGCGCATTGCTAATCCACATTTTGGCTCCGTTTAGCAAATAGTGATCGCCTTGATCTTTGAAATTAGTAATCATGCCACTGGGGTTGCTGCCGTGATCCGGTTCTGTTAATCCGAAACAGCCCATCCATTCACCATTAGCTAGTTTGGGTAAGTATTTTTTGCGTTGTGCTTCGTTGCCATATTTCCAAATGGGATACATCACCAATGACGATTGTACCGATGCCGTGCTTCTAATACCCGAATCACCACGTTCAATTTCTTGCATGATGAGTCCGTAAGAAATTTGATCCAAACCTGCACCGCCATATTCTAGAGGAATGTAGGGTCCAAAAGCACCAATTTCTGATAAGCCTTTTATAAGTTGTTTGGGGAATTTTGCTTTTTGAGAATAGCTTTCAATAATAGGAGACACTTCACGCTTCACCCATTGTCGGGTAGCTTCGCGAATCAGTTTGTGTTCATCTGTAAGTAGGTCGTCTAGTTTGTAATAATCTGGTGCTTCAAATAAATCTGGACGCATAAAGATGAATTTAATTTGAGATTCGCTTTAAGATATTGTACAAAAAAAGCCTTGTTTTTGCTTTTTCTGTACATTTTCCTCTCAAATTTAATCAATCTTATCTATTATTTTACATTTTTAAATAGAAATCTTTTGTTAAGTTTATGTAATCTTCTGTGTAGTCATGTCGCTGATTTTCAATGATAAGCGTTTCGGTTTTTATGTCGCTTTCGCGGAAGGAAAACTCTAAAAGGGAACGCTTAATCTCCGAAGTGGGACTCCCCTGTACATGAAGCCTTTTATTAAGGAAAAGGTTGACTTCTGAAGCTAATGCGATAAATCGGGCTTCCTCTTTATAAGGAATAACAACCGTAAATACCCCTGTATCAGATAATAATGATGAAACACCATGTAATAAGTGATCGAAAGGTAAAGCCTCTTGAAAACGAGCTAAATCACGGGAAACATTATTGGTTTTATAATCCTCACTATAAAATGGTGGGTTGCAAACAATAAGGTCGTATTGATCTTCAATTTCATCTACAAACTCTTCTAGCGATGCATGGTAACAGAATAAACGGTCGCCCCAATCCGATTGTTCAAAATTGTCCACACATTGCTCATAAGCTTTGTCGTCAATCTCTAAGGCGTCAATAATTTCGGCGGCAGACCTTTGCGCTAACATTAAAGCTAAAACGCCTGTTCCAGAGCCAATATCTAAAATGGAAAAGGGACGTTTTTCTAAGGATGTCCATGCGCCCAAAAGCACGGCATCGGTGCCAATTTTCATGGCGCATTGATCTTGATTTACTTTAAACTGTTTAAATAAAAAAGGCTTTTCCGACATGCTTTAAATTTAAATGGCAAAACTAAGGAATAATGATTTTCCATTGCTATGTAATTTTTAAAATAGCGCTTTTTTAAAATGGTAATCTGTTTTTTTGTATATTGATGTAATACTCAATTTGATTAGTATTAGACCTTTACGTTGTTAAAATCTGTGAATTTTGTGTTATTAAACCTGTTAAAATGTATTAAATATTGCTAAACAGTGTTAAATAAAATTTAACAAGACAACGCATAATCTATTTTTGTAATACCAATTTATTCTCTCTCTCCCTTAGCGTAGTTGGTACTAAGAACTTAAAAGAAGATAGCTATGAAAACGAAAGAAAAATTTGTAAATAACTTAAACAGCCTTTTAATTATGAATGCTGAAGTTGAAAAGATTTACACCGAACTTGTTGATAAGGTTTCCGATGAGGATTTAAAAACCTTTTTTAGTCAACAAGGGATGCAAAGGCGTGAATTCACTAATGACTTGAAAGCCAAAATTGTTAGTCTTGGTGGATCTTATGAGAATAAAGGCCGTGTGCAGAGCGAATTGTATAAGTTCTGGATGAATATTAGAAACTTTGTAATGTTTAACAAAAGCGAAGAAAGCTTAATGAACGAAGTTCGTGATATGCAAGGCTTAACTATTAATAAGTATAACGACTTATTACGTATGTTAGGTTTGCCACTTTCTATCTGTAAGCTTTTAATCAAACAACGCGATAGAATTCAAGATGCTAAAGATAGCATTGAAAGACACAGGTTAATCGCTTATGCTTAAGCGTTAATGTATTAGTATAAAAAGAAGCGTTTTAAAACAAGGTTGTTTTAAAAGTTAGATTTATGTTGTTCTAATTATCAGAAAGATGTAAGTATAGCTTTTAAAGCAGCTTTTTTTTATGAATACCAGGTTTGTCTATTCTTTAGTTCTAGCTATTCTAAATATAAATCAATGAGGCCTTCTGGGGTTTCAACTATAATGGTTTTATTACTGCGGTCAACCTTCACAATAAATTCATCATTCATAGGAATTAGAATTTCTAAACCATCGCGATCAATTTCAAAAAGGGCTTGGGCCGTCGAGTCGTTTATCGCTTTGATGGTGCCTACTTTACCAAAGTTTACATCTTCAATGGTAAATCCAATGACTTCGTGGAAATAGAATTTATTACCTTCCAACTTAGGGAGTAAATCTAAAGGTAGATATAAGTCCGTTTTCATAATCGCATCAGCATCGGCTTCGGTATCAACTTCTTCGAATTTGATTCTAAGGAGTTCCGATTTGTGCAATTGTGAACTTTCAATAAAAAAAGGAATGAGGTTGTTTCTTAAATCTAAAAAAATAGCATCTAAATTTTCGTAAACTTCAGGTTCATCGGTGTCTAATTTTGCTAATACCTCACCTTTAAAACTGTACTTTTTTACAATTTTACCTAAATAGAAACAATCTTCTTTTTTCATTGTAAGTGCTTTTTTTATTTCCGCGAAAGCGGAAATCTCTTCAAATTAATCCTAGAGTAAAATAGATTCCCGCTTTCGCGGGAATGTTTAATAATGACCCTAAGAGTTATTATTAAACAAAAAACTCCGATATTTCTACCGGAGTTTAAAAGTATAAAAAAAAGTTTTTTTATTCTTCTTCGTTTGATGCTTCAGCTTCAGCAGCAGGAGCTTCTTCAGCAGCCTCTTCTACTACAGGAGCAGCGGCAGCAATTCTTGCTTCGTTAACAGCTTTCTCTGCAGCTAATGCTTCAGCTTTTGCTTTAGCTTGCTCTTCAGATAAACCTTCAACTTTAGCTTGAACTTTACCAGCTTTTTCTTCTAACCAAGCTGTGAATTTAGCCTCAGCTTGCTCTTCAGTTAAAGCGCCTTTTCTAACACCACCAGCAAGGTGATTTTTTAATAAAGCACCTTTTTCTGATAAAAGGTTTTTTGCAGTGTCAGTTGGTTGTGCACCATTCTGTAACCACTGTACAGCTCCGTCAACGTTTAATTCAACAGTTGCAGGGTTTGTGTTTGGATTGTAGATACCTAATTTCTCTAAGTATTTACCATCTCTTTTCGCGCGAGCATCTGCTGCTACGATCCAGTAAAAAGGTTTTCCTTTTTTACCGTGTCTTTGTAATCTAATTTTTACAGGCATAATAATTAATTATTTGAGGTTCTCGACCTCGATTATTAATGAGGGCGCAAAGATACTATATTTTTTTAATTTTCAGTGGTTTATTGTTGCTGAAAAATGATGTTGTTCATTTTTTTCATTGATAAAAAAACGAACCAAAAAAATCTAGGCTGACGAATCTTTATCTAAATTTATCGTTCGACCCCTAAATTTTAGGAACTCGCAATGAAATTTATTGATTATAGGAGCATTGGTTTAGCTCAAACAACCTAAAATTTCACGGGGTTTTCACTTCAAATTTTACGATAAATTTTCGATAGGCCATAAAAAACTATTTGATTACAATAGCTCTTTTTTTCTTAATAATGCTTGGTTGTATGTTTTAATATATAGTAGCTAAAAGTTAAAAAAGTAAACATACCGGTGTTGGTGTTTTATGGTCTTGTAAGAAACTGAGTTCTCCTGTGTTAGGATCAATTTTAAAAACTACCAAGTTGTTGCTTCTACGATTGGCTACGATTAGAAATTTACCTGTTGGGTCTATAGCAAAGTTTCTTGGCCAATCGCCATAAACTGATGCGTTCTGTATTTTCTCGATAGTACCTTTTTTAGGATGACGCTTAAAAACTGCTATGGTGTTTTCGCCGCGATTGGAAGCGTATAAAAATTGCTCATCTTTAGATAAATGGATGTCGGCTGAAGCATTTTCGCCTTTAAAATCTTCTGATAAAGTGGAATCGAAATCAATTTCTTTAAATTTATTGTTCGATCTTTTTATTGAGGTAACACTGCTACCTATTTCGTTAATCACATAAAAAAACTCACCATCTTGAGTCGTGGTAAAATGTCTAGGGCCCGGGTTGTCTTTTGTTTTTACAATAGCATCAGTGTCTAGTTTGTACTCGCCCTTTTTTAATTCGTATTGAAAAACAGAATTGGTACCTAAATCGGCAACAAACAAGTCGTCATTAATAAAATGTGCAGAATGAGCGTGTGATTTTGTTTTTTCTGAATTATGATCGAAAACCTGAGAAGCATCACTTAAAGTGCCGTCTTCATTAATCGGGAAAATAGCAAGGGTGCCTCCTCTGTAATTTGAAACGGCGGCTTTAGTTCCTGCTTTGTTTAAAGCAATATGGCAAGGTAGTTCGCCATGACTACGCATTCTGGTAAGCATGGTTAGCGAACCATCGTCGTTAACGGCATATGACGAAACAAATCCGCTATTTGTGGCATTGGTCGAGTATAAATATTTTCTGTTTGGACTGTATTCTAAAAATGAAGGGTTGTCAATTTTTATAGCTAAAGTTTGCTTGCTTAACGTGCCGGTTTCGGTGTTAAATTGAAGTTGATAAATACCCTCGGCATCTTCGTTGGTGTAAGTACCCACGTAAAGCGGGATGTTTTGAGCGTGCATTTTTGTTGAAAAAACGGCTAAAACCAATAATATAAGGTGTCTGTACTGCATGTGTTAAATTTTAATGGTCTAAATTATGATAATTTATCTTAATGGTAAAGGCTATTTTGTTAAGGGCTCTTAAATCTTTGGTAAAGTCTGTTAAATCCTTGTGTTTAAAAGGGTTTTGACTTACATTGATAATAGTGATGTGAAACAATACACATCCTAAAAGAAGTTATTGGAATTTAAAATGAAAGCGTTATTATGAAGTATACTGAAGAAATTTCAAATAAATTAAACGAATTATTAATCAAGAATTTTGATGCCGAGAAAGGTTATCTCAACGCGGCAGAAACCGTTGATGATCCTAAGCTTAAAATGTTTTTTAAAAGAAGAGCCATCGAACGTGGCGACTTTGCTAAAGCTTTAAGAATTGAGATTTTAAGATACGGTCAAATCCCTGAAGACGGCGGCAGCTTTAAAGCGGCCATGCACCGAAATTGGGCCATACTAAAAACCATGTTAGCCTCTGATGATGCTGAGGTGGTTTTAGAAGAAGCCATTCGTGGCGAAGAAGAAAGTTTAAAAACCTACGATGATATTCTTAAAGATAGAAACCTGCCACCAAGTATTGATGTGATGCTGAATAATCAGCGTCAAGCTATTCAAGCGGCAATAAATTCAGAAAAAGTTCACGAAGAATTAATCTCTTAAAACAGATTAAAATAGTGGCTAATTGAGGCTGCCTTAAAAGTTAAAACAATCGTTATGCTGTATTTAAAACAGCGTCTCATGACATTTCAAATGATTATGAGAATCTGAAACACATTCAGATTGACGTGAAATAGACTTTTAAGGCAGTCTCTTTTTTTTTGTTTACAACTTTTAGATAATCGGTTTTTAAAACTGTAAATTCTACGTATTTTTATGAGCTAAGATTTATTATTCTAATCGCCTTATTTACAAACGCCTAAACTTCAAAAATGTACTTAATTTTCGATACAGAAACCACAGGATTGCCTAAACGCTGGGATGCACCCATAACCGATGTAGATAATTGGCCAAGGTGTATTCAAATCGCT
The DNA here is from genome assembly GCF_001642835.1 of Pseudotamlana agarivorans. Classification (GTDB taxonomy): domain Bacteria; phylum Bacteroidota; class Bacteroidia; order Flavobacteriales; family Flavobacteriaceae; genus Pseudotamlana; species Pseudotamlana agarivorans. The sequence goes on from NZ_LXEI01000003.1 coordinate 285,607, forward strand.
TGGCAGTTGCATGACGAGATGGGACGTTGTATTGAGAGTCAGGATTATTTGGTGAAACCCGAAGGTTTTAATATTCCTTATGATGCCGAGAAAATTCACGGTATTTCTACCGAATTGGCCGAAGAGCAAGGCGTGTCTTTAGCTGAGGTTTTAGAGAAATTTAATGAGGCCCTAGGAAAAACAAAATTTGTAGTCGGACAAAATGTGAAGTTTGATTTAAATATTATGGGCGCCGAATTTGTGCGTGAGGCTGTTGAAAATAACTTGCAAGAACTGCCTGTTTTAGATACCTGTACCGAGCACACGGCCGAACTTTGTAAAATCCCCGGTGGACGCTACGGAAAATTTAAACTCCCAACGCTTACCGAATTACATGAGTTTTTATTTAACGAGCCATTTGCCGAAGCGCATAATGCGACTGCCGATGTGGAAGCCACAACCCGTTGCTTTTTAGAGCTTATTCGTTTAGAGGAGTACACTAAAGAAGCACTGGACGTTCAGCCCGATTATTTTGAGAATTATAAAAAGGCCAATCCAGAGCCCATCCAACTTATCGGATTAAAGCATATCAACCTTAAACGGGAGAGTGCTAAAATTCAAGAACGCATCAAAAAGGCGCAAACCGTTGATGTGTCTTCCGAAGAAATCAAACAAAATATTTCTGAATTAGCCGATGTCGATTTTGTGCATCTGCATAATCACTCGCAGTTTTCGGTATTACAATCAACCATGGGTGTGGCCGATATTGTCTCGGCAGCAGCAAAATATAACATGCCTGCTGTGGCTTTAACCGATCATGCTAATATGATGGGGGCTTTTCACTTTGTGAATGCGGTAAACCGACACAATAGTGGGGTTCAAGCCAAAATTAAAGAAGCCGAAGCTACGGGAGCAACCGTTACAGCCAAAGAAATTAAACCCATTATTGGTTGTGAATTTTTTGTTTGTGAAGATCATTTAGATAAAACACGAAAAGACAATGGGTATCAAATTGTCCTACTCGCTAAAAATAAAAATGGCTATCATAACCTAGCCAAATTATCATCGCATGCCTTTGTAGATGGTTTTTATTATTTGCCTAGAATTGATAAAAAATTAATTCAGCAATATAAAGAAGATGTTATGGTGCTCACCGGAAACTTATATGGTGAGGTGCCAAGTAAAGTGCTTAATGTAGGTGAAAACCAGGCGGAAGAAGCGCTTTTGTGGTGGAAAGAAGAGTTTGGCGACGATTTGTACGTCGAAATCATGCGCCACAATCAAGAAGATGAAAATCGTGTGAATCCTACGCTTATAGAATTAGCGCGTAAACATGATATTAAATTAGTAGCTTCCAATAACACGTATTATCAAGATAAAAAGGATGCTAATGCGCACGATATTTTACTTTGTGTAAAAGATGGTGAAAAGCAGGCGACACCAATTGGTCGCGGACGCGGGTACCGATTCGGATTGCCAAATCAGGAATACTATTTTAAGTCTTCCGAAGAAATGAAACAGCTTTTTAAGGATGTTCCTGAAGCGATTTCTAATGTGCAAGAGGTTGTAGATAAGGTTGAGGCATACCAACTAGCACGTGATGTTTTATTACCAGCTTTTGATATTCCCGAGGAATTTAAGCATGATGAAGATTTAGTTGATGGTGGTAAGCGTGGTGAAAATGCTTTTTTAAGACATTTAACTTATGAAGGTGCTAAGAAACGTTACGGCGAACCCCTTTCGGAGGAAGTTATTGAGCGTCTCGATTTCGAGTTAAGCGTTATTGAAAATACAGGGTATCCAGGATATTTCTTGATTGTTGAAGATTTTATTCGCGAGGCCCGAAATATGGATGTTTCGGTGGGGCCAGGCCGTGGTTCGGCAGCAGGGTCGGTGGTAGCCTATTGCTTGTGGATTACCAATATTGACCCCATGAAGTACGATCTGCTTTTTGAGCGTTTCTTAAATCCCGATCGTGTGAGTATGCCCGATATCGATATTGATTTCGATGATGAAGGTCGAAGCCGTGTTATGGATTATGTAATTGATAAATACGGCTCCAATCAGGTGGCACAAATTATCACTTACGGTACCATGGCGGCAAAATCGTCTATTCGAGATACGGCACGTGTACTGGATTTACCGCTTTTTGATGCCGATAGAATTGCCAAGTTGATTCCGAATATGTCTAAGCTGAATAAAATATTTGGTTTAGATGAAAAAGCATTGGCTTCTAAATTTAGAGCTGAAGAATTAGAAAAAGTAAACGAGCTTTTAAATATTGCCGATGGTAGTGATTTGCAAGCTGAAACTTTAAATCTAGCAAGAACTCTTGAAGGTTCGGTTAGAAATACGGGTATTCATGCCTGTGGGGTAATTATCACGCCAGACGATATTACCAAATTCGTTCCGGTGTCTCTAGCTAAGGATTCCGATTTGTATGTCACCCAGTTTGATAACTCGGTGGTGGAAGATGCGGGACTGCTGAAAATGGATTTCTTGGGACTAAAAACCTTAACCCTTATTAAGGATACGGTTAAAATTGTAAAAGCCAAACATGGTATAGAGCTCGATCCCGATAGTTTTCCTTTAGATGATGAGAAAACATACGAATTGTTCCAACGTGGTGAAACGGTTGGGGTGTTCCAGTACGAATCGCCTGGTATGCAAAAACACCTTCGCGATTTAAAACCTACGGTTTTTGAAGATTTAATTGCCATGAATGCCTTGTATCGTCCGGGGCCTATGGAATATATTCCGAGTTTCGTTAGAAGAAAGCATGGCGATGAAGAGATTGAGTACGATTTACCAGCCATGGAAGAGTACCTCAAGGAAACTTATGGTATTACGGTATATCAGGAGCAGGTGATGTTACTGTCGCAAAGTCTTGCGGGGTTTACAAAGGGTGAGGCCGATGTACTGCGTAAGGCGATGGGTAAAAAGCAAATTGCGGTACTTGATAAAATGAAACCTAAGTTTATCGAGCAAGCCAGCGCCAACGGTCATGATGCTAAAATTTTAGAGAAAGTTTGGAAAGACTGGGAAGCTTTTGCGAGTTATGCTTTCAATAAATCGCACTCCACTTGTTATGCTTGGATTGCCTACCAAACTGCTTATTGTAAAGCGCATTATCCTGCCGAATATATGGCAGCTGTACTTTCTAATAATATGAATGACATTAAGCAGGTTACGTTTTTCATGGACGAATGTAAGCGTATGAAGCTTGATGTACTAGGGCCCGATGTGAATGAAAGTTACTATAAGTTTTCGGTAAATAAAGATGGGGCCGTTCGTTTTGGAATGGGGGCGATAAAAGGTGTTGGTCATGGAGCTGTAATGACTATTGTTGATAATCGTGAAGATGGGCCATATAAATCCATATTCGATTTAGCAAAACGTATAGATTTAAGAGCAGCCAATAAAAAAGCTTTTGAAAACCTAGCTTTAGCTGGTGGTTTTGATGGTTTGGCTGATACACATCGCGCGCAATTTTTTCATGATGATGGCGATGGTATTACTTTTTTAGAAAAAGCCATTAAATACGCTCAAAAGCATAAAGAAAATGAAAATTCGGCCCAAGTAAGTCTATTTGGCGAAGCTAGTGAGGTGCAAATAGCCGAACCCGAAGTGCCGCCTTGCGAGTCTTGGGGTACCATGGAGAAGCTAAGTAAGGAGCGTGAAGTGGTAGGGGTATATATTTCTGGGCATCCTTTAGATGATTTTAAAACCGAAATGAAAACCTTCTGTAACGCGCAGGTAGGTATGTTTAATGATTTAGAAAAATATGTAAATCGCGAGTTGGTTTTTGGTGGTGTGGTAACCGATGTGCAGCATCGCGTAAGCAAGCAAGGTAAAGGATGGGCTTTATTTACTATTGAAGATTACTACGATAGTTTTGAGTTTAGAATTTTTGGCGAGGAGTATTTAAAGTTCAGACACTTTTTTATGCCTAATAATTTTGTGTTTGTAAAGGCTTTTATCCGTGAAGGTTGGGTGAACAAAGATACTGGAAAGAAAGGGGATCCTAGGTTGCAGTTTAACAGTTTTCAGTTGCTTCATGATGTGATGGAGAATTACGCTAAAAAGCTTTCTATTCAAGTGGATATTAATGATCTTGATGATAAAAAAGTGATGGATTTAAAGGAGCTGATTCAAATGCACCCAGGAAATCAATCGCTTAATTTTGATGTTTACGATACTAAGGAAAAGGTGAAAATATCTATGCCTAGCAGACGCCAAAAAGTAAGAGTGAGTCAGGAGTTGATTTCCGAGTTAGAATCAAGACATATTATGTTTAAGTTGAACTAATTCCTGCGGAGGCAGGAATCTCATACTATGAAAAAGGTATTTCGTAGTTGAATTATAGATTACTAAGTTGTCTTGATGTTGTGGGTTTAATATGTGTGAGATGATTTAGTTGGCAAACATTTAAAAATGAACGAAAGGGAAATAACAAAGCTTATTGATTTAATCATAAGAGATATTGAAGATTTTGACTGCTTTGGTATTGATAAAGTTGTTCGTGAAAATTTAGATTCTAAGGAAAAAAACAACAAAGAATATTTTTCTAAACTAATCGATACAATAGTCTTGTTTGGAAATAACAATGATTTGTTTGTTTCAAGAAATAAACACGGATGGTTTAGCTTAACGGAAAATGGGAAAAGATTAAAACAGTCCAATAAATCATTTAAAAAATTCCAAAAATCTGAAAATAAATCAGATTGGTATAATAAGCCTTGGGTTGGTTATTTAATTGCAGCAATCGTATTCGTATTTACTGTTTATCAACATTTTGACAATCGTTCTCTAAATCGTGAAGTTGACATTTTAAATAAAAGATCTGATTCTCTCAATAATTTAATTTTAACTTATAAAGATTCTATCCCTGAATTGAGGCAACAACTTGAAAATCATTTATCAGAATTAGAACAAGACACAATATCTAAGTTTTATCATTCTGATTCATTAGCCAACACGGTGTATAATTAATGATTAATTCTAGCTTGCTTACAAAAAATTTCGCCGATTTTTAGTTTGGTGTGTACCTACTAAGTTAAGTGATAAAACACGCTATATATCATGTAAGAAACCGTTGAGGTCATGAAATAAAAGCATCCCTCTCTATTTGATAGAAGTTAAACGCCGCGCAAAGGATAGTAGCGGCATCCTTTTTTGTGAAAATTGAACTTGAGGGAAGTTGTTTTTGTAAACTTGGGTATTGCTTTCTGAAGGTAAATCTGAATTTGAACACAAAAAAGATATAGCGGATAGCCTGGTTTATGCGCCCAAAACCTTATGAATAGTAGGAATTGATAACGCTATAAGGAAAACAAATTGTAAGATTGTAAGCTTTAGAGTTTTTTTTGACTAATTTTGTACTTTAACATTGAAGTAAAATAGATAAAATATAAATATTATGGCATTAGAGATTACAGATGCGACGTTTGAGGAAACGGTTTTAAAAAGTGATAAACCAGTTTTAGTTGATTTTTGGGCTGCGTGGTGTGGACCTTGTAGAATGGTAGGACCAATTATCGAGCAAATTAGTGAAGAATACGACGGTAAAGCTGTTGTAGGAAAGCTAGATGTAGATGCTAACCAGGAATTTGCAGCCAAATATGGTGTTCGTAATATTCCAACAGTATTAGTTTTTCAAAACGGAGAAGTTGTTGGAAGACAAGTTGGTGTAGCGCCTAAAACGGCATATACTGAAGCTATCGACGCACTTCTATAGTTTATAAGTCTATATTAATAAAAGAAAAGAGAAAAGGTTTGCCGTAATGGTAAACCTTTTTTTATTTTTAGAACAAAATTAAAATCAAAATGAGCGATAAAATAAAAGTACAAGATGCTATTGATAGCAAATTTATAGAACAACGTAAAGTGTTTTTATGGGGACAAGTTGATGATAAATCGGCAAAACATGTGATTGATCGATTGATGTATTTAGATAGTTTAGGAACTGAAGATATTGAGCTGTATATTAACAGTCCTGGTGGTTATGTGACTTCAGGATTTGCTATTTACGATTGTATTAAGGCGTTAAACAGTGAGGTGTCTACCATTTGTACGGGGTTTGCTGCGTCGATGGGTTCTATTATTTTATCGGCAGGAGCAAAAGGGAAACGTTTTATTCAGCCTCATGCTCGTGTGATGATTCATCAGCCTAGTGGAGGTGCTCGTGGACAGGCCAGTGATATTGAAATTACAGCTAAAGAAATTATTATCACTAAAGAGTTAAGCGCTAAAATTTTAGCAGACAACTGTGGTCAAGATTATGAGAAAGTCATGAAAGACTTTAATCGTGACCATTGGATGGGTGCCGAAGAATCGGTGGCTTACGGGATTGTTGATGGGGTGAAGTAAAGTCAGGCCCCCTAACCCCCAAAGGGGGAACTTTTACTCATTCCTAATAAAATATTGAGAATATTAACGTTTAAAAAAAATTAAAAACCATGTAGCTCCACATGAGTGTTCCTCCCCTTCGGGGAGGCTAGGAGGGGCTCTTCTTATATGCTACAAAACGAACTCAACAAAGCGGAAGGTTTTAAAAACCTCGAACTTCTTGCAAAACAAGTGGTCGAGGGCTTTATTGCGGGTATGCATAAGAGTCCGTTTCATGGCTTTTCGGCAGAATTTGCCGAGCATAAAATTTACAATCAAGGTGAAAGTACCCGTCATATCGATTGGAAGTTGTTTGCAAAAACCGAAAAGCTATACACGAAGCGCTACGACGATGAAACCAACTTGCGTTGCCACATGATCATAGATAATAGCAGTTCGATGCATTATCCTAAAAGGCAGTCTTTCTCTATAAATCATTTGAACAAAATAGGGTTTTCGGTACTAGCGGCTGCTGCGCTGATGCAAATATTAAAGAAGCAACGTGATGCTGTGGGATTGAGTGTGTATAGTGATCAGTACGATTATTACGCACCAGAAAAGGGGAGTGAGCGACACCATCAAATGTTGCTAAGTGCTTTGAGTGAGGTTGCTATTTCCAATTCGGAAAAGAAACAAACGGATACCTATAAGTATTTGCACGAAATTGCAGAGAAGATCCATAAACGCTCCATGATTTTTTTGTTTACGGATATGTTTCAAGCTTCGGAAGATGATTCTAAAATGTTTGAAGCCTTACGTCATTTAAAATATAACAAACATGAAGTCGTGTTATTTCATGTTATGGATAAAAAGAAGGAGCTAGAATTTGATTTTAACAATACACCAAAACGGTTTGTAGATGTTGAAACAGGGGAATATATTAATTTATATGCCGATGCTGTTAAGGAAAGTTATCGGGATACTGTAGAAAAGTACTTTACAAACTTACGTTTGAAATGCGGACAGTATAAAATAAAGTATGTGGAAGCTGATATTAACGCCGATTTTAATCAGATACTAACAACGTATTTAATCGAGCGTCAAAAATTCTCGTAAAAGGGCTTTTTTTATTAAATAAAATATGTTTAGTAAATAGTTGATTTTCAAGACTTATAAAATTAAATGAAAATTTTTATAAAAAAAACTCAAAAAACGTTTGTGAAATTTAAAAAGGCGTGTATCTTTGCACTCGCAATAAAGCAACGGTCTGGTAGTTCAGTTGGTTAGAATGTCGCCCTGTCACGGCGAAGGTCGCGGGTTCGAGTCCCGTCCAGACCGCTAAAATTGCAAAAAGAAAGCTCTGAGAAATTAGGGCTTTTTTTGGCAATTATAATGAGGTTGTGTTGTTCACGCTATAAGCGTGATGTAGTTTACCAAAGTTATTTGGTATTCCAATGGAAAGCTTTCCTTTTTTCTGCGAAGAAGATGGGGATGCTTTTTTGTTTTAGGACGGTTTGTAGTTTGTTGGTGTCACAAAAAGTGATGTTTGTTCAAAAGCTATAGCTAAACCTTATAGGCGCACAATGTTTCTCCTGTTATTCTATCCTTATTACCTTCAGAGCGCTTTAAAAGCAATCTTTTAGCATTAAATGGCCTTGCAGAAGTGGTTAAACTTCTAAATTGAGATTACTCCTGACTTAATACTAGACCTTCTTCAAATACTTATAAATAGGCCTTAAAACATAATTAATAGGACCATTATTGAAATGACCAGATTGATAAAGACTCTAGTGTAAGTTAGATTTAATTTGGTGAATTTCACTAAATATATTAGTGATAAAAAAAGAAATACGATTATTAACTGAGCAAGCTCTATCCCTAAATTAAAACCAAGTAAAGGAGATAATATGGAGTCGTCTTCGAAGAGCATCATTCTTAAAAAATTTGAAAATCCCAATCCGTGAATTAATCCAAAGCATAATAAAATTGGGTAGGTTACAACTAGATGATTGTTTCTTTTATTACTCAATAAAACCCAAAAGTTGTTAGCACAACTAAGTAATATTGTTATAGGAATTAGAGTTTCTACTAGATTGGGGTTTATAGAAATAATGTTTAAACCCGATAAAAGTAATGTTAAGCAGTGTCCAATAGTAAAAGCTGTTACTAAGCCAACAACTTGTTTCCATTTTTCAAAACTGTACAATAAACTGAACGATATGATGAAGTATAAATGGTCTAACCCGTTTAAATCAAGTATATGAAAAACACCTTGTTTGAAGTAGAGAAAAAAATCACTCATTTAATAATAATTTAGCTTGTCTTAACATAAATCTATTGGTGGTGCCGTTGTGTTTAACCGAATTTACCTGATTCGCGAATACGTCAAAAAACAGGGCGTTTTCCATGTAGTAAGGTTTTTTTTTGTTTATGGACTCGACAGTTTTAGATTTCACCTGTAGTACGATTCCGTTTTCAATCATTTCAATAGAAGTGATTTTAAAAGGAATTTTTTTATCGCCTGTAGTTATAAAGAGTCGTTCATTCATATAAACTTGGAGTGCTTTTACTCCATTAGATTCAAGTGTGGAAAAATCGGCCTTACTTAAGCGATAGCGGTTTTGCATGTGCAAGGTTAAATCGTCCAAAAAAAACTTTGAAGTTAATTGCCCATGCCCTGTTTTGTGGATAGTAAGTTTACTGTACGACATTTTAAGAGGATGTATAGCCTTAAACGCAAATAAAGTGATACATAAAATGTGTAGCAAAAATATAACTTTCAATCTTCTCATATGCTATGAATAAAAACATCCCTTTCTTAAGTAAAAAAGGGATGGTCTAATTTTTTTTTCGTTGCTTATTTAAGCGTTAATTTAATGGTGTTCCATAGGCCATTAGTTTTAACTTTTACGAAATACATACCTCTATTAACCGATTTTAAATTAAGGGTTGCTGAGGTGAGGTTGATTTGGTTCTGTACTGATACCAGTTTACCGTTTACATTATAAACTTCTACAGCTTCAATTTTAAAATCTGATTTTATGTAAGCAATACCTAATGTTGGATTTGGATAAATGGTGATTTTATTGGTTTTTTCTGAAACATCATCCATGTCTAAAGTGGAATCAACTACCGAGAAATAAAACTTATTTGAAAGCTCATGGTATCCGTCATCTTCAAAAAGCGCCAAATAATAATCCCCTGTGCGGTTTATTCCTTCTAATGTAATCGTTCCAGTATTTGGATTTGCATTATCTACATAATCCCATGTTGTAGAGTATACGCCAGCGCCACCAGGAGTTTGACCAACTTCGTAAACACCAATCCAATCTGTTAAATTACCTGGACCATTGGCATAGTTAACGGTTAAATCTTCGTTGATATTAACCTCATTTACAGCCATAGTTGTTGTTGGTTTTGCTGTTTTAGTAAAGCTTACACGGTTAGAGATTTCTTCACCACTTGTAGGGTCCATCACTACGGCAAAATAAGTGCCAGCATCTACTGGTAATGTGTTTTCATCTTCTGAATTACCAGTTGTACCGTTTAATTCTACCGAGCCATTAGCGGTGTCTCCTAAATTAAGAAATGTATAATGGCTATCTACTTCAGGGTTGCTTCCGCTTGGGAAAACAGCAATATAGTCTTCATTATCTCCTGTGCCATTGCTAAGACTGAACGTTATGGCATCTCCGAGGTAGTAATCGGTGCTATTAGTGCTTAAAGTTACTATTTGGTTTCCTATCTGGAAGGGTTCTCTGGATCCAAATTCATTATAGCTACCATTTGTATGATAAACAGTATAGTAAGCGCCTTCTTGTAAAACTCCGAAATTGAATGTTTGTGGAATGGATGTCACATCAAAACGAGCAACTAAAGTAGATGGACTTGGCTCTGTTCCTGACTTATAAACGCCAATCCAATCTGTAACGTTAGCTAGGCCTCCAGAAGTAAGTTCGATATTTACGTCATCTGTTTCATCAAAAATAGACTGTGAACTGCTTAATATAGGTGTGGCTCTAACTTTAAAAGCTATGCGATTTGCTAATTCATTATACCCATCATTTTCAAATAGGGCAACAAAATATTCGCCTCCGTTTGTTAATGTGAAACGTCTAGCTCCATTAATTTCTGAATTGATATAACTCCAGTCCTGAGAAGTAACTCCAGAGGGTGTTTGGCCATCAAAGTAAATACCTAACCAATCATTTGTGTTTCCAGGAGCATTTACAAAATGAACATCAAAAGGTTCGTCTTGGTTTACTATATTACTATCAAGGTAGATCGCCGGAGTGTTTGTAATTGTGATAGGGATCGCATTGGATACCTGAGTATAACTATCGTTTGTGAACATAGCTAAATAATAATTTCCAGCTTTTGGTAATTGGTTTGGTCCACCTTGAACAAATTCTGTTCCCGTAATAGTTGTTGTGCCTTCGGTTAAGCCACCAAAATATTTGTAAGACCATAGGTTTTCGGTACCTGCAGAGTTTCCATCATCTATAATAACACCTATGTAGTCTTTTTCAATACCAGGCGCATCTGTGAAATTTATAGTTATAGGTTCTCCTTGTGAAAATGTGTTTTTTGATAAAGAAATGTTTGCGATTTCATCTCCAATTTGAAAGTTAATTTGCTCTCCAGCGATTAAGTCGCTTCCTTCTACATGATAAACAGCATAATAATAAGCATTTGGTAAACCACTAAACGTAACATGGTCTGATGATGTATTTACTGGTATGCTTGTAATTTCGTTACCACTTCCAGCATCTACACCAACTTTATAAATACCTATCCAATCACTCGAATTGTTTGGGTGGTTTTTATAAGTAATGGTAACATCATCACCATCGTTGTATGCTGTTTGGTTTGAAGAAAGTGTAGGAATGTCACCTACCCAAAAGGAAACGCGATCAACAATCTCTTCGTAGCCATTGTTAATAAACATGGCGGCATAATAAATTCCGCTGTTAGAAATATTGAATGTTTTTATTCCGCTAGATGCACCATTTACATATTGATAAGCTTCTGAAAGGTCTGGCCCAGGAACATCACCATCATTATAAATTCCAATCCAATCTTGATTTCCTCCGGGCCCATTTATAAAGGTAATCTCAATGTCTTCATTAACATGATATGATGGTTTGTCAAGATAGATTAAAGGTTCTCCGTCGTTACTGTTTTCTATTGTAAATTCGATACTATCTGACCATGGGCTCCAACCAAGGTTGGCATCACGGTGTCTCACTCTGGCGTAGTAAGTACCGTTACTTAAGAAATATTCCGGAATGGTATAATTTAAAATGCCTTCACCTAAACCAATGTTTACTGTTTCATCGGTAGTGGCTCCTGGTCCATAATAGTTGTCTACATGTCTAAACGAGTCAATGTCTATAATAGAGAAATCGTTTGTAGAGGCGATTTGGTATTGTGTAGAGTTAAGTACTTCCGAAGAGGTCGTAGCATAGGGGGAGCTATTAAAAGTGAAGGGTAAGTTTATTGAAGCCTCAATGGTATTTGTAATAGTTGGCTGGTCTGGAGCAGCTACACCACGCTTATATTTAAATTCGTCTAAAAGCTCACTGTCTTTTGTTGTTGTTAAACTTCCAATCGTGTAAGATTTTAGACTTAATTCGTTTGTGATGTTGTTTATTTCAATAAACTGGTAAGCAAAATTTGACCAGCTACCCTGTGTTTCTTCTCTATCATCTTCATTAACACTATCACCCCAATATTGTGGCCAAGCTGTTCCTCCGGAAATTATATGATAACTGTTATGATTTTTAAACTGCCCTCTGGCATACATATGATGGTGACCTGCCATATGTAAAGCATATTTCTCTGTTGAATGCAGAATAGGTACGATAGTATTCGCAAACCATGCTGAGTAATCGTTGGAATATTGTTCTGCTTGGTAAGGTCTGTGAGCGATTGATATTATCCACCCTATATTACTATCTGTTTTTGCGTAGTTTATGACGTCTGTTGCCCAATTTTGTTGCGTTGTAGACTGGAGTTCGGTATCGAAAACCATGAATAGCACATTAGCCATTTGGTATGCATAATAACGTTCTGTGCCTGAGTTGATACCACCATAACTAAAATTATCGTCTAAAACAAAATGGTCGTAGTATGCTTGTAGAGCTCCATTTTGGTAAGAGCCACCATAAACTTCATGGTTTCCTACAGCAGTTATGAGCGGTAAATCAGGAGTGATATAACTTGTTTTTTCAAAGTGAATTTTTTCATAGTGCTCTAATTTTCCATAGTCTACTTGGTCGCCATCATTCATTATAAGGTTAAAATGGTCCGCTAGAGGCGAACCATATAGTTCTTCAGCTTTCGCTTTTGATGCTTGAACCAACTCATTAAATTTCATGTACGGTTTTCCGTTGTAATTTATTAACTGATGGTCTCCCAAAGCAATAAATCTAAGTACTCCGCTTGAGTCGCCTAAAGCAGGTGGTGTTTTAAAATAGTGTATATCAGATACATCATTAGTGCCACTGCTAGCTTTATAATAGTAACCGGTGTTGGGAGTAAGCCCCGTCAGTTTTATGGTATGATAATGATAAGGTGTGTGATAATCAGAGTCTTTTGGTTCTAAGTTTACTGTGGTTCCCGTTGCTGATAAATTAAGATTTGTTGCATCTGTTCCATAAATAATTGTAGGATTCGTGCCGTTATCAGTTTTCCAATTTACATAAATTGAATTTGGCGTAGCGGCCTGTAAATAAGGTTTTATGGTTTGGGCAATACAAAAAGAATGTATCATCAAAAAAAACGCTAAAAAAGGTAGTTTTAGTCTCATTTTTAAATCACTATAAAGGTTAACTAGTTTTTCGGCGAAATTACCTCTGTGATTCTGTTTGAATGTTTTTAGAATGTTATGTGATATTCAATAAATTCCTATTATAATGTTATCAATGTGTTGTTTTTGTTAATTAATACGTTTTATTTTTAAATGAAAATTTTATTTAAGAAAGTCCTATAGATGTCAAAATATTTTTTTTGAGACTTTCTATATGGAAAGCTTTCCTTTTTTCTGCGAAGAAGATGGGGGTGCTTTTTTGTTTTAGGACGGTTTGTGTTTTTTAAAAAGCTTCTGCAAACCCAAAATAAATTCCCGAAATGTTGTGAGGTCCAAATCCGAAATCAATTCTAAGATTCGTATTGTTTTTAGAGTCCACTTTAATACGTAAACCGGCGCCGTAAGATAATTTCCATCCGTCAAGAGATAATTCTTCATAGCCACTAGCTACACGCCCCGTTCCAATCCAAGCTGCTGCTCCAAAAATATTCCAAATTGGTGCGCGGTATTCCACCTGCGAATCGACTAATACGTGGTCGCGATAAGCACCTCTAAAGTAACCGCGCATTTGTGAATCGCTTCCAAGCATTGAAAGTTCGTAAAAGGGGGTGTTACCGGGCGTGTTACTTGTGGTGGCTTGAATGGCTACGATATGGTTTAACCATGGATTAAAATATTTTCTGGCATCAATTTCATATCTAGAAAATTGATAGGTGCTTCCTAAAAATTTAGGGTTGGTTATAATATACGTCATAATATACGCGCCCTCTTGTGGGTTGTACCTGTTATCACGGCTATCATAAGAAAATGCTAAGCCAGTTCCTAAGGAAACCCCGCCATCCAAACCTGTAACGTTGTCTTGTATTAGGAAACTATCTGGTTCGGTTTCAATATGATAATAACTAGAAAAATTTATTGGAACTCCAACATAATAGTATTTGTTAAAGCGGAACATATATGTCGCAAAAAACTTAATGCGTTCTAATTGTATTTCTTCTACATCCTCTCGTTTAACATCATTGCCAATTCCAAAAATATAATCTGGCTGTTTCTGGTAATTTATATAAGCTATTACCACCCGGTCATTTTCTTTAAATATAAGTTCTGTGGAAATGGAAGCATTAATACGTCCTTTAGAAGATAATGTAAAGACTTCCGATAGTTTAGAGGGTTTTGATATGGTGTCTTTTTTAGAAAGGGCTAGCAAATTAAATTTAGTGAATCCATAAATATTTCCAGCTTCTGGGTTGTGGGAATAAATGGGGACAGGGAATTTTTTAAAAAAGGCTTCAGCTTTCTTATTGAACTTATCAAATTTTGATTCGGGCTTAGTACTATCGGTCTCTTTTGTTTTTGGGATGGAATCATGCTGTGCAATAATAGTGTTCGTACAGATGAGAAGTAATAAAAGAATATGCTTTTTCATAAGCATTTGAATTATCTACAGAGAGGTTATTTTAAATTCAATTAGCAATTAAGCTAAGTTAGGTTTAATTTTTTTAAATGGTGGTGCCCTATAAAGTAATATGCTGTGTTTTAAGTTTAGAATTCATTGTTTCTTGACGTTCCGAGAAAAGGGGTTGTTATTATTTTTTTTGGTTATATTTAGGACGTGTGTCTTAATACTTTATTGTATGTTGAATTACTCAATTTAGTTCTAATGTTCATGTAGTATTTTGGAGAAAGTTCTATCCCGAAATTTTCGGTGATTTGTACCAGGCATGCTTATATTGTAGTAAGCTATAAAATGATGACTGTAATACTTCCAGTTTGGAATGGTGATGCTTGTAGCTAAAAATATTAATGTGGAGCAGTTCTAGTTTTTAATGATAGCAGATTTTCAAAAAAAATAATTCATTAGTAGCAAAGAGTAATTTTGTACATTGCATGAGTTATACAATATTATAATAATTTATGGTGACCTTAAAACAATTGGCTAAAGAGCTAAATGTATCGATATCTACAGTTTCAAAAGCCTTAAATAATAGTACCGAAATAGGTGGTGAAACCGTAAAACGCGTTAAAGAGCTCGCCGAATTATATAATTATAAGCCAAATAAAGTGGCTTTAAGTTTAAAACAGAATAAAACCAAAACGATTGGTGTTATTATTCCGAATATTCTTAATCACTTTTTAGCTAAAGTGCTTTTCGGAATAGAAAGAGAAGCTACTAAAAACGGTTATAATATTATAACCTGTATTTCTAATGAATCTTTAGATAAAGAAAAAGAAGGTTTACAGTTACTTGCTAGCGGAAGTGTAGATGGATTTATTTTGTCAATGGCTGAAGAGACTCAGGTTAAAGGCGAAGTTGAGCATTTTAAAAGAACCATCAGTCAGGGACTGCCTGTTGTTATGTTTGATCGCGTTGCTCATGATGTGATGTGTGATAAAGTAATTGTTGATGATTTCGAATCGACTTATAATGCTACAAAAACATTATTAGCAGAAGACCGTAAAACCATTGGTTTTATTAGTAATATCAATGACTTAAGTGTTGGGAAGCTTCGAGAACGCGGTTACAATAAAGCGATTTTAGAAGCAGGAATGGAGCCCCTGGTTTTGAAAATTAAGAAAAAAGATGATCAGCAGAAAAAGATCAAGAATTTTTTCAAGAAAAATGGTCAACTAGATGGTATTATTGCCGCCGACAGTTCTTCCGGAATAATAGGTTTGAATATGGCTGTCAATTTTGGCTTAAAGGTACCCAAGGATATCTCTGTAATTGGTTTTGCCAGTAAGTCTGATTCTTATCATACGTTACCTAGATTAACCACTATTCGTCAGCATGCTAAAATTATCGGCTCTAAAGCTGCCGAACTCCTTATTAACAGACTTCAGCAAACGCCTCGAGATGAGAATTTTCGCACTAAGATAGTGAAAACCAGCCTCATAAAAAATAAGTCTACACTTTAATTTGTTAAAATTTCATGTATTTCAGCGATTATAAGCCCCTTTTTTTTGAGGACTTAATAATTTAAAATATTTGTAATTATATTAGAACGCTGAATGATTAACAAATTGCTTCTTTATTTCCTTAAAAAATCATTCATGGCTATTTCCTAGCCATTTCCTCTCAATATCCATACGCTAATGGTCGTGTTTTATGCGCGTCCTCAATGTTTATTAAGTGCTTTTTAGTATCTAAAAATTAGAGTATCTGTGCTTTAATTGAATATTATATATAATAACTTAAAACCGAAAAAATGAAAATTCTTAAAATCACATTAGTAGTAGCAGTCTTTATTACTTTATTCACGTCTTGTGCCGAGCAAGATGTCCACGAGGAAGACATTCTTATCGTCAAGCAATCGACGACCTTAATCAATAGTGGGAATGTAATCGAGCGTTAATCTCTAAAAAAAACATTATTAATTGCAATTAAAAACCAAAATTACGAAAAATGAAAATTCTTAAAATCACCTTATTAATAGCAACCTTCATTACTTTTCTTTCATCTTGTACTGAGCAAGATCTTCATGAAGACGACATGCTAACCGACGAAGAAACAACGATCTTAGTCATAGGAGGAAACGTAGTTGAGCGCTAATTCCGAAAAAACAAACATCTCTAATATCAATTTAAAATTACGAAAAATGAAAATTCTTAAAATCACCTTATTAATAGCAGCCTTCATTACATTA
>NZ_LXEI01000030.1 GCF_001642835.1 Pseudotamlana agarivorans
AGCCTGTTTACTTAGTCCGAGGCATTGATAGAGCCATTTTATTTTGAAAGGTCTTTGCGCTTTTTCTCTATCTCTTTTGCTAATGCTTCGGGCAAGTACTTTTTTGAAAGATGCTCTCCTGTAATGTTCTCGAAGTCGGCAATGACAGACTGCTGAAATTCTTTTACGAATTCCAGTTCTTCTATGCGTTCCTTGAGTTTTTTGATCTGGTCGTTCTTGCTCATACTATTGGATTTATCTTCGAAGTTACTCAATTTCTTGATCCAATACTTAATGGAGCTTCGGGAAATCTTGTACTTATTTGACGCATGATTTACGGAGATCTGTCCATTTGCAATTTCATCAATTATCGAAAGTTTCATATTGAAACTTACTTTTTGATACTTCTTTTTTCGGCAGGAGCGGTTCTTTGATGTTTCCATAGTTAACTAAAAGTGTTTAATTTTTAGTCAACCTATTTTAGGACGAGACGTTTGGGTAAATGTTTTACAACGGTTTCGTGTATAATTAGTGGCGTTATTAAGCACGGAAGTTAGCAAATAAAAAGCGAATAGAATATTCCGCAGGAATATTCGTAAGCAAGCTCGAACTAGCCATTAATTATACACCTTGTTGTAAAACGTTAAATCCAATTCAAATTCGTTATTATTGTTCTATATGTACAGAAAATCGATCTGTAGTCTTTCCTTTTAGAGTCTTTTAAAGTAGTAATTATAATTTTTTTAGTTGTTGGATGTCTTACATAAAATTTAAGTTCACAAAATTTTGATTTAGAACTATTTTTTGAAATTGATTCAATAAAAAATGCTTCTTGCTTATTAATATAATCTTTACCAATTTGAGTTACTTTTTCATTAGTTAATTTCATGCCTAAATCATAATCATAAATATCCAATAGATTGATATTAATATTGTCCAAAATTTCAATTTTTACGATTAAATCGGACAGACTAAAATATTTATTTGGTATAAGTTCTATGATTTGATTGCTATCAGAATTATAAAATAAGATATCGTGACCTCCTGGTTTAACGTAAGAAATAGATTTTATCGAATCAGTTATAGATCTTAAATCAGGTCGTCCATCTGGAAAACAATTGTGGAATACTTCATAATGGTCTTTTAAATTCTTACTTTTATACTCCTTAATTCGTTTTTCTAGAGAATTCCCCTGAGCATTAATTCCAGTACAAAATCCAGAAAACAAAATAATAGAAATAGAAATAAGAGTTTGCTTCATAATGTCTCGTCCTAAAATATGGCTACAGTTAAAAAATGAATTTAAGCAGCTAAATTATAAACCATATTAGGTGTTTTGAAGTCTAAAGATAAGTGTAATCTTATTTCGTTATATAAATTAATTGCATTTTTTGTTGCTCTCTTAGCATGCGCCATACTGTCAAAGGTTTGATCAAGATAAAACTCATTTTTGAGTATGCCGTTAACGCGTTCAGCCATAGCGTTTTCGTAACAATGATTTTCTTCAGTCATGCTAATGCTTATTTTTTTTCTTTTAAGTATTTGTGTGTACACATTACTGCAATACTGAATTCCTCTGTCTGAGTGATGTATGAGTCCTTTAACGTTTTTAGCTTGGTATAGCGCTTTATTAAGTGCTCTTACGCAGCCATTTAACTCCAGGCTGTCACTGAGGTCATAACCAACGATTTTACGAGAATACATATCCGTTATAAGGGCTAAATAACAGAAGCCTTTTATGGTTCTGATGTATGTGATATCACTTACCCAGACTTGATTAGGTTCTGTAACTTCTAGGTCTTTAATGATGTTTTTGTACTTGTAGAATCTGTGCAATGAATTGGTGGTTCTAGTACTGTATTTTTTTCTAAGTGTGAGCATATTGTGTTTTCTAAGGATGTTAAATAAAGTGTCTCTACCTATTTTTAAGTTAGCATTAGTAAACTCTAGGTCTAATGATTTTAAAAGTTTCCTAACGCCTTCTCTAGGAAGGGATTTGCGTCTTTGCTTTACAATTTCGACAACCTTTTGTTCAATCTGTAAACGCTTTTCCTCTCTACGTTTGAATTTGTAGTAGGCATCGCGTTTAACCCCGAAAGATTCTGTAATGGTGTCTAAAGATGCAAATCCCTCAGACTTATCTCTAGATTTAATTAAGGCTTGATATTTAGCTTTTTTTTTAATTCAAGGATGGATTTGTAGCCCAGCTGTTCCGCAGCTACCTCAAGGTATGATTCATCCACAAGGGCGTCGATATCCTTTTTTAAAAGTAGTTTTTTAAGCTGTTCAATTTCCTTTTGTAGCTCTTTAATACGTGTTATTTCATCTTTAGTTTTCACAGTTACTCTTGTGTTCATAAGGTCTTTACGGTTGTATTTTTTAACCCACTCATTAATAGTTGTAGGGGCAATACCGTATGCCTTACCTAATTGATACTTGTTTAGTTTTCCAGTAGTAAGTTCGTCTAAAATTTTCAGTTTAAAAGGTTCTGAATACCGTCTAATTACTTTGTCGTTTTTATACATAATGTTTAAAATTATGTAGCCTTTATTCAGGACGGGTCAAAATTATTGCCAACGGTATTGTGTATGATTAGTTGCGTGTTTTAAGCACTAAAGTTAGCAAATAAATTACAGATAGAAAGTCCGCGAGGACTTTCGTAAGTAGGCTATAACCAAGCAATTAATTATACACGGTGTTAGCGGTTCGTTGTTTTTCTTGTCATTCGGTTTATCCTTTTGAATGTTGCATAAATAGCCATTGCATGTCCGTGTCCTAATTCAAATTCTTTCTTTTCCTCTAACTTCTTAAAGTCGGCAGGTGTCTTTACCGTCTTGACTTTAATGTTGTCGATGTATGCTTGAAACGACATAATATTTAGTTTTTGTTAGATGTTAATTTGTGATAGTAAATATATGAAACAGCTAAAATTCCAAATATGACCAATGGAAAAAAGGTTTTTCCATTAATTCCGTCAACTGCTCCATGACTAATGGTTGCAAAAATAAAGTTGAAAGCAAAACCTGCGTAAGCCCATTCTTTTACTCTTTTAGGAACCTGTGGAATTATTAACGTCAATACACCTAAAATTTTAAAGATAACTAATGTCATTGCAAAATATTCAGGATACCCTAAATGTCTTATTCCTTCCTTAGCTAGTTCTGTTTGCGAGAATAATGCTGGCATTACTCCTTCAAATAAAGCGATGATTATTGTCGCTATCCAAAATATTATTTTATCCTTCTTCATTTTTTACGCTATTATATAGATTTTTTTCATCGTAGTTTAACATCCAGTTATTCCCGAATTTGTCTGTTAGGTCGCCAAACAAAGTACCCCAAAAAGTAGTTTCAATTTTATGATGTGCTACTCCTTCTCTTGAAAGCTTTTCATAAATGTTTCTGATTTCTGCTTCACTGCCGCAATTGATTACCATAGAAGTTGCATTGCCTTTAATAAGTCCTGTTTCTGGTGTCATATCAGAACCCATAATTACAAACGCATCAGTTGTGAGAGTGGAATGCAAAATACATTTTTTCATTTCCTGTGGCATTTTGTTTGCCATTGGTGAACCTTCTACTAGTTGTAGCATTAAGTCACCACCCAGACATTCTTTGTAGAACGTCATCGCTTCACGGCAATTGCCATCGAATGTGAGATAAGAACTGATTTTCATAATTAATTATTTTCTGTATAATTCTTGAAGTTTGTCAAGATGGCCTGCCAACCCTCTCTTTGCATTTCTATTGGGTTTTTTTCTTCAGGGTCAAATATTATTATGACTTCTGTCTGTTCTCCCATATCGTTAAATTCCACAGTAGCAGTTCTTCCCCCAAACTCATAAGTAAAGCTTTTGCGTTTTGAAATTTCAGTATAAACTGCTTCAAAGTCAAAACCAAAACTACCATCTTTGGCCTCCATTCTAGCTTTATATATACCATCTACATTCAAATTGTTTTCTGCATATGGGCAATGCCAACTTGGGTCTGCAAAGTTCCAGTTTACAATATGACTCGGCTCATTGTAATAATCCCAAACTTTACTTATTTCTGCGTTAATGATTTCTGTAACTTTAATTTTTGAATTGCTCATTATATTTATTTTTAAAAATTAATAATACAAAGATGCACCGTTCTTTAAAAATAGATGATGTCGAATAATGACAACTAAAGGGTGATTTACGACATGTTTTAAACTTATATTTGTAATTTTACTTAAAATAGGTTGAAAATGAAGCGAGTTAGCATCCTTGTTCCTGAAAATTCTGTTATGCAGGCCATAGCAGATCCGCAATATCTATTTTCGGCAGTCAATCAATTTATGGTTGTGAGTGGTAGAAAGCCATTGTTTGATGTGCAATTAGTTGGATTAAAAAAGCAAGTAAAATTAAACGAAGGTTTGTTTTCTGTAAACACTTCTCAACTCTTAAAGGATATTGAGACAACAGATTTAATAATAATCCCCGCACTGTTTGGTGATATGAAAACCGCTATTGCATCCAATAGCAAACTTCTACCTTGGATAAAGGACCAGTATAAAAAAGGTACAGAAGTAGCTTCGCTATGTGTGGGTGCATTTCTATTAGCTTCTACCGGTTTACTGAACGGTAAAAAATGTTCGACACATTGGGGTTTTCAAAATGAATTTCGTGAAATGTTCCCTGAAGTTGAAGTCGTAGAAGGACATATTATAACCGAAGAAGAACGACTTTATTCTAGCGGTGGCGCAAACTCGTATTGGAATTTATTACTTTATTTAATCGAAAAATATACGGATAGGGAAACGGCAATATTGGCTTCAAAATATTTTGCCGTTGATATTGACAGGGATAGTCAAGCTACTTTTGCCATGTTTCAAGGTCAAAAAAACCATACTGATAAATCTATTAAATTAGTTCAAGAATATATTGAAACTAACATACAAGAGAGAATCACGATTGACCAGCTGGCCGATTTGGTCTCATTGGGCAGACGAAGTTTTGAAAGACGTTTTAAAATTGCTACCAGTAATTCGGTATTGCAATATATTAATAGAGTTAAAATTGAAACTGCCAAACGGTTTTTTGAATCCAGTCGAAAAAATATAAATGAAGTGATGTATGATGTGGGTTATTCAGATTCAAAAGCATTTCGAGACATTTTCAAAAAAATTACTGGTCTCACACCAATTGAGTACAGGAATAAGTATAATAAAATGTCAGTCCAATAGTGTTTCTATTTCTATATGTCAAAGATAAATTTAGTGGTTGTATTCAATGACCGCTAACGGTCTCGTATAACCGTCAGTTACGGGTTAATATGTGTTAATTTTCGGTTTGGCACTGACGTTAGCAATTCCGCGTGGATTAGGACGTAGTCGAATCCGCTGTAATTGCGGTTATACATTGTTAGGCTCTTTTATAGTTTCGCTATTTCTTCTAACAACTCTGGTGGAAGAGGTCTCAAGAATTCATTATTCCATTGAATTATGATCCTCTCACTGTCAATAAACTTCAGCATATAATTTGATGAGCCATATCCTGCTCCGCCATGGCCAATGGCCAAAGCCTTATTCTCTCCCTTGTAGGGCAAGTTCATAACGCTACAACCATATCCATAAGGTTCAAAATGGGCTCCAAATGGACGTTTGGCTTCTTCAGGAAGTGAATATTTTTGAAACATCAAATCCCAGCTTTCCTTTTTTAATAGTTTATCACTTCCTACAGCAACCATAAATATGTGCAAGTCTTGTAATGTTGATTTTGTTCCTCCATCACCTCGATAGTTGCTATGAGGAAAAGGAGTTGCAGGAGAACCATCCTGAAGGTAGTAAACCGGTGAGCCAGGACCATAAATTGAGGTTGAATTATAGCTGCTAGTCATACCGATAGGGGTAAATATTCTGTTTTTTTGAACATTATAATAGTCAGCATTTCTATATTTCATTATTATCTCCCCCAAGAGTAAGTATCCTGTATTGCTATAATCAAATCCTTGTCCTGGATCAAAATTCAATTCGAGTTGAGCTATTTTATCCAGAACTTCTCTTTGCGGAATAAAAAAGTCAATGTTTCCTTTAATTTGTTCATCAAAATACCCCTTTAAACCAGATCTGTGCGATAATAAATGATGAATAGTTATATCATCTGCTTCGGGGTGTTTAAACCAAGATAAATGCTTCGAAATGGGATCGTCTAGTGCAATTGAGTCCTCTTCAACAAGCTGCAAGGTTAGAATCGCTGTAAACATTTTCCCCATACTGTTTATTACGAATCTGGTTTTGGTTGTATTGGGTATTTCTAAGTTTCGATCTGCCATACCAAAGGCATTCTGGTATATGACATTTTCTCCTTCAGCTATGAGAATGCCTCCATGGATTTTGCCTTCAGCATATAGTCTATGTGCAATTTTATCCAACTTTTGATGATTTGATGGAGTAACCTGAGCTACTGCACTTTGGAAAACAAAAATCAAGACAAATAATTGTGAAAGTTGTTTCATATTATTCTATTTTAATTGAGCCTAACGGTCTTGTATATGGCTCGTAGCGTACAAATTAGCGATAATTTTTTGGTTAAGCACGAGCCGAATTTTTTAATTTTCTTATTACTTTTTCTTTTCAATAAGCCAAATTAAAAAATTTGGCGGACTTCCAAATATGCCTTAACTTCGATTGGTCAACTGACTAGCTATGAGTTATATACGTTGTTACCCACCGTTTTTTACACGTTTCTGATTTTAACAATTCCGCTATTTCCTCCGTGTTTTCAAAATCTCGTCTTTTTAATTGTTGGTTCAAGTTAAAATATCTTTTACCAAAAAGCCCTCTTTTACTGGTTTTTCTAAAATCCGTTTTAATGAACTTTTCTACATAGAAAAATTTGTTGTTTTGCGTAATGTCCCAACCAATATTTTGTTGAGCATCTTTTATCATATTCAAAATATCAGATTTTTGCTTATCAGTTGCAGTTCCGTTCGTTGTTCCAATAATTTGAAGTTCGTCATTTTCCTTTAAATTAGCTGTAATTACATTCTCGATTTTTCCTATTCCTTGAACTGATTTATTGTCATAAATTCCTAAATGTGAGCAATAAGAAAACCCTCTATTTGCTGGGTCGTAATAAACGTTGTTTTTAAAGTTATCTTCTAATGTATAACCACAGGCTACTGTCAGCATACGATATTCGTCTTTTCTTATCAGTCTTGAATTAATACAAAATTCTTCATAGTCATCTATTATCGCAGTTAATTCAAAATCGTAATCTTCAATTACATCTCTAAAAATTGCAACAATTTCTTTAAATGTCGTTGATATAAAAGCGACTTTAAAATTTTTAGAAGTGTTGAATTCTTTGACTTTATCTAATATCCTTTTTCTTTGACTAGAGTTAATGTCAACTGGTCCAAGAGCTAATAAAACTTTTGTAGTTTCAGTTCCAAATGAGTTTAAGTGATTTGCGAGTTGATTGACAGAAAAATTGTCCGCCAATTTGGTTTCAATCGCTATTCTAAAACTTTCTTGGGAAATAAATCCGTCTGGAATTGAATTAACAGCTTTTTCCTGTTGGCTGAAATTCACTCCAACATCTAAATCCAATTCGTCTGCTAATTCGTTAAGTAACAATTTAAATTTAAAAGGTGACTCGTTGTAAAGTCTTGAAAGTAATAAAAGCGTATTATTCGTAACTACATTTTCTGGCTGTGAATATCTTTGGAAATAATGTACTGAACTCATTTATTAGCTGGATTTTTTTTTTTTTTCAAAAATGGTGGGTAACGTTTATGTGTAAGGAACGTTGCGGTTTTGTGTGCGAGGATTTTCCGCAGGAAAATCAGAGTTAGCAAAAAAGCAACAACCTTTAGGCTTAACTAAAATAAGCAATGTTTTTTACACGGTGTTGTGCGTAGTGTTTTTAATTGTAGCCTATCCCATTTTGTAGCCTTCCCTAAAAATGTAGCCTTCCCTAAAAA
>NZ_LXEI01000031.1 GCF_001642835.1 Pseudotamlana agarivorans
AGGAAACCAAAGTTTAGGTTATGTGTATAGTGGTAGCAATGACGCTGATGATGTAGCTGTTAAATCGAGGAATTCCACAGCTCCAGTTGGTACTAAATTACCAAACGAATTAGGTATATATGATATGTCGGGTAATGTTTCGGAAATATGTGAAGATTATTATGCCTCAAACTATTATGCAAATAGCCCCACCATTAATCCAATAAATACCGTTTATACTAATTTTGGGCACGTAACAAGAGGTAGAAGTTTTCATATAGATCCTGCACCCTATTTTAGGAATAAAACAAGATTTAGACTATCTGGTGAACAGTACATGGATTCATCTGGTTTTCGTTTAGTAAAATCTGCCGATTATACGGTAAGTGGGGTTGTAACAGATAGTGAAGGAAATCCGTTAGCCAATGTTTCTGTTTTAGGATTTCCTGCATCTGTATTAACGGATGTAAATGGAAATTATTCCACAACTATAACAGGAGGATGGTCTGGTGAAATTAGCACGTATTTAAATGGTTATACAAATAATACAGGATTATTAAAGTTGAATAACTTGAGTGAAAACTCTATAAACAACGATTTTATATTAGAACAGGAAAAAACAATATTTAATTACACAATTTTAGTTACAAATGGTATAAATCCTTTAAACGGTATATCCGTGAATTTTAATGGCACAGATTATATAACTAATGCTAATGGGGAAATTCAAGCTAATAACCTTGCAATTGGTACATATAATTATGTAATTAATGAGTTTGAATTTTACGAGGTAGCAGGACAAGCTGTTCTTACAAAAGATAATTTAATTAAAACAATTGTATTACAGGAAAAAACTTTAAGTAATGATGACTTAGAATTAGATGAAGTTAGTAACAAATTTATAGTTTACCCTAATCCTTCTAAAATAAATGAAGATTTCTTTATAAAATATGGCGGGAGAGGAATGGTTAGTATATATAACCTAGTTGGTCAATTAGTATATGAACATAAAATAAATAATAGTTTAAAAGTTTCACTTAAGAGTAAAGGTTTGTTTTTAATTCATATAAAATCTGAATCAGGTGTTTTATCTAAGAAGCTAGTTATTCGTTAATTAATAGAAATTTACATTCCGTTTTAATACATTTTCGTTTGCATTAAATTTTCTGTTGTAATATTAGTTAATATGAAGAATTATTCAAGGATAATGAGTTTTGAGAAATTTTTATTTCAGTCTAAAAAACCACCGTCTTTGACGGTGGTCATGTTTTAAAGGCTTCGCCATTTTTTAGGTTTACCATCTAAAACTTTTTTAAGATGAGTAAATATAGAAAATTAACACATGTGTATTACAAATGTGACTATCACATTGTATTCACTCCCAAGTGTCGTTTCCGTGTGCTGGAGGGCATGGTAAAATCACTGGTAGAGCATGATTTATAAGTAATGAGTACTTGGAAAGATGTCATTATTCAAGAAATGAATGTGCAAAAAGACCATGTCCATTTGGTTTGTTCAATTCCACCGAAGGTGTCCATATCCGAATTCATGGGTGTTCTAAAAGGAAAAATGGCAATCAAGTTGTTCAAGACGTATCCAAGTTTAAGACAAAAGCCTTATTGGGGCAATCACTTTTGGTCGAGAGGTTATTTTGTAAGTACAGTAGGTTTGGATGAGGACATGATAAGGCGATATGTAAAATATCAAGAGCATCATGAATGAGCCTAATGCCCCTTTGGGGCTAATCTGAAAATCAAAGCCTCCGTTTTTAACGGAGGTTTTTTACTATTTACCATTCCAAAAATCTGTTGCAGATTTTGATTATGTTTTTTGAATTTATTGGATACATTATTTACATATTGTTAACTGTCTTTTTTTTTCGCAAAGTAAATCATTCCTTTATAATAGTCGCGTTTTGCTTTGGTCAGTTAACATTTTTTTTGTGCGAGTGAGGTATGGTTGGCAACGGTCTAGTATAAGAATAGTAGCGGATTTATACACACTAACTTTATGGCTAAATACAGACCTTTTTTAAATTCATTTTGTTTCGTTTTAGAGATTAAACCGCTATTATTTTTATACATTGTTGCCTACAGTACTTTTCTTTTTATGCGAAAAGTTTGTCAAAAAATGCACTATGTCTGTTTTGGGCTATATCTAATAATTTTCTAAATGTCATAACTTCAATATGCATATTCAATTCAGACTGAATTTTGTAATAAGTTCCAAATGGCGTTTTCTTCCATCCTTTACCTTCGTTAAATTTCGCTAAAAGTGGAGGAATTACGTCTAAAACTATGAATCCAAATTTTGGGGTATTTTCCGTTATTATAACGTGATTTCCTTTATAATTTTTTTTGTCTTGTTTGTAAAGAAATTCATCAAAATAGGGTTCCACTAAATCAGAGAATTGCCACCTATAATCTCCTTTGTTTTTCTGATGAGCAATTTCTCCTGGACGCTTAAACTCAAAAATCACCATTGAATTGACTTCTCCTGCACTTCTATTTCCAAAACTAATTGGATTATCAAACATTTCAGGGTTATCTGTTAAAAGTAAATCAGGTTCTTTACTACTTTTCTTTTGTGAAAAAGATGTTATGGATTTATCTGAAGCGATAAACTTATAATTAATAAACCTTTCGTCCAGTAACCAAAGATTATGGTTCTCGTATGAGGTTTGGTCTTTTGTCAAACCCATTGGAAAAATTATGTTATGAACATCTTCCTCTAATTTATATCTACCTTCTTCATCAGCATCTAAAAATTTCTCGAACAATTGGATTATTGCTTTACGTCTTGTCATATAGTCTGCTAAACTGTCAATGTCGTATGCAGTTTTTTCTCTTATGTCATCTTTTATCTTCTCAATTGATTCTTCACTAATATGTTTTTCCGAAATGAATTTTTCAATATGATTTTCAACTTTTCTACGTGCCGAATATGAAATCTTATATAGATGTTCCTCTAGTTTATCTTCCGAAAGATTTGGTGGAATAGAATCTAAAATTGCAGGATTTTTTAAAAAACTCCTGTATCTAGGTGCATTTTCAATTATGTAATTTTCTATTTGCTTTTGACTTTTAATTTTAGAGTCTTTTACAAATTGGTCATATTCATCTTCTAGAACCTCTGTTAGTTTTTCTTCAATATCTTGGAATGTAACCTGTTCTGAATTGTTAAAAAGTAGATTTTCGTTTTCTTTTGGAATATTAAACCCGTTTCTAGTGCTAAACGCTTTTTGATTTAAAAATTCCGATACTACATAAACATCTAAAAAATATAAATTACCGTTTTTAGATATGGGATAATTGAATAGGCTATTGAAATTTTTAATGTTTTTTGGATTACCAACTACTCTTGAATTTGCACAATAATAAACGTAATTGTTCTTTCTGTTTCCTTCTTTTGCTGTTTTAGTAATGTAAATTTTAAAAGGATGATTTTTTACAGTAAATGTTCTTTCTTTTTCTTTTGAAACTTTTGCAAAAAGGTCATTTATATATTCTGCTTCTTTGCCTTCTTCATCATAAACTACAATACTTGGTAGGGAATCATTGAGGTAATAAATTAAACAATGTTCCATAATTTTTTCTGAAATCTGAATTAATGATAAAGCAGATTTTTCTTTAATAATTTCATTAAAGCAATTACTTAATTCAACAGTTGTTTTTGATTCTGGTTTGTCAGAAATCTCGAATTTTATTGGTTTGAGTTCGTCATTTGAGTTAAATTCAAATTCTCTATAATGCCAATCTCCATTTTCAAAATAGTTACTTCTTGCTTTTAAATTCTCAAATGCGGCTAAAACTGTAAATCTACCAATGCCTTTACAGCCGAATTCTTTATTTATTTTTGAGAAAGGTGTTTCAAATGATTTGTAATTTTTCTCGTTGAATCCAATTCCATTATCGGTAATGACAATGCTATCAATAGTTCTTATATTGTCAAAGTTTGCTTGTTTTGGTGAACTACCTCGAATGATTTTTACTTGAATAATTTTTTCATCATTTGGTTTGTCCGATTGTTGTAAGCTAATAACAGAATTTACTATACATTCCATCATTGGTAATAGAACGTCATCAGCTGTTAGATCAACAGTTTCAACAATATTTTCGACAGGTACAATCATTTTTTATAGTTCGTTTTTCAGTATTGTAGGCAACGGTGTTGTGTATGATTTGTGGCGTGGTTTAGCAACTAATTTAGCAAATAAAAACCGAATAGAATATTCCGCAGGAATATTCGTAAGTAAGCTCGAACTAGCCATTAATTATACACGGTGTTACCTACAGTATTTCTAACTTTTCAGCTATTTCCTTTTTCCATTTTTCAAGTTCTTTATATTTCTCATTATATTCGTCTAAAGGAATATCTACCATTTTATATAAAGATTCAGATTTATCAAACCCCAGTTCTTTTCCAACTTTTTTGAATGTTTCCAAGTCAAGTTTTTCATCAATATCATCCTCAAAATATTGAAACATAATATCAAATAAAAGTAAATTCCAATTTGTTCCGTAGTCAGTATAGATTTGGTCATTTTCCAATTCAAAATGAAAGATTTTTTGAATCGATTCATTATACCCAAATACACGAAAAGTTTCTCCTTCATCGTATATCGGAATTATATTTAGTCCGCTCAATATTTCGTAATTCGCTATTGTCGGAAAATAAAAATAAGCACCATCTACGTTTTCAACACGATATTTTATTTCATCTATTTTTCCAATATTTTTAATAAAAATTTTATTTGCTCCAAATTTTATTAATTCAGATTCTCTTTGTTCTATTGGAATTAGTTTTTTCATATTGTAGGTAACGGTTATGGCTATGGTTTCGTTGCGTGAAAATCCGCGAGGATTTTCCGCCATAAACCGAAGATAGCAAATTTGCGAGGACTTTCCGAGAGGAAAGTCAGAAGCAATGAACTATAGCCGGTGTTGGGCACAGTTATTTTATACTATTCATTTCGTTAATACTTTTTATGACTTCCAAGAACACATCTATCTGTTTTGTAAATGCCAATGCTTCCTCGTTTCCTTCTCCCAAGATTAGGGCATTAGTCATTTTTAGCGTAAATGTCAATTCCTTTAAATTTTGGTCAAATTCAATTGTTCTTGCAGTTGCATTTATTTTTCGTGCTTCTGCTTTGTTTTTTTGAATTATTGAAAGTTTTTCTTGTATTTCGGTAATTATATGGTCGTTTTCAATACTGGCCTTTTTTAATTTGGATTCCGCAAAGTTTAAACCTAAAGAAGTAAATTTTTGTAATTCTTCTTTTACTGTTAAATCTGAATTAACATCTAATGAAGAATCTAAAACTTTATCTACCATTTTAATTAATTTGCCTTTTAGATTAGCAAATAAGTTTTCATCTTTACCAACCAAATCGATTCTCAACAACCTTTTCTCGTCTTTCTCTTCCATATTAAAACAGAGTTGGTTCAAGGTTCATTTCGACAAGTTTTGATTGAAAACCACGAATTTTTAGTTCGTCTCCACCTATGTCTTGATATAAATCGGAAATAAACGAAATCATTTCAGATATTTCGTTACTTGAATATTCTTCTTCTAAAAAGTATAGTGGTAATGTAGTTGTCGTTAGTGGATTTATGTCGAATAGTTTATCAGTATCTATTTTATCAGTCTCAAACTCTAAACAGGTTACTATTATTTGAATTTCAATATCTTTATCAATGTTCTTTTCTTGAACGTT
The DNA here is from genome assembly GCF_001642835.1 of Pseudotamlana agarivorans. Classification (GTDB taxonomy): domain Bacteria; phylum Bacteroidota; class Bacteroidia; order Flavobacteriales; family Flavobacteriaceae; genus Pseudotamlana; species Pseudotamlana agarivorans. The sequence continues at coordinate 5,699 of NZ_LXEI01000031.1, forward strand.
CATAAGAATATTAGCCCCATTAATTTTGTCCTGAATTATGTCATTAATTTCTCCAATTTCATCAATCGTAATTTCTACGTTTCCAGAAGCAATATTTAAAAGGACATTTTTTGTTTTCGATAAATCGTATTCTCCAAAAGAGATTTTATCAAATATTTCGACTATAGCTTTATTTGCTCTATTTTCTCCACCTTTCCTTGAATAAATGTGAGTCGAGAAATTAGGGTCTTTCAATTTTCTATAAATGTTCTCCATAATCTTAGTGTTTTAATTGTGCCCAACGGTCTCGTGTATAATTAGTGGCGTTATTTAGCACGGAATTTAACAAATAAAAACCGAATAGAATATTCCGCAGGAATATTCGTAAGCAAGCTCGACCTAGCCATTAATTATACACTTTGTTGTACGCTGTGAATTATTCAATACTATCTTTAACGTAAACTTTCTTTTCAAAATAAATTTTATGTCCAATTATGCTGTCAATTTTATGTCCTTTTTCGTCCTTTTCAAAAGGTCCGAAAGAATACTGTTGGTAATAACCTCTTAAGTTTTTTTCTCCTACAGAGTCAAAATATAAACCAATGAAAATAAGTTTAGAGAAGTCAGTTCCTTCTCCAGCCCATTTTTGATTTATACTATCAATAGTTAAGTCATTAAATTTAGCAAGTTTGACCTCTTTCTCATTTGAGAAATCATAATTATAATTTGCGCTGTCTTTTGCAATAAATGCTCTTATGTTTGATGGTTGATCTCTAATCACTGATGAACGTACTTCTACAAACCCTCTAATCGGTTCGTTTAATTTAATGGTATCTTTATTAAAGTAAATTATATCATAAATTGTATTTCTAAATGGTATTGTGTCATTTATAAATTCAGTTTGTTTGTATATAGAATCTTGGTATCTCCAAGCTATCGTATCTCCTTTTTTATTCAGATTCCACGCTCGATTAGCCTTTGATTTTCCCTTTAATGTGAACCATTCTCGAATTTCACGTAAGTCAGAATCTCGGTCATACAATTCCCAATTTCCAAATTTTTGATTTTCCTTATATTGTTTTCCTTTTTTAAATAAAATTCCATTATCGTAGAAATAGTAAACACTGTCAAAGTCCGCTAAATGGACTGTTTTTTTGAAAACTACATTTGATTTGTTCGGATAATATTCAATAGTTTCATTCCGATTTAAGTCAGATGATTTTTCTTTACAAGCTATAATTGTAAATGTAAGAATGAATATCGGAAGCAGGTTTTTCATCATTGCGTACAACGGTTTCGTGTATAATTAGTGGCGTGATTTAGCATTGAATTTAACAAATAAAAACCGAATAGAATATTCCGCAGGAATATTCGTAAGTAAGCCCGAACTAGCCATTAATTATACACCTTGTTGGCAACTGGCTATTTTCAAAAGTTAAAATATTTTTCTTTCAACATTCTTGTTTCTTCTTTTGTTGGTGTAAAATTATCGTCATCTCCGACTTTTTCGTAATCAATTACATAAATCCAATTTTCATTTATTTGTTGTGTGTGTAATAAATTAGTGCTTTTAATTGTAATAGAGTCTAAATCAAAATTATACAATAGTTTTTGTACAATATGATAGTTATAATTCTTTTCATGTATTTCAGGATGCCTTTCTCCTCTTAATAATTCGGAATTCCATAAAACGTAGATTGCTCTATTATAGTCAAAAACAAAGTGTAAACGTTTTAAGTTCAATTTAGGTTTCGTTTCCATTTTGCTTTCATCATTTAATGAAAAATTATGACGCTCCAAAAACCCTCTGTTTATTGTACTGTCTGGAAGATATTCATTTAATAATCTTTTAGTAATATAAAGAGAATTAATTTTTCTTTTTGTAATATCTTCATGAGTTCGGTTTTTCTTATCTATTATTGGGATTAATTTAGATTTGTTATTTATGATAAGTCTGTTTATACTATCAAAATCTTTCAATTCAGATTCATCAATTTTTAAGATAAAACTTTTGTCAATTTTTTTATTCTTACGAGGATAGTCAAAATCACATGAAGTTAAAGTAAAATTCAGAATTAGAATAAATAGAGGAATTATTTTTATGTTCATGTCTTTTCAGAGCTTGTTGCC
>NZ_LXEI01000032.1 GCF_001642835.1 Pseudotamlana agarivorans
TACATATCCTAATGACACCTTAATACAAGTAAGTTATAACAAATTCATTTCCGAAAATCTGAATATAAAGGATACTACATATGTAATACGTCAAAGAAAGGAAAACTTGAAACTAAACTTAAATCAATTATCAAAGTATGGATTTAACGTTTTCGACTTAAAAGGGTATGCGGAAAGGAATGTACCTTACAACTCAATATTAGAGATGATAGACAGCTTAAATCAAGGAACAGAGAATTACAACTTAGTGAAATTTACCAAACCAATTTTTAATAAAAATAAAAGTCTTGCTTATATAAGAATTTTACATGGAAGCGATGGAAAGTCATTAATTCTCGAAAAGAACAATGGCAAATGGAGAAAAAAAATTGAATTAGAATCTTGGATTGAATGTTGGTAATAATATAAAAAAACGGTGTACAACAAGGTGTATAATTAATGGCTAGTTCGAGCTTACTTACGAATATTCCTGCGGAATATTCTATTCGGTTTTTATTTGTTAAATTCGGTGCTAAATCACGCCACAAATCATACACGAGACCGTTGTATGCAATTACGGATCCGGAGTTGTCGCTTTTAATCGAGGATTGTCTATAGCCGATGGATATGCTTTACTTTATTCAAAAGTGGAGTATCTTGACTAAAAGGAAAGGTACTGCTCAAGTATTTCGCTTGAAAGCGTTGAAAGTTAACTTTCAGAACGTTAGCACGTTAAATACTTGTACAAGTACGCAAAAAATTCTGACAAAGTCAAGTTTTTTTCGGAATTGTGCTGAATAAAGTAAAGCAAGTGTTTATAAGATCCATAGCGGACGATCTTTATATGAGATATAAATTATCATACGCTATGGATTAGCCCGATTAAAAGCGTGATATATTTTTCCGGATCCGTAACGGTGCCTTAACTTATATTATTAATTTTAGAAAAAAATAAAAATTAAAATATAACAGCATACAACAGGCTGTATCATTAATGTCGCCCCAAGGGCACCACAAATCATACAGCTATTGTTGGCGTAAATACTGAAAAACCAAATGAATAGATTTATAATTCTCCCCTTTTTTTTGATTTTTCTTTGTTGCAAAAATGACACTAAAAATACAACCACTAATTTCGACGGTTTAAAAAAGTACTATTATCCCAATGGCATTCTCAAATCTCAAGGAATGACTTTTGAAACCAATCAGCCTATTGGAATATGGAATTATTATGACACTACTGGAGTCTTAAATAGAAAAGCAGAATATATAAAGATAAAAGGAAAATCGTATATCAACCAAGATTGGTTTTTTAATAATAATGGAGATACTTTAAAAAATAAGGGAACTCATTTTAAAATAGTTTTTGAGAAAGATACCATTAAACTTAACGAACCAATTAAGGCTAAAATTGATTTAATATCCCCTATTTTCAAAAATAAATACTCAAATATATTTATCGTTGTTCCAAAAGATTATTCTATTAATTTTAATGAAGACTTCTCAAACCTCAGTGAAGTAAATCTGGACACAACCTTTAATTTAAATTTAGAAAAAGAAATGAAAAACTCACTCGGACTAACAACTGACTTTGGGAAAAGCGCAGTTTTTGGAAGATATTTTAATTCAATCGGCAAAAAGAAATTTAGAGGAATTTTGGTTGAGTATTTTTCCCAAGACTCAATTACTTCTGACTCAATTAAATTAAATTATTTTGAGAATAAAAAATATTTTGAAAAAGATATTATGGTTTTGGACAGTATATTTTAAAAAGTACTTACGCCAACAATGTGTATAATTCATTGCTAGTTATAGCCTACTTACGAAAGTCCTCGCGGACTTTCTATCTGTGATTTATTTGCTAAATTTAGTGCTTAAACACGCAACGAAATCATACACTAGACCGTTACCTGTAATCAGAAAATCCGTACAAATGGAGCAACATCAAAATCAATCAACCCTTTTTGCCATTTGACAAATTCCGAATAAAATGTAATGACAATCTTTGTGACTATGGACAAATTAATAAACTATCTGTTGGAATTTGGGCAGCTAAATCAACAGCAAATTGACTTGATAAAGAGAAAAGCACAGGTATTGGAGTTGAAAAAGGGCGATTACTTTTCCGAAGCAGGAAAAATACCAAAACAAGTAGCTTTTATTGAAGAAGGTATTTTACGGGTATGTTACTATAACAGCAAAGGGGATGAAATCACCAAATACTTTGTTGATGAAAACAATTTTGCAGTGGACATAAACAGCTTTAATCAAAAAATCCCCTCTTCAGAATATGTACAGGCTGTAACAAATTGTACACTACTTGTATTTTCTACAGAATCACTCAACGATTTGTCAGCCACTATCATTCAGTGGGACGGCATTATCAATAAAATAACAGAAAAAGCATTGGTTGAAAAGGTAAATAAACTAAGTCCAATGTTAGCCGAAGATGCCAAAACAAGGTATCTTAGTTTTTTAGAAAAGTTTCCTAATTTAGCCAACAGAATTCCGCTTTCCTATCTCGCTTCTTATTTAGGAATCACGCAATCATCATTAAGCAGGATTCGAAAAAGCATCTGAATTCATTATTTGCCAAATGGCAAAAGTTTTTGCTTTTGAAGTGCTGAACTTTGTTTCATCATTTTAATAGAAAACAAAAAAAATATGGATTCAATAATTATTACAGGAGCAACCAGTGGAATTGGTTTTGAATGTGCTTTACAAATGGCTCAAATTGCCAAAAATCAACAAATCATCATTCCTGCCAGAAATATTAAAGCAGGAAAAGGAGTAATAGAAAAAATAAAAACCAAAACAGGTCATAAAAACCTAAAATGTTTGGAATTAGATTTGGCTTCTTTAGAATCTATAAGAAAGTTCTCTGAATCATTTGCCAAAGAAAAAAACAACTCTATTTCTATCTTGATAAATAATGCAGGAGTACAGAATATTGGCGAAACACAATTTACGGCAGATGGATTTGAACAGACATTTGGTGTAAATCATCTTGGTTCGTTTGCCTTGACTATGCAATTATTACCCTTTGTGAAAAATGATGGACACATAACATTCACATCCAGCGAAACACACGACCCAGCACTCAAAACACCAATAGAACCACCTATTTACACAAGTGTTCAAGAGCTTGCTTTACCAAAAGAAACTTCCGAAAAACCTAGCATTGTTGGGCAAAGAAGGTATTCTACATCAAAATTGTGCAACATAATGACCACTTATGAATTACAAGAGCGATTGAAAAACACAAACATTAGGGTAAATGCCTATGACCCAGGAATGACCCCAGGGACAGGACTTGCCAAAACTTATTCACCTGTTATGCGATTTTTATGGAAAAACGTATTCCCAGTTTTGACACTATTAAAAAGCAACATACATACACCAGCCCAAGCGGGAAGAAATTTAGCCAACTTGACCTATTCTGAAAAGTACAAAGACTTAAAGGGAATTTATTTCTCTGATGGAAAAGTGGTTAAAACATCTGTTGATTCTTACAACAATGAATTTCAAAAAAGCCTGTGGAATGGTAGCCTCGAACTGACAAAAACTACATTTAACAAAATAACATAAAGAAACTTCTGAAAAAAAATGGCAGCAGGTAACAATGTATAAAAATAATAGCGGCTTTGGTGCTTAATCAAAGTCGCTTTTTTATATTTATAGTCGGTTCTAGTGTCGAAGGTTAGTGATTCTAAATCCGCTACTATTCTTATACTAACCGTTGTAACCAATCCAAAAATGCCTGAAGAGTTAGAAAATAAACTAATCGATATTATTGAAAGTGATAAATGGATGACTAACATTTTGAAAATAGTCAGAGATTTAAACCTAAAAGATTGTTGGATTGGAGCTGGTTTTGTTAGAAATAAAGTTTGGGACGAAAAACACGGGAAAGACAGAACAGAACTTAATGATATTGACATAATATATTTTGACAAATCAAATTTGACCAAAAAGTTTGACTTAGAAATAGAATGCAAACTGAGAAATCTGAATCCTAAACTAAATTGGTCTGTTAAGAATCAAGCAAGAATGCATATTAGAAATGGACACAAACAATATACTGATTGTAAAAAAGCCATTTCCTTTTGGCCTGAAACAGCTACTTCAATAGCTGTAAGATTGAATTTCAAAAACCAAATTGAGTATATCGCACCTTATGGATTAGAAGACTTATTTAATCTCTTAGTTGTACCAACACCGAAGTTTGATTTGACCATTTACAAGAGTAGAATTGAAAAGAAAAATTGGAAAGAAAAATGGAATAAATTAGAAATAAAAACTGGCTACAACACGGTGTATAAAACATAGCTAATAAGTGCATAACCGAAAGGTTTGTGTATATTTATAAAGTCCGCCAAATTTTTAATTTGGCTTTTAAAAAGTGAAAAATTAAAAACAAAATATAAAAATTCGGCTCTGTGTTAATCCGAAAAGTTAGTGTCTTTTTACACGCTACGTTCCATACACAAATCCGTTGTGCGTCATTTAAACCAACCATATGGAAGAAAAGAAAATTGCATTTAAATTATCAAAAGTTAATTGGATTTTAGCTTTAAGCGTAATCGGAATTTCAGCCTTAATTTTTTTAAGAAGAGATGGAATAAACGGATTTAGCCTTGGATATCTCTTTGGTTCAATTGTTACATCAGCTATAATACCTTTATTCTTTGCTTTTATTGTTTGGCTAATAAAAGGGAGAAAACTATATGCTGGAACTTACACATTTAATATAGTTCTTGTTCTTATGTGTTTCGGAATGATAAAAGAACTTGGAGCTATAAGCAAAGAAAAAACTGATAGTGTAGATGCTATTTCTAAATCTGTTTCGGAATACAAGCATAAAATAAACAATGAAGAAGATGGAATTGATGCATATCAAGAACATATGGCAAACGTAGATGACGGAATATCCAAAATGATTAGAAATAGTACTGGAAATGAACAAGAAGTATATAAAAACCTTCAAAAATTCACATCCATAAACAGTTCTGTTATGTTAGATTGGCAAAAGTCAGTTGATTCAGTTCCTCAAGAAAGGATTTTAGATTATTCACTTTTAAATAATCAAGCAGAGTTTGATTATCAAATTGGAGTATTAAAACATTATAAGAATCAATCAGAGTCGTATAAAAATCATTTTGAGAACAGAAAATCAATACTTATAGATTTAAATAAAAATATTCCGAAAGGGAATCTAACACTCAAAGGAGTTATGACTGGAATAAATAAAAAAGATTCAATCCAAAAACCAATATTTGAACCTTTTATCAAGTCACATATTGATTACAGCAATGATTTGTTAGAGATAGTCGAATTCCTTCAAGATAATCAAGGGAAATGGGAATATAAAAATGATGAGTTAACATTTTCGGCAGTAGCACTTGAGGAAAAATATTCGACTTTAATTAATAAAATTGCAGAAGACGAAAATCGGATTAATGAATTGACCGACAAACTGATTGAAGCAATGTGAAAAAACGAACGCACAACAATGGCTATAAGTAATTGCTTGTTCTCGCCTACTTCTGAAAATCCTCGCGGATTTTCAGTTTGGTGCGTACTTGCAAAGTTAATCGCTAACCCACACAACTACTCATAGCCTAGACCGTTGCCATTCATTGCAAAAAAACACTCGAACTCAAAAAAAATAAACTTTGGAAACTGAAAAGAAATCTGAAAAAACAACGTTTCTCAACGGAATTGGATTAAATATTTTTACGATTTTAATCGGAACTATAATTGCTGTTATTGTTGCTTCAAATACTTCTTCAGAGATGCCAGCAAGTTCAAATCACGGAGCGATATTCCCGTTTTTTAATGCAATTTTGTTCGGAATATTAACCTTAATCGCATATTTGAGTTTTAAAAATGTTTTCATAAATTATAGTTGGCTAATCACACTAATCGGAATTTTGATAACGATTTTCGCATCGACAAAAATATAAAGCGGAATTGCTCACTCAAACGGAATAAAAAATTATGAATAAAGTGGAAATTAATCGGAATAAACTAAAGTCAGTTTTAAAAACTAACTTTTGGTTCCTTTGGGTTATTCCCTTGTTTCTATTTGTGAGTTATACCAATGGAATAGAAACCGGACTATATCTTTCTGGAATTATTATTTCAGGAATTTCTTTAGATATAATTATTCCTGTAATAATTGGTGCAATTTTAAAAAAATATGAACTGAAAAGTATTTATGGAGAAATAACAATTTTTGTGATTTCTACAACTTTATTATGGATTTATATTCCCGATAAAAAACTTATAGCATTTATAATACCATTCAGTATTACACTAATAATAGTGAGACTTTTGAAATTAAGAAAACAAAATTAAGGCTGAATTTAAACTAACTGAAAAAACAACGAAATGGCAACAACGTGTATAATTAATGGCTGGTTCTCGCCTACTTACGAAAATCCTTACGGATTTTCTATTCGGTTTGTATTTGCTACATTTGTAGCCTTCCCTAAAAAATGTAGCCTATCCCATTTTAGGACACCTCTAAATTCGACAAAAAATTGTTTTCTTGCTCGGAATT
>NZ_LXEI01000033.1 GCF_001642835.1 Pseudotamlana agarivorans
GTCAAATCTTCCTGAAATATACAGTTTATCCGAAAAGGATTTTGAAGACCTTCATGGAACCTGGTTCCAAGCTTTTAAATCATTGCCTGTAAGCACGGTCATACATAAACAAGATATTTATGAGAAGGCAGAGTTTGATGGTTTGGCACTACCAAATGAAAGCTTTTTAGAAAAAGCCACAGCAGATTATTTCAATGGCCGTCAATACCTCAAACATGCATCCTATTTGTTTTTTGTGTTGCCACTGGGAGGCTCGATAAACGCAGCAAAGTTTACTAACCCATTTCGGAAGATCGAAAAAGGTATCCATAAGCCCTTGGATCACACAGTAAAAGCATTCATTAACGCGGTAAATGATGCTGTTTCCTATATAAATAACAGCCGTAAACTGACTTTAATGCCTTTAGATGAAAATGAAATTTTTTCACTTACGAACACGTATTTCAATGGCTTTAACACCGGTTTTGATACCGATATTCAGCTTAAAAAATCCGATATTTCTGTAGGGGAACATCATTTTGATGTACTGGCCGTAAACAGTGAGCGCTGTTTTGGAGATGTCGTACAAAGTAGTAAAACCAACGAAAAATTCACATCCGATAATTACACCTTTCATCAAGGATTTATAGACGGTCTGGGACTTAGTATCCATGAAAATCATATGGTCAATCAAATTATCTACCTAGATGATAAGCACAAATGGCAAAAGCATCTCGATAAAAAAATCGAAGAACTCAAGAAGAGTTCGAATTTTGGAACGCAGAATAAAGTAATTTTAAAAAAGATTGAAGCCATTACTGCAATTATTAATGAAGATGATAGTTCTCGAATAATTCGAGGGCATTTGAATATTATATTTTGGACGGATCAAGTCAAAGATTTAAATCGAATTGCTTCCAAAATAAAGGCCGAATTTAAAGAATTGGATATTTTACCCTATTATCCCAAAGGTGAAGAGCGCAAGCATTATTTTCTGAACTCCTATTGTTGTTTTTCATCTAATTTTTCGAATGAAGATGTCTATGTAACCGATTTAAAACACGCTCTGTGTTTATATATCAATAACAGCAATTACAAAACAGATGCCGCTGGTATTATTTTTAATGACAGGCAGCATAATATACCCGTTCTAAAAGATGTTTGGGATGAGGGTAAAAAACGCATTAAGGCCAGGAATTTTGCCATTTTTGCTCCCACAGGAGAAGGTAAGTCCTTTTTAGCCAATAATATTTTACGTCAGTATTTTGAATCTGGTGTCAGATTAGTGGTCATTGATTTAGGAGGTTCCTATTCCAAGTTTGCAAAACTTTACCCCGATGATCATATTATTTTACGCTATGAGCAAGGAAAGAATTTAGGGATTAATCCTTTCTATAGAGCTTCAGATAAAGCACTAACCCCCGAACATTTGGAGGATTTAGGTGTCTTTATTTTAGAACTACTGGCCTTAGGTAAAGACACCACAAAAGCAGAAGAAGTTGCTATAAAGAAAGTGCTAAAATACTATTACCAGACGGTTCACTCTAACCATTCATTAGCCAGCTTATATCAGTTTGTAGATGATAAGAAAGATACCC
>NZ_LXEI01000034.1 GCF_001642835.1 Pseudotamlana agarivorans
AAAGCAGAAAAAGGTATCATACTATTCGATGAATTCGCCAAACAGCTCAAATTTGAAAATGTACTAGAAAGTGTCGAATTCTATTATCAAGCCATTAGAAAGCAAAACGGTGCCATAGGCGTTATTTTACAATCCATCAATCAACTCCCCAATAATTCTACATCCGCCAGTATTTTAGAGAACACCCAAGTCATTTACAGCCTCAATAACGAAAAAGGTTATGACGAATTAAAAAACCGATTGAACCTGTCAAGTCATGATATGAATCAATTAAGATCCATTCGTAATAATTTATCAGGAGCAAGGAAGTACACCGAAATGTTTATCAAAATAGGTAAAGAAAGTAACATTTTCAGGTTGGAAGTCCCTAGAGAAGTCTACGCAGCATACTTAACAGATGGAAAAGAAAGCGAGGCCATAATGACCTTATATGAACAAACCAACAGTATGGAAGAAGCTATTAAAATATTTATTAACTCTTAAAAATTAAAGTTATGAAATCAAACATTAGAATTTTACTGCTCACCTTATTAATAAGTGTGTTTACGTCAGCCTCTCTGAGCGCTCAGGGTGTCCCTGTTTACGACAACACCAATTTTATCAGTTTTGCCAAGTCCTTAATTGAATCAGCCAAGCAAACCTCACAGCTCTTAAAAACGGTTCAGTTTCTAAAGACTCAAAAGGAGAATATAGAAAAAGTGAACAATGCCATTATACAGCTCAAAGCTGTTAAAGAACTCACTCAGAATAATAAACGACTTTTTGATCTGGTACAAGACGATTTAAGAGAGATATTAAACTCACCCTATATTAAAGCGGATGAAGTTAATCGTATATCAGATTCATTTAATGCCATTATAGAAAACTCTATGGATAGCTTAGAATACATAGATAAAATTCTCTCCAGTGGTACCCTTAAAATGACAGATGCTGAACGCGCTGAAGTCCTCAAGGAAAAAGAAAGAGAGTCAAAAGATATGGTGGCAGAAATAGAAGCAAAGACCAGGCGCTATCGCGAGATCATCGCTTTTAGAGAAATGCAAGATATCATCAATAACAGACAGACAAATTACTAATGGCTGGTATTTTATTAGGCATAGGCTTAGAATATGTGGATGCTGTATTTACGACGATCAAAAACAGTGATTTTTCGCAGTATACCATAACAGGAATGAAAACTCTAGCTATTCTTTTCTTTCTGATAAATATTCTAAAAAAATACAACGAAGGCATAGCCACCAACGCAGGTTTTACCTGGGGGTTAACACCTTCAGAATTAGCAAAGAATTTTGCCGTAGTAATCTTAGTTATTTTTTCAACACAAGTATTAAATGTGTTCGATGCCCTTTTGGTTGCTATTGAAACACAATATCGAGATACAGCACCAGCCTTATTGCCTTTACAAATGCAGGAGTTAGATTTAGAGCAAGATGTAGGGCCTTTGAAAGCAGCCCAAAAAGCATTTGCCTTATTGTATGAAGCCTTAGTAACACCACTATACGGTTTAAAAGCGATAGCCTTTATCATGGGAATATTTTTATGGTTACTGGACTTGTTCATTTATCCACTGTTTTTAGCAGAACGTTATTTCTTGTTAGGCATCATGCAAGCCTTTTTTCCCTTGGTCATTAGTTTAGCGGTATTTGAAAAGTTTAGAACCTTAGCTTATAATTTCTTCAAACTCTATGCAGGTGTGTACATGCTAGTACCAGCCTTTTTTCTAGTGAATGTATTTGTTAATAACCTGTACACAGAAATCAATACGCACTTCTGGGTAGATTTGTTTGGATCCGATTGGGGCAGTGATTTTTTTGCCCCGCTCTTACAGTTTGCTTCAGTTGGATTTATTGTGCTTTTAAAATTCAAACTCTATCGAAAGGCCAGCACTTTTGTGTTCAAACTGTTTATAGGAGGCTAGGGGGTAATCAGTTATAAAATATTTAAGAAAATGAAAACACCGTATAAAAACATTTTTAGTGTACTTAAGCTCAACCGTTTCATTGTGTTAGCCGTAATAATAGGAGCTGTAATAACCTGTGTGGTTTCTGTAGTACTTGTGATTTTACTACATAAAGAAACCGTTAATAATGCCTTTGTCGTCAACACAGAGGGGCAGGTCATTCCATTAAAATTCGTGTCTCATCAAGAGAATCTTGAAGTTGAAGTATTGGCGCATTTAGAAAACTTTCATCGCTACTTTTATAATATTGACGCCAGCAACTATGAGAAAAATTTAGAGAAAGCCTTGTGGTTGGGCAATAGTACGGTAGATGGATTGTACAGACAAAAGAAGGCAGATGGTGTCTATAATCGCTTGTTGCAATACTCTTTATTACAAAAGGTGATTAGCATCCATTCTAAGGTTGATGTTCAAGCAGAGCCCTATGCCTTTGAAACCAAAACTGTATTTGAAATCAATCGCGGGTCAATAATTGATACTTATGAAATGACGACTACAGGTAAATTAATTCAAGTGGATAGGCACTTTCCCAATAACCCCCACGGCCTTTTGATTACCAATTATTTTGAAAACACCTTAAAACGCATTGATAATGAAAATTGATAAAAAGAAAATCGTTTTTATAACCGTATTAGTCAGTATTATTTTATTTATCGCTGGATACAGTATGACCATTATGGGAGACGATAATGAAGCCATTATAGAAAACAAAGACATTGCTATTCCAGACTTGCCAGATGATCAAAAGGAATATGAGACGAAACTAGAAGCCGTTGATGATTTAAAAGAAGTTCGAGAAACCAATGCGCCTAGTATTTATGATGAGCATTTGTTAGACTCAACGGGAGTTTATGATAGCGAATTATTAAGCAAGGAAAAAATGCGGATGGTAGATAGTATCTACAATAAAGGAAGGATAAGCTATTCGGAAAGAAATTATAGGTCATCAGAAAATCAGGAGCAACAAGCAGGAAAAAGTGTAGATACTATACCTGAAATAATAATAGTAGATTATGAAACGATGGCAAAGGAGTTGGCTTTGGAGCATCAGTTGTTTTTCGCTTCAAACCCAGTAGTCAATGACAACCAAATTTTAAAAACCACAGATGCCTTTATTTATGCACAGGTAGATGGAACGCAAACCGTGCGTAATAATTTCAGGCTACGAATGCGTTTAACCCAAGCAGCAAGAATAGACAATCGTGTCTATCCAAAAAACACAAACATTTATGGATTTGTCAGTTTCAAACCCAACCGAACCCTAA
>NZ_LXEI01000035.1 GCF_001642835.1 Pseudotamlana agarivorans
GGCCAATCTTCCTGAAATATACAGTTTGTCTGAAAAGGATTTTGAAGACCTTCATGGAACCTGGTTTCAGGCTTTTAAATCATTGCCTGTAAGCACGGTCATACATAAACAAGATATTTATGAGAAGGCAGAGTATGATGGTTCGGCACTACCAAATGAAAGCTTTTTAGAAAAAGCCACAGCAGATTATTTCAATGGCCGTCAATACCTCAAACATGCATCCTATTTGTTTTTTGTGTTGCCATTGGGAGGCTCACTCAACGCAGCTAAGTTTACCAATCCATTTCGGAAGATCGAAAAAGGCATCCATAAGCCCTTGGATCACACAGTAAAAGCATTCATCAATGCGGTAAATGATGCTGTTTCCTATATAAATAACAGCCGTAAACTGACTTTAATGCCTTTAGGTGAAAATGAAATTTTTTCACTAACAAACACGTATTTCAATGGCTTTAATACCGATTTTGATACCGATATTCAGCTTAATAAATCCGATATTTCTGTAGGGGAACATCATTTTGATGTACTGGCCGTAAACAGTGAGCGCTGTTTTGGAGATGTCGTACAAAGTAGTAAAACCAACGAAAAATTCACATCCGATGATTACACCTTTCATCAAGGATTTATAGACGGTCTGGGACTTAGTATCCATGAAAACCATATGGTGAATCAAATCATTTACCTAGATGATAAGCACAAATGGCAAAAGCATCTCGATAAAAAAATCGAAGAACTCAAGAAGAGTTCGAATTTTGGAACGCAGAATAAGGTCATCTTAAAAAAGATTGAAGCCATTACAGCAATTATTAATGAGGATGATAGTTCTCGAATAATTCGAGGGCATTTGAATATTATATTTTGGACGGATCAAGTCAAAGATTTAAATCGAATAGCTTCTAAAATAAAGGCCGAATTTAAAGAATTGGATATTTTGCCTTATTACCCTAAAGGCGAAGAGCGCAAGCATTATTTCCTGAACTCGTATTGTTGTTTTTCTTCTAATTTTTCGAATGAAGATGTCTATGTAACCGATTTAAAACACGCTCTGTGTTTATATATCAATAACAGCAATTACAAAACAGATGCCACTGGTATTATTTTTAATGACAGGCAGCATAATATACCCGTTCTAAAAGATGTTTGGGATGAGGGTAAAAAACGTATTAAGGCAAGGAATTTTGCCATTTTTGCCCCCACAGGAGAAGGTAAGTCCTTTTTAGCCAATAATATTTTACGTCAGTATTTTGAATCTGGTGTCAGATTAGTGGTCATTGATTTAGGAGGTTCCTATTCCAAGTTTGCAAAACTTTACCCTGATGATCATATTATTTTACGCTATGAGCAAGGAAAGAATTTAGGGATTAATCCTTTCTATAGAGCTTCAGATAAAGCACTAACCCCCGAACATTTGGAGGATTTAGGTATCTTTATTTTAGAACTACTGGCCCTAGGTAAAGACACCACAAAAGCAGAAGAAGTTGCTATAAAGAAAGTGCTAAAATACTATTACCAGACGGTTCACTCTAAACATTCCTTAGCCAGCTTATATCAGTTTGTAGATGATAAGAAAGACACGC
>NZ_LXEI01000036.1 GCF_001642835.1 Pseudotamlana agarivorans
AAGGCCGAAAAAGGCATCATACTATTCGATGAATTCGCCAAACAGCTCAAATTTGAAAATGTACTAGAAAGTGTCGAATTCTACTATCAAGCCATTAGAAAACAAAACGGTGCCATAGGCGTTATTTTGCAATCCATCAATCAACTCCCCAACAATTCTACATCCGCTAGTATTTTAGAAAATACCCAAGTCATTTACAGCCTCAATAACGAAAAAGGTTATGACGAATTAAAAAACCGATTGAACCTGTCAAGTCATGATATGAATCAATTAAGATCCATTCGTAATAATTTATCAGGAGCAAGGAAGTACACCGAAATGTTTATCAAAATAGGTAAAGAAAGTAACATTTTCAGGTTGGAAGTTCCTAAAGAAGTTTATGCAGCATACTTAACAGATGGAAAAGAAAGCGAGGCCATAATGGCCTTATATGAACAAACCAACAGTATGGAAGAAGCCATTAAAATATTTATTAACTCTTAAAAATTAAAGTTATGAAATCAAACATTAGAATTTTACTGCTCACCTTATTAATAAGTGTGTTTATGTCAGCCTCTCTGAGCGCTCAGGGTTTCCCTGTTTACGACAACACTAATTTTATCAGTTTTGCGAAGTCCTTAATTGAATCAGCCAAGCAGACCTCACAGCTCTTAAAAACGGTTCAGTTTCTAAAGACTCAAAAGGAGAATATAGAAAAAGTGAACAATGCCATTACACAGCTCAAAGCTGTTAAAGAACTCACTCAGAATAATAAACGACTTTTTGATCTGGTACAAGACGATTTAAGAGAGATATTAAACTCACCCTATATCAAAGCGGATGAAGTTAATCGTATTTCTGACTCATTTAATGCTATTATAGAAAATTCTATGGATAGCTTAGAATACATAGATAAAATTCTCTCTAGTGGTACCCTTAAAATGACAGATGCTGAACGCGCTGAAGTACTCAAAGAAAAAGAAAGAGAGTCAAAAGATATGGTCGCAGAAATAGAAGCAAAGACCAGACGCTATCGCGAGATCATCGCTTTTAGAGAAATGCAAGACATCATCAATAACAGACAGACAAATTATTAATGGCTGCTATTTTTTTAGGCATAGGCTTAGAATATGTGGATGCTGTATTTACTACGATCAAAAACAGTGATTTTTCGCAGTATACCATCACAGGGATGAAAACTCTAGCCATTCTTTTCTTTCTGATAAATATTCTAAAAAAATACAACGAAGGCATAGCCACCAACGCAGGTTTTACATGGGGGTTAACACCTTCAGAATTAGCTAAGAATTTTGCCGTAGTAATCTTAGTTATTTTTTCAACACAAGTATTAAATGTGTTCGATGCCCTTTTGGTTGCTATTGAAACACAATATCGAGATACAGCACCAGCCTTGTTGCCTTTACAAATGCAGGAATTAGATTTAGAGCAAGATGTAGGGCCTTTGAAAGCAGCCCAAAAAGCATTTGCCTTATTGTATGAAGCTTTAGTAACACCATTATACGGTTTAAAAGCGATAGCCTTTATCATGGGGATATTTTTATGGTTACTGGACTTGTTCATTTATCCACTGTTTTTAGCAGAGCGTTATTTCTTGTTAGGCATCATGCAAGCCTTTTTTCCTTTGGTCATTAGTTTAGCGGTATTTGAAAAGTTTAGAACCTTAGCTTATAATTTCTTCAAACTCTATGCAGGCGTGTACATGCTGGTGCCAGCTTTTTTTCTGGTAAATGTATTTGTGAATCAGCTTTACACGGAAATCAATACGAACTTTTGGGCAGACTTGTTCGGAACCGATTGGGGCAGTGATTTTTTTGCGCCGCTCCTACAATTTGCCTCAGTTGGATTTATTGTGCTTTTAAAATTCAAACTCTATCGAAAGGCCAGCACTTTTGTGTTCAAATTGTTTATAGGAGGCTAGGGGGTAATCAGTTATAAAATATTTAAGAAAATGAAAACACCATATAGAAACATTTTTAGCGTACTCAAGCTCAACCGTTTTATTGTGCTGGCAGTGGTTATAGGAGCTGTAATAACCTGTGTGGTTTCTGTAGTGCTTGTGATTTTACTGCATAAAGAAACCGTTAATAATGCCTTTGTAGTTAACTCAGAGGGGCAGGTCATTCCATTAAAATTCGTGTCTCATCAAGAGAATCTTGAAGTTGAAGTATTGGCGCATTTAGAAAACTTTCATCGCTACTTTTATAATATTGACGCTAGCAACTATGAGAAAAATTTAGAGAAAGCCTTGTGGTTGGGCAATAGTACGGTAGATGGATTGTACAGACAAAAGAAGGCAGATGGTGTCTATAATCGCTTGTTGCAATACTCTTTATTACAAAAGGTGATTAGCATCCATTCTAAGGTTGATATTCAAGCAGAGCCCTATGCCTTTGAAACCAAAACTGTATTTGAAATCAATCGCGGGTCAATAATTGATACTTATGAAATGACGACTACAGGTAAATTAATTCAAGTGGATAGGCACTTCCCAAATAACCCTCACGGCCTTTTGATTACCAATTATTTTGAAAACACCTTAAAACGCATCAATAATGAAAATTGATAAAAAGAAAATCGTTTTTATAACCGTATTAGTCAGTATCATTTTATTTATCGCTGGATACAGTATGACCATTATGGGAGACGATAATGAAGCCATTATAGAAAACAAAGACATTGCTATTCCAGACTTGCCAGATGATCAAAAGGAATATGAGACGAAACTAGAAGCCATTGATGATTTAAGAGAAGTTCGAGAAACAAATGCGCCCAGTATTTATGATGAGCATTTGTTAGACTCAACAGGAGTTTATGATAGCGAATTGTTAAGCAAGGAAAAAATGCGGATGGTAGATAGTATCTACAACGAAGGAAGGATAAGCTATTCGGAAAGAGATTATAGGTCATTGGAAAATCAGGAGCAAAAGGAAGAAAAAAGTGCAGATACTATACCTGAAAAAATAATAGTAGATTATGAAACGATGGCAAAGGAGTTGGCTTTGGAGCATCAGTTGTTCTTCGCTTCAAACCCAGTAGTCAATGACAACCAAATTTTAAAAACTACAGATGCTTTTATTTATGCCAAGGTTGATGGTACGCAAACCGTACGTAATAATTTTAGATTACGGATGCGTTTAACCCAAGCAGCAAGAATAGACAATCGTGTTTATCCAAAAAACACAAACATTTATGGATTCGTTAGTTTCAAACCCAACCGAACCATTA
>NZ_LXEI01000037.1 GCF_001642835.1 Pseudotamlana agarivorans
GGCATTAATTTTGAAAAATCACAACTAGTAAAGAATGATAAGAAAATATTCAAATTCTGATAAACCAAAAATATTAGAATTATTTAGGAAAAATACGCCTGAATATTTTGACTCTTCAGAGGAAAAGGATTTTGAAAATTACCTTGTCAACGAAGTGGAAGATTATTTTGTTTATGAGATTAACTCAGAAATTATTGGAGCTGGCGGAATTAACTATTTTACGGAACAAAAAATCGCTCGAATTTCTTGGGATATGATTGACCCGAATTCGCAACGAAACGGAATCGGAAAGAAATTAACTCAATATAGAATTAGTCATATAAATGAAAACACAAACATTGAAGTAATTATCGTTAGAACAACTCAACTTGTGCATAAATTTTATGAAAAACAGGGATTTGAATTAGAAAAGATTGAAAAGGATTATTGGGCGAAAAATTTTGACCTTTACCAAATGAAAATGTCGAATAAAACTAATGCCAACAAGGTGTATAATTAATGGCTAGTTCGAGCTTGCTTACGAAAATCCTGCGGATTTTCTATTCGGTTTTTATTTGTTATCTTCCGTGCTAAATCACGCCACTAATTATACACGAGACCGTTAGCCAACATGCTCACTCGGTTCTAAAAAAGTGGTTTAATCACAAAATATCTGCTAACTCCTACTCCAAATTAATTCGCTAAAAACTGACTTTCTTACTCTTGCGATTTCGGACACATAACTTTACGCAAGCAGTACGGCGGACTGATAAACTGTGCGGAAAAGCAAAACGTAACAAATCGGATTTTCTCACTGCTGCGGTTTCGGACACATAACTTTGCGCAATCTGGACGGCGGACTGATAAACTGTGCGGCAAACCAAAACGGAATAAATTGGATTTTCTAACTGTTGCGGTTTGGGATTCTTAACAGTCCGCAAGCATCACATCGGATTAATAAAGTTTACGGCAAATCAGTTCGTGAAAAATTTGTTGTTTTAACGGGTCAATGCAGATTCTACAAAAACATACGTGGGCTAACAATATGTATAATTAATTGCTTTAGTCAGTCATTACTTGGAAAATTCCTTCGGAATTTTCTCGCTCTCAGTTTTGTTTGCTAAATTAGTCCCGAAATACGCAACTAAATTATACATGTAGCCGTTGCCATTAATACTGAAAAAACTTTGCGGACTGAATGTTTTGTGCTAACTTTGTAATTACAAACAAAGTATTATGGAAACAGCAATTATAAAAATCGGAAATTCTAAAGGTCTACGTTTAAGTAAGACTATTTTAGAAAAGTATAACATAAAAGACAAAGTTGAGATGATTTTGGAAAAAGGACAAATAATCCTTAAACCAATTAGTACTCCGAGAAAAAACTGGGAAAAAGCTTTTCAAGAAATGCGTGAGAATGATGACGACCGATTATTATTCAATGATGTCTTTGAGGACGAAAATTTTGAGGAATGGAATTAGAACAGTATTCTATCGTACTCGTAAATCTTGACCCAACAATTGGTAGTGAAATTAAAAAAACAAGACCTTGTGTAATTATTTCGCCAAATGAAATTAATAAGTTTTTAAGAACAATCGTAGTTGCACCAATGACAACGAACTTGAAAACTTATCCAACCAGAATAAAAGTAAAACACAGCGGAAAAAAAGGAATGATTGCAATCGACCAAATTAGGACAATTGACAAATCTCGTATATTAAAAACCTTTGACCAATTATCGAAATCTGAAATACAGAATTGTAAAGATATTATTAGAGAAACTTTTGTAGATTAAAACTAAATTTTGAACAAAAAAAAGTACTAATGGCAACACAGTGTATAATTAATGGCTAGGTCGAGCTTACTTACGAATATTCCTGCGGAATATTCTATTCGGTTTTTATTTGTTAATTTCCGTGCTTAATCACGCCACTAATTATACACGAGACCGTTGTAAAACATTTAGAAAAATATGAGTGAAAACAAAGGATTAGACTTGTTTGGAATAAAACCAATAGCTTCAGCCATTGATACGACAGTCAAAAAAAGTCTAGAAGGTATCGAAGGTTTCCTATTCTTGACTTGTAAACCAGCATTGGGAGAACTAGGATTAATGGTGCAAGATAAAGTTCGTTATTGGAGACTTAATAATGCAATAAAAATGCTTGAAAAAGCTAAAGGTAAGCTAGAATTTCAGAGCGATAAACTTGAATTAAAGTCTCATCCTAGAATTGGATTATCCATTATTGAAAATAGCTCTTTAATTGATAATGATTTTGTTCTAGAACTTTGGGCTGGACTTTTTGCTTCCTCTTGTACAATTGACGGACAGGATGACGAAAATCTAATATTTGTAGATATTCTTAAAAGCTTAACTACTGCTCAAGCAAGAATAATACAATTTGCTGTAGAAAACTCAAGAAAAGTTCTTTATCCAAATGGTTTAGTTACAGCAGATGGAGATTTAAAGGTTCATGCGGACGAATTAAAAAGAATCACAGGTGTAGATAATATTCATAGAATAGACAGAGAATTGGACAGCCTAAATTATATGGGGCTATTACCATCTTTATCAGGTGGTTTTGATGCCTCTGGTCCAGATTTAATTGCTAATATTTGTCCTACTTATCTAGCATTAAGCCTTTATATTCGTTGCCAAGGTTCTTCACTTGACCCTGATATTTATTGGAAGGATAATCTAATAACAGAGGAAGAAATAAAGAGAGAAAGAGAAGAAATAGCGAAAAAAGAAGCTGAAGAAAGGAGACAAGAAGCCGAGGAAAAAAGAAAAAAGGCCAACCAAACCAATCAAAAATAAAAAACGTTTTACAACAATGGCTATAAGTAATTGCTCATTCTTGCCTACTTCTAAAAATCCTTGCGGATTTTTAGTTTGATCTGTACTTTCTAAGTTAAGTGCTAAACCACGCAACTACTCATAGCCGAGACCGTTAGCGTACATGGTTCACTAAAATCTCCGAAAAACAGTAGTTTAAAAGCTAAAAATCCCAGCAGTCTCCTACTCTTTCCAAACTCAAAAAGTGCTTAAAGTATAAATGGTTTTATAAGTTTTATGGAAAGCATAACTTAACTAATCGGAATTTCTTACTCAGCCGATTTCGTACCAAAGCAATACGCAAATATTACGGCGGACTGAAATACATTGCGTATATCAAAACCTAATAAATCGGACTTCTCTCACTCAAGCGACTTCGGATCCTAAGCAATAAGCAAAGATTACGGCGGACTGATAAACTGGATGGAAAAGCAAAGCGCTTTAACTCAGATTTAATCACTCAAACGGTTTCGGACAAAATCAAGACGCAAGCTGGACGGTAAAGCAAAACGAAGTAAATTAGTTGTTTAAAAATGGACTACTCTTAATTCTATAAATAGCACGTACGCTAACAATATGTATAAAAAATTGCTACTTTAGGCAAAAAATTATGGTAAGTGCATTTTAGGACGGCTGATTTTCCTGCGAAAAATCATTCTCCTTTTGTCCGCAACTTCCCATACATGAGACCGTTGGCAAACATGCTCACTCAGTCCTAAAAATCAGTGGTTTAATAAGCAAAATAAAAAGCTTACTCCTACTCTTTTCTAACTCAAAACATTCTTAGTAACATTCGCGGTTTATAAGTTTTACGGTAAAGCAAATCGCAATAATCTGACTTTCTTACTGTTGCGCTTTCGGACCAAAGCAAGATGTAAACTGGACGGCGGACTGATATACTGAATGGAAAAGCAAACCGCTTTAACTCGGATTAACTTACTCAGCCGATTTCGGACAAAAGCAATACGTAAGTATTACGGTAGACTAAAAAATATTACGGCTAAGCGAAACGCAGAAATTAGTTATTTAGTAATGGATATAGCAAAATCTATAAAAACAAACGTATGCCAACATGGTGTATAATTAATGGCTGGTTCGAGCTTACTTACGAATATTCCTGCGGAATATTCTATTCGGGTTTTATTTGCTAACTTTCGTGCTTAATAACGCCACTAATTATACACGAAGCCGTTGCCAGTAATATGAGGAAACCAAAATCAAATGAAAATAATGAACTATAAAACTATCTTTCTGATTTTTGTTTCAACAATTGCGTATTCCCAAAATGCCGAAAAAAATATGAATGATAAAGTACCTAATAGTGTTGAAATTGTTGACAGTCATTTAGACCAATTCTTTGATGAAGATGCAGACATTGTTGTATTTGACGAAATAGAATCTGAAATAATTCACAGAGACATTTTTTTCATAAAAGCTACAGAAGATAGACCTTATCACATTTTGTTGAGCTGTGGAATGAGTGCTTTACCAATGAAAGTACCTGAAGATATTGAATCATCTGAATTTGCAGAAGTTATGATATTGTTGCCAAAGGAATGGAATTTAGAATATGAGTCTTTTAGTGACGAACGAAATTATTGGCCAATTAGAATAATGAAGGAATTGATGATGTTACCACATCCGAATAAAAATTGGTTAGGTTTTGGGCACACTTTCGGACACGAAGATGATGATGAACTTGCAGAAGGAATTGGATTTAATTCAGTAATGTTAGCCAGCTCAATGGAATTATCGGCTGATTTTACCGAAATCGAACTTGAAAATAATAAAGTGATTGACATTTATACTTTAATTCCACTTTACAAAGAAGAACTTGAATTTAAAAAACAAAATAGCGCAAGTGATTTACTTGAAAAATTTGACAAATTCGGAATTGAAGAAATTGTAAAAGTTGGAAGAAAAAATGTTTGCGAATAAAAAATACTACTGGCAACAAGGTGTATAATTAATGGCTAGTTAGAGCTTGCTTACGAATATTCCTGCGGAATATTCTATTCGGTTTTTACTTGTTAAATTCCGTGCTAAATTACGCCACTAATCATACACGAGACCGTTGGCAAACATGCTCACTCAGTTCTAAAAAAGTGGTTTAATAAGCAAAATCTAAGCTCACTCCTACTCGATTCTAACTCAAAAATCATCTAATAACAATTACAGTTTATAAATTTTACGGCAAAGCAAAACGTAGCCAATCGGAATTTCTTACTCTTGCGATTTCGGACCATAGCAAGACGCAATCTGGACGGCGTGTA
>NZ_LXEI01000038.1 GCF_001642835.1 Pseudotamlana agarivorans
TCTAATATAAGTTTAATGTCTTCGAGTAATTCCAGTTTAAATTCTCGAAGATCTTCTGTGGTAATAATCGTTGCGCCCATACTTTTGTGTTTTTGTTAAAAAACAAAGCCGCCAAGGGTTTACATTTTTAAATGACGACTTTGCATTGATTTGACTTTCGTTTAACAAAAGTGGACAATTCTTTAATTTTATATACAATAGTTCTTCCCAAGTTGGGTAATTTTTATAAAAGAAAAATTTATAGTATTTTGATATACTGTTACTATACATTTGGAATTATATTGTAGAACTTTATACTAGTTTTCATTTCTCCCACCTTGGGACCAACATGGGATTATTCATCAGCATCTTCAAAACGTTTATTTAAAGCATCTATTAATCGATCTAAAAACTTGGTTTTACTACATTTCCGAGCGCGTATTTCAATAAAAGTATGGTAGTAATTGCCTAAATCTATATTAAATATGTGCTCAAACATTGTAGCCATTTCTTTGATGTCGGCAGTTCCACTGTTTATGGCTCCACTACCCTTCAATGCGTAAATTAATTCGATTAATTCTGTTTTACTTCCTGTCCAGAAGAGCTTATTTGTTTGCTTCATGAGAGATTTATTAGCAATATGAGTGTTGTTTTCTAATTTTTCGATTTCTTGTTGTAAGTACACAATAAGCATATCAAAAGCCATAATGGTCGCTACGGTATAATCTTGACAAGTCGAAAACTCTTCATCTATAAAAAAATGAAAGGAATCTGTTGGAGAGCGTAAATCTGATTGCCCTCTAATAAAGTATTGTTCGTCTAAGGTTGTTGCTCCCCGACGGTGATAATGGTAAAACTCTAAATTGTCATTAAAGTAATTTTGTAATTTATTAATTTGACCGTTTAAATACTTAACTTGAAACTTTGCGCTACTTCTTGGGCGCTTACTTTCAATATGATATAACTTTACATAATAAATAAGCTTACTGAGTATCTGGGGCTTTATGTGCTTAAAAAAATGTATTTCCTCCTCCACGGAACTAAACCCATGTTTTAGCACACGCCTACGAAGCTGTTTTATACAACGCTCCGTATGTGCTATCCCTGTTTCTGCAGTATATAAAACATCTTCGTTTTTACACTCCAAAACATCTAACTTTGTCGCAAATTCAGCGACCAATTTTTGATACTCCATCTATATAAAACCCCCAATTCTAACAAAATTTTATTCTAAAATACCCATAAGCTCCAAAGTGTAATTATCAGAAGATTGTATGTATGCATACTGATGCTCCATTGTAGCCCCCAATTTTCTTTTCTCAAAAGAAGCGGTCATACCCAAATCTATTATATCATACTTCAGCTCAATGGCCCGCTTTATTGTTTGAAACAGTAATTGTCGATAAGTATAATATTTTGATAGTGCATTATAATCCATACCTACAAACGCTGGCACATAAACTTTTTCTACATTTTTGTAGCACAACATGACGCCTATCATATTCTCTGGTGCTTCCTTCAAACTGATTATGATAAATTCCCAGTTGTCATGTTTTGACATACTATTGAAAAGTTTTTCTGGGAAAGAAAAAGTGTTTAACCCTAAATTATTTTGATGTACATTTTGGTATAATTCCTGAACTTTCTTGAGCTGATTTGAAGTACAAGTTTGTACTACATCAATACACAATTTGGGTTCCAATTCTAAAATTTCTTTTCTAAAATGTCTTCGGTTTCTTGAAGATAGTTTAGCCACATAATTTTCTACGGTTTCTTCTTGATCCAATTCAATTATACAAGTATGAGGCATTTGAACACGTACAAAACCTTGACCTTGGAAATAGTTATGCAGAAAGTCATTCTTAGGAAAATCACGAAGAACAACCATTTTAGCTTCAAATTCTTGCTCTAGAATTTCTATAGATTTCATAAACATCCCTAAAGCTTGACTCTTTTCAGAGTGGGCTTCATTTAAATACATATGGTTTCCTTCTGTAAACAGGCACCCCATACTTAAAACTTTTGAAGTCAAATAATAGGGATCCGCTTTTCGGATGTCTTCTATCTTTTTTGATGCGCTAACTTTAGCTAGCATATCATCTTTCCATAATCCTACTGTAAAGAAAGTGACTAAAACTGGGTTCTGTTGCGAATCACAAATTATGAGGTACTTAAATATCCAGTTATGTTCTTTAGCTTCATTGCCACGGAAGACTTCCTCTAGAAACCTAAGCCCCTGCCAATCAAAAACACCTTGTTTCCCCACAGAACTGTTCCACATATCTTTATTGATGTTTAAAATGGAATCCTCTTGTGTTATAGTGAGGTTATTATTTTGTTGTTTTGCTTCGATTTCTTTGGAGGGATCTTCTAATTTAAAGGCTCCAAAAACACGACTTCTATTCGTTTGTGTTTCTTCCAAAGATTTTGGAAAATGATATACCATGGCCTCAACTAAGCTTTTAATTTCAGCTTTTTCATTATGCCTGGATATAGTTAAACGTACCCCTGTGTTTTTTACTGGTACTGCTGGAAAAATCCCAAGATTAACATAGAATCCTTCTTGCATTAATCGATTTACAAAGTTATAGCCTGTCTTTGGCATCCCTGTCCCTATAAAGAATACAGGTGAATGGTTTTTATCAATTAACGGTAAGTCCGTATTTTCCAAAAGCGCATTAAAATAGGCTACGCGTTCGCCCAAATCCTTTTGTAAATCATAAATTTCTGGACTTAAATGAATTTTTGCTGATGCCGTTGCCGCTGCAACTGAAGCGGGTTCTAACTGTGCCGAAAAGGTTAATGGACCACCGAATGTTTTGATTTCATGATACATTTTCTCATTTGAACATACCAATACAGCTCCACTAGCTCCGAAAGTCTTACTCAACGTCCCAAATAACAAGGTGTTTTCTGCAACTTCACCTAGTTCTCCTAAGGCATAACCTGTACCGTTTTTGCCTGTCCAACTCATACCATGAACATCATCTATATATAAATGTAATTTTGGATATTTTAAACTTAAGGCTTTCAAATCTTTTAATGGTGAAAAATCTCCATACATAGAATAGATGCCGTCAGCCATATACCAAATTTTCTTTTTCTTATCTGTAAGGCCTTTTATTTTGTCTTCTAACATATTCAAATCATTATGTCGAATCATATCGATTGGAACACTTCTATTTTTTAAAACTTTGGCCGCACTCTGTACACTCCAATGTACTTGATGATCTAATATGATAGCATCTTCATCACTTACTGCATTTGGTATCACACCCATATGTCCCAAGGTGCTATTTTTTGTGATGATAATAGGCGCTTGATACATTTCTGTGATGTGCTCCTCTAAAGCCCTATATAATGGATTTGAAATATAAGATTTCGATAAAGGGAATTGGGTGCCATATTTTGAAATGGCTTCTATAGCTGATGCCTTTAGTCGTTCATCCTGCTCTAAACCCAGATAACCCGTGGTTCCAAAATGAAAGAGTTTCCGATTATTTACGCCGATTGTTCTTCCTGAAAAATCATCACCTTCTGCGTATAAGTGCATGATTCCTTTTTGTTTTGCGTCTGTGAACACCTCATTTACGGTGTCTAAAAAATTGTTGTGTTTGATTTTTGCCATGATGTATTTTTTTATTTCATCATTTAATTTAATATCATTTGTAGGAATTTATAAAATAGACCACCTTCAAAATCCCTTAGAATCAAATTTTAATCCTAAATAGTCAAATAAAACTCAACAATTGCGGTACTTTTTAGAACGCCATAAAATTCTTCATTGATTATTTTGTAAGTTTATATTCAATTACCAGTTTTCTAAATCATGAGAAATTATTTTGAAAATGACTATACCTCGTATAGATTTCATGATCATGTATTGCATATAGTTTATCATCATGGAGTTTACATCGACCTAAATGCGGCTGTCCAAATTGTTAAAGACCGATTATCATTACACCAAGGCCTATACATTCCTGTGCTATGTGATATCAGGGGTATCAAAGAGATTAATAAATCAGCTAGAGCCTATTTGGCCAGAGAAGGATCAACACTAATTAAAGCCGTCGCTGTTATCGTAGAACCGCCTGTTTCTGAAATGATGTCTGAATTCTATATCAGAACAAGCAATCCTCCTATCCCTACCAAATCATTTGAAAATACTGAAGAAGCCATGGCTTTTCTAGACTTGTACAAAACCTAAAAACATGGGGAATAGTAAAAAGCATAGAATCCTTCATATTAATAAGATGCTCTTAGAAATGGCTTCTGGGAATTTCTTTTACCGTTTAAAGCGAACTAATAAAAACGATCATCTAGAAGCGGTGACTATATCCTTGAATATGCTGGCAGAAGAAATCCAAAACGCCATGCTCCATGAAGGCTATGTAAACTCAAATGACCCTATAACTGAAATAGTTCAAATGAGTTTCATCATTGATTATAAGGGATATATTGAACTTGTAACCCAGAAATCCTGTACGATACTTTCGGTTTTACACATCGACATCGTTGGAAAACCTTTAAGTGATTTTATATCGAAAACCTCTCAGATCCACTGGAATAAAATTTGGAAAAACATTAATCAAAAAGAAATTTACGATACTACTTTAGAACTTAATTTTAAAACGAAAGATGGCTTATACCTTCCAAAAACCTGCTATATCACAACCTTCATTGATAAGCACAAAAATCAAAGAAAAATACTGCTTACAGCCATCCATCATGTTAAAAACCAAGACAAACTTGACCATGAGTTAAAAAAACAAATCATACAATTTTCTGATAAAAACAAGCACGAAAACGATGGTTTACCAACTCCTGAGTTGAAACCTAAAATTCGTCTTACTTTTGAAGACATTCGTAAAATAAGAGATGGCCATGACATCATCATTAACAACTTAGAAAAACCATTACCTACTATTAAAGAGTTTGC
>NZ_LXEI01000039.1 GCF_001642835.1 Pseudotamlana agarivorans
GCCAACAAGCTAAAAAAAACGCTCTGAATTGAAAACTAAACAACTATATTTGAAAGGAAAATCTGTTTTTATAGTTTCATTACTTGTAATCGGAATTACAATTCTAACAGTTTATCTGACGGGAATAAATTATAATCGGAGTTTGACTTCTAATCTTAATTTATCACTTAGCATTATAGCGTCGGTGTTATTTCTGTTTATGACTTATGGACTTTACACAGGAATTGGACTGATTGATAATTTTCCGAAATTTAGGAACTTTAAAAGTGGAGATTTCATTGCAAATAGCGGGACAGAACCAACTATGGAATTACCATCAGTTGGGGATGGAATTAGCGGACTGATTTTGTCGATTTTAATATGGATTGCGATGTCGGTATTATTTGTGATTTTATTAATAGTTTTGGAAGCCGTTTTTTGGTTTTCGCTGTTTATAATTTTAGCAATGCTTTATTGGATTTTCTTTAGGGCTTTGAAATTTGTTTTTAATAAATCAAAAGATACAAAAGGAGATATTGGAATTTCCGCAGTTTACTCGCTGACTTATACTCTACTCTATGTTGGTTGGATATTCGGAATTGTGTATCTGACTGAAATAATAAAATAAAGCCAGTTGGCAACATTGGCTATAATTCATTGCGGTTGATTTCCTAAGCGGAAATCAACGCATTTTTGCTATCTTCGGGCTGCGGCGGAAAGAATCCTGCGGATTTTTCCGCAACGAAATTATAGCCGAGACCGTTAGCACCAATTAACAAACTGAATGAAAAAAATACTATCATCAATTTTAATTTTTACCTGCATAAATTGTGTTTTAGGACAAGAAAAAGAAAACTTATATGTTGGAAAATGGATAACGGAACCAAACGCAAATGGAATGATTAATTTGATTAATCTAAACCATGATGGTTCTGGAATTGCAGGACCTGGAGTTTATAAAAATGGAAAAATTGAATTATCTCGATTTATGAAATCTGACTTAAAAGATTGGAAAATAGAAAAAGATACTTTGACTTTAATTACAAAACCTATACCAAGAGGTAATAATAGAGAGCCAAAATCAATAACACTTATCTATATAATTTTAGAAAAGGAAAATAATAAATTTACAGCGTATTACTCTGACCCCGAGATGGACAAAATGATGGAAGAAGCTGGTGAAAAAGCTGAACCGATTAAATTGGAATTTAAAAAAATGGAATAAAAACAGGTGCTTACAAGGTGTATAATTAATGGCTTGTTCGAGCTTACTTACGAAAAATGACAAAAATAGAAACCTATATAGTTGATTCTTTTACAGACAAACCTTTTAAAGGAAACCCTGCTGGAGTTTGTTTTTTAAATCAAAAAATGACAGATGGACAAATGCTATCTATTGCAAAAGAATTAGGACTTTCTGAAACTGCATTTATTACCCTAATTGATAAACCTAACAAATATTCCATAAGATTCTTTTCCCCAGTAATGGAAATACCACTTTGTGGGCACGCAACACTTGCTTCTTCAAAAGTTCTTTTTGAAATTAATCCCGAAATGAATCATATTCACTTTAAGAATATTCAGGAATTGGATTTAATGATTAAAAAAAATCAAGAAAAAATTGAAATGGAATTCCCTGTTTATAATACAATTCCACAAAATACTCCTAAAGAATTATTAAATGCACTCGGAATAGAAAAATTATCGAATAGTGTCTTTAATAAAGAAACAAGCATTTTACTAATTGAGATAGAAAGTTGTAAACTTTTAAATAATCTCACTCCTAATTTCGAAAAATTAAAAGCTTCTCATAATTCTATTAATGGAGTATTAGTTACTGCAATATCTGATAAAAATGACTTTGACTTTGAATCAAGATATTTTTGGCCTTGGAGTGGAACGAATGAAGACCCTGTAACAGGAGGAACTCATACTTTTTTAGCAAAATATTGGGCTGAAAGACTTAATAAAAAGAAAATGAATTCTTTTCAATGTTCTGAAAGAACTGGTTTTATGGAAGTTGAATTAATTAGTGACAGCAAATTGACAATAAAGAGTGAAGCTCAAATAATTCTAAAGGGGGAACTGAGAATATAAAAACTGGTGCTAACAAGGTGTATAATTAATGGCTAGGTAGAGCTTGCTTACGAATATTCCTGCGGAATATTCTATTCGGTTTTTATTTGTTAACTTCCGTGCTAAATCACGCCACTAATCATACACGAAGCCGTTGGCAACAAGCTGAAAAAACACGCAAGAAACTATGTCAATGACATTAATAAATTTTGTTCAGAAAAGTAAACTTCCGACAAAAATTGAATTAGAGAATAAAATTAAAGAGTTAGGTTATGATTTTAATTTCTTAACTGACTTTGAGAAATTTGACAATCTTAACCATATTGACTCAATAGATTGTGTGCTAAACGGAAATCAAACCTTTGTCGAAATTTATTTTAATCCAGCAACAGAACTTCTTTCCGATTTTCCGAAATTAAAAAAAGATTTGTCGGACAAAGATTTAGGAATTTCATTCACGTTTGGTTCAGACGAATTAGTAAGTGCTTGCATAAATATAATTTCACTCGGACTTATTGACTTAAGCCAATCCGTTGTCTTATACGCAGACGAAGAAATATTTTATTCCCGAAAAATGTTAATTCAAGAGATTTCAAATTCTTTAGAATATCACGGAGAAGAAACTTATAGCATTCCAAAAGAAGCTATCGAAGAAAATTTAAGATATGACCAAAAGAGAAAAAAAGAGAAAAGAAATAAAAAAGTAACAGATATTGTGCTTTGGAGTTTGCTAATTATCGGAATGATTTTAATGAATAGAAAAATCATTTCTTGGTATATCCCTTGTTTGCTTTTGGTTATTGTACTAATTAAAAGTATAATTGAGCATAATAAAAAAAGAATATATAAACGGAATTAAAAAGCCAGTTGCCTACACCGTATAAAAAAATTGCTAGTTTTAGCTAAACCAAAGTTAGTTGCTCGTTTGCTAGCTTCTGATTTTCCTTCGGAAAATCCTCGCACACAAACACGCAACTTTCCTTATACATAACCGTTGGCAACAAGCTGAAAAAAGAACTCATCGAGAATATGAACTCAAGTACAATCGAAAAAAATATTGGAAAACTGACAAAAATCGATTGGAAAAAGCCAAAAGCAATTGGAAGTTCATCATTTTATCTAAAATCCTTTAAAGCAAAAAATAATTCTTCAGAATTTCTAAAAGAAAACTCTATATGTAGTTTTGAAAAATATTCTAATGGAATTCTTTTAAGGTCAAACTTATCAAATAAAACAGGTGCGTTTACAATAAAAGAATCGGAAATCGAATACATAAAATTAATACGTGGAAAAGAAAAAGTTGAACCTCTAACTTTATCACCGATGTGGATCATGTTGAAGTTAGGAGTTTCTAAATTAATTGCAAGATATTTTAGAATTGTGCTTGGAGAGTATTCAATCGAAGAAATGAAATTAAAAATCGAGACCCAAGATCAAATTATGGAATTCACGCAAAACGGATATATATTTGAGAGACAATTGAGTTTCTTTAATAATCTGAATTACGGAGAAAAATTAATTATTGAAATGAATGAATAAGAAAATAATCGGAATGAGTAAAAAAAGCCTGTTGCCAACAAGGTGTATAATTAATGGCTAGGTCGAGCTTGCTTACGAATATTCCTGCGGAATATTCTATCCGGTTTTTATTTGTTAACTTCCGTGCTAAATCACGCCACTAATTATACACGAGACC
>NZ_LXEI01000004.1 GCF_001642835.1 Pseudotamlana agarivorans
TTAACCGACGAAGAAACAACGACCTTAGTCATAGGAGGAAATGTAGTTGAGCGCTAAAGTTTGTTTATCGTTTAAGTTGACTTTTTATACAGGTTTGATCATCGGTTTTAGATATATTGAAAAATTATAGATACATTTGAAAGTGTTTACCTCATAATGCTTTTGAAACGCTTTTATTTTTATTTTCTCGCGATAGTCTTGTGTGTTAATCTTTCTTTTACTCAGAATTATAGTAAGGAAAAGTTTGACAAGGTACTCTCTTATTTGAGTGAGTCGAGTAATCTGAATCTTAGTTTTGAGAAAAAAAAGGAACTTGTATTAAAAGCTAAAGAACTAGCTTCTGATATGAATAGTTATTCGCTAATGTTGCAGTGTAATCAAAAACTGTTAGCATTGGAAGAGGAAATGGGTCATAAGGATTCGTTTCTGAAACTGAGTCATGAAAACTTACAACTTGCAGAAAAGTTTAAAGATACAGCTACCATAGCTCAAATAAATAAAAACCTCGGATATTATTATTTTGATAGAGAGGTCGATAGTGCACATTTTTATAACCACCGCGCGGAGAAATTATTTAAACAGCTTAATGATTATTTTAATACAGCTACTGTATTATTAGATATCGCTTTGCTTCAACGTAGCGCGAAGGATTTTACAGGAAGTGAACTGACTTCTATAGAGGGCATTATGCTTTTGAATAAAATAAAAAATCCGACAAAGGAGGTTATCCGTAAAAAGTCTTTTTTTTATAATAATTTAGGTGTGGTTTTTAATGGGTTGGAGCAGTATGATAAATCCATTGAATATCAAAATAAATCCATAGAACTTAAATTAAAGCTCAAGGGAAATAACAAAGCAGCTATTGATTTTTCCAAAAACAACTTAGGAAACGTATTAAAAAACGCTGGGCAATATGATTTAGCATTAAAAACTTTAGGTGAAGTACTTGAAGACGAAAGCCTAGAAAGTGAATCGCCAGATTTTTATGCGATGGTGCTAGATAATTACGCTCATACGTTGTATTTATCAAACAACAAAGAAGCCTTGCCAGGTTTATATCATAAAGCGTTGAAAGCAAGTAGAGTTAATGGTGTTGATGCCTATAACTCTATTATAATACTTCAACATTTGGCGGAATATTACAATGACTTAGGTTTAAAGGATTCTGCTAAATACTACGGTTATGAGGCCAAGCGTTATTCAGAGAAATACCATAACGATGACCTTTTGACATCCTTGTTATTGCTTTCAAAAATTGAGGAAGGTGATATTGCCGCAAACCATTTAAGAAATTACGTGCGACTTAATGATAGTCTTCAGAAAAGTGAACGAGCCATTAGAAATAAGTTTACTAGAATTAAGTTTGAAACCAATGAGATTGAAGAAGAGAATATTAAAATAGCAAGGGAGCGCTTGTGGTTGTTAGTAATTTCAATTGTGGTTATTGTAGCTTCCTTTTTATTGTATATCATATTTGCCCAGCGCAATAAAAATAAGAAGTTAGAGTTTATTCAACAGCAACAGCAAACTAACGAAGAAATTTATAACCTTTTGCTTACGCAAAATGAAGTCGTTGAGGATGCTCGAGCATTAGAAAAGAAGCGTATTTCTGAAGAATTGCATGATGGTGTGCTAGGAAAACTTTTCGGTGCTCGCTTGAGTTTGGATAGCTTAAATACCAATTCTAGTGCTGAGGCTATAAAAACAAGAAGCCAGTATATCGCCGAGCTTAAAATGGTAGAAGAAGACATTAGAAAAGTGTCGCATGAATTAAATACCGATTTTGTATCTGGTTCTGGATTCAGAGATATTATTAAAACTTTAGTGGAAACCCAAACCGTGGCTTATGGGCTAGAATATAAATTAGAATGGCAGTCTACTATCGATTGGGATGAGGTTTCAAATAAAATAAAAATTCATTTTTATAGAATTATTCAAGAGGCGCTCCATAATATTTATAAACATGCCAAAGCTAATAAAGTGAACCTTATTTTTAAACTGGAAAATAGCGCTATTTGTTTAAGTATTATTGATGACGGTGTTGGCTTTGATGTAAATAGAGCAAAGTCTGGAATTGGTCTTAAAAACATGAATTCCAGAATTAAAGAAATAAACGGTAAAATACATATTACTTCTAAAAAAGTAGAAGGAACCACGGTAAATATAGATGTCCCCATATCTTAACCTTAAATTATGACTGAAAATATTAAAATACTCATGATTGATGATCACCCCATGATTATTGAAGGGTATCAAAATACGTTGCTTTACACCAAGCGCGACAATCAAGAACTAGATATTGAAATAGCAAACAATTGCGACGAAGCGCTATTGGCGATAAACAAAGCTGTAAAAACAAATAAACCCTACGATGTATTGTTTGTAGATATCAGTTTGCCGGCTTCATTTGATGGAAGTATGAATTCTGGAGAGGATTTAGCAGAATTCGCTAGAAAGGTATTGCCTCAATCCAAAATAATCATTTTAACGATGTTTAATGAGTCGTTTAGAATTCATAACATTATTAAAACCATAAATCCTGAAGGCTTGTTAATTAAAAGCGATTTAACATCTAACGAATTGGCAAACGCTTTTCAAACGGTTATGAATAATGTGCCTTTTTATAGTGCTACTGTAAATCAATTAATTCGAAGAACCATTAGTAGTGACATCGTTATTGACGATAAAAATCGAAAAATACTGCACCTGCTTTCACAAGGTGTTAAAACTAAAAATTTAGTAGCACATTTAGATATTTCCTTAAGCGCTATAGAAAAAAGAAAAAAACAACTTCGGGATCTTTTTGAAGTTGAAGACGGACAGGATGAAACCTTATTGAATCAAGCACGTAAAAAGGGTTTTGTGTAAGTAAAGTCTATGAAAAAGTATGATTTTTAAATTTTTTTAAAGAAAATTATATTTTTTATACCATGTAAGCCCTTGTAAATTAAAGGTTTTCTAGGTTTCCGTAAGTTAGGTGTGGGTTTTCCGCAGTTTAAAAAGAATCATGTTACTTATCTTTGATGTATCAACAATTCAAAAATTAATTAATCCCTCAATTTTTTAGTTGATAATAGCAATTTACATAACCCTGTGGAGGTGAGAGACCCACAGGGTTCTTCTTTTTATAAAGTTTCCTTTTTTTACCAACATAAAATCTAAAAATATTGTACTTTTCGGTTTCAGTTATAATCCATGAAACACGCTATTGTTTTTTTATTGGTTTTAATGCTTTCATCTTGTGAGTATTTTAATGTGAAAAAAACATCTTCAGAAGCCATTTTAAATGAAGAGTTAAAAACTTTTAATTGGAATGATGTGGATGAGTACCCCAATTTTTCGATATGTGATGAATCTGCAAGTAAAGCAGAGCGACAAATGTGTTTTCAAAACACGTTAACCCATCATATTACCAATTTTTTACAAAATGAAGGGATTATTGTCTCTCAAGATATTAATGATACCATTTTATTAGAATTTCAGGTGTCTAAAACAGGCGATTTGTCTTTAATGAGCTCTAGTGTTGATAGTCTAACGGTTGATGAAATCCCTAATATTGAAGATTTGCTAAATCAGAGTCTAACCGATTTACCTGAAATTTTTCCAGCCATTAAACGTGGTCAGCAAGTCACTACAGAATTTAAGCTGCCTTTAATAATACGTGTTAATTAATCTAACGTTTAAAAGTTCTGCCTTTCCAGCTATAGTTTGAAAATAAAGCCATAAAAGCCACGTAAACACTAAAAAACGGGTAGAGGAAGGCGCTTATTATGAAATTTTTTAAAATAGAAGTCTGTTTAAAAAAATGAGCCGTTTTATAGAGCAGGTAAAAGTCAATTCCGCATTTTAGTATAAAGGTTATGCCGAGGTTTTTAAATGAAAACAGATCGAACAAACTAAGGATTAGTCCAATAACGAGGAGTAAGTTTGTAGCGAATACGAGAACTCCAGTAATTTTTCCAAAACCATTTTTATAGGCCGTTGTTTTTGCGGCCCAGCGTACCCGCTGTGAAATGAGTTGCTTCCAGTTTTCTTGAGCATTTGTTTTAACTATAGCCGCATCACATTTTAAATAGTTAACACGATTAGCCTGCTTATTAAGCGCTTTTTCTAATAAAAATAAATCGTCGCCACTTGCAATATTCGAGTTACCTTCAAAGCCAGAGACCTCTGCGAACAATGATTTTTTATAAGCAAAATTAGCACCATTACACATAAACGGCGTGTTTAGTCCGAATCCACCGATGGTAGCTCCTTGTAAACTTAAAACATCAAGACATTGAAAACGGTTTAAGAAAGACTCTTTTTCATGATAAGTTACAGGACCAGCAATGCAATATGAATCAGTTTTTTGAATAAAAGCATCATAGCTGTCTAACCAAAATTCTGGTAACACACAGTCGGCGTCGGTGGTAATAATCCATTCGTATTTTGACTGCCTTATGCAGGAAGTTATCGCGTCCTTTTTGGGAGAATTAGAGTGTCTTTCATTGGGTATTACTTTTAGATCGACGTTCTGGTTTTTAGTTAAATGCTGTATCAGCTTAACTGAGTCGTCTTCCGAGTCATCGTTAACTAAAATAACTTCAAATAGGGTTTTCGGGTAGTTAAGACTGTAAATCGATGCTAATAATTGGGAGAGGTTTTTAGCTTCATTGCGAAATGGGATAACTATAGTGAACTTGGTTTTCGCCTTTTTGGTTGCGACTTTAAAGGACTTAACCCGGCTGAAACCATACCCGAAACTACCAATTAAAATACCGTAGGCGATAATCATGGAAGTGAATAAAAACATCATGAATTTATCGTTTTATTATACTTAAAGTTGAGTACGTAAAAACATCCTATTAAGCTTGGAATCATAAAATTAAGCATCCACATCACCATGGTAATCGATAAAATAATAAGCTCGTGAGCGCCAACAAAAGCAAATAAATATACAGAAACACTACCTTTTATCAAGCCGTCAAAAAGTGTTATAGAAGGAATTATTGAGGCTATTAGGTACATGGAGGCTATTATGGAAATGGCCTCAAAATAAGGAAGGCGGATTTGAAAAATTTGTAACAAAAAATAAAATTGAAATGAGAAAACAGCGTAACGTAAAAAGGATAACCCAAATCCATAGTAAAGGGTTTTAATAGGAAATCGTTTAAAAAATCGCCTCAATTTTTTAGTTGAAACCTGTTTTAATTTGAAATTTCCCTTGAAAATAAACCAACCAATAAAACTTATAACAAGGACTAGAATTGTACCGTAAATGGCTAGATACTCCATATTTAAAGCCGTGTTATAGCTTTGAATAAACCACCATAAACCTATAAGACCAACAAATGTTGTTACGGCTAATTGTAAAATATTATTAATAAAATTTATGGCTACAATATGTTTTCTAAAGGAGGCTTCATAATACATGGCTTTGGCACCATATTCACCAATGCGGTTAGGGGTTATTAGCGATGTAGTGAGCGATCCTAAGCATTGTTCGCAGGCTTGTTTTAATGAAATGTTCTTAAAGGGACGTAGTAGCAATTGCCACTTAAAAAGTTCAAATAACCAGTTAATAATGGATAAAATTAACAGAAAACTAAGCGTTTTGACCGAAAAAGCATTATTTTCAGACAAAATATTATAGAATTCAGAGAAATGTAACGTATTATTGTGTACAATTTTCTGATATATAAAGTAAAGCGCAGCAAGGACTATGCTTATTTTAATAAGCTTAAAAAGTCGTTGTTTGCTGCGGTATGGAAGAGTATGTGCTATGATGGTACAAATTAAATCAATATTACGAAATGATTGCTTATTTTAATCAAATTAAGAGTTCATGGGTGGTGGGTTTCTTGTTTTTGTGCTTTAATTTATCACATGCACAGGGAGAAACGAGTACATTTAAATTGCAATTTGCAACGGGAGTTAATACCCCCATGTCAAATGGTTTTGTGAGTGATTTTGAAGCAAAGCCTATTAATTTTCCAACCATTAACTTAGGGTTGCAATATATGTTTAGCCAAGATTTTGGTGCTAAATTAGATTTAGGATATAACCGATTTTCAAATAAAAACGAGAGTCCTGCGTTTAAAACAAATTATACCCGTTTAAATTTACAATTGGTTTACGATGCCACTCATATTTTAAGATTTTCCCAACGCATGGGAACCTTTTTGCATGCGGGCCCGGGATATTCCATGATTCGACCTTTGGATATTTATGGCGAAAATAAACTCAACTACCTCAATGCCATGGGAGGCATAGAATTTCATTACGCTATTAACGACGTTTTGTCCATTTATTTGGATGGTTCTTATATCTTTGGCTTCAGTAAAGACTATAATCAGGTGACTGATGGGTATGGTGCTTTTAACGGAGATATATTAACCGTAACAATTGGAGCGTCTATTTCGCTAAGCGGTTGTTACTTTTGTAATGATTAATGCAGGAAAGAATAATTTTAGGGATTGACCCTGGAACCACTATTATGGGTTTCGGACTTATAAAAGTGGTTGGTAAAAAGATGCACTTTTTGCAGATGAATGAGTTGGATTTGAAAAAATACGACGACCATTACATCAAGCTTAAACTTATTTTTGAACGTACTATAGAACTTATTGATACACACAATCCCGACGAAATCGCTATTGAAGCCCCTTTTT
This sequence comes from Pseudotamlana agarivorans, assembly GCF_001642835.1. Taxonomy (GTDB): domain Bacteria; phylum Bacteroidota; class Bacteroidia; order Flavobacteriales; family Flavobacteriaceae; genus Pseudotamlana; species Pseudotamlana agarivorans. Next base: position 6,654 of record NZ_LXEI01000004.1, read on the forward strand.
TTGGTAAAAACGTACAAAGTATGTTAAAACTAGGTCGGGCGCAAGGGGTGGCTATGGCGGCTGGTTTAAGTCGAGAAATCCCGATTACCGAGTACTTGCCTAAAAAAATAAAAATGGCCATCACAGGAAATGGAAATGCCAGTAAAGAGCAGGTGGCTAAAATGCTTCAAAGTAATTTAGGCTTAAAAACTTTACCTAAAAATTTAGATGCTACCGATGGGTTGGCTGCAGCCGTTTGTCATTTTTACAATTCTGGACGCATCGATGTGGGTAAAAGTTATTCAGGTTGGGCAGCATTCGTGAAGCAAAATAGTACAGAGTCTCCAAAAGGAACTACAGTTATCAATCTGCGTTCTAAAAAGTAATCTTTAACAAATCGATATGGTATGAATAACTCTGCTCAAACAACACAGAGGTTTTCTCATTTGAAGCGCTCTAATGGTGCTGCCATATACATTCATATTCCCTTTTGTAAACAAGCCTGTTACTATTGCGATTTTCATTTTTCTACGTCTTTAAAAAAGAAAGATGAACTGCTACATTCTTTAATTCTAGAATTAGAAATGCGTAAAACAGATTTTGAAAATCTAATTATAGAAACCATATATTTTGGAGGAGGTACGCCTAGCTTATTGTCTCAGGAAGAGATTCAGGTGTTATTAGATGCCGTTTATAAACACTATACCGTGTGTGATGCTCCAGAAATTACATTGGAGGCAAACCCAGATGATTTGTCTTCTTCTAAAATAAGGGAGTTGGCTCATTCGCCCGTAAACCGCTTGAGTATAGGTGTTCAGTCTTTTTTTGAAGATGATTTAAAAAGCATGAATCGTGCCCATAATGCCTTGGAAGCCAAAGCTTGTTTAGAAGAAGCAACGGCTTATTTTGATAATATTACCATCGATTTAATATATGGTATTCCTAATATGAGTCTGGAAAAATGGGATGCCAATATAGCACTTGCTTTAGGATTTGGTGTGCCCCATATTTCCAGTTACGCACTTACAGTCGAACCTAAAACAGCTTTGGATAGTTTTGTGAAAAAAGGTGTGTTTCCGCCTATTGATGAAGACTTAGCGCTGCAACATTTTAATCATTTAGTAAAGCGAACTCATGAAGCGGGTTTTGTGCATTATGAAATTTCAAATTTTGGGAAACCCGATTACTTTTCTAAACACAATACCAGCTACTGGCAAGGCAAACCGTATTTAGGTATTGGGCCTTCGGCACACTCATTTTTAGGTAATGAACGCAGTTGGAATGTTGCTAATAATAATAAATACATACTAAGTATAGCCCAAGGTGAATTGCCTAAAACAGCTGAAACCCTCTCGGAAACCGATAGGTTTAATGAGTATGTTATGACGGGGCTGAGAACCATTTGGGGCGTGTCGTTATCTCAAGTGGAAGCTGAATTTGGAGCGACGATTCTTCAGTATTTACAAAAGCATGCAGCGTCATTTTTAAAAGATGATTTGCTGGCTATATCAGAGGGTGTTGATGAAAATGGTCATATCATTAAAAGCCTTGTAGCAACACAGAAAGGTAAATTTTTAATTGACGGAATTGCTTCAGAACTATTTATGATTTGATTATATTTGGATATGAATGCTACAATCCAATATAATTCACGAAAACTTCAAATTAATTTAAAAAAACCCATAGATATTTCTATGCCGCTTCGTGCTTCCGAAAAAAATGTTCGAGCTTGGTATGTCGATTCGCCTAAAATAGAACCCGTAGAGGATGGCGAATGGAAAATAGCGGTTAAAAATGGCGCTTGTATAAATTTTAATAATGTTAGTTTTAATCCGCATGCCCATGGTACACATACTGAATGTGCTGGACATATTACTGAAGAAGTACACTCTATAAACGAACACTTAAAACAGTTTTTCTTTTTAGCTGAAGTCATTACTGTAGCGCCCGAGCGTTTAAATGGGGACTCGGTTATTTCTGAAAAGCAAATAAAGTTTGCGTTGGGGAATAAGAAGCGTGATGCCTTAGTGATACGTACCATTCCTAATACTTTAGAGAAGTTATCGACGCATTATTCCCACACCAATCCGCCTTATTTGTTAGAGGATGCGGCTATTTACTTAAGAGAAAAGGGCATAAAACACCTGTTAGTAGATTTGCCAAGTGTCGATAAAGAAAAGGATGAATGTATGATATTGGCGCATAATGCGTTTTGGAATACCAGCGGAAAATTACGTCTTGATGCCACCATTACCGAGTTTATTTACGTGCCTAATCATGTTGAAGATGGTGAGTATTTTTTAAACCTCCAAATTGCACCATTTGAGAATGATGCCGCCCCGAGTAAACCTATTTTATATGAGGTTTTAGGTTAATTTTTAATTGTTTTGTAGCATGGATATTGAGCAAATTCGAGATTATTGTTTAAGTAAAAAAGGCGTTTCTGAGGATTTTCCGTTTGATGAGCATACTTTAGTTTTTAAAGTTTTGGGAAAAATGTATGCCTTAATTTCTTTAAAAAAGTGGGAGCAAGGCGAGCAGGCCATAAACTTAAAAGCCGATCCTGAATATGCTTTAGAATTACGCGCATCTCATAGTTGTATTCGTGCAGGTTATCATATGAATAAAAAACATTGGAATACAATCTATCTAAATGAAGAGGCTTTACCATCCGATTTCATAAAAACATTAATCGATCATTCTTACGATATGGTTGTAAAGGGGATGACGAAAAAAATGCGAGATACTTTGTTATAGTGATAACCGTATTGTTTTTTGTTGTATATTTGGTAACTCTCTAATTCACAAGAACTTGTTGGTAGTGTAATCACAGCCCTGAAATCTTAAAGTCCTATATTATTAACTTTAATTTTATCAGATTATGAAAACTATCAAAACATTGTTTACAGCAGTAATTTGTTTATTGTTGCTGTCTCTTCCGATGCATGCTTTACAAGCTGAAGCAACACCCATTCAGAAAACCACCTACCTCACCGTTACCAAGCTACATTGGAATATGGATATGAAAGATTTTGATATGGACACATGGAAGTCCATTGAGAAAGAGTACTTGGATAAGGTCGTTCGTAAGAATGAGCATATTTTAAGCGCTTCATATTATCTTCATCAAATGACACCAGATAGTCGCGATGTGTTGTACGTACAGTCTTTTGCTTCTTGGAATGATATAGAAAAATCCTGGAGTCGTAGTGCAGCATTAGAAAAGGAAGCTTGGACGAACGAAAAGCATCTTAAAGAATTCAGAGGCAAAAAAAATGCCTATTTTGACATGGATCATTCTGATGAGATTTATGTTGTCTTACCGCATACAAAACCTTTAAATTCCAAAGGAAAGGATATGATATGCTATATACGCACCAATCATATGCTGCCTATTGAGAGAGAGTCTACGGATGAAATTAGAGGTTTAATTACAGACCATTTTGATAAAATGATTAAGGAGAACAATTTAATTAAGGGCTATTATACGTTTAGACATGCCTGGGGATCGGATGGTAGTGAAATGGTTGAATCGTACTTTTTTGATTCTATGACCGATATGGATAGTATGTTTGAAGGGATGAGTGCTCTTGAGGAAAAAATGTGGCCAAACGAGAAGGAGCGCAAAGAACGCATAGAGAAATTTAAAAAATATTTCACTCCAATTCATGGAGATGCGGTTTTTAAATACATCGCCGATCTTTCTAAATAGTTTATTGGCTTTTGATTGGGTTTATTGTAAATCTATCGATGCTGTTGGCTATCATATTTAATATTAACGTTGGAAACGGTGTTTATTAGCTGTATTTTTGAGCGTTCTACAAAATTATACCTATGAGCGTTTTACAGACACTAAAAGACCGAAGCCATAATACTTGCGAATTATGTACATCAGCGAATGATTTATCTCAATATACCATTCCGCCATCATTAAATGAAAATGTGGATAATGATATTTTGGTGTGTAAAACCTGTTTGGATCAAATAGAAGAAAGGGAAGAAATGAACCCTAACCACTGGCGTTGTTTAAACGATAGCATGTGGAGCGAGCATGTGGCTGTTCAAATTATGGCTTGGCGCATGTTACAGCGTTTACGTCATGAGGGCTGGCCAAAAGACTTGGTAGATATGATGTATTTGGATGATGATGCATTAGCGTTGGCACGGGCTACGGGCGAGCATGAAGATGAGGCTAATAAAGTTATTCACCGTGATGTGAATGGCGTGATTTTAAGTAACGGTGATGCTGTGGTGCTTGTTAAAGATTTAAAAGTGAAAGGCTCTAGCTTGGTTGCAAAACAGGGTACTGCGGTTAGAAATATTCGATTAGACCGTGATAATGATAAATATATTGAAGGTAAAGTAGGAGCCCAGCAAATTGTGATTATTACCGATTTTGTAAAGAAATTGTAAACTGGTAGTGCTTTTTGCTAGTGGCTATTTTTGACGCCTTCCAAGGTTCTCAACCTTAGTGATCCACTGACTTCTTTGATGCGCGCTAGCGTTTTTAATGATGCCAAAATATGACACTTTGGTCGTGTTAATACCGCAAAATTTTAATGTGGACTTTTTTAATTGGTTTACACTCGGTTTCCCGTAAACAAACCAATAGTACCAACTTGGTTGATCTAGGGTAGTGATGATATGCGCTGTTTTGCCCTTTAAAAGTTTGTCCCAAAAAGGACTATTATCTCTGTACTTAAAAGCAAAGCCAGGTAAAAATAAGCGATCTATAAAACCTTTCATAAGGGCGGGTAAGCCACCCCACCAAACGGGATGAATCCAAACCAAATGTTCGGCCCACTTTATTTTTTCCCAAGCTTCAAGAAGGTCGGGCTCTAATTCGGTTCTTTTTTGAAAGCCAAACTCCAGATTCGGATTAAATATTAAGTCGGAAATAGTAATAACTTTCACTTCTGCATGAGCTTCTAAGGCGCCTTTTTTATAGGCTGCTGCAAAGGCATGATTTAGGCTAGCGTTATTGGGGTGACCGTTTATTATTAGTATGTTTTTAGACATGTTATTGTTTCTAATTGATGAGAAACAAAATTATGCCGGAGCCTTTAGGGGGTATAGGACAAATGTCTAAAAAGCTAATTCTTTGCGGATGCGGCTTAAATGTCTTTGAGTAACGCCTAGGTACGAAGCTAAATATTGTAAAGGAATGTTTTGAAGGTAGGAGGGATGGTTTTTTACCAATTCGGCATAACGCTTGGTGGCGTTACTTCCCTGCAAAAGAAAAATTCGTTTTTCCAATTCAATGTACTGTTGTTCGGCAATAACTTTTTGAAATTGTATCCAATTCGAGCTGGTTTGAGACAGTTTTTCCATGTGATCTTTTGGAATAACTAAAAGTTCTGTTGTTTGGATAGCTTGAATGTTTTCTTGGGTAGCTTGCCCTGTTAAAAACGATGAATAGGCGGACATGAAATTATGAGGGAAAGTGATGCAGTAGGTCATGTCATCCCCTTTTTCAGTCATATAATATGATCTTAGAAGTCCGCTTAAAACAAAGCAAACCGAGTTACAGATTTCACCCTCTTGAATATAATAATCCGATTTCTGAAGGGTTTTTGGGATGGCTAACCGAATAAACGCATCAATGTCGTCGTCAGTTAAAATGTTATACGTTTTTAAAGTGTTTTTAAGGACTTCACTATCCATTAGACTGTTTTTGGTGGTCGTCTTAAATTTATTTTGTGGTAACTTGTTGTTTCATTGCAATGAGATTGCTACTCATTCTTCGTTAGAATGAAAGCGTCTTTAAAAAAAGTTTTAAGTAGAAGTGTCGGCAATGATTTTCCATTCGCCATTAATTTTTTTGAAAACAAGCATAAAAATACCATCGGCATTCCCTACATCGCGTTTAATATGATATTCTCCTAAAACATAGTAAGCATCCTTACTAATTTTTGTGATATCATTTATTTTAAAGCTTAATTTTCCTGTGTGAGCTTCGGTGGGATACGCTTTTAGATAACGCTCTAGGGTGTTATTCCAACCCATGGTAACCCCATGCGCTCCATAAAACTTTAAAGAGTCACTTTTCCAGTAACCTTCCATGTAGGATTCAATATCGTTGTTTGACCAGGCCAGTCTTTGTTTTTTTAGAACTTTTTCGATGGCTTTTTGGTCTGATGTCTCTGGCGACTGAGCAAAGCTAGTCATGGCACATAGTAAACAAAAAAATAGAGCAAGTTTTTTCATGAACCGAAATCTGAATGTTAAAAAGGAAACGTATAAGCTAATAGTAAATGTAATGAAATCTTGAAATTAACATGTCTCTTGTCGATAAAATATGCAGGTAGGTGTTTTTTGTCTAGACTTAAAATCTATTGGTCGATAAAATAGTTTATGAATGATTTTGGTTTTTTACATTTACTGAGCAACCCTATAATGGACTTCTTAATTTTTTAGTTTAACCATTTAAAACATTTAGTATGGATTTAGTAATTACCAGCTGTAATAACTTTTACAAAGTTAAAGGCCACTTAAACAAAAGTAATGTTGGCATTTTTATCAACGAGTTTGATGATATTTTTAATAATCTAGATAGTCTTACTATTAGTATTAAGGACGTTGAGAGTATGGATAAATATGGCGTTGAGGCTTTATCTAAACTTCATAATGAGTCTATAATGAAAAACAAACAGTTTTCAATTATTGGTTATGGTTGTAAAGAACTTTACGACCACTTTAAAACAGAAGTTGCTGCCTAGAGCATTCTTCATTTTCGTTTTATAAATTTGGAAGAGGCTGTATAAAAAGTTATAGTTTTTTAATTAGTTTAAGTTTGTCGAAATCCGAGTTAAGGATTGTTTTTAAGATTATTCGATAAGCTCAGAATAACAAAGAGGCTGTAATTTTTATACAGCTTTTTTTGTGTTTTATTCTGCTTAAATCTAGTAAAACGTTTCAAGTTGACTGTGTTAGCGATAGGCGTGGAAAGCTTTTGGCGAGGCGTTCATCGAGCCAAAACTTGTAACAGATAGCGCGACGCCCTTTGGCTTCCTAAAAAAGCTAAAGGGCGTAACACCATAATCCGACTTTAGATCAAAAAAATAAGTTTATTTTGAAAGTTCGGTGAAATATTTATAGAATAAAGGGATGGTTTCTATGCCTTTTAGGTAGTTCCAGATGCCGAAATGCTCGTTTGGCGAATGGATGGCATCGCTGTCTAAACCAAAGCCCATTAAAATGGTTTTACTTTTTAATTCCTGTTCGAAAAGTGACACAATTGGGATGCTGCCACCACTACGTTGCGGTATTGGCGTTTTTCCAAAGGCATCGCGATAGGCGTTTGATGCGGCTTGGTAACCAATACTATCGATAGGGGTGACATAACCTTGTCCGCCATGATGCGGGTTTACTTTAACTTTTACACCTTCTGGAGCGATGGCCTCGAAATGTGTTTGAAATAAATTCGTGATTTCCTTCCAGTCTTGATTTGGCACGAGGCGCATCGAGATTTTCGCATAGGCTTTGCTGGCGATAACGGTTTTTGCTCCTTCGCCTGTATAACCTCCCCAGATACCATTAACATCTAAAGTTGGTCTAATGGAGTTTCTTTCGTTTGTAGTGTATCCTGCTTCGCCATAAACAGCATCAATATCTAAGGCCTTTTTATAGTTTTCTAAATTAAAAGGCGCCTTGGCCATTTCGGCACGTTCTTCTTTTGATAGTTCTTCCACACGATCGTAAAAACCTGGAATGGTGATGTGATTGTTTTCGTCGTGAAGTTGTGCAATCATTTTGGTTAACACGTTTATAGGGTTGGCTACAGCGCCGCCATACAATCCAGAATGTAAATCGCGGTTAGGACCCGTAACTTCAACTTCTACATAACTTAAACCACGTAATCCTGTGGTTATTGATGGCACGTCGTTAGCAATCATGCCGGTGTCGGATATTAAAATAACGTCGTTTTTAAGCTTATCGTGGTTGTTTTTAACAAAATCTCCAAGGTTAACGCTACCAACTTCTTCTTCACCTTCAATCATAAATTTTACATTGCAGGGTAGTTGGTTTGTGTTGGTCATAAATTCCATAGCCTTAACATGCATGTACATCTGACCTTTATCGTCGCAGGCACCTCGGGCAAAAATGGCGCCATCGGGATGCTTGTCTGTGGTCTTGATTACGGGTTCAAACGGTGGGGAATCCCATAAATTGATAGGGTCTGGTGGTTGCACATCGTAATGTCCGTAAACCAATACCGTAGGTAGGTTTTTATCTATTATCTTTTCACCATAAACGATAGGATTGCCTGGAGTTTCATTAATTTCAACAAAATCGCAACCGGCTTGTTCTAAACGGAGTTTAACGGCTTCAGCGGTTTTTAAAACATCGGTTTTATAGGCAGAATCGGCGCTAATAGAAGGGATTTTGAGGAGTTCAACCAGTTCGTTTAAAAAACGGTCCTTGTTTTGGGTGATGTACGTTTGAATATCTTTCATGCTATTTTTTCTTAAGATTGTATCAAAAGTATAAAAAAGAAACTTTTTTTGGTGTTATAAAGTTTGCAATTTAAAAATCTTGTTTATATTTGCAGTCCTTTAGCGGGCGTGGTGGAATTGGTAGACACGCTAGACTTAGGATCTAGTGCCGCGAGGTGTGGGAGTTCGAGTCTCCCCGCCCGCACTAATAAAGGAAAAGCTGACTATTTTATAGTTGGCTTTTTTGTTTTTTATATTTTTTTAATGGGGTAGCTAGTAGTGTCTGGTCTCTCTGTCTTTCCTTCGCTTAATCTTTGTTTTAACCAAATAGCTAAGGATAATTAAATTTTTAGTTACTAAATCTTATGTAGTATTTAGTCTAATTTTTTAATATGGGAGTTTCGATTTGAGTTTAGTGCTTATAATGATGACTTTAATTTTTTAAATTCTTGCTCTAAAAAAGCGAGTTTATCTAAAACTTGACTGTTTTTTAAATCGGGAACTCTATTGTAAAAAACGGATTTGATTTCCCAAAGTTCCTCTATTTCAGAAAACTTTAATACGCTTTCATCAATACCAACATGATCAGCTCTAAGGATAAAGGAGTTGTTGCTAGGATATACTCGTTTAAGTAAAAGGGCTTCGGCGGTGAGGATTAAATACACGCTAGGTGTTGTGATTTTTTCAAAATCGTTTTTTGCAACCCATTGTCCTATAACAATATCCTTTGGGAATAAGCCGTTGTTTTCAGAGCTCATTTCAAGGTTGTCTACTACATAGGCTCTTAATTTATTATTGTTGTTAATGGGTAGGCTTAAAAAATTTAAGTCCTTTATGTAATTCGGATTACTAGCATGTTTTATATAAGATTCTTGGTCATCAGGATTGATGCAAGGTATAGTGGTAAGTTTATTTCTATTCGGCAATTCAAGATTATCTTCCAAATCGCCTTTAAACTTTAAAAGTTGATTTACTGTAAGCTCTTTGGTTAAGATGGTGTCGATTGGAATGCTAAAATGATTAGCAATTTTTATAATAGTCTCAATTTTGGGTTCGCTTCGACCTTCTTCATAAGCGCCTAAAGTACCTCGTTTAAGGTCGAATATATCAGCAAAAGCTTGTTGACTTAGTGCTTTTACACTTCTTATCTTTCTAATATTTTTTCCGAATAAAGACATATTTTTGCTAATTTTATTTGCAAATTAAAAATATTTGTGTAATTTAGTCTAACAATATTAGCAAAATATAGTGTCAATAGCTAATGTTTTTAGTTTAAATCTGTTCGAACGGATAATTTATTAAAGTTAAATAATTGAAGGTTGTTTGTGATTTGTAACAGGCTTATTGATATTCTTTAACTTAATCTTAATACTTTTTTGTATTATTAAACTCTTAAAATTTAAGTGCTAACCATAAAAACCAACTATGAAAAATCATTTCAATATAACGAGAGATTTTTTACTTGAATTAAATTTTAACATCACAAGAGAAAACCATGAAGATGGTCTCTTGGTAATTCAAAAGGAAAATTTTGGAATTAAAAATCTTATAATAGGCGTTGCTCCGCCAATATTAATAATGGAGCAGTTTATTTTTAAGATTAATAATCAGTCTGAGAAAATTTTTAAAAGTCTTCTACAAAAAAATAGAGATATCGTTCACGGTGCCTTTGTTTTGGATGATTCTGGCGAAAAAGTAATCTACCGAGACACATTACAAATAGAGAATATGGATTTAAATGAACTGGAAGGTTCGCTAAACTCCTTAAGCCTCTTAATGAGTGAATACTCAGATAAAATCATTGAATTTTCAAAATATTAAAACAAAACATTATGAACATTTTTAGAAGATTATTTAAGATAGGTGAGGCAGAAACCAATGCTGCAATTGATAAAATGGAAGATCCCATTAAAATGACCGAACAGGGCATAAGAGATATGAAATTGGATTTAGAAAAAAGTCTTGAGGCCTTAGCTCAGGTTAAAGCACTAGCTATTAGAGCTACGAACGAGCAGGAAGAATTTCAGAATAAAGTAGACGATTATCAAAATAAAGCTATTATTATTTTAAAGAAAGCGCAGTCTAATGAAATAGATCCGACTGAAGCAGACAGACTTGCTAAGGCGGCTTTGGTTGAAAAAGAAACGGCAGAGCAACAGGTAATTAGAGCTAAGGAAGAAACTGCGAAATTTGAAAATAATGTAGCGCTGATGCAAAAAAACATTCAAACCATTAAAGCTAATATTGCGAATTGGGAGAATGAATTGAAAACCTTAAAAGCGCGTGTTAAAGTAAGCAATGCCACCAAAAACTTAAATAAACAAATGGCTGAGCTTGATAGCACAGGAACCGTGTCTATGCTTGAGCGTATGAAAGAAAAAGTGGCGCAAGAAGAAGCTTTAGCGGAAGCTTATGGCGATATTGCTAATGCATCAAAATCGATAGATGAAGAACTTGATAACGCAGCTGACACCTCTAAAGTTAAGGCTGATAGTGAGCTAGAAAAGCTTAAGGCACAATTAGGAATGGGAACTTCTAAAGACGATTAATCTTGGAAGAGCTTATTAATATTCTTTTTTCTGAAGTCAATCTAATACTTAGCGTTTTACTTATTATCCTCATTTTATATTGGATAATGACCATGGTAAGTGGTTTGGATTTTGATCCCGATTTCGATATTGATGTAGATGTTGATGCGGAAATTGATGCAGACTCGGGGATTGAAGGAGGTAACTTAGATTTTGAAGATATTTCGAATACCGAAGTCAATCAAGAGGATGTTGTTGGTAAAAGACGAAAGCCTTTAAAATGGTGGCAAATAGTATTGATATTTTTCAATTTTGTAGGGCTGCCATTTATGTTCACTTTTACTTTTTGGATTTTTATTTGGTGGTTTATAACGGTTATCACAACAGCTTTAACGCATACTTATGATAATTATTTAGGATTTGCAATTATGTTGATTGCCATATTACCAGCTTTAATTGTTACTAAAATTCTAACGAATCCTTTTAAAAGTTTCTTTAAACATCTAAACAAGGACGGAGATGCCCCCATAGACTATTTAGGCAGAAAAGCTACATTACTATCGTCAATTTCCCAGGACAAAATGGGTAATGCAGAGGTTAGTGTAAATGGCGATACCATGTCTATTTACGTGAAATCACTAGACGGCGAACCGCTTGTTTATGGTGCTACAATACTTATTATTAAAAGATCGGCCGATCGCAATTATTACCTAGTACAATCTTATAACGACTAATTAATCAAATTAAAATGGAATCAATTTTACCAATTATTGGAATTGGAATAGGCGTTTTACTATTCCTAATCATCGTTTATTTCGCGATAATCGCGATGTTTTACAAAAAAATACCGCAAGGACAAGCGCTTATTAGAACAGGGTTTGGTGGAACAAAAGTAGCGACCGACAAAGGTTTGTATACCGTTCCTGTTTTTCATAAAACAGAAATTATGGATATTTCGGTTAAGAAAATCCAAATTGAAAGACTGGCTCATGAAGGTCTTATTTGTAAAGACAACATGCGTGCAGATATCAAAGTGGCCTTTTTTGTTCGTGTTAATAATGATATTGAATACATCAAAAAAGTAGCGCAAACTATAGGGGTGGATCGTGCTTCAAAAATAGCAACTTTAGAAGATCTTTTTGAGGCTAAGTTTTCTGAAGCCTTAAAAACGGTAGGTAAGAAATTCGATTTTATCGAACTCTATGAAGCTCGAAGAGAGTTTCGTGATGAAATTGTAAACATTATTGGTACCGACCTTAACGGGTATACTTTAGAAGACTGTGCCATCGACTTTTTAGAGCAAACTTCTGTAAAAGAATTAAAGGCTGATAATATTTTAGATGCTGAAGGTATTAAGAAAATCACCGAGCTTACTGCAGTTCAAAACATGAAAGCGAACCTGATTAAACGCGATGAAGAAAAAACAATCAGAAAGCAGGATGTGGAAGCTAGAGAAGCCATTTTAGAGCTAGATAAACAATTAGCCGAAAAAGAAGAGAAGCAAAAACGAGAGATTGCAAATATTAAAGCTAGAGAAGATGCTGAAACTTTAAAAGTTAATGAAGAAGAGCGTTTAAAATCTGAAAGTGCTCGAATTGCTACTGAAGAAAAGGTTAAAGTTGCTGAAGAAAATATGCAACGTCAAGTCATTGTAGCGCTTAAAAATAAAGAGCGTACTGAAGCTGTAGAAACCGAAAGAGTTGAAAAAGACAGGTTATTAGAGGCTACAGAACGTGAGCGCGTTGTCACTCTTGCTCAAATTGAAAAAGAGAAAGTGGTTGAAGTTGAGAAAAAGAATATTCAAGATGTTATTAGAGATCGTGTGATGCTTGAAAAAGGTGTTGTTGAAGAGCAAGAAAACATGAAAGATATTCAAGCGTTTAAAACAGCAGATAGAGATAAGCAAGTTAAAATTACAACTGCTGAAGGACTTGCTCAAGAAGATTTAATTAGAACAACCATAGCAGCCGAAGCTCAAAAAGAAGCGGCTAAACAAAAGGCTGAGGAGATTAATATTGAAGCCTTAGCGCATAAAGAAGCGAGCCAGAAACAAGCTGAAGCGCGTAAAATATTAGCCGAAGCTCAAGCTAAAGAGGAAGCTACTGTTGGAATGTCTGAAGCTCAGGTGATGCATGCTAAAGCCGATGCTAATGAGCGTCAAGGCTTAGTTGAAGCAACCATTATTGAGAAAAAAGCGAAAGCTGAAGCTGCTGGTATTGAAGCCAAAGCTGAAGCTAAACGTAAAGAAGGTATTGCGGAAGCCGATGTAATTAAAGAAAAAGCTATTGCCGATGCTTCTGGAATTGAAGAAAAAGCAGCAGCAATGAAAAAGCTTGATGGTGTAGGTAAAGATCACGAAGAGTTTAAACTACGTCTTAATAAAGACCTTCAAATTGATTTAGCTAATATTAATATTCAAAAGGAGATTGCCGATGCACAAGCTCAAGTGATAGGGGATGCCTTAAAAGCTGCTAAAATTGATATTGTTGGTGGTGAAACCATGTTCTTCGATCAAATTGTTGGACAGATTACTAGAGGAAAAGGATTTGATCGCTTAGTTCAAAACTCTAATAACATTCAAGAGGTTAAAACGGCTATTCTAGGGAGTGATGATGTAAAAGGAAATCTCTTAGAAAAAGTGAAGGATTTTGCTGTGAAATATAATGTTTCCACCGAAGATCTTAAGAATATTAGCGTAGCTAGTTTAATTGCAGATTTGAAAATGAAATCTAACGACAAGGAGGAGCACACCATGCTTGGAAATCTGTTAAACCTGGCTAAAGGTTTGGGCATTTCTGATAGTACCATTCCAAAGTTGAGAAAATAAAAGTAGAGGCTTTCTAAAAAGGCGATAATATTTGATTTGTCAGGTTGAGCTTATCGAAACCGATATTGATTGTTAATCAGTAAAACTATTTCGATAGGCTCAATAAGACAACTATATGCTTTTCAGCTTGCCTCAATTTTTAAAACTTAAAACGCTCAAACTAATTATAATTTAAAGTTCAGGACAGGATATAATGACAAAGGACCCTATAAAGGAAGCGCATGCTCAAAAACTTGATGTTGGAACTTACGAGGTTATTCAAAATCGACTTCAAAAGCAAAAAGCAGAATTACAGCAACGTCTTAAAAAACTTAATGAAGGTAGAAAGGTTGTTTTTGGATCCCTAGAAACAAAACTGATCACCAACGATCGTATTAATACAGAAAATAACTGTATTGCTAGAGATATTGTGTCTCTTGGAAACACTTGTTTGTTTGGTTATAATGTGCACTTTGGCTTACGAACAGATATTGCTTTAAATGATGTGTTGAGCATTTATCAATTTAAAGAAAATAGTTTCGAAGCTGTTTCTTTAGAGCTTCTTGAAGATGAGGTTTTTAAATTAGATTTCGAAAATCTCTTTAAATACTACCGCAATACTATTTTTTCAAAGTTCGCTATCATAGGGAATTACCTCTATATGGTTTTTCAGTTAAGTGATAGCGTTACAGATATTAAAACCTTTAAATGGTTAATAAAAGATGGCAGTCTTCAGTATATCGATAATCGAAGTGAACATGAGTACAAATTGCCATCTCAACATGAATTTAATTGGCAGGACGTATCGCGAGATATGCATAGACACGGTGTACATGCCCATGTTTCAATCTTAGATCGAGTATTTGTAGAAACTATTGGAGGCGATTTAACTATTAAAGTTGAAGATAATACCGAAGATGGTAAAGGGATTTATTCTGAAGAAGTAAAATATAGAGACCAAACCCTAGATGATGCGCAGTATCGCTATGCAAACTTAGGCAACCTCATTGTTTTAGATGTAAAGCCATTTCAAGAAAGTTCGAGGTATTTTGTTTATAACCATAAACTGAAAGAAGTTCAGAAAATTGAAAGTATCAAGGATGCTTGTGTTTTACTTCCTGATGACCACGGCATCATTTTTCCTACGGGGTATTACCTTCAAACGGGTGAGTACCATATTTTCGATAACAGTATTTCCCATGTAAAATTTCAAGAAAAGGTAGCATCCCCAAATGGCGAAGATTATCTCTATGTGTTTTATTCTGCCGAAAACGGACTCTATAATTTAATGAGTTACAACGTGATTTCGCAAGAGATTCAAACACCTATAATTTGTAATGGATTTACCATTTTAGAAGATGGCGAGTTATGTTATTTCAGAAATGAAAATGAACAAACTAAACATCATGTTATTCAAATTTGGCAAACGCCTTACATGAAAAGCGATTTTATGCCGTCTGCGCATGAAGATAACTTGCTTTATAAAATTGGGAATAAAGATATTGTAAAGGCGATGGCCGAAGTAAATGGTCTTGTAAATCTTCTAAATAAAGCAGACGATTACGAGGGCTTGTATATTGATTTGGCTAAACAATCAAAGGATATTCTCGATGCTTACTATTGGTTAAAAGAAGCAGAAACCCAGCAGTTAAACGAGCCCTTAAAAGAAATTAATCAAGCTGCAAATGCTGCTATTGATGAGTTTCAAAAAGTCTTGCAGTTAAAGAAAAATGCCGAACAACAAACTACAGTGCTTGGTGAAAAGGCCGTACTTTTATTTAATAAAATTAAAAGTACGGGGTTTAGAAGTATAAATGACTTTGTTAGTTTCCTTACGCAGTTAAGGGGGTTAAGAGGGGAGTCTATAAGTTTAAAGGAGGTGCGTTATGTTGATGAAAATTATATAGATGCACTAGAAACGCAAATAGCCGAGCAAACCTCACGAATTTCAGAGCGTTGTGCTACCTTCCTTTTAGATGATAAAGCCTTAAAACCTTATGAAGATGAGGTTAAACTGAATGAAAAAGCTTTAGGGACCATTAAAAAGGTTGTAGATGCTAAAAATTTAGAGGAAAAGGTAAATGTAATTTCCAAAGACCTCGAACTGCTTATCGACATTGTGTCGAATTTAGAAATTGAAGATACCTCACATTCTACCGGCATTATTAATAACATCTCCTTAATATTTTCAACCATTAATCAGTTAAAAGCTGAAATTAAAAATAAGAGGAAATCTCTCGGGAGTGAAGAAGCTCAAGCCAGTTTTGCTGCACAGCTAAAGCTTATTGATCAGAGTATTATCAATTACCTTGATATTGCCGATGTACCTGAGAAATGTGATGATTTTCAAACAAGAATTACCATTCAGTTGGAGGAGTTGGAAGGCAAGTACGCCGATTTCGACACTTTTATTAACCTGATTATAGAGAAAAGAGAAGAGGTTTATAATGCCTTTCAGGCTCGTAAAAATAGTCTGGTTGAAAAGCGTAATAAACGGACTTTTGTTTTGCAAACATCAGCAGAGCGTATTTTAAAAGGGATTCGTAAAAAGGCCGAATCATTTTCGGAAGTTGCAGATGTTAATGGCTATTTCGCTTCCGATATTTTGGTGAATAAAACCAGAGATATCGCCCGGCAGCTTCAAGACATGGATGATAGCGGTAAAGCAGAGGAAATTTTGTCTTTATTAAAATCTGCTCGTGAAGATGCTCTGCGAAAACTTAAAGATAAAAAGGAACTGTATGAAGATGGCGATAATGTTATACGTTTAGGGAAGCACAAGTTTGGTGTTAATAATCAAGAATTAGATTTAACCATACTTTTTGCCGATGGCGGATTGAAGTATCACTTAACAGGAACCGATTTTTATCAAAAAATAGAAAATGAAACCCTTTTAAAGTCCGAAGAATTCTGGGATCAGGATTATATTTCTGAAAATAAATACATCTATCGAGGGGCTTATTTGGCGTATAAAGTTTTTCAAAACAATAAAACTTTAGTTCTAGAAAGTACCGAAGAAAACCTTTTAAACATTGTACAAGAAGTAAGTAGTAAAGATTACTCGGAAGGTTATGTGAAAGGTGTTCATGATTTAGATGCGGTAAAGATTTTGTCTACGCTAGTTCAAAAACATAAAGCATTGGATCTTTTAAGATTTCATCCCGAAATTAGATCTTGTGCACAATATTTTTGGTATTTCACAGATAAGGAAAACCAGAAATACCTTGATGAAACTATAAAAGCTTCAGGAGAAGTGATTCAGTTTTTTCCAGCAACCCAAGAGTACGAATTCATATTAAAAAAGCTTCAAAAGAGTATCTTTAAAATGGGAGAGACTTTGGGTATTTACGATGCGTCACTTTCCGCGGAAGCGGCAAAATACCTTTTTGAGGAACTTCAAAACGACCATAGTTTTCAAAAGAGTGGTATTGCCATTCAAATTAAAGAAGCCTTTCTTAATAAATTAAAAGAAGAAAAAGCCGACCTTAAATTTAGAACAAGCATTGATAAATTAGAGTCTAACGAAGCAAAAGTGGCTTTAATTAGACAGTGGGTTAAAGCCTTTTTAAGCAGTCAGCAAGATGAAGCGATTGGTTTGAAGCTAAAATATGTTAACGAAGTAGTTTGTCTCATTCTGTTTGAAGATGAAGCTGTCTTGAATACAAAATTTGTGTCTCCTTCGGAAACTATTGAGGGTTTAGCTGGCGAACATGAGACTATTCAAAATGGGGTATTTCAGTTTAATTATCACGATTTTATAGCTGCGCACTCCAATTATTTTGAAGAAAAAGTTCCAGCTTACAATGCTTTTAGAAAGGCCAAGCATGAAGTGACCGTGCAGTTGAAAGATGATTTAAAATTGGAAGAATTTAAACCGGGTATTCTGAGTTCCTTTGTAAGGAATAAGTTGATAGATCAGGTTTATTTTCCGCTTTTTGGTGATAATTTGGCGAAACAGCTAGGAGCTTTAGGTGACCAGAAAAGGACCGATAGAATGGGTTTATTACTGCTTATTTCGCCGCCCGGGTATGGTAAAACAACCCTTATGGAGTATATAGCAAATAGACTTGGTCTTGTTTTTATGAAGATTAACGGTCCTGCTATAGGGCACGAGGTGACATCGGTTGATCCATCGGCGGCAACGAATTCTGCAACTCGCGAAGAGCTAAAAAAATTAAACTTAGCCTTTGAAATGGGGAATAATGTGATGTTGTATCTTGACGATATTCAGCATTGTAATCCTGAGTTTTTACAGAAATTTATATCCTTATCTGATGGAACTCGAAAAATAGAAGGGGTTTACAACGGAAAATCCAGAACCTATGATCTTCGAGGAAAAAAATTCTGTGTTATCATGGCTGGAAACCCTTATACTGAAAGTGGTGAAAAATTTAGAATCCCTGATATGTTAGCAAATAGAGCCGATATTTATAACCTCGGGGATATTATAGGTGATACGGCGCATTTATTTAAGTTGAGTCTTATTGAAAACTCATTGACTTCTAACCCTATAATGCATCAATTAAGTAGCAAGAATTTTGATGATGTGTATCAATTACTCGATCGTATAGAGAACGGTAATCAAGAAGCGCAACTAACAGGTAATTATACTAATCAGGAGGTTCAGGAATATGTTTCTGTTTTAGAAAAAATCATTCAAATTAGAGACACGGTTCTACAAGTTAATGCGAATTACATTAAAAGTGCTGCCATGGAGGATGAATATAGAACAGAGCCTTCATTTAAACTTCAAGGTTCGTATCGTGATATGAATAAAATGGTTTCTAAAGTGGTGCCTGTTATGAATAATGAGGAATTAAAAACCTTAGTGCTTACACATTATGAAAGCGAATCTCAAACGCTTACTTCTTCCGCGGAAGCGAATTTATTAAAGTTTAAAGAGCTCGTAGCACAATTAACAGATGTAGAACAAAAACGTTGGGCTGCTATAAAAGAAACGTTTCAAAAAAATAATAAGCTTAAAGGTTTTGGGGATAAAAACGAAATGGCGCAGCTGCTTTCACAAATGATGCAATTTTCAGAAAACCTAGAAGGGATAAAGGAGGTGCTTCAAAGCGGATTGCAAAAATAGGACGTATCTCCCCGCCCGCACTAATAAAGGAAAAGCCAACTAAAAAATAGTCGGCTTTTTTGGTTATTTATTCTGCCACATTTTTACCCTAGGTTCAGGTAATTCTCATTAAAAAGTTTTTACCACTTTAATTCTAAAAATAATATCATTCGTTCTATAAAGTCCGCCGATATTCTGTTCGGTGTAATGGTAGGCTAACATACCTTGTATTTTAAATGTTTTGTCAAATTGGTAACCCGCTCCAGGGGTAATACGAATCACATCACTAAACTGCGAAAGCTCTACTACATTAAAAAAGAATTCTATGCCCATTGGGAAATAAAATCCGCGTTCTTCTTGGAATAAAAAGCCTTGTAACCCAATGTTTGCCATAATTTGGTAGCGAAAACGTAAGCCAAAATGGTTGTTAGAATCTTGCTTTGTAATTAAAAACCGTTCTTCTAAACGAAAATAGTTAGTGAGATGTATGCGTTGGGTGATATAAAAGCCAAGGCTGTAGCCTTGAAAAGGTCTAATTTCTAATGAATTATATCCCGATTTATTGTTGAAATAAAATAAACCTAGTCCGCCAATATAAGACTCAGTTCGCTTTAAATTTTTAAATATGAATGGGCTAAATTGTTTTTCATAGCCAGCTCTTGCAATGTATCTATCCCAGCTATTTGAGTTTACCGTACGATAACCAATATCTGTTTTAAGTGAAACACTGTCCTTTAACGTCCAGCTAGGATTTAAAGACAGCCACAATTGTTGTGTAAAAGAATTGTCTTCTTCAAGAGGTTCGTCTTGGGCATAGCCCATGTAGCCTAAACAAAAAATAAAGCTATACAAGCAACGAATAAATATCGATCTGATATAATTTTTATGAACAGGATTAAAACAGCGCATGCATTTCAATGACTAGGGTAAGGTTATCGTAAAAATAAAGGATTTTTTTTTAGTTTGAAATGTATTTGAAATGAAATAGATTCAATCTTTAGTTTCGAAAAAGAACTCCAAGTTTTGGAGGAGGTTTAGTTTCAAGAAAGTATGTGCTTAATTGTCGCGAAAACGCTTTCGTTAATTTTAATTAAATTCTATGGTTTTTTTTAACTCAACCCATTAAAGGTTATATATTTGCAAAAAAATCAATTGAAGTACCCTATTATAAGGAAATAAGAATCCATGTTTAATATTTGGTTCTTAAGGAATATTAAGGTGTTAGGTTGAATTTTATGGGATTGGAATTAGTGTTAGTATGCGTTTATTTCTAATGAAAATCTTTAAGTTAAGATTATAATACACAAACTATAATTAAAAAATGAACAAACAAAATGATCAGCAAGCAGCAGATAATATTAGAGCATTAGCTGTTGCTATGGTAGAAAAAGCGAAATCAGGTCACCCAGGTGGCCCTATGGGTGGTGCAGATTTTATGCACATTTTATACTCTGAATTTTTTAATTATGACCCTACAGATATGGAGTGGCCGTTTAGAGACCGTTTCTTTATGGATGCTGGTCACTTGTCTACTTTAATGTATGCACAGTATTACCTTTTAGGAAACTATGCTAAAGATGATGTTGCTAATTTCAGACAATGGGGTTCTATCACACCTGGTCACCCAGAAGTTGATGTAAAACGTGGTATTGAAAACACCTCTGGACCATTAGGGCAAGGACACACGATGGGTGTAGGAGCTGCCATTGGAGCGAAGTTTTTACAAGCTAAATTTGGCGATTGGATGAACCATAAAGTTTATGGATTTATTTCTGATGGTGGTATTCAAGAAGAAGTTTCTCAAGGTGCAGGACGTATTGCTGGACACTTAGGGTTAAGCAACTTTATCATGTTTTTCGATTCTAACGATATCCAGTTATCAACATCTACCGATGAGGTAACTACCGAAGATACGGCTATGAAATATGAGTCTTGGGGATGGAAAGTTGTTACTATCGACGGGCATAACCACGATGAAATTAGAAAAGCTTTAAAAGACGCGAATGCTGAAACTGAAAAACCAACCTTAATTATTGGTAAAACCATTATGGGTAAAGGTTGTGTAACTGCCGATGGTAGTATGTTTGAAGGTTATTGCGAATTACACGGTCAGCCAATTGGAGCTACTGGAGCCGATTACGAAAAAACATTAGAGAATTTAGGTGCAGACGTGAATAATCCTTTTGAGATTTATCCTGAAGTAGCCGATTTCTATAAAAATATCATTGCTGAAAAAACAGCTCAAGCTGCTGAAAAGAAAGCAGAAATTAATACATGGAGAGAAGCTAACCCTGCATTAGCAGAAAAATTAGACTTCTTCTTCTCTGGAGAATTACCAGAATTAGATTTTAACATTCCTCAAAAAGAAGGTTTAGCAACTAGAGCAGCGTCTTCAGCGGTTTTAGGATACCTTGCTGAAAATGTAGAAAACATGGTTGTGTCTTCTGCCGATTTATCAAATTCAGATAAAACCGATGGTTTCTTAAAGAAAACTCACGCGATGAAAAAAGGTGATTTTTCAGGAGCCTTTTTACAGGCTGGTGTAGCCGAGTTAACTATGGCTTGTATCGCAAACGGATTGGCTTTACACGGTGGTATCATTCCAGTTGTTGCAACGTTCTTCGTGTTTTCAGATTATATGAAACCAGCCATTCGTTTAAGTGGTATTCAAGAATTGGGTGTTAAATATGTATGGACACACGATGCCTTTAGAGTAGGTGAAGATGGTCCAACACACCAACCAATCGAGCAAGAAGCGCAAATTCGTTTACTTGAAAAATTAAAAAATCACAGCGGAAACCCAAGTTTCTTAGCGTTACGTCCTGCCGATTCAGCAGAAACAAACGTAGCTTGGAAAATGGCGCTAGAAAATAAAAATACACCTACAGGTTTAATCCTTTCTAGACAAGGTATTAAAGATGTGCCTGCACAAGGTGAGTCAAGATACCAAGAGGCTTTAGCTGCCGAAAAAGGTGGGTATTTAGTGAAAGAAGTTGAAAACCCAGATGTGGTGCTTATCGCAAACGGTTCTGAGGTTTCTACTTTATTAGCTGCCGCTGAAATTTTAGAAGCTGAAAAAGGCTTAAAAGTAAACATCGCTTCTGTAATTTCTGAAGGTGTTTTCAGATTACAATCTAAAGCATACCAAAACAGCGTTATCCCACAAGACAAACCATTATTTGGTTTAACAGCTGGTTTACCGGTGAACTTAGAAGGTCTTGTTGGTGCTAATGGAAAAGTATTTGGAGTCGATCATTTCGGTTACTCTGCTCCTGCAGGTGTATTGGACGAGAAATTCGGATTCACAGGCGAAAAAGTAAGCAACGAAGTATTAGAATATTTAAAAACAGCATACAAAACTGCATAATTATGAAATTTTTTATTGATACAGCAAACCTTGATGATATCGCTGAAGCACAGGCTTTAGGTGTTTTAGATGGGGTAACAACAAACCCGTCTTTAATGGCGAAAGAAGGTATTACAGGTGCTGAAAATATTTTAGCACACTATACAAAAATCTGTGATATTGTTGACGGTGATGTTAGTGCCGAGGTCATTTCAACCGATTTTGAAGGTATGGTAAAAGAAGGTGAAGCCCTTGCTGCTTTACACCCACAAATCGTGGTAAAACTTCCTTTAATTGCCGATGGTATTAAAGCTTGTAAATATTTCTCAGATAAAGGCATTAGAACGAACGTAACTTTAGTATTCTCTGCTGGTCAAGCTTTATTGGCTGCAAAAGCAGGTGCTACTTATGTGTCGCCATTTATTGGTCGTTTGGATGATATTTCTACAGACGGTTTAAACCTTATTGCAGAAATCAGACAGATTTACGATAACTACGGTTTCGAAACTCAAATTTTAGCAGCTTCAGTACGTCACACGATGCACGTTATTGATTGCGCAAAATTAGGATCTGATGTGATGACAGGACCATTATCGTCTATTAAAGGATTATTAAAACACCCTTTAACCGATATCGGTTTAGCGAAATTCTTAGAAGATTACAAAAAAGGAAACTAGGCTCTTAGTTCTTTTTTGACGATATAAAGCTTCTCATTTCAAGATGATTTCTTGAATTTGAGAAGCTTTTTCTATTTAAAAGTATTATTTTGGCAGCCCGTAAAAAGTAAGAATACTTTTTCTTTAACTGTAAGTAATATTAAAACTTAAGTATACGTAAATGAATCCAAAAACTACCCTAACCTTAACTCTGTGTTTATTTGTATTGACAGTGATTGGTCAGCAAACCAATCATTTTAAAAGTCATCAAAATGAAGAGGATTTGTTTGAAACCAATTTGGAAAGTTTGGAATATCAACTTCAAAATAAAGCAACCACCAATGGCAGTTTAGCTAATAAAAGCATTAAATATTCTAAAACAGAGGGATCTAAAAACATTGAAAACACATCGTTATTAGATTCTGTAGTTAGTTATTATTTTTCCAGTGAGATAGATTCTATTCCATCTGGAAAAACCGTATATGTTTACGAGGCTGGAAATGATCAAGCCATAGAAAAAGTAACATATAATTGGGATTCGAATTTAGATGTATGGGGTGTTGTTAGAAAATCTGAATATGATTACGACGTTTACAAAAATGAGGAAGCTCATTTTTTTTGGGATGCCACTATAAGTGAATGGGTTGGAGATTTTAAGCGTGAGTATTATTTAGATGATAATCAAAACCATACATCTGTTGTTTGGAGTAACTGGGATGCGAATACTAGAGATTGGTTAGTTTCTTCAAAGTACGATTCTACATTCGATGCTAATAATAATATAATTTCGTCAATCAGTAGTGGTTGGGATTCAACTCTAAACGATTGGAGTCTTAATACTAAAACTGAGTATGTATACAATGCTAATAATGATGTTGTTCAGCGTTCACTTTATAATTGGGATTCAGATACAAATATTTGGGATGTATATACCAGAAAAGAATATGATTATGATAATCGTGGAAATGCAATTTTAATTGTGACCTATGATTTTAATTTTAATAATTGGTACGGGTATGTAAAGGAAGAATACGCTTTTGATATGAACAATAATATGATTTCTGAATTACGACACTACTGGAACTACGATTTTAACGATTGGGAGCTACAACGTTCTAAGGTTTATACTTATGATGCTGATGGAAACATAATGCAGGAAATACGCTATAGGCTCGACCCGAGTACTGGAACTTTTGTTGAGACGTATAGATGGGATACGCATTATGATATTGAAGACATCGTAGTTGTTGAGAGTTACTTTTGGGATTCTAATATTAGTGCGTGGGTGTTAACCCGTAAAGAGTTTTCTTATTATAGCAAGAAAAATGCGCTTAGTACAAAAACAGATTCGGCTATTGCAGGAGTAATTCTTTACCCTAATCCGACTTCAGATTTTGTAACGATTAAAACCAATACAAACACGGCGTCTGTAACTTTAGATTTATTTGATCTTTCCGGAAGAAAAATCTACCATAGTGAAGAGATTAATAAGGCACTAAACTTGAAATCTGTACCTTCAGGACAGTACATTTATCGTTTAAAAATAAATGACCAACAGAAAACAGGAAAATTAATCAAGCGATAATCAGTTTACGAATAATGAATATTAAAGCTTCTCTTTTCAAGATAGTTTCTTGAAAAGAGAAGCTTTTTTGTTTGAATGTGTTAAATTGGCTACCTATTAAACTAAATTAAATGAGCCAAAAAATTCTCCTAACCTTAATCTGTTGTTTGTTCGTATTGACGGTGATTGGTCAGCAAACAAATCATCTTAAAAGTCATCAAAATGAACAAGCTTTGCTTAAAACCAATTTGGAAAGTTTGGAATATCAATTTCAAAATAAAGCAACTAACAATGGCAGTTTAGCTAACAAAAGCATTAAATATTCTAAAACAGAGGCATCTAAAAACATTGAAAATACGTCGTTACGAGATTCTGTAGTGAGTTATCATTTTTCCAGTGAGATAGATTCGATTCCATTCACAAAAACAGGATATGTTTACGAGGTAGGAAATGATCAAGCCATAGAAATAATAACATATAATTGGGATAAAGTCACAAATAACTGGGTAAATGATGATAAAGTTGAATATGAATATGATGAAAAAGGGAATGTTTTGAACACGAGGTATTTATATTGGGATTCGAATTTAGATGTATGGGTTTTTAACAGAAAATATGAATTTGATTACGACCTTTACAAAAATGAGGAAATTTCTTCTTTTTGGGACACCACTATAAATAATTGGGTTAGAGATTTTAAGGGTGAATATTACTTGGACGATAACCAAAACCAAACATCTCTTGTTTGGTATAATTGGGATGCGAGTACTGTAGATTGGTTAGTTACTTCAAAGTACGATTCTACATTCGATGCTAATAATAATAGAATTTCTTCAACCGGTAGTGGTTGGGATTCAACTCTAAACGATTGGAGTATAACGGTTAAAACGGAGTATGTATATAATGCAAATAATGATGTTGTTCAGCGGGTTAGTTATGGTTGGGATTCAGATACAAATACTTGGGGGTTAGTACGTAGAGAAGAGTATGATTATGATAATCGTGGAAATAAAATTTTAAGTGAGACCTATGATTTTCAGAATAATAATTGGTACGGGTATCGAAAGGTAGAATATGCCTATGATATGAATGATAATTGGACTTCACAATTACGTTACGATTGGAACTTCGATATCAATGATTGGGAACTTATACGTGAAAGGGTTTATACTTATGATGATGAAGGAAACCTAACGCACATACTCTATACGCCCGATATAAGTACTGGAACTTTTGTTGAGACAAATAGATGGGATACGCGATATGATATTCAAGATATGATCATTTATGAGAGCTACAATTGGGATTCTAATGCCAGTGCGTGGGAGATCACTCGCAAAGATTTTACTTATTTTAGTAAGAAAAATGCGCTTAGTACAAAAGCAGATTCGGCTATTTCAGGAGTAATTCTTTACCCTAATCCTACTTCAGATTTTGTAACGATTAAAACCGATAAAAACACCGCGTCTATAACTTTAGATTTGTTTGATCTCTCAGGGAGAAAAATCTACCATAGTGAAGTGATTAATAAAACACTAAACCTGAAAACTGTAGCGTCAGGAAAGTACATTTATCGTTTAAAAATAAATGACCAACAGCAAACAGGAAAATTAATCAAGCGATAATCAGTTTGTGATTAATGAATATTAAAGCTTCTCTTTTCAGGATATGTTCTTGAAAAGGGAAGCTTTTTCTTTTTAAGATTTTTATGACCGCCATTGACAGCATAACAGATTCACAGTTTTTGTTTGTAAATTTATAGTCTATTTGAAATGTGGTTTTGGCGTCTTAAAGAAAGTTTTTAGCCTTATTTACGACTATTATCACCTTTGAAACTAATAAATTCTAATGAAACGAGCACTTATATGTTAACATGGAAAGATATTATGCATTTTGCAGTGAATGGCAATCCCACTCCTAATAAACGCGTTGAAAAAAGTGAAGCCGAATGGCTAGAAGAACTAACGCCAGAACAATACAGAATTACAAGGCAAAAAGGCACCGAGCGTGCGCATAGTGGCGATTTGTGTACCGCGTACGACGAAGGCAAATACAATTGTGTGTGTTGCGATGCACCCCTGTTCGATTCTACTATAAAATTTAGTTCAGGAACCGGTTGGCCAAGTTTTACACAGCCTATTACTGAAAATGCTATTAAATACGAAAAAGACACCACTTATGGAATGGTACGGGTGGAGGTGATGTGTAATGTGTGTGATGCGCATTTGGGACATGTTTTTCCTGACGGACCAGAACCTAGCGGATTGCGTTATTGCATCAATTCGGAGTCTATGATTTTAGAAAAAGAGAACGTATGAGTAATATACAAGTAGCAACTGTAGGTGGCGGCTGTTTTTGGTGTACCGAAGCCGTTTTTCAGGAAGTAAAAGGGGTGGAAAAAGTGGTTTCAGGTTATTCGGGAGGAACTGTGCCTGGGCATCCTACCTATCGGGAGATTTGTTCCGGATTAACAGGACACGCCGAAGTGATTCAAATTACTTTTGATGCTGATGTGATTTCGTATCAAGACCTTTTAATTATTTTTATGACCACCCACGATCCTACAACACTAAATCAGCAAGGAGCCGATCGTGGAACGCAATACCGTTCGGTGATTTATTTTCACGATGAAAAACAAGAGCAAATTGCGAAAAATGTGGTCGCCGAAATAAGCAGCTATTATGAAAAGCCTATTGTGACTGAAATTTCACCTTTAGCTATTTTTTACGAAGCTGAAGCTGAACATCAAAATTATTACCGCACGCATCCCACGCAAGGTTATTGTAGTTTTGTAATCACACCAAAACTAACGAAACTCCGAAAATTACATTCGGATAAATTAAAAGCATGAAACTAAATATAAACGACAAATTCACCAAAGAATTACCGGCAGATCCTATTCTGGAAAACAGCAGAAGACAGGTTGAAAAAGCCTGTTTTTCATATGTGACACCTAAAAGAACAGCACAGCCAGAAACGCTTCATGTGTCTCCTGAAATGCTTGCCAATCTCGGACTTTCAAAAGAAGACAGTATATCAGAAGTCTTTTTAAACGTATTTACTGGAAATGAAGTTTTACCAAACACAACTCCATACGCCATGTGTTATGGCGGCTATCAGTTTGGAAATTGGGCAGGGCAATTGGGTGATGGTCGTGCTATAAATTTATGCGAAGTAACCCATGAAAATAAAAACTGGGCATTACAATTAAAAGGATCAGGTGAAACACCTTATTCAAGAACGGCCGATGGTTTGGCGGTATTACGCTCGTCTATTCGTGAGTATTTATGTAGTGAAGCCATGTTTCATTTGGGGGTGCCTACTACTAGAGTTTTATCTTTGGCTTTGTCGGGCGACCAAGTGTTGCGCGATGTGTTGTATAATGGCAATCCCGAATACGAGAAAGGTGCCATAGTTTGTCGTACTGCCGAGTCATTTTTACGCTTTGGAAACTATCAAATATTCGCTGCAAGACAAGACCATAAAACACTTAAAACTTTAGTCGATTACACCATAAAACATCATTTTTCCCATTTAGGAAATCCGTCGAAGGACACCTATTTAGCATTTTTTAATGAAGTGACTCAGCGTACACTTGACATGATAATTCATTGGCAACGGGTTGGTTTTGTACATGGTGTAATGAATACCGATAATATGTCTATTCTAGGACTAACCATAGATTACGGTCCTTACGGCTGGTTAGAGGGCTTTGATTTTGGGTGGACCCCTAACACCACCGACAGACAACATAAACGTTACCGTTTTGGTAATCAGCCCAATATGGGACTTTGGAATTTGTTGCAACTTGCCAATGCACTTTATCCGTTAATTGAAGATGTTCCGGCTCTAGAAGCGATATTAAATACTTATCAAACCAATTTTGAAGGGGAGTCCTTAAAGATGATGCGCTCAAAATTAGGATTGCTAAAAGAAGTCGATTCCGATCTTTCATTGATTCAAGATTTAGAAGATGTGCTTCACCTCACGGAAACCGATATGACAATTTTCTTCCGATTGTTAGCCAATTTTAATGCTGAAAAAGCTGATGAAGGTTTCAAGGTAATTTCAGAAGCCTTTTATACGCCTGATACCATTTCTGAAACTATTAAAACCCGATGGCACCAATGGTTTGAAAGTTATGCTGAGCGTTTAAAATTGGAGTCTGTTTCTTCATCCGAAAGGAAAGAAAAAATGAATGGCGTAAATCCGAAATACGTATTACGAAATTACATGGCACAATTAGCTATTGATGATGCCGATAAAGGTGATTATAAATTAATTGACGAATTATTTCAGCTTTTAAAACAGCCTTACGCCGAGCAGCCCGAAAACGAAAAATGGTTTGCCAAACGGCCAGAATGGGCACGTAATAAAGTAGGTTGTTCGATGTTGTCTTGTAGCTCTTAAAATGAAATTGCTCCAGAAAATAGCTTTGGGCGGAGGTTGTCATTGGTGTACCGAAGCCGTGTTTCAATCACTTATTGGGGTTGAAAAAGTAGAACAAGGTTATGTAGCTTCTGTAGATGTTAATGCCTCATTTTCCGAAGCGGTGATTGTACATTTTAATAATGAGGTCATTCCGCTTCAAACTTTAATCGAAATTCATTTATACACGCATAAAAGCACCTCAAATCATAGTAGGCGAAACACATACCGTTCGGCTGTTTATGTGTTTTCAGAGGAACAGCATCAGCAAGCTTTAGAAATTTTAGAAGATTTTCAAATACAATTTGAAAACAAACTAATCACACAGGTGCTTCCGTTTGAGGCTTTTGAAGCTTCACGAGCAGCCATTCAAAATTACTATTACACAAATCCGCAGAAACCCTTTTGCAAACAATTTATAAATCCGAAATTACAGCTCTTATTACAGCAGTTTTCAGCCAATACGAGAACGGCTCAATTAAATCATTTAAAATCTTAAAAATCCTTTAGTATTATCAAAACATCAGTTACAAAAATAGGGTTAGGTTTAGCAGCTTTGGGCAGACCAGAATATATTAATATTAGAACAAATCAAGATATTGATAAATCGGAAACAGCCTTTAAAAACACAACATTTTCGGTGTTAAATGAAGCTTACAAGTTAGGAGTGCGCTATTTTGATACCGCACCATCGTATGGGAAAGGTGAAGCTTTTTTGCAAGAATGGGACGCCTTGACTAATCATGAAGATGTTATTTTAGGAACCAAATGGGGGTATACTTATGTGGCCAATTGGCAATTAGGTTATCCTGGTAAGCATGAAATCAAAGAGCATTCTTTAGAGAAGTTATTAGAGCAGTGGGGAGTTTCAAAAAAAATGCTTCCCCATTTAAAATATTACCAAGTGCATTCGGCGACTTTTGATAGTGGTATTTTAGAAAATCAAAGTGTTCTAGATGCATTACTCCGAATTAAAGAAGAAACGGGGCTGCACATCGGCATTACAACCAGTGGTGAAAATCAAAAAGAGGTCATTTCCGAAGCTTTAAAAATTGAAGTGAGTGGTAATCTTTTATTTGATAGTTTTCAAGTGTCTTTTAATGTGTTTGAACAATCAACATACCACGTTTTAAAAGCGGTGATGGAAAGAGGGAAGGCAGTGATTATCAAGGAAGCGTTGGCAAACGGCCGTGTTTTTGAAAGTAATGAATTTCCAAAATATAAAGTTGCTTACGGTGTTTTAAAACAACTTTCGGAGCAATACCAAGTTGGTGTAGATGCCATTGCTTTACGCTTTGTTATGGATTATTTACAACCAGATTATGTGCTCAGTGGGGCGTCAAATGTTCAGCAATTAAAGGCGAATTTGAAGGCAAACGATTTTAAATTGGATACCACTGTGATCGATTTACTTAAAAGTATAAAAGTGTCACCAAGTTTTTATTGGGAAGAGCGAAGCGCATTAGACTGGAATTAAAACGTGATTGTGTTTTAATGATAAACTCATAAATAAGGTATTTGGCGTTAGGCCCTTCAGTAAATCGTAGTAATTTTAAATTTGAACGATTTTAATAGGTAAATCTTCTGTAAAGTTTGCTGGTTTTCTATTTGTGTTAATTCATAGTACTGGTCTTTAGAGGGTTAAATATACTATAATGATGAGTGCCATGTTAGAAAATAACAAGATTTGTTGTAGTTTTAAGCGAGAAGACCGTATTTAATTTCATTTAAAAACTAAATTTCAGGAATCTGTTAGCAAAACATTCTAATAGCCGCCTATTATTTAATAGATTTACTGCGAAAAAGAAGAATTAGCCATGACTACTGTTGATGATTTATTGAAACTTTTGGTTTTAGAAAAGGTTAATGATTATGTGTTTAATGGCATAAGTAAAACTATTGGGAGTCCGATTGTTTTTGGTGGTCAAGTTCTGGCTCAGGCTATTAATGCTGCAAGTCGTACGGTATCTAGCCAAAGAAGTTTACATTCCATGCATGCTTATTTTTTAGAGGCTGGAAATCTGGATTACCCCATTACCTATAACGTTACTGTAGTTAGAGATGGTGGTAGCTTTTCGGTACGTCGGGTTACGGCACACCAAAATGAAAATACCATATTTATTCTGGCAGCATCTTTTCATATTGATGAGCCAGGTTATAGCCATCAAATCGAAATGAAATCAGGTTTAAAACAGCCTGAAGCGTTATTGAGTTGGACCGATATTTTAAACCAGTTTGGTGATTATTTACCTAAGGGATTGAAGGCCTTTTTTGAAGTTGATCGTCCTATAGAATTTAAGCCTACCGAAATTGGTAACCCTTTAGAAAGAAAAGATTTACCACCATTTAGTGATGTGTGGTTCAAATTAAAAGGTGATGCTAAAAATTTAGATTTAGCCACAAAACAGCAAATTTTAACGTATATTTCAGATTATAATATTTTAGTGTCTGCTCTTAATCCGCATGCCAGTAAAGCGCATTGGGGCAATACACAAACGGCTAGTTTAGACCATTCGATGTGGTATTTTAGAGACTTTGATTTTAACGATTGGATGTTGTTTTCAATAGAATCGCCCAGCTCTGCAAGTGCTAGAGGCTTTGCAAGAGGAAATATTTTCACGCGTGATGGTAAATTAATAGCCTCGGTAGCACAAGAAGGTTTAATGCGTCCAATTGAAAAAAAATGACAAACAAAGTATTGAAAATAGGGCATCGCGGAGCCAAAGGTCACCTTGCCGAAAACACATTAGAATCCATTAAAAAAGCCTTAGACTTAAAAGTTGATGGCATCGAAATCGATGTGCATCGCTGTGCCTCAGGTGAATTGGTGGTTTTTCACGATTTTACCCTAAACCGCGTTACCGATGGTTTCGGAGAAATTTCTAAACACACTCTAAACAATCTTAAGAAAGTTAAAGTTAAAGGCCGCTATCAAATTGCAACCTTGTCGCAGGTGCTTACTTTGGTTGACAATAAATGCTTGTTGAATATTGAGCTAAAAGGTCAGGATACAGCAAAAGAAGCCTGCCGTCTTATTACATTTTTTGTTGATAAAAAAGGATGGGATTACAGCAATATTATTGTGTCTAGTTTTCAATTTGATTTGTTAGAAGAAGTTTTTGAAATAAATAAAAACATACCGCTTGGTGTGCTTACTAATACCAATTTGGAAGAAGCTGTCAACTTCGCGAAACAGATAAACGCCACATCTATTCATCCCAATTACACCATGCTAACTCCCGAAAATGTGGAAGAATTGCGTCAGGATTTCAAGATTATTGCCTATACCGTGAATAACTTAAAACCTATTGAACGTATGATTGAATATGGTGTTAGCGGGATTATTTCTGATTATCCAGATAGAATATGATCAAAAAGGATGTCATAATTATTGGTGGCGGAGCTGCAGGTTTTTTCGCAGCCATTAATATTGCTGAAAACAATCCTCAATTGCAAGTTGCTATTTTAGAACGAGCAAAAGAAGGCTTAGCTAAAGTTAAGGTTTCTGGTGGTGGACGCTGCAATGTTACCCACGCCGAATTTATGCCTTCAGAATTGATTAAAAATTATCCTCGCGGGGAGAAAGAACTCCTTGGTCCTTTTCATCAATTTATGACGGGTGATACCATCGCTTGGTTTGAAGAGCGTGGCGTAGAGCTAAAAATTGAGGATGACGGCCGCATGTTTCCGGTTTCAAATTCGTCACAAACTATTATCGATTGCTTTTTAAGTGAAGCCCAGAAACACGGGGTGGATATCTTGTATAATCAACCTGTAAAATCGATAGAAAAAGAAGGTGATGCTTTTGTTATTCAAACTTCCGATAGCCGTTTTACTTCAAATAAAATATTGGTGGCAACAGGAAGCAATCCGAAAATATGGAAAATTTTAGAGGGTTTGGGGCATAGTGTTTCCGAACCGGTTCCTTCCTTATTTACTTTTAATATTAAAGATGAGCGCATACAGGATATTCCTGGTGTTGTGGCTTTAAATGTAGAGGTAAAAGTTTTAGGAACCAACCTGTGGAGTGAAGGGCCGTTGCTTATTACACACTGGGGTATGAGTGCGCCTTCGATTTTAAAATTGTCAGCCTTCGGAGCATTAGAGTTAGCCAAACGCGATTATAAATTTCAAATAGAAATTAACTTTATAAAGCAATCTTTTGAAGCCGCTTTAGATGTTTTAAAGGACCTGAAACAAACCATGCCTAAAAAAACGGTATTTAAATCTACGCAGTTTGATTTGCCTAAGCGACTATGGCATAAATTGGTTTTAGCATCAGAAATGTCAGAGACTACACGCTGGGCAGATTTAAATAAAATGCAATTAGAAGCCTTAGCAAAACAACTAACTTCTGCCGTGTTTAACGTAGATGGAAAAAGTACGTTTAAAGAGGAGTTTGTTACCGCTGGAGGTGTCAATCTAAAAGAAGTAAATTTTAAAACTTTTGAGAGTAAGTATGTTGAAAACCTTTATTTCGCAGGTGAAGTTTTAAATATCGATGCCGTTACAGGCGGATTTAATTTCCAAAATGCTTGGACTGGAGCTTTCATTGCTGCACGAGATATAGCAAAGTCCATTTAAACAATCATAGAACAGAATTTTTCACAACAGTTTCCACTCTAGTAAGAGGGGGGTTAAGGGGTGTGTCTTTAAAAAAAAGTATAAAATCTATTTATAGTTAATATATTTTGTATATATTTAGTATATATAATTAATGTGCCATGGGAAAGACGAAAAAACTTATTGAATTAGACGATAAAGCTATTGAGATTCTAGAAAAGCAAGCCAAGCTCGAAAAGCGCTCGTTAAAAAATTATATAGAATATACTTTAGAGGAGCAAGCTGTGCGTTTTAGTGAACCTTCCGAAGCCTATAAGGCGATGATGGATGATATGATTAGCCGAGATGAAAAAGGGGCTTTAAAAACACATTCTTGGGAGGATATTAAAGCGCAATATGGCAGATAAACATATTGAGTTTTCTGAAGAAGCAAGGATTGAATTTCATAAAGCAAAATGTTATATGGAGTTCACGGGTAAAGCGAACGAATTTTGGGTAGATGTTGAGCGACAACTTAATTTAATCGCCGATTATTCTGAAGCATTTCAAGTGCGTTACAAAAATATTCGAATCGTGCCATTAGAACGATTTCATTACACTATTCATTATGTGGCAAAGCCTTACGGGGTTTTAGTCTATCGTTTTCTCAACCAAAAACAAGATTTTTAAATGAAAACCTATATCGCCCTTTTAAGAGGGATTAATGTAAGCGGACAAAAGAAAATTCCCATGGCTGAACTTTGTGAGTTGCTTTCTGGGATTGGGTTAGAAAACGTTCAAACCTATATTCAAAGTGGGAATGTATTGTTTCAATCTTCCGAAGAAAACCTTCAAAAATTAGAATTAAAAATACATCAAGCGATTAAATCACATTTTGGTTTTGATGTGCCTGTTTTAATAAAAACTCATGACGACCTTCAAAGTATTTTTGATGGGTGTCCTTTTTCCGAAGAAAAAAAGAAAAACAGTTATTTTACATTTTTATTTGAGTCGCCAAAACAGGAAGCCATTGAAGCTGTTGCAGGATTAAGTTTTACTAATGAGGAATTTATAATTACTCCAGAATGTATTTATTTCTATAGTGCCATAGGTTACGGTAAGGCAAAATGTAGTAACAATTTCTTTGAACGTAAACTCAAAATAACAGCCACCGCCAGAAATTATAAAACGATGGTTAAGCTTTTAGCTTTGTCTGAAGCTAATTAAAAAGTCCACCAGATATTTCCTTACTTTTGCCAAGCAAAATCCGTTTTACTGAACATTATAACATGACAGAAAATAATTTTATACCTAAACCATATACAAACCCTATTGAAAAAGGCGCTTTTACATGGTCGTCGCCAAGTAATATCGCATTAGTAAAATATTGGGGTAAAAAGAAAGATCAGATTCCTGAAAATCCGTCTATCAGTTTTACTTTAAATAATTGTAAAACGACTACGACTTTAAGTTTTTCAAAAAAAGCTGATAAGGAAGCCTTTTCATTTGAGGTGTATTTGGATGGTGAAAAAAAAGAGAGTTTTAAATCTAAAATAGAAACTTTTTTTAATCGTGTTGAGGTGTATTTACCATTTTTAAAAGCCTATCATTTTAAAATTGAAACGTCTAATACTTTTCCGCATAGTTCGGGAATTGCGTCTTCAGCTTCAGGAATGAGTGCTTTGGCCTTGTGTTTAATGAGTGTTGAAAAGGCATTAATGGGTGCTAATGATGCTTCGAGCGCAGTCGAGTATTCTCAATACGAAACTTATTTCATTCAAAAGGCCTCGTTTTTAGCCCGTTTGGGTTCCGGATCTGCTTGTAGAAGTCTAGAAGGTGATTTGGTAGTGTGGGGGCAACATGAGTCTATTGAAGGGAGTTCTGATTTGTTTGGCGTGAAATTTCCACATCAAGTCCATGAGGCGTTTAAAAATTACCATGACACCATTTTGTTGGTGGATAAAGGTGAAAAAGTGGTGAGTAGCACGGTAGGACATAATTTGATGCACGGACACCCTTTTGCACAGGAACGTTTTAAGCAAGCCGATAAAAATTTAAAAACGATTACCGAAATTTTAAAATCGGGTGATTTAGATGCGTTTATCGCTTTGGTAGAAAGTGAAGCCTTAACGCTTCATGCTATGATGATGACCAGTATGCCTTATTTTATTCTAATGAAGCCTAATACGTTGGAAATTATCAATAAAATATGGGCGTTTCGCGCAGAAACAGGCTCTAAAGTTTGTTTTACACTAGATGCTGGTGCAAATGTTCATGTGTTGTATCCAGAACATGAAGCTGAGACAGTAAAAACGTTTATTGAAACAGAACTTGCAGATTTTTGTCAAAATAAGCAGTTTATCCATGATGCTGTCGGGATTGGAGCCTGTCAATTGATAAATAACAATTGAAAATTAACAATGAAGAGGGATAATGTTATTAAAACTAAAAGTTTTAATTTTGCAGTAAGAATTGTTAACCTGTATAGGTTCTTAATAACAGAACATAAAGAATTTGTGTTATCAAAGCAATTACTTCGTTCGGGTACCTCAATTGGTGCTAACGTTAGGGAAGCGGAACATGCTGAGAGTAAAGCGGATTTTATTCATAAACTCTCGATTTCATTAAAAGAGGCAAATGAAACGGAATATTGGCTGGATTTACTTAAGGAAACAGGCTATTTAAATAATTCTGAGTATCTTAGCCTCGAATTTGATGTTAAAGAGATATTGAAGTTGTTGACAAGTATTATTAAAACGTCAAAACTTAAGTAATTATTAATTATTAACTATCAATTGTTAATTGAAAAAGATGAAAGGACCTTTATTTTATTCTAAAATTCTACTTTTCGGCGAATACGGAATCATCAAAGATTCTAAAGGCCTATCCATTCCTTACAATTTTTATAACGGTGCTTTAAAGAAGTCTGAAAACCCTTCGGAGGCTGCTATAAAATCGAATGCGAGTTTAAAGCGCTTTGCTGAATACATTCAGAATATCGATTCTGAATTGGTGCGTTTTGATTATGCGTTGTTAAAGGAAGATGTAGATTCGGGCATGTATTTCGATTCTTCTATTCCTCAAGGATATGGCGTAGGAAGTAGCGGTGCTTTAGTGGCTGCTATTTATGATCAGTATGCCTTTGATAAAATAACCGTTCTTGAAAATCTAACTAGAGAAAAGCTATTAAAACTAAAAGCTATTTTTTCGGAAATGGAATCGTTTTTCCACGGAAAATCTTCTGGACTAGATCCTTTAAATAGCTATTTAAGCATTCCTATTTTAATAAACTCTAAAGATAATATTGAAGCTACAGGCATACCAGCACAGCAAAGTGAAGGTAAAGGCGCTGTGTTTTTAATTGATAGTGGTATTATTGGAGAAACAGCTCCTATGGTTAGTTTGTTTATGGAAAATATGAAACAAGAAGGTTTCCGTAATATGCTTAAAACCCAATTCATAAAACATACCGATGCCTGCGTAGAAGATTTCCTTAAGGGTAACGTGAAGTCTTTGTTTAAAAATACGAAGCAATTGTCTAAAATTGTTTTAAGTCATTTTAAACCGATGATTCCACAGCAGTTTCATGAACTATGGGAAAATGGTATCAATACCAATGACTACTACTTAAAACTTTGTGGCTCTGGCGGTGGTGGCTATATTCTTGGTTTTACAGAGGATATCGAAAAAGCTAAAAAATCGCTTAGTGATTATAAATTGGAGGTGGTTTATAATTTTTAAATCTTAGAGTTATTCCTAACTTTAGGCTTTCAATAAAATACTTCTCCCATGTTAAGCAGAAAACAGAAGCATATTCTACTTAAGTTTTTTAGTATGTTTTCTGTAGTGCGCGGTTATAATATTTTAATCGTAATCATAGCACAGTATTTAACGTCTATTTACATTTTGGCTCATGACAAGCCATTAAAAGAAGTCGTTTCCGATCTTAATTTGCTCATGCTGGTTTTAGCATCGTCGGCAACTATTGCTGGGGGCTATATCATTAATAATTTTTACGATTCCGAGAAAGATTTAATCAATCGACCAATTAAATCGCGCTTGGATAAATTAGTGAGTCAGAACACCAAGCTTTCCTTTTATTTTGTGCTTAATTTTTTGGCAGTCATCATGGCGAGTTATGTTTCGTTTCGAGCGGTTGTGTTCTTTTCTATTTACATTTTCGGCATTTGGTTGTATTCCCATAAGTTGAAAAAAATGCCATTTATTGGGAATTTGACTTCGGCCATACTTATGATTACGCCGTTTTTTGCCATTTTTATGTACTATAAAAACTATGAAACGGTCATTTTTGTACATGCCATTTTCTTGTTTTTAATGATTTCCATGCACGAGCTAACCAAAGATTTGGAAAATATTAAAGGAGATATTGCTCAGAATTATGTGACTATTCCAGTGGCATATGGCGAGCGCGTTTCTAAAGTGATGCTTACTATTTTAGCGTTGTTAACCTTGGTGCCATCTTACCTGTTACTCTTTAAATTTGATGTTGGTCACATGGATATGTTTTTCTATTTGAGCATATTTTTACTTTTAATATTCTTGTTTTTGTTGTGGAAATCTAAAGCGAAATTACATTACTTAATCCTTCATAATATTCTAAAGCTCATTATTCTAGCAGGAGTGTTCAGTATTTTGCTAATTGATGTGCATGTGATATTGAATCGGATTTAGTATCGGATTTCAAAGCTATATTGGTTAAATTTTTTTACAAAAAATAAAAATTTTAGTTTTTTAAACTTACTAGTAAATAAAACGCTTAAACTTTGGGCATCATCATTAAGAAGTCATAATTTTAAGTATATCTTTGCATAAAATAATTAGTCATGAACAGACATCAAGGAAGTAAAGGAAAAGGAAAACCATCGGGACGTGGTAGTGGAAACCAACGTTCCACAAGTTATGCAAGAGGAAATGCTCCTATAAAAAAAGCCAATGTGGCGCCTAAAAACACAACACCTAAGAGCACTGGAAACCCTGGTGAAATTCGATTGAATAAATATGTGGCGAATTCGGGGATGTGCTCACGACGTGAGGCTGATGTTCATATTGCAACAGGTTTAGTTTCTGTAAACGGAAAAGTTATTACAGAAATGGGCTATAAAGTGAAGCCTGGCGATGAGGTGCGTTACGACGGTGCAAGAATAAACCCAGAGAAAAAAGCATACGTTTTACTAAATAAGCCAAAAGGGTTTGCAACCACGACTAGCGAAGGTAAAGGAAGAACGGTTATGGATTTAGTAGCTAATGCAACCAGTTCTAGGATAAAACCGATTGGACGCTTAGGACGTAACTCTAAAGGCTTATTGTTATTTACCAATGATGATGATGTTGCTGCAAAATTCACTAATTCTAAAAATGGTGTGGCGCGTTTGTTCCATATTGAATTGGATAAAAACTTAAAATTAGAGGATTTAAAAAAGATTCAAGCTGGCTTTAAATCGGAAGGAAAATTAATTGAAGTTGAAGAGATTAGTTATATCGACGGCGCATCAAAAAAGGAAATAGGATTGAAAATTAAAAATACAGGAAATACCATTATTCGTACTATTTTTGATTATTTCAAATATGATATTATAAATTTAGACTGTGTAGCTATCGGACATCTTACTAAAAAAGATATTCCTCGTGGTAGCTGGAAACACTTAACAGAGCAAGAGCTTAATACGCTTAAAATGCTTTAGTATTTAAGATATAAAATTTTGTAATCAGCACGCTTAACTTTATTGTTTAGCGTGCTTTTTTTGTTTTACACGGTTCTGTTCCGTCACCCTGAATTTATTTCAGGGTCTCATCAACCTTGTTTGTTATTTTATCGGAATTGGAAAGTGATGTTTTGGAAACGAGAAGCCGATAGCCTATAGTGCGGACTTGTAGTCCGTGCCTAAGTCCATGCCTCGATAATACTCATTTATAACAAATACCCTTAGAAGCTTAAAATTAAATGTAGAACTATTAAATTCAACTGAAAACACTTTACTTTCTTATGATTATCCTAGTAAAATAGAAAAAGCCCTATATCTTTAATGGAATCTTTCTTACTTTGTATTATGGGCACGGACTACAAGTCCGCGCTATCGGATCTAGAGATTGATAAAACAGAAATGGGTTTATGTGTTTTTTTTACACAAATAAGACTCTGTAAATAACTATACTAAATAAAATGTACTATGGAGAATGATCTAAATAGATTTGTAAAAGCACAAGAGAATGACTACAAACAAGCGCTTACCGAAATAAAATCAGGGAGAAAAAGGAGTCATTGGATGTGGTATGTTTTTCCGCAATTTAAGGGGCTCGGTTATAGCGATATATCTAAATTTTATGCAATCCAAAACTTACATGAGGCTATAGAATATCTAAACCACCCCATTTTAGGATCAAGATTGATAGAAATAACTAACGAACTCAACTTGCTTCACGAAAATGATGCAAACAAAATATTTGGAAGTCCAGATGATTTGAAGCTAAAATCAAGCATGACGCTTTTTTCATTTATCGACAGATCTAAAGAAATGCCTTTTAAAAAGGTTATAGAAAAATATTTCAATGGAAAATTTGACAACAAAACTCTTAATCTATTAAAGTAGTTTTAGTTTTTTCTGTATTATCTGTTCAACTGTGTAAAGTTTATAATTCAATGTTGGCGGCTAGTATCTTCGAGTGCTATCAAAGGATTTTCTTTTACACACTTCTGTTCCGTCACCCTGAATTTATTTCAGGGTCTCATCAACCTTGTTTTGTTATTTTATCGGAGTTGGAAAGTGATGTTTTGGATACGAGAAGCCGATAGCGCGGACTTGTAGTCCGTGCCTAAGTCCATGCCTCGATAATACTCATTTATAACAAATA
The DNA here is from genome assembly GCF_001642835.1 of Pseudotamlana agarivorans. Lineage (GTDB taxonomy): Bacteria > Bacteroidota > Bacteroidia > Flavobacteriales > Flavobacteriaceae > Pseudotamlana > Pseudotamlana agarivorans. The sequence continues at coordinate 46,879 of NZ_LXEI01000004.1, forward strand.
CCCTTAGAAGCTTAAAGTTAAATTTAAAACTATTAAATTCAACTGAAAAACACTTGACTTTCTTTTGACTAACGCAGTTCAATAAAAAAGCCCTATATCTTTAATTGAATATTCTTACTTTGTATTATGGGCACGGACTACAAGTCCGCGCTATCGTGTCTCGACTTCGCTCGAACAGCCTGGGGTATGGTTTGGCGTATTTTAAGATTTATTAGAAATGCTTTAACGCATTTTTAACAGCAATAACAAGGGTTTATGACATATATCATAAAACACATCCTGCCTTTTACGGAACTTTGTCTTATTAATGTAAAACAGTGGTTCGTTTTTCATATAAAATGTTTGGTTAGTTTAAAACTGTTCAGTCTTTGCGAAGGTTGAACAGTTTTTTTTTGCTGTTCATTTAGAGGGAGTAATGACTTTAGAATCTGTTTTCATAGAAAGTTGTTGTAACGCAGAGATTCGCGAAGAGGCGCAGAGTTGCACGGAGTTTGCTTTAGGTTTTAACGATGATTCAGACCCTTTAGGTTTCTGAAACCTGAAGGGTCTTATAGAAAAACCAAAAACCAAAAACCAAAAACCAAAAACCAAAAACCAAAAACCAAAAACCAAAAACCAAAAACCAAAAACCAATCTCCAACCTCCGGGTTAGGGATAGCAGTGGAAATCCTTTTTTTTGCTTAATAATGAAACGGTATTGCTACTAAAATTTCGGATTTTAATAAATTGAAATTGACACCCTAAAGCCTTGAAAAAAAGATTGTAACGGATAGCCCGACCCTTGGGTAACCCCCAAAATAGAGCTTTGAAATAGAGGGGAATTAAAATTTTCAAAAAAAAACTTAAAAAAAGTTTGTAATTCGATTTTTTGTTTTTCATTTGCACTCTATTTAGCTGAACAAATTGAACAATGTTTCTATGTTCGGGCTTTTGAAAATTAGGAAGTCATATTCAAAAGCAGCTTACAGATTAAGCGACCGAATTTTAAAGCTAACTTCCGTATCTCCCATATATGCGATTCAGCATGAATACGGCTTTGTGCCTACTACCGAAAAGGAAATTCAAATTTGATATTGTTTGTTTTTTATTAAATTAACGTGTAGTTAATCTACAGATTACATCTTTAACTTTTTAAAAATAAACAAATTGAATACAAAATATATTGATTTAATAAATCAGACTTACGATTTTCCACAAGAAGAATTTAAGGTTGATAAAGGACAGTTGCATTTTCATGATATCGATTTAATGGCCCTTACTAAAGAGTATGGTGCGCCGTTAAAATTCACTTACTTACCACAAATTTCTAATAATATAAACAAGGCGAAAAAGTGGTTTGCTGAAGCGATTGAAAAGCACAATTATAAAGGGAAATACAATTACTGCTATTGTACAAAAAGCTCACATTTTAAACACGTTTTAGATACGGCTTTAAAAAATGATATTCATATTGAAACCTCTTCGGCTTTCGATATTGATATTGTTGAGAGCTTAAAAGCGGAAGGTAAAATTACCGATAATACTTATGTTATTAGTAACGGTTTTAAACGTGCGCAATACATTACCAACATCGCGCGATTGATTAATAACGGCCATAAAAATGCGATTCCGATTATAGATAATTACGAGGAAATCGATTTGCTTTCTCAAGAGATTGAAGGCAAATTTAATGTGGGTATTCGTATCGCGTCGGAGGAGGAGCCTAAATTTGAGTTCTATACCTCAAGGTTAGGGATTGGTTATAAGAATATTGTACCTTTCTATAAAAATCAGATTGCCAACAATAAAAAGGTTGAACTTAAAATGTTACACTTTTTTATTAATACGGGTATTCGCGATACGGCTTACTACTGGAACGAACTTTTAAAGTGTTTGAAGGTTTATACTAGCTTGAAAAAGATTTGTCCGTCGTTGGATAGTTTAAATATTGGAGGTGGTTTCCCTATTAAAAACTCGTTGGCTTTCGATTTTGATTACGAATACATGGTTGATGAAATTATCAATCAGATTCAATTAACTTGTGAAGAAGAAGGGGTTGAAGTGCCTAATATATTCACCGAGTTTGGAAGCTTTACCGTTGGAGAAAGTGGTGGTGCTATTTATGAAGTGCTTTACCAAAAACAACAGAACGATCGTGAAAAGTGGAACATGATTAACTCGTCATTTATTACAACCTTGCCAGATACTTGGGCCATAAATAAACGTTTTATTTTATTGGCTGTAAACCGTTGGCAAGATACTTACGAGCGAGTGCTATTAGGAGGTTTAACTTGCGATAGCGACGATTATTACAACAGTGAACAGCATATGAACGCGATTTATATGCCAAAATATAACAAAGACAAACCCTTGTATATCGGGTTTTTTAACACAGGCGCTTACCAAGAAACCATTGGTGGTTTTGGAGGATTACAGCACTGCTTGATTCCGTCGCCAAAACATGTTTTAATCGATAGAGATGCCGATGGAAACATCACAACAAAATTATTTAGTGAACAACAAAAAAGTGAAGACTTACTTAAAATTTTAGGTTATGAGCTATAAAACCTACGCTGGAATTCCAGAAGAATTTGGGAAATTAGAAAATGCTAAAATCGTTTTAATTCCTGTGCCTTACGACGGTACCAGTACTTGGCAAAAAGGAGCTGATAAAGGGCCAAAAGCTTTTTTAGATGCTTCTGAAAACATGGAGCTTTACGATATCGAAACAGGAACAGAAGTATACCAACAAGGTGTGTTTTTGGCCGATCCTGTTACCGAAAATGAGTCGCCAGAAGCCATGGTAGATGCTGTGCATAAAACCACTAAAAAATATATTAAAAAGAACAAATTCGTTACCATTTTTGGTGGTGAACACTCGATTTCTATAGGAACCATTCGTGCCTTTAACGATATGTACCCAAGTTTAACAGTGTTGCATATTGATGCGCATGCCGATTTGCGTAAAAGCTACGAAGGTACAAGTTGTAACCATGCTTGTGCGGTGTACGAAGCCAGTCAAACGACCAACTTAATTCAGGTGGGCATTCGTTCAATGGATATCATGGAGAAAACTGTGATGGACGAAGAGAAAACCTATTTCGCTCATGAAATGGCTATGGATGATACTTGGATGGATTCGGCAATCGATCAAATGACCGATAACGTGTTTATTACTTTCGATTTAGATGCTTTCGACCCATCAATCATGCCAAGCACAGGAACTCCAGAGCCAGGCGGATTGTTATGGTACGAAGCTTTAGATTTCTTAAAACAGGTTTTCGCCGAAAAGAATGTGGTAGGTTTCGATATTGTTGAACTTTGCCCTAACAAAAAAGAAAAATCATCAGATTTCTTAGCTGCAAAATTGTATTATAAAATGTTAAGCTATAAATTTATGGACGAAGGTGTTGATGATGAGTATGATAATGCCTTCGATAATTCAAAACAAAAAAATAACGTTTCAAAATTCAGCGATAACGATGAGTACTAAAGGACCAATTTCACAATTCATAGAAAAACATTATTTACACTTTAATGCGGCTGCCTTAGTTGATGCTGCTAAAGGCTACGAAGCACAACTGGAATCTGGCGCTAAAATGTTAGTGTCGCTTGCTGGTGCTATGAGTACTGCCGAATTGGGTAAAAGTTTTGCTGAAATGATTCGTCAAGATAAAGTGCAAATTATTTCTTGTACTGGTGCCAACCTTGAGGAAGATATCATGAATTTGGTAGCGCACTCACACTATAAACGTGTGCCTAACTACCGTGATTTAACGCCACAGGAGGAGTGGGACTTATTAGAAAAAGGACTAAACCGTGTAACCGATACTTGTATACCTGAAGAGGAAGCGTTTCGTCGTTTACAAGCACATATTGTTGATATTTGGAAAGAAGCTGAAGCTAAAGGCGAACGTTATTTACCACATGAATACATGTACAAAATGTTACTATCGGGTGTTTTAGAGCAATATTATGAAATTGATTTAAAGGATTCTTGGATGTACGCTGCCGCGGAAAAAAACCTACCTATCGTTTGTCCAGGTTGGGAAGATAGTACTATGGGGAATATTTTTGCGAGCTATGTGCTAAAAGGTGAGTTGAAAGCAAGCACCATGAAATCGGGTATTGAATATATGACCTTTTTAGCCGATTGGTACACTGATAATTCTGAAAAAGGTATTGGTTTCTTCCAAATTGGAGGAGGTATTGCTGGCGATTTCCCTATTTGTGTCGTACCTATGTTATACCAAGATATGGAACGTACCGATACACCTTTCTGGAGCTATTTCTGCCAAATTAGTGATTCTACAACAAGTTACGGGTCGTATTCTGGAGCCGTGCCTAACGAAAAAATCACTTGGGGGAAATTGGATATCGATACACCAAAATTCATTATCGAGAGTGATGCTACCATCGTAGCGCCACTTATTTTCGCCTATTTATTAGGGCAGTAAGACATGGATACGAACAGCATTGAAAATATAGAGCTTAAGTACCTTACCGTCGATGATTTTAAAGAACTAAAAGCTGCGACTTTAGAGTCGTATGCTGGGGTGCTTACGTCGTATTGGAAAAAGAAACATATTAAAGCTTTAACCACCATGTTCCCAGAGGGACAGGTGGTTATAAAAGTTGATGGTGATATTGCAGGTTGCGCCTTATCCCTTATTGTTGATTACGATGCTATTGAGGATGAGCACACCTATGAAGATATAATTAGTGGCGAATCGTTTAAAAATCACAATGCCGATGGTGATGTGCTTTATGGTATTGATGTGTTTATAAAACCACAATATCGTGGGTTGCGCTTAGGGCGTCGTCTTTACGATTATAGAAAGGAAGTTTGCGAGAACTTAAACTTAAAAAGTATTGTTTTTGGCGGGCGTATGCCTAATTACCATAAGCATAAGGAGCTCACGCCAAAGCAATATATTGAGAAAGTAAAGCGTAAAGAAATTCATGACCCTGTTTTAAATTTTCAGATTTCTAACGATTTTCACCCGGTTCGTGTTTTAAAAAATTATTTAGAAGGCGATACTGCATCCAACGAGTATGCGGTTTTAATGGAGTGGGATAATATCTATTACGAAAAACCGAGCAAGAAAGCGAGTACCGTAAAAACGGTGGTACGATTGGGTTTAATTCAGTGGCAAATGCGTCCGTATAAAGGCTTGGACGATTTAATGGAGCAGGCAGAGTATTTCATCGATAGTGTTGCTGCTTATCGTTCAGATTTTGCTGTGTTTCCTGAGTTTTTCAACGCCCCTTTAATGGCGGAGTTCAACCACATGCACGAACCTGATGCTATTCGAGAGCTTGCAAAATTCACTGAGACTATCGTTAATAAACTGAAACAGCTTTCTATTTCATACAATATCAATATCATTTCAGGGTCTATGCCCGAAGTGGTTAATGATAAGCTATATAACGTAGGTTATTTATGTAGAAGAGATGGGAGTTTGGAGCGTTATGAAAAAATTCATGTGACGCCTGATGAAGCTAAAGTTTGGGGGATGCAATGCGGAAATAAATTGCAAACTTTTGAAACCGATTGTGGTAAAATAGGCATCCTGATTTGTTACGATTCGGAGTTCCCGGAGTTGTCGCGCTTATTGGCCGATGAAGGTATGGATATTCTATTCATTCCTTTTTTAACCGATACGCAAAACGGCTATTCTCGTGTGCGTTTATGTGCGCAAGCCCGTGCTGTTGAAAACGAATGTTATGTAGCCATTTCTGGGAGTGTTGGTAACTTGCCTAATGTGAATAATATGGACATCCAATATGCACAGTCGGCCGTATTTACACCATGCGATTTTTCGTTTCCGAGTAACGGAATAAAGGCTGAAGCCACCACAAATACTGAAATGATTTTGGTTGCCGATGTCGACTTAAGTTTATTGAGAGAACTTCATTCTTTTGGAGCAGTAAAAAATTTAAAAGATAGAAGAAAAGATTTTTACGATGTTATTCGAATTAAAAGCGATAAATAGTATATTTAAACCTATTACAAACAACATTTTACTTAATAAGAATGAAAAATAGAAATGATAATTTAAAACGTGTCATTGTTGATTTTAAAAAGTTAACGCCTGAGATACTATCCTTATTGGTAGAACGCTACCCTGATGGCTATGACGATGATCAGATTATATCTTTTAGAAATCAGCACAACGAAATTATCGAAGCTGTAGAAGTGACAACTCATGATACCAAATACTTGGTGAAAGTAAGTACTAAACTTGCGATTACTATGGAGAATTATGATGAAGATGACTACGAAGATTTCGATAATAACGATCCTGAAGCCGTACAAGAGCCAGAGATCGAAGGTGATGACGACGAAAACGAATAACAATTAACAACATTTAGTGCTATGAGAATTGCCGCTTTTAAATCTTACAAAAACGGTTACTATAATTTTTGGTTTGAAAATGGCGAGGAACTTGCTTTTGAAGATGTTCACCCTCGCGTTTTAAAACAATTCGACTTGAAAAACGATAAAAGTCTTATCGATAAAGACTTTAAAATCACCTTCGTTGAAGATGAAGATGGCGACGATATTTTTTATCGTATCGAAAGTTTAAAGCCACTTTAAAAGTCTTTAATTAATACAGCATGTACTCTGTAGTTGCTTACCAAGTAGCTCGTGCTATCCATATAAAAAACTGTAAGCAGGAGTTGCCGTGGCAGCTCCTGTTTCAAGATAGCGATGAACTTTATTTTAAAAGTTCTAACCATAAATTCATCTATATTTTTCAATCTGGCATGGTAAGTTTTTTTAACCTTACTGCTTCTGAAATTGATGATGCCTTAAACAAAATCCGTAAATTTTGCGACCACTATTTTTCTGAAAAGCTTTCAGAATCTCTCGAAATACGCGTTGAAGCTGATACTTTAAAAGTACAGTTCGATCATGTTATTTTACCAGAACTGGACGAGGAAATGATTCGATTGGTACTCCTTAATACGTCGCAGTCGGTGGCTTTAAGCCGTTATTCCGAAATAACGGAAGAACTCATCATTGAAACCAATCAGCATACCTTATTCCTTGAAAAAAATGGAAAGCTAAATATTTCAGGAAATCAACTGAAGCGTTTTATTGGAAAGATTTTAAACATCAAAAACAAAATCTCTGAGAATTTGTACATTTTCGATGCTCCCGAAATTACTTGGGAAAATGCACAGCTTAATAAATTAGACTTAGGTCTAAAGCGTGTTTTCGACTTAAAGGACCGTTATCGTATCATACACGATCGCATTGAAATTATAAAAGAAAATTTAGAGCTGTTTAAAGACATCATGGATCATAACGAAAGCAGTCGTTTGGAATGGATTATCATCATTCTAATTGTTATTGAAGTGATTGATATGTTTATTACAAAAATCCTCACCTAAAACGGCTACTATTTAAAAAATCTTTATCAAGAATGCTACTTTTCTATTGTTCAGTGAAGCAAACAACTGTACGGTTTTTCTTAATTGCTAGTTTTGCTTTAAATAAACTGTACATAAACTGAACATGCTGTAAAACCGTAAAATTTTAGTTAACAAAACTTATAAATTGGCAATAAAACCAACGTTTAAACAACTAAAATTGAATTAATTATGATTAAAACAGCAACTGTACATGATTTTGCTGTCCGAAAAAAGGGCAGCAATCATGTAAAAAAAAGAAACAGCAAACTTATTTGGATGCTAACGGTTCTACTAGGTACTATGGGTATTCATGCTCAAGATTGGGCCGGGATTCCTATTCCAGCTAACGCAGGTGATGGGAAAGTGTGGGAACTACAAGATCAGGTTTCCGACGACTTCAATTACAATTTTAATTCCGCTTCTTGGTCTAACTTCGGTTCCGGCAATAAGTGGTACAATTTTTACCATAATGCTTGGGATGGACCAGGTTATACCTATTGGAAAAACCAAAATGTTACCGTTGATGGTAGTGATTTGGTTATAAATGTAGGGTACACTGCCGAAAATAATAAGGGGGGTAATTACGGTGTGGCCTCAGGCTGTGTGACTTCAAATAGCAAAGTGAAATATCCGGTTTATGTAGAATCGGCCATTAGTGTGGCAAATATTTCATTGGCTTCATGCTTTTGGTTACTTAGCCCCGATGATACCGAGGAAATAGATATTATTGAAAACTACGGGGGCGTAAACGGTTATAAGCATCTTACGCATATTAGTCATCACTCTTTTGTACGCAGTCCTTTTACCGATTATCAACCTAGGGACACGAATTCGTGGTATCCAGATAGTCGTGTAAATACCAGTTATGGATGGGGAGATTGGTGCTGGAACAATGGAGATCGTCGTTATATGCGTATGGGCGTAAATTGGATAGGACCTAAACATTTTGAATATTACATAGATGGTGAGTTGGTAAGGGTGATGTACTACAATGCTATTGCAACCAATTACAATGGTACATGGCAATATACCTACTTTAATTCCATGAATTGGAATGTTAACGGTTATAATTTACCTACAAATAATGGTGCTGGTTACACCGATGTAACGGTGCATGCCACAACCGCAGCCTATAGTTTTGAAAAACTTCAAGAGGCTTCAAATGCTTCAAATGGTTTTAATGTGATTGATCCTGCTTGGTTTCAAGGTGGCGATGATCAAGACCTTGACGGAAACAGTGTAACGGTTGAAGCAAGAGGTTTTACCAAAGAGATGGATATTATCATTAATATGGAATCACAAAGTTGGTTGGCGGGTTCTACACCTTCTGCAAGTGATTTGAATGATCCGACTAAAAACACCATGAAAGTTGATTGGGTTCGTGTGTATAAACCAGTGAATTCGGGAAACGCTGATGTGGAGGTGACCGGAGTAACTTTGAGTCCTGCTACCTTGAGTATTGAACAAGGAGCTACAGCCAACTTAACAGGAGCTGTTACCCCTATTACAGCAACCATTAAAACGATGACTTTTTCTTCTAGTAACACAGCGGTAGCCACCGTCAATCAAAGTGGTGTAGTAACAGCCGTTTCTACTGGGAATGCTGTAATTACGGCAACCACTACCGATGGCGGTTATACCGATACGAGTAGTGTTACCGTTACAGATAATTCAAATTCGGGTAACGACGATACGATTGTTATTGAAGCTGAAAATTTCGCAAGTACGACAGGGACTTATAATGATGGTTTTGTGCCTTATGGCGTGAATGCCGGAACAACAAAAATTAATTATGTGAATAGCAATGACAGTGCTATATATAACATTCAAGTATCTGAAGCTGGAAACTATGAGATATCTTATGCGATTTCTACTCCAATGGTTAATGCTGCCATTAGTTTTTATGCCGATAATGTCCTTGTTGGCGCAACCAATGTTGTAAATAACGGTCAGTGGGATGCTTATCAAAACTTAAATTCAGGACATCAAGTGTATTTGAGTGCGGGAGCGCATACCATAAAAATTGTAGCTAGTGGTTCCAATGCCTGGCAGTGGAATTTAGATAAAATAACTTTAACCAAATCGGTGTCTGGAGGTACAACACCAAGTAATATCATTATTGAAGCCGAAAACTTTACAAGTACCACAGGAACTTATAATGATGGCTTTGTACCTTACGGAGTTAATCAATCTAGTGTTGGCATTAACTATGTGAATTCAAATGATGAAGCGGTTTATAGTTTTTCTGTACAAAATTCGGGAGTATATAACATTCAGTATTTGATATCGACACCCGTTAATCAAGCGCAGATTTCTGCCTATGTTAATAATACTTTGGTGGCTACCAATTCGGTTTCTAATAATGGCGCTTGGGATGATTATCAAACTTTAAACGCTGCTTCAACCGTAAGTTTACAGCCAGGAACCCATACGTTGAAAGTTGTGGCTAGTGGTAGTAATGCTTGGCAATGGAATTTAGATAAAATCATTTTGAGTTCTAGTGCAACATCAAAACAAAATGAAACTTCGAAACGAAGTGCCTCTACCGAAAAGTCGAATAAGTTTGTGTTTTATCCAAATCCAGCTTCCGATGTGTTGAATATTTCAACCAGTGAAACCATCCAAAAAATACAAGTTTATAGTATTACCGGTGCCGTAGTTTTACAGCAAAAGGGCTATAACGGGGCTTTGGATGTTCGTGAGCTTGCCAATGGTTTATACTTATTACAGGTAACTACAGCCGAAGAGGAAGTCATTACAAAACGTATTGTCATAAGTCGATAGACTTATAATTATTTTATTAGTTAAGAAGAAAGCTCGCCCATTATACGGCGGGCTTTTTGTTTGATTTTAGGAAAACTTCCCAAATAAAAAAACCGTACACTACAAGGTATTCTAAGGAAATGATCCATAAGTTCTCCGATTTATCAGATTGATTAACGTTTACATAAGCCAAATAGCTTAAAATAATAACAAAACTCCATACCGAAGGGAATTTATATTTTGTGAAAACCGAGAGTATAAGTAATGTTGCGACATACCAAGGGTGCACAGTAGTGGCTGTAAAATAATAAAAGGAAAGTGCGAAAAGCATGGCAGTAATAAGTTGTACTGAAGTTTTGTTTTTTCTGAATAAAGCCATGCCCATAACAACTGCAAAAACAAGTATCGCTATGGTTTTTCCTATAAAAGCAATTTCGTTATAGCCTCGAAAGGTATAACCTATCGCTCTAGCGATATAATATAAACTGGCGTTGAATTCAAATTTTTGAAACCACAGTGCCACTGTGGTCGCGTAATTATTGATAAATTGACTATTATAAAAAGGCAGGAATAATAACATGGTGCATAGGCCTATAATACTATAAAAACACAGCAGTTTTACTATGTTTTTACTTCTTGAAGTTCTCTGGTAATCTGGGTTCTTGGAAGATTCTAGATTATGATGTTTCTTTTCAAAATCACCTTTTAAAAACCATTGGAAAAATAAAGGCAGAAAAAGTAGTGGCATTAATTTCACTGAAATGGATAATGAAAAAACCACAGCTGCCCACATCCATTTTTGACTAAACAACAAGTATAAGCTCCAAATTAAAAAGAAAATCATCACCCCTTCAAAATGTAAATTTCCAGTAAGTTCAATGATGATAAACGGATTTAATACATACCAAAATATAAGACAGGTGGGTTGTTGTAATTTAAGTAATATTTTTTTTCCGAAGTAAAGAGTACCTAAATCTGCAGCAATAATAATAAGACGTAACACCACAACAGACCCCAAAATACTTTTGCTTGAAAAGAGTGCTGCTATAGCAAAACACAGCTGATTTAAAGGTGGGTAATTCGAAAAATGACTAGCATTTAATTCGCCCATGCCTTTTCGAAGCTCTAAAGCTTCAGCAATGGGGAATTCGGCCTGCTTCATAAAAAAATCTACCGTATTAAGATACGGATTGTAACCTTCTAAAATCAATCGGCCATCCCAAATAAAACGATAGAAATCTTGTGATAAATTAGGGAGGGCCAAAATAAAAACCGCTCTAAATCCGAAGGCCAAATAGGTTAAGGCTTTTTCGTTATGCTTCAGCATCTGCATCAACTTATAAAATAAAAAGAAAAGTGCAGTATAAAGCGAAATGAGTTTGATGTAGTCGGTACGTATGAGACGATAAGCAAAAGCCCAGTAGCATATGAAGCAGGAAACTACTAGTAAGATTGGTGTTTTATACGTTTTAAAAAGGCTCGTGTTTGTAAGCATTCGTTAAAGATAAGTTTATTTGTTTTCCTTAAATTGGATTATTAATAAATATTCTGGTTTGTTTAAAGAGAAATAATTACCTACATTTAAAAGCGCTGTTTATTTTTAATAGGACATCGAAATCATTACCATGGTAGACTCTAATAGATCGCATTTACACTTTACATTTTGCCATCAGAAACCTGAACGTTCCTTTTTTTTTAAAGGGCGGCAGTTTCCTATTTGTGCAAGATGTACAGGGATACATTTAGGCTATTGCGTGTTTCCTTTTTTGGTTTTTGGTGTTTTTAAAATTCCTTTACTTTGGTCGATATTGATGGTGATTCCAACGTATTTGGATGGGGCGCTTCAAGCCTATTTTGATATTATGAGTAATAATAAAAGACGCTTTGTAACTGGAGTGATTAGCGGAGTAGGGAGTATGTCTCTAGTTTCAATTATTGGGATTTATATAGGAAACCAAATACTAACATTTATCAATTAAATTCAATATTATGACAGATCAAAACAATTCAAAAGATGAATTAAACATTTTTTTAAAAATCATCTCATTTTTAATTCCAATAGTTGGGGCTATTCTTTATTTTGTTTACAAAAGTGATAGCCCAAATAAATCCAAAGCCGCATGCCATTCTGCCTTATGGGGGCTAGGAGTTGGTATCGTTATTCAGATTTTAGCTACTGTTTTTGGAGGATAGATTTTAACAGAATACCAGTTTGTTTGAATAGAAGCTTTGGTGAATCACTAGGTGCTTCTATTCAAATATTTTAATAGACAGAAACTACTTATTTCTAAACTTTAGATCGTAAAGATTTAAAAAATACATAGCCGAAACCTATAAAAAGCATCAAGTGGAAAGGAAATAATCCGAAGTCACCACCTTGATTACCTACCACAAAAGCACTGTACATACCAAAAGCGAAATAAAGCATTAATAAACCTTCAAAAATCACATTAATAGAAAGGTTTTTGGCAAGATACTTATTGCTTTTCCAACTGTCTTTATATTTACTTATGTTGAATTTTGGAGTACGTACAAATTCCGATTTTTTCCCAATATGTCCTTCTACAACAGCAATGGAGTTATGTAATGAAAAGCCCATGGCTATTGAGAAAAAGACGAAAAACATACCAATGTATCGTATGAAATTCTTAAAGCCGCTACCATAAGTGTTTTTATACATAAACCAATAGCATATAAAAAAGATGATGGTACTCATCACAAAGAAACTCATCACATAAAAGTAAGGTCTTAAGTGTGCATATTCGTTTTTTATGTATAGCATAGGAATACTTAAAATCCCAACAATAAGCACGTTTAAAAACATGGTGCTATTAAGTAAATGTAGTAAGCCGTGTACTTTGGTTTTAGACGAAATTTCAGAATTTTTAATAACGCGACCTAACATTTTTCTAAAGTTTTCAGCGCCTCCTTTATTCCATCTAAATTGCTGCGAACGTGCTGCACTAATTACTATTGGTAATTCTGCAGGAGTTTCTACGTCTTCTAAATACTTAAATTTCCAGTGTTTTAATTGGGCACGGTAACTTAAGTCTAAGTCTTCAGTAAGGGTGTCACCTTCCCAGTTTCCAGCATCAATAATACAGGTTTTACGCCATAATCCAGCGGTACCGTTAAAGTTGATGAAATGCCCTTTACTATTTCGTCCTACTTGCTCTAGAGTAAAATGGGCATCTAAAGCAAAGGCTTGTATTTTAGTTAAGATAGAGTAATTTCTGTTGATGTGCCCCCAACGTGTTTGTACAACACCTATGGCTTCATCTTTAAAATAAGGCACCGTACGTTTTAACCAGTCTTTTTTAGGAAGAAAATCAGAATCAAAAATGGCAATAATATCGCCTTTAGCAATTTCTAAGCCTTCTTTTAGGGCTCCGGCCTTAAATCCTTTTCTATCGGTTCTAGTTATATGAGTGATATCAATGCCAGTAGCATGAAGTCTATCAATTTGCTTTTTAGTGCTTACAACTGTTTCATCAGTAGAATCGTCTAAAACTTGAATTTCAAGTTTGTTTTTAGGATATTCAAGTTCCACAATGTTATCAAGCAAGCGTTCCATCACATACATTTCGTTGTAAACGGGCAGCTGTATAGTAATGAAAGGTACCTCATCTGGATTTGATAAATCAAGTAAAGGCGACGTGTCTTCCTTCTTTTTTGATGACAAATAATTAAAAAGTAAATTTAGCTGAGCTAATGCATACATAAAAATAAGCAGTAACGAAATACTATAAATAACTATTATTGAGGTTTCTAAAATCATTTTTTTATACTGTATTTAAAAATCCAACCAAGAATTTTTGCGCCTGCAAATATAGCACCTTTTATCGTACCAGACACTTTTGAGACGCCAATTCTATTTCTGTAATTTAGAGGGACTTCTGTGTATGAAAAATCGTGTTTCAAAGCTTTAAGTTGCATTTCTACCGTCCAGCCATAAGTTTTGTCTTCCATATTGAGCGCCAATAGTTTGTCGTACTTAATCGCTCTAAACGGACCTAAGTCGGTAAATTTTGCATTGAAAAATAAGCCCATTAGTGATGTGGCCAGCCAGTTTCCGAAAATTTGAGGCGTGGTCATAGCTCCTTTTTCTCTAAGGTTTTTATCGCGTGCTCCAACAACAAAATCAATATTGTCATTGATAATTGGAGCTACAATTTTATTTAATTCTTCGGGGTAATCACTGTAGTCTCCATCTAAAAAAACAACAATATCTGGTTTGGTAGGTTGTTCTGCAATGTACTGCATGCCCTTTAAACAGGCGTATCCATAACCTTTATTGGATTCTGTTAATACAGTGGCTCCAGCCTTTTTTGCATTAATTTCAGTATTGTCCGTAGAGTTATTGCTTACCACAATAATTTCATCAACTAAAGATGGAATAGCATTCACAACAAGGCCGATAGAGTCAGCTTCATTGTACGCAGGAATAATGACTTTAATATGAGTCATTTGCAGGGTTGTGGTTTGGGTTTTGGGTTAAGTTTGCCGCAAAGGTAATTTTTTAATTTAATTATTTGTTAAATTCCTGAATTCTAGTTGATTTTTTTTGTAAGGTATTTTGTAAGTGAAGCTGAGGTTTACAAGGATTCACGGAGCTATTCAAGAAGAAATTACTCGGTGTGTCTTTGTGTATCTTCGTGCAACTTCGTGTGATTATAAGTTTTAACACAGAGATTCACAGAGTTTTCGCAAAGTTTTTACAGAGCTGTTTAAGAAGAAACTCCTTGGTGTGTCTTTGTGTATCTCAGTGTATCTCCGCGTAATAATAGTTATGCTCGAAAAATCATGAGTGTAACAATTAACTAGTATGATTTACCATTCACATAATCCATCAAATCCACATCATTCCCGAGTAAAATATCATTAGAATTGATACGTCCTTTCATGCTGTCGTTTTCAAGTTTTAAAACACCTCTAGGGCAAACCGCAGCACAAATACCGCAGCCCACACAACTTGAACGTACAATATTTTCGCCTTTTTGAGCATAGGCACGTACATCGATACCCATCTCACAATAGGTGGAGCAATTTCCGCAGGATATACATTGTCCGCCATTGGTGGTAATTCTAAATTTTGAGAACATCCGTTGCTGAAAACCTAAAACAGCCGCCATTGGGCAACCAAATCGGCACCAAACACGGTTTCCTAAAATAGGGTAGAAGCCCGTACCAATGACTCCCGAAAAAATAGATCCAATATACAAGCCGTAGGCAGAGCGTAGGACGCTAGATTTTACAAAGAACAGACGTTCGCTAGTACCAGTGTAATGCATGATAAACAGCGCAGCAATAATAACAAAGAAACCTAAAGCACCATATTTAGCGTCTTTACCCAATTCATGGCGCTTAAAAATCATAGTTAACGCAAATACAAGGGTTAATAAGCCGCCAACACCTATTAGGAAAGTAGATTTTGTAAGCCAATATTTAGTAGAATCATGACCTAAATAACTGTAAATAACAGCTGTCGTCATAATCACCGAAAAAACTAAAACAACATGAATTAACCAGCGTTCTAATTTCCAAGCTGATAATTTTTTACTGCTTAATTGTCTGAAGGGATCCCCAGCTGTTTCTGCTAATCCGCCGCAACCACAAACCCATGAGCAGTACCAACGTTTTCCATATTTATAAGTAAGAAAAGGCGAAATGACAAATATGGAAAGTATACCAAAAATTAAAAGTGCTAGCCCAAGGTTTCCAGAATTTATAAAACCGTTTACCGACCAGCGATCAAATAAATAATAGTTAAGGGGCCACATACTTTTTATATCATAATAAGGTAAATTGTATTCTGGGCTTTCGTTTAATCGGGCCATAAATTCAGGAATCAAAAAGGCGAAGCCCAACTGAAAAAACATCACGGAAACCGTACGTAGTTGTTGATACCGATTATGACGGTATTTTAATATAAACTTATAACCGAATATTAAAATAGCGAGTGTGTACAAGGCACCATAAACAAACCATTGGCTCGCTGGTCGACCACTTAATAGAAAGCTTAAAGGGTCGAAAAGGGCTATGAGTCCGCTATTAGCTTCTCCCGAACTTCCTTGTCCTAAATACTGCGGAAAGAAGTATAATACCAAATAAAATCCTGTTAACACGATGCCCAAAATCCAAGCACTTACACCGCGTGAGGTTAAAGACTTAAACCAAACACCATCATTTTTTATACCCTCCAATTTGGTGGTGTACAAACTGTGGGAAAAAAGTAGGGTGCCTGCAGTGATTAAACCCAAGGACAGACTTAAAAACAACGTTTTATTAGGGAAATTGGTGTTAAAAAGCGCTAGTGCTAAAATGAACAGTCCAACAACGCCTATAAAAACGGCGATTTTTTCCTTTGTAGAAAGGCTGTACGTTTCAGAGGGTGTTAACGAAATGCTATGGTGTTGTTTGTCGTTCATGTAGGGATTTTATACAGTTTGCAAGGTCTGGTCATAAGCTGAAAGGATTTCATCTTCGTAGGTTTTATAAAATTCAGGGTCGAAATTGGCTTCAGCTAAATGATTAATAACAAAATGAACATCTCGCTTTTCGGTGAGCCATTTGTCGAAGGTTTCGTGTCGCATACGAATACCAAAAGTATTAATGCCTAAAAATTGATTGGTATTTTCATCATAAGCTACCGTGATGCATTTGGTGTCATCCTCATGTTTCCAATGGAAATGCTTTTCGTAATCAGGTTTGCCTTTATTGCCATGAACCCAGCCATAAGTTTGATATTCAATATCTAAAAATTTGGCCGAGTTAAACCAATGTCCGGGATTGTAAGCCATACGATTTCCGCAAATGGTTTGGGCTAAAGCTTCACCCATCATACGCCCTGTGTACCACACCGCTTCAACTGGAGGGCGTTGGCCTACGGGTTCTTTTTGTTCGGCACAATCGCCAATGGCATAAATATCAGGAATATTGGTTTCTAAAAAACGATTCACTTTAATGCCTTTGTTGGTTTCAATATCAGAATCTTTAACAAAATCGATATTCGGTGAAACACCAGCGGTAAGTCCGACGACGTTACAAGGGATTTCTTCGCCTGTTTCTTCAATAATTACCGATTTAACCTGGCCATTTTCATCAGAAATAATTTCCCTTAAGTTTGTGCCAAGTCGTAAATCGATATGGTGATTTTTAATGTGACGATTAATCATGTCACTTTCACCTTGCGGTAAAATACCATTCCAGAAACTTTTTTCTCGCACTAAAAAAGTAACGGGGATATTTCGAGAATTTAGCATTTCGGCAAGCTCAATGCCAATTAAACCACCTCCAACAATAACCGCCCTTTTGCAGGTTTGGTTGTTAGGAGCATGTTTTTCCAAAAGGTCTAAATCTTGTTTGTGGTACAGTCCCATAACGCCTTCCAAATCTTGCCCTGGCCAACCAAATTTATTGGGCTTGCTCCCGGTGGCTATAATGAGTTTGTCGTAATTTAGAGTTTCACCATTTTTAAAGTACAGCGTTTTTGTGTCGCTTTCAACCTTTTCAACAAATGCCTTTTTTAATGCTATGAGGTTTTTCTCCCAAAACCAATTTTCATAAGGCTGTGTATGCTCAAAAGTCATGTGGCCCATATAAATGTACATTAAAGCAGTTCTGGAGAAAAAATATTCGGTTTCCGAAGAAATGATGGTAATCTTCTTATTAGAAAATTTACGAATATGCCTAGCCGCCGTAACGCCCGCTATGCCATTTCCTATAATTACAACATGTTCTTCCATGGATAAAAAATGCTTGTTTTTTGTATTTTGAAACTTTTAAAGCGTACTCTAGTATGCTAAAGTTGATTTATGGGTCGTAGATAAAGGTAATAACTTAAAAGTGGACTTCAATTTAGAACTGGTTTAAATTGATAAATGAGATTTTTTTGGTTCGTTTCTTTATCAATGAAAAAAAAATCAAGCGTTAAACTATTTACTTAGGACGGGAATTATAATATTTCCTTAACCTTTCCATTTAATATTTTAAAAAGAAACTGTTAGTTTTGCTGAAAACAGATAATCATGAAGCGTACCATTGCTATTGGAGATATTCACGGCGGATTAAGAGCCTTAACCCAGGTGTTAAATAAAGTTGAAGTTAAAGATGAAGATAAACTTATTTTTGTTGGTGATTATGTTGATGGTTGGAGTGAAGCCGCTCAAGTTATTCAGCTTTTAGTCGAACTTTCCGAAAAAGTAACATGTGTATGCATAAAAGGAAATCATGATGTTTGGACTGAAGCCTGGTTGCGTTCTGGAGAAGTGAATCCCGTTTGGTACATGCACGGTGGTAAAGAAACCATGGAAAGCTACGAGGGGTTTTCTGATGAAGAGAAACAGATTCACTTAAACTTTTTCGAAAACATGCCTTTGTATCATTTAGATGATGAAAACCGCTTGTTTCTTCATGCTGGATTTACCTCTGTTAAAGGTGTAGAAGCCGAAATTAATCCGGAATACTTTTACCTAGATCGTACCCTTTGGGAAATGGCTCTTACCATGAAGACCGATATTCCTGAAGACGATGCCATTTTCCCTAAACGATTAAAACTTTACAAAGAGATTTATATCGGACATACGCCTACTACAAATTTCGGTGTTGACGTTCCTATGAATGTGCTGAATGTTTGGAATATCGATACAGGTGCTGCTTTTAAAGGTAAAGTAACAGCTTTAAATATCGATACTAAGGCGTTTTACCAAAGTGATAACTTACCCGATTTATATCCAGACGAACCAGGTAGAAATAAGAGTTAGACTTACTCTATACTCTTAAAATCCTTAATGGCTTGGTTAGGTTCAATAACATTATAACCTTTCCAAAATTCGGGGTCGTAAGCAGGTAAGTACACCGGTTTTACTTTTGGTTTTTCGGTAAAAGCATCAAATTCAGCAGTTGTGAGTGCATCGTTATCAAAAATAATTAACTCGCTTTTTTCGATATTTGAGACCTCAAAATGCACATCAGTAGACAATTCATTTTGCTTTCTTCTGCCTTTTGTATTCTTGTTTTTTTCAATGATTTTTAACGGACGCTCGATCTCGAAAATGGAGCCGTCTTCTCTATCGGCGTATTTTAAATCGTAAGAGCCTTCGTTGTTTTTGGCGTAAATGATGGTGCCTTTTTTAAGATAATGTCTGTATGAAATGCCTAGTAAATTAAATTTTTTCAAAGGTTTTACATTTTCATAATCTAAGCGTACAATGGCAAAATCGTCAACATTTACATAAATAACACCTTTGTAGTCTTCGCTGCGTTTAGGGTTAAAACGTATTTTATAAACGAAATTGTCGTTTAAAAAGCTGTAATCTTCTAGTTTAAATTCGTAACGGTTGGATTTGCTAAGAAAGTTAAAATCGCTGTCTTCAAAAATAAAGCTTTCGCGCTGTAAGTCGGATATTGCAGATTTTCTATGTTTCAAAAAGTTTTCTTTACGCTCTTTTTCTTTTTTCTTTTCTGCTTCTAGCATGGCGTCTGTTTTGGCGACTTGGTCGTTGTCAATGGTATCAAAAAAAGTTGTGTCCATATCGCTTTTAGTTCCAAAAAAGCCAGATTTTATTTTAAAGTAAGAATCGCGTTTTATATGTTTTTTTAAAATGTTATTAAACTTTTCTTCGTAAGCCTCAAAAGTCACCTCATTGCTTTTGTCGTATAAATGGGATGCTTTAATAATGTCTAATTTCTGCTCGCTTTTAATCCCCGATTTACCGTAAATATCAGCTAAAATTTCGGTGTAATCATCGGCGTTTTTAGGTAAGTCAGATAATACGTTGTCTACAAATTGCTGGTTGAGTTCGGGAATGCTTGATTTTTTAATCTCTACGTCGTTTTTTAAAATATGATTAAAATTAGAAGCTCGATAAAAAAGTCTGCTTTTTATAGGGTTGTGGTTGTAATTACTTTCTAAGTTTTCGTTTATTTTTTCAATGATTTCCTCGGCTGAATAATTTTTATTAGACACCAAAACTTCTTCGAGTTCGATGGATTTTTCACTTAAAAGAATGATGGCATCCTGAAAATCTTCAATCAAATACTGTTTCGTTTCATAACCAAGAGACCTGATTTTTAAGGAATCGGTTTTCGATGGTTTTTCATTCAAATACAGTAAAAAATCGCCGTTTTCATTACTAATAACACCCGCTTTTTCGTTTACAGAAATTGTAGCGTATGGAATGGGTTTTTTTGAAACCGAATCTAATATTTTAGCCTGTATCGCTTCTTGGGCTTGTAGATAAAAAGGACCTATAAAAAATAAAATATAAAGATGTTTCATGAAATTCGTTTTTATAAATGTATAACGAATAACAAACACATTTGTAACATTTAATTTTTTATTAAGGAAATTTATTACGTTTTAACATTTACATGTTTTTTGTAATAGTCGTGTAAATCTTGGGCAGAAGCACCAAACCACTTTTTCACATAAATGGTCCAATACAAATATTGAAGTTTCCAAACGCCATGTTTTTTATAGCAACGAGCCGATGTTTGCAACGGTTTATTAATCACCACAAACTGCTTTCTAGCAAAGAGTTCATTAATCAAGATATTGTCTTCGTAAATGATGTAATTTTCATCATAGCCACCAATCTCATCAAAAAGGGATTTAGTAATAAACTGACTTTGGTCGCCACCACGACAAGCCCGCCAGTTAAATTGGGTGAGCCAACCTGCTAATTGTAACCACCAATGGTTACTGTCAAATTGCATCCTGAAACAACCTGCGGCATGGCCCTTCTCTACTTCATTAATAATTAGTTGGTCGAAGTTTTTAGGCGGAAATGAATCGGCGTGTAGAAAATAAAGGATATCGCCCGTGACATGTTTGGCTCCATAATTCATCTGCTTGGCACGGCCTTTTTCAGAATTTAATAAGCGTATTTTTTTTTGAGTATATGCCGAAACTAACTTTGGGGTGTCATCGGTGCTACCACCATCAACCACTATAATTTCAGCAATATTTTCCGCGGAAGCGTTTTCTAAAAGGAGGCTTAATAGCTTCTGGATAAAAGGCGCTTCATTTAAAGCCGGAATGATTATCGAAATTTGTTTACTCATTGAGTTTCCAAATATAGCTTTTAAATTGAATTTTCGCTTTCGCGGAAATGGGTACAGTTGTATATTGGTTTATAAAATCGATTAAAGTGCCGCTTTGTTTGAAATCGTTTGTAAACCACTGGAATATTTTTGAAAGTTCTAAGTCATTTTCTGAAATGCTGTTCTTCGTTGAATCATTTAGGAAATCTGTAGCCGCTTGATTTAGCTGAAGCTCTAATTTGGAAGCTGTAAAGGCGCTGTTTTGGAGTTTCGGACACGATACTGCGGCACACACAATCGCGAAATGTATGCGTGGCTCATCCATTTTTCTTAAGATTTTATGTTCAATATCATGAAGGTTGTAAGTATCGCCACCCAACGTCCATAGTTTTTGTTTCCACGGGTGTTTAATGTCTTTAATGCTTTCAATAGGGTAGTTTCTAATAATAAGATCTATGGTCAAAGCATTGTAAGCGTTTATCCAATAGGCTAGTTTTTCTTCGCAACTCCATTCCGGTTGAGGTGTGTTTTTACCAAGTTGGTTGATGTAATCGTGTAATTTTTTATCATCCTTTATAAAACCTTTATAATTGACTTTACCTTGGTTTGATACATGTTTTTGAAGTAAATCATGCCATAAACCATGATCGAAAGTATTTTGATTTTCGGTTAAAAGCGTGTTTGTTTTAGAGGGTATATCTGGGGTTTGTAAAGAAAAACAAGCCATTGTCGATACTAAACAAACCAAAAAAGTGAACCATTTCATACGCTTATTTTTTTGTTTTTTGCAATGAAGCATCACTGATGTAAATCTCTTGATTGATGAAGTCTTTTGGGAAATTTTCATCACCTTCAAAACCCAGCTCAATATCTTTTCCACTATGTGGTAAGTACTTGGTTTTAAAAAGATAGTCCCAAATGCTTAGTGTGAGTCCGTAGTTCATACCATATTTTAAATGTTTTGGTAATGATTTCGCATGATGCCAAATGTGCATTTTGGGGTTGTTCAAAATATATTTTAAAACACCATAGTCCCAGCCTAGATTGGCGTGATTTAAGTGTCCGATAACAATACTGAAAAAATATACGAAAGCAATATCCTTGGAACTGTAGTTTCCTATAACTGCCAACGGAATATATAGTAGCGATTTATATACAATGGGTTCCATCCAATGATAGCGCAAATGTGACGCAAAGCCCATTTCTTTAACCGAATGATGTACTTTATGAAAATTCCATAACCATGGGACACGGTGTAATAGGCGATGGGTATTCCATTGAATAAAATCGGAAACCAGAAAGAAAATTAATAAGCCTAACCAGGTTGGTAATTGGTTAACATCGAAAATTTGAAAACTGGAAAGGGATAGCCCCAAAGTCCCCAAAAGGTCGTTCAGGATTTCGGCTGCCGTATTGGATAAGGCTATTAAAACTATAAGGTTTAAGAGGAAGAAATTGAAAAACATATAAAACGTATCCAACCAAAAGTCTTTCCTAAAAATCGATTGGTTTTTACGCCAAGGAAACAAGATTTCTAAACCCCATACGATTAATGAAATTATAATTAAACCATAAAAATAATTGTACCAGTGGCTCGGGAAAAACACTTCGTGTTTTAAGTAATTCCAATAACCAGTATAGGCGTTTTTTATGATGTTAATGTATTTTTCCATCCAGTTTCCGCGAAGGCGGGGATCTTTTTGATTGTTGTTGAGGTTGTAAAAACTTTGTAAACCTTGTTTTAATTCAAAAAACGATTTAAAAATAGTTTGCCTACTACTTCCGATGGTGTTTTTTATTTCAATTTATGAGATTCCTGCTTTCGCAGGAATTAACAACATCCACCACCATCATAATGAAAAGTCGACTGACTAATAAAAATATCATCTCTATTTAAATTAGCTAAAGCGGCAGCGGTTTTATCACAAACGGCTAAAGGCTGATTTTTAAGTAAAACATGACCTTTTTTATCATCAAAATACTCGGATTCACCATAGTAAATAGCGGCTTTCCCTGTAAAAACACATGGGCCATCTTCTGGCATCGGGTCTTTTATAGCGGCTACTTCAATCGATTCGATATAGATTAATTCGTCAGTAGGATAATTTTTAGGATCGAGAATACGGTAAGGTTTTCTAGCACGAATTTCAATGGTGCCAAAGCCAGCATCTGTTAATGCTTTTACGTATTCGTTAATGGGTAAACTTCCGCTTAAACATAGGGCACGCAAGCGCTCGTCGTTACGTAAGGTATCATTCATTGGTTGTTCGCAAGTAGGGTCGCTCATTACCAGTTTGCCATGTGGTTTTAAAACGCGATACATTTCAGCAATGGCCTGCTTTAAATCTTCAGCTTTAAAAATATTAAACAAGCAGTTTTGTGCGGCAACGTCTATGCTATTATCTTCAACAGGAAGATTCATGGCGTCTCCTTTTTTCAGAGCTACAAATTCACTTTTAAACCAAGGGTTTTCGGCTTCAGCTTCAATAAAGTTTTTCCTAGAAGCTTCAAGCATTTCATCAACTACATCAATACCTATAACACCATTTTTCTGACGATTAAAATAGGCGAATTGAAGCAATTCCATACCGCCTCCAACGCCAACATAAAGCATTTTTGGGTTGTTTGATAAATCACGCGCATGAACCGTAGAACCACAACCGTAATTCATCTCCTGCATGATTTTAGGGATTTTTAATCCCGGTAATTCCCAAATAGGGTTAGTGGTGCAGCATAAACCTACATCTGGGGTTAATGCGGCTTCTTTATAAACGTTGTGTGTGGTGTCTAAATAACTCATAATTTATATGCCCACCAAAGTGGGAAACTTTTAATTTAAAGTTGAATATTTCAAATGAATAATAAATCGCTTTGATTATAAATTCAACCTGTTTTTCGCTTATAAATTTTTTATAAGCTCTTTAAATAGGGTGATCATATCTGGTTCGGCTTTATGTGCCATGGCGATGATATCCTCAATATTTACAGGTTCTAAGTGGTCTGGGTCGCATTCATCGGTTAAAACTGACACGGCAGCCACTTTTAATTTTAAATGATTGGCCACAATAATTTCAGGAACCGTACTCATTCCAACGGCATCGGCACCTATAATTTTAAGCATGCGATATTCGGCACGTGTTTCTAATTGCGGACCAACAACACTAGCATATACACCAGAATGTAATGTGATGTTTTGTGCTTTGGCAATGTCTTTAAATTTGGTGTTTATTTCTGCATCATAAGGAGCGCTCATATCAACAAAACGTTCGCCCATTTTTTCTACGCCGTTAAAAGCAAGAGGTGAACTGCCTTGTAAATTGATGTGGTCTTCAATAAGCATAATGTCCCCTTTTTTAAAGTCTAAATTAATAGCTCCGGCCGCATTGGAAACTAATAAGGTATGAATGCCAAGTTTTTCCATAATGCGTACTGGGTAAGTCACATCCTGAAGCGTGTAACCTTCATATAAATGAAATCGGCCTTGCATAACTATAACTTTCTTTCCCTCTAGTTCTCCGTAGATTAATTTGCCTTTATGGAACTCAACAGTTGCAGTTGGAAAATAAGGGATGTGGTTATAGCTTATTTCTTTAATGATGTTGATGTGGTTAATCAGCTGTCCTAAGCCAGTACCTAGTATGATGCCGATTTCTGGTTTGTCAAATCCTTTTTCTATTAAATATTCGGTAGTTTTTTCTATCTGATTAATCATAATTGTGTTTTTATAGGTTTCAAAAGAAGCTGAAATTAGAATTTTTTAATGGTTTTGATATAGGATCTATTTTAAATAACGGTTTTATAGTTTGCTTAAACCTTCAGCCATATTTTTGTTTTATATTTGTTATAGGTGCCTTTCGCTAAATCTTGGCAACTTAATTTAAAAGCATACCATATGGTTTTGAAAATTTCAAAAACTACACACGCATTATTCTTGTTTTTTTTTCTAACGGTTTCTATGAGTTTTGGTCAACAGGTGTTGCCTATTAAAATCTCCAAACTGCCAGAATTAAAAACAAACAAATGTAAGGCTCTAGAGAAGAATTTAAAAGCCGAACTGTCTAGAAATGCAAAATGGAAATCACTTATAGCCAATAAGAAAATGTCTATTGCAGTGGTCGATTTAAGTCATCACGACATAAAATATGCTGGAGTTAATGGAAATAACATGATGTATGCAGCCAGTTTGCCTAAAATTGCTGTTTTATATGCGGTTATTGACGCTATCGATAAAGGAGAGGTTAAAGATACTCCAGAAATCCGTAAAGATTTAAAACTTATGATAGCAAAGTCAAACAACGCTGCGTCAACCAGAATGATCGATTTGGTAGGTTATAAAAAAATTGAAGCTGTATTACGTAAAGCGGGAAATTCTTTATATGATCCAGGGACAGGAGGCGGGTTATGGGTCGGAAAACGGTATGCAGCAGCAGGAAAGCGCTATCCAGATCCTATTAAAGGGTTAAGTCATGCAGCGACCCCATATCAAGCAGCAAATTTTTATTACCATCTGGTTTTTGGTAAACTTATAAGCTTTGAGCGTTCTGCCGAAATGTTAGAAATATTAAAAGACCCAGAATTGGGGCATAAATTTGTGTATACCCTTAGAGATATTGCGCCCAATGCTAAGCTATATCGTAAATCGGGATCATGGAAAAATTATCATTCCGATTCAGTACTTGTTTGGGGGCCTGAAAGAAGGTATATTTTAGTGGCTTTAATAGAAGACCCTAGAGGGGAGCAAATCGTTAGAAATTTAGTTAAGCCTGTAGAAAAAGTTCTAAAAAATTCGAATACCTTAAATTGTTCAAAATAAACTGCAAAACATGGTAAAGAGACTGTTTCAGAAAACCTTTCATATTCGAGAAGGTGAATTTAAGATATCCATGTTCATGCAGCTGTATATCTTTTTAGTGATTACAGTACTGCTTTTGGTTAAGCCAACAATAAATGCCTTGTTTTTATCCCATTTAGGTGCCGAAGAATTACCTAAAGCCTATCTATTAGTAGCGTTTACCGCGGTTATAACGGCTTATTTTTATGATAAGTCCTTGCAGTTTTTTAGCATAAAAAAAATCGCCATAGTCTCTTTAGTTGGGTTCAGTTTATGCTTTTTATTACTAGCCTATATCTTGTATAATAATTTGAGTAACGATTTTATACTATATGCTTACTATCTGAGTGTGGCTATTTTTGGAGTGGTGGTAACCTCCCAATTTTGGATTATTGCTAACATGATTTACAACGCAAGGGAGGCTAAACGTTTGTTTGGTTTAATTGGTGCAGGGGCTATAATTGGTGGTATTGTTGGGGGATATTTAACAACCATTTTATCTCAAACTATTGGAAGTATTTATGTTATTCTGTTAGCTTCTATACTGTTGCTGTTTTGTATTCCTATAATCATGTGGGTATGGAACCATAGATTGCATAACACTACCGATGCAGAAACAGGTAAAACGCATAAACCGACACCTAAAAAACACCATTCTGCATTAAAGGTTATTTCGAGCTCTAAACATTTAACATACTTAGCATTAACGATTGGTGTATCGGTAATTATGGCTAAATTGGTCGATTACCAGTTTAGTGATTTTGCTCAAATAAAAATATCAGACCCCGATGAGTTGGCGTCGTTTTTCGGTTTTTGGTTCTCTACATTTAACGTGTTGTCATTGGTTATTCAGTTGTTTTTAACCAACCGACTTTTAGCATGGCTTGGGGTTACCTCAAATTTGTTGTTACTTCCCTTGGGGATAGCAGCGGGTTGTTTATTGTTCTTAATCTTTCCTGAATTATGGGTGCTTATCCTGCTAAAAGGTATGGATGGTAGCTTTAAACAGTCTATTAATAAGGCCGCTGTCGAGTTGTCTATTATGCCAATTCCTTATGAAGACAAAAAACAAGCAAAATCTTTTATTGATGTGGTGGTCGATAGTATCGCTACAGGTATAGCGGGTTGCTTGCTTATTTTTGTTGTAAAGAAATTAGATTTGCATTCGCATTACATCACCGTCATCATTCTATTCTTTTTGTTTGTTTGGATTATTTTAATCTATCAACTAAAAGGGGCTTATTTCGATACCTTCAAAAAGAATATTTTAAGTGCTATAGGGAGTCATGATATAGATGGTTTGCGAACTACTAAAAAATCGCTGCATGCCTCGGTTATAAAAATCCTTAATAAAGGAACCGATCAAGAAATTATTTCCTTGTTAGAAAGCCTAGGAGATACCATTGTCGATGTACATAAACCTCATATAGTGAAACTCCTAGATCATCCTTCCAATGAAGTAAAAGCTGCAGCCATAAAAGAAATTTATTTCTTTAAACATGGCGCTGCCGCGGATAAAGTAGCTCAACTTATTGAAACTAACGATGATGCCGAGGTGGTTTATGAAGCCATGGAGTACCTTCTGTTGCATACCCATATCGATGAAGATAAGTTGTTCAAGAAATATTTAGATCATAACAAACCCTATATAGCAGATGCCGCTCTTTTGTGTTTGGCAGAGTTGGCGATAGACAATAAAAAATTGGTTAAAAATTATAGTTTGTTTGAGCGTATTGAAAGTCGAATTATCACCATTAAAAATTCTGAGATTGAACATACTCAAGAAGAAATTGCCGAGTTTTTAGTGACCATTGGTTATGCTCGTAATCCCAAGTTTTTCGATTTCATTACGGACTATTTAAAGTCTGATAACTATTATTTGTTAAATCATGCTGTTAAGGCAGCGGGAGTATCACTTTATAAACCTTTTATAGGAACCCTTTTAACTTTATTAGAAATTGATGCTGTACGACCTGCCGTAGTTACCGCATTAAAAAACTTCGGAAATGATGTGCCTAAATACATTATTGAGCATGATGTTTATGATTCTTTCGATATTAATATAAGAAAACATTTTCCTAAAGCGATTGCTTCTATAAGAACACAAGACTCATTAAAAGTTTTAATGCGATTGGCGCTTTCTAGTGATCCGTTTATTAGACATGAAGCTGCTAAAACTATGGTTGATTTGCATTTTAAAGAGGGTGGTATAAAAATAGATAAAGAGCGTGTTACCCAAACCGTACTTAGTGAGTGTGGGTATTATCTAGAGCATTTGGCTATTGTAAATATACTTCAGGAGTCTACATTAGTGTCAGATCCTAATAATGCCGAATTAGAAATTAGTCTAGAACAGCTAATTGGCTTATTACGTCTGGAATTAGACTGTAGTATGAATGTGGTTTTCGAAGTGCTAGCTTTAGTGCTAAGTGAAGACGATATGGAAATCGCTTATTTTGGGTTAAGAGACGAATCGGAAAGTGTTAAAGTAAATTCTATTGAATTTTTAGACAACTTACTAAGCGTTGGTTTGAAGTCCGATTTAATGCCCATAATAGAGCATCATTTTATTCAAGAACAAGAAATCAATGCTCTTGCTGAGGTAACAGAAGCCCTAGGAAGTGCTACAAACTGTATCAATAAGCTATTAAAGGATGGAACCATTGACGTGAAAAAGGCGGTGTTAAATTTGGTGGTTCACTTAGATGATATTAAGCCATTTAAAAACGCCTTAAAACAATTAACCCATCATAAAGATGACGTTATTTGTTCTAAGGCGTTACAGATTTTAGAAGCCAATAAGTCTTAATCTAACTTAAATTTTAACTCAAGGCTAATATCTTGGTTTTAATGATGTTCTTCTGTTAGTATGAGCATCGAAGGTTTTAATCTATTATCTCTACTAATCTTGTAAAACATGCTACGACGAGATTAAACCTCAGGGTTTATAATCTCGTCAATTTTATTAGCTAAATTAAGGTGTTCCCATGCCGAATTTTTATTTAATACATTGGTCATTAAACAAACCATATATTTTTTGCCGTTAGGGTGTTCCACGATAATAACCGAATTCATATAGTTAAAAACGTTCCCTTGGTAGTCGCCACAACTCGGGTTTTTTGCACGATCACATTTATAGAAACTACCCGATTTAAAGTAAACAGCTGCTTCTTTTAGCTTTGGCGATTGCGCATAACGAATACGTCTATCTGTCAAATAAATAAGACGCTTCATTTCTAAGCTACTTTCTTTGTCGTGAATGTTACCCTGCTCTAAGGCAACTAAAAATTTCATTAATCCTTTAGGAGTGGCGCTACTTCCACCTTTTCTTCCTACGTATTTTGCCGAAGCATGGGTAAACATACCACCTAGCTTCCATTCGTCTTCACTAATTCCAATATCTCTTAATGGTTGATTAATAACACGATGAGCACGGTTGGTTAGGGTGTCATGACGGTTTTCTTTAAAATAGTTTAAAGCTTCTTCATCGGTAAGTTTAGGGTAATCTTTTCCAAAGTGATTCATTAACATCACCTCTCTAAAAACAACAGTAGCTGCACCATTATTACTTACAGAAACCATATGATCCAACCATTCGTAAAGAGAAAACACATCACTAGCAACCACTTTACGTTTTACTTGACGATCTTTTTCAATGTCATAAACCGGAATCGTATGATGATCTCCAGTTCCGAAAATTCCAGAAGCGACGCGTTTATCACGCATCAATTCGGTTCTTTTATCCCATGAATCTGGATATATTTTTTTTAATTCTGAAAAGAAGGCGTTCAAAACAACAAGTTTACCCACACTTCCTGGTTGATAGCCATGGTTCTCGTTGTATGCGGCATATTTAAGATTGCTCGGATCGGTTATATCTAAAGCGGTAAGGGAGTAATTGCCGTGAGGAATCACTTTTTGAATTTCATTCGAAAACGCCTTGTCTTCAACAAGCATATCTTCTACAGATTCGCCATTACAGGATACTAAATTGAGTTTAATATCTTCAAGTTTTAAAAGCGCTCCTTTAGGAATTCGGCTATAGCCTTTTTCACTGTTTACGGCTTTTTGCACATAGAGTAATCGTGCTATCCCTGTCGATTCGTAACCGTCAATTGGGTAAATTAGGCTTAAAAAGCCAAGAGATAAGCCAAGGCCTAAAAATAAAAGTTTTTGCATGGTTTTAAATTTTTGAATTTAGATCAACGTGTTGTTTGTAATCAATTTTTGGTGTGATTGATTTTAGGTACTCCGAACTAGAAGCTTTTTTGTTTTCTACAAATGGTCGTATTTGAAATAACCAAAGTTTATCATCTTTAAAGCCCATTTCCATATCATACGGACCTCTGTAGTCCGAGCCAGTTTGTTCTGGCATTTTTTTACGAACCTGAGCCACCATGTCTCTTACCGACTGCATGTTTTTCTCAGATAAGATAGGCGCTTCAAAGGTGGTGTATTCACGTTTGGTACCGCCTGTTTTTGGTAAGCTTAAAAAGCTTGGTTCTCTTGAAGGGGACAATAATTGGTTCGAATGACTGGCAACCATTCTTGTTTCTGCCGACTGCCCATCAACAGCACCACCAGCACCTTTACTAAAGGCTATGGTTAAATCATCTTTTCCACCAGCATTAATTCCAGTCGTTACTACCACTCCAGAATAATCTACGTTTACACCTGGGATAACAAGAATTGAAGGGAAAACATATTCTGGGTTAAGTAAATATTTTTGACGCCATTTTAAACTTCTTTCCATATATGGTGAGGCCCAAACTTGTTTAATACCATCAATAATGTTCTTTTCAGTAAGAACATTAAATAAGGTTAAGTTGAGTCCAGCACCGGTAAACTCTTTTAAGTCTTCCATATTAGTGTCACTTCGCAAAAACACAGGGGTTTCTCCAATAGGTTTGTTAAAGGCTTTTTTGAAATGCTCACGTAACTGGGCAATAAAATCACGGTTTAAATCCATGTTAATGATGGCCGTTCTTAAAACACTTAGGCGACTAAACTGATAAGCTTCCACTTCATTTTCAGTTTTATTAGCCTTTTTCATGTTTTCACATTCTTGATACGTTTGTTTTAAATATTCCCAATAGGTCATATTTTGTCCCTTCATTGGGTTGTCAAGATGTTTTCTGAAAATTCCAAAAGGAATTACAAAACCTTCAACAACGTGATCAGGAAACATGTGTTTTAATTGTGATAAATTAGCTGCTTTTGGTCCACAAAGTTTTCCAGAATCGGAAGCATCTACTTCACGCATATTTAAAATATCGGTTTGATCTAATTGAATGCGATCTACAGGAACTGTAATTTTATTGGTGCTGCGTTCCACTTTACTGAAAAGGGCTTTTTCTTCGGAAGTCATTTGTTTTTCCGTTTTTAAAATAACATTCCCTTTTGTTGAAACAGCATAGAATACTTTTTTGCCATTGTATTTCGCTAAATCATCTAGGTTACCCTGCGAAAGTGCTGCATTAGGAACCCCTAGGTTTCTTGCAAGTAACTGTACGTGTGAAACCAAGTTTCCTTCAGAAACTGTCATGATACCAGCTACAGGTTTTAAGCCTGAAGGTGGTCTGTTAAATACATAAATTTTATCTTTAGAAAAGTCGATGTTTTCAATAGATCCTTCTACCACGACCAATTCACCATAGGCATAACCAGGGTTTAATCCTCTAATGGTAGCTGGTTTAGAAACACCAATCACTTCATTTTTAATGGATGATTTTTCAGAGATATATTTACCTAAAATAGCCACGCTGTTACCTAAATCTAAGGCTATGGAAGAACGAATTCTATCATCGATAAAACCATAAGCTTTAGGCTCAAACTGCGAGTAAGTTTCAACAGTTTCACTATAAACCGCTTTTACCATACCAGCACTCCACTCTACAATACTTCTAGAGGTTCCTAAAACATCATTTAACTCGGCGATGGTTAAGTGGTTTTTGTCTTTGTATAACGTTAAATCGTGATTGGCTTTGTCGTATTCCCAAAGTTCAATAAGCCCAGTTGCAGCGGCGATGTAACTTAAATAATCTATTTTTTCAAGCATGTCACGTAGGTGGCTTGGTTGCCATTCTTGTGAAGTTTGGAAAACTGTCTTTTCAATTTTATTAGAAATATCTAAGGCATAAAGTTTGTCTTTGGCCGAACTTAAAGCATCAAAGTGTTTTCTAATATACATCAATACAGAGCCTAATGCAGAAATTTGTTCTTTGGCAGAAGCGTTTTCGCTGTAAGCATTTAATAACTCCGTAATTTTAGATTTATGTGTTGAAGAAAGTTTATTCGTTAGGTTTTTAATGTCTTTGATGTCAAGAGGTTTGTAGTAATCCTCCATGGTGTTTATCAACGTATTGAACTCCTTCTTTTCGTTTTCAGATAGTGTCGAACTGTGTTTAGACACATAGTCTTTT
This sequence comes from Pseudotamlana agarivorans, assembly GCF_001642835.1. Taxonomy (GTDB): domain Bacteria; phylum Bacteroidota; class Bacteroidia; order Flavobacteriales; family Flavobacteriaceae; genus Pseudotamlana; species Pseudotamlana agarivorans. The sequence goes on from NZ_LXEI01000004.1 coordinate 79,339, forward strand.
ACTGAAGCGATATCTCTTTTTTCTGGATTTCCATGTATTTTAATTCTAAGCTTCATAAACGAAGGCACCTCATTACCAAGAACTTTTGATTCACTACGCATTTTTTGAGCCAAATTGGTATCTCCTGAATGCGGAATATCGGTTAAAGACTGTTTTAATAAAAAGAAATGGCCATTGGTGCGTTGGTTACTTTTTAATAACCATTCGTAAAATTCTAAGCCCCAATTCTGTTCGTCTTCCGATTGCATAGCCCCGCGATAAAACTGTCCGCGTCTGTAAATCCAGCCGTCATCTGCATTCTGTAAAAACTTTACCAGTTGGTATTGTTTTAATCGGCTGTTGTTGTGTGCTTCATCCCAAAAGGCTTCGTTTTCATTTTGAGCAAGGATATTAGAGAAATATATATGATGATCGTTGCCTAGTTTTTCAACGTCAGTTTTAAGGCTGGCATGTTGAATACCTCCAATATTATCTGGACATGGATCTTTAGGTTCACGCATCGTGCCATCGTCGCAATACCATTTAATACGGTGGTATGGCCCTCTAACATCTTTTTTGTATGCTTCAATTTGAGATTTAATTTTTTCAATGGGTAAGTCTTGAGCAGTTACAGGCGAACTAAGTCCAAGACAACCCAATACCATGAGTTTGGTTGTAAACTTCTGGAAGGTTGGTAATTTCATATACGAATAAGGGAGTTTATGTTAGTTAAATTAATTTATAAGCAAATAAAGATATAAATTTTATGGCATAGGTAGTGTATGACCATATCACTATTTGTGAATTAGTCTAAGTTTTTGTTTTTGTAAGTGAAGTGTACTGTTTTACTTTTCTGAAGAAAGCAGCTTCAATAGGTGCTGATACGGTTTTAAATCCTCGAAAGTGTCAATGTCGTTTAAAGTTTCTAGCTTGGTAACGGAAATGTTTTTTTCTGAAAGTTCTTGTAGAGTTACTTCAAGTAACTGCGTTTGACTCCAAGGTTTGTTTTCGAAGATGCATGCATGCATTTTACTTAGGCCAACAAGATAATATCCGCCATCTTGTGCGGGACCAAAAACAACCTCAGTTTTAAGAAGATTTTCTAAGGCATTGTTAAGGTGTTCGTTTGTTAAACTCGGTAAATCAGAACCTATTAAAACCACGCGTTGGTAGCCTTGTTGAAAGGCGTTTTGAAAGGCATTCTTCATACGTTCACCTAAATCTTGACCTTGTTGGGTGGTTTTATGAGCTCCTTTCCATAAGCTGTTGTCTATGAATTCAGAATAATGTATGGAAACATCTGTCAAAATATTTTCAGTGGCCCTTTCTGTGATTTCTAACAAAGCTTGGTAAATTTCAACAGCTTTTTCGTTTCCAATAGTTTTGGCCAATCGGGTTTTTACTTTGCCTGGTTTAGCATTTTTAACGAAAACAATTACGAGTGCTTTATTCATAAACTTTTATACCATTTTTTAACCATTTGCGCCATGATTTTGAATAGGTGTGGATGCTATCGGTTTTTTTATTTTGCTTGTTGTAAACAGGGTAGTCGTTATTTTTCCACTGAAAAATACCGCCATAGAGATTGTTTACATGGGTGTAACCTGCCTGTTTAAGTTCGTTAGCTATTTTTTCAGAACGCATACCCAAGGAGCAATACACGACAATTTCTGTTTGCTTGTCTGGGATTCTTTGAATCACAGAATCTATGCTAAAAAAATTATAGCCAACAAATATAGCGTTTTCAAGGTGACTAACTTGGTACTCCTTTTGTTCTCTAGAGTCTAAAAGCACAAATTTGTTATAATGCTTCGCAAGTGAATCAACATATAAATAGGGGATGTTATGTTGATTGTGTTTTTCTAAAAGTTTTTCTATAGTTTTTTGACCATAAAGTTGCAAACAGCTAATAAAACCTATGAAAAAAAGAAAGTGTAATTTCATGTGTGCTAGACTTATATTTTGGTTACTGTTTCCACAGAAATTTAAGTAACCACACCTTGGCAACTACTTCCTGCTCCAGCTGTACATCCATAACAATGTTGGGAAATCGTAATATTTCGCCCTTCTAACAAGTTTTCATTATAATCGGAAATATGTTTCACCGGACTATTTACTGGAAGTTCCAGCATTTGGTTAAAATCGCAATCATATAAAAAACCGTCCCAACTAACCGAAATCGTGTTGGTACACATAACGCTTTTAACGGCTGTAGGGTTGTAGGCTTCCACTAAGGCGTACATATAATCTTCATAGTTTTCAGAAGCAATGAGGTAATCTAAAAACCTTGAAATAGGGAGATTGGTAATAGCAAATAAGTGATGAAAATCGATGTTGAAATCTTCTTTCAGAGCCTTTTTGAAATCTTTTTCCATCGAAGCTTGGTCGCCTGGTAAGAAGGCTCCCGATGGATTGTAAACCAAATCTAATTTTAAATCACTACCGGGCATGCCATAACCTATGGCGTTGAGGTCTTTTAATGCCTGAATAGATTTATCAAAAACACCATCACCGCGTTGTTTATCTGTCTTTCCTCTCGTCCAATGCGGCATAGAACTTACCACGTGCACATGATGTTTCTTGAAAAATTCAGGGAGGTCGTGGTATTTTTTATTGGCACGAATAATGGTTAGGTTGGAGCGCACAATAAAATCTTGAATGCCGGCCTTTGCAGCTTCTTCAACGAACCATCTAAAATTCGGATTCATTTCTGGTGCACCACCGGTAAGGTCTAAAGTATGAGCCCCGGTTTTTTTTATAACATCCAAACACTGCTGCATGGTGTCGCGTGTCATGATTTCTTTACGGTCCGGACCAGCATCAACATGGCAATGTGCACAAACTTGGTTGCACATATAGCCTAAGTTAATTTGTAAAATCTCTAGTTTTTTTGCTTTTAGAGGATATTGTTGGGTTTCCGAAATTTTAGCCTTAAAAGTAGGTAATTCACCGTTTTGGAAAATTCCGTTAGACAGAATCTTAAGCTGTGCTTCACTTTTCTTTAAAGCGCTTTCTCGTTTGTTTAAAGACTGTATGGGCATTGAGATGTTTAATTTTTAGTGTAGGTTATAAATTGGCAACGAAATAAACGTAATTTCTAATCAGATTACATTTCCAATTTATTCACCTTATTCATCATTTGAACCCCATGGACTAAAGTAGCCCCGCTTTTAATGGCAGCGCCTACATGTACAGCTTCCATCATTTCTTCCTTGGTGATACCGCGTTGTAAACTGTCTTTGGTATAGGCATCAATACAATAAGGACATTGTTCGGTGTGCGAAACTGCTAAAGCGATTAAAGCCTTTTCACGAGCGGTAAGCGCCCCTTCTTCAAAAACTTTTCCATAGTAATCGAAAAATTTTTCACCTAATGTTTCATTCCATTCACTTATTTTGCCAAATTTTTTTAAATCGGCTGGGTCGTAATATGATTTCTGCATAATATTTTATTGTGTCTCGAGGTAAATCTAAAATTTTAAGTCGATAAGTTACTTTTAACATAACAAAATCCGCAGTAATATTTTGAAAATAGTTACAACGGATTTATAAGTTAACCGTTAAAATGCGAATTAGTCACGCGTTATACTTCTTGAGATGATGATTTTTTGAATTTCTGAAGTGCCTTCGTAAATCTGAGTAATTTTCGCATCACGCATTAAACGTTCTACATGGTATTCTTTTACAAAACCATTGCCGCCATGTATTTGAACGGCTTCCACGGTTTGTGTCATGGCTACTTTAGAGGCGTAGAGTTTCGCCATGGCACTAGAAAAATCGTAATTCATGCCTTGGTCTTTTTCCCATGCAGCTTTCATAACCAGGTATCTAGCAGCTTCAATTTCGGTAGCCATATCGGCAAGCTTAAAGGCTATGGCTTGATGATTACAGATTTCAACACCAAAAGTTTTGCGTTCCTTCGAATACTTTAGTGCGAGTTCGTAAGCGCCGGCAGCAATACCAAGTGCTTGAGCTGCAATGCCTATTCGTCCTCCCGAGAGTGTTTTCATTGCAAATCGGAATCCTGAACCATTTGGACCAATTCTGTTTTCTTTCGGAACTTTAACGTCATTAAATTGTAGGGTATGTGTGTCGCTTCCGCGGATACCAAGCTTATCTTCTTTCGGACCAATATGAAAACCTTCCGTGCCTTTTTCAACAAGAAAAACATTGATGCCGTGTGAGCCTTTTTCTTTATCAGATTGTGCCACTACTAGATATACATCGGCACGACCGCCACTTGTAATCCAGTTTTTTGTGCCATTAATTAGGTAGTGATCACCTTTGTCTATGGCTGTTGTTTTTTGTGAGGTGGCATCACTTCCGGCTTCGGGTTCGCTCAAACAAAAAGCGCCTATAAATTCACCTGTTGCCAGTTTGGTTAAATATTTTTGTTTTTGTGCTTCTGTGCCATAACATTCAATACCATAGCAAACTAAAGAGTTGTTTACTGAAACAATTACAGATGCCGAGGCGTCTATTTTAGAAAGCTCTTCCATAATGAGAACATAGGAAATAGCATCCATACCGCTTCCGCCATACTTGGGGTCTACCATAACACCAAGAAAACCAAGATCTCCCATTTTTTTGACTAATGCATCTGGAAAATGTTGGTTGTTGTCCCTTTCAATGACCCCTGGGAGTAATTCGTTTTGAGCAAAATCGCGAGCAGCATCGCGAATCATGAGGTGTTCTTCTGAGAGTGTAAAATTCATAATTCGTAATTATTTAGTTTATTTAGTTGTTTTTTTTATCAAATATAGCTTTTTAGTATAAATTATTTAATTTGCTTTACTATTTTTACCATCATATGTTAAAGAAACAATACCACATTATAGGCGTCATGTCTGGAACCTCACTTGACGGAATTGATCTAGTTGAGCTGCAATTTAAATTAGATAAGACCTGGCAATTTCAAATTATTAATGCAGAAACGATTGCTTATACCGAAGCCTGGAAAACTCAGTTAAGCGATTTGGTGTCGCTTTCAAAAAAGGAGTTAGATGACATTGATATCGTGTATACCAACTACCTTGCTGATGTAATTAAAAACTTCATTCAGAAGTATAATATACAAGACATTGATGCTGTTTGTTCACATGGGCATACAGCATTGCATCAGCCTGAAAAGAAGTTGACCATGCAAATAGGTAATCTACCTGAAATTGCTAAAATACTAAACGAAAAAGTGGTGTGTGATTTTAGAGTTCAGGATGTAGAATTGGGCGGACAAGGAGCGCCATTAGTTCCAATAGGTGATCATCTTTTATTTCCAGAGTATGATTTTTGTCTCAATTTAGGAGGTTTTGTCAATGTTTCTACAGCTATAGATGACCAGCGAATCGCCTATGATATTTGTCCTATGAATGTCGTACTAAATCATTATGTCAAACCATTAGGATTGGAATATGATGATGCTGGAAAAATCGCATCAAAAGGTTATGTTGATTATCAATTATTATCCGATTTAAATGAATTAGATTATTTTAAAAAGCCACACCCTAAGTCTTTAGGGATGGAGTGGGTTAAAGAGGTGATTTTTCCACTTATTGATTCCTATGAGTTACGTGTTGAATACATTTTAAGAACGTTTGTAGAGCATATCGCAATTCAGGTGGCTACTGAGATTAATATTATAGATGACGCTTCCGTTTTAGTTACTGGTGGCGGTGCTTACCATAATTTCCTGTTGTATAGATTGCAGTATTATTCAGATAGCAAATTTATAGTTCCTTCTCGAGAAGTTGTTGAGTTTAAAGAGGCGCTTATATTTGGTTTTCTTGGTGTTCTAAAACTAAGAAATGAAGTGAATTGCTTACAAAGTGTTACGGGGGCTTCCAAAAATCATAGTTCTGGAAAAATTTTTCTTCCCTAAAAATTCCAAAAAAGTAAGGTCAAAGTGTTTTGTTTTTTATATTTGTTCGGTTGATGATTTTATGAAATCGACGGTCAAATAGCTTTTATTTAGATTCAGTGTAAACAATAATGCTGATAAGTGTCTAAAAATAAGCTGTTTTGCAAAATGATGGACTTAAAGTTATTGATGGTGTTGGGTAATAATAACAGGGATGAAATCTTTAGGTTTAAAGAAACGATTTAGGTGTTTTTTTTGATTTTTTGATCACTCTGTTAAAAAACGAGGCTATTTTTATTGAACCACAATGAATAGCACGAGTTTGATGTTATCTTTTTAAATTGAAAAATGGCTCATGTGTTTGTGTGTTTGAGGAAGGACATATAAATAACAATTGAAGCCTTTTTTGTTGATTTATAACAAACGAATTAATAAACAAACAAAATTAAAAAGCGGAAATATGTGCTGCCGTTTTATAATAGCACACAACAAACTAACAAACAGAATTTATGGAAGCAGCAATTATTTTAGTATTTGTATTGGGCTATTTAGCCATTACAATGGAACATAGTATAAAGATAGATAAACTAATCCCTGCTTTGATCATGATGGCCATATGTTGGGCCTTAGTCGCTTTAGGATTAGATATGTTTCCTAACTGGTTTGATTCATCCACACATACTTTAATAGATACTTTTGGAGGTTTCCCTTTAGAGGAGAAAAAACACCTTATGGAGGAAACCTTATTACACCATTTAGGTAAAACAGCCGAAATTTTAGTGTTTCTTTTAGGGGCTATGACCATTGTTGAAATTATCGATTATTTCGATGGTTTCTCTACAATCAAAGGATTTATTACCACGAAGAAAAAGACTAAAATATTATGGATATTCTCAATCTTAGCCTTCATTTTATCTGCGATTATTGATAACCTTACAGCAACTATTGTATTAATTTCTATCCTTCAAAAAATTGTAAAGGAGAAAGAAGTACGTTTATACTATGCTGGTCTAATTATTATCGCAGCTAATGCTGGTGGGGCATGGTCTCCAATTGGTGATGTTACAACAACCATGCTTTGGATTGGTAACAAAGTAACTACAGGACACTTAGTAGGGTATTTATTTGTGCCTTCATTAATGTGTATGGCAGTACCTACTTTTATAGCTTCTTTTTTACCAGTATTTAAAGGAGAGCTTGAAACAGAGGATGGTGTAGATTCAAAACCTTCTAGATTAAGTAGTATCATGTTATATTTAGGTTTAGGAGCGATTGTTTTTGTGCCTATTTTTAAAACCGTGACGCATTTACCACCTTATGTAGGGATGATGTTATCTTTAGCTGTAGTGGCTATTTTTGCTGAAATATATAGTAAGTCTAAATTTAGTATTACAGAAATAGATAGTGCTGAAAGTGAAGCGCATGCACACCACAGTCCGGTACACCATTCATTATCTAAAATTGAATTACCAAGTATCTTATTCTTCTTAGGGATTTTAATGGCTGTTGCAGCTTTAGAATCGTTAGGGATTTTATTTGGATTTGCCGGTGGTTTACAAGAAATGATGCCAATGATTGGAACGGAAATTCACAGTGGTGAAGGTGTTTCAGATCTTGTTGTTCTATTATTAGGTGTAGGTTCGGCAGTTATTGACAACGTACCTTTAGTGGCAGCAAGTTTGGGGATGTTCCATGAAGCTACAGATAATGAATTATGGCACTTTATTGCCTTTTCTGCAGGAACAGGTGGTAGTATGTTAATTATTGGTTCGGCAGCAGGTGTTGTTGCTATGGGAATGGAGAAAATCGATTTCTTTTGGTATTTAAAAAAGATTTCTTGGTTGGCCTTAATCGGTTTCTTAGTAGGATCTGCTGTATTTATGGTAACTAGAACCTTATTCTAATCTTATAATTTATTAAACGAATTAAAAAAGGATGAGTCGCTTTAGATTTATACTTTAACAAAAAAAGCAGCGTTATAATGTTGCAATAAACCCCAAGTATATGCTGAATATTTTATTACAAGAAACACCAGATGGTGTTGATGCGATTCCAGAGGGAGAATCGGTTGAAAAAACACTTTCAATTATTGAATTAATTGCTAGCGGAGGCGTAGCAGGACAGGTTATCATCGCCATTTTGTTCTTATTGCTTGTCGCAGCTATTTACATTTATTTCGAACGTATTTTCGCTATAAAAGCGGCATCCACTATAGATGCTAATTTCATGAATCAAATTAAAGACCATGTGAGTCATGGTAAAATTGAATCGGCACAACAATTATGTAACCAAGTTAATTCTCCGGTGTCTCGATTAATCGGAAAAGGGATTTCTAGAATTGGAAAACCGCTTGCTGATATAAATACAGCTATTGAAAATGCTGGACGTTTAGAAATTTATGGTTTAGAAAAAAACGTTAGTGTTCTAGCGACTATTTCTGGAGCGGCACCTATGATTGGTTTCTTAGGTACGGTAGTTGGGATGATATTAGCGATTTTCGAATTGGCAAACGCTGGAGGAAGTATTCAAATGGATGTTTTAGCTAGTGGTTTATATACGGCTATGACTACTACAGTAGCTGGTTTAATTGTTGGTATTGTAGCCTATATGGCTTATAATCACTTGGTGGTGAAAACCGATAAGGTGGTGTATCAAATGGAAGCCCATTCTTTAGAGTTTTTAGATCACTTAAACGAGCCAACTTAGTATGAATCTTAGAGGAAGAAATAAAGTAACTCCAGAATTCAATATGTCGTCTATGACGGATATTGTATTTTTACTACTTATCTTTTTTATGATTGCTTCTACTTTAGTAACTACTAATGCTATTGATATCTTATTACCTAAAGCCAGTGGTAAAACGGAAAATAAAAAATCTATAGCGGTAAGCATCAAAAAGGATTTAACGTATTATATCGATCAAAAACGTGTTGGCGAAAGTGTCTTAGAAAATGAGCTGCTTACAGCTTTATCTTCTGCAGAAAAGCCAACTATTATTTTACGAGCAGAAAAATCGGTGCCCGTGGAAAATGTTGTAAAGGTTATGGATATAGCCAATAGAAATAAATTTAAAGTCATTTTAGCTGTTCAGCCTAAATAACATGAAATACTTAAGAACCAAACACGAACGAAATTCGGCAAAATTAACGGCGTTAATTAGTATCATTATTTTGCTGCTTTTATTTGTGGTTGGTACGAAATATATGGACCCGCCAGAGGAATATGGTGTGGCTGTAAATTTTGGTAATTCAGATTTTGGTAAAGGGGATGTACAGCCATTAAAACCTGTGAAATCAGAACCTCGAGAGGTTGAAGAACCACCACAACCTGATGTTCCTGAAGAAGCTGAGCCAGAACCAGCACAACCTACAGAAACTAAAGAGGAGGTTTTAACAGCAGACAACTCGGAAGAAATAGCCATAAAAAAACAAAAGGAAGCTGAAGCTAAAGCAAAGGCGGTCGCTGATGCCAAAGCTAAAGCAGAAGCCGAGGCTAAAGCGAAGGCAGAAGCAGAAAAAAAGGCTAAAGAAAAGCGTGAGCAAGACGAAAAAAAGAAAAGGTTAGATGCTCTAATTGGTGGTGTGAAAAAGTCTGATGGCTCAGAAACTGGCGGAGAAGGAAATGATAGTAGATCTGGTGATAAAGGGCAATTGGATGGAAATCCGTATGCTTCTAGTTATTTTGGTGGACAAGGTTCTGGCAGTGGCGGCGTAGGTTACGGATTAAACGGTAGAGGAAAGGCCTCATTTACAATATTAAAACAAGACTGTAACGAATCGGGAATGGTCGTTGTTCAAATTGTTGTAAACCAAAGTGGTAATGTTATTGAAGCAACTCCAGGTTATAAAGGTTCTACAAATACAGCCTCTTGTTTATTGGAACCAGCAAAAAAAATTGCTATGTCCCATAAATGGAAAGCAGATCCAAATGCACCTACACGTCAAATAGGCTTCGTAAGTGTCAACTTTAAAATTAGTGAATAATACATGAGCTATAACGATACGCTTGAGTGGATGTTTTCTCAACTCCCCATGTATCAAAAACAAGGAGGTTCAGCTTTTAGAAAAGACTTAACCAATACAGTGCTGCTTGCACAGCATTTAAACTTTCCTCATCATACATTCAAATCTATTCATGTAGCTGGAACTAATGGGAAAGGTTCTACAAGCCACATGCTTGCTTCAATATTGCAAGAAGCAGGTTATAAGGTGGGTTTGTATACATCACCACATTTAAAGGATTTTAGAGAACGTATTAAAATTAATGGTCTTCCTGTTTCTGAAAACTTTGTAGTCGATTTTATTGCGAAACATAAAGCTTTTTTTGAATCGCATACGCTATCATTTTTTGAAATGACCGTGGGCATGGCATTCGAGTATTTTTCAGAAGAAAAAGTTGATATCGCTGTTATTGAAGTAGGGATGGGCGGACGACTAGATTCTACTAATATTATTACCCCCGAACTGTCCGTTATTACCAATATAGGATTAGATCACACCCAGTTTTTAGGAGATACTTTAGAGGCTATTGCTTTTGAAAAAGGTGGTATCATTAAAGAAGATGTGCCTGTTGTGATAGGTGAAACTCAAATAGAGACTGCGTCTGTTTTTGAAGGTTTAGCTAAAGAACGTCATGCTAAAATTGTTTTTGCCGATCATCAGGTTAAAACTATTTACCCTTCCGATTTGATAGGAAGTTATCAAATAAAAAATATTAAAACCGTAGTGCAAGCTGTAGAAGAACTTCGTGAACAAGGTTTTTCTATAACCGAAACACAATTAAAACGAGGCTTGTTACACGTGGTAAAAAACACTGGGCTTTTAGGTAGATGGCAAATTTTAAATGCCAATCCTAAGGTTGTTTGTGATACCGGTCATAACAAAGATGGACTAACAGAAGTCATGAATCAGCTTTCAAAAGAAGAATTTGAGCACTTACATATTGTTTTTGGAGTGGTTAACGATAAAGATTTGACGTCAATTGTCGATTTGTTACCTAAAAATGCCACTTATTATTTTTGCAAACCAAATATTCCTCGTGGTTTAGCTGCGACTGACTTAAAAGCTGCTTTTTCCGCTTACGGACTAGAGGGAGAGGCTTATAATTCTGTAAATGAGGCATATAATTCTGCTTTAAATCAGGCTAATTCTAACGACTTTATTTATGTTGGAGGGAGTACTTTTGTGGTTGCAGAAATAATTTAAAAATTTTTTAAAAAAAGTTTTTGCAAAGTGAAAAAGTAGTGTATATTTGCAGCTCCTAATTGATAGGGCGCGTAGCTCAGTTGGTTCAGAGCACTTGGTTTACACCCAAGGGGTCAGGGGTTCGAATCCCTTCGCGCCCACAGAGTAAAAAGCTTGATGATTTTTCATCAAGCTTTTTTGTTTTTATTCCTGTCGCTATTTCAAAATAATATTGTAATTTCAAATATTGTTGTTTTTAGAAAAAATAGTCACATGCCAAACGATAGTATTCATGATACCTATAGAGCAATTTTTAGCTCACACGGTCACCCTTCTTTAGAAAAGCATATAGAGAAGCTTATCGAATTGGATACCTTTCTGCCTTATAGTTCTACTTTTTTCTGTATTACAAATACTCAAGATTTATCTTTCGAATACGTTAGTAAAAATATACATGCCTGTTTGGGTTTAACCAGCGAGGAAGTCAAGTCTAAAGGCATGCGTTATTTTTGGAGTCGTATGCACCCTGATGACCTAGATTTATGGTTACATGCCCTAAGTGACCTTATGAAGTTTACCTTAAATGAAATTAGTGTAGAGCAGCGTAGTAAAATGACTTACACTTGGAATTATAGGTTAAAGAATAATTGCGATAGCTATGTAAATATCGTTCAAAATACAACGCCATTAGAATTTGATAGTGGTAATAAGCCTATTATAGGTTTAGCTCATTATACCGTTTTAGTTCCCGAAATCAGCATGCCTATTTGTGCATCGGCAAAATTGCTGAATCATAATAATGAATACGAAACGGTATACTATAATAACTTTTCTCAAAAATTACTTTCTGAAGGTATTAGTAACCGCGAACGTGATGTCATTCGTCTTTTGGTCTTAAATCATTCAAGTAAAGTGATTGCTGAAAAGCTTAATATTAGCGCTAATACCGTAGATACTCATAGACGTAATATTCTTAAAAAACTGAATATTTCGTCTACAGGTGAATTGGTTGGTATGATTAAAATGAATACAAATCTCATTTAGATTCAGATCATATTCAAAGGCTTTCTTAGAAACGAATTATCCAAATAACATCTTTTTCTTATAATCGGCATTTTTGGTACTTTATCGAAAATCCCTGGATTTACTCAATTTGAGTATTGTTATACTGTCTATATAATTGCAACTTTGAATTGCTATTAATTAGTTCTTAGGGAGAATTATTTATAGATGTCTGTTTTATATTCGTTATAAGGCAGGCATTTTTTTATTAGGGCCTCCTTTGATTAGTTTTTAAAAAAGATCTAAAACGCGCTCTAAAGCCATACCTCGTGACCCTTTTATTAACACTGTAGCATTTAAAATATCTTGTACCGGTACATTTTCTTTAAAAGTTTCGAATGAAGGGTATAAAGCCAGCTTGTCTGAATGTTCTTGTACCTTGTTAAAATTTTCACCTAAAAAATATAATTTATCAATATTAAGTGAAGTCGCAAGTTTTACAATGTCGGCATGCTCTTTATCGGCTTCTGCACCAAGTTCAAACATATCCCCTAATATGGCTATTTTTTTACCTTCTTGTTTTTCAAAATTCAGTAGGGCAGCCTTCATACTTGTTGGATTCGCGTTATAGGCATCCAGAATAATTTTATTTGTTGCTTTGTTTATAATTTGCGATCTATTATTTGTTGGGATATAGCTTTCAATTGCGGTTTTAATAGCACTGTCGTCGACTTTAAAATAATGTCCGATAGTAATTGCAGCTGCAATATTATTAAAGTTGTAATCACCTATAAGATGACTATGAATTGTTTTATTTTTATAAATGCAGTTTACAAAAGGTTGAGCTTCTTTAAAATCTATAGCGACATCATTGTCATGCTCTGATTTTCCGAAGGTGTATATGTGAGCGTCTTTTGTTTTTTCAATTTGAATGGGGTCATTCGTGTTTACAAATATGGTTTTGTCATACTTGATCAAATGTTGATACATTTCACTTTTCCCTTTTATAACGCCTTCAACACCACCAAAGCCCTCTAAATGGGCTTTTCCGAAATTTGTGATGTAACCATAATCAGGTTTAGCAATATTACATGAAAAAGCGATTTCATTAAGGTGATTGGCTCCCATTTCTACGATACCTATTTCCGTAGTTTTATTCATCGATAGGAGGGTTAGTGGTACACCAATATGATTGTTTAAATTCCCTTTGGTTGCTGTCGTGTTATATTTTTGTGATAGTACAGCGTTGATAAGTTCTTTGGTTGTTGTTTTACCATTGCTACCGGTTAAGGCCACAATAGGAACACCTAAATAACTACGGTGATAAGAAGCGAGCTCTTGAAGTGATTCAAGGACATTGTCTACTAAAATTGTTTGTTCAGAATTATGTGTGGATGCCTCGTCTATAACTGCAAATTTAGCTCCTGATGCTAAAGCTTGGCTAGCATAGTGGTTTCCGTTAAAATTATCACCTTTAAGGGCGAAAAACATATCGTTTGATTTTAGTGTTCTTGTGTCTGTACAAACCCCGTTACAGGTTAAAAATAGATTATGTAATTCTGCTGTTTTCAAAAGGAAAGATTTTATTAAAATAAATGTATAAAAAAAGTCCTAACAACGGGCGTTAGGACTTTAATTTATTGTTTAAAAACTAGAATTAGTTTTTCGTTTTGTTTTTCGTTTTACTTTTTGATCCAACTCTAGACATTGCACATCTAAATCCGATGTAGTCTGTTGCCATATCTTGAGGGAAGTAACGTCTTTGAGCAGGGTCTAACCAGTACTCTCTGTCTTTCCATGAACCTCCTTTGTATACACGTACTTCATCATTAATTAAAGATGTTCTGTGTGATGCTTTGTCATACTCTCTGATAATGTTACCTAATGAATCTCTTGAAATAGAGTGTTTAGGAGAGTTGTACATTTGTCTGGTTTCAGCTTCTGGGTCTTTTCCAAGGTTTTCATCATTGAAGCTCTCAAAATAACGAGAAGAACGTTTATCACCATCACGGTAGTTAATGTGATTACTTCTATCGAAGTTAGTTCTTAAGTATGTTTCGTTTTCATCAACTGGAACTTGTAAAATCTCACCTGGTAAGTCTCTTGCGATAACTCTACCGTTAGATAAAGTGTCATAAACAATATTTCCTGGAGTGACGATTTTTACAGTACCATCATCGTTAATAGCGTTTTTAGTATAAACGTTTCCACGGTAGTAGTTGAAATCGTTAAATTCATCATCGATAATCGGACGGTAAACATCAGATACCCATTCAGCAACGTTTCCAGCCATGTCATATAAACCAAAATCATTTGGATCGTATGATTTTACAGCATTTGTGATATCGGCTCCATCATCAGACCATCCTGCGATTCCACCATAATCTCCTTTTCCTTGCTTAAAGTTAGCCAATTGGTCACCACGTATTTGACGTTTTCCAGAACGTGTGTATTGTCCATCCCATGGGTATTTTTTACGACCACGGTATAAGTTGTAATCTCTAATTTCACTTAATCCTAAAGCAGCATATTCCCACTCTGTTTCGGTTGGTAGTCTGTATTTAGGAGAAAGGATACCTGTTTCACGTGTAGCGTATACACCTGTTTCATTACCTTCTTCATCTACTCTTGCATTTCTACTTCTTGCACGACCATCATGAATTTCTTCATTTCCGCCATAAGTACTTGAAGGGGAGTTGATATAAGTGTCGGTGCTAAAAGTTTGGTCTGCTGTTACTTCTGTGATTTTTGAATCACGTTGTAAATAACCGGAATCTTCTAAATTTTTCTCATTAACACGATCAGATCTCCAGTTTGCAAATTCAACAGCTTGAATCCAGCTAACACCAACTACAGGGTACTCACCATATCCTGGGTGACGTAGGTAGTTGTTTGTCATTACTTCATTAAACCCTAAACGATTTCTCCAAACTAAAGTATCTGGTAAAGCACCATTATAAATAGCTCTAAAGTTTCCTTCTGATGGTGGATAAACACGTTTTAACCAATCTAAGTACTCCATGTACATCATGTTGGTTACCTCAGTTTCATCCATGTAAAAAGATTGGACATGTTGTTGACTTGGACTGTTGTTCCAATCGTGCATTACATCGTCCTGAACACGTCCTTTTGTGAAAGTTCCTCCCTCAATAAATACCAATCCTGGAGCAGTTTCTTGTTCTCTAAAATTTGTATTGTACTGAAAGCCACCCTCTCGAGAATTTAGTTGCCATCCAGTAGCTCTTGAACTATTTCTAGAGCTCGAAGATTTTGAACAACTCGTTGAAGCTATAGCCAGTGCTAATACCGCTAAAACTTTGCATGCGACTACTTTTTTCATATCCATACTTTTAAGTAAGCTAAATCATGTTTTGGTGCTGCAATATAAGAATTATACCGAATATTGCAAGCTATTAATTACATTTTGACTAAAAAAACGTGTATTTCGTCCTGTTTTTTGCGCCTTACAACGATGATTTTATCTGTTTTCCGTTGCCTTTTGTGTTATGTTAACGAAGGTTTAACAAATTTATTATTGTATTTTTGAACTACTTTATAAAAATGTTATTTGTTTAAATAATAACATATTGTTAATGACGTTATTTTATCGATGAAAAATAATTTTTTCCTTTTAATACTGCTAACCACAGTTGGGTTGTTTGCGCAACAAAAAAAATATACGATTACATGGGAAGGCACTCAAACCATATCTGGAACGGGCTTTTCTTTTGAAGTGCCTCATTTTAATTCAGAAAACTTTACTTTTTCAGAGGATGGTCTGCTCTTTACAGATCAGTTGGTAGCTTCAAATCTCGTTAATGAAGCATCAGCTACACTTAGTCAGGTAGTTTATGAAGTCATTAGTGCTTCAGAATTAAAAGATCTTGATGTAAGTAGTGTTCCAGGAGCCTTAGAATTTCAATTAAAAAATACTGCCGCTAGGAACAAGCGTTATGTTAGTTTTCAGTTAAAACCAATCATTAAGGATGCCAATGGAACTTATAAGAAAATTGTTTCTTTTCAATTGAACTATAGTTTGGGTGCCGTCACCAATAGAAGGGCATCCCAAAAGAATTATGTATCGTCAAAAGTTTTGACTAATTCAGTTTTGAATTCTGGAAAATGGTACCGTTTCTACGTTGATACCACAGGGGTTTTTAGGTTATCTAAAAGTTTTTTACAACGTCTGGGTGTCGATGTGAATAATGTGAACCCTAAAAGAATTCGTTTGTTTGGTCATGGGGGCGATATGATTCCATATTCTAATGCTGAACCGTATCCATATGATGTTCCAGAAAATGCTATAAAGTTTGTTGGTGAAGAGGATGGGGTTTTTAACGATCAGGATTATATATTGTTTTATGCTCGCGGTCCGCAAGGGTTTAATGCTGAAAGCAATACGCATATTAATTGTTATGCTGATAAGACCTATTATTATATAAATGTGGGTTCTACAGAAGGAAAACGTATTCAGAATTTTGCTCAGCCTTCGGGTACTCCTGATTTGGTTATTGATAATTATGAAGCGTATCAGTTTCATGAGCTAGATGATTATAATTTAATTTCCTTAGGGAGGCGCTGGTTTGGTGATCGTTTCGATGTTGAAAATCGCCAGGTTTTTGACTTTGATTTTCCGAATATTATTACATCTGAGCCCATTCAGCTACAAGTTTTAGTAGGCGCCGTTAATAGTACCACATGTTCGTTTGATGTTGATGTAAATGGTGCTGCTTTGTCTACCATTACTTTACGTGGTGTTTCTAGTCCGAATTTGGCCTCGGGTAGTTCGCTTAATAGAGCGGTTGATGTGAGTAGTTCTAGGATATCGGTTGGGCTTAATTTCAATAATCAAGGAAATCCAAGTATTGAATCCTATTTAGATTATATTGCCATTGAAGCTAAATGTTCCTTAAGTTTTTCAGGAAAACAATTTCAGTTTAAAAACAGTGCTGTAGAATCTGTATCTGGTATAGCACAGTATAATATATCTAACGCTACGGCAGTTTCGGAAGTGTGGGATGTTACCGATTTGTATAATGTTTCTAGTGTTGCAAACACCCAAAATGATGCTGTATTTAGTTTTACGTCAACCATGGGGAGTTTAAAAACTTATGTGGCCGTAACAGCATCCGATTATTTTACGCCTCAAGTAGATTCGAAAACCGAAGTCGTTAATCAGGATATCAAAGGGAATATATTTAAAAATGCTCAAGGGGATTTTCAAGATATTGACTATATCATTGTAGCGCCAAATAATATGCTTAATCATGCAGAACGTTTAGCAGGTATTAACCGAGAGCAGAATGGTTTGCAAGTTAAAGTGGTAGGCCTAGATGAAATTTATGCCGAATTTAGTACAGGCAATCAAGATGTTGGTGCTATTCGAAATATGGTTAAATATGTATATGATAATGCCAGTGAACCTAGTAAAAGATTAAAGTACTTATGTTTGTTTGGGGATGGCTCTTTCGATTATAAAGATCGTATCCCTAATAATACTAATATAGTGCCTTCTTGGTATTCTTATAACAGTTTTAGTTTGGCTAATTCTTATGTGTCTGATGATTTTTACGGTATGATGGGAGACAATGAAGGGAGTATGGCTTCAACCGACATGTTAGACATTGCAGTGGGCAGAATTGTTGCCGATTCTCAACAGCGGGCCAAAGAGCTTGTTGATAAAGTGGCTCAGTATTACGAAAAGGAATCTTTTGGAAGTTGGCGCAATAATTTTGTAGTGATTTCAGACGATGTCGATGCCGATTGGGAAGGTATTTTACAGGAAACAACCGATAATGTAGGTAATTTGGTTGCTGAGAAAAAGCCTTTTATAAATGTTGTTAAAATTCATAGTGATTCTTATCAGCAAGAAACTTCAGCAGGAGGAAACAGGTATCCTACCGTTAATACGGCAATATCTAATGCAGTTGACAATGGTGCATTGGTTGTTAATTACTTTGGTCATGGGGGGGAAGAAGGTTTAGCCCAAGAGCGTATTTTGGATAAAGTAAATATCGAAAATTTCAGAAATTATAATAAACTCAACTGTTTTGTTACGGTAACTTGTGAGTTTACCCGTTTTGATAATCCATATCGTGAAACTGCTGGAGAGTTTACTTTTTGGAATAAGCAAGCGGGGGCTATTGGTTTAATAACTACAACCAGACAAATTTATGTAAGTTTTGCCATTTCGTTTAATAATATTCTTGGGCAATATTTGTTTTCATATAACGAAAATGACAATTATGGAGATTATGAGTATCCATCTATGGGCGAATCTTTGAGGCTTGCGAAATCCGATCCCGCTGTGTCAAATAACAATCAGCGAAGATTGGTGTTTTTTATTGGTGATCCGGCCATGAAATTAAGCTTTCCTAAACCTAGCATCCGATTAACCAAAATTAACGATGTGCCATTAGCGCAATCAACGGATACATTAAAAGCCTTAAGTAAGGTTAAATTGTCGGGCGAGGTGGTCGATCTTTCTGGGAATGTTTTAAACGATTATTCGGGATTGCTCTCTACTACTATTTATGATAAATATATTGATAGAAGTACTTTGGGGAACGATGGTACACGTTTAAATGGAGAGTTGGTTATTTTAGATTTTAAAACTTTAGGAGAGATTATTTTTAGAGGTCAGGCTTCAGTAAAAAATGGTGCATTTGATTTTGAGTTTGTAGTGCCTAAAGACATTGGTATTCCTGTAGGTTTTGGAAAAGTGAGTTTTTATTCGAAAAATGATGAACTCACTATCAACCAAACTGGAGCTAGTGAAAATACGGTTAAAATTGGTGGTTTGGATGAAAATGCTGCTGAGGACAATATTGGTCCGGTGATTAATCTTTACATGAATGATGAAAACTTTGTGTCTGGAGGCATCACTAACGAATCGCCAACCTTATTAGTGAAATTACAAGATGATAATGGTGTAAATACCGCCAGTGGTATCGGTCATGACATTGTAGCTATTATTGATGGTGATGAAAAAAATCCTATTATTTTAAATGATTATTATCAAACCGAAGTTGACGATTATACGCGTGGTGTTGTTAGTTTCCCAATGAGAGATTTAGAGCCAGGATTGCACACCTTAACCCTTAAGGCTTGGGATGTATACAATAATTCTTCTATTTCCGAAATTCAATTTATAGTGCATGATCAAAATCAAGAATTGGTTATTAATAACGTTCTTAATTACCCAAATCCGTTTGTGAATTATACCGAATTTTGGTTCAACCACAATAGTTCGGAGTCTTTAAGCGTTTCAATACAGATCTTTACGGTGTCTGGAAAACTTGTACGCACTTTAAATGGGAGAACTTCAGGAGGTGCTGTGACAAATAGTTCCTTGTCGCGAGATATTGTTTGGGATGGACGTGATGATTTTGGAGGTAAAATAGGGAAGGGTGTATATGTGTATAAACTTAAAGTGCATTCCGAATTATTGAATAAAACCGTAGAAAAAATAGAGAAACTTGTAATACTGTAAGAAAAATTTATATTTGCTAACTAAACTATATTTCATGAAGAATAAACTATTGTTATTATTAGCTTTTGTGTTTATTTATAAACTAGAGGCCCAAACGACTACTTACATTGAACCAAATAGTAATGATACTAGAGTTATCACCACCGGAATGCCTTTCTTATTAATTGCAGGTGATGCGAGATCAGCGGGTATGGGTGATATGGGAGTAGCAACTTCTGTGGATGCCTTTTCTCAGCAATGGAACTCATCAAAATATGCCTTTTCAGAGACTAAGTCTGGAATAGGTGTGAGTTATACCCCTTATTTAGGGAAATTAGTTAATGATATTTTCTTAGGGAATTTAACGTATTACAATAGATTAGACGAGCGTAGTGCATTTGCTGCTAGTTTAAGATATTTTTCATTAGGAGATATTGAATTTACCGATAACGAATTTGCTACACCATATATCCAGAGGCCTAATCAATTTGCTCTAGACGCCTCTTACGCATTACGATTAAGTGAGCGCTTTTCTATGGGTGTTGCTATGCGATATTTAAGATCTGATTTAAAGTTGAATGATGGAACCAGCGACACAACGCCAGCGAATACTTTTGGTGTTGATATTTCTGGTTACTATCAAAGCGAGGAAGAAGCTTATGCCGATTTTAACGGAAGGTGGCGTGGTGGTTTTGCTATTCAAAATATAGGTCCAAAATTTAAATATGATGAAGGCGGACAGGAAAACTTTCAACCTACAAATTTAAGACTTGGTGGTGGGTTTGATTTTATTTTCGACGATTATAACAAAGTATCAATTACGGCGGAGTTTACAAAACTACTGGTGCCAACCCCTCCAATTTTAGGAGATGAATACGAATTCGTTGATCTTAATGGTAATGGAGAGTATGATGCAGATACAGAGACTAGAAACCTAATCCAGGAAGATGTTATTTACAAAGGTAAATCTGACGATGTAGGCTTCTTTAAAGGGATGTTCCAGTCTTTTGGTGATGCACCAGGTGGATTTAAAGAAGAGATGCAAGAAATTACCTGGGCTTTAGGGGCTGAATATATGTACCAAGATGCGTTTGCATTTAGAGCTGGATATTTTCATGAATCACCAGAAAAAGGAGCTCGACAATTCATGGCTTTAGGTGCAGGATTTAAAGCTAGTGTTGTTAATATAGATTTGTCTTACCTGTTTTCAACGTCTCAAGTTCAGAGTCCATTGGAAGGAACTTTACGTTTCACTTTAACCTTTAATATTGGAGCAGGAACATATACAGAATACTAATAGATATTATACTTAGAAAGAAGAAAACTATTGTGAGAGCAATAGTTTTTTTGTTTCTAGGACTTTCTTAAATTGTAGAAACAAATGAAAGCTTAATGAAAAAAGTAAAAAAAGAGTCTACCATATATGTTTTTGATGATTTGCAAGAGTTACCAAAAGATGTAGCCTATTTAATGGAAAAAGCGATTGAGGCCAGAAGTCGTGCCTATGCTCCCTATTCAAATTTTGAAGTTGGTGCCGCGTTGTTACTCGATAATGACGAAATCATTACAGGTAATAATCAAGAAAATGCTTCATACCCTTCAGGACTTTGTGCCGAGCGTACCGCAATTTACTATGCTGGATCGCAATATCCAGAAGCTAAAGTAATTCGAATGGCGATTTCAGCAAGTTCAAAAATCACCTCAACCGAAACTCCAATTCCGCCTTGTGGTGCCTGTAGACAGGCTATGGTAGAGTATGAAATTAAACAAACACATGCTATCGAGGTGTATTTTATGGGCTCAAAAGGAGCTGTCGCTAAGTCAAACTCGGTAGTAAATTTATTGCCTTTTGTATTTGATAAAACGGCGCTTTTTTAACTTTTTAGTCAGAATCTGCTTATAGATTACCGGCTTAAATTGAAAAAAAATGAAAAATAAGGTGAATAATTGCAGAATAATCAGCGGAGGTTCTAATCACTAGAATTTTAATTTTTTTCTCACTTTAGTGAATTTGAGTTTTCCCATTTCTCCACAATGTGTTACTTTTGTAGTCGCTTATAAATTATCATAAAATTATTCCATGCAAAAAATAACAAAAGAGGTTTACCTCAAATGGTACGAAGACATGTTATTCTGGAGAAAGTTTGAAGACAAACTAGCTGCGGTTTACATTCAACAGAAAGTAAGAGGATTTCTTCACTTATATAACGGACAAGAAGCTGTATTAGCAGGAGCTTTACACGCAATGGACTTAAGTAAGGATAAAATGATTACTGCTTATCGTAATCACGTACAGCCTATAGGTATGGGAGAAGATCCTAAACGTGTTATGGCAGAATTATACGGAAAAGTAACAGGAACATCTAAAGGTATGGGTGGTTCTATGCATATTTTTTCTAAGGAATTTAGATTTTATGGTGGTCACGGTATCGTAGGAGGACAAATTCCTTTAGGTGCTGGTATTGCTTTTGGTGATAAATACCATGGTAGCGATGCGGTAACACTATGTTGTTTTGGTGATGGTGCTGCAAGACAAGGGTCACTTCATGAGGCTTTTAACTTAGCAATGCTTTGGAAATTACCAGTTATATTTGTTTGTGAGAACAACGGATATGCGATGGGAACTTCTGTTGAGCGTACTGCAAACCACACTGATATCTGGAAGTTAGGTTTAGGATACGATATGCCTTCTTCTCCGGTTGATGGGATGAACCCTGTTAAGGTTGCTGAAGCATTTGATGAAGCTATCCAAAGAGGACGTCGCGGTGAAGGACCAACTTTCTTAGAGTTAAAAACTTACCGTTATAGAGGGCACTCAATGAGTGATGCTCAACATTATAGAACAAAAGACGAAGTTGCTGAGTACAAGAAAATTGATCCTATCACGCAAGTGAAAGATATTCTTTTAGAGAAGAAGTACGCAACTGAAGACGATATTAAAGTAATTGATAAACGTGTTAAAGATCGCGTTGCAGAATGCGAGAAGTTTGCAGAAGAATCGCCATTCCCAGAAAAGCAACAGCTTTACGATATGGTCTACGAACAAGAAGATTATCCATTCATTCAACACAAAATATAAGCTATGGCAGTAGTAGTAAATATGCCGCGTTTAAGCGATACCATGGAAGAAGGTACCGTAGCGGCTTGGTTAAAAAAAGTAGGAGATAAAATAGAAGAAGGTGATATTCTAGCTGAAATCGAAACCGATAAAGCAACAATGGAATTTGAATCTTTTAATGAAGGAACCTTATTACATATTGGTGTTCAAGAAGGTGAAACTACTAAAGTAGATGAGCTTTTAGCTATTATTGGTGATGAAGGTGAAGATATTTCAGGTCTATTAAATGGTGGAGGTAGCGCTGATGCTGCTCCAGCAACTGAAACTAAAGAAGAAGAAACCTCTGAGGCGGCTCCTTCAGAAGCCTCTGCGCCAGCTGCTGAATTACCAGAAGGTGTTATCGTGGTTACTATGCCGCGTTTAAGTGATACCATGGAAGAAGGTACTGTAGCCACTTGGTTGAAAAAAGTTGGAGATACGGTTGAAGAAGGTGATATCCTAGCTGAAATCGAAACGGATAAAGCAACTATGGAATTTGAATCATTCCAATCAGGTACTTTATTAGAAATAGGATTACAAGAAGGAGAGTCTGCAAAAGTAGATTCTTTATTAGCAATTATTGGCCCTGCAGGAACCGATGTTTCTGGAGTTGCAGATAACTTTGGTGCTGCACCTGCTGCCGCTCCTGCTAAGGCTGAAGCCCCTAAAGCTGATGCTCCTAAAAAGGAAGCGCCTAAAGCAGCTGCACCAAAACAAGCTGCTGCACCTGCACCAACTGCTGTTCCAGAAGGAGGCCGTGTGTTTGTGTCGCCGTTAGCGAAGAAAATGGCCGAAGAAAAAGGATTTAATATTGCAGATATTCCAGGATCAGGAGAAGGTGGAAGAGTTATTAAACGTGATGTTGAAAACTTTACTCCTAAAGCTGCTGCACCTGCTGCCGCTGCCGGAGCTCCTGTAGCATCAGTTGTAGGAGAAGAGAGTTTTGAAGAAATTAAAAACTCTAACATGCGTAAGGCTATTGCTAAAAACTTAGCAAAATCTAAGTTTACAGCACCTCACTATTACTTAAATGTTGAGTTTAACATGGATAATGCTATTGCATTCCGTAAGGAAGTAAATGCTGTTCCAGATACTAAAGTTTCATTTAACGATATCGTGGTTAAAGCTTGTGCTATGGCATTAAAGCAACATCCTCAAGTAAACTCTCAGTGGTTTGACGATAAAATGAAATTAAATCACCATGTACATATTGGTGTGGCTGTGGCTGTAGAAGATGGTCTTGTAGTACCAGTTGTTAAATTTGCCGATGAGCAAAAGTTAACAAACATTGGAGCTGCTGTTAAAGATTTTGCTATTAAAGCTAAGTCTAAAAAGCTATCACTTGAAGAAATGGAAGGTAGTACATTTACTATCTCTAACTTAGGTATGTTTGGAATCGATAGTTTTACTTCTATCATTAATCAACCTAATTCAGCGATTCTTTCTGTTGGAGCCATTGTTCAAAAACCAGTTGTAAAGGACGGTGAAATTGTAGTAGGAAATACAATGAAACTATGTTTAGCTGCCGACCATAGAACGGTTGATGGTGCTACAGGTGCTCAATTTCTTCAAACCTTAAAAGGATTTATTGAAAACCCAATTTCAATGTTATTGTAAATTAGTGTAATCTCGAAGAGGTCATCTAATTATAATATAAAAACCTGTTTCAGTAAAAAGAAACAGGTTTTTTTTATCTTTATTCCATGGTAAAAATATACGGATTGCTTTTAGCACTTGCAGTTTCAAGTTGCGGGGCACATAAAGAACAGAATGATTTAACTGATAACAAATCAGTTTCAAACAGTGAAAATATTACAGGGCCGATAGCGCTTAAAAGTATAAAGCACAGTGTACATCATTTGGCTTCAGATGGGCTTATGGGACGCAAGACAGGAAGTGAAGGCCTTGAAAAAGCTGCGGTTTATATCGAGAATTTTTTCAAGGATAACCAAGTTAAACCTTATTTTGAAACCTATAGAGATAGCTTTCAAACTAAAGAAAACTTTATTGGCTATAATGTTGTTGGCTATATTGAAGGTCAAGATCCCGTGTTAAAAAATGAATTTGTTATCCTTGGTGCGCACTACGATCATATTGGTACTGCTACTGCGGTTCAAGGTGATGTGATTGCTAATGGAGCTAATGATGATGCTTCTGGAACAGTTGCTGTAATGGAGTGGGCTAAGTATTTTCAGGAAATGAAAAACAATAAACGTAGCATACTATTTACGCTTTATGATGCTGAAGAAATGGGTTTATTAGGCTCTCGTCATCTGGCAAAAAGATTAAAAGACGAAAATTTGGATCTTTACACGATGATTAATTTTGAAATGATTGGTGTGCCTCGTAACCCGGATCAATCTATGGGCTACATCACTGGATACGATCTTTCTAATATGGGAGAAAAACTCAATGTTTATGCAGAGCAAAAGATACTCGGTTATCTAGAAAAAGCTAAGGCTTATAACCTTTTTCAACGTTCCGATAATTTCCCTTTTTATGAAGTCTTCAATATTCCTGCACAGGCTATTTCAACTTTCGATTTTGCTAATTTTGAATATTACCATCATGTAGATGATGAACCTGATAAAATAGATTTTGATCATATGACAACGTTTATCAATAAAATGATTCCGGCGTTAGAAGGGATGATAAATGCACCAACTAAAGAGATTAAACTACATGAGTAAAAACATCATCATCACGGGAACAAGTCGCGGTATAGGCTTCGAATTGGTGCAATTATTCGCTAAGCAAGGCCATCAGGTGTTAGCGCTTTCGCGGAATGACAAACCTATTTGTAACCTTAACTTATCTAATGTAACGTGCTTTTCTTTTGATTTGACCGATGCGAATGCCTATTTAAGGATAGAAGATTTTATCAAAGAAAATTGGACTCAAGTAGATGTGTTAATCAATAACGCAGGCGCCTTGCTGAATAAGCCGTTTTCAGAAATCTCTATGAAAGATTTTGAAAACATATACAGAACCAATGTTTTTGGGGTTGCCGAATTAACCCGTGTGGTATTACCGTTTATGGTAAAGCAAAGCCATGTGGTAACCATTAGCTCTATGGGCGGGGTGCAAGGGAGTATGAAATTCCCAGGGCTAGCAGCCTACAGTTCAAGCAAAGCAGCCGTAATTACTTTAACCGAATTACTAGCCGAAGAATACAAGGAATCTAGAATTTCCTTTAATGTTTTAGCTTTAGGTGCCGTTCAAACCGAAATGCTCGAAGAAGCCTTTCCAGGTTATCAGGCACCCATAACAGCTTTAGAAATGGCAGAGTACATCTTCGACTTTGCACTCAATGGCAATAAATATTATAACGGAAAAATGCTTCAGGTATCTAATTCAACACCTTGATTCTTTTATTAGCGTCCTTTTATGGCCGTATCTAAAGCAGATGCTGTACTGGGGTCGATAACGGTAGCAACTTCAGAGATGGTATTACAAGGAAATCCGCCTTTTTCGGCATGTGCTTTTACCAGGTCTTTGTTTTTGGCTAAATACACGCAATATAATTTGTCTCCAGTTACATAACTATGCAGCCAAGTAATATCGCTTCCCATAGTATCTAGGACGCTACATGATTTCTTGGAAGCCCCGGTTAAATCGGCCATAGACCAACTACCAACATTCGGAATATCTCTTTCAATAACATACATGTTTTGGTTTTCAAGGTTGGTTTGACTTCTTAAGGCTTCAGGAACAACACTTTGCTGCGCGTTTAATTGAAAAGTAATCAGACTTAATGTTAATGCAAAAATAAAATTTAAAACTTTCATAATAACTTGATTTTAAGTGGTTAATGTTTTGTGTTTAACCAAAATTAGTATGAAAAAAGTATAAGTATTTGCACAAATAATTCAAAAAAGAGAAAAATTATTGCATGTTACAAAAGTTCTAAGCCTGGTTTAGGTCTTGAATGTATGCCGAAGGAAGCATATTAAATTTGTTTTTAAAACACTTAGAAAAATAGGCGAGACTGTTAAATCCTGTTGAAAATGCAATTTCTGAAATATTGCCTTGTTGCTGTTCTAATAAGTTTAAGGCCTTCTCTAGTTTATAATCTCTAATAAAAGTGTTGGGTGATTTGCCTGTAAGTGCCATTAGTTTACGGTATAATTGTGATTTGCTGTAACCTAATTCTTTACAAAATGCATCAAGGTTAAAGGAAGGGTTTTGCCAAGAAGCTTCTACAACATCCATAACTTGCAAAAGAAATTTTTCTTCGAGGGGTTTTAGCGCTCGTGTTTTTTCATTGAGTGATAATTTTGTACACTTTTCCTTTTCAAAAAGCTTTTTAACCTCATGTGATATGATGATTTCTGCATTAATGTGTTCACACATGTGACTGGCAAGAGAAATGGCATCTTCAAAGAAACTGGCTTTTTGAGCCACAGGCAATCCTGATGCAATGCCTATTTTTGCTTTATTAAGCGGTGTTTTTTTATAGTGCTCTAAAAGCGATTCGGTATTAAAGGCGCATTGGATAGCTTCTTTAGCCGATTCGAATGAAATTAAATAATTGGTACTGTCTTGTTTTACTAGTGTGCCTTGATGAGTTTCTATTTGTTTTAGTAGCTCTTTGTCAAAATCACCTTGTCCTGTAGCTAGTGTTTTAGAAGGGGGATTTGGTGAAATTGGTAAGCGAATCAACATGATAATTCGAAAAGGGGATTCGTCAATAAAACCATTTTGTGGATCAGGGTCGGAGATTCTACCTAAAAAAGATTCTACTAGATTGGGCTCTACTTCAATAATGGTATTCGGAACATTGCCGTGAGCATGTTTGTGCATATGCTCTATGGCCTCTCTACTTGGAGCTTCAATGAGACAGAAAACGTTTTTACGCTTATTGTCGAACCAATACGTAAAACCACGGCATCCAAATTCGTGTTCAATTTTTAAGTCTTCTTGATGTATTTCCGCTAAAAGTTCTGGCGAAACGTTTTCAGGTACATCGTGGCGATCCATGAATATCGGCATAACACAACTGTTTTGTACACAAATTAAAGATTTTTAGTGTGTTATGCAATTTTGTTCGTTCATCGGTCAGCTTATAAATACATAATGATGATTGTTGTAGCTTATAAACTTTACTATCTTTAACCTAAATTATGCATTAGGAATCGTAATGAGGGTTTCAGGCCGTAATAGATTTTATAATGCATATTTTGGCTTTAATCCTAAATTACATGTTATGAGTAATTACAAGTGCGTCATTTTCGACTGCGACGGCGTATTGGTCGATAGTGAACCTACAAGTATTCAAGTTTTGGTTGATATCGCTAATGAATATGGAGCCAACATTGATTTAAATTATGGAATGAAGCATTTTAAAGGCAGTTTTTTTACAGCTTGTAAGCAAATGATAAGTGATTTAACCCAAAAGGAGCTTCCGGATAGTTTAGAAGCTGAATACCGAGACCGTAGTTTTGAAGCCTTTCAGAAAAAAATGGAACCTGTTGAAGGCGTAAAGGATGTTATTGAACATTTAAATTTACCGTTTTGTGTGGCTTCCAGCGGTCCTGAATCTAAAATCAGACTTAATTTAGGTCTAGCTGGTTTATTACCTTTTTTTGAAGGACGGATTTTTAGTTGTTATGCATTAGAGAAGTGGAAACCCGATCCTGCTGTGTTTTTATGGGCAGCAAAAACCATGGGCTTTAAACCTGAAGATTGTTTGGTTATAGAAGATAGTCTTTCTGGCGTAAAAGCAGCCAAAGCAGGTGGATTTGATGTTTTTGGTTTCACCGCGCACGATCCCGATAATGAATTAAAATCTTTTGCAACGAAAACATTTTCTAAAATGAGTGACTTGTTGGAGCTTATTGAGGGGTGATGGCTTTACGTGATGTTTGCCTACAGTTTATCACTGCCGTCTATTAGGCAATAAAGGAGGCGGTTCGCCC
Source organism: Pseudotamlana agarivorans (assembly GCF_001642835.1). Lineage (GTDB taxonomy): Bacteria > Bacteroidota > Bacteroidia > Flavobacteriales > Flavobacteriaceae > Pseudotamlana > Pseudotamlana agarivorans. Next base: position 107,842 of record NZ_LXEI01000004.1, read on the forward strand.
GAAAAAGGATTCCAACGGCTAATACTTTTGGCTCCCATTCCTGCAGCACTTATAACAGCACGGTCACCATAGCGTTCGCGCATTCTGTCTATAGCATCCGAGAGGTTTAATTGTTTTTCATTGTCTTCAAACAAATTAATTTGATGTCCTCCAGCAACCAAATGGCTAAACTTTACACCAATAAGACGCACCAGCATGCGGCGGTTGTAAAGTTTATCAAACAAATCTAAAATCACCGGAATAATGTTATGATCCATAGCGCTGTAAGGAATACGTTGTTGTTGGGTATAAGTTTGAAAATCGGAGTAGCGAATTTTAAACGTCACACAGGCTGTTAACTTATTACCGCGGCGTAATTGATAGGCCAAATTTTCGGTCATTGCTACAAGAATACCTCTTAACTTCACCACATCAATCGTATCTTTATTAAAAGTGCGCTCGGTTGAAATGGACTTGCGTTCGTGATACTGCACCACAGGGTTCGAATCGATTCCATTCGCTTTCTTCCAAATCGTGAGTCCGTTTTTACCCAGCACACGCTGTATGACATCCATAGGCATACCTTGTATGGTTTTAATCTGTTTCACGCCTAAATCGCATAAGATTTTATAAGTGACCTCGCCTACCATAGGAATTTTTTTTACCGAAAGCGGCGCTAAAAAAGGTTTTTCCTGACCTGTTAAAATTCTAATTTCGTTATTAGGCTTGGCTTCACCTGTAGCAATTTTAGAAACCGTTTTGTTAACCGATAAACCAAATGAAATGGGTAATCCTGTTTCCTTTATAATACGTTGCCGTAATTCGGAAGCCAGTTTATGACAACCAAAAAACTTATCCATTCCGGTAAGGTCGATATAAAACTCATCGATAGAGGCCTTTTCGTAAAGCGGTACACTTTCTTTAATCACCTCGGTAACATCTTTGGAAAAATTACTGTAAACTCCCGCGTTTCCACGCAGTACAACAGCCTCAGGACACAGCATTTTTGCCATACGCATGGGCATGGCCGAATGCACACCAAATTTTCTAGCCTCGTAACTACAAGAAGCCACGACACCCCTGTCGGAAGTACCACCAATAAGCACTGGTCGCCCAATTAAACGGCTGTCTAACAAACGCTCGCAAGACACAAAAAAAGTGTCTAAATCCATGTGAACTATAGCTCTTTCTTTTAACATGATGCTGCAATGGTGTTTTTGGTTTCGGCGTATCTAGGATCCTGAATGATTCCACACTTAACCATAGAAATCACTTCTATATTGATGCAGCCAAATTCATTTAAAACCTTTCCTGTAATGGAATAAACACCTTTACCTCTAAAAGGAAATTTACTGGCTATAGGTGGAAAGTGTACGGTATCTAAAAAATGACCCTTCCGATCTAAAAAGGTACCGAAATACATGACTTTCTGATTTTTTGTTACACTGTATTTTGTGGTCACTAAATAACCTTCAACCGTAACGATTTTACCTGTGAAATTCATCAAATCTGAAGCCAGCCATACGGGGTTTGAAGGTGTTTCTAACAATTCAAAAGGATGACAAAGAGGAAAACCTAAAAGCTCTAATTCTTCAAAAGCATTTTCTAATAATGAACTTGATAGTTTGGGTATTGTATATTGAACTTTTGCGGTGGTAAACAGTGCTATTGTGGTGTTTTCTGTAGGTGCTTTTTTATTTTTTAAATGTGCTTCCCAGAGTAATTCTCGTTTATTAACACCTGTAAAACGAAAGGCATTAATTTTTATGAGAATAGAAATTTGCTCGATGGAAATAGGCAGGCGCTCTATAAAATCATCCAAACTTTTAAAAACACCATGTTTTGTACGTTCAGCGTGCAACATTTTAATGGTATTTTGCTCTAAAGCATGCAAAAACATGAAACCTAAATAAATGGTTTTACCCTGAATATAAGCTTCATTAAAGCTCGTGTTTACACAGGGCGCTTCAATAGTGGCACCGTGCATTCTGGCCTCATGTACATAAAACTCGGTTTGGTAAAATCCGCCAAAATTATTAATGGTTGCCACCATATACTCTAAAGGGTAGTAGGCTTTTAAAAATAGGCTTTGATAACTTTCTACAGCATAAGACGCCGAGTGCCCTTTAGCAAAAGCATAACCCGCAAAACTTTCTATCTGGTTCCATATTTGATGTATAACTACTTCGGGTTCCCCTTTTTGTATACAGTTATGGAAAAACTGCTGTTTAACACTTAAAAACGCTTTTTTAGAACGCAATTTTCCCGACATGCCTCGGCGCAAAATATCGGCTTCGGCCAAAGACAATCCACCATAATAATGCGCTACTTTTATCACATCTTCTTGGTACACCATAACCCCATAGGTTTCGGGCATAATTTTAAGCAGTATAGGGTGTGCTGTTTTGCGGCGCTCGGGGTAACGGTGACGTAAAATAAACTCGCGCATCATACCAGAACGCGCCACTCCGGGGCGAATAATGGAACTCGCTGCTACCAAACTCAAATAATTATCGACTTGTAATTTTTTAAGGAGCATACGCATGGCGGGCGATTCCACATAAAAACAGCCAATAGCCTTCGCGTTTCTAAGCAAATCTTTAATTTTTTCGTCTTGCTTAAATTTTTTTATATCGTGTATGTCTACAGGTGGCTTTTCGGGATGATTGTAAGCTATAATTTCTACGGCTTCTTTAATTTTTCCTAGGCCACGCTGACTCAAAATATCGAATTTATATAAGCCTATATCCTCGGCAGTAATCATATCAAACTGCGTGGTTGCATAACCTTTAGGAGGTAAAAACGTGGCGGTATAATAATGAATAGGCTTCTCTGAAATGATAATACCACTGGCATGAATACCCAAATAATTGGGGAAACCTTGAATATATTTACTGTAAACCAGTACCAGTTTAGATAATTTGTCTAAATCTTTCTCTTGGTATCGACGTTTTGTAAGTCTGTCAATTTCAGCTTTTGGCAATCCAAATACTTTACCCAATTCGCGTACCGATGCTTTAAATTTAAAGGTGTTGTACACGGCTAATAAGGCGGTGTTTTTGAAATTTTCAAATATAAATCGCGTGATATCATCGCGGTCTTTCCATGAAAAATCGATATCAAAATCTGGCGGATTTTTACGATATAAGTTGATAAACCGCTCGAAATATAAATCCAATTCTATAGGATCGACATCGGTAATTCTTAATAAATAGGCCACAATACTATTGGCGCCACTGCCACGCCCTACATAAAAATAACCTTTATTCCGTGCGTAGTCTAAAATTTTCCAGTTGATTAAAAAGTAGGATACAAAAGCCTTTTCTTTAATAATTTCTAATTCTTTTTTGATGCGCTTATACACCGCTTCATCGGGATTTTTATAACGATACGGAATACCTTCATAGGTTAGTTTTTTGAGCAATTGATAATCGGAGCTTTCACTTTCTGTATAGGATTTCTGATTATTAGGTGTTTCTTTCGAGAAGTCGAAATTAATGTGACAAGATTTTAAAAGCGTTGCTGTATTTTCTAAAAGCTCAGGGAATTCACTATAGGTTTTATATAATGTTTTGTACGGTAACATGTAATGGTTTGCCTTGCCTTCTTCACTTTTAGGTAACTTACTTAACAACGTATTATTAGCTATGGCACGCAATAAACGATGGGTATTGAAATCCTTTTTACTTTCAAAAGAAACGGTTTGTAATACCACCAATTTATCTCTTAAATGTTTCCACTGTGAAAACTTAAGCGCATTTAAATCTGCTGGTTTTATGCCTAAAAATTCGTGGTCCTCCAGATGAAATACCCGCTGATTGCGATAAGGATAAACCGTGAAAACACCGTCTAAAACAGGTGCTTTCTCTGGAATTTCTAAACGGTTATCATGCAAAAACTGCGACAAATACCGGTTAATATTTTGAAACCCTTTATTGTTTTTAGCCAACAAAATAAACTGCTGTTGGGCTCCATTTCTAAAATCGACACCAAGTACGGGTTTTACATCATATTGGTCTGATAATCGTGCAAAATCTAAGCAGGCCGAAGTGCTATTAATATCGGTAAGTGCTAAGGTTTTAAATCCGTTTTTAGCCGCTATAGCAAGCAGTTGTTCTGGCTTTATAGTGCCGTAGCGTAAGCTGTAATATGAATGACAATTAAGATACATAAAGCAAAATTAGCTACAATAAATAGTTATTATTGCTTGTATTTGTAGCAAAAAGTGTTAAATTTTGAGATGGATGAATTGTATTAATATAGGCTGTATGTTAGATCTTCCTTGCCCATACCTTGAAACTTTGCAGCTTTGAAACTTTAAACCTCTACTGATTCATATCATTTACACGACCAAACATTCAATAAATAAACAATTATCCGATTTAACAATTAAACATAAATCCATTACTTTTGCTTTAATGCAGGACACACTTCAAAATTACATTCCCAAAAAAGCAGTACCTCAAATTTTACAGCTTTTAGAACATGAGCATTTAACGGTAAAAATTAAAAACGAACGTAAAACCCGTCATGGTGATTATAAACGTTTACCTAACGGCAAGCATCAAATTACGGTAAACTCCAATTTGAATTGCTACCGATTTTTAATTACTTTGGTTCATGAAATCGCCCATTTAGAGGCTTTTAATACTTATGGGAAGTATATTAAACCTCATGGTAAAGAATGGAAGTATACTTTTCAGCGATTAATGTTGCCATTTTTAAATCCAGAAGTTTTTCCTATGGATTTACTCCCTTTATTGGCGAGACATTTTAAAAACCCAAAGGCGAGTAGTGATACAGATGCGCATTTATCATTAGCACTAAAACAATTTGATGAACCTAATGATAAAACCTATATTTTTGAGGTGCCTATGGGGCATAATTTTAAAATTTATAATGGTAAAATTTTCAAAATGATAAAAAAACGTGTAAAGCGTTTTGAATGTGTGGAAGTTAAATCAGGTAAAGTATATTTGTTTAGTCCGAATGCCGAAGTAGAACTTTTAAATTGAAAATATTTAAATATTAAAAAAATAATAAGATGAAGAAGAATTATTACGCGATATTAATGGCTGGAGGTGTCGGATCACGATTTTGGCCTGTGAGCACCGAGGAGTTTCCTAAGCAATTTCACGACATGCTAGGAACCGGCGATACGCTTATTCAGAAGACTTTTCACCGTTTAGCAAAACTGATACCTCAAGAGAATATATTTATTTTAACCAACGAGCGTTATAACGACTTGGTTTTAGAGCAGCTACCAGAGGTGACGCAACGCCAGGTTGTTTTGGAGCCTGCCATGCGAAATACAGCGCCTTGTATTTTATATGCTTCATTAAAAATCCAGAAAGAAAATCCGGATGCCGTAATGATTGTAGCTCCAAGTGATCACTGGATTGAAGATGAAGACACCTTCTCTAAAAATGTAGAACAAGCCTTTGAATTTTGTTCTGAAAACGATGCGCTTATGACATTGGGCATTCAACCTACATTTCCAAACACAGGTTATGGTTATATTGAATACGATAAGGCTTCCGCGGAAGCGATAAAACCCGTAAATCAATTTAGAGAAAAACCAGATTATGAAACGGCTAAAGCCTTTATATCTCAAGGTAATTTTCTTTGGAATGCAGGAATATTCATGTGGAGTGTAAAAACGGTATTGAATACGTTTCAGAAAAATCAACCAGAATTGTTCGAGCTTTTTGAATCTGGAATCAGTGCTTATAACACCGATGCTGAAACCGATTTCATAAAAGAAAACTATCCGAAGGCCGAAAACATATCGGTAGATTATGCCATTATGGAAAAGTCTAAAAACGTGTATGTGATTGCAGCAGAATTCGACTGGAACGATTTAGGGACCTGGGGTAGTTTATATGATAAACTTGATAAAACTAAAAATGGGAATGCCGTTGTAAACGCTAGAGTTTTACCTGAAGATGCTTCTGGAAATATGATTCGCACCAAAAAGGATAAAATTGTGGTTGTAGACGGTTTACAGGATTATATTATTGTAGATAAAGAAGAAGTTTTGCTTATCTTTCCTAAGTCTAAAGAACAGGATATTAAAAAAGTGCTCCAAAATGTGAAAGATGAATTTGGAGAACAATATGGTTAATAACATATGAGCGAAGAAAATAAATTTAGTTTTTCTGAAGAAGAAGCTGAAGCCAAGGCAAACAAGGTTGCTGAAGCTGCAGAGGCTGAAAAAGCCAAAAGTGTTGAGCAGTCTAAAGATGCCGTTAAAAAGGACGCCCAGGGGCTTTTAGAAAGTATCAAAGTGTTTTTACGAGAGTTATTAGATTTTCGTGATGATACCGATCGAGAGGCGACTACCAAGGCTATTGTTGCCGATATTCCTTTTAAAGGGGCAACGGCTTGGATTTTAGTCTGTTCTATTTTTGTGGCTTCCATTGGGTTAAACGCGAACTCAACCGCTGTGGTTATTGGAGCCATGTTAATTTCTCCGCTTATGGGGCCTATTTTAGGTATAGGCTTGTCTATTGCCATAAACGATATTGATACGCTTAAAAAATCGTTGATAAACTTAGCAACCATGATTGTTTTAAGTTTACTAACGGCTTTTCTATTTTTCTGGTTATTCCCTTTAAGTGAAGATACTTCAGAGCTTTTGGGACGTGTACGACCAGATATACGTGACGTTTTAATTGCCTTTTTTGGTGGTTTAGCTTTAATTATTGCACGAACCAAAAAGGGAACCATTGCTTCGGTTATTTTTGGTGTGGCTATTGCAACGGCCTTAATGCCACCACTTTGTACGGCAGGCTATGGTTTGGCTAAAGGAAATTTTGTGTACTTCGGTGGTGCCATGTATTTATTTACCATCAATACGATTTTTATTGCCTTAGCTACCTTTTTAGTGTTAAAACTACTAAGGTTTCCCATGCTTAAATACGCCAATTCTAAGCGTCGCCAATTCATATCTAGAGCGGCTATGTTGTTAGCTATTGTGGTTATGATTCCGGCCGTGTGGACTTTTTTAAACGTGTTGAATGAAAGTAATTTTAAGCGTGATGCTAGTGCTTTTATCCGTGAAGAGCTCACCGATTTACCTCATGGTGAATACATAAAAAATAATGCATCTTACATGTATGTTGATGACGAAAACTCGGTGATAGAACTGAATACTTTTGGGTTAGATGAAATTTCTGAAACCACTATAACCTTGCTTCGTAATAGGTTAAAGGATTATCGTGCTTTGTCTTCAACACAATTGAATATCAATCAGAATCGCTCTAAAAACTTAGATAATTTTAAGTACATGGAAGAGCTTAGAACACGAGATTCCTTAGATCTATTATCTCAAACCGAAAAAATCAGTTATTTAGAAGAAAAGCTAAGAGGATTTTCAGAACTTGAAAGCAGTTATATGGCTTTTGATGGTTTAACAGAAGAATTGAAAATCAACTACGAAAACATAGAACAGTTTTCTTATGGGAATGTGATTAATACCAATTTCACCAAAAAAGATACCACACCAGTTTTCTCTGTAAAGTGGAAAAAAGAGTATAAAGACGAACTACGCCAAAAGGATAAGGACAAACTTGAAAAGTGGCTAAAACTTAAACTAGATTTAGATACTTTAGTGGTACGTAGAATTAATTAAGGCGTCATCGTTGTTTCAAACTTATTTGAAAGGTAATGCATATTCGAAAAGAATGCCATGACAATGGGTTTCGAGGATACAGGGTCTCTAAGAAATAATAAAATAGCTAGGCTAAAGCGTGTTATAGTATTATGGCTTAGAGGTCAATATTAAAATTCCAAAAAGCTTTTTTGATTTTAAGTAGATAAAGCACGAATTAAAGCTTTATTTTAAGAGAAGTATTTTGTGTTTAGGTTAAGCTTCTGCTTTACTCATGATCCTCCAAGTACATCTTACGTACCTTTTTAAAGAGGTTGGAAGAGTAAACAAAATCGGTAACCACTTCGTTATCGGTTCTAAAAATAGTGTCGTTAGAGCCTTCCCAAGCTTTTAAACCATCTTTTAGAAAAACGATTTTTTCACCTATTTCCATCACCGAGTTCATGTCGTGTGAATTAATAACGGTTGTAATTTGGTATTCTTCGGTGATCTCTTGAATTAAATTATCAATAACGATAGCTGTTTTAGGATCAAGACCAGAATTAGGCTCATCACAAAACAGATATTTTGGCTTGTTTACAATGGCACGTGCAATGGCTACACGCTTTTGCATTCCTCCAGAAGCCTCACTTGGCATTTTGTTATGCGCATTTTCCAGGTTAACACGGTTTAAAACAAAGTCAACACGATCTCTCATTTCGCTTTTGCTTTGTTTGGTAAACATACGTAAAGGGAACATCACGTTTTCTTCAATGGTCATCGAATCAAATAATGCACTTCCTTGAAAAACCATGCCTATTTCGGCACGAATGTTTCTTTTTTCATCCTCACTTAATTTGGTTAGAATTTTACCATCATAAGCGATAGAGCCGCCTTCGTAATCAAAAATACCTAATAAACATTTTAGGAAAACGGTTTTTCCTGCACCACTTTGCCCAATAATAAGACTGGTTTTTCCTTTTTCAAAGTTGGTAGTGATACCTTTTAAAATCTCTGCGTCTCCAAACGATTTGCGTAATTCTTTAACTTCAATCATTAGCTTAATAACATTTGGGTTAGTAAATAGTTTAAAAGGATGATGAAAACACTTGTCCAAACAAAAGACGTTGTACTCGCTTTACCTACTTCCAAAGCACCGCCTTTCATGTAATAACCATGGTAAGAAGGAATTGTTGCTAATAGAAACGCGAAAACACAAGTTTTTATAAAGGCATAGGTAATGTGAAACGGATTAAAATCTAATTGAACACCAGTGATATAGTCTTCCGGCGCACTAAATCCGCCATACATACAGGCTACTAATCCCCCAACTATACCCAAAAACATTCCAATACAAATTAAAAACGGATATAACATTAAGGAAATAAACTTAGGGAAAACCAGATAGTTTATCGAGTTAATCCCCATAACTTCCAGGGCGTCAATCTGCTCGGTAACTCGCATGGTACCAATACTAGAGGTGATAAATGAACCTACTTTACCAGCCATAACAATCGATACGAAAGTAGGGGCAAATTCTAGTAATATGGATTGTCTGGTGGCAAAACCAACCAGGTATTTCGGGATTAATGGATTGTCAATGTTTAATGCCGTTTGTATGGTAACCACACCGCCAACAAAAAAGGATATGAAAGCCACGATTCCTAACGACCCAATAACTAAGTCATCAATATCTTTTAATATCAGCTTTTTCATAACGCTCCACTTTGTAGGTTTGCGAAACATTTCAGCAATCATCAAAAAATAAGTTCCAATATTATGAAGGTATTTCATATGTAGTTTTGTAGCTGCTAAAGTAAAAAAAACTTAGTGGTATTTAACGTTAATTTTAAATTATGATGTTCTTAATTATGTATTTTTGACCACTTACTTAAAAATCTATAATGAAAAAAATATACGTCTTACTTATCACTTTAGCTATCTTTTGCTCTACATTTAAAACCTATAGCCAGGCGAGTTCATCGTCTAATATGGATCAAACCCCTCCAAAACTTGTTGTTGGAATCGTTGTTGATCAAATGCGCTATGATTACCTAACAAGATTTTATTCGCGCTATGGAACAGGTGGTTTTAAACGCATGATGGATGAAGGGTTTAACTGTAAAAACAATCACTTCAATTACGTGCCTACCAAAACAGCACCAGGGCACGCATCTATTTTTACGGGGAGTACACCTAAGTACCATGGAATTATTTCAAATTATTGGTATGACAAAGACACAAAAAAACAAGTTTATTGTGCCGATGATGATAGTGTGTTACCTGTTGGAACAAGTGATAAGGCAGGAAAAATGTCACCTAGCCGCATGTTAACTACCACTTTTGCTGATGAAAATAAATTGTTCACACAAATGCGAGGTAAAACCATTGGAATTTCTGTTAAAGATCGTGGCGCTATTTTGCCAGCAGGTCATACAGCTGATGCGGCTTATTGGTTTCATGGCGACGATGAAGGGGCATGGATTACCAGTTCTTTTTATATGGAAGCACTTCCAAAATGGGTTGCTAAATTCAATGCAAGTAAGCAAGCTGCATCATATCTAAAAAAGTGGGATACCTATTATGATATAGATACCTATACCGCGAGTGGGTCTGATTTAAATGACTACGAAGGCGGATTTAAAGGTAAAGAAACCGCTACTTTTCCTTATAATTTGAAGAAATTAAAAGATGAAAATGGCAACTTTAGTATCCTTAAAATAACACCGTTTGGAAATAGTTTAACCACCGATTTTGCTATTGCTGCCATTGAGGGAGAAGCTTTAGGTGCCGATGATATTACAGATGTTTTAACGGTGAGTTATTCTTGTACTGATTATATTGGACATAATTTTGGGGTAAATTCTAAAGAGATTGAAGATACTTATATTCGATTAGATCAAGATTTAGAACGTTTCTTCAAAGTGTTAGATAAAGAAGTTGGAAAAGGGGAGTATGTTGTGTTTTTAACTGCTGATCACGGTGCTGTGGATGTGCCGGCATATTTACATGCTCATAATATCCCATCTGGATATTTGGATAATAAGGCTCGCAAGAAACAGTTTGATGACTTTTTATTAGCAAAATATGGAACTGCTGAGGTAGTTGAAAATATTAGTAATGATCAAATCTTTTTAAATAAAGATAAACTACAGATTCTAGGATTAAGTGCGATTGATGTGCAAAATGCGATTGTTGAAGAACAAATGACTTACCCACACATTTCAAAAGCCTATACTAGAGAAGCTATTGTCTCTAGAGATTTCACTGAAGGGATTGAGGCTTTAATTCAAAAAGGCTTTAACCAGAAGCGTTCTGGAGATGTGGTTTTAGTGAATGATCCTGCTTATATCTCATACGGAAAAACAGGATCTACACACGGTAGTGGTTTAAATTACGACACGCATGTACCGTTATTGTTTTTCGGAAAAGGGATTAACCATGGAGCAACTACCGAAAGAACAAATATTACCGATATCGCACCTACCATGTCTAGTCTGTTAGGCATTAGTTTCCCAAATGCTTCTATCGGAAAACCTTTAGGATACGTTTTAAAATAACAAAATTTTTCTTTACTTGGTTGGATTGAAACTGTCTAAAGGGAGCTAGAAATCTAACTAAATTTAAATAGATGAATAAACGTAGTATATACGCCATTTTAGCCGCTATCATTATGATAGCGGTTTATGGTTATGATCATTTTTTAGACACAAAAGTTCAAGCCGATATAGTTGCTGAAGGCGGCAAGCCTAAAACACAAACCAACGAATTTTTCTTGCCTACAAGTACTACAGGACAAGTTATTCATCATAACGGTTATTCCTTGTCTTACAGTGAAAAAGACGAACAAGCGGAATGGGTGGCTTATGAATTGAAAAAATCGGATCTTTCAAATAGTAATTTTAAACGCCCTTATTTTGAAATTGACCCTGCTGTAAAAACCGGAGCTGCCCATTGGCGTAATTATAAAAATTCGGGTTATGATCGCGGACACCTATGTCCGGCGGGTGATAGAAAATACAGCAAAGAAGCGCACGATGAAACTTTTTTAACCAGTAATATTAGTCCGCAAGAGCACAATTTTAATGCTGGAATTTGGAATACCTTGGAACAAAAGGTGCGTTATTGGGCTGCAAAATACGACGGCGTTTTTGTGGTTACTGGAGGCATACTTAAAGGGGATATGAAAACCATTGGAACCGAAAAGGTTGCCGTGCCTAATGCCTTTTACAAAGTGCTCATAGATACCAATTCGGGCCCAACAAAAATGATAGGCTTTCTTATGCCTCATGAAAATTCTAGCAAACCTTTATACCATTTTGTAGTGCCTGTAGATTCTATCGAGCGGTTAACAGGGATTGATTTCTTCCCACAATTAGATGATGAGTTAGAGAATAAACTAGAGGCTTCAAGCAGTTATAAAGCCTGGAGTTTTAACTAAGTTTGGAGCGCATGCCTTTCCAACGGAGGTTTCTAATAAACTGGCCTTCTTTTTCATTGACTAGAAAATCCACTTGTTTCTTTTTTGCCTTGAAATAACCAGTCATATAATCTTTAAATAAAGACATACTCTGTTTTTTATAAGCGAGTTTTGCTGCCGAAATTAGCGTGATCATAAAACCATAACGCATTTTGTACATGGCTTCACCTTGTAAATACTTTGAAGCTTTATTGTAACTGATACCTGTGGGTTTTAAATGTTTCACATGAAGAGTTTCGTCAGTTAAAATGGTCCAACCGTAATATTTAGCCAACAACTCATCAACGGTATCCCAACCCATAGAAGGTTTAAGTTGTCCGATTTCGATGAAACACTTTTTGCGATAGGCTTTTAGTGCACCGCGAATATGATCTTTTCGGGTTAGGTTTTCAAGAATCCAACCGCCATTTTTTTCAATATAGCAAAACCCTGAAGCCATGCCTAAGTTGTTATTGGCTTCAAAATGATTGGCGAGTTGCGCTAAATAGTTTTCAGGGAAAATCAAATCGGCATCAAACTTACAAATCACATCGTAATCATCATCTAAAGTTTCAAATCCTTTATAAAAGGCATTAATGATTTTTGAACCTGGTAAATGTTTGTTGGATGATATGGAATTAACTAAGGATATGAACGGGTACTTTTCCGCGAAAGCGCTAACAATTTTTTGAGTATCGTCGGTTGAATTATCATTCACCACCACCACACGTTTAGGCAACAGACTTTGATTGACTAACGACTCTAAGGTTTGTCCTATCGAGGTTTCTTCGTTATGTGCAGGAATGACAATATAAAAATTCAAAGTAGAAAGGTTTTGGCGTAAAGTTAAACCCTTTCGGCATAAACGATGTAATATCTGGGGGTAAACCATCTTAAAATAGGACGAATCCCTAATTTTTTAGTAGGGTTTGTCCATTTTTGACGGTCGATAATCTTCCAGCCTGCTTTTTCTAATAGCCAATCGAATTGCCAATCTTCAAACTCATGATAGTGTCGGTCCAACATATCGGTTTTACTTCTATAAGCGGAAGAAAACCAAAGTTTCAGCGGTACACTAGCCACTAATTTATCGGCTTTAATTGATTGAAGGACGGTAAAAGGGGAGAGTAGGTGTTCGAAAATCTCGAAGGCCGTTACCACCTCGGCTTTCGAATTTGTAATGTTTTGTGTGTCATGATCTAAATCTTCACCCTGGGTGTTTTCGACAGCATAACCATGTTGTGTCATAATTTCAGAAAACGGATTTACAACGCCTAAATCTAAGATGGATTTTGAGGTTGGGATGTGTTTTTCTAAAAAATTAATGGTATGCTTAAAACGTTTATTTGGAAATGTTTTTTCGTACATCAATCTGTTTTATTACTTCATTGCCATGACCATGGAAATCTCAAATAAGGGCTCAACACTTTATACTTCGTAAACAATAGCATTAATGTTCATGCCAGCACCTACGCTTGCAAACATAATAATATCACCTTGATTAATGGCTTGTCCTTCCATTTTTTCGTTAAGAATCAAATCGTATAAAGTAGGAACCGTGGCCACACTAGAATTTCCTAATTTTCCAATACTCATAGGCATGATGCCGTCAGGCATGTCCATATTGTAAAGCTCATAAAAACGTTTTACAATGGCTTCGTCCATTTTTTCGTTGGCTTGATGGATGAGTATTTTTTTGATTTTAGAAATATCAACACCACTTTTGTCCAAGCAAGACTTCATGGCTAAAGGTACGTTGGTTAAGGCAAATTCGTAAATTTTACGTCCGTGCATTTTAATATAGCAACGGTTGTCATCTACCTTTGGGTTATAGGTTTCTCCAAAGAAAATGAAGTGGGCTTCTTCCAAAGAAAATGTTGCCGCTTCATGGGCTAAAATACCGCCTGATTGCTCGGTGGCTTCTAAAATTACGGCACCAGCACCATCGCTGTAAATCATAGAGTCTCTGTCGGAAGGATCTAAGATCCGCGATAAGGTTTCGGCACCAATAACTAGGCATTTTTTTGCAATACCCGATTTGATAAATGCTTCGGCTTGAATAACGCCTTGAATCCATCCTGGGCAGCCAAAAAGTAAATCGTAAGCTACACACTTAGGGTTTTCAATACGTAAAAGATGTTTAACACGGGAGGCAATACTAGGAACTGTATCACTTTGAATGCTATCGTGTTTGATATCCCCATAATTATGGGCAACGATAATATAATCTAAGGCTTCTCCAGAAATATCTGCTTTTTGAAGGGCTTTCTCCGCAGCAAAAGTTGCGATATCCGAGGTAGTTAAATGTGGTTTTGCATAACGCCTTTCTTTAATGCCAGTAATGGCCTTAAATTTTTTAACGATAACCTCGCTCGGGGCGTTTATTGTAGAACCATCACTATTTAAAAACTCATGATTATGAAAGTCTTCGTTTCTTTCAATATCGGCAGGAATATAGCTTCCTGTTCCTGTTATTTTTATAGTCATAAAAAAGGAAAATTGCCTGATTAAAATTAGTATCAAGCAATATATGAGTTTTTAAATCGTGATGGTTTCTATTTTATTAAAATTTACGATGTTCAACCGTGCTTTTAAGCTTCAATATAATCTTCAATCGGTGCGCAAGAGCAAATTAGGTTTCGATCACCGTATGCATCATCAACACGTCTAACACTTGGCCAAAATTTGTTTTCTTTTACATAATCTAAAGGAAAAGCGGCTTGCTCACGCGAGTATGGGAAATCCCAAGTTTCGCTAGTAAGCATGGCTAAAGTGTGAGGTGCATTCTTTAAAACGTTGTTAGTCTCATCTTTAGAGGCATTATCAATTTCACTTTTTATAGCAATTAAAGCGTCACAGAAACGATCTATTTCAGCTTTACTTTCACTTTCGGTAGGCTCGATCATTAAAGTACCAGCCACTGGGAATGATAGGGTAGGTGAATGGAAACCGTAATCAATTAAACGTTTTGCGATGTCGGTTACTTCAATACCGTTAGCTTTAAACGGACGACAGTCTACAATCATTTCGTGAGCCGCTCTACCACGTTCACCAGAATATAAAGTGTCAAAACTACCTTGAAGGCGTTGTTTGATGTAATTAGCATTTAAGATGGCTACTTTGGTAGATTCGGTTAAACCTTCAGCACCTAACATTTTAATATAACCATAAGAAATCAAACAAACTAAAGCAGATCCAAAAGGCGCCGCTGAAATTCCAGTAATGGCATCTTTACCTCCTGTTTTCACAATTGGGTTTCCAGGTAAAAATGGTACTAGTTGTTCG
Organism: Pseudotamlana agarivorans; assembly: GCF_001642835.1. Classification (GTDB taxonomy): domain Bacteria; phylum Bacteroidota; class Bacteroidia; order Flavobacteriales; family Flavobacteriaceae; genus Pseudotamlana; species Pseudotamlana agarivorans. The sequence continues at coordinate 123,156 of NZ_LXEI01000004.1, forward strand.
GCAACACAAATTGGGCCAACACCTGGACCTCCACCACCATGAGGAATCGCAAAGGTTTTATGAAGATTTAAATGACAAACATCGGCTCCAATATTTCCTGGGTTTGTTAAACCTACTTGGGCGTTCATGTTCGCACCGTCCATGTAAACTTGTCCGCCATTATCATGAATAATTTTGGTGATTTCTTTAATCGCAGATTCGTAAACGCCGTGTGTTGAAGGGTAAGTTACCATTAAACACGATAAGTTATCGGCGTGTAGTTCTGCCTTTTCACGTAAGTCTTCTACATCGATATTACCTTCTTCGGTCGATTTGGTTACCACCACTTTCATACCAGCCATAACCGCACTGGCAGGGTTCGTACCGTGAGCAGACGATGGAATTAAACAAATATTTCTATGATGATCACCACGAGATTCATGATAAGCCTTAATAACCATAAGTCCGGCAAACTCACCTTGAGCACCAGAATTTGGTTGTAATGATGTTGCAGCAAATCCTGTAATTTCGGTAAGTTGATCTTCTAAAGCTTTAAGCACTTTTAAATAGCCTTTAGCTTGTTTTAAAGGCGCAAAAGGATGAATGGTTCCCCAGTTCACCGAACTTAAAGGCAACATTTCTGAAGCCGCATTTAACTTCATAGTACAAGATCCTAGAGAAATCATAGAATGATTTAAAGATAAATCTTTACGCTCTAGCATTTTGATGTAACGCATTAATTCGGTTTCAGAATGATAGCTGTTGAAAACAGGCTCGGTAAGGAAATCTGACTCACGTTGTAAATCCGCTGCAATGTTATTATGTTGTTCAACTTCAGAAATAACAATGCTCTTTTTATTTGCAGCTTTAGCAAAAACCGAAATTAGAACGTTTAAATCTGGAATTAAAGTCGTTTCATTAATGGAAATGGCTACCGTGTTTTTGTTTGGGTAGTAGAAGTTTACTTTTTTACCATTGGCTATTTTCTCAATCTTTTTAGCGTTGGCTTTAATAAGGATGGTATCAAAAAACGAGCTGTTAACTTGTTCATATCCTAATTTTTCCAATGCATTGGCAAGCGTAACCGCTTTATTGTGCACACGGTTGGCAATAAACTTTAAGCCTTTTGGTCCGTGATATACGGCATACATACTAGCCATAACAGCTAATAAAACTTGAGCTGTACAGATGTTAGATGTGGCTTTATCACGTTTAATATGCTGTTCTCTGGTTTGTAAAGCCATACGAAGTGCACGGTTTCCGTTGGTATCTTTGGTAACTCCAATAATACGTCCTGGTAAATCACGTTTGTAAGCTTCTTTAGTAGCAAAATAGGCAGCGTGTGGACCACCATAACCCATCGGGATTCCGAAACGTTGTGTGGTTCCAACCACCACATCGGCACCAAATTTACCTGGCGCTTCTAATTTTACCAAGCTTAAAATATCGGCAGCCACAGCTACTTTTATTCTAGCTTCGTTGGCTTGTTCTATAAATGATTTAATATCGGTAATTTGACCTTCTTTTCCTGGGTATTGTAAAATAGCTCCGAAAAATTCTGAAGAAAAGTTGAAATCTTCTTCGTTACCAACCACTAGTTCAATACCAATTGGCGTGGCTCTGGTTTGAAGTACCGATAAAGTTTGAGGTAAAATGTTTTCTGAAACGAAAAATTTATTAACGCCTGCTTTTTTCTGATCGCGTTCACGCACAGCAAATAATAAACTCATGGCTTCAGCAGCAGCAGTACTTTCGTCAAGTAGTGATGCATTGGCAATTTCCATTCCAGTTAAATCAATAACCATCGTTTGGAAATTTAGTAAGGCTTCTAAACGACCTTGAGCAATTTCAGCTTGGTAAGGTGTATAAGCTGTGTACCAACCAGGGTTTTCTAAAACATTACGTTGAATAACTGCAGGTAAAACCGTTGGGTGGTATCCTAAACCAATATAAGTTTTATAAACTTTATTTTTTAGAGACAATTTATGAATATGAAGTAAGTACTCATATTCAGTCATAGGCTCGTCTAAATTAAGCGGTTTTTTTAAACGAATATCATCAGGAATGGTTTCGTAGATTAACTGATCTAACGAATCTACACCTAAGGTTTGTAACATTAAATTTTGGTCCTCCTGGTTAGGGCCAATATGACGCAAAGCAAACGCGTTTGTATTCATAAAAGTATATTTGAATAAATAATTCGCAAAAATACTGAATATTTGTTGTGTTTTATTGCGAAAAATAGAAAGTTTTCAACCAAAAGAATTCCTTAACATCGCATTAGTTACATTTGTGTTATGAATTTATCAAAGAAACTTCTCGAGTTTTATGTTAATAGTAGTATTCACGTGGCTTTAGCAGTGTGTGCTCTTGTGGGAGTAACTACGGTGGAGTTGGGGTTAGAGGCCGATAACGTAATCTTTTGCTTCGTTTTTTTTGCTACCATTTCGGGTTATAATTTTGTTAAATTTTTTGGCGTAGCAAAGTTTCACTACCAACGCTTAGCAAAGTGGCTTAAAATGATACAGATTTTCTCTTTTTGTAGTTTTTTATTATTGTGCTTTTACGGCGTTCAGTTGCAGGTTGAAACTTTAGTTATTGTAGGTGTTTTTGCGGTGTTAACTTTCTTGTATGCCATCCCTTTTTTGAAGGATAAGACCAAAAGTTTAAGACATGTTGAAGGGGTAAAGGTATATGTTATCGCTTTGGTTTGGATGGGAGTTACGGTGTTTTTGCCTGTTATAGATACAGGTTTTGAGATGACCACCAATGTCGGAATCATGGGGATTCAGAGGTTTGCCTATGTTTTAGTGCTTATGTTGCCGTTTGAAATTCGCGATTTAAGGTATGATCCTAAGGGGTTACAAACCATTCCTCAGAAAATAGGAGTAAAAAAAACGAAGCAACTTGGGCTCTTTCTTTTGGTTTTTATCGTGCTGTTGGAATGTTTAAAAGTAGATTTAGAATATTCTAAACTAATAGTTTTAGGTGTTGTAGCTTTAGTAACAGTTGGTTTTGTCTGGAAGGCGGAGTTAAATCAAGGAAGGTATTATTCGGCTTTTTGGGTAGAAGCCTTACCTATTTTATGGTTGTTGCTGTTGCTGGTCTTTTAAAGCGATATCTATGGTTTTTCGCATGGATTCCTTACAATCATGGTCCAAGCATTTCACCTTCGATCTTTTGATAAACTTCGTGAGTTTCGAGTTGGTTTTTGCGTGACTTCTGCATGTTTTACAGTAGGCTATATGTAGATTAAGTTTAAGTTTATCCCATAGGGTTGCCTCCTTATATTGGACTTTGTCACATATTAGACACACTTCTTCGCAAGGCGCAAAAACCTTTATCTTACTCATCATTATAACCAATTTTCTTTTAAACAATCTGCCATAGCGGTTCGTGCTCTATGAATGATAACCCATAGGTTAGACGCTGTAATATTCAGTTCATTACAGATAGTTTCTGTTTCGTAGTTTAAAATCGTTTTCATTTTAAAAACGTCGGCTTGTTTTTTAGGTAGCTTACTTAAACAGTTGTGTATGGCATCCCCGAGCTCTGAATTTTCCAGAGCATCTTCTGCTGTTTTATCGAAAGGATCGGCCACACGTTCTTCTAGCCAGTCGCCGTCACCATCAGCATCTTTGTAATGCATTCGTACTTCAGCTTTGCCTTTATTCGAATTTATTTTACGGTAATGATCTATAATTTTTCGCTTTAAAATGGAGATGAGCCAAGTACGCTCACTAGCTTCTCCTTTAAAGTTTTTCATGGCTTTTAAAGCCGCCAAAAAGGTATCCTGAACCAAATCTTGAGCCATATCCCTATCACTTACACGCGAAATGGTGTAATTGAATAAGTAATCGGAATATAAATCGATCCACTTATTGGGGTTAATTTGATGATCAGGCATTGTTGAACAGTTTTATTGACTCAAAAGTAAGAGAAAAAAATGGATTTCTAATTAGTAATTAACCCAGCTCTTCGCAACAAAGCTTCCGGTTTTGGTTCTTGACCTCTAAAACGTTTGTAAAGCACCATTGGGTTTTCGGTGCCACCTTGAGACAATACATTATCTTGGAATTTTTTAGCCACAGTTTTATTGAAAATCCCAGTTTCTTTAAAATATTCGAAAGCATCAGCATCTAAAACCTCGGCCCATTTATAGCTGTAATATCCCGAAGAATATCCACCTTGAAAAATGTGTGAAAAAGCCGTACTCATACAGTTTTCTTCCACTTCAGGGTAAAGGGTTGTGTTTTTAAAGGCTTCTTTCTCGTGAGCTTTCACATTGGTAATACCTGACGGGTCAATGCCATGCCAGCTCATGTCTAATAAGCCAAAACTTAACTGACGTAAGGTTTGCATGCCTTCGTGAAAAGCAGCTGAAGCTTTAATTTTTTCAATCAAATCCATCGGGATTACTTCACCAGTCTCATAGTGTGTCGCGAATAATTCCAAGGCCTCTTTTTCATAACACCAGTTTTCTAAAACCTGACTCGGAAGTTCAACAAAATCCCAATACACGCTGGTTCCAGAAATACTCGGGTAAGTGGTATTGGCAAGCATGCCGTGAAGAGCATGACCAAACTCGTGAAACAATGTGGTAACTTCGTTAAAGGTTAAAAGCGATGGTTTGCTTTTTGTAGGTTTGGTGAAATTGCAAACTATAGAAATGTGCGGTCTGCTATTTTCGCCATCTTTGATATACTGAGGTTTAAAGGATGTCATCCAAGCGCCATTACGTTTTCCTGGTCTTGGGAAAAAATCGGCGTAAAAAATAGACACTAAGTTACCGTTTATATCGGTAACCTTATAAGTTAACACATCGTTGTGATATTTGTCGATATCTTGAATTTCTTCAAAATTAAGATCGAATAATTTGTTAGCAATCGTAAAGGCGCCGTTGATAACGTTTTCTAGTTTGAAGTAAGGTTTAAGTAATTCATCATCCAAACTGAATAATTTTTGCTTCAGTTTTTCAGAATAATAAGCCCCATCCCATTTTTCTAAATGATCGATGTTATCTAAATCTTTAGCAAAATTTTCAAGGTTTTTAAATTCTTTTTCCGCCGCAGGCTTCGCTTTTTCTAAAAGCTCATTCAAAAAGGTTTTTACGGTTTCAGGTGTTTCTGCCATGCGTTCTTCCAGTACAAAATCCGCGTGAGTTTCATAACCTAAAAGCTTGGCGCGCTGATGACGTAATTTTACAATTTGAAGCACGTTGTCCTGGTTGTCTAAGGCATCACCCTTAAAGGCTTTGGCTCCGGCCTCAAGGGCTAATTTTTTTCTTAACTCGCGGTTGTCGGCATAGGTAAGGAAGGGAATGTAACTCGGATAATCTAAGGTAAACATCCAGCCCTCTTTATCTTTCGATTCTGCGAGTTGTTTTGCAGCTTCAACCGTACCTTCTGGTAATCCGGATAAATCGGCTTCATCGGTAATAAGCATTTCAAACTTATTGGTTTCAGCCAGTACATTTTCTCCAAATTTAAGTTTTAAAGCGCTTAATTTTTTGTCGATGTCACGAAGTTGTTGCTTCTTATCTTCCGCAAGGTTAGCCCCATTTCTGGAAAAACCTTTGTATTTTTTATCTAAAAGCGTGTGTTGTTCTACGGTAAGTTTTAAGTCATCTTTAGCTTCATAAACGGCTTTAACACGTTTAAATAAGGCTTCGTTTAATGTAATATCATTACTGAATTCCGAAAGTAATGGTGATACTTCTTGAGCTATTTTCTGAATGGTTTCATTCGTTTCAGCCGAATTTAAATTAAAAAAGATACTCGATAAACGGTCTAAAGTTTCTCCCGAAAAGTCTAAGGCTTCAATCGTGTTTTCAAAAGTAGGTGCCTCGCTGCTGTTGGCAATGCTATCAATCTCTCTTTTAGCACTTTTAATGGCTTCTTTGAACGCAGGAAGGAAATCTTCGTTTTTTATTTTTGAGAAAGGAGCGGTGTTATAATTAGTGTTATACGGAGTTATTAATGATTTGTTTAGCATTTTTTTAATTTAAGTGTTAAATATTTATTTTGCTATGTGTGCATAATAAAATTTTCGTATTTTTGAAGTCATAATTGCAGAGTGACTAACTCAATAGAATTATTTGTTAATAGCTGAAAAGCCCTGAATTAATTTTCGGGGCTTTTTTCATTAACAGATATTTATAAGTCTTTTGCAGATTCATGGACCTTTACTTTAAGGCCTTCTTTGTACATGACAATTTTATCGAGCACACATTTATCGCTGGCACCAATAATTTGAGCAGCTAGGATGCCTGCGTTTTTAGCGCCGTTAAGGGCTACTGTAGCCACAGGAACACCACCTGGCATTTGTAAAATAGATAAAACAGAGTCCCAACCATCAATAGAGTTGCTGCTTTTTACAGGAACACCAATAACTGGAAGTGGTGATAATGAAGCAATCATACCCGGAAGGTGTGCAGCACCTCCAGCTCCAGCCACGATAACTGAAAACCCTCTAGTATGAGCGTTTTTACCGTAATCGAATAATTTTTCTGGGGTACGGTGTGCCGAAACAATATCGACTTCCACTTCAATATCAAATCCTTTTAAGATGTCTATTGCATCTTGCATAACAGGAAGATCACTTTTACTTCCCATAATAACGCCTACTTTGCTCATATCTATTCGCTTATTACTTTAATACTATTTTTAACTTGTTCTGCAACACGTCGCGCTTCATTTAAATCTTCGTTCACTATGGTCACGTGCCCCATCTTTCTAAAAGGTCGCGTTTGTTTTTTGCCGTATATGTGTGGGGTTACACCATCCATTTTCATAATGGTTTCGATGTTTTCATAAACCACATTTCCAGAATACCCTTCAGCACCTACGAGGTTTACCATAACACCTCCAACTTTGTTATCGGTACGTCCCAAAGGTAAGTCTAAAATAGCTCTAATATGTTGTTCGAACTGTGAAGTGTAACTGGCCTCAATAGTTTGGTGACCAGAATTGTGAGGTCTTGGTGCCACTTCATTAATTAAAATCTCGTCGTCTTGGGTTTGAAACATTTCTACAGCCAATAAACCAACATGATTAAAAGCTTGTGATGTGCGTAAAGCTACATCTTCGGCTTTTTTAGCAATCTTGTCTGGAATCCTTGCCGGACAAATTACATATTCGACTTGGTTGGCCTCAGGATGGAATTCCATCTCCACAACAGGATAGGTTTTTATCTCACCCGAAGCACTTCGCGAAACGATTACCGATAATTCATTTTTAAAAGGTACTAAAGTTTCAGCAATGCATTCTACATTTGGCAAGTCTGTTAAGTCGTCAACCGATTTTACGATTTTCACTCCCGTACCATCGTATCCAAATTGTGCCGATTTCCAAACAAAAGGCAAGGTTAAACCACCGTTGTTTACAGCTTCTTTAATTTCAGAAGTATAAGCAAAACGTGTAAATGGTGCCGTTGGTAAATCATGATCCACATAAAATAACTTTTGTGTGGCTTTGTTTTGTATAGTTCTTAAGGTTTTAGAACTCGGATAAACTTTTACACCTTCCTTTTCTAAAGCTTCAAGAGCATCTACATTAATATTTTCAATTTCAAAAGTTAAAACATCCACTTGCTTTCCGAAGTTATAAACCGCATCGTAGTCCATTAAATCGCCAAGCTGAAATTGATCGCAAGCAATCTTGCATGGCGCTTCGTTACTAGCGTCTAAAACGGCGGTATAAATGTCGAATTTGCGTGTGTTGTAAAGGAGCATTTTACCAAGTTGGCCGCCACCTAAAATACCAAGTTTAAAGTCTGATGAAAAATAATTCATTAATGTGTTTTTTTACTAAATCAAAATTTGGATAGGCAAAAATACGTTTAAATCTTAAAATACTTCCTAAAATCCTAAATCAAAAAATGGTTATTGCTCAATCTATTGATTATCTTTGCCTCTTTAAAAAAATATTTAAGTTTTGATAAAGCTACACGATAAGTTTTTTAAGCCCTTTATTTCAGCCAAACAAATTGATGACGCCATGGTACGGTTGGCTAAAGAAATTGCTGATGATGTGGGTGATGAAATTCCTGTTTTTATTGGAATTTTAAATGGCTCATTTATGGTGGTTAGTGATTTCGTAAAGAAATATCCGAACCCTTGTGAGGTGACTTTTATTAAGTTAGCGTCTTATGAAGGGGTGAAATCAACCGAAGACATTCAGCGTTTAATAGGCTTAACACAAGACTTAACGGGGCGTACGGTTGTTATTCTTGAAGATATTATCGATACCGGAAACACCCTAGCTGAGGTTCACCGTATTTTTAAAAATGAAAATGTAAAATCTTTAAAAATAGCCACACTTTTCTACAAACCTGAGGCTTATAAAAAGGATTTTAAATTGCATTACGTCGGTATAGAAATTCCTAATAAATTTATTGTAGGCTATGGTTTAGACTACGATGGCTTAGGAAGAAATTTACCAGAAGTATATCAAATAAAACAAACTCAACATATGACAAACTTAGTGTTATTTGGCCCTCCAGGTGCCGGAAAAGGAACGCAAGCAGAATTTTTAAAAGAAAAATATAATTTAGTACACATTTCTACAGGCGATGTTTTTAGATTTAATATTAAAAACGAAACCGCTTTAGGGATGTTAGCAAAATCATACATCGATAAAGGTGAGTTGGTTCCAGACCAAGTAACTATTGATATGCTTAACGCAGAAGTTGAAAAAAATGCCGATGCTAATGGTTTTATTTTCGACGGATTTCCACGTACTAATGCACAAGCAGAGGCTCTAGATAACTTAATGGATTCTAAAGATTCGCAAATTAATGCGATGATTGCTCTAGAAGTTGAAGATGAAATTTTAGTTAAGCGTCTTATCGGAAGAGGAAAAACGAGCGGAAGAGCCGATGACGCGGACGAATCTATCATTAGAAATAGAATAAAAGAGTATTACGATAAAACAGCGATTTTAAAAGATTACTATTCAGCTCAAGATAAATATTTTGGTGTTGATGGTGTTGGTAGTATCGAAGATATTACGGTACGTTTAAGTGCTGCAATCGACAATTTATAAATTCCTAATCATCCGATAGCTATCGGAAAGGAATCTCATAACCAAAAACTATAGCTTTGAGATTAAAGTTATAGTTTTTGTGTTTTATATTTAAATAAAAATCTTTCGCTTTCGCGGAAAAAAGAAAAGTTAGAGTACATAAACTTTTAACTTTTAACTCATAACTTTAACTTAATATCATGACTGAAGGGAATTTTGTAGACTACGTAAAAATGTATGTGTCTTCCGGAAACGGCGGTAAAGGTTCTTCGCATTTACATCGCGAAAAGTATATTGCTAAAGGTGGTCCCGATGGTGGTGATGGAGGTCGTGGAGGCCATGTTATTGTTAGGGGGAATCCTAATTTATGGACGCTACTTCATTTAAAGTTTAAAAAGCATTTTCGCGCTGGTCATGGTGAACACGGTAGTAGTGGAAGAAGTTTTGGGGGTGATGGCGAAGATGTTTACATCGATGTGCCTTTAGGAACTGTAATTCGTGATACTGAAACGAATGAGATTCTTTTTGAAATTACCAAAGAAGGTGAAGAACGTATTTTGGCTGAAGGCGGAAAAGGTGGTTTAGGAAACTGGCATTTTAAGTCGTCTACCAATCAAACGCCTCGTTACGCACAACCTGGCATACCGATGGAAGAAAGGTATGTGACCATGGAATTGAAAGTTTTAGCCGATGTGGGCTTAGTAGGTTTTCCTAATGCCGGAAAATCGACTTTACTTTCAGTTGTGACTTCAGCAAAACCTAAAATTGCCGATTACGAGTTTACTACCCTAAAACCTAATTTGGGTATTGTTAAATATCGTGATTTTCAAACCTTTGTTATGGCCGATATCCCTGGGATTATAGAAGGAGCAGCCGAAGGACGGGGTTTAGGACATTATTTTTTACGTCATATTGAGCGAAATTCTATATTACTGTTTTTAATTCCAGCCGATGCTGAAGATATTAGAAAGCAGTATGATATTTTGTTAGACGAACTACGTCGCTATAATCCTGAAATGTTAGACAAAGAGCGCATCATTGCCATCTCTAAAAGCGATATGCTAGATAGCGAGCTTAAAGCTGAAATGAAAGCGGAATTAGATAACGAATTACCTGTGCCTTATTATTTTATTTCTGCTGTAGCCCAACAAGGGATTACCGAGCTTAAAGATGTACTTTGGAAGTTGCTTAATTAAAGAGCGCCTATTCTGCCATTTTTGAAGTTGGTACATAGCGTGCTGCCTATTTAAAAGTGGTTTTGTTTTTTGAATGATTCGTCATGTAAAAAAATTGAGTTGTTTTATTACTTTTTGAGGTTAGTTTGATCTTTAATCTTGGATATAAGCTTAGTGTAATTTATTGATTGTCGTCTACTTACTAGTTTCTTTGTGGAGTTTGTATTCAGTTTTTATTTGTAAATTAGGTAATTAGATTGGAGGCCAGTTGTAACCAAACTGCTGCTTGCAACTTTAATTATGAATAGGACTTTTGCATTATTACTTGGATTAAGTGTGTTTTTTGGCAGTTTTAACTTGTCTCAATCGCAAGAAAAAATTTTCTATTCATCTTTTAGGCCACAAGGTTGGGATATATATTTATCCAAAGATGAAGGTAAAACTTTTGGCCAGTTTACTAAAGATTCAAGTCTTGACTACGATGCTAAGATTTCTCCAGATGGCCGTTGGATCGTATTTACTTCGGAACGTCTTGGTCGGCCCCACTTATTTATAAAAAGTACACAAAACGATTCTGTTCCAAGACTTTTAGTGAGTAGCCATTCAATGCAAGACCAAGTGGACTTTTCTCCTGATGGTAAATGGATTGCCTTTGTTTCAACCCATGAAGGAAACGCGGAAATATATAAGCTGCCCTTTTCACCACTAGAAACGCTAAATATTGATATGGCAGTAAACTTAACCAACAATGATGGTGGCGATTTTAGACCCAATTTTTCTAATGATGGAAAAAAGATAGCCTTTTCTAGTGACCGCGCTCACCCTACCACACCCATGAAGCGCTTTGTTTTTGCATTACAAAGAACAGGAGATATTTATACCATGAATTCAGATGGGAGTAACCCCAAGCGCTTGACGCGTTCAAAAAATTGGGATGGTAGTCCGGTTTGGACAAATGATGACCTGGAAATCATATTTTATTCTGCAAATAATAATGAATCATACGATCTCTTTAAAATAAAGCATTCTGGAGAAGATCCTGTAAAGGTTGGTCCCATTGGATATAAGTGTCTTTCTCCTTTTACGAAGAAAAATGGAGATATATTATTTACCAGTTTTGTTGAAGGTTCTAACGGATATTCTATCCTCAAATTTAATCCACAAACCAAAGCCATAGATTCAAGTTTAGTTCAAGAAATGAATATGATGAACGTTGATTATCACCAATCCGGAATCATGGTGTATCACGGTGGCAAAACCCCAAATCCGGAACCCACTAACTTGAGCGATTTTCCAGGAGACCTATTGGTTAAAAATAGTCCTGAAATCATAACTGATTTTCCAGATAAAAATCTTCTACTTTATGGTGTTAGACATTCGTTTGCGGCACCTCCAACACCTGATGGAAAGATTGTATATAGTATTTCTGGGGCTAATGGTATTCAAGATGTTATAAACCCGATTTCATATGTCTTTTTGTTCATTCCATTTTTTGCCATAGTTTGGTTTGTAGTAGGTGTTTTTAAAAGTGTAAAAAAGAGAAAAACAATAACTTTTTGGAAATACCTCCTTTTTTCTTTTACCGCACTGTCAGTTGGCCTTTTCTTAATAGGGGTTACATATTATTTATTATTTCCTCAGATGAAGTCTTTAGATGAAATTAAGACCATCATGTTAATAATAGCTTTAGTGCTTTTATCACTTGGAATTATGTTTTATTACTTTTTCAAAAATAGAAGACAATTACAGAAACCAATCGCTTCTTTATATAAAGCATACTCGATTCAGTTTTTCGTATATGCTTTAGTGCTATTATGTTCAAGCCTATTTATCAAGGATTTTTTTAACACTGTAAACGATTTTTATGCCGTTGATTATACGAAAAATGAGATAGAGCATCTGTTTGAATTTCAGCCTGATAAAAGTTTAAATCCTCAGTTTTCAAATATTATTGACATTAAAATGACTCCCGATGGTCAATACCTTCAGTTTTCGGTGGGAGGCTTTAGACAAAATCCAGATGCCAAAGGTGCCGTATACCGATATCATTTCGGGAATAAGGATATTAAGCCTATAACTGATCTGGAAAGCAATACGGGTTTTGCAGACTATTCAGAAGACAATAAAGTCATGGTTTACAGAAGCGGAAGATCAGGTAATATGGATATTTATGTAGAAGAAAATGGTCAAATAACCAATATTACTAATAGTCCTGACAAGGAGAATTTCCCTGCCATTTCTTATGATGGAAACAAAATTGTTTTTTGTTCCGATGTAAATGGAGTTGATAAAGAGGGCATTATCAAAACTATGGATCTTTATATTACAGAGCGGGTTGAAGGTGGATGGAGCATTCCAAAGCAACTTACTACCTATAATGGTCAAGAGGCTCATGCACACTTTTCTCCAGATGGAAAGTGGCTTATTTATACTACAGAGGAATTCGGGATTAATGACGAGCAGCCACTTGTTCAACCCTATATTTTTAGTCCTCAGATGTATGGGGAAATCACAGCAATTAGGTTAGAAGATGGTGAAAAAATAAGATTAACCCATAACAAATGGGAAGACGGAGCTCCAATTTGGCTCCATGAAAAATAATTTTATGCTGAAAATAAAGAGGGTGTTCCAACGATAGAAAAATAAAGAATCCCATTTAATTTTCATTTAAACTTTTTTACTTTTTTGGTACCTATATTAGAGTTTTTAGGAAGTGCAAATCACAGGAGCTTAAATAATTTCACTAACTTTATCTCTAAAACAAGTAGAAATGCGGTGGCTTTCAATCATTTTAGTGACATTCGTTTTTGTGGGATGCGCACCCATAAAGGTGCAATACGATTACGATAAAAATGTCGATTTTTCAACCTATAAAACCTATCAGTATTTTGCAGATATGGACACCGGTTTGAGTACTTTCGATACTAAGCGATTATTAGACGCTATCGATTTAAAAATGCAAACACTAGGGTTTAAAATTTCTGAAACCCCAGATTTCTATATCGATATTAAATCGAAAGCTTTTCAGACGAATCAACATAGTAGTGTTGGCGTCGGACTAGGAGGCGGTGGTGGTCATGTTGGTGGCGGACTCTCGGTTGGAATACCCATAGGATCTTCTCAAACCAATGCCGAACTTACCATCGATTTTGTAGATCATGGTAAAAATCAACTCTTCTGGCAAGCCAAAAGTACCTTTAGTTTTAATGCCAATCAAACCCCAGAACAAAAGGAGGCTCTATTTAAGACTCTCGTTGAAAAAGTACTAGCTGAATATCCTCCCAAAGGATTATAGACTTGATGCTTTTGGTTTTACGTTGAATACGATATGCGCAAAACAAATACGCGATGACGATCAATAAATAACCTATAATTATTTTAATTTGTGTAATGAGGAGGTAAATACTGTAAGCTTTATGCAATAGGCTTTATAGTAAATTATAAATAATCAATAAAAATTAAACGCATCATGAACACATTAAAAGATAAAGTAGCCTTAATTACAGGAGGTACAAAAGGTATAGGTTTAGGTATTGCTCAAGCGTTGTTAAACGAAGGGATTCATGTGGCTATAACCAGCAGAAGTGCTGAAGCCGCTGAAGAAGTTGCCAAGCAATTAAATTCTAGTACAAGCAAAGCAAAGGCTATAGGTGTTAAAGCTGATGTTCGCGATTATGAAAGTCAGAAAAATGCTGTACGCTTAGTATTAAGTGAATTTAAACAATTGGATTTTGTGATTGCGAACGCTGGTTTAGGGCATTTTGCAAGTATCGAGGAATTAACTTTAGAACAGTGGCAGGACACTATTGATACCAATTTAACAGGCGCTTTTTATTCGATAAAAGCCAGCGTTGAGGCCTTAAAAAAATCTAAAGGCTATTATATTTCAATTTCTAGTTTGGCAGGGGCAAACTTTTTTGCCAAAGGCGCGGCTTACAATGCTAGTAAGTTTGGCTTAACCGGATTTACACAAGCTGTGATGTTAGATTTAAGACAACATGGTGTGAAAGTGAGTACCATTATGCCAGGATCGGTTTCTACGCATTTCAATGGAAATGAGCCTGATTCTAGTGACGATTGGAAAATTCAAATTGAAGATATTGGCGAGTTGGTAGTCGATTTACTAAAAATGAATCCACGTACATTACCTAGTAAAGTAGAAGTGCGCCCTACGATGCCGCCATCAAAATAAAATGAAGAATTACCCTTGGTTGTGTTCGGTAATTAAATTTGAAATGACCTCCTCAGTTAGTTCATGACCTGGTAAGCTAGGCCAACCTTCCCAAACCACAATGCCTTCTGGGTTTATTATAATACAGTGTGGTATTCCTTGAATTTCAAGTTTGTTATACATGCGTCGTTTGGTATCTACCGCACTATGATATTTGATGTTAATGGCGGGATTGTTTTTAACTTTTTCAACCGGCTCATCACTTAAGCCAATAACCACTAAGTCCTTTTTAAATTGCTCTTGAAAATCGTTTAGTTCAGGAATAACTTTTCTGCAAGGCATACACCAAGTCGCCCAAAAATCAATCAACATAAACTTGCCTTTAACCTCTGGAGATTCTGAAATCCATTGTTCCACCACTAATTTTGGCGCCTTTTGGTTGATTACAGATTTAGCCCATAATTGCTTGTGTTGAGCATTAGAGATGTAAAAACTTAAACTTAAGGTTAGTAGTAGCACTATTTTTCTCATGTTGAAAAGTGGTTTGAGTTAATGACTTATTGTTTGATAAGTTGTTTGCTAGAAATTAAAACAGGACCTGAGTAAAAACGTACTAAGTAAACGCCAGTACTTAAAAAGCTTAAATCTATTTTTTGATCTGTTAATGGCGATAAATTCATGCTTTTAATCAGTTTGCCATCCATACCAACAAGTTCCAATCTTAAAGGCTGTTGATTATTGTTTTCATAGGAGATATTCAAATAATCACTAACAGGATTTGGATAAAAGGAGAGGCTAAACTTTTGTGTGCCACTTTCAATATCCGTTAGCCCTAAAGTGTCGTAATTGAGAGTCCATGTTACCGTGTAAGCATGTATCGTTTCATGATTATCAACTTTTAATAAGCTAGTGTCATCGGTAATGACTGTTGTTAGGGTGTTTGTGCCTTTCAATAAATCAGCTTCAGAAATTGAAACTACATCCACATTACTTGCTATGTCGTTGAGGTTTAAAGTCCAAGTACTCTGTAAAGTATTCGGATTAGGCTTGGTCAAATCTAAAGCAAATTCTAAGGGAAAGCTTTCTACTTCTACTGTAGATTCATTAGGTGTATAGGCGTTAATCGGACTGGTGAGTTCATGAATTTTTTCAACAATACCTTCTTTGCATACATGACAAAAAGGTTTGTCTACGCTTTCCATTATACAAGTCCCGCTATTAGGCTTATACCAATCTTTAGGAGTGCCTTTGTAATGGTGTTGGTGTATTCCAGCTTGGTTAGCGTTGTACCAATTTTTCCAACGTATTTTGGTGGGGTCGGTCTCTTGGGTCATATTAATGCCTTCACCAGCTAAATCATCTCCAGGATAATACTCATCAAAAAGCTTAAAAAGGGAATGCCCCATTTCATGCATGGCTACGGCAGCGCCCCAGTAGCCTGAATAGCTTACTGGAAAATCACCCCCACTGCCTCCGTAATGTGCTGTGTTTACCAATATTAAGCCCTGATCGTAATTTGGGAAATTATCGGCTAGTACATTGATAATTTTAGTTTCGGTGTCGTTTGCAGAAGCGCTATCTATTTCATAATAGAGTAGATAGTGTTTGCCAAAAGAATCGAAAGTCGAATTAAAATAAGTGTCGACATACTTTACTGGATGTAAAGGTTCGGTGTAATCGGTAGCTGTTCCAGGATGATCGGCACCACTTTCATTAGATGGTATTTTTAAGGCATAAACATTAAAATAGCTGCTGTATTCTTTAAAGGGGCTTGTGTTGAATATTCTATTGGTAAAGGTTGTAGCATCAGAAATAAATTTATCCAATTCACCCGCTTGATATCCTTCACTTAAAATTACAATATTGATTTTCTTGTCATCATCACCTGAATTTTTGATAACGGCAATAGGAAAGGTCTGTGCGGTAAGGCGACCGATGGTTAACAAAATAGAAATGACAAGGATAAGTTGTTTTTTCATTCTAGTGTTATCTTAGTACTAATCAGTTTTTTTGAGTCTGCAAAGTTACTAATAGTAATAATTTTAGTTTCGTTTTTTAACCCGATTCTAATTGAAAATTTTGTTTTTTGAAGGTTCAACGCTGTCGATTCAAAACTTTGAGATGGCGTTAAAGATTCAATGGTTTTATTTAACGGATTTTTAATTAAACTACGACTTATAAGTTTTGATTGGCCGTCGAACTGCGAGCAAATTAAATCACCTTCAGTTGCATTTTTTATGGTATTTGAACTGTTATTTTTTAACTGACCCTCAACGATTTTTTGACTTACAAAACTCATGCTTCTTTCTCCCGAAGGGGCTTCAGAAATCATGTAAGTTAGAAAGATGATTTTTGAATGTTCTTCA
Source organism: Pseudotamlana agarivorans (assembly GCF_001642835.1). Lineage (GTDB taxonomy): Bacteria > Bacteroidota > Bacteroidia > Flavobacteriales > Flavobacteriaceae > Pseudotamlana > Pseudotamlana agarivorans. Next base: position 139,870 of record NZ_LXEI01000004.1, read on the forward strand.
ACTGCTATAGGTTCTTCATTATTTGACTTTTTTATGCCGCAAGCACATAAAAACAACAAAAGTGTGCCAATCGTAAAAGTAGTGATATGTGGTTTTTTAATAAACCTATTCAAAATCATTATTCAATTTTAATTCTTAATCCATCACTATGACTGCTAAATTCTGGAGCATACATACTTTGTATGGTAGTGATGCCGTTGCTCATACTGCCGGCGTTATTAACACGTAAATCATATTCAAATACATACACCCCTTTTGGCAAGTAGTCCATAAAGAAGTTGGTACTGGCATCTTGAGTACTCTCATAATAACCTAAGCCATCTTGTCTCTTGTATTTCGAAATCACATTAACAGGCTCTAGACCTGAAGCGCGCATGTCTTTCATATGAAGAAATTCTAGGTTTCGGTCGCTTTTTAACTCAATGCGTACGCGCACTAAATCACCTACATGGAGTTTGGTGTTCGTCGTGATTTCTGTGATTTCTTCTCCAAAATCGGTATTCTTTTTAAGAAATAGTTTTTTGTTTAATTGTAGCGAGGTTTCTGCTGATGTGATATGATCCAAATCTTCAAAATACTGCCAATACAAACCTGCCCATGCGATACCTTCACCCGTTTTAGTGAGCGTCACTTGTCCCATGTCAGGTGTGATTTCTGAAGCCTGCCAAGAGGTTTTAAAATAGCCGGTTCCCGCCTCAACTTTAACACTCTCCAATTTAGTTGGATTGATGGTTTTATTGCCAATTTTTACATCAACCATTTCTGTAACCGATAGCCAATCGCTGCCTTGAAGCAGTAATGCGTAAACGGCATCGGTAGTGGCTTTTGTAGTTTTCCATTGGTTGGTTTGCTTGTTTTTAAGTAACCAGATTTTTAAATTGTCAATGGTATTGGTGTCCTTTGAAATTTCTGAAAAGGCTTCAATTAGAAGAGACTGCGTTTCTATTGGGGCCTGACTCCAATGCCAAGAGCTCTTGTTTTCTTTCCAATACATACCCATTTCCTCGGAAGTGATACTGTTTTCTTCAAGGGATGCGATAATTTTATGCGCAGTTTTTTCCTGGGTATTTCTAAAGGTTATTAAAGCCATTAAGCCTTTGGCGTATAAAGTTTGACTTAGCCAATGTTTTTCAATTTGAGATAAGTAATAAGCTTTGGTCGCTTCAACTTTATCCGATGCTTTAATTTCGGGGAAGAAGCTTCGTAAGTATAAATAATGTAGTTGAATCGGATTTAAATGATCGTCTTCTAAATTAACTTTTGGGTTGTGTAGCTTTAGGTTTTCGTAAGTCTTTACAAACTCTGAATCTAAATATGCTAGGGCTTTTTCAAGCATTTCCGTAGGGTTTTCAAAAGTCACATTTAAATGCTTAAGATGCCCGAAACCCGAAATGATATGTTGGGTGATGAAACGGTTCTCACGGCCGCCCTCGAACCAAGCCCACGCACCAGATTCTAATTGATTTTTTGATAATTTTTGAATGGCTATTTGGCTTTCAGAAATCATTTTATTCAAATCAAATAATAGGGAAATACGTTTTTTTTGTTCAGTTTCACTCTGGGCATCGCGTAACCAAGGCGTTTCTTGAATGAGTATGGATTTTAAATCTTCATTCTTTTCTAGGTTTGAAATTAAAACATCTTGATTTTTCCATTGTTCAAAAACTGCTTTAATTTTCGGATTAGCCTGCACCATAAAATGCCCTAATGTATTGGCGTAATATCGGCTAAATGTTTGTTCGTTACACTGGTAAGGGTATTCCATTAAATAGGGCAGGGCTTGAACAGCATACCAGACAGGGTTTGAAGTAACTTCTAAAGTTAATTTATGATTTTTCAAGGTGCTAGAGTTCGCCGAATGATTTTTTAGCTTGTCTAAACTGAAAGTTTTAGTATCGGCGCTTTTAATCCACATAGGCAAGGTTTCTGTAACCAAAATGCGGTTAGAAAGGACGGGAACCGTGTTTTGTTCGCCATCGCTAAACGTTGCCGATTTAGCAATTACTTTGTAATCTATGGCTTGAATGTTTTTAGGAATATTTAAGCTCCAAGAAACTTCGGTGTTACCATGCGCTTTGGTCGTAAAAGCTTTGCTGTTTATTGCATTTCCTAGGTTTACATTAATATCTGTTCCTGTAAGCGCATCGCTAAGCATTAAAATAGCTTCACCTGTAATAGCTTTATCTGTAAGGTTTGAAATTTTAGAACTGATGGTAATTTGGTCGCCTTCGCGTAAAAAACGTGGTGCATTTGGGGTAACCATTAATTCTTTTTGTGTCACCGTAGTTAAGGTTTTTGTAGCACTCTCCATACTTGTTGTATGGGCTAGCAATTGCAGTTTCCACTGGGTTAAAGCTTCAGGTGTAGAAAAACTAAAATTGATGTTTCCTGATTTGTCGGTTTTTAACTGCGGAAAGAAAAAAGCGGTTTCTTTCAAGTTTTTCCTAATATCCACTTTCTGAATGTTTTTCAAACCTTGCTTGGTTTTAACTACCACAACTCCATTTGAAGCCTGACTACCGTAAATGGCGGTAGCTTCATTAGCTTTTATAACATTTACGGATATAATGTCTTCCGGTGCAAGGTTGCTAATATCTTTTACAATTTTACCATCTACAACATAAAGTGGTTTATTGCTATTAGAAAAACTGCTATTGCCTCGAATAGATACAACAGCGCCTGTGACATTTGAAACATCGGCTTCGTCATCTAAACTGGTTATTTTACTAGCTGAATTTATCTCGGTGACTGCTGGTGGTGCCGCAGCATATCCTAGAACAACCACTTCATCTAAATGAGCATTATTTGAAGTTAAGTAGGTATGAAAAAAGTTTTTGTCTTTTATTTGAATGTCTTGAGTGTCAAAACCTATATAGCTAATTTCTAAAATATCTCCTTTTTTGGCTTCTAATGAGTAATTACCATCAAAATTGGTCATTGTCCCTCGAGTCGTTCCTTTAATAATAACGTTTACTGCAGGAATAGGTGCTCCAGTTTCGTCGTAAACAGTACCGGCAACGTGACCTTTTTTTACTGAGCTACTGTGTTTAGACTCATGTTTAGAGCGTATTTGGTTTAGGTAACGCTTGTGAGCTTTATCGTCATTCATATTAAAGCCATACCAATTGAATTCATCATATTCCTGTACGGGATATTTTGTAAGGTGCTCGGGGTTGTAGACTTTAAAGTTTTGTGTTCCGAAACTGTTGTAGGCTCGAGTGAAATTTCGGGAGTAATATATAGGTTCCGAAATGGGTTTGAAATTCCATGTATGTGGTTTGAAAACATCCAATGAGGCATCGTACATGCTTACTAATAATTCTGTACTTACTTTTTCACCTTGAGGCCCTTTAATTTTAAACTGCCAAGTTTCATCAGTTCCTGGTTGGGTTTTGTCTCTAAATGTTATGGTTTGAATGTCCAATGAGGTACTTGGGTACGGTACTGAAATTGCAGTAATGCCTGAAACGAAACTATTAAAAACAGCAAAGCTATAGTGCACAGCAAAACCGCCAACATCTTCTTTTGTAACAGGAATACTAATAGTTTTCTTGTTGTTATTCGGTTTTATAATTTCTGTTTTAACAATCTTTTTGTCTTTCTCGATACTTATTTTCACTGAAACATTATGAGCAGATGAACCAATAGTAATAAGAGCCGTATCATTAACGTTGTAAGTGCTTTTATTGGTTGTTATGCTAAATAATTGGTTATCGGCTAAAGTTTTGTCATTATCACTATAAAGTGTTGTTTTTACTTCATCGGTTACCACTTGCCCGAATTTATCCTTGGTTTCTAGTGCAACCAAATATTGTCCAGACTCCCAGTCGTTTATTTGGCCTAACTCTATACTAGTTGCATCTTTTGTATTGAATTGTTTTTCTAAAACCAATGCTCCTTTTTTCCATTGGTTGGAGTCGTTTTCATTGTTATAGGATTCAAATGGGAATAGGTCTCTAAAAGTATTTTCAGGGATGTCTTGGTAGTCTGGCGCAGGCCATGGACGTTCTCTTAATACGTAATTAGGCGCTTGTAGTTTGTAAATTTTTATGCGGCCGGATGTTGGTACAAAACTACCGTTTAGGTTTTCGGTTACCAGATCGATATGGTGGTTTACTTTAGTTTTATCTAATTCAGTGGCTAGCTGCATGGTCGCTGTTAAGGCATGATATCCAACTTTTATAGTGGTGGTTTGGCTATGGGTTTCACCATTAATGTCGGTAACATCGGCAGTGACTTCATAATTAAAAATTGGTAAGCTTTTAGGGTTCGTACTTTGGTCTGGAATGGCTTTAAATATAATGTTGAAATGTCCTAAAGCGTCTGTTGTGGTCTCACCATGTGTTATCTCCTGACTCGAATAGGAGTTTTGGATAGGTTGGTAAAAATAGAATCTCGGATATTCCACTTTACGTTGTACGCGGTACACCACTTTAGCATCGGAAACCTGACTTCCAGAAAAAGCCAAAGCTTGACCCTTCACCGTTATAGAATCGTTTACCTTAAAAGTTTCTGTAATCGGTTCAAAAGTCGTTTCAAACTTAGGACGCTTGTAAGCTTCAACAGAAAAAAATGTGGTAGAAGTGAGAGGCAGCTTACCATCTTTCTCATCAATTCTAATAGAATAGCTTCCCGTTAGTCCGTTGTTTGGTAGGATAAACTCGCCCGAAACCGAACCAAAATCATTGGTCGTTAGTGCCAATTTTCCTACTTCTTCTCTATTAACATTGTAAAGTGTCGCTCGAATTGGGGTGCTTTCTAAAACTTGCGATTTTCCTCGATTCACTTGCATGGCAATCGCCTTAAAATAAACGGTTTGTCCGGGACGGTAAATACTGCGATCGGTAAAAATAAAGGACCTATAAGTGGTATTTGATTGGTCTTGTTGCGTGTATAACTTGTTAAGATAGTAGTCACCAAAATAAGCCGTGTCTTGGTCTTTGGTAACTTTTAGTTTGATGTTTCTTTGCCAGTTTTCGCCTTTTTTAATTTGAAATTCTCCTAAGTGATCCGTTTTATACGATTTAGTTTCTAGTGTTTTTGAATTGTTTGGGTAATACGATGCTTCAACCTGTGCATTTACAATAGGCGCCCCATGATTTCGATTTATAATTTGGATGGTTTTATACTCCTGACTTTCAGTTTCTAGAACTGCCAAATCCGTTACTTGAATATGTTCAAAAGCAAAGGTGTCTTCGTCTTTTTTTACTGTAGCAACTACTAAATAATTGCCGCTGTTTAGCTTAGGTATAATGATTTCGGTAGTGTGACTTTGGAAATCCTGTTCGTTTCTTAGCTTGCTAATCCAAGTTTCAGTAGGTTTGAAATCTTTTAAAAAGGTGACTTTCTGATCTTTTCGGTATAAGTCATTAAATGTTTTGCTTTGTTCTTTAGTGAATTTATAAACTTTAAACTCTAAACTATCTAGATTTTTATAAGTAACAAGTAATCGTGATGGTTTTTGGATAGGAATTATTTTTTCAGAAAGAACCTCAAGTTGCAAGTTTTCAATTTGCGATTTTAAAACCACACATTTTTGTGCAGCTCTACTTTTTGGAAACGCCGAAATAATAGAGTTGCAAATATCTAAAGCTTCTTTGGCTTTCCAGCGATTGTTTTCACCAATTTGGGGTTCGTATAACTTGCTTTGTTCAAAGTAAATGGATGCGATTTCAAAACGATAAAGACCTGTGCTTTCTTGGTCTGTAATAGCGTTGCTTGCATTCTTAAGGGCTTTCAGTTCTAATGCTTCCTTGTTTTTAAAAGTGGCATATTCCGATACAAAATTAATGCGTTCAATGTCTACATCACTAAGGGCTTGAAAATTGTTTTGTTTAAGATGAAATTTAATAAGTGATTGATAAATTTTTAAGGCATTATATTGAAGCGAAGTAGAATCTTTAGAAGTGATTTTTATTTCAGAAAACGTTTTGGCATCTGCTAAATATGCCTGATCGTTTAGTTCAAATTTATAAGATGGCTTGGTGATTTGGGTTTCATCTGTTTTATAAAATTCTAAGGCATTATGACTTAAAAAGTCAAATAAAGTAGGTCTGTAGGTACTAGAATTGTTCTTTTTTACAATGAGCGCATGATAATCATTTAAAGACTCCTGCTTTAAAACGTCTTCATTACGTAAGGCATTTTGATAATGTATATGAATTTCATTAAAAAGGGTTTGTAAATCCCAAGTTCTAAAATCTTCGTGGTTTGCTTTTTCAGACGTTTTACTGCGTTTATATATTTGATGTTTATGCTGTGTGTAGTATTGCCAGTATAAATGTGCTAGAATATTTTCGAGAATGTTTTTGGTAGGACTCTCATTCTTAGTGATTTCAGATTTAAACTCTTCAATAATTTTAACCTGAGCATCTTCCTCTAAAATCAGGTTGAATTTGCTCTTGTAGAGCAAAACTTTTACAATTTGTTCGTGATTTTCAGATTTTTTGGCCTTTTTTTCAATGCTTCGTAACGTTTTTAAAGCCGATTGCGGTAAGCCTTGTACTTCAAAAGCTTCAACTTTTGCCCATAAATCGGTATAAGGGTTTTGCGCGTTAGAGAGGGTAGAAAAGAGAAGAGTTATAATTAATAATAGCGTATGCCTCATATATGCTGAATTTGTTTTCAGAATGTATTTATTTTGTAGTTTAGTGGGGTCTCAAAAGCCGTTCCAAAAGATAGTTTTTGAAAAAGCATTTGTTTAATCGCGTAAGTTAATGATTTTACCTAGAAATAAAGGGGCTAATTTACCATATTTATTTCATTGAATTCAATAGATTCTAGAACGAAAATAGCGATTACATCAGATTTAATGTACACAGTTATGTCTAAAATTTGGATTTTCATTTTGTTGCCTATCATCAGTTTTTCTCAAGTAAATAAAGCTGAGGTCGATGCGTTATTTCAAAAAAAGCAGTATCAAAAGGCTGAAATATTTTTGCTGAATTACTTAAAAAAAGATCCAAATAATATTCAAGCACAGGCGCTTTTAGGCGATGCTTATGGTTATCAAAAACAATGGGATGAAGCTATTGATAGTTATGAAAATGTGCTTGAAAAAGAAACCAAAAATGCGCAGTATTTTTACAATTACGGGATGGTTTTAGGCATGATGGCTATAGAGAATAAACTCAAAGCCATGATGTATGTAAGTGATATAAAAATGGCTTTTATAAGAGCATCCGAATTGGATAAAACACACATCGATGCACGTTGGGCGCTAGTTCATTTGTATATGAAAATGCCAGGCATTGTTGGTGGTAGTATGACTAAAGCACTTCAATATGCAGCGGAACTAAAAGCGCTTTCAAAGGTAGATGGTTATCTCGCTAAGGGTTTTATTTATGAGTATGACGATGACTTTGCACAAGCTGAAACCAATTACAAAAAAGCGGTTCAAGTAGGTGGCTCTCTAACCTGTTATTTTTCATTATTTAATCTTTATGAGGCCCATAATAAACCAAATAAAGCGATTGAAATTTTAGAACAGGCACAGGAAAAACTCAATCAAAATATTCTTAAATATCAGATAGGAAAAGTGGCTGCTAAATTTCAAATTCAACTAGAAAAAGGGAAACAGAATTTAACTTCCTATCTTGAAAATTTTAAAACTGGCGATGAAGCGCCAGAGTCATGGGCGCATTACCGAATGGCACAAATTTATCGCTATCAAAACAAAAAAAATGTGGCTTTAAAACATATAAACCTCTCACTTAAAGCTTTACCTAATCAGTCAGAATTTAAAGATGAAAAAATAGAGATTCTAGGCATGTAATTTTTTGGCGCTACCACAAGGGTCGTGCTTTTCGTTACTAGTTTTGGCTCGATGCAGCCGCTCGCCAAAAGCTATCCTCTGCAATCACTAGCGCAGACTCTTTACTAAAGGCGTTACAAGATTTAAAGTATAATTCTATATTTTCAAAGGCTTTCATTCGCGATTTCAGCCCGAAAAAACTATATTTGGTACATTCAAAAATACAGCATGAACGTACACTTTATAGCTATTGGCGGTGCAGCTATGCACAATCTTGCCATCGCACTACATAACAAAGGATATCAGGTCACTGGGAGTGACGACACCATTTTCGAACCGTCAAAATCACGCTTAGAAGCGAAGGGCTTATTGCCAGAAGCTTTTGGATGGTATCCAGAAAAAATAAACAATGGTTTAGATGCTGTGGTTTTAGGAATGCATGCTCAAGCCGATAATCCAGAACTGCTTAAAGCTCAGGAACTCGGACTAAAAATATACAGTTATCCAGAATTTTTATACGAGCAGTCCAAAAATAAAACACGGGTTGTTATTGGAGGAAGCCATGGTAAAACCACCATAACTTCTATGATTTTGCACGTTATGCATTATCACGATCGCGATGTCGATTATATGGTTGGTGCCCAGTTGGAAGGTTTTGATGTGATGGTAAAACTCACCGAAGAAAATGATTTCATCGTTTTAGAAGGCGATGAGTATTTAAGCTCACCAATTGACAGACGTCCTAAATTTCATTTATACAAGCCGAACATCGCCTTATTAAGCGGTATTGCTTGGGATCATATTAATGTGTTTCCAACTTACGAGAATTACGTAGAACAGTTTAGTATTTTTGTGGATTCTATTGTAAATGGAGGTAATATTAATTATAACGAAGAGGATCCCGAAGTAAAGCGTGTTGTAGAAGCCAGCCCAAATCCAATTCGTAAAATACCATATCATACACCAGATTATACGGTTCAAAATGGCGAAACCATTTTAGAAACTTCCGAAGGCGATTTACCTATTGAAGTTTTTGGTAAGCACAACTTAAATAATCTTGCTGGCGCCAAATGGATTTGTCAGCATATGGGTATTGATGAAGATGATTTTTACGAGGCCATTGCAACCTTTAAGGGGGCTAGTAAACGCTTAGAAAAAATTGCCCAAGGTAAAACTAGTGTTGCCTATAAGGATTTTGCACATTCACCTAGTAAAGTGGCAGCCACAACCCAAGCGGTAAAAGAGCAATATCAAGATAAAACTTTAATTGCTTGTTTAGAGCTTCACACCTATAGCAGCTTAAATGCTGAGTTTTTAAAAGAATATAAAGGCGCTTTAGATGCTGCCGATGTTCCTGTAGTATTTTATTCTCCAGATGCCGTAGAAATAAAGAAATTGCAAAAGGTGACTCACGAACAAATTGCGCAAGCTTTTAAGCGCGACGACTTAATTATTTATACAAACCCTGAAGATTTTAAAAACTTCCTGTTTACTCAAAATTTAGAAAATAAAGCATTGCTTTTAATGAGTTCAGGGAATTACGGTGGTTTGAATTTTGAAGAAGTCAAGACTTTGGTTGTGTAAAGTGCTGGTTTTTGTTGTTTAACTGTTGATATGTTTAATCGTGTAATCGCGAGGTTAAAGCGTCAATTTGTAGCTTCCATTAACCATTAACCATTAACCTACTTAACAGGTTCAGCATCGGCATCTGGGCCATCACTGTCTCCATTACTGTTAGACCCATCAGAATCCATATCCGGTTTTAAAGGATCTACGATAGGACGTTTCATGTTTTTATCCAAATCTTCTTCCTTGTCCATGTTGGGAATTTCAGTCGGGATCTGAGTAGGATTGAATTGAAAAGATTCTGGAACATTTCTAATATTAAGATCGCGTTGTGGGAACGGAATTTCAATGCCTTCTTTTTTAAATCTGTTGTAAATACCAATTGAAATATCACTTTTTGCTTGTAAGCCTAACTCATAATGTACCCAAAAAAGTAATCTGAAGTTTAATGAGCTATCACCGAAATTATTAAATAAGGCGCGAGGTTCAGGGTCTTTTAAGATATAATCAAAACTTTTTGCGACTTCGGTTAATATCTTTAAAATTTCATTAGGATCAGAATCATAAGTTGTTCCTATTAAAATTTCAATACGTTTTATGTTATTTGAGAGTGTCCAGTTTATTAGGTCATTGGAAACTAAATTGTTGTTGGGTACTACTACTTCCGAACCATCAAATGTGCTAATGTTGGAAGCACGGATGCCAATACGGGAAACGGTACCTAAAAGGTTATTCACTTCAACGGTGTCACCAGGTAATATAGGGCGTTCAAAAACTAAAATTAAGCCCGAAATAAAGTTGGAGACTATGTTTTGCAATCCGAAACCAATACCCACACCCAAAGCGCCGGCCATGAGGTTAAATTTGCTTAAATCAATACCTAAAGCCGATAAGGCTAATATGGTTCCAAAGCCAATAATGAAATAACGAATCACTAAGGAAATCGCAGCAGGAATCCCTTTAGGGAGTTTTAAAAAACGAAGTATCCCATCACCATCATTAATTAAAAAGGAAACTAGTTTGGTAAGAGTAAAAGATAAGAACAGGATAAGTGAAAAACTAACAATAGCTCCCAAGGTAAAAGTGAGGCTTCCTATTTTATAGGGTTCTGATAGTGTGTCGCCTAAGAAAGTAAAGATAAGACGAAGTAAATCGACCATGCCTAAAAAGAATATGCCCCAGAGTATATAGGCCGTAATTCGTATGCGTTTTAAAGCTTTGTTTTCAATATTTTTTCGTTCTACAAAACTGTAGGTTTGTTTTACTGTAAAATGTCGATGAATAACGCTAATGGCAATACCGTTAATAATTAGTGTTATAGCATAAAAAACCATGGTTATAATGCCACCTTGAGTACTAATTTTCAGGGTAATATCTGTTAAATTCGTAAAGCCTAAAATATTAGATATAATGGATACACAACTTAAAAAATACACCACTGGAACCAATTGAAAAAGGAGTTTGCTAAACCCTTTTTTAAAAGTTTTTAATGTTTTAAGATAGGGTGATGTAAAATGATAGAGAATGATAATTACGACAATGGCTTCTCCAAGTAGATACAGTCTGTAACCTAAAGAAGAATACCATAAGTATGATTTTGAGGTGTTTAGGATAAAAAATAGTACAACACAAAATAAAATTCGCTTATACTTTTCAGACATGATAGGCATAATGAGGGGGATGGCCGTAAAAAGTGTGAAAAGCGTAATGATATCACTTGCTAATTTGGGTAAGTTGCTAAAAAACATTTCGCCGAAGAGTAGTGATAAAAACAATACACAAAGTTTGTCTTTTTTTAATATGAGGTTTTTGGCATCAATGATTCTTTCGTCCTTATCTTCATAAGGGTATTTTAAAAATCCCCGTTTAAAATACCTAAATAATAGGGTGAAAAGTGCAATGAAAATGAGGAACATGATAAAGCCCTTCATGTAGCCATCGTCCAAATTAGGGATTGAAGCAGATTCTTCTTCTAATTCGTTAATTTGTTTCTGTTCCTCTAACTCTTTAGGGGTGCGTTTAAAAGAGGTTTTCCAAATAGGGGGATGCCTTAAGTGGAACAAATTATAAACTTCAGAGTTTTTTAAATTTAATAAGTCATTTCTAACATCCTCAACATAGTTGGTTTGCTCGCTTAATTTGGTCTCTAATCTTAGGTAATAATTATTGTTCTCTAAGATGGTTTTTTTAGTGTTTTCAACAGCATCTAAGGTTTTTTTAATTCCATTTAAAATTTCTTCAGGAGCTTCGTTTTCAAAGGCATTATGATAACTTAATCGCCAAACCTCGGCTTTGTTAAGTATGTCCTCAATAAGTATGGAATTACGCTCTACTTGATCGTTTATTGTTTCTGTCCATTTCGATAGGTACGATAAGTACTCACCCCATGTAATCATGGTTTTGTTTACTTTCTGGCTATTTGGATTGGCTTTTATAAAATGTTCGGTACGCTTGCCTTCTAGCTCTAGAAACTGGGAGTACATTGGGAGAAGCGAATCAATTTTTTTAATACTTTCAGGAATTTTAATTTTTCTCTGAATATTTTTAATCTCGTTATTCGTTTCTTCTATACTCCGTACAATACTGATAAGAGGAATGGCCTCTGGCTGTACCTTGGTAGAATCTATTTTCGTTTTATCGGCTTGTTCTTGTTCAGGAATGATTCCTTGAGCACTTGTTGTTTCTACGTTTACAAGAATAGAGAAACATAATAATAATGCTGATAAAAAATACTTAGGTGTCATTTTTTAGGCTGAATTTATCATACAAATATACTGTTTTGTATAATGTATTAAGAGGTTTCAGAGGCTTTAAAAACAGGGTTAAGCGACTGTAATTCGAATTAAACCAAGTGCTTTTTAAAAAAATCTATGGTTCTTGTCCAAGCTAATTTTGCTGCAGCTTCATCATATCTAGGTGTCGTATTATTATGAAAACCATGATTGGCTCCGGGATAGATAAAAGCTTCATAGGTTTTATTGTATTTTTTTAATGCGGCTTCATAATCAGGCCAACCGGCATTTACACGGGTATCTAGTTCTCCAAACTGAAGCATTAACGGTGCTTTAATCTTTGAAGTTTCTTCTTCTGTGGGTTGTCCGCCATAAAAAGGAACCGCAGCACCTAAAGTTGGAATTTTAACCGCCATCATATTAGAAATCCAGCCACCAAAACAAAAGCCAACAACGCCAACATGTCCATTGCATGCCTCGTGAGATTTTAAGTAATTATAGGCTGCAATAAAATCTTCTAGCATCTCATTTCGGTCTCTTTTTCGCTGTAAAGCTCGGCCATCGTCATCATTCCCTGGATAACCGCCTAATGGTGTTAGGGCGTCAGGTGCTAGAGAAATAAAACCTTCTAAAGCCGTGCGTCGTCCTACATCCTCTATATAAGGGTTTAATCCGCGATTTTCATGAACCACGATAACACCAGGTAACTTTTTATAGGAGTCTTTAGGTTTAGAAAGTAGGCCTTTTATAGAGCCACCGCCTTGAGGTGAATTGTAATGAATGTAGTCGGAATCTAAAGCAGGATCATCGGGGGCAACCATAATACTGTCCTTATAATTTGGCGAAACAAAGCTTAACAGCGAAGGTAAGGTAAGTCCGCCAATCGCAAATAAAGAGAGCTTTTCAACAAATTGTCGGCGGTCTATTTTATTATGAGCATAGTCATCGTATAAATCGTAAATGTCTTGACTGAGATCTTCTTTTTTTATAGGTTTCATAAGGATATAGGTTTTAAATCAATTTAGATGAATAATTAAAATGCTTCAATGAATTCAAATTTAAATTATCCATTGTTGATTTATAAATTTACAATATTTATATTTATCAGATGCAAGATAAACCAGCCTCCTTTTCCATAAAGCATTGGAGTCAAGACGATCAGCCCAGAGAAAAACTTCTTTACAAAGGAAAAACGGCTTTAAGTGATGCCGAGTTAGTAGCTATTTTGATTGGTTCGGGAAACCGTGATGAAAGCGCTGTGGCTTTATGTAAGCGAATTTTAGCCAGTACCAATAACAATTTAAGTGCTTTAGGACGCTTGTCTATAAAGCAACTTATGGCGTTTAAAGGTATTGGTGAAGCTAAGGCTATAACTATTTTAGCTGCCTTAGAGTTAGGAAGGCGACGTCGGGGAGAGGAAGCCTTAGAACGCTATAAAATAAACTCTAGTCGTTCGGTTTTCGAATTGATGCAACCGGTTATTGGTGAACTTCATCATGAAGAATTTTGGATAATTTATTTAAACAATTCAAACAAAGTACTACAAAAAAATCAGCAAAGTAAAGGTGGGATTACAGGAACTTTAGTGGATGTGCGTTTGGTTTTAAAAACGGCTTTAGAGGTAGGAGCAACGGGTATAATTTTAGCACATAATCATCCCTCAGGAACATTAAAACCAAGTGAAGCCGATAAGCAAATTACTCAGAAATTAAAAAATGCAGCCCATAGCTTAGATATTCAGGTTTTAGATCATTTAATAATAACAGAATCGGCTTATTTTAGCTTTGCTGATGAAAGCTTGTTGTAATGCTACTCGTATATACCCATCACATATCGCCCCGTTTAAACTATATCTTCAAGCATATATGCACAAGAATATTAGGTTTTGAAGTTAAGTTTACAACTAAGATTGAAGAATTTATTGCGCACGATAGTTTGAAAATGTCCTATACAAAACAGGCTCTGGGGAATGAATTCTTTGTTAAAAGTCATGATATTTTATTTGAGCAAGGCTTGAGTGATGTCGATATCAATATTCAAAAATGGGATAATACCAAATGTTTTTTTTCCAATGGTGATAGGAGTGCCATTCCTTTCGATATATTCTCAGCTTCATTTTATATGTTATCGCGTTATGAAGAATATTTACCCCATGTGAAGGATGAATTCGGACGCTTTACTGCCGAAGAGAGTTTAGCTTACAACTCCGGTTTTTTGCATCAACCTGTGGTCGATATTTGGGCCTATAAATTTAAAGCAGCGCTGCAAGCGCAGTTTCCAAATTTTAAATTTCCTAATAAAAATTATTCTGTAAAGCCAATCATTGATGTGCCTAGTCCCTATAAGTATAAACTTAAAGGGTTTTTACGAACTGTAGTTGGGGTATTGTCCGATTTTTCAAAGTTTAGAATAGTAAGCCTCTATGATAGGTTTGGGGTTTTACTTCGATTTAAAAACGATCCTCATGATACGTTTAAGTATTTGTTAAATAGGCAAAAAAATACGCGATTTAAATTCCTGTTCTTTTTTTTAATTGGAGAGTTAACTACTTACGATAAAGGGGTAAGTCCAAATAAAAGAGATTTTGTTTCTCTTATCAAACACGTGGCAGATTATTGTCGAGTGGGTTTAAAAATATCATTTTTTGCCTTAGAAGATGAAAAACGCTTGAAACGAGAGAAGGCGAAAATGGAAGATATTTTAAACACGAATTTAATTGATTCCAGGCAATCCCATTCAAAATTGAACTTACCCGAAACCTATAGGTACTTAATTTCTTTAGAAATTAAAGAAGATTATACCATGGGTTATCCAAATCATATTGGATTTCGTGCGGGCTCATGCACACCTTTTTTATTTTATGATTTAGACTATGAAGTGCAAACACCATTAAAAATTACGCCCTATCAACTCATGGATGTAGCGCTTTTAAAACAGTGGTCCTTATTAGACAAAAAAAAGGTGCTAAATGAACTGATAAGCAGTATTAAAGCAGTCAATGGCGAGTTTGTTCCTGTGTTTCATAATTATACCTTTTCGGAAGATAAAGAATGGGAGGGTTTTAAGGAGTTATTTAATCTCATTTTAGACTCGGTCGATGAAGGTTAATACAAGGGATTAAACATTTTTCATTCCTATAAGCCATAGATTTTATGAGTTTTGTAACATTTACGATGGAATTGAACCTTTTGAAAAATTGTATCTTTACAACTGTGTTTAAATTAATAACTAGAATAAAATGAAGTTGAAATTATTATCATTCTGCTTAGCATTGTTTTCGATATCGATGGCTTTCGCACAGAAAAACCTAAATGCTTATAAATATGTTATTGTACCTAGTAAATATGAGTTTTTAAGTGAACCCGATTTATATCAACTCAATTCTTTAACCGCCTTTTTATTTGAAAAATATGGTTTTACCGCGGTGATGGATAATGGCGAGTATCCAGAAGATTTATTAAATAATGGTTGTATCGCTTTAAAATCTAATGTATTAAAAAGCTCGGGGTTGTTTAAGACGAAATTAACGGTAGTTCTTCAAAATTGTTCCGGTCAAACTGTATATAGTTCTAAAGAAGGAGAAAGTCGTGAAAAAGAGTTTAAAGCGGCTTATAATTTAGCCTTAAGAGATGCTTTTAAGTCATTTGAGACTGTTAACTATAAATATGATGGTACAGTAGCTACATCACCGGTTCCTCCAGTTGCGAGCAATAATGTGCCTGCGCCTCCTGCTACGGCATTAGTGTCGGCAGCACCCGTAAAAACTTCAGCACCAAACGGTACATTATACGCTCAAGAAACAGCTAATGGTTATCAGCTAGTTGATAATACCCCAAAAGTGGTTTATAAATTGCAAAAAACCAATGCTAAGGATGTGTTTTTGGTTCAGGGTAAAAGTGCAACCGTCTGCAAAAAAGATAATCAATGGGTTTTAGAATATTATGAGGGGGATGTGCTAAAACAACAAGTACTTAACATTAAGTTTTAGTTTGCTTAAAGACTAGTAGTTGTACTTGTCTTTCCAGCGATTTTTTAAAAACTCACGATGCGATTGTTCTCTGGAATTGTTTCCAGGGTCGTATAATTTTGTGTTTTTTATGGCGTCTGGTAAGAATTCTTGAGATGCAAAATTGTTTTTATAGTTATGAGCGTATTTATAATCTTCGCCATAACCTAATTCTTTCATGAGTTTTGTGGGGGCATTTCTTAAGTCTATAGGGACACTTAAATCACCAGTCTGTTTTACTAATTGTTGCGCTTTACCTATGGCGGCATATGCAGCATTACTTTTAGGAGAGCAGGCCAAATATGTGGCACACTGACTTAAAATAATTCGAGACTCAGGGAAACCAATAGTTGATACAGCCTGGAAGGTGTTATTCGCAATTACTAATGCCGTTGGATTAGCATTGCCTATATCCTCGCTAGCAGCAATAAGTAAACGGCGGGCTATAAATTTAACGTCCTCACCGCCTTCAATCATGCGCGCTAACCAGTAAACAGCAGCATTAGGGTCACTACCACGAATGGATTTTATAAATGCTGAAATAATATCGTAATGTTGTTCGCCTGTTTTGTCGTATCGAACTGTATTGTTTTGTATGCGTTGTAAAACGGCCTCATCGGTGATTTCAACTACATCCGAATCATAGGAGTTTACTAACAGTTCAAAAATATTAAGTAGTTTTCTGCCGTCACCGCCAGAGAGTTTTAAAAGTGCACTAGTTTCTTTTAAAATAATAGTTTTCTTTGAGAGGAATACATCGGTTTTAATAGCACGATTTAGTAGTGTTTCTAAATCATGTTTGTCAAAGGCATTGAGAATATAAACCTGGCATCGGGATAGAAGGGCAGAAATAACTTCAAAGCTAGGGTTCTCTGTAGTCGCTCCTATAAGGGTAATCCATCCTTTTTCAACGGCTTGCAACAAAGAATCCTGTTGTGATTTACTGAACCTATGAATTTCATCAATAAATAAAATAGGATTTTTAACGGTAAAGAGTCCGCCGCTGTTTTTAGCTTTTTCTATAACGTCACGGATGTCTTTAACTCCAGAATTTATGGCGCTTAAGGTATAAAAAGGTCTTCCAGATTCTGTTGCAATAATATTAGCAAGGGTTGTTTTCCCAGTTCCTGGTGGTCCCCAAAAAATCATGGAAGGGATTAAACCTTGTTTGATATGCTGTGTTAATGAACCGGTTTCACCTACAAGATGGGTCTGACTTACGTAGTCATCCAGTGTTTTAGGTCGTAGGCGTTCAGCTAATGGTTCATTTGCATTCATATTGTAAAATTAAAACATTTATCATGCAATGCTTAGAAATCAGGTAAACATTTTTTAAAGGCTGAAAACATGCCAATTTAACATACAATCGAATTTGGATAACATTTTGCTATATTTATTTCAATGAAGAAAAAGGAGTCTTTTCAATTTAGCACAGGGGTTATCGCATATCCCTTGTTTTTTATTCTAACCATTTGGTTCGTATTTTGGTTTGAAGTTCGATTTGGGCAGCATTTCAATACCTATGGTATTTACCCACAAACATTAAAAGGTTTAAGGGGTATCGTATTTAGCCCTTTTATTCATGGCGATATCGAGCATCTATATCATAACACCATACCCTTGTTTGTGCTTTCTGCGGCCTTATTTTATTTCTACCGCCCCATTGCTTGGAAAATTTTGGCTTATGGAATTTTATTATCCGGTTTGCTAACTTGGTGTATTGGTCGTCCTTCTTATCATATTGGGGCAAGCGGACTCATTTATGTTTTGGTGAGTTTTCTTTTTTTCAAAGGCATAATTGCTAAATACTATAGGTTAGTAGCCTTGTCTTTAGCTGTGGTTTTTCTTTACGGAAGTATGATTTGGTATACCTTTCCGATTAAAGAGGGGATATCCTGGGAAGGTCACCTGTCGGGTTTAATATGTGGATTGTTTTTCGCTATTATTTTTAAAAAGCAGATCAAAAAACCTATTAAGTATGTTTGGGAGGCACCAGATTACAATGAAGCTGATGATCCCTTCCTAAAACATTTTGATGAAAATGGAAATTTTATCGAAAGTATTGAGGTCGATGATGTTGAAGATACAGAAACCGAAAATCCTGTGACTTATAATTATATTTATAAAAGAGATAGCGAAAGTGAAAAGTGAAAAGTGAAAAGACTCTTTTAAACTCTTAGATTTAAATTAGAATTTTATACTTTTTAAGAGTTAAGATCCAATATCTCAGAAAAATTAACTAAAATCTAAAATTGAATTTTTATTTTCCAATAACCAATAACCAATAACCAATAACCAATAACCAATAACCAATAACCAATAACCAATAACTAATCACGTCTCTGTCTAAGTACTTCATATAAAAAAGCACCACAAGCTACCGAAACATTTAAAGACTCAATCTCACCTAGTAAAGGTAGTTTGGCCTTTGCATCCGATACCTTTATTATCGAAGGGTTGATACCGCGGCCTTCCGATCCCATGACAATAGCGCAGGGTTCATTAAAGGATACATCGTATAGCGTATCATTAGTTTTTTCGGTAGCAGAAATGACTTTTATTCCAGATGCTTGCATAAAAAATACGGCATCTTTAATATGATCTACTTTACAAATAGGGACTTTAAAAACCGCTCCGGCACTAGTTTTTATGGTATCTCCGTTTACAGGAGCACCTCCTTTTTTCTGAATAATAATGCCATCAACTCCGGTACATTCGGCAGTTCTAATAATGGCACCAAAATTTCTAACATCACTAAGTTGATCTAATAGTAGAAATAATGGGGTTTTACCAGATTCAATCACATTAGAAACTAAAGTTTCCATATCATGAAAGGCAATTGGCGAAATCTGTGCCACAGCCCCTTGATGGTTTCCTTTTGATAGCTTATTTAGTTTTTCAACTGGAACATAAGACTTGTTTATCGACTTTTTATTAACTAAAGTCTCTAATTCTGAAAATAAATCACCCTGTAATCCTTTTTGAAGAAAGACTTTATCTATAGTTTGATTGGCGTTAATAGCCTCAATGATAGCGCGAATACCGAATATTTGTGTTTGATTTTCCATTGGGGTAAAGGTATAAAAAAAACCACCTCAAATGAGGTGGTTTAGAATCATAATTCAATTAATAATTCAAATATTAATTAATATGAGGATTGTTTTGAACTTCACTTTGTGGAACTTCAAAAGTTAAAATATCATCATTATAAAGCCAAGAGTCACCAGCGAAGTACACGTGGTTAGCTCCTCTAGTTACAGTGCCTTTATTTCTTTTAAGTGCAAGGAAACTTTTACCTTCACCAAAGAATTCAATTCTTGTTTGTAAGTATATTTCATCTTGTAAAGCTTGACCTGAAAGTGCATCTACATAAGCGTAATCTGCAGGATCGTCAAAACGTTCAACTAAAATTTCTTTAAGCCTGTCTTTAGCTTCAGCTTCAAACCCTTCTCTTGCAGATAATTCAGCAGATAAAAGATATAATTCATCTATTCTCATAAAAACGTAATCATCTTCGATAACTCTTTGTCCTCCTCTTACACGGTTTCCGTTGTAGAACTTTTTGAAAGGAATTAACAAATCAGTATCACCTAATTGATTTGCCGGGTCAGCTATATCTGTAGCCGTTGCAAATTGCGTTTTTCTGATGTCATTATCGTCGATTTCATTGTATAGGTTTTCATCAATGGCTTTTTTATCTCCAGCCCATTGGTAGCTATAGGTGTAAATATCCATTTGTCCCCACCATGAGATTAAGTCTAAACCAGCATCTGTTGTAATATCAATACCCCATAACCAACTTGGGTTGTTTTCAATGCGATTAAATCCACCAACAGTTTGAGTTTTATTAGTTATAGGTAAACCAGCTTCTGCAATCACTTCATTAGCTAAATCTCTAGCCATTAAGTTATTTGTACTTCCTCCAATTGCAGAGTAAACATAGGCTAATAACGTCTTAGCTACAGCTTGATTTACTTGGTATAGTTCACTTCTTGAGTAACCGTCTAATAAAGTAACCGCTTGAGTAAGATCGTCAACCATTTGTGCGTAAACTTCTTGAGTTTCACTTTGTGGTAAGGATACACCGCTTGAATCTATGTATAATGGTAGGATTTTAGACGATGGTGTGTACTCAGGAATATATAACTGAGTTAAGTAGAAATAAGCATATGCACGCATGGCCTTTGCTTGTCCCATAGTTACGCGATTCGCATCTGTAATAGTAGCATTGTTACCGCCTACAGCATCTATAATGCCGTTAGCATAGGATATCAATCTATAGTAATATCTCCAAGCCGTGTAGTTACCAATTGTTTGTGTGAAATCATTGGTTGTTTGGAATTGTACAAATCGACCATATCTGTTATAATTATTAGCCGTTAAAGCTAAGTCACCAGATAGGAAATCTAAATAGATATCGTATCCTTTTTGACCGAAATCTTCATGGTCCGTAGTGCCACCGGTTCCGGTTGTAAATGTGGCATTAGAAATACCAGTAAGAGTACCAGCTAATACGCCAGCATAAATCTCTCCCGTTTTAGCGACATCGTCTACAGATATATCTTCTGTTGGAGTTTCTACTAAGAAATCAGAACTACAACCTACAGCAAAAACTGAAATAGCTGAAATTAATAGTGTTTTTAAATATGTTTTTTTCATTTTCTTTTTTTTTTAAAATTTAACTCTTACACCTAATGTCACAGTAGTAAGTGGTGCATAATTGTAAGTGCTTGACGCAGCTGTTTCTGCTGTATTTGGGTTAAATCCTGGTCTTTTGCTGCTTACAAATAAATTGTCGGCAGTTAAAGAAAAGTTCACACCAGTAAGACCAGTATTATTAAGGAAAATACTTGGTAATGAGTAAGCAAGACTTGCATTGTTTAGAGCTATATAATCAGTAGATGTAAGGAATCTTGTAGATGTAGAATTAACAGTTGTGTTTAATCCGCTAATTAATCTAGGAACGTTTGTTACATCTCCTGGTTCTTTCCAGCTGTCTCTAACATCTGTATGCCAATTGTTTCCTCCAATATTGTCGTTGCTCATTAAACGAGCATAAGCAGAATCGTATCCGTATCCACCTAAACTATATGTGAACTGCGTGCTAAGGGTAAAGTTTTTAACTTTTGCGTTTATTCTAAAAGCTCCACTAACATCTGGTATAACAGAATGTCCTGTATATTTTTCAGTGGCATCCGCATAAACACTAGTTGTTGTTTTTTTAATGTTTGTGCTGTTTGGGTTTTCGCTCTCATACTCCGTTAAACTACTAATTGCTTCACCAGTATCAACTACACCATTGTCGTTAGCATCGTTATAATATTGGTTCCAAAGTGGATTACCATTATCACTATCTACTCCTGCCCATTCTCTCATATAAAAATCATAAATACTGTGTCCTTCTGATCGGCCATAAATAGTATTTTGATCTAAAACTTTTGGTAAGCCAGTTGATTCTTCAATTGGCATTCTTGTTAACTCATTGTTTATAAAAGCACCGTTTACAGAAACACTTAAACCATAGTCTTTAGTTTTAATAATGTTTGCTGATAAATCAAACTCTAAACCTCTATTCGCTAACTCACCGTCATTTACAGTAATTAAGGCTTCACCTGTAGAAGGTGCTAATCTTTTATCGAAGATTAAAGCATCTGTATTTTTAATGTAATAATCTAGGTTTAAGTCGATGATGTTATTAAAAAATGTTGATTCAATACCAGTTTGAAACATTTTTGAAGTTTCCCAAGTTAGAGTTGGGTCTTGTATGGCGTTAGGGATTAATGAAATTTCACCGATTAAGTTGTTGATATTGTAAGAATTTTGCCCACTGTAGTAATCAACACCACCATCGTCACCAACTAATCCATAACTCGCTTTAAGTTTTAAGAAATTAACAGCTTTTGAAGAAGATAAGAAATCTTCACCGCTAATTACCCATGCAGCACCCACAGAACCAAAAGTACCCCATTTGTTCTCATAGAATCTAGAAGAACCATCACGTCTTATCGATCCTGTTAAATAGTATTTTTGGTTGTAGTTGTAATTAAGTTGTCCAAAATAACTTTCCATGGCTCTTGCTCTGCTGTATCCTGTTGGAGGAGAGGATACTACGACATAGTTGTTAGCTTGGTCTAAACCGTTTTCTAAGTTTACAACTTTATTTTTACTTATAGTTGCATACTCGTAATCATTCTGGTTTGTTTCAAATGCAGCAAGAACTTCTAAACCGTGATCTCCAAAAGTTTTGCTATACCTAAGCATGTTTAATAAGTTTTGTGTGATTTCTAAGGTATTAACTTTAAATAAGCTACCACTTTGTCCAACCGCCGAGCCGTAAAAAGGGTTGTTTATAACGTTACGGATACGGTTATAGTATTGTACACCATAACGTGTTTCGAAACTTAGATCTTTAGTAATATCAAATTTTAAAGAGAAAGATCCATTAACGTAGTGGCTACTGTTTCCATCAAAATCATATTGAGAATCTGCTATAGCATTTGTTAACCCACCAAAGCCTCTTGTGTTTCCGTAATCATATTGATAACCTCCATAGTAAGGATCTTCAACTTTGTCTCCATTAGCATCTCTTAAAAATAATGGGTAAATTGAAGGAATGTTGTCAACAAACCAAAATACACTACCTGAGTCTTCAGATTGTCCATTGGCTACTGTTTCGTCATAACTATAACTTAAATTAGCAGTAGCGGTTAGCCAATCTTTAGGTTTATGATTTACGTTTAAACGTGTTGAGTAACGCTTGTAATTAGAGTTATTCATATAACCTTCTTGGTCTAAATAACCAAAAGAAGAAAAGTATCTCGTTTTGTCGTTACCTCCACTCATTTTTAAGTTTACTTCTTTCATGATTGAAGTTTGGAAAGCATAATCTTCCCAGTTTTCTGGGGTGTATTTTGTTGTAACACCTGGTAACATTTTACCTGTAGTTGGGTCAATTAACTGAGATCCATCTGCAGCGTTGTAGTTGTTATACGTTGGGTGAATACCTAAGTTTGTACTATATAGGTATTGATTTGCATAATCCACAGAATTAAATGTTGGATAGTCAAGTTCGAAATAATTTTTAAGCGCTCCCCAAGATAACTCAACGTATTCATTCGGGTCTTTAATAACATCGTATCTAGGAATAGCTTGGAAATTCACACCAGTTCTAACATCCACATCAATAACACTTGTGCCTTTTTTACCAGCTTTTGTCGTAATTAATACAACACCATTTGCACCACGTGCACCATATATTGCGGTTGCAGTCGCATCCTTTAATATAGTAGTTGACTCGATATCTGCAGGATTGATAGCGTTTAATGCGTCGTTGTTAACAGCAGCACCATTTTCATCAAATGTTGAAGAAGTTGTTAATGGCACCCCGTCAACCACGTAAAGTGGATCTCTGTTTCCATTAACCGATCCAAAACCACGAATACGAACTGTAGCAACAGTTCCTGGCTGTCCAGAAGTGTTAATTACATTTACACCGGCAGCCTCACCAGCTAAAGCTTGAGAAACGTTAGCGTAGTTTTTAGTTTCTAAAACCTCTGATTTAATTTCATTAACTGTACCTGCAAAGGCTTGTTTTGTTGATGTACTATAACCAACAATAATTACTTCATCTAACGACTCAGTGTCTTCAGGTAAAGTCACATTAATACTGCTTGAAGCAGCTACTGTCACATTTTGTGTTGTGTAACCTACAAAACTAAAGACAAGAACGTCTCCGGTTTTCGCTAAGATCGTGTATTTACCATCGAAATCTGTTGAAGTACCAGAAGTTGTTCCTTTTACTAAGACTGTTGCTCCAGGAAGCGGTAAGCCTGTTTCATCTGAAACCGTACCTGAAATTGTCTTTTCTTGTGCAAACGATAGTTGCACAACTAGCGCTAGTAATAGCGTTAGAATTCCACTAAACTTTGTTTTCATTTTATAATTATTTGAATTAGTCAGGTCAAAAATCATAATAAAAAGTTAATAAAACAACAAATAATGGTTAAAATTTATGAATTAGGTGCTAAATTGCCATAAAACTGTAATCTAATACTAAAAATTAGCTATTAAACTTAAATGTATCTTAGAATTTGAAAGTTTCGCATTTTCGTTTTCTGTTTTTCCAAGAGCATAGTTGAATTTAAATAAACCGGCTTTTGTTAGAAGACCAAATCCGAAGCCAAATCCGTAGAGTTTCTGGTGAATGTTTGTTATTTTATTTTCATAATATGCAGCATCAATAATGGAGTTAATATATATGGTGTTGCTTAATTGGAATCTGTATTCGTTATTTATAACACCGTAAAGTGAGGCGTAAATGCTGTTCTCTTCGAAACCTCTTATCGAGTTAATGCCGCCAAACCTTAGTAATTCATTTTCATAATAGGTATTAGAGATTAAGGCTCCTCCGTTTACCCTTAGGAAGATGCTGTTTTTTTGATTTAGGTTAAATATTTTAAAGGCGTCTAATAATGCTAAAGTTTGGTTTTCTTTTGAAGCGCTGGTTTTTCGCTTACCGAAACTTACGTCGGTATATATTTTGGAATTCCATGGGAATAGTAAATTCATAGTTCTAGAACTTGTGAATTCGTAACCTAGGGTGTAATTAAATGTAGAGTAATCCGAAATTAAACTTGTTGTGTTCTCAGAAAGCAGGTTGTTTGATTCTGTTGAAGAGATGCCTGCGAATGTTTTGTTTTTTGCATTTATTTGATAATGCAGTTTGGCAGATTGGTTTGCTGTGGTGAATGATGAGTCTTTTTTGAATAGACGTAGCATCAACTCTATGCCAATAGGGGTTTTAAATAAGTATGGTAATGATAAGTTGGTTTCAAATGTTCGCTGGTCGTTTTCGTCACTTTTGTATAAAATTCGGAATTCTTCTCCAAAATTTAAATTGTTTGTGAGGTTTAGGGTTAAATAACCGTCAAATTCTAGTTTGTTTGTTTCTTCATTGGTTCCAAATCCAATAAAGCCATCAAAGGTGTTGCTCTGTGTTTTTTCTAAATAAAGGTAAAGACTTGTGGAATCTTTTGAGAAAAGAACCTCTGGACTTTTGGTTTCTCGAGCAAAATTTAAATTATTAAGTTGTTCCGTTTTTAATTTAATTTGGTTTAAATCGAAAGTTTGACCTGGTTTAATTTTTAAAAAATGTTTTAAATAGGACTTAGGGAACTTTTCATATCCTTTTATAATAATATGGTCTATAGTTCTTTTTTTATTTGTAGTGTCTAAAATTAAATGGGCTTTAAGTGATGTTGAGTCGTGCTTTACAATGTTTGAAAGCTTTAGGTTGGTAAAGGGGAAACCTTTTTTTGCGTTTTCAGCATTTATATAACTTAAAGTATTTTCTAAATTAGGAAGTGTTATTGCGAAACAGGTGTCGTTTATTATCTTGAACACATGGCTTATTTTGGATGTATTTATTTCCTTTTTATTATGGTATATATATATGGTGTCGATTTTGTTCTTTAAATGGATGGCAGATTCGAATGTAGAATCGTTTATTTTTTTAATAAACTTTAATTCGTTTTCAATATATCCCATTTTTAAAAGGGTGTTTTGAATACTGTCAACCTCAGATTTTACAGACTTGTAGTTTTTGTGAAAGGAGGTGTAATTTAAATTTTTAATTATTGAAGTTTCATAATCTGTTTTGCCGTATACTTTTAAACCTAAATTTTGTGCAAACCCATTTAGCGATAAAAGCATGGAGAGTATGATTATGAAATAGATAGGTTTTTTCACGTTTTGGGTGGTCGTTTTTTTATTGTAAATCTAACGGAAAATACCACTTGATAATATAAGTCAATAAATAAATTTCATTTTAGGTTGAAAATTAATGAATTAGGATTTGAATAATAAAATTTAATTTCTACCTTTGCAGCCCTCTTAGAAGAGGATAATAAAATTTATATATAATATATATGCCAACAATTTCGCAATTAGTAAGAAAAGGAAGAGCCAAAATTACCAAGAAGAGTAAATCGGCTGCTTTAGATTCTTGTCCGCAAAGACGTGGTGTGTGTACTCGTGTTTACACAACGACACCTAAAAAACCTAACTCAGCAATGCGTAAGGTAGCAAGGGTTCGTTTAACAAACGGAAACGAGGTTAATGCATACATCGGTGGTGAAGGACACAATCTACAAGAGCACTCGATAGTATTGGTAAGAGGTGGAAGGGTAAAAGATTTACCAGGAGTTAGATATCACATTGTACGTGGTGCTTTAGACACAGCAGGTGTTTCAGGTAGAACGCAACGTAGATCTAAGTATGGTGCTAAACGCCCTAAGAAGTAAAATTAAAGTTAGAAGTTAGAAGTTAGAAGTTTGAAAAAGCCAATAACTAATAACTAAAAACTAAAAACTCAAAAAGAAGACATGAGAAAAAGAGCAGCAAAAAAGAGACCGCTTTTACCAGATCCACGTTTTAACGACCAGTTAGTAACTCGTTTCGTTAACATGATGATGTGGGATGGAAAGAAATCGGTAGCTTTTAAAGTATTCTACGATGCAATTGATATTGTAGATTCGAAAAAAACTGACGAAGAGAAAACGGCTTTAGAGATCTGGAAAGATGCTTTATCAAATGTGATGCCTCACGTAGAAGTACGTAGTCGTCGTGTTGGTGGTGCAACATTCCAAATTCCAATGCAAATTCGTCCAGACCGTAAAGTTTCTACGGCTATGAAATGGCTTATTAGCTTTTCACGTAAAAGAAATGAAAAGTCTATGGCGTTACGTTTAGCAACCGAGATCTTAGCAGCAGCTAAAGAAGAAGGTGCAGCGGTTAAGAAAAGAGTTGATACGCACAAGATGGCGGAAGCAAACAAAGCATTCTCTCACTTTAGATTTTAATAAGAAATGGCAAGAGATTTAAAATTCACTAGAAATATTGGTATCGCTGCACATATTGATGCAGGGAAAACCACTACTACAGAACGTGTACTTTATTATACAGGTGTTTCTCATAAAATTGGTGAGGTGCATGATGGTGCTGCAACAATGGACTGGATGGAGCAAGAGCAAGAAAGAGGTATTACAATTACTTCTGCTGCAACAACTTGTTCTTGGAAATTCCCAATGGAAAATGCACAACCATTACCTGAAACAAAAGATTACCACTTTAATATTATCGATACTCCGGGCCACGTTGATTTTACCGTTGAGGTAAACAGATCTTTACGTGTTCTTGATGGTTTAGTATTCTTATTTAGTGCGGTTGATGGTGTTGAGCCTCAATCTGAAACTAACTGGAGACTAGCTGATAACTATAAAGTGCCTAGAATTGGTTTCGTTAACAAAATGGACCGTCAAGGATCTAACTTTTTAGGTGTTTGTCAACAAGTAAAAGATATGTTAAAGTCTAACGCTGTGCCAATCGTTTTAAACATTGGTGATGAGGCAGACTTTAAAGGAATTGTCGATTTAGTAAAAAACCGTGCTATTATTTGGCATGATGAAACTCAAGGGGCAACTTTTGATGTGATCGATATTCCAGAAGATATGAAAGAAGAAGCTCGTAAATACCGTGCCTTACTTATTGAAGAGGTTGCTGGATACGACGAGAATCTATTAGAAAAATTCATGGAAGATGAAGATTCTATTACAGAAGAAGAAGTGCACGCTGCACTTAGAGCTGCTGTAATGGATATGTCAATCATCCCTATGATTTGTGGTTCTGCTTTCAAAAATAAAGGAGTACAGTTTTTATTAGATGCTGTATGTCGTTATTTACCTTCTCCATTAGATAGAGATAGTGTTGTTGGAACTAACCCATCAACAGGTGACGAAGAAAAACGTAAGCCAGATGTAAAAGAGCCATTCGCGGCTTTAGCATTTAAAATTGCTACCGATCCTTTCGTAGGACGTTTAGCTTTCTTTAGAGCATATTCAGGTCGTTTAGATGCAGGGTCTTATATCTTAAATAACCGTTCAGGTAAAAAAGAGCGTATTTCACGTATCTATCAAATGCACTCTAATAAACAAAATGCTATCGATTTTATCGAAGCAGGTGATATTGGAGCAGCAGTAGGATTTAAAGATATCAAGACTGGTGATACTATGTCTGATGAAAAGAATCCTATCGTTTTAGAATCTATGGACTTCCCTGATCCAGTAATTGGTATCGCGGTTGAGCCTAAAACTAAAGCAGATGTA
This sequence comes from Pseudotamlana agarivorans, assembly GCF_001642835.1. Classification (GTDB taxonomy): domain Bacteria; phylum Bacteroidota; class Bacteroidia; order Flavobacteriales; family Flavobacteriaceae; genus Pseudotamlana; species Pseudotamlana agarivorans. The sequence goes on from NZ_LXEI01000004.1 coordinate 168,088, forward strand.
GATAAAATGGGTATGGCTTTAGCTAAATTAGCTGAGGAAGATCCAACGTTTACTGCTAGAACTGATGAAGCTTCAGGACAGACTATTATTTCTGGAATGGGTGAGCTTCACTTAGATATTATTGTAGACCGTCTTAAACGTGAGTTTAAGGTTGAAGTAAATCAAGGTCAACCACAAGTTGAGTACAAAGAGGCTATTACACAACGTGCAGAACACAGAGAAGTTTACAAAAAACAATCTGGTGGACGTGGTAAATTTGCTGATATCGTATTTACACTTGAGCCTGCTGAAGAAGGTAAAGTTGGTTTAGAATTTGTTTCTGAAATTAAAGGTGGTAACGTTCCTAAAGAATTTATCCCTTCAATTGAAAAAGGATTCAAAATGGCCATGATTAATGGACCATTAGCAGGATATGAAGTTGATGCTATGAAAGTAACATTAACTGATGGTTCTTACCACGATGTGGATTCGGATCAATTATCTTTCGAATTAGCTGCAAAATTAGGATTTAAAAACTCTGCAAAAGCTGCAAAAGCGGTTATTATGGAGCCTATTATGAAACTTGAGGTTATTACTCCTGAAGAAAACATGGGTGATATTGTAGGTGATTTAAATAGAAGAAGAGGTCAGGTTAGTGATATGGGTGATAGAGCTGGAGCAAAAACTGTAAAAGCTACTGTACCATTATCGGAAATGTTTGGTTATGTAACAACATTAAGAACATTGTCATCTGGTCGTGCAACATCAACAATGGAATTTTCACACTATGCTGAAACACCTTCAAATATTTCTGAAGAGGTTATTAAAGCAGCAAAAGGAGAATAATCTTAAAAAGTTAAGAAAATGAGTCAAAAAATCAGAATAAAATTAAAGTCTTACGATCATAACTTAGTAGACAAGTCTGCTGATAAGATTGTAAAAACAGTAAAAAGTACTGGTGCTGTTGTAACTGGACCAATTCCATTACCAACACACAAGAAAATTTTCACTGTATTACGTTCTCCACACGTTAACAAGAAATCTAGAGAACAATTTCAATTAAGCTCTTACAAGCGTTTACTTGATATTTACTCTTCATCTTCAAAAACGATTGATGCTCTAATGAAATTAGAGTTACCAAGTGGTGTAGAAGTAGAAATTAAAGTATAAGTAGATTAAAAGTTTAAACTTTTAATACTTTATAAAATAAAGCATCAGGATAAGTTATTATTCTGGTGCTTTTTTGTGTTTATAGTCGTTTTATTAGTGTTTCTGGAACTTTTCAAGGCACTTTAAGGGCTTAAACCGCCTTGTTTTTACTGTGCTTAATAATGCTAAATTGGTGCAAATTGTACTAATTACGTGGTTATAAAGAATTTATGCAGAATTATTTGATAATCATTTTTTTAAATCAAAATAAAACTCTACATTTGCACTCCTAAAATGTGGAGTTTAACTTCATATTTACATGTCCCACCAATGCGGTTGCGGGAAAAACGGCAAAAATACACTTCAAGGCTGAATGGTATTTTCAGCCTTAAATGTTTTTAATAAATAAGTAAATCATTAATAAATAATTAAATATGTCTGGGTTAATTGGAAAGAAAATCGGTATGACCAGCATCTTCGATGAAAACGGGAAGAACATTCCTTGTACAGTTATCGAAGCTGGACCATGTATCGTTACCCAAGTCAGAACTGAAGAAGTTGACGGTTATAATGCTGTACAACTTGGTTTCGATGACGCGACAGAAAAAAGCGCTACTAAAGCAGACTTAGGTCATGCTAAAAAAGCGGGTACTTCTGTTAAGCGAAAACTCGTTGAATTCAAAGGTTTTGATGCGGAGTACAAATTAGGAGATGCTGTTACTGTAGATCACTTTGCTGAAGGTGAATTTGTTGATGTAGCAGGAACATCTAAAGGTAAAGGATTTCAAGGTGTTGTAAAACGTCATGGTTTCGGTGGTGTAGGTCAAGCTACTCACGGTCAACATAACCGTTTAAGAGCGCCAGGATCAATTGGAGCTGCATCTTACCCTGCAAGAGTTTTCAAAGGAATGAAAATGGCAGGAAGAATGGGTGGAGACACAGTTAAAGTTCAAAATTTAAGAGTTTTAAAAGTAGTTGCTGAAAAGAACCTACTAGTAGTGAAAGGGTGTGTACCTGGACACAAAAACGCTTATGTAATTATTAGAAAATAATGAAAGTAGCAGTTTTAGATATAAACGGAAAAGACACAGGTAGAAAGGCAGACCTTTCTAAAGATGTGTTTGCTATTGAGCCTAATAATCACGCTGTATATTTGGATGTTAAACAATATTTAGCAAACCAAAGACAAGGAACTCACAAATCTAAAGAGAGAGCTGAGATTTCTGGATCTACGCGTAAGATTAAAAAGCAAAAAGGAACTGGTACTGCAAGAGCAGGTAGTATTAAGTCTGGTGTATTTAAAGGTGGTGGTCGTATGTTCGGTCCAAGACCTAGAAACTACAGCTTCAAACTTAATAAAAACTTAAAGCGTTTAGCGCGTAAGTCTGCCTTAAGTATCAAAGCAGGAGAAAAATCAATTACAGTTTTAGAAGACTTTAATTTTGATACTGTAAAGACAAAGAACTTTACAGCTGTTTTAAAAGCTTTAGAGCTTGAAAACAAAAAAACTTTGTTCGTATTAGGTGCTGCAAATAACAATGTTTATTTAGCATCTCGTAACGTACAACGTACAGAGGTTATTACTGCTTCAGAATTGAGCACTTACAAAATCCTAAATGCAGGACAAGTTGTTTTATTAGAAGGAGCATTAGCAGGAATTGAAACAAACTTAAGTAAATAAGAAACAGATGAGTATCTTAATTAAACCTATAATCACAGAAAAAGCGACTGCAGATAGCGAGTTAAGAAATTGCTATACTTTCGCAGTGAACACTAAGGCGAACAAGGTAGAAATCAAAAAAGCGGTTGAAGCTGCTTATGGTGTTTCTGTTGAAAAAGTTCGTACTATAAATGTCCGTCCAGATCGTAGTACCAAGTTTACTAAAACTGGTATTCAACATGGTAAAACAAATGCTGTTAAAAAGGCAATTGTACAACTGGCGGAAGGTGAAATGATTGATTTATACAGTAACATGTAATTAAAGACAAATGTCAGTAAGAAAATTAAAACCAATCACCCCAGGACAGCGTTTTAGAGTAGTAAATGGTTATGACGCCATTACTACTGATAAGCCGGAAAAGAGTTTACTCGTTCCGAATAAAAGGTCTGGTGGTAGAAACAGTCAAGGAAAAATGACCATGCGCTATATTGGTGGTGGTCATAAAAGAAAGTATCGTATTATTGATTTTAAAAGAGACAAAGCAGGAATTCCAGCTGAAGTAGCTTCTATTCAATACGATCCAAACAGAACAGCTTTTATCGCTTTATTGAATTATCAAGATGGTGAGAAAAGATACATTATTGCTCAAAACGGTTTACAGGTTGGGCAAAATGTAGTATCTGGTACAGAAGGTATCGCTCCAGAAATTGGAAATGCTATGCCATTAAGTGAAATTCCATTAGGAACAATTATTTCTTGTGTAGAGTTACGTCCAGGTCAAGGTGCTGTTATGGCACGTAGTGCTGGTGCTTTTGCTCAGTTAATGGCAAGAGATGGTAAATTTGCTACAGTAAAATTACCTTCAGGTGAAACAAGATTAATTCTTGTAAACTGTATGGCTACTGTTGGTGTTGTTTCTAACTCAGATCACCAATTATTAGTAGGTGGTAAAGCGGGTAGAACAAGATGGTTAGGTAGAAGACCACGTACTAGACCAGTAGTAATGAATCCAGTTGATCACCCAATGGGTGGTGGTGAAGGTAAATCTTCAGGTGGACACCCACGTTCTAGAAACGGTGTGCCAGCTAAAGGATACAGAACCCGTTCTAAGACGAAAGCAAGTAATAAATATATTGTAGAACGTAGAAAGAAATAAGACATGGCAAGATCATTAAAAAAAGGACCTTACGTTCATTATAAATTAGAGAAAAAAGTTGCTGTAAATGTTGAAGGAAACAAAAAAACAGTAATCAAAACTTGGTCAAGAGCAAGTATGATTACTCCAGATTTTGTTGGACAAACAATCGCAGTACACAATGGCCGCCAATTTGTACCAGTATACGTTACTGAGAACATGGTAGGACATAAATTAGGAGAATTTTCACCAACACGTTCATTCCGTGGACATGCAGGTGCTAAAAATAAAGGTAAAAAGTAGTAAGCTATGGGAAGTCGTAAAAAACAAATGGCAGACGCTATTAAGGAAGGAAAAAAGCAAGTTGCTTTTGCTAAACTTAATAATTGTCCTACATCACCGAGAAAAATGCGTTTAGTAGCCGATTTAGTAAGAGGTGAAAAAGTAGAAAATGCACTTAATATCTTAAAATTCAACCAAAAAGAAGCATCTGGTCGTTTAGAGAAATTGTTATTGTCTGCAATTGCAAACTGGCAAGCTAAAAACGAAGAAGGTAACATCGAAGAGGCTGGATTAATAGTAAAAGAGATTAGAGTTGATGGTGGATCTATGTTAAAAAGATTGCGTCCAGCACCTCAAGGTCGTGCACACAGAATTAGAAAACGTTCAAACCACGTAACATTAGTGGTAGGAGCTAAAAATAACACACAAAGCTAAGATAGAAGTATGGGACAAAAAACAAATCCAATCGGAAATCGCTTAGGTATTATCAGAGGATGGGAATCTAACTGGTACGGAGGTAATGATTATGGAGATAAGCTTGCCGAAGACGATAAAATTAGAAAATACGTTCACGCGCGTTTATCTAAAGCTAGTGTTAGTAGAGTAATTATTGAAAGAACTTTAAAACTTGTAACCGTTACTATCACTACTGCTAGACCTGGTATTATTATCGGTAAAGGTGGTCAAGAGGTAGACAAGTTAAAAGAAGAGCTTAAGAAAATTACTGGAAAAGAGGTTCAGATTAACATCTTTGAAATTAAAAGACCTGAACTTGATGCATTTTTAGTAGGATCTAGTATTGCTCGTCAAATTGAAAACAGAATTTCATACAGACGTGCAATCAAAATGGCTATCGCTGCTACAATGCGTATGAATGCTGAAGGAATTAAAATCCAAATTAGTGGTCGTTTAAATGGTGCTGAGATGGCACGTTCTGAACACTACAAAGAAGGACGTATTCCTTTATCAACCTTCAGAGCCGATATTGATTATGCTTTAGTTGAGGCACACACTACTTACGGTAGATTGGGTGTTAAAGTATGGATCATGAAAGGTGAAGTATATGGTAAAAGAGAACTTTCTCCGCTTGTTGGTTTATCTAAGAAGCAAGGAAAAGGTGGAGCCGGAGGACGTGGCGGAAACAGAGATAACAAACCTCGTCGTAGAAAGTAATTTTTTATAAAGTAAAGAAAAATGTTACAGCCTAAAAGAACAAAATTTCGTAAACAGCAAAAAGGACGTATGAAAGGTCTCTCTGGAAGAGGACACCAACTTTCAAACGGAACTTTTGGAATAAAAGCATTAGACGCAACTTTTATAACGTCTCGTCAAATTGAAGCAGCTCGTATTGCCGCTACACGTTACATGAAAAGAGAAGGTCAACTTTGGATTAAAATATTTCCAGACAAGCCGATCACAAAAAAGCCTCTTGAAGTACGTATGGGTAAAGGTAAAGGTGCCGTTGAATATTGGGTAGCCGTTTGTAGACCAGGTCGTGTTTTATTTGAAATAGGTGGTGTGCCTTTAGACGTTGCAAAAGAAGCATTACGTTTAGCAGCACAAAAATTACCTGTTAAAACTAAGTTTTTAATCGCTAGAGATTACGAAGCATAATTTATTTGATATTATGAAACAATCAGAAATTAAAGAATTATCTGTAGCTGAGTTACAAGAGAAACTTAGTGAAACAAAAAAGAGTTATTCAGACCTAAAATTGGCTCATGCAATATCTCCTTTAGAGAATCCAATTCAATTACGTACTGTAAGAAGATCTGTAGCTAGAATTGCGACCGAATTAACTAAAAGAGAATTACAATAATTCTGCCGAAAAGATGGAAACAAGAAATTTAAGAAAAGAACGTATAGGAGTTGTTACTAGTAACAAGATGCAGAAATCAATTGTGGTTTCTGAGGTTAAAAAAGTAAAACACCCTATGTATGGTAAGTTCGTGTTAAAAACTAAGAAATATGTTGCACACGACGAAACGAACGATTGTAATATTGGTGATACTGTAAAGATCATGGAAACAAGACCTTTAAGTAAATCTAAATGTTGGAGATTAGTAGAAATCATAGAAAGAGCTAAATAATTATGTTACAGCAAGAATCAAGATTAAAAGTAGCAGACAATACAGGAGCAAAAGAAGTTTTGGTTATCCGTGTATTGGGAGGTACTAAAAGAAGATACGCTTCTGTTGGAGACAAAATAGTTGTTTCTGTAAAAGATGCAACCCCTAACGGAAACGTTAAGAAAAAAGCAGTTTCTACAGCAGTTGTTGTACGTACCAAGAAGGAAGTAAGAAGACCAGATGGATCTTATATAAGATTTGATGATAATGCTTGTGTATTATTAAACCCAACGGGTGAGATGAGAGGTACACGTGTATTTGGTCCTGTTGCTAGAGAGCTTCGTGATAAACAATTCATGAAGATTGTATCATTAGCACCAGAAGTGCTTTAATACATTAATAAGTAAGATGACAAAGCTTAAAATAAAAACTGGAGATACTGTAAAAGTAATCGCTGGAGATCACAAAGGATCTGAAGGTGTTGTACAAAAAGTATTAATAGAAAAGAACAAAGCGATCGTTGAGGGTGTAAACATGGTTAAGAAACATACTAAACCAAGTGCACAAAACCCTCAAGGAGGAATCGTAGAGAAAGAAGCACCTATTCATATTTCTAACTTATCATTGTTAACTTCAAAAGGAGAAACAACAAGAGTTGGATATAGAGTAGAAGGTGATAAAAAAGTAAGATTTTCAATAAAATCTAATGAAGTAATATAGTTATGGGATATTCACCAAGACTTAAAGAAGAGTATAAAAGCAAAGTAATTGCAGCTCTTACAGACGAATTTGGATATAAGAATGTAATGCAAGTTCCTAAACTTTCTAAGATAGTAATATCTAAAGGTGTTGGAGCAGCTGTTGCAGACAAAAAATTAATTGACTACGCTGTAGAAGAATTAACGACTATATCTGGACAAAAAGCGATTTCTACATTATCTAAAAAGGATGTTGCATCATTTAAATTACGTAAAGGTATGCCTATCGGCGCTAAAGTAACTTTACGTGGTGAAAAAATGTATGAGTTTTTAGACCGTTTAGTAACTTCTGCACTTCCACGTGTAAGAGATTTTAACGGAATTAAAGCTACAGGTTTCGATGGTAGAGGTAATTACAACTTAGGAATTACTGAACAAATCATCTTCCCAGAAATAAACATTGATAAAGTGAACAAAATTTCTGGTATGGATATTACATTTGTAACAACTGCCGAAACTGATAAAGAAGCGAAATCATTATTAACCGAATTAGGATTACCTTTTCAAAAGAACTAAGATATGGCTAAAGAATCAATGAAAGCCCGTGAGGTAAAAAGAGCAAAAACTGTAGCTAAATATGCTGAGAAACGTAAAGCTTTAAAAGAAGCTGGAGATTATGAAGCATTACAAAAGTTACCTAAAAATGCATCTCCTATTCGTCAGCATAATAGATGTAAATTAACAGGTAGACCAAAAGGATACATGAGAACTTTCGGGATCTCTCGTGTAACTTTTAGAGAAATGGCTAACCAAGGTCTTATACCTGGAGTAAGAAAAGCTAGTTGGTAATATTATTTAAATAATCAGATTTTAGGTTCGGCGCAAGGCCGAAAACCAAGATCACAAAATCAATTCATTATGTACTCAGATCCAATTGCGGATTATTTGACAAGAATTAGAAACGCGGTGCGTGCTAACCACAGAGTGGTAGAGATTCCAGCATCTAATTTGAAAAAAGACATAACTAAAATTTTATTCGAACAAGGATATATTTTAAGTTATAAATTTGAAGATTCTTCTGTACAAGGAACTATTAAAATAGCTCTTAAATACAATAAAGAAACTAAAGAACCTGTAATTAAAAAACTTCAAAGAATTAGTACACCAGGTTTACGTAAGTATGCTAGTTCTAAAGATTTACCTCGTATCCTTAACGGACTTGGTATTGCCATCGTTTCAACTTCTCACGGAGTTATGACTGGTAAACAAGCCAAAAGAGATAATGTTGGTGGTGAAGTTTTATGTTACGTTTACTAATTTTAAAACCAGAAAGAAATGTCAAGAATAGGAAATAATCCAGTAGCCATTCCAGAAGGTGTAACAGTTGATGTTAAAGACAACGTTTTAACTGTAAAAGGAAAATTAGGTGAACTAACTCAAAATTTCGACACTGTTGAAATTAAAGTAGAAGAAGGCGATGTTTTAGTAACACGTTCTTCAGATCATAAAGATCAAAAAGCCAAACATGGTTTATACAGATCTTTAGTAAACAATATGATTGAAGGTGTATCTAAAGGATGGACTAAAGAATTAGAATTGGTTGGTGTAGGTTATAGAGCATCTAACCAAGGACAAAAATTAGATTTAGCTTTAGGATTTTCTCATAACATTGTTATGGATATTGCTCCAGAAGTTAAGGTTGAAACCGTTTCTGAAAAAGGTAAAAACCCAATCGTTAAGTTAACATCATTCGATAAACAACTTGTTGGTCAAGTAGCTGCGAAGATCCGTGGATTTAGAAAACCTGAACCTTACAAAGGAAAAGGTATCAAGTTTGTAGGTGAAGAAATTAGAAGAAAAGCAGGTAAATCAGCTTAATAATTAAGTTATGGCATTGACAAAGAACGAAAGAAGACTAAGAATAAAAAACAGAATCCGTAAGGTTGTTTCTGGTACAGAAGCAAAACCACGATTAGCTGTTTATAGAAGTAATAAAGAAATTTATGCTCAATTAGTTGATGATGTAACTGGTAAAACTATCAGTTCAGCATCTTCAAGAGATAAAGACATTAGTGCTGCAAATGCAACTAAATCTGAAGTAGCTAAGTTAGTAGGTAAGGCACTTGCTGAGAAAGCTTTAAAAGCTGGTGTAGAAACAATCTCTTTTGATAGAGGTGGTTACTTATATCACGGTAGAGTTAAATCATTAGCTGAAGGAGCTAGAGAAGCAGGACTTAAATTCTAATATATTATGTTTCAAAAATATAAAAGTGCAGAGTTAGTAAAACCAGGTGGATTAGATCTTAAAGATCGTTTAGTTGGTGTACAGAGAGTTACTAAAGTAACTAAAGGTGGTAGAGCATTTGGTTTTTCAGCAATTGTAGTAGTTGGTGATGAAGCAGGTGTTGTAGGACAAGGTTTAGGAAAATCTAAAGATGTTGCTAGTGCAATTGCAAAAGCAGTAGAAGATGCTAAGAAAAACCTTGTGAGAATTCCTATTATTAAAGGAACTTTACCACATGAGCAAAAAGGTAAATACGGTGGAGCTAGAGTTAATATTATTCCTGCTGCTCCTGGTACAGGAGTTATCGCTGGTGGTGCTGTAAGAACAGTGTTAGAAGCCGTTGGTGTACACGATGTATTATCTAAATCTCAAGGATCGTCAAACCCTCATAACGTAGTAAAAGCAACTTTTGATGCTTTATTACAATTAAGAGATGCAAACGTAATCGCTAAAGATAGAGGTATTTCACTTGAACAAGTTTTTAACGCTTAATAAAGACAGAAATGGCAAAGATTAAAGTAACAAAAGTTAAAAGCGCAATCAATCGTCCGCTAAGACAAAAGAGAACTTTAGAAGCTCTAGGTCTTAAAAAGATTGGTCAAGTAAAAGAGCATGAAGCTACACCAAATATACTTGGTATGGTTGCTAAAGTTTCACATTTAGTTTCTGTTCAAGAAGCTTAAAAATATAAACTGAAAAATGGATTTAAGTAATTTAAAACCTGCAGAAGGTTCAGTAAAAACCCAAGGGAAAAGAATAGGTAGAGGACAAGGTTCTGGTAAAGGTGGTACTGCTACACGTGGTCACAAAGGAGCTAAGTCACGTTCTGGTTATTCTAAAAAGCTAGGATTTGAAGGAGGGCAAATGCCACTTCAAAGACGTGTACCTAAGTTTGGTTTTACAAACATTAACCGTGTTGAATATCAAGGTATCAACTTAGATACTTTACAACAATTGGTTGATGATAAGAAGATTGGAGAAACTGTTGATTTTGAAACTTTATTCACAAACCGTTTAGTCGGTAAAAATGACCTTGTTAAAATTTTAGGTCGTGGTGAATTAAAATCAAAATTAAAAGTGTCTGCTCATAAGTTTACTGCTTCAGCAAAAGCTGCTATTGAAGCTGCTGGCGGAGAAGCTGTAACTATATAATACTCATTTTAAGTATGAAATTTATAGAATCAATTAAGAATGTTTGGAAAATAGAAGAACTAAGAAATAGAATCGTAGTTACACTCGGTTTGTTATTAGTTTATCGTTTTGGTGCTCAAGTAGTATTACCAGGTATAGATGCCGCTCAATTGGAAGGTTTAGCTGATAAAACAGACGGTGGTTTGTTAGGTTTGCTTAATGCCTTTACAGGAGGTGCATTTGCTAATGCTTCGGTTTTCGCTCTAGGTATCATGCCTTACATTTCTGCTTCTATTGTGGTTCAACTAATGGGTATTGCCATTCCTTATTTGCAAAAACTGCAAAAAGAAGGCGCTAGTGGTCAGAAGAAAATTAACCAAATTACACGTTGGTTAACTATTGCTATCTGTTTACTACAAGCGCCTGGTTATTTAGCAAGTTTACCTGCATTAGGTATTCCTCAAAGCGCGTTTTTATTAGGGACAGGACCATTATTCTATTTCTCTTCAGTATCAATCTTAGTAACGGGATGTATTTTCGCTATGTGGTTGGGAGAGAAAATTACCGATAAAGGTATTGGTAATGGTATTTCTTTATTAATTATGGTTGGTATCATTGCTACTTTACCTCAAGCATTTTTACAAAATGCAGCTACCAGATTAGAAGGTGGTGGAAACGGTGGTTTAATGATGGTATTAATTGAATTTGTTATCTGGTTTGTAATCATTTTAGCAGCAATTATGCTTGTAATGGGCGTTAGAAAAATTGCTGTACAGTATGCTAGAAGAACAGCATCTGGTGGTTATGAGAAAAGTGCTATGGCAGGTTCAAGACAGTATATCCCTTTAAAGCTTAATGCTTCTGGGGTTATGCCAATCATTTTCGCTCAGGCTATTATGTTTGTTCCAGGTTTAATTGGTGGATCTTCTTTCTTAAAGGAAACTGCTACTGGTGCTTGGTTACAAACTAACTACTCTGATATGTTTGGGTTTGTTTATAACCTTACATTTGCTTTATTGATTATTGTATTTACATACTTTTATACAGCAATTACGGTTCCTACAAATAAAATGGCCGACGATTTAAAACGTAGTGGAGGTTTCATTCCAGGCATACGTCCTGGATCTGAGACATCAGATTATCTAGATAAGATCATGTCCCAAATTACCTTACCAGGTTCTATCTTTTTAGCACTTATCGCTATCTTCCCTGCACTTATTGTTAAGTTAATGGGAGTTCAGCAAGGTTGGGCTTTATTTTTCGGAGGAACGTCGTTATTAATTATGGTTGGAGTTGCAATAGACACGATGCAACAAATAAATTCTTATTTGTTGAATAGACACTATGATGGTTTGATGAAGACAGGTAAAAATAGAAAAGCAGTAGCTTAATTATTATACTATGGCAAAACAAGCAGCAATAGAACAAGACGGAACAATTATAGAAGCATTATCTAATGCGATGTTTCGTGTTGAATTAGAAAATGGTCACATTGTGACTGCCCATATCTCAGGTAAAATGCGTATGCATTACATTAAATTATTACCAGGAGATAAAGTAAAATTAGAAATGAGTCCTTACGATTTAAGTAAGGCTCGAATAACTTATAGATACTAATACGATGAAAGTAAGAGCTTCAGTTAAAAAGAGAAGTGCAGATTGTAAAATCGTGCGTAGAAAAGGTAGACTTTACGTGATAAACAAAAAGAATCCTAGATTTAAACAAAGACAAGGTTAATAATTAGATAAGAGCCATTAGTGAAAAAGTAGTTAGATGAGAATCTGTTCGAAATAGAAATGTTTAGGATTCTAACAACTAAAAACTAACAGCTAAAAACTAAAAGAATATGGCAAGAATTGCAGGTGTAGACATACCAAAAAACAAAAGAGGTGTTATATCATTAACTTATATCTACGGAATAGGTAGAAGTAGAGCTAAAGAAATTTTAGAAACTGCTAAAGTTGATGAAAGCACAAAAGTTCAAGATTGGACAGACGATCAAATTAGTAACATTCGTGAAGCTGTTGGTAGTTTTACTATCGAAGGTGAATTACGTTCTGAAACGCAATTAAATATTAAGCGTTTAATGGATATCGGATGTTATAGAGGTATTCGTCATAGAGCTGGACTTCCATTAAGAGGTCAACGTACTAAAAACAACTCTAGAACAAGAAAAGGTAGAAGAAAAACTGTTGCTAACAAGAAAAAAGCAACTAAGTAATAATTAAAACAGTCATTAGTTCATTAGTATTTGGACGTTAGAAGAATCTGCTTGAAATGTTATAGTTTAGGATTCCAATAACTAAAAGCTAGCAACTAAAAACTAAAAGAATATGGCAAAAACAAGCACAAAAAAACGTAAAGTTATTGTAGAGTCTGTTGGTGAAGCTCACGTAACAGCATCATTCAATAACATTATCATTTCCCTTACTAATAAAAAAGGAGACGTAATTTCATGGTCTTCTGCTGGTAAAATGGGATTTAGAGGTTCTAAGAAAAACACACCTTATGCTGCTCAATTAGCTGCTGAAGATGCTGCTGCTGTAGCTCAAGAAGCTGGGTTAAAAAAGGTAAAGGTTTATGTTAAAGGACCTGGAAATGGTAGAGAATCTGCTATCCGTTCAATCCATAATGCAGGAATTGAAGTAACAGAAATAATCGATGTTACTCCATTACCACATAATGGTTGTCGTCCTCCTAAAAGAAGAAGAGTTTAATCTTTTTCTCTTTAGAGACTTAAATAAAGCAAATCAAAAATTAATATCACCTACATGCTAGGTGATATTAATTTTTTGTGTACATTTGCAAACTGAAAAAAAACAAGTATCAACGGGAGATCAAGAGATTATCGAAGGATAAGATTAAGACCTTAATTCATAATCACTCCCTTAATTAAATTTATTATGGCAAGATATACTGGTCCTAAAACTAAAATAGCTCGTAAATTTGGCGAAGCTATCTTCGGAGATGACAAATCTTTCGAAAAAAGAAATTACCCTCCTGGGCAACACGGAAACAACAGAAGACGTGGTAAGAAATCTGAATACGCAATTCAATTAGAAGCTAAACAAAAAGCAAAATATACTTATGGTATTTTAGAGCGTCAGTTTAGAGGATTGTTTAAAAAAGCGAGAGCTGCTCAAGGTATTACAGGTGAAGTATTACTTCAATTATGTGAGTCTAGATTAGATAACGTAGTATTCAGAATGGGTATTGCTCCAACTAGAAGCGGTGCAAGACAATTAGTTTCTCACAGACATATTACTGTAAATGGAGAAATTGTAAACATTCCATCTTACCAATTACAAGCTGGTGATGTTGTTGCCGTTCGTGAAAAGTCTAAATCTCTTGAAGCTATCGAAAGATCTCTTTCTAACGCTAGTACTGTTTACGAGTGGATTACTTGGAACAACGATACAAAACAAGGAACTTACGTTTCTGTACCACAAAGAATTCAAATTCCAGAAAACATAAACGAACAGTTTATCGTCGAATTATATTCTAAATAATAAATTAACCATATTGGTATTTGGCCAAAGGGTTTATTCGTCTTTCTTCAAACTTATAAACCGCGCAACTAAATAACAATTAAAACGAAGAAACAAAATGGCAGTATTTAATTTTCAAAAGCCCGACAAAGTAATCATGATCGATTCTACTGATTTCGAAGGAAAATTCGAATTCAGACCTCTAGAACCTGGTTATGGTCTTACAGTTGGTAATGCATTAAGAAGAGTATTATTATCTTCTTTAGAAGGATTTGCAATCACTTCAGTAAGAATTGAAGGTGTAGATCATGAATTTTCAGCTATTTCTGGCGTTGTAGAAGATGTTACAGAAATTATCTTAAACTTAAAACAAGTACGTTTTAAGAGACAAATTGATGATATTGATAATGAATCAATTTCAATTTCAATCTCTGGTCAAGATAGAATTACAGCTGGCGATTTTCAGAAATTTATTTCAGGATTTCAAGTGTTAAACACAGAATTAGTGATCTGTAATTTAGATCCTAAAGTGAACTTTAACATGGAAATCACGATTGAAAAAGGTAGAGGATATGTTCCTGCTGAAGAAAACAAAAAAGCTTCTGCACCAATTGGAACAATCTTTACAGATTCAATTTACACACCAATAAAAAACGTTAAGTATAGTATTGAAAACTATCGTGTTGAGCAAAAAACTGATTATGAAAAATTAGTTTTTGAAATCATTACCGATGGTTCAATTTCTCCGCAAGACGCTTTAACTGAAGGTGCTAAAACTTTGATTCACCACTTTATGTTATTCTCTGATGAGCGTATCACTTTAGAGGCTGATGAAATTGCACAAACTGAAACTTATGATGAAGAATCACTTCACATGAGACAGTTGCTTAAAACGAAGTTAATCGATATGGATTTATCTGTACGTGCGCTTAATTGTTTAAAAGCTGCTGAAGTTGATACTTTAGGTGACTTAGTATCATTCAATAAAAATGATTTAATGAAATTCAGAAACTTTGGTAAAAAATCTTTAACAGAGCTTGAAGAGCTTGTTAATGTTAAAGGTCTTAATTTCGGAATGGATTTAAGTAAATATAAATTAGATAAAGACTAAGAAGTTTATTCGGGGTATCCCATTTAAGTTTCTAATTTATCAACAAATAATTATTAACGACTCATAATTTGCTCTCCAAAACGGATCTGGTAGCAAGATGATGTCAAATTTAAAATGTCATGAGACACGGAAAAAAAGTAAACCACTTAGGTAGAAAAACAGCACATAGAAAAGCTATGTTAGCTAATATGGCTTGTTCTTTAATCGAGCACAAGCGTATTAATACTACTGTTGCTAAAGCAAAGGCTTTGAAACAATTTGTTGAGCCAATGATTACTAAATCTAAAGTTGATAGCACGCATAACAGACGTATTGTTATGGCTAGCCTTAGACAAAAAGATGCAGTAACTGAATTATTCAGAGAAGTAGCTGTAAAAATCGCTGACAGACCAGGAGGTTATACTAGAATTATCAAATTAGGTAATCGTTTAGGTGATAACGCTGATATGGCGATGATAGAATTAGTTGATTACAACGAAATCTACAACGCTGATAAAGCTAAGAAGAAAACAACAAGAAGAAGTAGAAGAGGTGGTTCTAAACCAGCTGAAACGGCTCCTGTTGAAACTAAAGCTTCAAACGAAGAGGAATAATAGATGTTGATAAGCATTTAAAATATAAAGGATAAACTATTTTAGTTTATCCTTTTTTTTGCGCAATTTTGTAAAACTTTTTTCCTGAGCACTCAGGAAGCTCATAAGAATAATATGAAATATCAAAAAAGACAAAAAGCCATCCTTCTTTTAGCAGATGGCACCATTTTTCACGGTAAGGCAGTAGGTAATAAACAAGGAACTTCATTTGGTGAGGTTTGTTTTAATACAGGAATGACTGGTTACCAAGAAATTTTTACAGATCCTTCTTATTACGGACAATTAATGGTAGCTACAAATGCTCATATTGGAAACTACGGTACCAATGCAGAGGAAGTGGAGTCTGATTCCATTAAAATTGCTGGGTTAATTGTTAAAAACTTTAGCTATGAATACTCAAGAGTAGATGCCGATGGTTCTCTAGAAGCGTTTTTAGATAAAAACAACTTATTAGCTATTTCTGATGTTGATACGCGTGCTTTAGTAAGTTATATTCGTGACAATGGCGCTATGAACGCGGTTATTTCAACCGAAGTTGACAATATTGAAGGTCTTAAGAAACAATTAGCAGAAGTTCCTAATATGGAAGGTCTTGAGTTAGCTTCTAAAGTATCAACCAAAGAACCTTATTATTACGGTGATGAAAATGCTACATACAAAGTAGCTGCTTTAGATATTGGTATTAAAAAGAACATTTTAAGAAACATTGCCAAACGTGATGTTTACATTAAAGTATTTCCATATAATGCTTCTTTCGCTGATTTAGAGGCTTTTAATCCTGATGGTTACTTCCTATCTAACGGTCCTGGTGATCCAGAGCCTTTAGTTGAAGCTCAAGAAGTGGCTAAAGAAATCATTAAAAGAAACTTACCTTTATTTGGTATCTGCTTAGGGCATCAAATTATAGCACGTGCTAATGGAGTTTCTACCTATAAAATGCACAATGGACATAGAGGGATTAACCACCCAGTAAAAAACATGATTACTGGTAAAGGTGAAATAACGTCTCAAAATCATGGTTTTGCTGTGAATAGAGAAGAGGCTGAAGCGCATCCAGATTTAGAAGTTACTCATGTTCACCTAAACGACAATACGGTTGCTGGTTTAGCAATGAAGAGCAAAAACTGTTTCTCGGTTCAGTATCACCCAGAGGCTAGTCCTGGCCCTCATGATTCTGATTATCTTTTCGATCAGTTTATAGAAAACATCAAAAAATAAAACTTTTAAACCCCTTTAATTACTTGCAATTAAAGGGGTTTTCTTTTACTAAAACGTTGTAGAGATTTTTCTGTTAATTTCTTTTGAATTTTGTCTAGAAAAACAAGATTTAGCCGTAAATTTGAAATAATATAAAGTTTTAAAATAAAGCAATTATGAGTATTATAATCAATGTCCACGCTAGACAAATTTTAGATTCAAGAGGTAATCCAACTGTTGAAGTTGATGTCGTAACAGAAAACAATATTTTAGGTAGAGCTGCTGTACCATCAGGAGCATCAACAGGAGAGCATGAAGCTGTAGAATTACGTGATGGTGGAGATACTTACATGGGTAAAGGTGTTCTTAAAGCTGTAGATAATGTAAACTCTATAATTGCTGAAGAACTTTTAGGAGTATCTGTTTTTGAACAAAATCTTATCGATAAAATTATGATCGATTTAGATGGTACTGCAAATAAATCTAAATTAGGTGCTAACGCTATTCTTGGTGTTTCTTTAGCTGTTGCTAAAGCTGCTGCTAACGAGTTAAACATGCCTTTATATAGATATGTAGGTGGTGTTTCTGCCAATACATTACCAGTACCAATGATGAATATCATTAATGGTGGTTCTCACTCTGATGCGCCTATCGCATTTCAAGAGTTTATGATCATGCCTGTGAAAGCTAAAAACTTCACACATGCTATGCAAATGGGTACTGAGATTTTCCATAACCTTAAAAAAGTATTACACGACAGAAACTTAAGTACTGCCGTAGGTGATGAAGGTGGTTTTGCTCCAAACTTAGCTGGAGGTACAGAAGATGCTTTAGATACTATTGCAAAAGCTGTTGAAAATGCTGGATACAAATTCGGTGATGAAGTGAAAATTGCATTAGATTGTGCATCAGCTGAATTTTTTGTTGATGGTAAATATGATTACAAGAAATTTGAAGGAGATACAGGTGTTGTAAGAACTTCTAAAGAACAAGCAGAATATTTAGCTGAATTAGTTGGAAAATATCCTATCATTTCTATTGAAGATGGTATGGATGAAAACGACTGGGAAGGTTGGGCTTATTTAACTGAGTTAATTGGAGATAAAGTTCAATTAGTAGGTGATGATTTATTCGTTACCAACGTAGAGCGTTTATCACGTGGTATCGATGAAGGTATTGCTAATTCAATCCTTATTAAAGTAAACCAAATTGGTTCTTTAACAGAAACTATTGCTGCTGTAAATATGGCTAAGAATGCTGGATATACTTCAGTAATGTCTCACCGTTCTGGAGAAACAGAAGATAACACTATTGCCGATTTAGCTGTTGCATTAAACTGTGGTCAAATTAAAACAGGTTCTGCATCACGTAGTGACCGTATGGCAAAGTACAATCAATTATTAAGAATTGAAGAAGAATTAGGAGATGTTGCTTATTTTCCTCAAGAAAAGGCTTTTAAAATAAAGTAAAATTTAATTTCTTTGAAGTATAGATAAAAAAGCGATTATTATTTTAATAATCGCTTTTTTATTTAACATCTATTTTGTCAATTTCCTAATTGATGAAAACATTCTAAATAATCTTTCTAAATAAGGCGATATATTTCTTAAATTAGCGTTCCGCAAAAATAAATTAAACTCACATTATAGTATGGCAGATAAAGCTACCATTGATATTGATGGTAAAAAATATGAATTTCCTTTAGTAAAAGGAACAGAAAATGAAGTAGCAATTGATATTACAAAATTAAGAGCCGCAACTGAAGGCGTAATCACTATAGATCCAGGCTATAAAAATACTGGTGCTTGTGAAAGTGCAATCACGTTTTTAGATGGTGAAAAAGGAATTTTAAGATATCGTGGTTATTCAATTGATGAAGTAGCTGAAAATGCAGATTTCCTAGAAGTAGCGTACTTATTGATTTTTGGTGAGCTACCTACAAAAGAACAAAACAAAAAATTTCACGATGATATTAAGGCTGAGTCTTATGTAGACGAAGATGTAAAGAAAATTATTGAAGCTTTCCCTAAATCGGCTCACCCGATGGGAATTATTTCTTCTTTAACAAGTGCATTAACAGCTTTCAACCCATCTTCAGTAAATGTAGAATCTGAGGAAGACATGTACAAGTCTGTAGTTAGACTTTTAGGTAAAATGCCTGTACTTGTAGCTTGGACTTACAGAAAAAAGGCTGGTTTACCGTTAGATTACGGTGATAACTCATTAGGTTATGTAGAGAATATCTTAAAAATGATGTTCAAAAAACCTAACGGTGAGTATATTCAAAATAAAGTGTTAGTTGATGCTTTAGATAAGTTATTAATCTTACACGCCGATCACGAACAAAACTGTTCTACATCTACCGTTAGAATCGTAGGGTCGTCTCACGCAGGTTTATTTGCTTCTATTTCAGCTGGTATTTCAGCATTATGGGGACCTCTTCATGGTGGTGCTAACCAAGCAGTACTTGAAATGCTTGAAGCTATCCAAAACGATGGTGGCGATACGAAGAAATACATGGCTAAAGCTAAAGATAAAAACGATCCTTTCCGTTTAATGGGATTCGGACACCGTGTTTACAAAAACTTCGATCCGCGTGCTAGAATCATTAAAAAAGCAGCCGACGACGTATTAAGTCAGTTAGGTATTGAAGATCCAATCTTAAGCATTGCAGAAGGTTTAGAGCAAGAGGCTTTAAAAGACCAATATTTTGTTGATAGAAAATTATATCCTAATGTAGATTTCTATTCAGGAATCATTTACAGAGCTATGGGTATCCCAACCGATATGTTTACGGTTATGTTTGCAATCGGGCGTTTACCAGGATGGATTGCTCAATGGAGAGAAATGCGTCTTAAAAAAGAACCTATTGGAAGACCAAGACAAATTTACACTGGAGCAACCGAAAGAAAATTCGTTCCAGAGGAAGAAAGATAATACAGAATTATTACTATATAAGGTTAAGTTTCACAGTTTTCTGTGAAACTTTTCTTTTTTATAAGAATATCTTTAAAAATCATACCGAAACCTTGCAATTATTACTAGTTTTGAACCTTTAAAATTAATCTGTTTTTTTGGTTTAGTATATGTTGAAATTAAATATTCAAAACGAAACATCTAGACTGCGTGCCGTTGTATTGGGTACAGCAGAAAGTAATGGTGCGATTCCTAAAGTTGAAGAGTGCTACGACCCAAAAAGTATTGAACATGTGAAAGCGGGTACTTATCCTAAGGAAGAGGACATGATTCGCGAGATGGAGGAGGTTGCGGCAGTGTTTAAAAAGTATGATGTTACGGTTTATAGACCTGAAATAATTAATAATTGCAATCAGATTTTCTCCAGAGACATTGCTTTTGTTATTGAAGATAAAATTATCAAATCCAACATATTACCTAACAGGGAGGAAGAAGTTGAAGCCATACAATACTTATGGAATCAAATCGATCCAGAAAATAGAATCATTCTTCCTGATGAATGCCATGCTGAAGGTGGCGATGTTATCCCTTGGAATGACTATATTTTTATAGGAACTTACAGTGGGTCTAATTACCCTGATTTAATTACGGCAAGAACCAACCTTGATGCTGTAATTGCCATTCAAGAGTTATTTCCGTATAAAACGGTGAAATCATTTGAACTTCGCAAGTCGAATACCAATGCAAAAGAAAATGCTTTACATTTAGATTGTTGTTTTCAGCCTATCGGACATGATAAAGCCATTCTGCATAAAAATGGATTTCTAATTGAAAGTGAATATGAGTGGTTAGTCGATTTCTTCGGAAAAGAAAACATCTTTGAAATTACAAAACAAGAAATGTACGATATGAATAGTAATGTCTTCTCTATTTCAGAAGAGGTTATTATTTCAGAAAAAAGCTTTACACGACTCAATACTTGGTTACGAAACCAAGGCTTTACTGTTGAAGAAGTTTCATATAGCGAAATAAGCAAACAAGAAGGACTATTACGTTGTTCTACCTTACCTTTAATTAGAGATTGATTACAATACCAGATATCATGCAGCAAATTACAAACACGATTTTAATGATTCGTCCCGTAAATTTTAGGATGAATGAACAAACAGCTGTTAATAATTATTATCAGCAGGTTTTAGATAATACACTTCCTGAAACGGTTAATTTAAAAGCGCAGCAAGAGTTTGATGCCTATGTTGAAAAGCTGCAAAGTGTAGGTGTCGAGGTTATTGTTGTCAATGATAATACCGAAACCGATACCCCCGATGCCTTATTTCCTAATAATTGGATTTCATTTCATGAAAATGGTGATGTAGGTCTGTATCCTATGTTTGCTGAAAACAGACGTTTAGAACGCCGTGAGGATGTTTTAGATATTATAGAAAGTAAAGGTTTTGAAATTAATAATGTGGTTGATTATACCAGTGCCGAAGAGGATGAGATTTTCCTTGAAGGCACAGGAAGTTTAATTCTAGATCGTGTTAATCGTAAAGCTTATTGCGGACTTTCAGCAAGAGCAGATGAGGATTTATTTATCGAGTTTTGTGAAGACTTTGAATATACTCCCGTTGTTTTTACAGCTTTTCAAACTGTAAATAATCAGCGTAAGGCTATTTATCATACCAATGTGATGATGAGTATTGGTGAAACTTTTGCTATAGTTTGTTTAAGTAGTATCGACGATAAAAAAGAACGTAAAGCCTTGGTGAAACATCTTAAGGAAGATGGAAAGGAAATTATAGATATTACAGAAGACCAGGTTATAAATTTCGCTGGTAACATGTTGCAAGTTAAAGGGGCTAACGACACTTCTTATCTTGTGATGAGTCAGTCGGCCTATAATTCCTTAACAGCATCTCAAATTTCAACCATAGAAAAACATACCAAGATTTTATCAAGTTCATTAGATACTATTGAAGCCTGCGGTGGAGGTAGTGCTCGCTGTATGATGGCAGAAGTATTCTTGCCAAAAGTTAAGTAGGTTATGTTTAGGCATTGTATTAAAAGCTGTTAATCGAAGTACTGCGCTGTTTTATTCTCATTGTTTTTCATATATTAGAACTTATAACTGTTTTTAAAACAGGTTGTTAAGTTTTTAGATGAAAGCAGGAGCAGTAAACATATCAAAGATAACCAATGCTATAACCACTTCACAGCAGCCAGATAGTTATGCGGTATGCTGGATTAAAAATGAAGTGATGGATGTTGAAATAGATAACGTTTTCTATGAAAATGTATCCAATTCTATCTTTTTCTTAACCCCCAATTGTCACTGGAAAATCATTAAAACTGACCAAACTTCGCATGCGGGTTATATGCTTTATTTGTCCAGAGAAATTTTAAATCATCCACAACTTAGTAATCTTCATATTAATCAAGTAAGACTCTTTAGTCAGGGAGAAATACCTTTGTTTAAACTAAGCCCTGGAATTGAGTTGCGTACTCAAGCCATTCTAGAAATGATTGACGAGCTTTTAGGTTCCCAACTCAACCATAAAAATGAAGCCATTCTTTCCTTATTGAATACCTTTTTTGTGTATTGCGACGGGCAGTGCAATATTAAATCTGCGATTTCTAATAACAATGCTAAAGCTAATGTGGTGTATAGTTATAAAAAAATGGTGGATAAGTATATTTTCAAATATCATGATGTTGCCGAGTACGCTCAACTTCTAAATATTTCTCCAAAGTATCTTAACGAATGTGTGAAAGGCGTTCTTGGAGTAGGGGCCAAGCATATTATTATCGAACAATTGCTTATGCGCTCTCGGCACGCCCTAAAATTTTCTAATAAATCGATTAAAGAAATTAGTTTTGAATTAGGCTTTTCTTCTCCAGACTACTTTAGTTGTTTTTTTAAAACTCATACGGCAACAACACCTTCAGCTTTAAGAAAAAGCTAAGGCTAAGCATAAAGTGTTACGCCTAAATTCTAAGTATTTACCGTGATTTTCACATTGCTATGGCTCTATTTTAATTCTAATTTGCAATAAAATTAGAGTTATGAAAAGAAAAGCATTTTTAGTGAAATCGGGGGCAGGTCTAGGATTTGCCTTATTTCCAAGTTTGGTACAATGCCAATCTCAAACCCTTAAAACGAATCAAGTTACCCCTGTCCCATCTAAAATTATTAAGGATGAAGAAGGAGTGGTTTTAAATGTGATTGGTGATATTCAAACGCATAAATTAACAGGTAGCGATACAGGAAATCAAATTGTTGAATGGGTGGATAACGTCGAACCTGGAGTAGGTATTCCTCCGCACACCCATAACAGGGAAGATGAGATATTTCGTGTTATTCAAGGTCAAGTTGAAATTACCGTAGATGGTAAAACTTCAGTATTAAGTTCTGGAGATACGGCTTTTGCACCAAAAAATATACCTCATTCATGGAAGGTTGTCGGGACAGAAAAGGCTAAAATGATTACATCGGCTTTTCCTGCAGGCATTGAGTTTATGTTTCAGGAACTTGCAGACTTACCTCCAGGACCACCAAATTTTGAAAAAGTAGCAGAAATCTGTGCCAACTATGAAGTTTACTTTGTTTAAAAATTGAAGTTATACGGGTTGCGATTTAGGAAGTTGTACAAAAAAGGTACTCCCAATTTGTGGTGTACTTTCTACCCAAATTTTGCCATGATTTAAATCGATTAATTCTTTACAAATGGAAAGTCCTAATCCGGTGCCTTTTTCATTATCGGTTCCTAAGGTAGAGAATGAACTTTCCTTAAAAAGCTTGCTTAAGTTTTCTTTGGAGATGCCAACGCCAGAGTCTGCAATACTGATAATGCAACATCCATTGTTGATGTGATTGGTTATAGTTATTGTATCGCCTTTTTTGCAGAATTTAAGGGCATTAGCCAATAGGTTCTGAATTACAATTTCAATCATGCTTTTATCTGCGTAAGCAAAATCTTTTATAGAACGATTAACGAGAGTTATGCCTTTGTTTTCCAAGCGCTGTTCTATAAGTTTAATTTTACTATTAAAAACTTCTTGAACATCAAACAAAGTAGGTTTAGGGTCTAGTGATTGCATCTGAGATTTAGACCAATTGAGTAAGTTAAAAAGGAGTAAAGAAGCATTGTTGGCATTTTCACTCAACTCCGGAATTAAATTGTCAAATTCTTCCCGGGACAACGAACCGTCTTTAAGTAAGTCAATGAAACCATTTATAGATGAAAGTGAGTCGCGTAAATCGTGAGAAACAATAGAAAAGAGCTTGTCTTTTACATTATTAACACTTTCTAAATGTTTAGTTTGTTGGGAAAAGGCTTCGTTTTGTAAGGCAATGCTAAGGTTTTTCTCTTCTAACTCTTGAGTGTATTTAATGTTGTTATTTCGTTTCAAATAGGAGAACACTAAAAATATAGACACCAATACTAAGGCGCCGACCACACTGTATAAAGACATTTTAAGTCTTTCGGTGTTTTCTTTAGATTCAGAAAGCATGCTTACAACAACCTCAGGTGTTGAAATATTCTCAACTAAGCTGTGCGGTTCATGTTCGATATGGCTTAAAGGTTTGTATAAACGTTCTTTTTGGATGGCTTTTTCTTCGTTAAGTTTAGCATTTAATTCATAGTAAGCTCGCTGCCATTCAAAAGCTTTGGTGAATCGGTTTCTGGTAGAATCGAGAGCTTTTAATAGTTTATAAAGTTTCAGTAATTCAAATTCATTTGTGGTAGTTTCAGCCGCGTTACGCGCTTCTGTTAAATGGGTATCTGCTTCCGATAACTTGTTTTGTCTCAAATTTAAATCCCCAAGGTTATTCAATGTTATTAATAAATCTTCCTTGTTTTCTTTTGAGGTATTGATGGCATAAGCTTCATTCAGATATTTTGAGGCTTTTTCATAGTCGTTAAATTCAAGGTATTCAGCGCTTATTCTGGGGTAAATGTGCCCTAAAATGGAATCGTTGGAGCTGTGGTTGTCTATAATATTTTCGTAAATTTCTATAGCTTTTCGATGCTCTTTTCTGCTAGCATACAGTTCGGCTAAAGTGCTTTTTGTTTTATAGATAGCCTGTTCATCGTTAAGTGACTCCTGAACTTCTAGTGTTTTTATATAAAATTCGATGGCTTTGTCGGTAGCTCCAATACTATTGTAGGCCTGGGCCAGATTGCTGTAAGCTAAATTGAGTTCGGCTTTGAGATGCCTTTTTTCTAATTCTCTTATAGCTGAATGCGAAAAAGACATGCCTTTAGAAAAATGACCCCTTTTAATTTCGATTAATCCAATACTGTTGTTCACTTTAGCAATGCCCAAGGTGTCTTTAAGGCCTTCGAATAATTGTTTCGATTTTTCGTAGCCACTTATGGCATTGATATAATCGTTCTTTTGGGCATAAATCAAGGCTTTATAATAGGCCATATTGGCAATGCCTTTTTTGTGATCTAATTTTTGACACAACTTTTCGCTCGCAAGGATGTATTTGAAGGCACGGTCATATGCGTTAATATCGTAAAGCGATTCAACGAGTTTAAGCGAGATGTCTACTTTTAAGGAATCTTGATCTTGAAAAGCTAATTGCAGGGCAAGACTTTCTATGTCATTGGATTGAGAAGTTCCAATACTAATAGATAGCATCATTAAAATGGAAAATAATAATCGCCTCATATTGCATGTCAATTACCACTAAAATAATGCTATAAACGAGGTCTTAGATTTGAGGAAAATAAGACAGCTTTATTTAGCTGTAATTGTAAAAAATTTACATTGATTTTCAATCAATTGATAATAATAGCTTTACTTAACAAATGTTGCAAAAAGGGTTCTTAAAATCTAATTTTTAGGATTTATTACCAAATAATTAGTTGAAGTGGATGATAACTTGATATTTAATCCTTTTTCATATATAAATGGTCGAAAATTTAGTACATAAGTTGTAAGAAATATAAAAAATGTAAGCTGTTTTATACCGTGGCACGATGTGGCAGTTGTAGATGTTAGGGTCTCATTTTTGTATGGGAAGGTTTTTCGTTTTTAGCAGAAAAACTTGCTATCTTTGCTGGCTTAAAAAGACACTAGAATGAACCTTCAGGATACTTTATCAAAATACGTTAAACAAGCGGTAAAAGCAGATTTTAATATTGACTTAGAAACGGTTGAATTTCAAGCAACAAGAAAAGAGTTTGCTGGAGATATCACCGTAGTTATCTTTCCGATGTTGAGATTTATTAAAGGTAATCCTGTGCAAATAGGTGAAACTATTGGGCAGTATCTGGTTAAGGAAGTTGCCGATGTTAAGGCTTTTAATGTGGTTAAAGGGTTTTTAAATGTTGAAATTAACGATTCATATTATATGAGTTTTTTCAACGGTATAAAACAAGACGAACGTTTCGGACTGGTTTTACCTAATCCTGACGAGAAAGCTATAATGGTGGAGTATTCTTCTCCTAATACCAATAAACCACTGCATTTAGGTCATATTCGAAATAATTTATTAGGGTATAGTGTTGCTGAAATTTTAAAAGCTTCAGGAAAAAAAGTATATAAAACACAAATTATAAACGATCGTGGTATTCATATTTGTAAAAGTATGTTGGCATGGAATCGTTTTGGAAATGGTGAAACTCCAGAAAGTACCGGGTTGAAAGGCGATAAATTAGTAGGGAACTACTATGTGAAATTCGACCAAGAATATAAAAAGGAAATCGAAACTTTAGTGGCTCAAGGTGAAACTTTAGAAGACGCTAAAAAGAAAGCTCCTATTTTATTAGAAGCTCAAGACATGCTTTTAAAATGGGAGTCTGGAGATGAAGAGGTGGTAGCGCTTTGGGAAAAAATGAACAACTGGGTTTATGATGGATTTGATATCACATACAAAGATTTAGGTGTTGATTTTGATAGCCTATATTATGAAAGTAACACCTATTTATTAGGAAAGGAATTTGTTGAACAAGGATTAAATTCGGGCGTTTTTCATAAGGAAGAAGATGGTTCTGTATGGTGCGATTTAACCGATGAAGGTTTGGATAAAAAAATCGTTCAGCGTGCCGATGGTACGGCAGTTTACATGACTCAGGATATTGGTACGGCCATTCAACGTATAAAAGATTTTCCAGATGTAGGCGGTATGGTTTACACCGTTGGAAACGAGCAAGATTACCATTTTCAAGTGTTATTTTTAATTCTGAAGAAACTTGGTTTCGAATGGGCAAAAAATCTATACCATCTAAGTTATGGTATGGTTGATTTACCTAGCGGAAAAATGAAAAGTAGAGAAGGAACTGTTGTTGATGCCGACGATTTAATTGCTGATATGGCTAATACTGCCGAAGAAATCTCTGAAGAATTAGGAAAACTAGATGGTTACTCTGAAGCAGAGAAAAAAGAGCTTTATAAAATTATAGGCTTAGGCGCTTTAAAATATTATATCTTAAAAGTAGACCCTAAAAAACGTATTCTTTTTGACCCAAAAGAGTCTATCGATTTTCAAGGGAACACAGGGCCTTTTATTCAGTATACCTATGCGAGAATTCAATCGATTTTAAGAAAAGCCGATGTGGATACTCAACTGAATTTAGAAGATATGACGCTACACGCTAAAGAGAAAGCCCTTCTTAAACAACTACAGTTATTCCCTGAAGTTGTTCAAAATGCAGCCGATAATTATAGCCCAGCCATTATTGCTAATTTCACATATGACTTGGTTAAAGAGTTCAATTCATTTTATCAAAACGTTTCAATTTTAGGAGCCGATAACGAAAACGAGAAAACCCTTAGAATCCAATTGTCAAATAGCGTTGCTAATACTATTAAAAACGGATTTCATCTGTTAGGGATTCAAGTGCCAGAACGCATGTAATTACTCTATTTTCTCATGGAGGGCTATGGCGGTTATCCAACCTTCAATTCCGGTTGGAGTACTCGAAATAAGTTCGCCTGTTCGTGAGCTGTTTTGGTTAATTTCATTAAGGTTAGATACCGTAACGAGTTTGTTTTCTACAAATGATAAACAATAGGTGCCAGAGGTTTCTACGGTGTTTATAGGAGTTTCAGATTTTGAAGTTAAATTCAGTTTAACAATGGGTCCCGTTTCAGCATAACGCAAATAATATAGCAAGTTCTCGCTAATGGCAATATCCGAAATATTTAAAGCTGTGTTTTCAGTTTGAATACTTTCTACTACGGTGCCATTTTTCATAATTTTATGTATGGCATTCTCACTCGAATAATAAATGTATTCATCTTGTATGGCTAGACCTTCAGTAATAATATTTGGGATTTCAGATAGCACATCGCCGCTTACAGGATCGAGCTGATAAATGGATTCGTTCTCACCAATGCCGCCAACCCAAAGTGACGCGCCGTCGTAGGCCAAAGCATGTGGTGACTGTAACCCTTTAGGAAGTTTTAGTTCCACTTCTATGGCGCCAGTTTGTTCGTTATAAAGGTAAATACCTGGTTTTTGATAGTTTTTATGTGTTAAAATCCACCATTTATAGGTGGCCGTTAAATGCATGTCACTTCCTTGTCCTTCCAAGTCATCAGGGACATTTCTATTACAGCTAGAGCATAAAATCACCAACAGTGTAAAAGGGATTATTATCTTAAAAATTTTCATGTAGGCTATTCTTAAATTTATATTTTAACGACTTTATGGACTTCTTTTTCGCTACCAGAAAGTATAACAAACAAGTACATGCCACTACTAAAATGTCTTAAGTTTAGAGTTATTTTACCTTCATCTACAAGGTCTGTGCTTTCAATTAATAAAACTCCAGCAGCATTGTAAATACGGTATGAAATTGTTTCTACACGCTGTACACCTGTAATATGGACAATGTCTTTAAATGGGTTTGGATAGACTAACCATTTTTTGTCTTCTCCTAATGGATTGTTCGTAATAGGAACACAACCATTGGATACATTGTAAACACTCTTTACAAGGTCGTCTATTTTTAAGTCGTTAAAACTTTGGTTAAGTGAGTTGTTAAAAAAGGTGGCATCGATTATAGCATTATCAGCACCAATAAAATCTTGAAGAAGCGTCGCAAAGGTTTGTCGGTAATCATATTGCACGGTTTTTATTTGGAAGTTATTACGATCTGTAGCTTCACTTAAATCTGGATTTGTACCAGAGACACCTCCTTTTACTGGTTTCCCGAAAACAAACATGGGGGCAATTTCACCATGGTCTGTTCCTAAATTACCATTTTCTTTTACTTTTCTTCCAAACTCAGAAAAGGTTAATCCTACCACATCTTCAGCAAGGTTTTGTGATTCTAAATCGGTTATAAAAGCTTCAATACTATCCGAAAGACTGGATAATAATTCATGGTGTTTCCCGATAACATTACCTAAATCTTGAACTTGCGAATCGTGTGTGTCGAAACCAGAAATACGTACCATATAAACTTTCGTTTCCAGGTCGCCACTCATCAATCGCGCCACTGTTTTTAATTGGTTTGATAAATCGGTATCCGGATAACTGATATTATTCTTTCCTTTTTGAAAGGCATTAGAAATGGATTGTGCATAGGTGTTGGTTAAGGAATCGGTATTGGTTAAATACCTTAATTGGTCACCGTAATCGGAATCTGGAATATTTAACGGCGGTGGGCCACCTAAGCCATTTAATATGGAATAAAAACCAGCAGGATCCTGCCTTGTAAGGTTAATGGATAAACCATGGGCTTCTTCACCATGAAACCCTAAGGATGTTTTATTGGAACCAATTTGTATCCCTAAAGGAAATGGCTCTACAACTAAATTGTCGTAATACCGCTCCATAAAACGGCCAATCCACCCGGTATCACTACCATTAAGTAAACTATTACCATCGTTTCCTGTTGAATAGAGATCGGCTGAGGAAAAGTGGCTTTTATTTTGACTCGGGTATCCTACAGATTGTAGAACACGTAGCCATCCTTTGTCGTATAGCGACTTCATACCTGAAAGGGCAGGGTGTAAGCCTACCTGTTGATTTTCGGGTAATGAGCTATCAAGCGTGATGAACTTATTAGTTCCCGAAATGGGTACCTTTATAGTGGGGCGTAAATTACTATATGCATCGTATTGGTTTAATGGAATTACAGTATTTAATCCATCATTACCTCCAGCTAAATTAATCAATACCAGTTTTCGATTAGAAATATCTGGACAATCAAAATAAGGCGTAAATGTTTTTAAAGCGGCTTGTAATTGCAGTGGGGTTAGTCCTATTACTGATGCTGAAGCGGACAGTTTTATAAAATTACGTCTGTTCATACTTTACATTAATTGAAATTCGGCAGCATTTACCATAGCGATAACTAAGGCGTCTAATCTGGTTTTTACGGTTGTTGCGTCGTTGGAGCTCAAATATTTATTCCAAGCACCCGACCAGTAGTAATCAGGAAAACCTTCGTCAACCAAATAGCTTTTAAAATAATTGGTGCGATCACTATCTATGGATTCGGGATATAAAAGGTCGGCCATTTCGGTGATCAATAAATTCGGGTCACTCGCGTTTGGAAGGTTGTTTTTAACAAATAAAACCGTATCTAAAGAGGCGTATATGGCTCCGTTACCAATAGTGTTTTCTCCCGCAATAAGACTTTCAATAAGTCGGTAACGACCAATAATGGTATTTGAAGAAAACCAATTGCGATCGTAGTGCGGCTCTTGGTAATATGCGGGGTATCCGGCAACTTCTTCAGGGCTAAATAAATTGGTGCCTGAAAAAACGAAATAATTATTATGAATAAACTTGTAGAAAAATTCGTTGTAATAGGTTAACGAATTTGTTGTAGGATCGGGAAATGTGACTTGAAAAACGGTGCATATTTCAGATAATAATTGCAGCGGACTTTTAATAATACTTCCAATAATTTCATCCTGATTGTTGCTGTCGTCCGAATCAAAAAAGTGTTCACTCGATAGTAATGTTTTTACCACAGGAATAATATCGTAATCATTAGCAATTAATTGCAGTGCTAATGGCGTAATAATGTCGTTTTCAACCTCTTCGTTCCAGGTGCTTTTTACAAAATAACGATATAGTTTTCTGCAATATGATTTTGCTGTCTCTGGTTGAGCAAACACCATATCTACAAATTCACTTAATTCACTTAAGATTTCTGTTGGCGTGCCTTGCCCTGTAATGGTAGTGTTGTTGAATGCTGGACTAAAGGTTTTATTGTCGGGATCGTGTAATTCAAAATCAATATATCCCGTCGGAATTCCGGTGTCTGGGTCTATAAAACTTCGAGTTTCATCAACTTTATAACCAGAAAATACTCTAGTGGCTTGTTGAATGTCTTCTTCTGTGTAATTCGTGTAATTGCCTTCACCAACTTGTTCGCCTTCCAAAATTGTAAACAATTCGAAAAACTCACGAGCATAATTCTCGTTAGGGTTGTTTTTATTATTTCTCGTATTATCCAGATAAACCAACATGGCATTATCCATCGTAATCTTTTTGGCTAAGGTTTTAAGGTTTCCATAAGCATAGAAGTCCAGTAGCCTGAGGTAGTCATAGTAAAAAGATGAAGGGCCTGCGCCATCATCTTTGGCTACATTAAAGCAGGTATGCAGGAAGAAGGATAGTTTGTGTTTTAAGCTCGTTTCGCTTACGGCGTTGTACCACCACCAACCAGCGACCAAACCTCGTTTTCGCCTTTCATTTTCAAATTCATCTGTTGCCGTTGTAGCTGAAGTCCAAAATCCATCTGGGTTGTCCATAGGAAGTGGATCATAAGGCTCGGCTAAGGCATTGGTTGTGGGCATTATGAGTTTATCAATAACATTAGCTGGTGTCATACCAGTAAATGCATCAATTTGATTTTTAGTATAATTAAAAGTAGATCGCCGAAGTAGATGCTTGGCTTTTCTTTGGTCTAGATTACTGTTTAGCGGATTTAGGGACGCCATAAGTTTTCATCTTTTATAAAATGTAAGTATTGAATTTAATGGTCTAAGGTAGTTTTTTATTTACAAAGTATTGCCATTAAACTGATTTTTTGGCGCATTGTCTATGAAAACGTAATTTTTCATGGTTTATTTTAGTGGTTCGATTGGTTATTGATATGTTACAGTAATAAATAAGTAGGATTTTTCTTTTAAAATAAATCAAAAGTCCCTTGATTTTTCTAAATACGTCTTTTTATACACTTTAGGACTTCAAGCTTCTATAATTACACATCAAATTACTAAATTTGCAGTTCTTAAAATTTCGAGAGTCATATGTTTAATAATTTAAGTGATAAATTAGATAAAGCCTTACACGTTCTTAAAGGACATGGTAGTATAACCGAAGTTAACGTAGCCGAAACTTTAAAAGAAGTTAGACGTGCCTTATTAGATGCCGATGTTAATTTTAAAATTGCAAAGCAATTTACAAATACGGTAAAAGAGAAAGCGCTAGGGCAAGACGTATTAACAACCCTGCAACCAGGGCAGTTAATGGTTAAAATTGTAAAAGATGAGCTTACCCAACTTATGGGTGGAGATGCTGCAGGGATTAACCTTTCTGGTACACCAAGTGTGATTTTAATGTCTGGTTTACAGGGGTCTGGTAAAACAACCTTCTCTGGTAAGCTTGCTAATTATCTTAAAAATAAAAAGACTAAAAAACCATTATTAGTAGCTTGTGATGTGTATCGTCCAGCTGCGATCGACCAATTGCATGTTGTAGGAGAGCAAATTGGTGTTGAGGTTTTTAGTGATAAAGGCAATAACGATCCTGTTGCGATTTCACAAGCTGCGATCGCGCATGCTAAGGCAAACGGGCATAATGTTGTTATTATAGATACCGCTGGTCGTTTAGCTGTTGATGAGGCGATGATGACCGAAATATCGAACATCCATAAAGCCATTCAGCCACAAGAAACTTTGTTTGTAGTGGATTCTATGACAGGGCAAGATGCTGTTAATACAGCGAAAGCCTTTAACGATGTCTTGAATTTTGATGGGGTTATCCTTACTAAATTAGATGGTGATACTCGTGGTGGTGCCGCTATTTCTATTAAATCTGTTGTTAATAAACCTATTAAGTTTATTGGTACTGGTGAAAAAATGGAAGCCATCGATGTGTTTTACCCATCACGTATGGCCGATCGTATTCTTGGTATGGGGGATGTGGTATCCTTAGTAGAACGTGCTCAAGAACAGTTTGATGAAGAGGAAGCAAGAAAACTTCAAAAGAAAATTGCTAAAAATCAATTCGGTTTTGATGATTTCTTAAGTCAGATTCAGCAGATCAAGAAAATGGGTAACATGAAGGACCTTATGGGAATGATTCCTGGTGCTGGAAAAATGATGAAAGATATCGATATTGATGACGATGCCTTTAAAGGTATTGAAGCCATTATCCATTCCATGACTCCGAAGGAACGTACCAACCCAAGTATTATCAACGCCAGTAGAAAGAAGCGTATTGGTAAAGGGTCCGGAACTTCGGTACAAGAAGTGAATCAACTTTTAAAGCAATTCAACCAAATGAGCAAAATGATGAAAATGATGCAAGGTGGTGGCGGCAAAAAGATGATGCAGATGATGAAGAATATGAGATAAGTGAGTCTCAGTATACAGTTTCAGTTATCAGTTCCATAAATTAGACTTTAATGGATTTCAAAAAACTATTAGCTTATCAAAAATCATTCGAGCTAGCAATGTCTATTTTTGAAATATCAAAATCGTTTCCTAAAGAAGAAACATATTCGTTAACAGATCAAATAAGAAGAAGTTCACGTTCTGTATCTGCTAATATTTCTGAAGCTTATAGGAAAAGAGTGTATCCAAAGCATTTTATAAGTAAGTTAACAGATGCTGATGCTGAAAATTCTGAAACTAATACATGGCTAGAATTTGCATTAGCCTGTCAATATATATCATCTGAAAATTATTCTAAATTTTCGGAACAAGGAAAAGAAATAGGAAAATTGATCAATTATATGATTAATAATCCAGAAAAATTCGGAGTAAAAGTAGAACAATAAAAAAGCAAGAGTAGGTTTTGCAGCTGAAAACTGCGACTGAAAACTAATTGACCGCAAGAGTAAGCTCTGAGACTGAAAACTGCGACTGAAAACTTATATAAGATGATCATTTTAGACGGAAAAAAAGTTAGTAACGATATTAAGGAAGAAATTGCCGCTGAGGTTAAACAAATTAAAGCCAAGGGTGAAAAAGTACCGCATTTAGCAGCGATATTGGTTGGAACCGACGGCGCAAGTATGACCTATGTTAACGCTAAGGTTAAAGCCTGTGAGAAAATTGGTTTTAACTCGACATTAATTGATTTGCCAGATGAAACAACTGAGGCTGTTTTATTAGAGAAAATTCAGGAGTTAAATACGAATCCAGATATCGATGGTTTTATCGTGCAATTGCCTTTACCAAAACATATCGATGAGCAAAAAGTTTTAATGGCTGTTGATGCTGATAAGGATGTAGATGGATTTCATCCTACAAACGTTGGGAAAATGGCTTTAGATTTACCAAGCTTTTTACCTGCAACACCTTATGGAATTTTAGAGCTTCTAGAACGTTATGAGGTTGAAACTTCAGGGAAAAACGTGGTGGTAATGGGACGTAGCCATATCGTTGGTCGCCCGATGAGTATTCTAATGAGTCAGAAACGTAAGGCTGGTGATGCTACGGTAACTGTAGTTCATAGTCGTACTAAAGATCTTGCCGAAATTACGAAACAAGCCGATATTATTGTTGCTGCTATAGGAATTTCAGAATTCTTAAAAGGAGACATGGTGAAAGATGGTGTTGTAATTATTGATGTTGGAATCACGCGTGTACCAGATGAAACTAAAGAAAGAGGGTATAGATTGGCTGGTGATGTTGACTTTGAAAGTGTGAGCCCGAAAGCAAGCTATATCACGCCTGTGCCTGGTGGGGTAGGACCAATGACTATTGCGATGCTTCTTAAAAATACCTTACTAGCCCGAGATATTCGTAGCTAGTACATATTATTATATATTAAAAAGCCTTCTAAATTAATTTTAGAAGGCTTTTTTTATGACCGGTTGTTGGATGATTTTATTCTTGTGTGATTTTCTTTAAGATGATAAATTCAGATCTTCTGTTCATACGATGTTCTTCAGGTGTACATTTTACACCATTGGAACAATGATTAAGCAATCTAGTTTCACCATATCCAATGGCACTTTCTATGCGGTCGCTCGCAATGCCTTGAGAAATGATATAATCTCGGGTCGATTTAGCGCGTCGGTCGGATAGCGCTAGGTTATAAGCATCGCTGGCACGGGAATCGGTATGCGATTCAATTTTGATATGCATATCTGGGTACTCATTCATGATCTTAACAACTTTATTAAGTTCCTCTGTAGCTTGCCCAGGTTTTATATCCGATTTATCTAAATCAAAATAGATGTTATTAATCTTAATTTTTTGTAGGCCATCTTCTTCTACAATTAATTTATGTGCTAAACCTAAAGGCACCACTGTTTCACCAGATTGTGCTAGGGTGATTACAGCTTTATCTTTAGGGTCGTAGTCTTCTTTAGAGACTTCGATGTTGAAATGTGCAGCACAAGGTAAAATCCTATTAAAATTATATCTACCGTTTATATCTGAAAGTGTAGAATCTATTATTTTTCCATTCTCCCCACATAATACCAGTTTGGCATTGCTAATGGTTTCCCCTGTAACCGTATTAGAAACATGACCACGGATGCGTTGTTCACAATTTATATTTTCACGGATAAACGAATAAATGTCGTCGTCACCTTTCCCTGATAATCGGTTGGATGAAACGAAACCTTTATTTTTTTCTTCATTCACAATAAAGGCAAAATCATCTAAATCACTATTTAAAGGAGCGCCTAAGTTGCTAGGTTTTTCAAAAATGCTGTCTTGAATCTTGCTTTCAAAAACATCAAGACCTCCAAGCCCTAAATGGCCATCGGAAGCAAAATACAGTGCTTTTTCAGTAACAAAAGGAAACATTTCTCTACCCGTTGTGTTTATATTGTCACCTAAATTTCTTGGTTTAGAATAGTCAATATTTCCGTTATCACCTAAAATGTCAACAATGAAAATATCGGTTTCACCTATAGAACCTGGCATGTCTGACACAAAATAGAGTTGCTTACCATCTGGGCTTACAGAAGGGTGTCCTACAGAGTAGCTATCGTCATTAAAAGGGAGTTCTTTTATATTATGCCATGCATAACTGCTGTCTTTACCAGTAGAACGCTCGGCGCGGTAAAGTTTTAAGTTATTTGTGCCTTTACCGTCACGACCTAATTTGCCATTGTAATTGTTTCTAGTGAAATAAACAACCGATTGGTCTGGCGAAAATGCTAAAGAGGCTTCATGGTATTTTGTATTTATTTCT
This sequence comes from Pseudotamlana agarivorans, assembly GCF_001642835.1. Lineage (GTDB taxonomy): Bacteria > Bacteroidota > Bacteroidia > Flavobacteriales > Flavobacteriaceae > Pseudotamlana > Pseudotamlana agarivorans. The sequence goes on from NZ_LXEI01000004.1 coordinate 204,142, forward strand.
TTTGAAAACTCGCCAACTTGGGTAGCGTCAGACTCCATACCGTCTAAGTTTCCTATAAAAAAGTTTAGGTAAGGTTGCTTGTTCCATTGGTACAGTCTGGTGTGAAAATAGGAGGAGTCTACAGAAGAATAGACCAGCTGCCCATTGTAGTACATAGCTCCAAAATCGGAATACCTAGTATTCAAAGACAGGTTCTTAAGTAGAAACCTAGGTTCTAGAGCGAGAAGGTCTTCAATTTTTAATTTGGTTTGACTAAACTCTTCAGATCGCATATCGCTGTTTTGGGTACGGTTTGCAAATTCCTTCATCCAATATTTAGCATCACGGTATTTATCGGTGCCTTCCAGGGTGTGCACATATCTAAAAAGATATTCGGCTGGGATTTCGGTATTAAATTGTGATACGAGTTTATCATAAAAACGATATGCGTTTTCCATATCGGTGTTAAAATAATACGAATCACCGGCTCTTTTCAAAACCCTGAAATATTCTTGACGCTGTTCCTGAGAGACTATAGGTTTGCCGTTTTCTAATTTTTTCACCTCATTCTCATATAAGACAGCAGCTTCTTTATACCACAACTTATCAAATAAGCGGTCGGCTCGTTCGGTGGAACTGTTTTGTGCGGAAGCAGCTGTGAGGGAACATAATATGAATAGTGTAATTATTTTTTTCATGTAGCAGAATTTTAAAAGAATCGAGGGGATTTTAATTGCTTTTCACTAGATATTAAATCGAAGCGTAGCATGATTTCATGAGTTCCGGTATTAAAATCTTGTAAAGGCGTCGTGGTATAATCGTAGGCATAACCAACCATAAGTCTTGGTGTTATTTGCATGCCAACCAAGGCACTAACCGAGTCGTTCCAGCGGTAGGCGACACCTGCGCGAAACACTTCATGAAATAAGAAATTGGCAGATAAATCTACAATAACAGGAGCGCCTACTACGAATTTCCCTAAAAAGGCAGGTTTAAATTTTACGCTATGGCTCAGATCAAATACATACCCACCAATAAGGTAGAAGTGTAATTTTTCGGTGTCAACCTCGTTTTGCACGCCATCATAATATTGATTGGTTAAAAAGTTAGGCACGGATAAACCCAAGTAACTTTTGTCGGTATGAAAATATATCCCAGCACCAATAGTTGGTAAAAATTCATTGTCTATATTATCTTGAAAAATGTTTTCATTCTCCTGAAAGGAACCTTTGCTCCAATCGATATTTAGAAATTTACCACCAGCTTTTACTCCGAAAGAAAGCCTTTTGTTATATGATAAATTTAAGGTATATGAAAAATTAGCATCAAAGTTAAATTGATCTGAAGGTCCTAATTCGTCATTCACAATGGAAACTCCTAATCCTACGTTTTTTCCAATAGGAGAGTCGACACTAAAAGATTCTGTTTTTGGAGCTCCATCCAGTCCAACCCATTGGGATCTATATAAACCGAGTATAGAAAGGTGACCTTTAGATCCGGCATAGGCAGAGTTTACCGTCATTGTGTTAAACATATAATCGGTGTATTGCGGATCTTGCTGAGCAAAGCTTCCTAGTGTCACGAGGAACACTAAGAAGCTGATTATTATTTTATTCTTTATTTTCATATTTTGATTTTTTATTTGAGGCTTTATCCCATTTTAAGTTTTGTAAATATTATCGCGCTAAGTATAACCATCCCGCTTTTCTTTCTGAACCATCACCTAGATCAAGAATGTAATAGTACGTTCCTGCTGGTAACTCTTCACCATTTTTGAAAACCGATTGACCATTCGACTCACCATTAAACGTGTTGTCGTAACCTTTTTTACTGTAAACTAGGTTCCCCCATCTGTTGTAAATTTCTAATGCATTATTTGGGTAGTTAGAAATACAATCGATATGGAAGAATTCATTTTTACCATTTCCATTTGGTGAAAATTCATTGTAAATAGTTAAGCAAGACGGTGAAATAGTGGCTTCGCCTGTATTGTTACTATCGTTAGAATCAATTTGATCTAAGAATTCAAGCGAGGCAATATTTACATAATCATTAACATCTTTAACACTTACGGTGATGTTTAATGTTTCTGATGTTCCTGTTACCACTGTAGGGATTAACCAAGACCCTGAAGTATGATCATAAGTTCCCGAGGATACTGTATGACTTTCATACTGATAACCCATTGGCAGTATGTCCATAATCTCTACTGTAGTAGCATCAATATTTCCAAGATTAGTGGCTGTGATGGTAAATATGATGTCATCACCAATATTAGGCGTATCCATACTAACCGATTTTTGCACCTCAATATCTGTCATTGGAACATTGATACTAACGTTAGATTCATCATCTTCACTTTGATCGCCATCATCATTGTTTGGCGTACTATCGATATCGAATTGATCACTTGCTGTGATTTGTGCGATGTTGAGGTATTCGCCATCTACTAAACTTGGCATATTCACCGTAGCTTCAAAAGTTAGGGTTAATCCGCTTAAAGGCACATCTAAATTCGACCAGTTAATGATGTTGTTAATCATGGTTCCGCCGTTAGAAATATTTGAAATATCGCGGTAACCTACAGGTAAAATATCTTGAACAGCAACTCCTGTTGCAGGGCTCGGTCCGTCGTTATTAATCTGTAATGAGAAAACAATGGTTTCATCAACATTCGCGTTTAAGTTATTTACTGATTTCACTAAACTTAAATCGGCTGATGCCGCCATGATTAAAATGGAATCCTCATCGTCCTCACTTTGATCGCCATCGTCATTATCAGGCGTAGAATCAGGGTCTCTATGATCCGAAGCTGTAACTTGAGCAACATTAAAGTACTCGTTAGTTGTACCCGTTGGGGTATTGACAACCGCACTGACTAATAGCGTTTGCGACCCTCCGTTGGCAATAATGCCCACAGTCCACAATCCTGAGGTAGGATTGTATGTTCCCGAAGTCGAGCTGTATAAAGCATAGCTAAAACCAGAAGGGAGTAAGTCGGTCACTTCAACCCCGGTAGCAATGTTTGGTCCGTCGTTAGAAACAGTGATTTCAAAGGTGATTTGGTCACCAACATTCGGCGTCGTGTTGTTATTAACAACAGTTTTAGAAAGTGATAAATCTGAAACGATATCCACAGGGGTAACAAGTACAGCGTCTTCGTCATCTTCACTTTGATCGCCATCGTCATTATTAGGAGTAGAATCACTATCTACAACATCTGAAGCTGTGACTTGGGCCACATTGAAAAATTCATTGTTGGTTCCAGTAGGTGTATTGACTCTAGCATCAATTAATAAAGTTTGCGAGCTGCCAGTAGCAATTGCTCCTACAGTCCATAATCCGGTTGACTGATTATAGGTTCCTGAAGTAGCACTAAATCGAACATAGTCAAAACCAGAAGGTAATAAATCGGTCACTTCCACGCCTGTTGCAATGTTCGGTCCGTCATTACTAACAACAATCTCAAAGGTTATTTGAGAACCTACAATAGGGGAGGTGTTATTATTCACTACGGTTTTAGAAAGTGATAAATCGGCAACTCTATCAATAGGCGTAATTAATACACTATCCTCATCATCTTCACTTTGGTCACCGTCGTCGTTTCCAGGACTTGAATCTGGGTCGTTCATGTTGCTTGCGGAAACTTCGGCGATATTTAAATGCTCGTTTGTTGCTCCAGTCGGAGCATTAACGCGGGCATCGATAAGTAAGGTTTGTGAGCGTCCGCTTGCGATAACTCCAATAGACCATAATCCTGTGGCTTGATTATAAGTTCCTGAAGTGGAATTGAACAGCACATAATCAAAACCGCTAGGTAATAAATCGGTCACTTCAACACCAGTAGCAAGGTTTGGTCCATCATTGGTCACCGTAATTTGGAAAGTGATTTGTGAACCAATTAAAGGCGATGTGTTTCCTCCAATAACTTCTTTTGTTAAAGATAAATCGGCCATGGCGATAACCGGTGTTATAAGAATACTGTCTTGATCGTCTTCTGTATCGATACCATTTCCAGGGGTAGAATCTGAGTCTGCGATATCAGAATATGTAATCTCTGCTATGTTTAAATAGTCTCCCGAAGTATTGACTCTAACATCAATTAATAAACTTTCAGAAGCGCCATTGGCGATATGTCCTAAGTTCCAAATTCCGGTTGATGCATTATAAGATCCAGAAGACGTACTGAAGTTTTCAAAATCAAAACCACTAGGAAGTAAATCAGTCACTTCAACCCCTGTTGCATCCTGCGGACCGTCATTGGTCACCGTAATTTGGAAGGTAATTTGTGTTCCAGCTAAAGGCGTTGTGTTACCATCTACTACGGTTTTAGTAAGTGATAAATCGGCGATGTTTTCTACAGGCGTAATAGTTACACTATCATAATCATCTTCAGTATCAACTCCGTTACCAGGTGTGGAATCTGCATCGGCAATATCAGAAGCCGATACTTCAGCAATGTTGGTGTAATCACCAGTTGGGTTTACAGTAGCTACGATTGATAAAGTTTCTGTAGCACCATTAACCACTGTTCCTGC
>NZ_LXEI01000040.1 GCF_001642835.1 Pseudotamlana agarivorans
AGGTGCAATCCCCCATAGAAACCCCAAAATTCCTCAGTACGTAAGCTAACGTAAAATTGAGTAAATTGGAGCAGAAAATTTTAATAATTATGAAAAAATTGACTATTTATAAGTTATTGATTTTCAGAACAAAATTTCACTTTAGTCAGAATTTGAGAAAACGATGAACTTCGGAACAGACATAAACGAATTTTTAAAAAGTAGTGCAAAAAGAGCACTCCGAGGAAATACGCCTAAATCTTTAAGAAAAGCATCTATTGAATTAAATGATAAAGAAGTTCAATGGTTATGCGTTCTAGACCTATCAGCAACCGAAGATGACGTAAAAAACTGTGCAGTCGCTGGAACTGAAATAATTGCTGACTTTACTTGGGAATACGGTATTAATCAAATGTTTGAAAAAACTCAACCGAATGAAAAACCAAGAGCTTTAAAAAATATTGTTTATCAAAGATTGGAAAGAAATTTTAAAGAAAGAGATCTAGAAGAACAAGAATGGATTTCCGAAAACAATTATTGTGTAAAGTGTAAAAAAGCTGATACTGGATTGAATTACCCAATCGAATATGAATTTGACGAAAAAATTTATGTTGACGGAATTTGTAAACTTTGCGGAACTTCTTGCAGTACGGAAATAAAAATAGAAACGGAATAAAAACTGCACCTAACAAGGTGTATAATTAATGGCTAGGTCGAGCTTGCTTACGAATATTCCTGCGGAATATTCTATTCAGTTTTTATTTGTTAACTTCCGTGCTAAATCACGCCACTAATCATACACGAGACCGTTAGCGTTCATGGTTCACGCATCAAAAAACAGTGGTTTAAAAGCTAAAAATCAAAGCACTCTCCTACTCTGTCCAAACTAAAAAAGTGTTTAAAATATAAATGTTTTTATAAGTTTTGTGGCAAAGCAAAACGTGACAAATCGGACTTTCTTACTCAGCCGATTTCGGACCATAGCAATACGCAATCTGGACGGCGGACTGATAAACTGCATGGAAAAGCAAAACTCTATAATTCGGAATTAATTACTCAGACGGTTTCGGATTCCCAGCAAGACGCAATCTGTGCGGCTGACTGATAAACTAGATGGAAAAGCAAAGCGCATTAATTCGGATTTAATCACTCAGGACGGTTTCGGATTACAGCAACACGAAATCTGGATCCTAAAAACAAAACGTAATAAATTATTTGTTTAAAATTGGACTTCACATAAATCTATAAATAGCACGTACGCTAACAATATGTATAAAAAATTGCTACTTTAGGCAAGAAATTATGGCAAGTGCATTTTAGGACGGCTGATTTTCCTGCGGAAAATCATTCTCCTATTTGTCCGCAACTTCCCATACATGAGACCGTTGGCATTAATTTCACACAAACTCAAAAAATGGACGATTCAATTTTAAATGAATTATTGAATAATCTTTGCGAAAAAGAACTGAAACTTGTCAAAAACATTTTCTTTGAAACGGAGAAAAATTACGGAAAAAGAATTAAAGAAATTAATTCAAGTTCTAAATTTACATCTTCAGAGAAGCTTCAAGGTTATGGAATTACTATCCATGACAATGAAAAAATGAGTGATATAGTTTTACGTAAAGAACTCCTTCAAGCGTTTAATGCTAATATAGAAATCCTTGAAAACAAATTACTTTTAAATGAAAATTGTTTTTTACCATTAGGTATAATATTACACGAAATTGGACACGCTCGTGATTACTATTTTCGTAATCCATATTTGCCCAAATTAACTGATAAAACTCAATTTCGCTTTAAAGATGGCATTTCATATTATATAAATTACTTAATTTCTGAATTTTATGCAGAATATTTTTCAGTAAATAAACTACTGGAATTAAACTCTAAATTTGAATCTCGTGATTACGAAAATAGTTTTAATGACATTAAAATAGAGTTCGACAAAATTAAGAATGATTATTTAAAAACGAATGATTTATTAAAGTTGAGTAATTCTGTAATAGAAAAAGCGCATACTTTTATTTTGTATCCATTTTTCTTAAAATTAGGTTCAGAGAAAGCTGTTTACGAAAAAACTAATATTAAAACTAATTTTCTAGAAGCGCATAATGAACTAGTAAACTCATTAAAAAATGACACTCGAGAAACGTTTGACTTAATTTATATCTTGTTTCTCGATAAAGTCAGAGAATTTGGTGTTAAAATAGAAAGTAAAACCATTGGAGACAAAATAGAAATAAACTAATGCCAACAAAGTGTATAATTAATGGCTAGTTCGAGCTTGCTTACGAATATTCCTGCGGAATATTCTATTAGTTTTTTATTTGGTAACTTCCGTACTAAATAACGCCACTAATCATACACGAA
>NZ_LXEI01000041.1 GCF_001642835.1 Pseudotamlana agarivorans
TACAAAATGGGATAGGCTACATTTCGACAAGCTCCATTTCGGAAAAAACACTTCAAGATACCCTCTTGGACACAGACTTAAAACCAAAAATACGATAATAGTTCTAAGTTTTTTTGATTTTAGACCAGAGTCCGCTGCCTCTACATCATCCACTTTAAAACTCACAAAAGAAGAAGATATTATATTTTAATTTTTTCTAATAAGAAAGCCAGAAATACCATTTTCTTAACGGCCATATCGGCAAAGTCTTCTCGTGACTTTGCACGCTCCGTCCTAAAAATACCATCTCTGTCCAGCATTTTAAGGGGTTTATAATGTTTGAGGCCTTTATTGGTTTTTGGTACAGCAAAAACCAGGCATAGCCTATGGCACTTCTAATATGAATTCCCATACCACCGCAGGTTTAACTTCCCGTACACCTACGCCGTTATGGTTTTCATAAGTAGGCCTAAGGCTATTGTGGAACTTGTAAAGACCAAGTGAATTTTATCAAAACTTAAGGTTTCTACTTCCTTGAAAACCTATGGGCCTCCCTGACGGCAGGCAGGTTTTACTACGTCGCAGACACTCCTGAACTTTTGATAAAAGTCTTTACAAAACCCACCTCAAACATGTTACTCTTTTAGAGAGAAGTATACAAAGCACCCCTTAAAATTCAAGTTTAATTAAAATCAAAACAAGGGGCATTTATTAACCTTTTAAATTTTTTTATCATGAGTACAATTAAAAACAAAGTACAGTTAATTGGTAACGTAGGGCAAGAGCCAACGATGACCATTTTAGAAGACGGCAAAAAGTTAGCCCGTATTTCATTGGCTACGAATGAATATTACAACAATGCCCAAGGCGAAAAGCAAACCAATACCAGTTGGCACAGTTTAGTAGCCTGGGGTAAAAAGGCGGACATTGTAGAAAAGTACGTGACTAAAGGCAAAGAAATTGCCATCGAAGGAAAATTAACCTCAAGAAGTTATGAGGATAAAGGCGGCGTTAAACGCTATATGACCGAAATTACAATTAGTGAAATTTTGCTACTTAGTAAATAGATGTAAAAAATAAGAGGGTGCTCCCTTTTAACTCAGCACCCTCTATTTATTTTAAAACTTCAAAAATTGAAGCTTATGAAATGCAAAGTTAATGAAATACAGATATCTTATAAGGAGCAATTGAAAACTTCGGTTGTTATTACCAGTTCAAAAACGGCTAATGAGGTGATTTACGAACATTGGGATAAAAACACGATTGCCGTTTATGAGTCTTTTAAAGTCGTGTTACTCAATAACGCCAATAAGGTCAAAGGTATTTATCAACTGTCTACAGGTGGTATGACAGGAACTTTGGTTGATATTCGATTGTTGTTCGCCATTGCATTAAAAACACTTGCAACAGGCTTGATTTTATGTCATAATCACCCGAGTTCAAAGCTTAAACCCAGTGAAATGGATAAGCAAATTACAGAGAAGATTATAAAAGCTTCAAAGTTATTAGATATTAAGGTGCTGGATCACCTGATTATTACGCCAAACGGAGACTTTTTTAGTTTCGCGGACAATGGACTAATTTAAATTTAAAGTGATGATTTATTTGAATTATTCCAATTTAGATGCTGAAACCCAAGAGCGATTGATGCAAACCTCAAAAGCAGATGTTGAACGCCAATTTGGAAACTCCTTAAAAGCTTATGCTCTTAAACACCATTTGAATTATCAAACGGTTTTAGAAGAAGAAGCCATCCGACACCTTAATAGTTATACCTATGTGTTTAATATTTAACCATTAAGTTTTAATACCATGCAGAAAGACCTCAAATTTGGGGTCTTTTTTCTTTTCAATGGTTGAAGCCAGTTTCAGGAGAATTGATGTTCTAAAAT
>NZ_LXEI01000042.1 GCF_001642835.1 Pseudotamlana agarivorans
ACCGTTGTAGGTAATTTAAGAACAGAACGAAATGAGAAATATAAGCATACTTTTTATAAGCTTAATCGGTCTAACAGGTTGTGGTCAGAATGAACTAAAAAGCGGAATTTCTGATTCCGTAAAAATCCGAATTGACTCATTGTTTTCTGAATTTGATAATCTGAATTCCCCGGGCTATGCAATCGGAATATCAAAAAATGGAAAAACACTTTATAAAAACGGCTATGGTTCAGCTAATTTGGATTATAACATACCGATTGAATCGAATTCAGCATTCAGTATCGCTTCGGTTTCAAAACAATTCACTGCAGCCTGTATCGCATTATTGATTTTAGAAAATAAGATATCATTGGAATCTACTGCTGCTGACTTTATTCCAGAATTAAGAAAATACTCAGACACTATACGAATTAAACATCTTATATATAATACTAGTGGGATTACAGACTATCCACGTCTGAACCGAAAAAGTGGCAAATCTTGGATTACATTTAACTACTTCGATATTGATGAATGTATTTCAACTTCTCTTGAAGAAGAAACCCTTCAATTTACACCTGGAGATAAATGGGATTATTGCAACGTAAACTTTATGCTACTTACAAAAATCGTTGAAAAGATAAGTGGACAATCGTTTAGTGAATTTGCAAAAAGACAATTATTTGATCCATTAGGAATGAAAAACACCCTTATCAATGATGATATAACACAAATAATTAAAAATAGAGTCACTCCTTACAATCCGAGAACAGAAGAATATTTGGATGGATATAATGAATATGGTATTAAACTCAAAAAAGAAGGGGAATATATTCAACATCCAAGAAATTCACCTCATTATGGGGGAAGTGGAGTAGTAACTACTATTGATGATTTACTGAAATGGAGCTCGAATATGACAAGAAAAAGTTTTGGTGGAGAGGAATTTTATGACTTGATGCACAAAACCATAAAGTTTAACCACGACAGAGACAATCAAGCTTTTGGTCTATACATTGGAGATTTTAACGGACGAAAAATAGTCGCTTGGGATGGAGGAGATTGGGGAATTAGCTCTCAATTATTGCGATTTCCTGATGACGGAATTGCAGTAATAGTGCTTTCAAATATTGGTTCAGGAGAGGCTTACCGCAAAGTAAACGGAATTGCAGATATTTTAATTGATGAAGAAATCTTAAAATAAAACTACCTACAACAAGGTATATAAAAAATAGGCGATATATCAGCAAATTCAAGGCTTTTGGCTAGTATCAAAATTTATGTTTAACCGAAAGGTTCGTGCTTAAAAATCGCCTACTTTTCATATACTAATCGTT
>NZ_LXEI01000043.1 GCF_001642835.1 Pseudotamlana agarivorans
CGTTGGCGTTCTACTTTGGCGTAATATTTAATATCATTGACATGAACAGGTCTGCCATCAATTTCACGGTTAAAAGCTTTTGCGTAAGATTTCATAACTTCCCTGGTATATTGTTTTAAAGCTTTTGGAGAGTCTCCGATTGTCTTAAGCTCCCTCTGACTTGGATTGAGTGTAATGGAGTAAAATTTGGGCTCTGTTTTTTTAAGTTTAGCCGTATTACCATCAATCTCCTTGATGACTTTCTCTGGGGATATTTCATTGTGATGTTGGTCAAAAAAAGACTCTATTTCAGGCATGGGTTTCCCTTCATTCTCTTTTTCGAGATATTCGACAAAGGCGGAAGCACTTTGCCCATAGTTCCCACTAAGGCTTTGTGCGGTGATGGTGATGTACATGATGAAGGTTCATTTTAAAGTTTTCCAATTCATTCTTATTCATATCCAACTTATGGTAATCCTTACCAAAGGTTGTTTTCACTGGTTGCAATCTGCTCAATACTAATTCTAAACCATTCTTATAAGCACTGAGTTGGAGTTGCATCTCTTCAAATCGACTTTTGTAATGTTCCATTTCGGCATCTCTTGTTAAGGTTTCTGGTGTTCCAAAATCAAATACCTCTTCTTCGACTTCTTCATGTTCCGTTCGGGTGACCTCCTGAAAAAGTGCATCCAACATGGCTTTAGTGGGTTGCGTCTGTTGTTTTTCGATGTTACGAATAATGGCGATTAGAGCATTGATGCGTTTTTTGGTATCATCCTTTTTAACACCAAGATTATCATTAGGATGAAGATTATTCCATTTGAAAAAATTCAACATAGTTTCTAGAGTCTCTGTATGGGATTTGGAAACACCTTTGGAAAACGCCCGAAAGCGTTCTGCAACATCCTTTTTGATATTGATTCCTGAAAAGTCGTATGTTGAAAATTTCTTCATTTTGCTGCAAAAAACAACTGGTTTATTAGGGGCTTCAGAGGTTTTGCTGCAATACCCTGAAAATCAGAATATTTTACTTCGCTACAAGCTATTGATTATCAGTATTTTACATCCGAAACTAAAATCGAAACACCGCGGAGCGTGTTACCCTCTTGCTCTTCCTTTTTTGCACCGCGAGGGGCAAAAAATTAGTCCAACGATCCGATTAGTTTTCTTAATCTTTTCGTTTATATTAAAGTTATGAGATTCCAATAAAACCATAAAACGTGGTTTAGTTTCAATTGGTTGGGTTTGCCAATGAAACGTATGAATTTCAAAAAAACCGC
>NZ_LXEI01000044.1 GCF_001642835.1 Pseudotamlana agarivorans
TTTCATAAAAAATAAATTTAATGCTATTTAATTCTTTAGATTTTGCTGTATTCCTACCTATTGTTTTTTGTTTGTATTGGTTTGTCACCAATAAAAACTTAAAGCTTCAAAACTTCTTAATTGTAATAGCCAGCTATACATTTTACGGTTGGTGGGATTGGCGTTTTTTAACTTTAATACTATTCAGTACAATTATTGACTTTTATATAGGGGTACAACTATCTAAAGAAAAATCATTGTATAAACGGAAAGCTTTTCTTTGGCTTAGTATTATCGTTAATTTAGGCTTTCTTGGTTTTTTTAAATACTACAACTTTTTCCTTGAAAACTTTATTAATGCATTTTCTTTTTTTGGTTATAACATAGGAGTACAATCATTAAATATAGTACTTCCTGTAGGTATTAGCTTCTACACTTTCCAAACTTTAAGTTATACTATTGATGTTTATAAAGAGAAATTAAAGCCCACTAACGATTTTATTTCTTTTGCTGCATTTGTTAGTTTTTTCCCGCAACTAGTAGCCGGTCCAATCGAAAGAGCCACAAATCTATTACCTCAATTTCATAAAGAAAGAAAATTTAGTTATTCGAATGCTGTTGATGGTTTACGTCAGATTCTTTGGGGGCTTTTTAAAAAAATTGTAATAGCAGATGGATGTGCTCAATTTGCTAACGAAATATTTAACAATTCTGACTCATACAATGGAAGTACTCTTTTTTTAGGAGCCATCTTTTTTACATTTCAAATCTATGGAGACTTTTCAGGGTATTCCGATATTGCCATTGGAACTTCTCGTTTGTTCGGTTTTAACTTAATGCAAAATTTTGCTTTTCCTTATTTTTCAAGGGATATTGCAGAATTTTGGAGACGTTGGCATATTTCATTGTCAACTTGGTTCAGAGACTATTTATATATTCCTCTAGGCGGAAGCAAAGGTGGTACCTGGATGAAAGTACGAAACACATTTATCATCTTTTTAGTAAGTGGTTTTTGGCATGGTGCTAATTGGACTTTTATAGCTTGGGGAGCTTTAAATGCTTTGTATTTTTTACCCTTACTTCTTCTCAAGAGAAACAGAACTAATTTAGGAAATGTAGCTCACGGCAAGACATTACCGAATTTTAAAGAGTTTTTTAGCATGCTAATTACTTTTGGATTAACAGTTATAGCTTGGGTGTTTTTTAGAGCAGAGAATATCCATCATGCTCTAAGTTATTTAAATAATATTTTTTCACTTTCTTTTTTTAA
>NZ_LXEI01000045.1 GCF_001642835.1 Pseudotamlana agarivorans
TACTCCAAATTTAAAAAATGGTGTAATACCAACAATTTTATTATTTAATTTAGGCATATTTATGTACATAGAATGGCTAGGAAGAACTCATAAATATGCTCTTCAGAAATTTGGGTTTAAATACCCAAAATTCATTAGGATATTAATTTATTATTTAATCATTGCTAGTATTTACTATGGTGCTAAAAGTCCTGGCGGAGATTTCATTTATTTTCAATTTTAAGTATGAAAAGATTTATACTAAACTTATCTTTTTTTTTAATTCCATTTACAATTCCTTTAATAATTGAAATGGGTATTAGAAATATTCCAAATGACTACAAAAACAAAAATGCTTTTATGTTAAATAAGGCTTCTGAAATTGAAACACTAATTTTAGGGAGCTCGCATACTCATCTTGGAATTAACCCAATATACCTGGACTCTAAATCATATAATTTAGCATTTCTTGGGGAAAATATAAGTTATAGTTCAAATGTTTATAAAAAATTTAGCCCCAAGTTAAAAAACCTAAAAACCATTATATTTCCCGTTTCATACCATTCATTATTCAATTCTTCAATGTCTAAGAAATGGATTAAAAACTACTCAATATACTACGATATAAACTCTTCTGATCTTCCCGTTGATAATTTAGAAATATTAAACAAAGATGTAAAAACCATATATGAAGATTTAGTTGATTATTATATTAATCATAATGATTCAATCTATTTAAATTCAACCTCATTAGGGTGGTATTATAAGAAGAAGAAACTAGATACATTAAACTTATCCTATATAGCTAAAAAAACAGCTAAAAACCACACTCATAAAGATCATGGACAACTAGCTAAAAACTGTTTAGTATTATTGAAATTAGCACATATATGGAAATCAAACAATATAAACGTTATTTTAATTACACCACCTTTTCATGAAGATTATATAAAAAATATGGATAATCGTCAATGGCAGACCACACTAAAAAAAGTAAAAGAGCTAGATAAACAATTTGATAATTTAGATTATTATAACTTCTATAATGATAAGCACTTCAACAAAAGTGATTTTAAGGATGGAGATCATTTAAATAAACAAGGAGCAAAAAAACTTACAATTATTTTAAATGACATAATCAATCATAGAAATAACTTATAAATCAAAAAAACTTTTTCATTGCACAAAATAGATTGTATTAATCCTACAAAGGAAATTAAGGAGATTATTAAATATAATG
>NZ_LXEI01000046.1 GCF_001642835.1 Pseudotamlana agarivorans
GGTATTTTATCAATTAGTGATACATTTTCATTTACAACCATTAGAGAAAATACGTTGCCTACCATACCAAATTTATTATCACCTGTAAATGGCTTAACAGATGTAAATGCAAAACCTACTTTATCATGGTCTAAAAGTATAGATGCCGATAATGACCCAATAACCTATCGTGTATTTTTTAAAGAAGACCATCCTGGAAGTGATTTTAGTTTTTTAACAGAAACTACAGAAACTTCATATACCATTTCAACAACTTTAAAAGATTATACATCCTACATTTGGTATATAAAAGCAATAGATGGTTATGAAGGTGCCAATGCGTCTGTTAGTTCTAATACCGCATCGTTTATAGTAGAAAATTATCAAAATGATGCCCCCACAGCATTCTCTTTATCTACTCCTCAAGATAACGCTACCAATAGAGGGTTTCATGTAAATCTCTCTTGGAATGCAAGTTCAGATGCTGATGGAGAATCCATTACTTATGATGTTTATGCAGATGCAAATAGTAACCCACAAACATTAATAGCCTCAAATATTTCTAAAACAACATTTTTACATACGTTTAACACTTATGGTGAAATTTATTGGAAAGTAGTTGCAAAAGATAATTTTGGGCACGAAACAACATCCAATATTTGGTCTTTTACTTGTTGGAAAAACAGTCCTATTGAACAACCCGAAATGATTAATGTGGAAGGTGGGGCATTTACCATGGGGCAATCTGAACTAACTCAAATTCAAATAGGTGTTTTAATTAATGGAGATCCACTTTATATGGACATATCAAACGAAAACCCCGCACATCAAATAACTTTAAGTGATTACAATATAGGGAAGTATGAAGTAACCAATACCCAATATGTCGCATTTTTAAATAGTATACTTGATGATATTGTAATTCAACCCACCGATTTTAAAGCTCACCGACGTGAAAGTTTTTATTATAGAAGAGCATCCTATAAAGGGGAACTAGCACTATGTCAAATTTTTGATGCCACAAGAGATTTAAGTACTCGAGCAAATATTGATTATGAACCTCGTCACGACTCGCCCATTATTTGGAATGGTACGTCTTTTGAACTTGATGAAAATTATGCAGATCATCCCATTCGATGGATGTATTATACAGGTGCGAAATTGTACGGTGAATGGTTAGGTAATTACCGTATTCCAACAGAGGCCGAGTGGGAATACGCCGCTTTTGG
>NZ_LXEI01000047.1 GCF_001642835.1 Pseudotamlana agarivorans
TAGGACAGCATAAAATTCGAATTTACTAATTTTAAATTTTAAACTGTCACATGAAAAAAAGCAAATTTACCGAGACACAGATTGTGAAGATCCTAAAGGAGAATGAACAAGGAAGAAGCGTCCCTGAACTAGCCCGAGAACTAGGAATCGACAAGAGTACCATTTATTATTGGCGCAAGAAATATGGTGGCATGGAAGCGAGCCATTTAAAGCGACTAAAGGAACTTGAAGAAGAAAACCTTAAGCTTAAGCAAATGTATGCGGATGCTTCTCTTGATATTCGGATGCTAAAGGACGTATTATCAAAAAAGTTCTAAGACCTTCCGACAAACGATTTCGTGTCAAATATCTAATAAAACAGTACGAAGTGTCCGTTAAGCGCGCTTGTGGAGTTATTGGGTTGACACGCTCTATGTGGTATTACCAAAGGAAGAAAAATGACAAAGAAGTCATTGACAAGCTTTCTGAACTTGCCCAGCAATTGCCTACTAGAGGTTTTGACGAGTATTATAACCGAATCCGTCGCGAAGGTCATAAATGGAACAGAAAACGTGTTCTGAGAGTATATAGAAAAATGAAACTTAAACTAAGGCGTAAACACAAGAAACGTTTAGCAACAAGAGTCAAACAGCCTTTAGAAGCTCCAGTATCATTGAATATTTGTTGGAGTTTGGATTTTATGAGTGATGTTCTTAGTGATGGAAGAAAGGTTCGTGTGTTGAACGTTATAGATGATTGCAATCGAGAAGCATTACTGGTAGAAGCTGGATTGTCCTTTCCTGCCAGAGCAGTTGTAGAGGTCTTAGAGCAACTTAAAGAGGAAATAGGTGTTCCTAAGTACGTTAGATGTGATAATGGTCCTGAGTTTATATCAAAGACCTTTGCTAATTGGTGTGAAAGAAACTTTATCGAAATCAAGTATATTCAACCAGGCAAACCAATGCAGAATGGATATATTGAAAGATTTAATAGGCATTATAGGGAAGATATACTGGATGCTTATTATTTTGATGACATCTATCAGTTACAAAAGTTAAACAATCAATGGAAACTTGATTACAATAATAATCATCCGCATAAATCCTTGGGAAACAAATCCCCTGTAGAATTTATGCCCAGATTTGAAGATGAAATAAATTTAATCCCC
>NZ_LXEI01000048.1 GCF_001642835.1 Pseudotamlana agarivorans
GAGGAAAGCATCTTTTCAACGTTTACAGCAGCATATAATGTATCATCAAACTATTCCAAATCAAATTCAAGCAAACGAAGGTAAACGGTTTGTTTGTGTGCTTTCAAAATTCGTGCTTGGGGATAATGAAAGGCTGATGATTGAATTAAGTGAATTAAATGGAGGAAGAAAGGTCATTGTAAAAGTTAATGACAGACGGTGAAAGTATTAATTTTGTTCCGATCCATTGTGCTACAAATTCTGCTTCGGTATAGGTTATGTAAACAAGTTCAATAGGAAGGTTAAATGCTTTCGTGATAGTTGGCTCTTGCTTGCCTTCTAAGGCATTGATTTTTGTTTTTTTGGTCCATAATTTTATGTGTTATTTGAGTGATGTTGCTTCATAATGGCTTTTGGTGAATTAAATCGTTCGTCCCATATTTTTCTATAAGGCTCAATGAAATCGACTATATCTTTCGTTCCATTTGGGTTTAAGTGATAGTAAATTTCTCTACCATTTTACTCTTGTTTCAGCAGTTCGCATTCGGTAAGAATTTGTATGTGCTTGGAAATGGTTTGTCTGGAATAATCAAAGTTTTCAGCTATGGGAGTAGGGTTAATGCAGTACGGCTAAAGAAATTGTCGCTCTTCTTGCCACAATATCTGTTGTTGTAACAAATTACATTAGTTTATTGACTAATTTTTTTGTTTTTTTGACTAAAAAATTACGCAACCATTTAAGACTACATACATCTATAGTTAAAATCCTTAATCTGTGAAAAAAAAACTAACCTTTATCTTTTTTACGCTTTATTCATTTTTCAGTTTCTCACAAGTAGCATTAAATTTCCCTACTGATTATGCTAATTTTTTAGGGGTTGAACAAATTTATTTAGAATGGATAGAAGATACAGATCTATCAGGAGGGAATATTAGTTACGATTTGTACTTTGGTACGAATTCCAACCCTATTTTATATTACAGTGATTTAACCCCAAATACAAATGGGGAAATTGATACAGATACTTATATTTATCAAGGAGTAATAATGGATGGTGCTAATTCAATACCTACAAGTATTTTTTTTAAACAGATAACCTTAAATTATGAAACCACGTATTATTGGAAAGTTGTAGCAAAAAACACAAAT
>NZ_LXEI01000049.1 GCF_001642835.1 Pseudotamlana agarivorans
TTTTTAGGGAAGGCTACAGATATATATAGGAAGGGCCTGGGGGTGGCATATAACCACTTCCGAAATTAGAAATTAATTGGGTTTTAGATTTTAATATTTGAAGATCTGTTGTGTCCGACAATACCTCTTTTAAGAATTGAAGCTTAAATTCATTGGATATGTCAAATTTATCTTGTTTTTCATTACAAGCATAAATTGACATGATGATTATAATAATGATCGATTTTTTCAAAATTCTGACTAACGTAAAATTATGTTATGAAAATCAATAAATTATATATTTCAGATTTTATCATATTTATTAAGATTTTCAGATCCAATTTACTCAATTTTTTGGTTAGCTAACGAACTGAGGAATTTTTTGGTTTCTATGAGGGATGGTGTACAACGTTGATGTATATGAAACGTAGCGTGTTTAAATGTAATGTTTTTCGGTTAATTACAGAGCCAATTTATAAATTTGGCGGTCTTTAAAAATAAGCCAGAAACTTAGACTTTAGCGTTTATTAGCTATGTTTTATATACTTTGTTGCCAACTGTACTTGTTTTTTTAGATTTTTATTACACTAATAGTTAGAACCCAAATATCTTGAGCATTTATGTGTCGTAAAGAGTGAATAAGTCATAACAAGATTTTTTTCTTTTCAAGATAACTAAAAATTCTATAGTTTTATGAATTTACATGAAAAAAACGCAACTATTTATGGCTTATACCATCTAAATAAAATAAATTATACATAGTCTTATGAAAGAAAAACTAACCTTTATATTTTTTACGCTTTATTCATTTTTCAGTTTCTCACAAGTAGCATTAAATTTCCCTACTGATTATGCTAATTTTTTAGGGGTTGAACAAATTTATTTAGAATGGATTGAAGATACAGATCTATCAGGAGGGAACGTTAGTTACGATTTGTACTTTGGTACGAATTCCAACCCTATTTTATATTACAGTGATTTAACTCCAAATACAAATGGGGAAATTGATACAGATACTTATATTTATCAAGGAGCAATAATGGATGGCGCTAATTCAATACCTACAAGTATTTTTTTTAAACAGATAACCTTAAATTATGAAACCACGTATTATTGGAAAGTTGTAGCAAAAAATACAAAG
>NZ_LXEI01000005.1 GCF_001642835.1 Pseudotamlana agarivorans
CCGTCGGATCACCATTACCAGGTGTAGAATCCGCATCAGCAATATCAGAAGCCGATACTTCAGCGATGTTGGTATAATCACCAGAAGGGTTTACAGTAGCTACTATTGATAAAGTTTCGGTAGCACCATTAATCACAGTTCCTGTATTCCAAAGTCCACTAGTCTCATCATAAGTTCCCGAAGAAATTATAGTCGATACATAAGTAAATCCAGTAGGTAATAAATCCGTCACTGCAACTCCCGTCGCATCTTGCGGACCATCATTGGTCACAGCAACTTGGAAAGTGATTTGCGATCCAACAAGCGGTGAGGTATTTCCACCAGCAACTGTTTTCGTAAGTGATAAATCAGCATTTATAGTAACCGGCGTAATAGTTACACTATCATAATCATCTTCAGTATCAACTCCGTTACCAGGTGTGGAATCTGCATCGGCAATATCAGAAGCCGATACTTCAGCAATGTTGGTGTAATCACCAGTTAGGTTTACAGTAGCTACGATTGATAAAGTTTCTGTAGCACCATTAACCACTGTTCCTGT
>NZ_LXEI01000050.1 GCF_001642835.1 Pseudotamlana agarivorans
AAAAACGTGAGATACATTGATTTTTTCATGTTAAAAAAGGTTTTAAATTATTACTGATTTCTCTTTATGAAAATTACAATATATTTGTTTTTAAAACACTGATTTACAATGTTTTATGTTAATAATATTTTTTAATCCTGTTTGATTTTAATTGCAAACAAATAGCCTCAATCCTTATGACTTTTCCTTCTAAAAAATCTAAAAATCATGAAAGTAACTTTCAAAAACAGGCTCCAAAACGTCATTTTTCTTCTAGTGATACTAAAAACTTGTCTGTGTTTTAGTCAAATCATAGCTCCTAAAAAAACCATTGTAATTGACCCTGGTCATGGCGGAATGGATCCTGGCGCTCTTGGTGTTTTTAATGTTCGAGAAAAAGATGTGGTGTTGAATTTGGCTAAAGAGATTGTACAGCTGAATAAAAGTGTATTGGATAGTCGGTTTGAGATACACCTCACACGACACAACGACACTTTAATTGCATTAAAAGACAGAAGTCAGTTCTCCAAAAGATTAAAGGCTGATGTTTTTTTGTCCCTACATTGCAATGCTGCTGTTAATTTTGCTTACGGGATGGAAGCTTTCGTTTGGGAAAAGGCTTCTGTGAATGGGAATTATCCCATGAAACTTGCATCATCGTTATTAAAGGAAGTTAATGTCAACTTAGGTTTTAAAAATCGTGGTGTAAAATACAGTAATTTTCAAGTGCTTAGAGATACTGCTCCTTTTTGCACTTCTGTACTACTGGAGATTGGTTTTATTACCCATGATGAAGAAGCAGCTTATTTCCTTAGAAGTAAAAATACCAGGGCCATGGCTTTGGCTATTTTAATGGGGTTATTAAAAAGTTGATTTAAAAACTCAATGCATTGTTTATCAAAGGAAGATCCTCGATTTACTTCCGTTTATCTCCAGTATTCTTATCAAAAGCGACTAAATTAAAAACCTCGCGCATACGCGAACGCACCCGTTTGCCGTAACGTTCTTCCAACTCTTGAGCATTCAAATTTGTGGTTACATGAGTTTTTAACTTAGTTGAAATAAACAGATCATAACGCGAGAGAATGATTTCTCCCATAACATTACAGTCTTTA
>NZ_LXEI01000051.1 GCF_001642835.1 Pseudotamlana agarivorans
AAACACGTGAGATACATTGATTTTTTCATGTTAAAAAGGTTTTAAATTATTACTGATTTCTCTTTATGAAAATTACAATATATTTGTTTTTAAAACACTGATTAACAGAGTTTTATATGGATAATATTTTTTAATTCTGTTTGATTTTAATTGCAAACAAATAGCCTCAATCCTTATGACTTTTCCTTCTAAAAAATCAAAAAATCATGAAAGTAACTTTCAAAAACAGGCTCCAAAACGTCATTTTTCTTCTAGTGATACTAAAAACTTGTCTGTGTTTTAGTCAAATCATAGCTCCTAAAAAAATCATTGTAATTGACCCTGGTCATGGTGGAATGGATCCTGGTGCTCTTGGTGTTCTTAATGTTAGAGAGAAAGATGTGGTTTTGAATTTGGCTAAAGAGGTTTTACAACTAAATAAAACTGTATTGGATAGTCGGTTTGAGATACACCTCACACGACACAACGACACGTTAATCGCATTAAAAGATAGAAGTCAATTCTCCAAAAGATTAAAGGCTGATGTCTTTTTATCCCTACATTGCAATGCTGCTCTTAATTTTGCTTACGGGATGGAAGCTTTTGTTTGGGAAAAGTCTTCTGTGAATGGGAATTATCCCATGAAACTTGCTTCATCGTTATTAAAGGAAGTTAATATCAACTTAGGTTTTAAAAATCGTGTTGTAAAATACAGTAATTTTCAAGTGCTTAGAGATACTGCTCCTTTTTGCACTTCTGTACTACTGGAGATTGGTTTTATTACCCATGATGAAGAAGCAGCTTATTTCCTTAGAAGTAAAAATACCAAGGCCATGGCTTTGGCTATTTTAATGGGGTTATTAAAAAGTTGATTTAAAAACTCAATGCATTGTTTATCAAAGGAAGATCCTCGATTTACTTCCGTTTATCTCCAGTATTCTTATCAAAAGCGACTAAATTAAAAACCTCGCGCATACGCGAACGCACCCGTTTGCCGTAACGTTCTTCCAACTCTTGAGCATTCAAATTTGTGGTTACATGAGTTTTTAACTTGGTTGAAATAAACAGATCATAACGCGAGAGAATGATTTCTCCCATAACATTACAGTCTTTG
>NZ_LXEI01000006.1 GCF_001642835.1 Pseudotamlana agarivorans
TTGAATTAGTTCCTAACTTATCATTAACAACCAAATTACCCTGCTTTTTTATCTCAATTAGTTGGTATAAAGTTTAAAAAACCGAAAACTGCAAAATTATCCGTATTGCGACCAGTGGTAACTATTTTGTATTCATTGTTTTTTGAATTTAGATTATGAAACAAAATTGGAGTATTTTAAAAGGTATTTACTTTTCCAAATCAAAGGAACCTGCAGTCAAATCTATTACCTTAAGATTTTTATATGTATTGTCATAAAATTAGGTGATATATCACGAACAACTTATACTGAAGCTTTTCAGCTAAAAGAAAAATTCTTTGGGTTAAGACTTTCAAGGCAAAGGCCTTAGTTTAGATATAAATTAAAAACAAAACATGATGAACGTACAAGCATATTTAGCCTTTAATGGAGATTGCCATGAGGCTCTAAATTTTTATAGTGATATTTTCAATGCTGAAATAAAAAATAAGCAAACTTATGAAGATAGTAAGATTGATTTGCCTAACTCATATCGTAAAAAACTACAACACGCTGAGTTAAAAGGAAAAGGAGTGCATTTTATGGCATATGATGCCGCACCCGATACGCCATTAAATCAAGGGACCAAAATTCATATGAGTGTCGATTTAAAGACACCAAATGAAGCCAAAAAGTTATTTCATGAACTATCGTCATCAGGTCAAGTACACCATGAATTTGAAGAAAGATCATGGGGTCATTTTGGACGATGTACTGATAAGTATGGAATCAATTGGATGGTAAATTGTAATAATCCAGATTAATTAAAAAACATAAATCTTATGCAAATTATATTTGAGTACCACGATGTACAAGCAAGTGACTCATTAGAAACATTAGCGCGTGAAAAGCTTGAAAACCTAGGAGATAAATACGATATGGTTATTCGGGGCGATGTGTTTTTTAAATTAGAAAATACAACTTCGAATGATACAGGTAAAATATGTAATATCAGATTAAGTCTTCCTGGACCACGTTTATTTGCAGAATCGAGTCATGATAATTTTGTCGATTCCTTAACTGAATCTATAAGAGATCTCGAACGTCAGTTGCAAAAACGTAAGGAAAAAATGAAATCATTTTAATAAAATCAAACACTAAAATAATAATAGATGGACCCATCAGCAGTATTAGGAGCAACATCCAAACTTTTTAAAAACGAAAAAATGAAAATTGCATTTGTTGCATTACAACTTGGTTATTTAACCTATAAGTTTTTTCAAAATAAAAAGGAAATTCAACATTCAAAGGTTTTAAATAAATAATAATACCAAACTTGAAAAATTTAAATCCTGATAGGCGATATTATAGTATCTCCTATCAGGATTTTTTACTTTTATTAAAGGAGGTAATCATGGCTAGTTTTTGGAATGTATTTCAAAATGAATGGGTTTGAAGGATCCACCATTACTGTCTTCAGCAGAACAAGCGGTTAGACAAACTATGAGATCCATAAGCGCTTCAAATGTCACATAATCACCAGCCTTAGAAGTTGGTGGTAATACGGATAACTTGCCTTTTTCATCAAATTGAACATTCATAAAAATATTAAACGCAGTTGGAATTTCGTCTTGTGTAATACCAAAAGGTTTCAAATTAGTGGTTAAATTTTCTAAACAACTTGGATGATAATCTGGGTTATTATACAAGACTATAAACGTTTCTGCACTGCAAGGCGCTAATAAAAAGTCGTTTCTTCCATTGGTGTCCTCTAAAATCTTCATCATTTTATGAGACCTATTACTCCATAAAAAATTCCCTGTTGTTAATAAAATAGACGCTTCAAAATCTAAAGTTTTTCCAGATGATATTTTTTCTTTGGTATCACTAGAATTGAATAATACCATATCACTTACTTGTTGGCCTTGCGGATCTATAACCTTGAGAATATCACCTTTCTTTAA
Source organism: Pseudotamlana agarivorans (assembly GCF_001642835.1). GTDB lineage: Bacteria > Bacteroidota > Bacteroidia > Flavobacteriales > Flavobacteriaceae > Pseudotamlana > Pseudotamlana agarivorans. The sequence continues at coordinate 1,923 of NZ_LXEI01000006.1, forward strand.
GTGTATGGCTTTTCCGCTTTGCTTGTTTATAATGTGTTGTTTACTCATAGGTTATTTATGTTTAGATTGAAAAGGGCATACCCAACCTTTTTCAACAGCTCGTCCGCTATATTGTCTTGTTTCCGATTCCTGGCCAAAATCTTTTAAAACCGGATTGATATGTCCTTGCCACTCTTTATCACGGTTTCTAATGCGCTGTTTTATTTGATCGTAAGCTCCCAAATCTCTTAATTTTTCAAATTGACTATGCAGGTTAAAAACTATAGCAGGGTAAGGACTTTGCCTTGCTTTTCGTGAGCTATTGGGGTGTAAACCAATAATATAAAAGGCTTTGCCTTTAAGACTAAAGCTAAAATTTGGAGATTCTGGATTTTTACTCACTAGAGGATCCCAATCTGTATCATCTAAATCATGTAATTGTTGGAGTAGTGTCCATAATTGGGTTTCGAAGGCTATTTCTGTAGAAAATTCAGCTGAAGGAAAAACAGCTATAAACGATTCAAAAGCATTCGAATTGAAATTGTACTGTCTGATGTAATGTTCTAAATCCGACAATAAGGTTAACGCACAAGACTTATCGGCCATGCTTTCATAAATTCTGATGTGATGCGCACTTTTTGAAAATACAGCCTTAGCCATCACACAAGGATGTTCTTTATTGAGAATGAAATTTTTGAATTCGGTTTCAATCCGTTTGGTTTCAAGAATGGTATATTTATTTAAAGTACCCATAATTTATAGTGTTTTTCTTTAGATCCATTTACAAGTGCAACACCATTAAAAGTGGCCTGTTTTGCCCTGTGATTTCTAATCGTGTATAGCACTAAATTATAGGAATATGTTATACTTTATAAATGCTAATGGATTGATTATTAACTCAAAACAGTTGTGGGGGTTAATTCGTTTTTTTCTTGCATAGCGTTACATTTAAGCGCAATACAGCAAAGCCGTATGCTTCTGTTTCATTAATTTTAATACCAAACTAACTAGAGAAAAAGCATTTTAACCATGGCATTTAATAGGTATATAAAACGAGCCGTTGTAGGTGGAGTCATTTCAATGGTTATTATCTTTTTGGGGACGTTATTACTGGGGCAGTTATCAGGATACAAAGCCAAAATTCTTATTGAAAATTCTATCGATGGTATTAACACCTTATGCAATACCATTACTTTAGCTTCCGCAACGATTTTGGCATTATTATTAACCCTGCTTGGGGTTAGCAATACATCCAAGATAAAATCGGAACATTACAAACACATCCTTTTCATAGCCAAACTAGATACTATAGTTTTTGTCGCTTCCATGATATCTTTTCTATTATTTAATTTGCCCATCACAGATTCGGAGGAAATACCAGCATCATGGTTTTCAGTGATGTATTATAGTTCATTGACGCTTTCGAGTATTTTAAGTTCGGCATTAATTGTTGTAGTTTTAATGCTTAATAGCACTATAGTAAGTATTATAAAAATTATGGGATTGGGTATAACCGATCATCCTTTGGCTATAGATGAAAAAAAGGATGAAAAATTAGAGGAGTAATCGCGATGATTAGCCTCCAATAATTTCCCCTCCATTTACATGAATAAATTGTCCGGTTATATAACTACTATCTTCACATGCTAAAAATACATAAGCGGGACCAACTTCACTAGGCTGGCCAGCACGACCTAAGGGCGTGTCTTTACCGAACTTAGAAACCTCATTAAAAGATGATATCACTAAAGGTGTCCAAATAGGTCCAGGAGCAACCCCATTTACTCTAATTTTTTTCTCGGCCAACTGCGCCGATAATGATCGGGTGAAACTTACAATAGCACCTTTAGTACTTGCATAATCTACTAGGTGGGAGCTACCTCGGTAAGCTGTTACAGAACTCGTGTTTATAATAACATCATGGGCTTTAAGATGCTTTAGTGCGGCTTGTGCTAAATAGACGTATGGATAAAAATTCGTTTCAACAGTTTTGTGTAAATCTGCTTTAGTAATATCTAAAATAGAATCTTTAGGAAAATGTGTTGCCGCGTTATTCACCAATATATTCAATTGTCCGAAGGTTTCCAGGCACTTTTTTACGCTTTTTATACAATTTTCCTCCGTTTTTAAATCGGTATTAATAAGTAAACATTTGCGGCCTTCTTGTTCTACCTGTTCTTTAATTATGTTGGCATCTTTATCTTCTTCGAGATAAACAAGGGCAATATCGGCGCCTTCTTTAGCAAAATGTAGCACTACGCTAGCGCCTATGCCACTATCGCCGCCAGTCACTAAAGCTACTTTTCCTTTTAGTTTATTAGAACCCTTGTAATTTTTACGTATTAATTCGGGTTCGGGAGTCATTTTATGTTGCATTCCAGGTTTGGATTGCTCTTGCTCTGGAAATTTATCTGGTTTTGCCATTTTTTATTTGTTTTAATTTGAATTTTATTTTGAAGTGCTCACGTTTTTATTGAGTCTTGAGCTTATTAAAATGTAAAGCATGATACCATTAAAAATTAAAGAAATGGCGTTACAAATTATAATAGGCCAATCGTGTTTTAAAATACCATATACGACCCATAGGGCAACGCCAAGACATAAAATAATGTACATCCACGGACTCACATCGTGTACTTTACCTGTGCGTATGGCCTTTATAATTTGAGGCAATACGGCAATCGTGGTAAAAATGCTGGCTAATATGCCAATGGTTTGATCTAAGTTCATGGATGCTTGTTGCTTAATGTTAAACAGGAATAGTCTCTACAACATCTAATCGTTTCCAATTACGGTGTTTTGCGATAGCTTCAATAAAGGCTTTTGGTTCGGTGTTTAGTAATACCGCTTCATCGTTTTTATATTCAGAAACATAGGTTTTATCAATTAAATCTTCACCCTCATGATCGGCAGCAATAGCTTTACAGTGTTTAAAAGCTTCATTAATAAATTTGATATACTTTTTAGAAGCTAAAAGGGATTCCATGGATTTTGCCCCACCGGGAATATACACGGCATCAAACAATACACTTTCTGTAGTACTAATGGCAGCATCTACTTTGTGTTTCATACCGTCGGTACAGGTTATGTTTCCGCCATGTGGCGCTATAATTTTTATGATAGCATCTTCGGCCTCTAACGCTTTAGTCATAGAATCAAAATCTTTCATCGAAAAACCATCGGCAGCCAATACGGCAATTTGTCTCGTAGCAATACTATTAAAATTGGTTTGAGATTGGCTTAAAGTAGGAGCTTTATCTAAATAGATATTCTTTTTTCCTGGCTGAAATTTTTCAACTTCGGCATCGGCACCTATGGCTTGGTTTATAGGTTGTTCTATAGATTTTGGTACCTCTAGTCCTAGTCCTTTTGCAACATCTGCCGCTAGTTTTTCATCTACTTGAGATACTACCCATAGCATACGTTCTTGGATGTGCTGATGTTTACATTTTCCTAATTCAAAGGTATAGGCTTCCATAACATGCTTCTGTTCCCAGTCTGATAAACTGCGATAAAATAAAGCCGGTTGTGAAAAGTGATCACTAAAGCTTTCACTTCGTGTTCGTATTTTTTTGGCATCGATGCGCTCTTCGTAAGATGTGAATCCGCCTTCGGCCATTTTTGCTAAGTGCGGACAACCACCACCCAAACTATTTGGAAAATAAGCTGTTTGCCCCTTAGGAATTTCGGTTTGCATGAGTCCGTCACGTTGGTTGTTATGAGTATCGCCAACTGGGCGGTTAATAGGAATTTGATGAAAATTGGGTCCGCCTAAACGTGATAATTGGGTGTCGCGATACGAGAATAAACGCCCTTGTAAAAGGGGATCGTTTGTAAAATCGATACCAGGCACGATATGTCCAGGTAAAAAGGCCACTTGCTCGGTTTCCGCAAAAAAGTTTTCAGGATTACGGTTTAAGGTCATTTTACCTACAATCTTTACCGGTACCATTTCTTCTGGAATTAATTTGGTAGGGTCTAACAAATCGAAATCGAATTTGTGCTCGTCTTCTTCCGGAACAATTTGCAGTCCTAATTCCCATTCGGGATAATGTCCAGCTTCGATAGCTTCCCATAAATCGCGACGATGAAAATCGGAATCGGCGCCACTAATTTTTACAGCCTCATCCCAAGTTACCGAATGTACGCCTAGTTTTGGTTTCCAATGGAATTTTACAAAATGAGATTTTCCTTCCTTATTAATTAACCTGAAGGTATGAATACCAAACCCTTCCATCATACGTAAACTACGCGGAATGGCGCGGTCGCTCATTACCCAAATTTGATTGTGAAGCGTTTCGGTAGAACGGGAAATAAAATCGTAAAAGGTATCGTGTGCCGAAGCTGCTTGTGGGATTTCATTATTAGGTTCTGGTTTCACCGAATGAATCAAATCTGGAAACTTCATAGCATCTTGAATAAAAAAGATAGGCATGTTATTACCTACTAAATCCCAGGTTCCTTCATCGGTATAAAACTTTACGGCAAAACCTCTTACATCTCTAGCTAAATCGGTAGAACCTTTAGATCCTGCAACGGTTGAAAAACGTACAAACACGGGTGTTTTTCTAGAAGTGTCTGTAAAAATACCGGCTTTGGTGTACTCTTCGATACTTTCATACAATTCAAAAATACCATGAGCTCCGCTACCACGGGCGTGAACAATACGTTCTGGAATGCGCTCATGATCGAAACTGGTAATCTTCTCACGAAGTAGAAAGTCTTCTAATAAGGTTGAACCTCGTTCTCCAGCTTTTAATGAATTATTGGTATCGTTAACTTTTAAGCCTTGATTGGTGGTCATGGTTTTTCCTTCCGATTCCTTATATGCAGATTTCAAGTATTTTATTTTTTTTGATTTTTGATTTTTTTCCTTTGCCATTGGTTCTAATTTTAAAGTGTTCTACAAGTCTTAATAATATGTTTGATTCGCTTTCGAAAGTCTTAATTACCAGTGAGATATATTAACACGATGCATATTTTAATTAGCGCAATCAAAAAGAAATTTAAAAAACATATTTTGGCTTCATATTGTCATGATTTAGTCATTTGATAGCTGCTATTTTTTGGACATATTAATAGGTGTATGGCTTACAATAAATAATAGGGAAGATGCTAAAATGGGTTGTTAGCATTTTTGACATTCACAAAATAGCTTATCAGTATAAAAACGGATTAGGGCAAAACCGTTTGCTTTACAGTTAAAGAGGTAAAGTGAATTACTGTAATTTTATCCTACATCCTAACAGATATTTAGGATGGATAAATAATTTAACTTTAAAAATTAAATATTATGAGAAGTCTAATTTGGTTAGTAGCCGTTATTTGTATTGTCGTTTGGATGTTAGGGTTTTTTGGTATTGTGGCAGGATTAGCTACCGGTAGTTTAATACACATCCTATTAGTATTAGCTGTAATCGCTATTTTATACAACATTATTACTGGAAGAAAACCTTTATAAATTCTATAAAATTCTACCTCTGAAATATAAATGCGCTATGGCATTATAAAAAAAAACTAATTATCAGGTTGTGTTATAGTAGTAAAAGGATAGGCTGTCTGAAAAGTGAATAAAATTTGATGTATCCCATTAATCTGGTCGAAATTGTTTCAACAGGTTTAATAGGATATCAAATCACTTTTCAGGCAGCTTTTTTTATGGATAAAAGGGAAAAGATTTATTATGAATGTTAAAATTATTTTAAAAACGCGATTGAGTTAAAGTCCTTATTTCGAATGTTTTATTTTCAAAAAAAAAGCTAGAATTATGAAAAGAATTACCCGCCTTTTAATGTTAATAACAGTAATAACTTTTGTAGCCTGTAAATCGGAGGCTAAGAAAAAGTTAGAAGTTCCTGAAGAAGAAAAAGAGATGATTTCTCAACAACCTGCCGATACGGTTCAGACCGCTATAGGTCCGCTAATCTTGCCCAAACCTTACGCCACAGAATCTGTAAGGAAGGAAAATAAACTTGTAGATTGGCCGGAAGGCAAATTACCAACAGCACCCGAAGGTTTTACGGTAACCAAATTGGCCGATGGATTTGAGAATCCGCGATGGACGTACATTGCGCCTAATGGCGATATGTTTGTGTGTGAATCCAATACTAAAAACAGTGCAGGACGCATTACCTTGTTAAGAGATGAAAATAATGATGGAACTATCGAATTGCGAGAAACTTTTCTCGACGAATTAAAACAACCACTAGGGATGTTAGTGATTAAAAATCATTTCTACGTGGCCAATACCGATGGCCTTTATAAATACCCTTATAAAAAAGGACAAACGAAATTAAAACCAAATAGTGGCGAAAAAATAGTGGAACTTCCTGCCGGAGGTTACAATAACCACTGGACGCGAAATATTATTACGAACAAAGCTCAAGATAAAATATACATTTCTGTAGGTTCGGCAAGTAATGTTGGCGAATATGGAATGGAAGAAGAAATTCGTCGTGCCAATATTTTGGAAGTTGATTTAAACGGAGAAAACGAAAAAATATATGCTAACGGATTAAGAAATCCGGTTGGAATGGATTGGAATCCTGTTAACGGCGCACTTTGGACTGCCGTAAACGAACGTGATAAAATTGGCGATAATTTGGTGCCCGATTATGTAACCAGCGTTAAAGAAGGTGGTTTTTATGGTTGGCCTTACGCTTATTATGGTGCCATTCCAGACCCGAGATTAAAAGGGGAAGCACCAGAATTAGTTGAAAAAACCATAGTGCCCGATGTATCTGTAGGACCACATACGGCCTCTTTAGGCCTAACGTTTTACGATAAGGAGAGCTTTCCTGAAAAATATAAAAATGGTATGTTTGTAGGACAACATGGTTCGTGGAACCGCTCGGTGCTTTCGGGGTATCGCGTGGTGTTTATTCCTTTTGAAAATGGTAAACCTACCTCGAAACCAGAAGATTTCCTTACCGGATTTATAGCCGAAGATAGTGATACCGAAGTTTATGGAAGACCCGTTTGTGTTGCCGTTACGCCATCAGGTGATTTATTAGTAAACGACGATTCTGGTAACACGATTTGGAAAGTAAGTTACACCAAGTAGTTTTAATAACTAATTTTGAAATTCTATGACATGTTTACCACTAAACATCATGGCATTTATTTTTTTAATCGGACTTACAAACCCATTATGCGCACAACATATTAGTGGGACGGTGACAGATAATTTAGATGCGCCGATTCCAAATGTGATGGTGCTTTTGAATGATAGAATGATTTCGGAAACAGATTCTGAAGGTGCATTTACCTTATCTCATTCGTATCAACTGCCTTTAGAATTAAAATTTAAGCACCCCGATTTTTATATCAAATCATTTACCGTATCAAAAAATAATGAGGTGTTTGAGCTGACTGCTTTAAATCATAGTGAACATCTCAACGAGGTGATTATTTCCTCAACCTATCAAAAGGAAAGTCAAGTTATTATTCCAACATCTAAAATAACATCGGCTAAGTTTGAGGAATATAGTCCCGTTGATTTGATTTCAGCAATAAATGAAACACCTGGCGTTTACGTGCAAAGCGGGGCTTTAAATACCAATAGAGTGGTTATTCGTGGTGTGGGCTCTCGAACTTTGTATGGTACTAATAAAATTAGGGCTTACTACAACGGTATTCCCATAACTAACGGAACAGGATCAACCGATATAGATGCATACAATCCTGAAGATATTGCCAATATGGAAATTGTAAAAGGGCCGAAAGCAACACAGTATGGCACCAATTTAGGTGGAACATTACTACTTAACTCGAAACAGGCTTTAGCAGGTGAAACTTTTGCTAAAAATGATCTTACTGTAGGTAGTTTTGGTTTAATAAAAAATAGTATATCGGTCGCTACGGCCAATGAAAAATTGGCTTTTAATCTGAATTATGACTATATGGCCTCTGATGGTTTTCGGGATAATAATGCATACAACAGACAAACCGTGTTGTTAACTTCGCGATATAATTTCAATGAGAAAAATGACATTGGGGTTTTATTTAATTATACCGATTACGATGCGCAAATACCAAGTTCTATTGGTAAAACGGCTTTTGATGAAGATCCTACACAATCGGCTTACACTTGGGGTGCTGCTCAAGGTTACGAAGCCAATAAAATTGTTTTAGTAGGCCTAGATTATACCCATCGATTTTCGGAAACTTTTAGTAATACCACGTCAGTTTTTTACAATTACTTAGACCATTATGAGCCAAGGCCATTTAACATTCTGGATGAAATTACAAACGGTTATGGTGCACGAACGCTTTTTGCCAAAGATTTTAATTTTTTAAAAAATACCGCAAATTTGAGCTTTGGGGGCGAACTTTATCAGGATCAATACCAATGGAAAACCATTGAGAATTTATATGAAGATAATGATGGAAATGGAAGCTTGGCAGGAGATTTACTAAGCGATAATATTGAAGATCGTAGTAATTTAAATGTGTTTGCCACGGTAACCTTGCCATTCACTCAAAAATTAAAAGCACAGTTGGGTATTAACATTAATAAAACTCAATATGATTTTATTGATGAATTTAATACAGGAGCCGATAATAAGGATGCTAACCGCAATTTCGACCCTATTTTTGCACCCAACCTCAATGTGTTATATCAATTTACTTCTGATGCTGAAGCTTATGTGAATGTAAGCCGTGGTTTTAATTACCCTTCTATTGAAGAAACACTAACGCCCGAAGGTGTTATTAACCCAGATTTAGGTCCGGAAAAAGGTTTCAATTATGAAGTAGGAACCGAAATTTACTTCTTTAAAAGAGCGATGTACATGCAGTTGTCGGTTTATTTGCTAGATATTGATAATTTACTAGTGGCCGATAGAGTAGGCGAAGATCAGTACATAGGAAGAAATGCAGGTAAAACGCAGCATAAAGGTATAGAATTCGCTATGTCCTATACGCACCGTTTTACAAACGGGTTAAAGGTGTCACCATACCTAAACGCTGAAATTACCGATAATAAATTTATAGATTTCGTAGATCGAGATCATGATTACTCAGGGAATGCTCTTACCGGTGTGCCTGATAACAAAGTTAACGGAGGAATACGTTTAGCATATAAAAATTTGAACTTCAACACTAATTTTCTCTATATAGGCGATATGCCAATGAACGATGCCAATACGCTTTATACCAATCCGTATACCGTTTTTAACGCCAAATTGTCTTATAAAAATCATATTACCGATCACTTTTTTATAGGCGCAAACGTTGGTGTAAATAATTTCACTAATGAGGTTTATGCTTCATCCATTCTTATTAATGCTGTAGGATTTGGTGGCTCCGAGCCACGTTATTATTACCCAGGAATGCCCAGAAATTGGTATGTAGGTATTAAAATAGGTTATGATATTTAAAATAGTAGATGGCAAACTCAATAAAAGAAACCTGTACTAAAATGGGATTAGATATGTTTCACCTTTTTTACTAGATTTTCCGAAAGGTTAAATAACCACTTTACTTGATCTGAAACTAATTGCGTTTCGTGTAATTGAGATCGCATAGTTTCTGTAATAGGTAGACCTTCTTCTATTTCTTTATCGCGCTCTTCGATTAAGTCATGAAAATAGTTTTCGTAACTACGAGTTGCTCGATCTAGTTCCTGACTTTCCAATTGCTTTTTTGAATCTTCATTGTTTAAAATCGCAATCGATTTTATTAAATTAAATAAAATGTGCTTCACATAAATTTCAAAATGCTTTGGAGCTTCTCCAGTTTCATTTGTTCTTATATACATACCCAAAGAGGATAGCGAAGAAAGGAAAGTATTTAGAATAGTTGTTAATTCATATACCGTGGCACTGTCTTTTTGTTTAGACTTAGGTTCTTGTACTAGTCTTTGGTAAGCAGCATTTAGGTTGCCTATTTGTAAAAATGCTTCCTTTCTAGCTAGACTATACGTGGTTGGAGCTTCTCCTTTTTTATGATAGAGTTTATCTACTTCTTTTAAAAATTCCGATAGCGCCTCAATGCTATTGGCAAAGAACTCCTTGATGTTTTTGGATTCCCAAGCTGGCCAAAAAAAGTAGTTCGCCATGTAGGCTAATGTTGATCCTATTAGTGTGTCAATAACTCTAAATTTTATTACGGTTAATATATTGGGGGTAATTAACGCATACATGAATATCACATAGAGCGTAATGAAAGCTGCGCCATTTCTATAGTTTTGCTTTACTAGTGAAAAACCTATAATTAATGATAAGGCCGCAATAATACCATAAACAATAGTATTTTGTGTGAGCAGGACTATGCCTACGCCTACAGTAGCTCCAATTAGTGTGCCGACAACGCGATGCTTTGTTCGTTCCTTGGTTAAACTATAACTTGGTCGCATGATTACTACAATCGTGAGTAAAATCCAATACGATTGTTGCATTTCAATGACATGTCCTATAATAAATCCAATTAACATGGTTAATGTTAATCGTATGGAATGTCTGAAAATTGGAGATTTAAAGCTAAAATTAGCCTTAAGCTTTTTAAAGTCGTAATCTTGTGGCGTTATAAACTGTTCGGCATCCTTAACGCCTCTAATTTTATCGTTTTTGGAGTAATTGTTTAATATCCTCGCCATATCATTAAGATTGCTTATTTGCTTATCTTGATATGCTTTATAATTCAATAAAAATATTGTGCCTTCCCTTGATTCTGGTAATCCTACGCTGAATTTATACTCATTAATATGATTTTCAATATTGTAAAGTAAAATTTTGAAATTGGTATGAAAGGAAAGTTTTTGGGCTTTCAAAATCACTTTAGAAATATGATCTAATCGGTCTGAAATTTCAAAAATCAAATTTTGAAATTCATGTATGATTTCGGAATGTTTCTCGAACAAGCCATCTAATTTATCATAATCAATGGTATTAGAAATGGCCAATTCATAAATCTCCATGATTTTTGCAAAGAAAAGCTGTTGTCTACGGGTTCTATTACTAAACCCAGAACTTAATCTTTTTTCAAATATGAGTTCTCTAATGGTTTCATGAAGCTCATTGATTTCGGTTTGTAATTTGAATATTTCTTCAAAAAGAGACGTTCTATCCTGGCTTTCCTCTAGGAGCTTTCCTCGTATTTTAATAAACGCAGATGTTTTTTCGAGTAACTGAACAAACATAGAATCTACTTCCACTTTAGGAAAGGTAATTTGCATTAAAATCGTTAGGAATAAAAACCAAAACCCTCCTAAAGCTATAAATAGAGAATGTTCAAAATTAGAGGTTTCTGTACTATGTTGGGCAAAAGCTAATACGAGGGATAATAATCCAGATAAAGACACCAGGGAAGCTCTAAAACCGAAAACAGAAATATAAGAAATTGTAAAAACAAGTACAACGAGTACAGGAATGAGAATATATAAATAAGCGCTAAAATAGCCTACTAAAAACGTTGTTATAAAGGTTAATATTATTGAAGCTAAAATGCCATAGAATTTATGTTTTAAACTTCCAGCCACATCAGATGGAGCACATAAAATAGCACCTAAAGCCATGCTAAAACCTATATCTAGTCTATCGTAAAAATAAATAGAAATAAAAACAGGGATTGCCATAGCAAAAGCGACTAAAAAAGCTTTTGTAAAATGGATGCTCTTAAAATATCGAAGTAAATTTTTAACCATATGCTACTTTATCCCTCAAATTTAAGAAGTAAATATTCAATCCATACATAGTTCATGTAAATAAATGTGTATGAAACCTGAATCGTACTTGTAAAAAGCGTGTGTATGAATTTTGTAGGATATTAGTGTACTATAAACTTCTTGAAGTTAAAGCATTTACTATAAAAGAAGTAACTAATAAATAACAAAATAATTAATTAATTAATTAATTAATTAATAGAGTTGATATCGATACGAAATCTCTATCAGGGTGCAATAGGGTATAAAACACGGATAATTAAATGGTAAATTGGGAAGTTAAATTCTTGTAAAGTCCCTAAAATTAATGCTTTGGTAAACCTAATCTAACACTTATAGAAACAAGTTTAGTTCATAGGGATGTACCATCTAAAACCAAAACGAATTCCAAAATTACTTAGGTTTCTGGTATAACCTTCAGAGCGGTAGGCCATAATTTCTGGTTCTATATAAGCGTTATATTTTAGTTTTCCCGACCAGATGTAACCTACTCTAAAATCTATAGGCATAGCAACCTTCCCTGTGTTATAGTCGAATTGCCATTCTGGTTCTATACCAGCATAAATACCATTGGCCCAGGTATAAAATATATTAGGTTGTAAAACTGCGTAGTTGCTGTGTCCGTAGGTATCGTTTTTACTAATAGAAAAGAAATTTTCTAAAATCCAATACATCTGCCAGTTTCCTAAATCTGTAAAGGTAATGGTAAAGGCTGGACCTATAGACCATTGTGGAGAACCCAGTTTGTGAGACGTGTTTGTTGGTGCAGTTAAATTCCAACCGGCGCCAAATTGTCCCCATTTTTTCTTACTTACAATAAAGAACTGGTTAAGGGTTAAATCTCCTAAACCCGTAGTGCCGTCTGGAGCTGTATTTACAAAAGCAATGACTCTAATAAGTTGTGGTAAAGGAATAAGAAGTCCCTCTTTTACAGGTATGATACCTCTAAATCGAAAATTCTGAGCAAAGCCGTCTTGGCCTTCAGTATCAAAAATAGCATATTCTTCTAATTGTAATTGCCAAGCCAATGTTGTAGGGTTCATAATCTCTTGAGACTGCTTAACCGATGTTTTAGATTCTGGAGCAGCTTCTTTTGATTCTTGGGCACATAAAGGCAGACTAAAAAGAATGAAAAGTACTATAAGATTTAGTTTCATAAGAATAGGATTATATACAAAGATATTTAAATTTAATTTTTTAACGCGTGTGGATAAAAAATCTTTCAGTCTTATGCCAAATCTGTGATATTCAATCTTATCTGTAGCTTTATTTAAAGCATGGTCAAACTTGTTTACATCGATTTTTTTATAGGGTTTCCTAATGAAGTGACTCTAAGATTTCCATAACATTAAACTAATCTACTCTTCCTAAAAATAGTACTTAATAAAAGTAAAAGCTTCAACGGAATCCCTCTAATGCTAATCTATACATCTTTAGATCTTAGTCAATAGCTATTAGAATGAGCGAGGAGAAAATATGGTCTTCTTCCTTCTAAGAAATGCTACTTTTTCAGTATAAATATAGCCTTTGGTCTTGATCCTAGAGTTATTCATAATGAAAATCCAAATAAATACTCTAAGAAAGAAGTTAAAAGCGGATGAATATAATTGATTAACAATTTTTTAGTTTACCGGATTTAAACCTATAAAAACTTAATTTGCTACTGAGAAATCAAGTACATATTATTTTTTGACATCAAAAAAAGTCAATTAAAGACAATTGGTATGAGTTGCTATAAAAAATATAAATTTTGTACCTATTTTGTACTCATACTATTTTTTAGAATAAAAAAAGGGCTTCAATTTCTTGAAACCCATTTTTGTACTTGTAGCGAGAGCGGGGCACGATCCCGCGACCTCCGGGTTATGAATCCGACGCTCTAACCAGCTGAGCTACCTCGCCATAATTTGAGGCTGCAAATATATAAACATTATTAATGTTACCAAACAGAACGCAAAAAAAATAATATTAAATTTTATACCCTCACTTATCAATTTATGTATATATTGGCAATATAAATTTCTAAATTACATATGGACGACAAAATTAGATTTGATATAGAATTTCAAATACACGCTTCCCCTCAGCTTTTATATCAATATATTTCTACACCTTCGGGTTTATCAGAGTGGTTTTCGGATAACGTAAATTCACGAGGTGAACTCTTTACTTTTATTTGGGATGGTAGCGAAGAAAAAGCAAAACTCTTAAATAAGAAAGGTGGTGAACGTGTTAAGTTTAGATGGATCGCTGATGAAGAAGATGGACTTACTTGTTATTTTGAAATTCGAATCCAAGTTGATGAAATCACTAAAGATGTATCATTAATTATAACAGACTTTGCTGATGATGATGAGGTTGATGAGGCTAAAATGCTTTGGACCAACCAAATTTCAAGTTTAAAGCAAGTATTAGGTTCTGCTTAATTACAAATAGCATATTTTAAATTATATTTGTCCCGCTTACGCAAAAAAAACGTCGTAAGCGGGATTTTTTATGACAAATTTTAACGGAACACTTTTAGACGGCAATGCTTTTTTATCAATTAAAAATAGGGGATACGCTTATGGCGACGCTATTTTTGAAACCATAAAATCGAGTAGCGGAAAAATTTTGTTTTGGGAAGATCATTATTTTCGTTTGATGGCTTCTATGCGCATCATGCGTATGGAAATCCCGATGACTTTTACCATGGAGTTTTTAGAAAGTGAAATTCAGAAAACCCTTGAAGCTAATGGTCTTCAAAAGCAATCTGCCCGTGTTAAACTGAGTGTGCATAGAAATGAAGGTGGTCTTTATACACCACAAACCAATCAAGTGAGTTTTGTGATTGCTACCGATGCGCTTGCTGAAAGTTTTTATACCGTTTCAGAGGGGTTATATCAGGTTGATTTGTTTAAAGACTATTACGTGTCGCCAAGTTTATTATCGACCCTTAAAACAAATAATAAGGCTTTAAATGTGGTGGGTAGTATTTATGCTAAAGAGAACGATTTGGAGAATTGTCTTTTACTAAATACCAATAAACAAGTTGTTGAGGCCTTAAATGGAAATATCTTTCTTGTTAAAGGGAACACCATAAAAACACCACCATTAACAGATGGATGTTTAAAAGGGGTTATGAGAACACAACTTATTGAAATTATTAAAGCACTTCCGGAGTATGAATTGGTGGAAGATTCAATTTCACCTTTTGAACTTCAAAAAGCAGATGAAATGTTTATTACCAATGTTATGGTTGGTATACAGCCCGTGAGTAAATATAGAAAGAAAACCTTTGCTAATGACATAGCAAAAAGTTTGCTTCAAAAACTAAATGTGAAAATTCGTTTGAATTAGTTGTAACTCGGGTTTTCAGGGGCGTTAGACCAAATACTATATTCACCTCCAAATTCTAACATTTTTTCTTTCCAAAAAGATTCATAGTCTTTTTCGATGATATCCTTTTCGTAAATGTTTTCCGAAACCACCCAAGAATGTGATTTTAACTCCGAGTCTAATTGATTGGTGTCCCAACCAGAATAACCTAAAAAGAAACGAATATCATTTTCGTTAATGACATTCCCTTTTATAAGTTCTGCAACACGATTAAAATCTCCGCCCCAATAAATACCTAAAGAAATTTCAATGCTATTAGGGATGAGTTGAGGTATTTTATGGATGAAATATAAATTGTCTTGTTCTACAGGACCACCATTATAAACTTTAAAAGTAGCCTGAACTTCTGGGATTAATTCATTAATTGTATAATCTAGGGGTTTGTTGAGAATAAAGCCTATGGACCCTTCTTCCGAATGATCAGCTAATAAGACTATAGAACGGTTAAAAGAAACATCACCAATAATTGCAGGTTCTGCAATTAATAAATCTCCTTTTTTGGGTTTTATTGTCACCATATGTCGAGGAATTTAGTAACTAAAACTAATATTAATTTATTAATAATGCAACTCTTTTAGCGATATATAAAGAAAAAGCCTCCATTTTGGAGGCTTTTTGTAAGATATAAAGAAGTAAATGATTAGTTTACTGCGTTTGATAAATCAGAACCAGCTTTAAACTTTACAATGTTTTTAGCTGCAATTTTGATAGTTTCTCCTGTTTGAGGGTTTCTTCCGTCTCTAGCAGCTCTGTTAGAAACTGACCAAGAACCAAATCCTACTAAAGAAACTCTATTTCCTTTTTTTAAAGCTCCTTCAATTTCAGTTAACGCACATTCTAAAGCTTTTTTTGCAGCAGCTTTAGTGATTCCTGCGTGTTCTGCCATTGCGTCGATTAAATCTGTTTTGTTCATAATGTATAATTTAATTATTAATAAAAGTTGGATAACATTTTTGTTTAAATCCTTTACAAATTTATACGGATTATCAAATCATGCAAGTAATAGCAAGGGAAATGCCTAGATTTGTTAATAACTTAGTGCATTTGTTAATAAAGACGATGTTGTTTATCGGATATTTGACAATATCAATGGTAACAAGGGTTTACAGCATTTTTGCGTTTTCTTCAAAAGTATATCCATTTAAAAGCGACGGAATGTCCATGGCGCGTTTCCCAGGAAGCTTAATTTCTTTCAAAATAAGGTAACCTTCTGTTACTGCTACTTTTAACGTTTTTTTGGTGGCCACAATGGTTCCGGTGCTTAAATTGTGGTCTTCTATTTCTTTTTCAGTAGCATAAATTTTAACATCTAGTTGCTCTTCTCCATTAACTAAAGTACACCATGCTGCAGGGTAGGGGCTTAAGCCACGAATATGATTGAAAATAGCGTCAATAGGAGCATTCCAATTAATTTTACAATTCTCTTTGTTGAGTTTATAGGCTGTTTTTATGTCTTCTGAAATGATCTGTGGCATTGTTGTAACCTCATTTTTTTCTATGGCGTTAACAGTCTCTACTACCAACTGGCTTCCTGTAAGCATGAGTTTATCATGAAGACTTCCTGCATTTTCATGAGCATCGATAGGTACTTTTTCTTGCAAAATCATATCACCAGTGTCAATTTCTTCATCAATAAAGAAGGTAGAAACCCCAGTTACTGTTTCGCCATTTATAATCGCCCAGTTTATAGGGGCTGCACCACGGTAGTTAGGAAGTAGCGAGGCGTGTAAATTAAAGGTGCCGTATTCAGGCATTTGCCAAACCACTTTCGGAAGCATTCTAAAAGCAACTACAATCTGTAAATTCGCATTTAATACTTTTAATTCCTCTAAAAAATCTTCGCTCTTTAAATTCGTAGGTTGTAAAACTTTTAAATTTTGAGAAAGCGCATATTTTTTCACAGCACTTTCATTGAGTTTTCTCCCACGTCCTGCAGGTTTGTCTGGTGCTGTAATGACCCCAACGATATTTTTATGATGTTCTACTAAGGTTTTTAAGGTATCTACGGCAAAATCTGGGGTGCCCATAAATACGATTCTTAAATCTTTCATTTCTGATGTCTTTATTATTGGATCGTCATTTTATAAATGACTTAATTTATATGTGTTCTTCTGTGTGATGCTAATAATTTGATGTTCCAAAAGTAGTTTTAAAACGGACTTTAAGTCGTTTTCCGAACAATTAATGGCTTCTAAAAGTGCTCTTGAAGAAAAATCGCCAGATTCTAAAACACCAATAACCCGTTTTTTGAGTTCCTGAAGGTCGGATGCCGCAGTCTTTTTGTTTTTCTTTTGTATACACACCGAGCAAATGTTACAATCTTCAATATCTGTTTCACCAAAGTAGGAGAGCAGTTGGACGCTTTTACATATCGAATCATTTTCAATATAATCGAGCATGGCCTTTACTTGATTTTGTTTCAGTTTATTTTGTTGCTTAATTATTGGAGCAATTCTGTTGATGGTTTTTTCATCTTCCCGAGGTTCAATAAATGTGACCTGAGCATCGGTTTTTGCTAGGTTTAAAGTGATGATTTCATCGTCTTCAAGCTGTTCCAAGGTGCTTATTAACTGAAATTCATGAATCGATGCTTTTTTAGCCACCTTTTTTAAATCTATTTTAGTCGGATTGTCGAAAATACCGCCATACATTCTTAAAATCGATTTTACAATAATTCCGTAGTCTTCATGTGTGTCTAAATAATTAAAAAGCGCATTGTTTGAAATGATAAATTGTAAGGTGACTTTATTTTTGAATTGTTTAGATAACGTAATAACACTGTTTCTGTCTAAGAAAAGCAGGGCATTATAGCATAAAACGGATGGAAATTGATAAGTCTTACAGAAACTATTAAAATCAAAATCGAAGGTTTCGTATTCCCCTTCACCATATGAGATTTGGAAATAACTACACAGCTTTCTATACACTTGTTTGATGAAATCAACATCCGGAAGCGTGCTTAAAAATTGGTTTTTAACCATGGCTTCATCGCTGTTGTTTTTTAATATCACAGCAAAAGCCTTGTTGCCATTTCTTCCTGCTCGGCCTGCTTCTTGGAAGTAGCTTTCTATACTTTCCGGTAAACTGAGATGAATAACGGTTTTTACATCGGGTTTGTCGATCCCCATGCCAAAGGCATTTGTGGCTACCATAACCTGGGATTGGTTTTGCAACCAAGCCGTCATATTTTTATCCTTTTCATCGTTGTTTAATCCGCCATGATAAAAAGTAGCACTTATGTTTTTAGATTTTAAGAATGCCGATATTTCAATAGTCGCTTTTCTATTTCTAACATAAACAATGGAAGGAGCAGGATTCTTTTTTAAAATGGTTTCCAATCGGTAATGTTTATCATTTTCATGAAAAACCATATATGCCAGATTCGTTCTTAAAAAGGAATTTTTAAAAATTTTAGGCTGAATAAAATCAAGTTCTTTAACGATATCGTTTATAACTTCTGGTCTTGCTGAAGCAGTTAGGGCCACAACATTGGCCGAGGGACGTAAACGCCTTAGCAAGGTTATGTTTTTATAGGCGGGCCTAAAATCACTGCCCCATTGAGAAATACAATGTGCTTCATCTACGGCAATTAAATTCACATTCATGAGTCGTATACGATCCTGAACGAGCTCTTGCTGCAAACGTTCTGGTGATAAATAGAGAAATTTGTAGTTGCCATAAATACAATTGTCTAGCATCGTGTCCAACTGGCTGTAACTAATCCCGCTGGTAAGTGCCATGGCTTTAATCCCTTTTTCATTCAAGGCTTGTACTTGGTCTTTCATTAAGGCAATTAATGGCGAAACCACAATACAAATGCCTTCTTTGGCTAAGGCCGGAATTTGGAAACATATAGACTTCCCACCTCCTGTTGGTAACAAAACGAAAGTGTCTTCACCTTCTATAACCGCATTGATAATAGCTTCCTGTTCGGGTCTAAAACTGGTGTAATTCCAATAGCGTTCTAATATGTTTATAGGATGTTCCAAATTAGAGATTTATGGATTTTAAGATGAAATCCGTGCGATTTTCTACGGTATCGAAAGGTACATCAATTAAATTGTAGTGATAAGATTTATAAGTGTTTACAATATGTTTATGAATGCTTTCGGCTTGTTCAAAAGTTTCATAGCGTTCGCTGTCACTCGTATAAATGGTAGCCCAAGGTTTTAAAATAAAAACAAGGTCATATTTTATGTTTTCGCAAGCATTTTTAAATGCGATGGGATAACGGTCTCCTATAAAATCCATATAAGCCAAGACATCATGAACACCGCGATCGAAAAAAATAGTTTTATCCTTTTGGATTTCAGCGTCTTTATATTGCTGAAGCCTGCCTTTAAGCAGCATATCACTAAACATGAGCGGATTGCTTAAAAATAGCTGATCGATGCCCTTTTTTTGGGCTTCAATAATAACCTGACGAGAAATTTCTTCCATACAAGGAAATCCTCTTTTAATCAATTCATTAATTAATGTTGATTTTCCTGTGCCAGGACCTCCCGTTATTAGAATTTTTTTCGTGTTCAAATCGGCGATATTTGTTGTAAAAATCGGAATTTAGCGGCTATAAAAAAAATTGAAATGCACCTTAGCTATTTTTATTAGCCAACTTCTCCTTATCTTTTTGGTTTTATTGAAGAATTCATCAAGAAAATCATAGCGATAAGAATAGATGATATTGTATATTTGTATAAGAAAAAAAGCCTATGAACCCAGCTCCTAATTCAGAAGAATTTTATAAAAAATTAAAAGAACAATTATACGATACAGCACAATGGCCATCGGAATATCTATATAAATTTATAGTCCTTTCAACTCCTGAAAAAATACTTCAAATAGAAAATATTTTTGATAATTTGGGAGCAGTAATTGATACAAAAGAGTCCAAAAATGGGAAATATACGAGTGTTTCAATTAATGTTAGTATGAAAGACCCTGAAGCTGTTATTGCCAAGTACAAAGAAGTTGCAGAAAATGTTGAAGGCGTTATAAGTCTTTAGTTTTTTTTTGTACTTTGCGCATGCAGAAACACTTCATGCAATACAATAAAACTCTACACATTTATTTTGATTGATAATTTAGAATATAACACAGAGCGTGAACATTTAATCATTCCGGAGTACGGAAGGCATATGCAGAAAATGATTAATTACGCCAAATCCCTAGAATCCAAAGAAGAACGTAATAAAGTCGCAAAAGGTATTATTGCGGTCATGGGAAATATGCAACCGCATTTAAGAGATGTTCCAGATTTTCAACATAAGCTTTGGGATCAAATGTTTATCATGTCTAATTTTGAATTAGATGCCGATTCACCTTACCCTATTCCAACAAAGGAAATCTACGAAGAGCGTCCTGAACCGTTAAGATACCCGCAAAATTTCCCTAAATACCGTTTTTATGGAAATAATATTAAAACCATGATTGACGTGGCTAATACTTGGGAAGACGGAGATTTAAAAGAGGCTTTAATTTATACGATTGCAAATCATATGAAAAAGTGTTTTTTAAACTGGAACAAAGATACGGTTGAGGATACTGTGATTTACGATCATTTATATGAACTTTCTGGTGGGAAAATTAATTTGAAAAACTCGGAAGAAGATTTGTCAGATGCTAATAGTTTGATGCGTTCTAAAACGAAGTTTACAAGTAATAACACCAAGAAAACCCATCATAAGAAGAATAATTCTAATAACCGACAAAGAAAACGCTATTAAATTCCATGGGAACATTTAAAATTGAAGGCGGTCACCAATTAAAGGGAAGCATACAACCTCAAGGTGCTAAAAACGAAGCTTTACAGATTTTATGTGCTGTTTTATTAACACCTGAAGTAGTTACAATTCATAATATTCCAAATATTATTGATGTTAACAAGTTAATGGCGTTGCTAGAACACCTCGGTGTTAAAGTTAATAAACTAGGCAAGGGCTCTTATACTTTTCAAGCCGATGAGGTCAATTTAAAATATTTAGAATCCGATCAATTTAAAATTGACGGCCGTGGTTTACGTGGTTCTATCATGATCGTTGGTCCGTTATTAGCCCGTTTTGGCAAAGGTTACATTCCTAAGCCTGGTGGTGATAAAATTGGTCGTCGTCGTTTAGATACGCACTTCGAAGGACTTATTAATTTAGGCGCGAAGTTTAGATATAGTAAAGAAGAACAGTTTTATGGTGTTGAAGCCGAAAAATTAAAGGGAAGATTTATGCTTCTTGAAGAGGCTTCGGTTACTGGAACTGCCAATATATTGATGGCAGCTGTATTAGCTGAAGGAAAAACAACCATATACAATGCCGCTTGCGAACCTTATTTACAGCAACTTTGTAAGATGTTGAATAGAATGGGGGCTAAAATTAGTGGTGTTGGTTCTAACCTGTTGGAGATTGAAGGTGTTGAAAGTCTTGGCGGAACCGAGCATACCATGCTTCCTGATATGATTGAAATTGGAAGTTGGATTGGTTTAGCAGCGATGACTAAAAGTGAACTTACTATTACCAATGTATCTTGGAATGATTTAGGGTTAATTCCAGAAACGTTTAGAAAATTAGGAATTACTGTTGAAAAGCGTGGTGATGATATTTATATCCCTGCTCATACCAACGGTTATGAAATACAAAGTTTTATCGATGGTTCGATTTTAAGTATTTCTGATGCCCCATGGCCTGGATTTACTCCAGATTTATTAAGCATCATATTGGTTGTTGCTACCCAAGCTAGAGGTAGTGTTTTAATTCATCAAAAAATGTTTGAAAGCCGCTTGTTTTTCGTGGATAAACTCATAGACATGGGGGCAAAAATTATACTTTGTGATCCGCATAGAGCTACGGTTATTGGTCATGATTTTAAATCGACTTTAAAAGCAACAACAATGACGTCGCCAGATATTCGGGCGGGAGTTTCATTGTTAATAGCAGCACTTTCAGCGAAAGGCACATCGTCTATTCAAAACATAGAACAGATAGATCGCGGATATGAAAATATCGACGAACGTTTACGTGCTATTGGAGCTAAAATAGAACGTGTAGAATAAAAAATACACCCAAAATATTTATACAGAATTTAGACTTGTTTTATTAATTTAAAGCAAGTCTTTTTTTTGTCCATCATACAAGGTTTGTAAATGAACTATAAAATGGATTTATGAAGTAGGTTGAGGGGCGTGAAGGATGAATACGTTAAAACAGGTCATAAAAAACCCTTGCATAATAAAAAATTAGCAAGGGTGTAATTTTTGTTAAGGTCTACCTTTTAACCTTTTTTCAATTTTTTGTTTAATCGCCGTCAAACGTTTCATAAGATCCATAATTTCAGGATCTTTTTCTTCTTTATAAATGGTGTTTAAACTTAATATTAGGTCTTTTACTTCTCTTGAGGATTCAATGCGCTCACTAGTCGTTTTAAACGTGTGTTTACGTTGCTCGAATTCTAAAGCTCGGTCAATTATCTCCATACGGTGTATTTAATCTTTAATCAATTTTAAGGGACGTGACGAGTAGTTTATCATCACAATTTGCCAATATAATGAAATATATGAAATTTTCGATTTTTATCTCAAATAATTATAAAAATTTTAATACTCTGAGAACAAAAGTACTTGTTTTTTCGTTTTTTTTAATTTATATAGCCCAATTTCCAAATTTTGAAACTTGTGATACATTTAGACTTAACATCAAGCAGGATTGCAAATTATAGAGGTTTTTGTAGGTGTAAAGCGTGTAAATAGTCTATTTTTATGTTTTTGTTAACAATAATCGAATTTTCGATACTTAATTTTATAGCTATTGAAAAATTCAAAAAAAACAATCTAAATGAAAAAATTACTATTACTTTTTATGGCTTGTGCTACAGTGTATACTGTTAATGCTCAGGTAAACACACCGCAATCAAGCCCTGCAGCAAAACTTGAACAAAAAGTTGGGTTAACCGATGTAACTCTTGAATACTCACGCCCAGGCGTAAAAGACCGTAAAATCTTTGGTGATTTGGTGCCATATGGTAAAGTTTGGCGTACAGGTGCTAATAAAAATACCATTATTACTTTCAGTACAGACGCAACGATCTCAAATTATAAAATTAAAGCAGGTTCTTATGCGATCTTTACAGAGCCAGGAGAAAGTCTTTGGAAAGTGTATTTTTATGCAGATACCGAAAACTGGGGTACTCCTAAAAAATGGGATGAATCTAAAGTAGTGGCTGTAACTTCTGTAAAAGCTCACGAAGTGCCTTTTAATGTAGAAACGTTTACATTAGATATCAATAGTATCACTAATGGAGGGGCTAATCTTGAACTTATTTGGGAAAAAACATACATCGCTATTCCTTTTACAGTACCAACTGATGATGCTGTTTTAGCAAGTATTAATGATGTGATGAGTGGTTCACCTAAAGCAAGTGATTATTATGCAGCTGCTTCATATTACTTACAAGAAAGTAAAAATCCAAAACAAGCTATGGAATGGATTGACAAAGCGGTAGACATGACTAAAGAAAAACCGCTTTTTTACTATTTAAGAAAACAATCTTTAATTCATGCTAAAGCTGGCGATTCAAAAGGAGCCATTGCAGCAGCGAGAAAATCATTAGAATTAGCTAAAATTGCAGGTAATGATGATTATGTTAAAATGAATGAGGATTCTTTAAAAGAGTGGTTGGGCGAGTAGTTTCAAACCATACTTTGAATAAAGATTATTAAAAAATGGCTGTCCTAAGTTTTTAAGACAGCCATTTTTCTGTTTCAATAAAAACTAAATTGCTACAACAAATACTTTGTACTAGTACTCCAAATTTATAAGTGCTCTTATCTTATCCAGAGTGCTTATCAGTTGTTTGCTAAATGCGAACGTCATAACATCACTTTCAGTTTTTCCTTGACGCAGTAAATTGTTAAAGTGGATGGTTTCGTAATTGTAGCCTATGGTTTTGTAATCAAAATCTAAGGTCTTTTCCTCCTTTTCTGTGTATAATGTAATTGTTGAAGGTTGATGAAACATGGTGTTTAACTTCAGTGTAGCCTTTTCAAAGTTAAAAATAGCTTCCGTTTTTAAATCTTCAACCAAGGAACTTTTTAATTCTGCAATAGCACCGTCTTCATATTTAAAAGTCATATCACAAGAAGCGTCCGCGCCGTTTTTAAAATATGTGGCTTCAGCTTCAATCTTATGGGGAAGTCCTAAAGTCGATAAAGCGGCGAAAATAGGGTAGATGCCTATGTCTAATAAACTACCACCACCTAAGGATTTATTGAAGAGTCTCGAACTATTATCAAAATCTCTATAAAACCCGAAATCAGCTTCAAGTTTAAGCAACTTGCCATAAGTGTTGTTTTTTACCGCATCTAAAACAAATTGGTAGTGCGGCAAGAAGTAGGTCCAAAGTGCTTCCATTAAAAGCACGTTTTTAGATTGGGCTATAGTAATCATGGTTTCGACTTCCTCCGCATTCATGGCGAATGGCTTTTCACAGAGTACGGCTATACCATGCTCTAAACATAGTAAGGTGTTTTCTTTGTGCAAAGCATGTGGTGTTGCGATATAAACCGCATCGATATTGTCGTCTTTTGCTAATTGCTCATAGCTATCGTATGTTTTAGTTGCATCGTACTTTTCAGCGAAATCTTTTGCTTTTTCAATACTTCTAGAGGCTACAGCATACAATTTTGCCCCCGGCACAGTTTGTAGGTCTGTGGCAAATTTATTAGCGATTTTTCCAAGGCCAATAATGCCCCAGTTAATTATTTTCTGATCTGGTTGCTTTGTCATTTGGTAATACGGATTGAAGGATACATGCCAAGGTAATAACGATTAGGCACCCTACAAAATTTAACCATAAAAAAGGCAGGTTAATGTATTCATATTGATTAAGTAAAAACAAAGCGATTACTATTATTTGGGTGATTAAGGCTCCTATAAAAACCGCATTACCTTTAACAAACTTGAAGAAAAAGGCTAGTAAGAATATCCCCAATACATTACCATAAAATATAGAACCAATAATGTTAACTAGTTGAATAAGGTTTTCAGCTAGGTTCGCCACACAGGCAATACCAATGGCGATTAATCCCCAACCAAAGGTGAACCATTTTGAGGCTTTAACCATAGCTTCTTCAGATTTTTCGCTTGTATTACGTTTGTATAAATCCATGGTTGTTGTTGAGCCTAAAGCGTTTAATTCGCTGGCCGTACTAGACATGGCAGCACTTAAAATTACAGCCAATAACAAACCAATTAATCCCCGTGGTAAATTGTTCAAAATAAAATGTATAAAGACATAATCTTTATCGTTGCTTTCAACTTTAACACCTTGACTTTGTGAGGCCTTATCAATTAAAACTTTAGCCTCATTTCTAATATCTTCTTCAGCTTCATTTGCTATTGATATGTATTTTGATGCCGTTTCGTCTTGAGTTGTGATAAACGATTGTATAATTTTTTGTTTATCATCAAACACTTGAGTTTGTTCCTTTTGAAGTGTTTTGTAGTCGTCAGCATATTCCGAATTTAAAACCAATTCGGTTGCTGTAGGGTTGAAGTTAATAGGGGAGTTGTTAAATTGATAAAACACAAAAACCATAACCCCAACAAGAAGGATAAAAAACTGCATCGGTATTTTTAAAATACCGTTAAAAATGAGTCCCAGTTGCATTTCTTTTACCGATTTACCTGAGAGGTAGCGTTGTACCTGACTTTGGTCGGTTCCAAAATAAGAGAGCATTAAAAAGGTACCACCTATAATACCGCTCCAAAAGGTATAACGGTTATTCAGATCGAATGAAAAATCAAGCACCTCCATTTTACCACTAGCTCCAGCGATTTCTAAAGCTTTTGTAAAAGTGATGTCTTGCGGAAGTTTATCTACGATCAAGAAAAAAGCCACTAACATACCAATAAAAATAACGACCATTTGGTGTTTTTGAGTAACGTTAACAGCTCTGGTTCCCCCAGAAACGGTATAAACGATAACCAATAAGCCAATGATGATGTTTAGGGTGAGTAAATCCCAGCCTAAAACAACCGATAAAATTATGGCAGGAGCAAAAATGGTGATGCCGGCAGCCAACCCTCGCTGAATTAAAAATAGAATAGCTGCTAAGGTTCTGGTTTTTAAATCGAATCGATTTTCTAAAAACTCATAGGCTGTATAAACTTTTAATCGATGATATAGCGGAATAAAAACCATGCAAATAACCACCATGGCAATAGGTAAGCCAAAATAGAATTGTACGAATCCCATGCCGTCATTAAAAGCTTGTCCTGGTGTCGATAAAAAGGTAATCGCACTGGCTTGTGTTGCCATAACCGATAAACCAATGGTCCACCATTTAGAGGTATTCCCGCCACGAAGATAATCTGTTACGTTTTTACTGCCTCTTGTTTGCCAAGTTCCGTAAGCGACAATAGCTATCAGGGTAGAGCATAGTACGGTCCAGTCAATCCAACTTAAAGTTTGCATATTTTAAAAGGATTTTGTGATGAAGTAAAACGCAATGAAATATAGTACATTGACTATTAAAACAACAGAATATAAGGCTAGCCAAGTTTGTTTTGGTGGTTCTTCGTTATTCATAAGTTGGTTTATTTTTCGGTTTGATTAAGGTCTTCTTTGCCTAATGAAAGCATATTTGCGAACAAACGATAGGCTCCAGAAACACCTGATGGAAATTCTCTAAAAAAGCTGAGTCCTGTGTAAATATAGTAGCCTTTACCATATTTCGCGACAAGTAAGCTTCCTTTTTTATCGGATTCCTTTTTATCGTGGATTTCTAAAATAGGGGTGAATTCCTTGCCCCAGCCATTCGGAAAATATAATCCGCGTTCTTGCGTCCAGCCTTCAAAATCTTTTTGAGTGATTTTATTAGGGTAATTTAAAACGGGGTGTTTCGGACTTAAAAAGCGAACTTTAGCATTTTCATCGGTAACACGGTCTCTGGATAAAGTTAATTTATAAGGTGCGATGTTGTCTACCTTTAAACGGTGACTCGTATTGTACTGTACAATCATATTTCCGCCTTGAGCTACAAAATCAAAAAGCGTTTGCTGTTTAAACTGTAAGTCATCTAAAGTATTGTAAGCACGAATTCCAACAACAACAGCATCAAAATGACTTAAGCTTTCTGCGGAAATTTCAGCAGGTGTTAAAAACTGAACCTCGTATCCAATTTGTTCGAGACTCTCAGGAACCACATCACCGGCACCTTGTATGTAAGCGATATGTTTTCCTTTTTTCTGAATATCCAAACGCACAACTTTTGTTTCATTAGGTAATATAACGGTTTGTTTAGGAATGTGGCTATAATCAATTTCTATAAGCTCTTTGTTGTAGGCCTGATTTCCAACGAAAACCACAGGGCTAATATAGCCTTCATTGCCATTTTTAGGCGGTGTTATCGTGAAATTAAAGCTTTGCTCTTCGCCTTTATGAATAATAGATACGGGTTGTGATTTAGGAAATACTTGCCAACCTTCTGGATGTTCAATTTCAACAGAGCCTTTCAAATTGTCATGTCCGGCTTTTACAATGACTTGGATATTTCTTTTGCTATCGGAATTAAAAATGATGACTTTTTCTGTAATACTAGCTGAAGCTTCTGGGATGATTTCAAACGGACGATACAATTCGCCTTTATCGGGTTCGGAGTAACGCTGAACCACTTCTTTTGAAATACTTACAGGCACATTATTGATGAGTAAATTAAACTTTACCTCGTAAGCTCTAGGGGTTTCTGGAAGGCCAATTAAATCTTTGTTATCCACGTGATACATACCAAGGCTTCCCTTTTTGTTGAGCCAGTATGGTGTTGTTGGTTGCTGATTTTCTTTAATATTTAAAACTTCTTCAAAGTTGTATTTTATGTTATTCTTTAAGTCGATGTTTTTTGAAACATTAAGTTTTTCTGAAGTTTCAAAACTGAGTAAACGCATCGGTATGTCACTTCGGTTAAGCACTTCGATGTTAATTTTTACAGCTTCGCTAGGCGTGGCCCAATTGGTTTCTGCCGAAGCTTCTAAATACAAACCAGCACACATTTCTATTATATGAATGAGCTCTTTAGATTTTTGATTTTTCCAATGTTCATTATCTACTTTTTGAAGCAGTTGATAGGTTTTAACCAATTGCGGAATATGTTCTGAAGGGTTTTTAAAATTGAAATCTTTTTCTACAGCGTACAAAATCTCGCCAATGGCTTGTCCGCCTTTAATGCGGTTCCATGTGGTATCAATGCCTTCAAAAATGTTGTCATTATCTTTTAATGGATCACCTTTAAGAAATTCTACATATTCTTTTTGAGTGCCTCGCTGGGTTAAATTACCAAATCCTTGACATAAATGCTGACTCCTAGCAATGGCAGCCACTTCGTTGTTAGACATGCCTTTAAGCGGGTAAAAAGTACCTATGTCGAAACTAATCATATCACTTTTATCGGCCGCATCGAATTTATCTTGTCCCCCATAAAACCAATGGCTCGTATTAAAAAATAAGCGTTTAGGTTGCCAAGCGGTGGTTCTATCTAATTGTTCTGGGAAAGCCGTTTTATCGTTAGCTAACTCAAAGGCTTCAACGCTTAGCATGGCCGATCCTGTGTGGTGACCATGGGTAGTACCAGGGCTTCTATGGTCAAAACGGTTGATAATGATATCGGGTTGAAATGTTCTAATAGCCAAAACGACATCGCTTAAAACCATGTCCTTATCCCAAATTTCAAAAGTTTCATCAGGATGTTTGGAGTAGCCAAAATCGTTGGCTCTTGTAAATAGTTGTTCACCGCCATCAACACGTCTGGCAGCAAGCAATTCCTGAGTTCTTAAAACACCTAGTAATTCTCTTATATCGGATCCTATTAAATTCTGACCGCCATCACCACGAGTTAAAGAGAGGTAAGCAGTTCGTGCTTTTAAGTGATTAGACATGTATGCGATTAGTCGCGTGTTTTCGTCATCTGGATGCGCTGCAACATATAAAACAGAACCTAAAAAGTTGAGTTTTTGTACGGATTCGTAAATTTCAGAAGATGAGCTTTTTATAGGTTTCTGTGCGTAGGTAATTAATAGCGTTAGTAAAGCTATTGCAAAAGAAAGGCGTTTTTTGTTCATTTTGGTTATTCGCTAAAAAATCAAATATACCAAAGTTGATGCTGCGTTAAAAGGTTTTAGTGTTTCTTTAACGGTTCGGGTTGGGAGAGTTGTAAAGCTGCAAAGTTTCAAAGAAGAATTAAAGTCCTTGTTGGCATTTCGATTTTCATTCAACTTATACGCAATTGCAAATTATTTCAAATAAAGCTCTTTAAAATATTCGAAGCGTTTTCCAGGAATTATCATTTTCCAAATATCTTTTTTGGGAATTATATTTTTATCTGACAGTCTTTTACCGTCCACATAAGTTCTGAAAATAAATAAGTAAACAAATAATAATCCTACTAAATATGTTGAATTTATTGAGCTGGATTTAATTAACCAGATTATGAATGTAAAAGGTATTAAAATAGTTAGATAATAAACGAAGATATTTTTCATAGGTTGCTGTAGTTTATTTCCATTCCTATTACGTGAGTAACTGTGAAATCAATTTGGGTTTAGGTTTTTAGCTCCATTTTCGGATTGTCTCATCAAGTGAGCTAAAAATCAACGTAATATAATAAAATTACTCTTTATTATATTTCTTATGTTCAATGTTTTTGGTTTTCAAAATGCCGTAAAACTTTCTAGGCGAGATTTTTAAGTCTTTGGTGATGTCACTTACTTTTTTCTGCCCTTTTTTATACAACTTTAAATTATCGTTTACTTTTTTATTAAAGTAGTGTTTTTCTAGTTTCTCAATAACTTGTAATTCAGTGAGGTTTGAGTCCTTTGCATATTTTTCAATTTCAGATTTAAGGTCTTTTAAACTACTCATATGTTTTGTTTTTAAGGGTTATGCTTAATGAAGACTAACGTATTTAATGAGCTAATTTACTAAATAAAAACCGATTAAAAAATCCGAAAGGATTTTTGTGAGTAGACTAGAACTAGTAATAAATTATATCCGTGTTGTCCAAGGTTTTTATTTTAAATTGTGTAAGATTTTCCAGTCTTCGTTTTGTTCATTAGATAAAGATTTGAAAATCATAAACCCAAATTCTGCGATTAAATTTATTTGTTTTTTTGTTTCTTCATATGTCATTATTAATTTCCAAGAACCCTGAATTTCCTCGTGTGAAAAGAATGTCTTATAAATGAACATTTGATTTTTACTAAAATTTAGCTTTTTTGTATCTAATAAGTGAAGTGAATGTACAATTGAATGTCTAACATTTGTAATTACATAATACCAATCATTCAAATTTATATCAGTATTATTTAGATTCTCAGATTCTTTATAGTTAGGACTAATTTCGCGTAATAGTTTTAATAACGCTGTATTATTCTTTGATCTGTAATATTTTCGTAGAAATTCTTTTTGATCAGTTAAGAGTTCTTTTTTAACTTTTAAATGTTTTTGGTATGTAGGGTATACGTTAAGGAATTCTCCAATTATATTGAATAAAAAACTTTCCAATATTTCGTAACAATTTGCTAAAAAAGTCATTCCATTTTGAGAAATTAAAGTATCTATGCTTTTTATCATCTCTTCTTGACCTTTAATTTCTATTTGAAACTCAGTAGGATAGTTTAATTTCCAGCCGTTAGCACTTTTTCCTGTTAAATCACCAATAATCAACTTAGTTCCTATGAAAGGCTCAATACCTGAATTTGATTCATTCTTTTTCTCAATTTGTTTTATCGTATTGGACAAATGGACTTTGGTCTGATAATGTAAGGATTCATACAAAGCTATTTTATTCAAAAAGTCATCAATTTCCTTTTTTAACGGATTTGTCATTTTCTGTGTTTTTCTTGACTAACGATAAATTTTGATCTAAATATGTCTTTGAAATTCAGCCGTTAGCTAATGGGATTATTCGGATAGTTTTGGGTTGATTTTTTTGGTACAACTATGCTATATAAAATAGCTAACAGAGTGTCTTATAATTTACTTCTACCTCCAAATTAAATTCTTCATTCTTCACTATTAATTATTACTTTCTAACTTTCAATATTCATAGCCCATTCATCAAGCTCGTTGTTAGAAATCCGCAGAGATTAATAATCAATAATCAATAAACAATAATCAATATTACAACCACTTCTTACGCTTAAAGTAATATAACATGCCTAAAAACATGGCAATCATGACACCCCAAACTACAACATAGCCATATTTATAATTTAATTCCGGCATATATTCGAAGTTCATGCCGTAAATACCAGCAATAAAGGTTAGTGGAATAAAAATGGAGGCCATGATGGTTAGTACTTTCATGACTTCGTTCATTTTGTTGCTAATGGCGGTCATATACATATCCATTAAACTGGAAGCCATTTCTCTATAAATGTCTATACTCTCGGAAACTTGAATTAAATGGTCGTAGATATCTCTAAAAAAAGTAACCGTTTTTTTCTCGATAAGCGGATTTTCATTTTTATCAATTTTGATAAGGATTTCTCGAAGTGGAAAAATAGAGCGGCGCATTCGAAGAATTTCATGTTTTAAATCTCGAATTTTTTTACTAGTTTGATCGTCAACATTTCCTGAAAAAATAGCATTTTCAAAGTCTTCCACTTTATCACCTAATAATTCTATGACGCTGAAGTAATGGTCTACAATAGCATCAATTAAAATGTATAATAAATAATCAGAACCCAATGATCTGGCTCTTCCGCGGCCTGCTTTTATGCGTGCTCTAACGGCATCAAAAACATCACCTTCCGATTCTTGGAATGTGAGTACGTAGTTTTTCCCTAACACAAAACTCACTTGTTCCGAAATGATGTTTTCTTCATCATCATCTTTATAATATAGCATTTTCAACACCACAAAAAGGTATTCACCATAGTCGTCGAGTTTAGGGCGCTGGGAAATACTAACAATATCCTCAACCACTAAAGGGTGTAAATTAAAATGATTTCCTAAAGATTCAATGGCATTCACATGGTTTAATCCGTTGAGGTTTACCCATGTCACCGAATCGGAGTTTTTGAAGTTATAACTCTCTTCAACCGAATTCAGCTCCTTAACAATACAGTGGGTTGTATTGTAATCGAAGGCTTCAATAAACAGTTTTTCTTTAGTGCGTTCTCCGGTGTATATTGCACTTCCAGGCGCTTGACCTAATTTTTTTTTAGAATGCTTTGTTCTCGTTTTTTTTGCCATGGAAAAGAAAGTAGTCTGTGTTAAAAAGTATAATGAGTGGTTGATTACGGTTTCCGACTAAGTTAATGAAACTTCATGAATTAAACAGCATCGCCATCATCGTCATGAATGTCATCAATCGCGTCTTTTTGAATTAATGACACTGCCTTTTGAAGCATGAGGTTGTTAGGGTAAGTTACCAAACTTCCGTTATCCAATCTTAAATGAAGTTGAAAGGCTCTAATATCTTCGATAATACCAGTTATAGGGAAATCTTTATCGTGAATTTCTATTTTATCACCCACTTTATAAGGAAAGTTGAAAAACATAATAATACCTGAAGTGATATTACTAAGAATAGACCATATGGCAAAAAGCCCAATGCCTATAACTGCAAAAATAGAAGAAAAAACAACCGCCAGTTCTTTAAATTCGGTTCCGAAAATTAGCGATTCGATTAAAAGACCTACCAATAAAAAATTAACCGTAACATAACGTTTCATTAAGCGAATTCGAGCATCGTTAATGCCGTTTTTTCGAGCCACTTTAGTAATGGTGAAGTTAATGATGTACCGCAAAATCAGTAGTGAAAAAATGACTATTGCCGATACAATAAGTTCGTTTTGATAAGCTTCTTGAAAATTTACAAGCATATAAAATAAGTCGTTTTTAGTTAATCAAAGATACATTGGAATCTTATTTCGTCCTAATAATTCATTTTTTCCATTGATGAAAAAACGAATCAAAAAAATCTAGGCTGACGAAACTTTATCTAAATTTTTTGTTTGTTCCCTAAATTTTAGGAACTCGCCATTAAATTCTGTGATTTCCGGAAAGCCCTAGTTGGCTCAAACAGCCTAAAATTTTGCGGGTACTTCACTTCAAATTTTACGATAAATTTTCGATAGGCCAAAAGCATACCTTTGAAAAACAATCCTTAGATTGATAGTTTAAATTAAATCTTTTAAATAAAAAAGGAACGATTTCAGTGTGTTAAGAATCTAAAAGTAACGATTCTCTTAATTTTTCATCTTTATTATGATTTAAATTCCAATAGGCCGATTTGATGGTTTTTAGTTTGGTTGCCTTGGTAGTAAGTGTTTTTGCTTGATTACCAAATCCGCTGCTAAAGGTTTCCTCCCAACTTAAAATATCATAAGGAAATTTGGGATTAAACATAATTTTTAAGGTGCGTTCTAATTCTGGGTAATGTACAGTATAGCTATCCGCTTCCAAAGTTGCTGTTGCAGCATATTCTTGTAATGGTTTGTGTTTTAATCTGATAAATTCAAAAGCTGGAATGATTTGTAAGTTGCCCGTTGGTAGTGATTGCGGATTGATACGAAGCTGTGTCCAAAGTTCGTTTTCTAAAATAGATTTATTGAGTCGGAAATGTTTATCGGCTTCGCCCTGAAAATAGGAGTGGGAAGCGATTTCAAAAGCCGTTTTGTTATTCAATTGCGTGTAAACGTGTCCGCACCATTCTTGCACCGAAGTAGAAAGTTTTAAAGCATGCTGATTGTTAGAAACGGGATAGAAAACACTCTGCATGATGCTGTAGGGGTAAATGCCCGTATTGAAGTTTTTTGTAGCGTTTAGTTTTAAAACGGGAATGGTTTCATCATTTCGGCGATCGGCTTTAACTTGTATATCTGGAAGAAAATCTTCAGTAACAAAAATTAAAACGGCTGTACCTTGGCGAATTTCTCCGTAACGGGCTTGTTCTAGTTTGTATGAAGATATTTCAGCTTCACCGGCATACCAATAGCTTTTAAATTCTGATGATAATGGGGTTTTTGTTGATGACGTTTTCACGGATTTCGTTTCAGTTACATCAACTTCCGAACTAGAAGATTTATGTTCTGCTGAAGGGTTTTGGTTGCAGGATAGCATCAAAACGCATAACCCAAAGATACTCTGTTTTATAAAGGGTTTAGAAGTAAATAGTTTCATAACAAGGATTTTACCCCTAAAGTTACAATCTTATTTTTCTTCTGCAATGGCGTTTAAAGTTTTATAAACCAGATGTACAGGCAGTCCCATGACATTAAAATAAGAACCTTCTATTTTGGTCACACCAATTTGTCCGATCCAATCCTGAATACCGTAAGCACCTGCTTTATCGAAAGGATGGTCTTTATCAATGTAGTATGAAATTTCATCATCACTTAAAGGTTTAAAAGTAACTTTTGTGATGTTATGCAAGGTTTTTTCGAAGGTCGGGGTTGTAAAACACACCGATGTAATCACTTCGTGTGTCGTATCGCTAAGGGATTTTAAAATACTGAAGGCTTCTTCTGCATTTTCTGGTTTACCTAAGGCTTTGTTGTTGTGCCAAACAATGGTATCGCTGGTAATAAGGATGTCCTTGGCTTGTAACTCATCTTTAAACGGTAAGGCTTTCAGCTGGGCTAAATAATTACTGATTTCAAAATGGGTGAGTCTTGACGGATATTCCTCTTTTATGGGTTTTAAACGAATTTCAAAGTCTAAATCCAAATTCTTAAAGAATTCTTGTCGGCGTGGCGATCCAGAAGCCAAGATAATATGAAAGTTTTTTAAAGCGTCGTTAATCATGAATTTAATTAAGAATTGCAAACTTGTATAAAAGTAAGGAAAGCATCCCGAATAGCATGACTAATTTATAGAGATTACTAAGTTGATGGTAATCTTGCTTCGATTTGGCGTAGCAGGTTTTAATGAAGGTGAAAATTAGCGGCGCGACTACCAGAACTAAAAAATAAATTACCGCCACTTGAACGTTATATAAATTATTGATAACATAACTAATAACGGCTAGGAGCGGAATGAGGCTCAAAATTATTAAAATCGTTCGGGTTCGGGCTCTTCCTATAGCAATGGGTAATGTGTTCATGCCAGCTTTGTAGTCGCCATTAATATCTTCTAGGTCTTTTGCGATTTCTCGAAGCAGATTGAGCATAAAGGCAAATAAGGCATAATGCCAAATGACTTCAAAAAGGGTGAGTTGTATCTCGCGGTTTTGAGGCGTCATCACAGGTAATAAATCAAATAAACCTACAATAATTAAGCTTAACCCAACCAGTACTGAAATAACCAAATTACCAATTAAAGGCATTTGTTTTAAGGTGGAGGAATACACATAAAGCAAAGCGGATATTAAAACGAAAATGGTGAAAAATGGCGCTTTATTAACGGCGTGTGACAAGTAAAACCCTAAGGCAACACCAATAATATTAAAAGCGATGAAAAGATTATACGCTGCTTTTTCTGAAATGCCAGAACCAACAATAATTTTATCGGGCTTATTAACGAAATCGGTTTCAATATCATTAATGTCGTTGATAATATTTCCAGCTGCAGCAATACAAATGGTCGCTAGTGACAAAACTGAAATCCCTACAAAATCCAAAGCCGTATCAACTCCAAAAGGCTCCAAAAGCGCGTACTTGATTAGGAATTGTACTAAGACAATCATAATCAGGTTTTTCCAACGAATAAGATTTAAAAAGGCTTTGATCGGGGGCATGGGGGTGTTTGGTTTCAAGTTTTGAGTTTCAAGTTGCCTTCTTCTACTACTGGTTATTTGTTTGCTTACAGCATAGGGCAACTTATTATTGACTATTGACTTTTAAACTGTGCTTAATTTTTTCTGCCTATCTAATATTTAATATCGTTTAAACTTTAAACCTGAAACCCATAAACTAATGATGATGCGCCGAAAAATTCCCACTCCATTTACTCTGAATTTTCAGAACCTGTTCAATAACATCTCTTACAGCGCCTTCGCCACCTTTTTTATGTGAAATGTATTTTGAAATGTTTTTAATTTCAGGTACGGCGTCTTGCGGACAACAAGGTAGGCCTATAATTTGCATCACCGGGTAGTCTGGAATATCATCGCCCATGTATAGGACGTTTTCAGCGTTGATGTTATTCTTTTTAAAATAATCCTCTAATTGTTCAATTTTATTTTTAGCACCTAAGTAAATGTCTTTAATACCCAGGTTTTCTAATCGAACACGAACACCTTCATTTTTTCCACCAGAAATAATACAAATATTATAACCTTGCGCTGCGGCAGTACTCAAAGCGTAGCCGTCTTTCGTATTCATAGTTCTTAACATTTCTCCAGATGTGGTAACGGTTACCGATCCGTCTGTTAAAACGCCATCAACATCAAAAATAAATGTGGTGATATGTTCTAGGTATTCTTTATAGCTTTTTTCTTCCATGGGTGTTCTGGATTGATTTTGTTAGTAGCTTATAGATGTCTTTATGCTCTTGTTTTTGCAATAATTTTAAATGCGCATTTATAGTTTTTTTGTCGTTGCGCTTAGCGGGGCCTGTTTGTGCCATATATGGCGATATGTCTTGAACTTTTTTAGCTGTTTCCAGAATTAAAGGTTTTAGCATGTCGAATTCGGCACCTTCACTTTCAGTAATTTCATGAGCAATGCGGTAAAGCTGGTTGGTGAAATTATTCACATAAACGGCAGCTAAATGCAGGGTGCGACGTTGATCGCTATTCACCCGCTTGGTTGGAGACCCTAAACTTACAGCTACTTTTTTAAGCAAAGGATAACTTTTTTTATCAATGGTTTCAATGCAAATAGGTACATTGGCGAAATCGACATCGGCATCCATACTAAAGGTTTGTAAAGGATACAGCACGCCACGTTTGAGTTTTTTATCCAAATCGTAAACACCAACGCTTCCCGAAGTATGCACGACCAGCTTGTTCTCAAAAGGTAATTTTGAAGAAAGTTCGGCTATGCTATCATCGCTAACGGTTAGAATATATAGGTCGGCATCAACTAAATCATCTAGATTATCACAGGTGTTAACCTGTTTGTTGTATGGTTTTAGCTTGTCTAAAGTCCGGTTATACCATTGTATTACAGAAACTTCGTTCGTTTTGTTAAACGCTTTAAATAAGTGTGTGGCCACGTTTCCCGCGCCAAGAATTACTACTGAAATCATGCCGCTAAAATAGGTAATATTAGCCTATTTAAAAACCTATTGTTCTATCTTTGTGTTATGGAGAAAAAAGATATAAAAACTAGAGACGACGTGTTTTTGTTAGTCTCCTCTTTCTATGATAAAATCCGTAGCGATGCAGAATTAGGTCCGTTTTTTAATAATTTAATTAAAGATTGGCCTGCGCATATCGAAAATTTAACCAATTTCTGGGAAGCCAGTTTGTTTCTAAAAACCAAGTACTTGGGTAATCCTTTAGAGGCGCATATAAAAGTCGATCAAGAAAATAATCATATCATAAATGAGCGTCATTTCGGACTGTGGCTTAACCTATGGTTTAAAACGATTGACGAACTTTTTGAAGGCGATTACGCCCAAAATGCCAAGCACCGCGCTCGTAAAATGGGCACTTTTTTATACCTAAAAATTTTTGAAGCGCGAGGGAATCTGGGGTAGGTTTAATCGTATTTTACAATCACATAATTTTTCTCTGTGTGTCTCTGTGTAAACTCAGCGAATCTCGGTGTTATAACATTCTTGCACCAAGCTACACCAAGCTACACAGAGAAAACGCAGAGTTTTACGGAGGTTTAAAAGCAAATAGAAGTATTTGTGTGTCTCTGTGAAAACTCAGCGGATCTCAGTGAAATAACATTTTTACACAAAGCAACACAGAGATTAAATTACATAATGAAGCTTTTGTATATCCCAATAAAATAATACATACCTCAAAGTTTCAGAAAGAATGGCGTTACCAATATAAAGGCAGCAATTCAACCTACAACTCATTGAATTAGCCTCTATTTTTTGAATACTTTAACACTTCAAAACAAACTTAAATCCTTAAATTTGCGCGACCTCAAAAAAGGCAATTCATTATGCAGAAAAAACTCGCCAACATTTTATTTTCTACCAAAGTTACAGCCGTTTTATTTATCGTATTTGCAGCTTCTATGGCGGTAGGGACTTTTTTAGATGCCGGACAAGAAACATCACCTACACCTTACACTAGAAACCTAATTTATAACGCTTGGTGGTTTGAAGCCATCATGGGGTTTTTTATTGTTAACTTTTTAGGGAATGTGGTGCGTTTTCGTTTGTACAAAAAGGAAAAATGGGCAACTTTTATTCTGCACTTGGCTTTTATTTTTATTCTTTTAGGTGCTTTTATCACAAGATATATTAGTTACGAAGGGATGATGGCTATTCGTGAGGGTGCTACCGAAAACACGTTCCTTTCTCAAAAAACATACATTACAGCTTTTATTGATGGCGATTATGAAATTGATGGGGTCCCACAGCGTTTACCAATAGAGCGTGAGGTTGATTTTTCAGGACGTATGGAAAATCATTTTGAAATAGACACCAAATACAATCAGCAGCCTGTAAAGATCACTTTAGAAAAATTTATTGTTGGTGCTGAAGAAGATATCGTCCCGAATGAAAACGGCGAAGAATACTTGAAATTAGTAGAAGCAGGAAGCAGTGGACCTCATAATCATTTTCTTAAAGTAGGTGAGGTGCAAAGTGTTCACGGTATTTTAGTGGCTTTAAATAAACCTACTGAAGGCGCGATTAATATCACCTATGCAAATGACGAGCTTACTATTAAATCGCCATTTGAAGGTGAATACATGACCATGGCCACTATGGCTCAAGGTAAATTGGTTAAAGACAGCTTACAACCTTTAATTTTGCGTTCTCGTTATGTTATAGGGAACATGCAAATGGTATTTCCTAAACCGGTTGTAAAAGGAGAGTTTGATGTTGTTGAAGGATCTGCCTTATTAAAAAATAGTTCTACCGATGGTGTTAAACTACGTGTAACCTCTAATGGCGAGTCAAAAACTGTTGCTGTTCTTGGAAATAAAGGAAGTAGCGGAACTTTTAAACAAATTTCAGTTGGAGGTTTAGATATTGCCTTGAAATATGGTTCTAAAGTTTTAGAATTGCCTTTTGCAATAAAACTTAATGATTTTGAAGCCGAACGTTACCCAGGAACAGAAAATGGATACGCTGCTTTCTCTAGTGAAGTAACCGTTATTGATGACACTCAGGATGATTTCGATTATAAAATTTATATGAATAATATCTTAGATCACCGCGGATTTCGCTTTTTCCAATCGAGTTTTGATCCCGATGAAAAAGGTACTATTCTATCTGTAAACCACGATTATTGGGGAACTTTAATAACCTATATTGGTTACTTCATGCTGTACTTTGGTTTGCTTGCTATCATTTTCACTAAACATTCTCGATTTGGAGACTTGAGAAGACAGTTGGCTAAAATAAAATCTAAAAAGGCTAAACTGTTAACGGTATTGGCGCTTTGTTTCAGTTTATCGGGAATCTCTCAAAACCATGATCATGGTGCGCATAGCCCAGACGACGGTCATAATCACTCCAAGCCTACAAAGGAACAAATCGATTCTATTCTTCAGAAAAACATAACCCCTAAAGAACACGCCGATAAATTTGGTCACTTAGTGATTCAGGATTTAAGCGGACGTATGATGCCTATAAACACCTATGCATCCGAGTTATTGCGTAAGTTGAGTAAGCATGATGATTATGAAAATTTTGATGCCAATCAAGTTTTCTTATCCATTCAAGAGAGTCCGATGTTATGGTATAATGTACCTATCATCTACCTAAAGCCTAAAAAGGGCGATTCTATTAGACATTTAATTAATGCGCCTAAAGAAGCGAAGTACGTGGCTTTAGCCGATTTCTTTACTGAAAGAGGCGAGTATAGGTTAGCACCGTTTTTAGAAGAAGCCTATAAAGCACAAGTGCCAAACGGATTTCAAAAGGAATTTAAGGAAACCGACCAACGTGTTAGTTTGCTCTATAATGCTATTGAAGGGATGTCTTTAAAAATTTTCCCAATCCCTGAAGATTCAAATAATAAGTGGATTTCTACTTACGATTATGCTCAGGATATCTCGGTGATTAAAGATTCTTTGTACAGCAATTTTGTGAAAAATGGTTTCAGAACGTATTTATTCAAGCTTAATGAAGCCAAACAAACAGGGAATTTCGATGAAGCCAATAAACTGCTAACGGCGTTTAAGAAAACGCAAGAACGTTATGGCGCCGAGGTGATGCTAAGCGATAAAAAAATTAAAACCGAAATCCTATATAACAAATACGATATCTTTAAAAAGCTATTTAGCTGGTATATGTATGCAGGAACCTTCATGTTTGTGTTACTTATTGTTCAGATTTTTAACGATAAACGCAAATGGGTAAACACCGGTGTAACTATATTTAAGTATATCATTGTGGCACTGTTTGTTTTACATACCGCAGGATTAATTACAAGGTGGTACATTTCGGGACATGCACCTTGGAGTGATGCTTACGAATCGATGATTTATGTGGCTTGGGCGACCATGTTATTCGGATTAATTTTTGGAAGAAAAAGTGATTTAACATTGGCTTCTACGGCTTTTGTGACGTCTATGATATTGATGATTGCCCACTGGAATTGGATGGATCCAGCTATTGCAAACCTACAACCTGTATTAAATAGTTATTGGTTAATGATTCATGTGGCGGTTATCGTGGCAAGTTATGGTCCTTTTACTTTAGGGATGATTTTAGGTATTGTATCGCTGTTTTTAATGATTTTCACGAATAAGGCCAATAAAACTAAAATGGACTTAAACATTAAGGAGCTTACCGTAATAAACGAAATGGCACTTACTGTTGGTTTAGTGATGCTTACTATTGGAAACTTTTTGGGAGGTATGTGGGCTAACGAAAGCTGGGGACGTTATTGGGGTTGGGATCCTAAAGAAACTTGGGCGCTTATTAGTATTATGATTTACGCCTTTGTAATTCACATGCGTTTGGTACCTGGTTTACGTGGACGTTGGATTTATAACCTACTTTCAATTGTAGCTTTTGCGAGTATTTTAATGACTTATTTTGGGGTGAATTTCTACCTGGCTGGACTGCACAGTTATGCTAGTGGTGATCAAATTGTAAGTGTGAAATTTATTGCGATTGCTTGCGTTCTAATCGCTATTTTAGGATTTTTCTCTTACCGAGGATATGCGAAATACTATAAAAAGTAAATTTTTGTGAGCTTGGTGTAAAGTTTGAAGTTTTTTCCGACTTAAAAGGCGTACTAACTTTATACTAATAATATGAAAACCTATTTATTACTTTTTTTAAGCGTATTTACTTTAGCTGCTTGCTCTTCTGATGATGATAGTAACGATAGCACGGATGATATGATGCCGGAGAAGGCTTCGTACCGAGGAGAATTTGAATCTAAGGCGCACCCAACATCGGGGATTGCCGATATAAATGAAGAACATACCCTTTTAAATCTTACTAATTTTAAGTCAGATTCAGGGCCTTCATTGGAACTGTATTTAGCTACCGATGAAAACGCAACGAATTATATTACCTTGGGAGCTATAAAAGGCTTAGATGGGAATTATGAATATGATATCCCAGACAATGTAGATTTTTCAGAATATAACCATGTTATCGTTTGGTGCGTGCCTTTTGGAGTTAATTTTGGGCAGGCCGTTCTGGAAATGAATTAAATTAAATTTGAAATATAATTATAGCCTAAAGCTATTAAAATAGCAAGACCGAAACTTAATAGGGTACCAATTAAAACGTATTCTGTTAATTTTCGGTCTTTTGCTTTTGATAAATCTCCAAAACGAAATACCGATTTTGCTGCTATTAAAAAACCTACACCTTCCCAATGGTTAGTTATAATAAACATAAATACAAACAAGCGTTCTAAAATGCCTATATATGCACCCGCATCTTTTAGTGAAGATTCGTTATCAAAATCTTTCAAATCCCATTTAGAAATAATGGTTTTCATAACTACTGAAGTCACCTGAGTTAAACAAACAAAGCTTGTTAGAAGTAGTAAGGTCTTGGCTTCAAAAATAAAGTGGAGGTCAACTTTAAAAGGGTAATAAATAGACAGAACAAGCCCAATAATAATAAAGTGAGCCAATTGGTCTAGAGCGAATAGTATGCGATTGTTAGTGCGATCGTTTAAATGCAGTTTAGCCAGATCTATTATAAAATGCGAAACCGTAATAAGTGTAATACCTATCCAATAACTGAAATCGAATTGCAACAGAATAATTAGGACTAAAAAATGTACAAAAACATGCCAA
Source organism: Pseudotamlana agarivorans (assembly GCF_001642835.1). Classification (GTDB taxonomy): domain Bacteria; phylum Bacteroidota; class Bacteroidia; order Flavobacteriales; family Flavobacteriaceae; genus Pseudotamlana; species Pseudotamlana agarivorans. The sequence goes on from NZ_LXEI01000006.1 coordinate 44,271, forward strand.
TAAAGGTATTTAGATCGGTGTTTGTGTTTTTCTTTATGACGAACCCATGCGTTTGGCTGACATACAAAATCACCAATAAAGTGCGCTAAAAATAATTTAAGAGCCAGAACTAACATAGGTTTTGTATTTGTGTTTTATAGTAGTTTAAAAGTTTGTTGAGCTCGTCTAAGCCGGCACGTTTTAAACCCTGACTGATGTTTCCTTGGGTTTTATCAAGGAGTTCTGCCAATTCATTTTGATTGTAGTTAGGGTGCTCTAAAGTGGTTTTTATTAAGGTTGCCGAAGTGCTCGTCCAATGATTTATGGTGAGTTGCGCCAATTCTAACATAATGTTTATGGTGGTGTCAAACTCAGTAAACGGCGATTTTATGGCTAGAGTGGTTTTCTTTAAATTTTCAAAACACTCGCCAGAATTAATAAAGGCTTCTCCGTTAGATTCTGTGATGTTTTTTGAGGTGAACGACTTTTTTCCAAGGCCAATAGCGAGGCGTACATCAATGTTTTTAAACTGTTTTATAGTCGCTTTTATTAAAATACAGGCATTTAAAGCCTCACTAGGAGCAACCTCCAATTGAAAACTATCACCTCTGTAAATCTCCCATTGGCTAGGCGTTTCACCAAAATGGTTTAAAATAGACTTAAGGGCTTCCAGCCAGTTTTGGGGAGAGCTTTCCTTAGAGTTTATTATGTCGCCTGTTATAATGCTTATCATTTTAAAAACTAATGTTTTATCAAATGTATTCTTTTTTATTTAATACAGCAAATTATTAGCTTAAAACCTAATAAACTCAATTATTAGTTAATTCACTAATATTTGTAATTATTAGTCTTTGAGGTGATAAAATCATTCAGTTGAATTTTTAATATTTTTTCTGAAATAGAATATCTTTGCGGTCTTAAAAATCACGATTAATAACCTATGAAATTACTAAAAGAGTTTAAAGAATTTGCCGTAAAGGGGAATATGATAGATATGGCAGTGGGGATTATAATAGGGGCGTCTTTTAATAAGGTGATTGATGTTTTAGTGAAAAAAATATTTTTACCACCTTTATCCTTACTAACTGATGGCGTTAATTTTGAAGATAAAAAACTGATTCTAAAAGACGCTGTTTTAGATGCTTCTGGAGCAATTGCCAAGGAAGAAATTGCAATAGGTTATGGGGCTTTGGGTGAAGCGCTTGTCGATTTTTTAGTTGTAGGTTTTACCGTTTTTGTAGTGGTTAAATTTATGAACCGATTGCGCAAAAGAGCACACGATACCAAGGATAAGGCAGTGGCGCCTCCTAAAGATATTGAGTTATTATCCAGACTTACCTCACTTATGGAAGAGCAAAACGCGTTATTAAAATCTAAAAAATAAAATGGCTATGGCTAAAACAGGAAGAGAAAAAAACACAAAAAATAAAGCCAAACATTCCAAGCTTATGGCTAGAAAAGAAAACAAAAAAAGAGCAGAAGCTACTTTGCGAAAAGAGCGTTTAAAGGCCATTATTCAAAAAGCTAATGCGCAAAAAGATGATGGTGATGCTTAAAAAAGCTTTGTTATTTTATCGTACGAAATCTCTTTGAAATCGGTAATAACCATATCGGCAATAGAGTAATCTTGATTTTTAGAGTGGAAGCTGTCGTAACCCACACAAAAAATATCAGCATTTTTGGCCGCTTTCATCCCATTGGTAGAGTCTTCAATTACCATACATTCTTCTTTTTTGAATCCCGTAGCTTCAGCAGATTTAATAAAAATTTCTGGATGTGGTTTAGATTCTTTTAAATCACCACCGCTAAATTTCGCTGTAAAATATTGATGCAAATCGAATCTATCAAAAATTTGATTGATGCTGGTCATCGCTGCAGAAGATCCTAAAACTAAAGTTAAACCATTACTATGGTAATCCTTAATTAATTCTAAAACCCCGTCAATTAACCCCAAAGAAGAGTTGTGTTCAAAAAAATGTTTAAAATAATGACGCTTACGCTGAACTAAGGTTTCGGGAGCCTGGTCCAAATTAAAATGATCACACAAACGCTTACAAATATTAATGGTAGATTGCCCAGTAAAGGATTCGTATAGTTCTTTTGAAACATCAATACCAACTTCATCAAACATATCATGATAAGCCTTGTTGTGCATGGGTTCGCTGTCAATAATTACCCCATCCATATCAAAAATAACCGCTTTTAACATCTCAATTTTTTTGTGTAAATATAATAAGATTAAAAAGTTTAAAAGGCCTAGTTTCTCGAAAATTGAAGTGAGACTAATTCCGCGAAAGCGAACTCTTAAAAACACTAATTTTTACAAGTACCTTGCATAATTTGAAAATAAGACTCCTTTAAAGCGAAATTATTTTAAACTTTGTAGCCTGAAGGCGTTTAAAGCGTGTATTTTATCATTTAATTGAATTACTATCAAAACACATTCAAATATGCATCCCAAAAACAAGCATAAATCGGGCTACGATCTTGAGGCCTTAATACTCGTGTATCCCGAATTGAAAACCTATGTTTTTGAAAATAAATACAACACCCAAACCATAGATTTTGCGAATCCTAAGGCGGTTAAGGCTTTGAATACGGCTTTGCTTTTTCAACATTATAACATAAAGTTCTGGGAGTTTCCAGACACCAATTTATGTCCGCCTATCCCTGGCCGCGTAGACTATATTCATCATATAGCAAGTTTTTTAGAAGCCTCAGGAATTAACGAAGGTATTAAGGTTTTAGACATTGGTACTGGGGCAAGTTGTATTTATCCTATTTTAGGACAAGCAGAATATGGATGGATCTTTGTGGGCACCGATATTGATGATAAATCCTTAGCTAGTGCTCAGAAAATCATAGATAAAAACAAGTTGAATACTGCGATAAAGCTAAGGAAACAGCAAGATGCTTCTCACATTTTAAAAGGTGTGGTAAATGAAGCTGATAGTTTTTCGGTATCGCTTTGTAATCCGCCATTTTTTAAATCGGAAGCCGAAGCTTTAGAAGCCACTATAAAAAAGTTAAAAGGCTTAAAAAATGAAGCAGGGCAAGTGATCCGAAACTTTTCTGGTACCCAAAATGAATTATGGTATCGGGGAGGCGAGAAGGCTTTTTTACATAATTATATTTTTGAAAGTACCTTTTATAAAGAACAATGCCTTTGGTTTACAAGTTTAGTGTCTAAAAAAGACTTGATACGTGGTTTAAAAACTTCGCTTAAAAAATTAGGTGCTACCGAAGTAAAAGTTATAGAGATGGGACAAGGCAATAAATTGTCTCGAATTATAGCTTGGACTTTTAAATGATTTTATAAAATAAGATTAGAGTCAATAATTAGATAGAAATTCAATTATTGTATTGATTTAAGGTATGTTTTTTATAAAGCGTACTTTTACGGCCTATCGAAAATTTATCGTAAAATTTGAAATGAATACACCGTGAAATTTCAGGCTGTTTGAGCTTAACGGAATTTTGTTATTTGCTATAAGTTTTAAAAGCGAGTTCCTGAAATTTAGGTGTCGAATGAAAAATTTAGATAAAGATTCGTCAGCCTAGATTTTTTTGGTTCGTTTTTTTATCAATGAAAAAAATGAACAGCAAAGTTAATTAGGATAGGCATGAATTGAAGCCATGAAAATTTATTAATTTGTATATTTTATTGAAATTAAATAAATGAAGTTAGATATTTTAGCCATAGGCGCACACCCCGATGACGTCGAATTAGGCTGTGGCGCCACCATAGCCAAAGAAGTTGCTCAAGGCAAAAAGGTAGGTGTTGTCGATTTAACACAAGGGGAGTTAGGTACTAGAGGTACCGCCGAAACTAGAAAAGTGGAAGCTGCCAATGCCGCTAAAATTTTAGGTATTTCGGTTCGAGAAAATTTAGGCTTTTCTGATGCTTTTTTTGTGAACGATCAAGCGCATCAGTTGGAAGTTATAAAAATGATAAGAAAATACAAACCAGAGATGGTGCTTTGTAATGCTATTGATGACAGACATATAGACCATGGTAAAGCCAGTAAATTGGTTAGTGATGCCTGTTTTTTAAGCGGATTAACCAAAATAGAAACTACCTTAGACGGCTTTTTACAAGAGGTATGGCGACCAAAGTTTGTTTATCACTACATCCAATGGAAAAATATAGAACCCGATGTGGTCGTTGATGTTTCTGGTTTTATCGATAAAAAAATGGATGCGGTTTTAGCCTATAAAACCCAATTTTTCGATCCTAAAAGTAAAGCGCCTGAAACACCGATATCTAGCAAAAATTTTACCGATAGTGTTATTTATAGAGCCAGAGACCTAGGGAGATTGATAGGAACCGAGCATGGCGAGGGCTTCACAGTAGAGCGATATCCCGCTGTTAGTAGTTTGTTCGATTTAAAGTAGTTAGCTTTCAAGCGGAAAAAAAATGAAAATTTCTGTAAAATTTTTAAAAAAGTCTTTGTTGGAAAGACTTAAAACGTTTACATTTGCACACGCATTACAAAATGCAGTTACACGGTGGTTGTAGCTCAGTTGGTTAGAGCATCGGTTTGTGGTACCGAGGGTCGTGGGTTCGAATCCCATCTTCCACCCAAAACAAGAGCCTTTCAAGAAATTGAAAGGCTTTTTTTGTGCTTAAATTCTTCAAGAAAAGGGAGAGTTTTAATTTATTTCTAAAATTTCTATCTTCTAAAAACACTATTAATCTATTTTAAATTTTAAATTTGTTTAATAAAAACTGTATATAGTTGAACAATATTAAAAAAGACTTTACAATTAAGGACCTTGAGAATCTCTCAGGTGTAAAAGCGCATACCATTCGTATTTGGGAAAAAAGATATGGTTTACTATCCCCGCAAAGAACCGACACCAATATTAGGTGCTATTCGGCGAAAAGCTTGCAAAAATTACTAAATGTTGTTTTGTTGAATAACAACAATTATAAGATTTCAAAGATTGCCGAGATGTCTGATGAAACCATTCGTATCAAAACAAAAGAATTGGCTATTCACAACGCGATAAACGATGAAGCTATTAATGCGCTTAAGATATCGATGTTTCAGTTTGATAAAGTTTTATTTAATAATGCCTATAACAAACTGCTTCAAAAAAAGAGTTTTCGAGAGATTTTTAAAGATGTGTTTATTCCTTTCTTGAACCACATTGGCCTACTATGGCAAACCGAAACTGTACTGCCAGCACATGAACACTTTATATCTAATATGATTGTTCAGAAAATACAAATCAATATTGAGCAGTTGGCAGCACACCCCGTAGATTCTAGTTCTATTTATGTTTTGTTCTTACCGGAAAACGAAATTCATGAATTGGGACTTATGTTTTTAAACTACGAATTGACGCTACGTGGTCATAGAACGATTTACCTCGGACAAAGTCTACCGCTTAATAATCTGGATTACTTTTTTGAAAGTGAAGATGCCATTTGTTTTGTAACCTGTTTAACGGTCATGCCCTACGATGATAAAGTTATCGGGTATTTTCAGGAAATTAATGACATTCTAAAAGATACCAAGCATCAACTCATTGCTACTGGCGAAAAAACAGCATTAGTGAAAGATGTTGATTTTACAGCAAATATCACTACATATCCTTCACTTCTCGAACTCTTGCAAAGCCTTTAATACCGTCCTTAAATTATTTTGTTTAACTTTATTTTGTAATTGTTAAACAAAATTTATTATCTTTGAATGTGTTTTAGTGTTAGAAGGCACTATTTTTTTTGGCCTTGTATACTTTTGTTTAATTAAAACTATTAAATACTAAACAAAACTACTCTTTAAGGCAGTGTTTATTCAAACGAGTATTAATTAAAAAATTAAACCTTATGTTATTTCAAAGAAAATTAATCAGACTTACTTTATGCTTTCTGTTACTAGTTTCATTATCCTCTTGTAGCAGTGATGATGATTCTAATAATGGAGAAAAACCTTCAACTATTACAGACATTGTATCTGAAAAACCTGAATTATCTAGTTTAGCCGCTGCCTTAGAGGTTGCCGGTTTGGATGATGATTTGGATGGTTCGGGAAGTTTCACCTTATTCGCGCCTAATAATTCAGCCTTTCAAGCATTATTAGATTCCAATGCTTCATGGAATTCCTTAGCTGATGTTCCTGTAGAGACCCTTCAAGCTGTTTTATTATTTCATGTTGTTGGTGATGAAATTAATTCTACCGACTTGTCAAACACCTATGTAAACACCTTGTCTACCGGGCCAAATAGTGAACCTTTATCACTACAAGTTGAAACCACTGGTGGTGTTGTTTTTAATGGTAGTGCTCAGCCCATAAGTGTCGATTATGATGCTACAAATGGTGTGGTACATATTATTGATGAAGTTATGTTGCCTAGTGATATAGTGATGTTGGCTTTAAATAATAATGGCTTTACTTCATTAGTGGCAGCTTTAACCGACAGCAGACATACTACAGATTTTGTTTCAGTACTTTCAGGCGATGGTCCTTTCACCGTTTTTGCACCTACAAATCAAGCTTTTCAAAATTTACTAGACTCTAATAGCGCTTGGAACTCTTTAGCAGATATTCCTATTGCAACTTTAGATGCTGTGTTGAAATATCATGTTATCACACCTGCTAATGTGCAGTCAGATCAATTAAGTAACGGCGATGTTACCATGTTAAGTGGTGGCGAAATCACCATAGATTTATCCAGTGGAGCACAAATAATGACGAGTAGCAATCAAACAGTTAATATTATTGTTAGTCCACAAACAAGTGATGTGCAGGGGACAAATGGTGTTATCCATGCTATTGATTCTGTGCTTTTACCTTAATCAAGACAGATTTGTTTCACAACAAGCTTAGGCAATTAATACCTCACATTTGAAAAAAAATATATACATAATAGGCTCTGGATTTTCAGCATTATCGGCTTCTTGTTATCTAGCGCAAGCAGGATATCACGTAACGATTCTAGAGAAAAATAAAACCGTTGGAGGCCGTGCAAGACAGCTTCTTAGAGACGGATTTACATTCGATATTGGACCGACATGGTACTGGATGCCGGATGTGTTTGAGAAATTTTTCTCAGATTTTAATAAAAAGCCTTGCGATTTTTATGAACTAGAAAGGTTAGACCCTGCTTATCAGGTTTATTTTGATGAGGCAGATGCGATTACCATTCCAGGGCATCTGGAGGCTATTTATAAGGTTTTTGAAAAGGAGGAGCCAGGAAGTTCTAAACACCTTCAAGCTTTTCTTAAGTCTGCCGCCTATAATTATGATGTGTCAATTAATAACTTGGTTTATAAACCAGGAGCCTCAGCTTTAGAATTAGTAACTCCGGAGACTATAACTAAAATTACTCAGTTTTTTTCAAGTTTAAGATCGCAGGTAAGAAAGCATATTAAGAGTAAAAAGCTGATTCAAATTTTAGAGTTTCCGGTTTTGTTCTTGGGGGCAAAACCTAGTAACACCCCTGCGTTTTATAATTTTATGAATTATGCCGATTTCGGATTAGGAACTTGGCACCCGAAAGGTGGTATGTATATGGTTATAGAGGCCATGGTGTCTTTAGCAAAATCGTTAGGTGTAGTCTTTAAAACGGATGCGAATGTTGAAGAAATAAAAGTAAATGATCAAGGAGAAGTTGAAGCTTTGAAGGTAAATGGAGAACGACTAGAAACCTCTATGGTTTTAAGTGGCGCGGATTATCATCATACCGAAACGCTATTACCTAAAAAGTACCGACAATATTCTGAAACCTATTGGAATTCTAAGGTGTTTGCACCGTCTTCCTTGCTATTTTATGTGGGTTTCGATAAAAAAATAGAGCATGTTTGTCATCATACATTGTTTTTTGACACCGATTTTGATACCCATGCTAAAAGTATTTACGATACCCCAGAATGGCCAGAAAAACCCTTGTTTTATGCTAGCTTTCCATCTATTACCGATGCTAGTTTCGCACCAAAAGGTAAAGAAGCGGGGACTTTTTTAATCCCCTTAGCACCAGGCATAAAGGATACGCCTCAAATTCGAGAAGAATACTTTAATCTGATCATAGAACGGTTAGAACGCTTAACAAATCAAAAAGTTCGTGAACACATCATTTTTAAAGAGAGTTTTTGTGTCAACGATTTTATAAAGGACTATAACTCCTATAAAGGTAATGCCTACGGTTTGGCTAATATTTTAACACAAACGGCTTTTTTAAGGCCAAAAATAAAAAGTAAAAAAGTGAAGGGCTTGTTTTTTACAGGACAACTCACAGTGCCAGGTCCCGGAGTACCACCGTCATTAATCTCCGGAAAAATCGCATCAGATTCAATTTTAAAATCTTACAAAAATGAAACAGTTATTTGATGATGTTTCTTACTCATGCAGTAAGCTTGTTACCCAAAAATATAGTACATCCTTTACTTTGGCTACCAGAATGTTGGCACCAAAAATACGTGCAGATATTTATAATATTTATGGTTTTGTTCGCCTTGCCGATGAAATTGTAGATTCCTTTCACGATTACAATAAAGAGGATTTGTTTGCAGAGTTTGAAAATCAATATTACGAATCTAAAAGCAGAGGCATTAGTTTAAATCCTGTAATAAATGCTTTTATTCATACGGTAGATAAATATGATATTCAAGATGATTTGGTGCAGGCTTTTTTAAAAAGCATGAAAGCCGATTTATATAAGACAGCTTATACGAATGTTGATGAATACAAGGCTTATATTTATGGTTCAGCAGATGTGGTAGGACTCATGTGTTTGAAAGTTTTTGTAAATGGAAATCAACAAAAATACGATGAGCTCAAGGATGCTGCCATGCGCTTAGGCTCTGCATTTCAGAAGGTGAATTTTTTAAGGGATTTAAAAGATGATTACGAGGTATTAAACCGTTCATATTTTCCAAATGTTAATTTTTCTTCTTTAGACGATCATTCTAAAGCAACTATTATAAAAGAAATTGAAGAAGATTTTGATTATGCTTTTCATCACGGTGTATTGAAATTACCGGTGGAAGCCAAATTTGGAGTCTATATGGCGTATCGTTACTATTTAAGATTATTAAAAAAATTAAAAAAGGTGTCTTTTTCTGAAATTATGAAAACTAGAATTAGGATTTCTAATGCTATGAAGATGAATTTATTAGCAAGGAGCTATGTCAAGTATAAATTAAATATTATTTAATGAAATTTGTATTTTTAAACCTGATCATTATGATGCTGTTAGGTGCGAATCCGCCAAGTTTTATTCTGGAATATCACGAGGCTTTAACTCCAGAAAAGGAATTGGAATTTATTTCAAAATATGAAAATGATTCTGATGTTGATGTTCAAGCTTACGTCATTTCTTTTAAAATGAAGCAAGCTAAGTACGAACGTTTACCATGGAATAAAGTAAAAGTGTTTAATAGGTATAAAAATCAATTGGATGAGCTCATTTCAAAACATGATAAAAACGTACATTTAAGGTATGTGCGTCTCGTTATTCAAGAAAATATTCCAAGTTTTTTAAATTATAATTCTGATATTGAACAAGATAAAGCCCTTTTAATGAAAGCAATGAAGCATCAAGATGAAACGGATTATTTGGATGATTTTATTGTAAAAAACACCTCGATATGAATGTTTTGATTTATATAGGAACAACGTTGTTAACCTTCATGATTATGGAAGGCGTTACATGGTGTACTCACAAGTACATTATGCATGGTTTTGGTTGGTTTTTACATGCCGATCATCACCAACCCGGTTATCCGCATGTATTTGAGAAAAATGATGCTTTTTTTGTGATTTTCGCTATACCCAGCATTTTGTTATTTTATTTTGGAGTGACCCCAATGTTAAACCCTCTTTTTTTCGTAGGATTAGGCATTTTTTGTTATGGTGTGGCTTATTTTTTAATCCATGATGTTTTAATACATAAGCGTTTTAATTGGTTTAAAAACACCAAAAATTGGTATTTAAAGGGGTTACGAAAAGCCCATCGCATCCACCACAAACACCTCGATAAACCCGACGGTGAATGTTTTGGGATGTTATTGGTGCCTTTCAAATATTTTAAAAGATAAAAGTGAATCACTATTTATACTTAATATTAAATTTCGGCAGTTTAAGTATCCCTTTGCTGTACAGTGTTTTTGAGCAAAAATTTCACTTTATACAGTATTTTAAATCCGCTTTTTATAGCATTTTATTGGTAGCTATACCTTTCTTAATTTGGGATGCTTGGTTTACATCATTAGGGGTTTGGGGATTTAATTCATATTACCATTTATCATTTTTAATTTTTAAAATGCCAATAGAAGAATGGCTGTTTTTCTTTTGCATTCCCTATGCTTGTTTGTTTACGTATGAAGTTATTAAATATTATTTTCCTAATTTAAAAACATCGCGCTTAGTGGCGTCTTCGGTGAGTTGGATATTAATAGTACTAGCAAGTAGTTTGCTTTTATTTCATTTCGGGAAATGGTATACGACCATCAATTTTATATTTTTTATACTCCTGATGGGGTATGGGGTGCTACGGCACTTGGAGACTTTAAGAAGGTATTTGCCGGTATTTTGTATCATATTAGTGCCATTTTTTATAGTTAATGGCGTGCTTACAGGTGGTTTTACTGAAGCGCCAGTCGTGTTTTATGACGATTCTGAAAACCTCGGATTTCGTTTGTTTACCATTCCTTTTGAAGATGCTTTTTACGCTTTCAACTTGCTGTTTTCTGTACAATTACTTTTTAATTTTTTTAAAAGAAAATACCATGCTTAAAAATAAATACATCCGTTTTGCCATTTTCTTAGTTACAAATATACTAGCCTTAGTGATTGGTTCCGTATTAATGAATAATGGACCACAATCTGAATGGTACACCTCATTAAATCAGGCGCCTTGGACACCTCCAGGCTGGGTTTTTGGAGCTGCTTGGTTTACAATCATGTTTCTCTTTGCCTTTTACATGACAAAGCTTAGTTTTCAATTTGAAGCGTTAAGTAGATACCTTATCGCACTCTATAGTTTACAATGGGTATTAAATGTGAGTTGGAATTACATTTTCTTTAATAAACATGAGGTTTTGATAGGGCTCATTACTATTGTGCTGCTCTGGCTTCTCGTCTGTTTTTTTACTTTAGGTTTTCTTAAGAAGCTTAAGTTTTATACGCTTTTAATATGCCCTTATTTGATTTGGATGACTATTGCAACAAGTTTAAATGCTTACATTTTTTTCAATAATTAAGGCATGATGCAATTCGAAAAACATTCTGGACTATACACACTTTATACAGAACAGATTCTAAATATATCCATAGAGGAAGCTTGGTTGTTTTTTAGTGCTCCGGAAAACCTTAATGAAATCACGCCTCCTAAAATGGGCTTTGAAATCACATCTAAAGTAGATAAAAGAGCTTATCCAGGACAAATAATCACTTATAAAGTGGGGTTGTTTCAAGGAATAACGCAGAACTGGGTTACAGAAATCACGCAAGTTAAGCATCAGGAATATTTCATAGATGAACAACGATTTGGGCCTTACAATTTATGGCATCATGAACATTTTTTTGAAGCTTTGTCTGAAGGAAAAACTTTAATGAAAGATAAAATATCCTATAAATTACCTTTTGGGATTTTAGGGGATTTGACACACCGTTTTTATGTGAAGAATGAGCTTAAGGCTATATTTAAATATAGGCATGAGGTCCTAGAAGAACGATTCAATGGAAAATAATATAACTGTTTTTTGGTTTCGCCGTGATTTGCGTTTGGAGGATAATGCCGCGCTTCATTTTGCTCTTAATTCAGGAAATAAGGTCTTACCCATATTTATTTTTGATGAGGATATCGTTGAGTCACTCCCTGAAAGTGATGCTAGAATTTCCTTCATTTATAACAGCTTAAAGGAAATAGATATACAGCTTAAGTCCTTTGGAAGCTCTCTTCTCGTTTTAAAAGGAACACCTTTAAATATTTGGAAGAAACTATGTTCTGAATATCGCGTTGAAAAGGTGTATTTTAATAAGGATTACGAGCCTTATGCTATGAAAAGAGATCATCAAGTATCCACGTTTCTAAATGCTCAAAATATACAGTCGCATTCTTATAAAGATCAGGTTATTTTTGAAGAACATGAGATTTTAAAAGCAGACAAAAGTCCGTATACCGTCTATACGCCCTATAACAATCAGTGGTTGAAGCATTTCAGTTTAAAAGTGCATACGGCCACTTACGATTGTTTAAATCTTAAGTTACAGTTTTTAGAGTTTCAATGTACTTTCCCAGCACTGGAAAAACTTGGTTTTAAGGAAAGCGATATCAAAGTAAAACCTTATCAATTAAATGATTTAAAAGCGTATGATGAGCTGAGAGACTATCCAGCCTTAGATAAAACCTCGAATTTATCGCCATATTTACGTTTTGGTCTAGTTAGTATTCGTAAAATTGTTGCCCACGCGTATCAAACCAATGCTGTGTTTTTAAGTGAGTTGATTTGGCGTGAATTTTTTATGCAGATATTATTTCATTTCCCGAAAGTGGTGACTCAAAATTTTAAATCCAAATACGATAATGTTACTTGGAGGCATGATGAATCTGATTTTAAAAAATGGTGTGCAGGAGAAACCGGATATCCATTAGTTGATGCCGGTATGCGTGAGCTCAATAAAACGGGTTACATGCATAATCGTGTACGCATGATTACAGCAGGATTTTTATGTAAGCACTTGTTAATCGATTGGCGTTGGGGTGAGGCTTATTTCGCTGAAAAACTATTAGACTTCGAGCTGGCCTCTAATAACGGTAATTGGCAATGGGCAGCAGGTACAGGCTGCGATGCAGCGCCATATTTTAGAATATTTAACCCTACAACTCAAATTAAAAAGTTTGATAAAGATTTAGAATATATAAAACGATGGGTGCCGGAGTTTCAGGAGTTAGATTATCCGAAACCTATTATCGAACACAAAGCTGCCCGTGAACGCTGTTTACAAGTTTATCGCGATGCATTAAATTAATCATAAAGCGGATTAATTTTAGTGTTGGGGGATTTCGAAAAACAATTAAGAACAAGCCAAGTCTTGTAACTACTGCTGTAATAAGCCCTTTTTAACCCCTTGACATATTTAAGTCTTTTAATGCTTCAACTGACACAGTAAGTAATCTTTGAGCAATAGCCTTTGTGCAAAATGGTGATTTTCTTTCGGTGCTTAATGGTTAAAAAGTTTTAAAAATTATTCTCAAAATCAATAAACAAACTGTTTGTCGGTCTGTATTCTCCATTCCGTGGATATTTATGATAAATAATGAAATGATCACTTTGATGAGATGCATTAAAGGTTATATTTGGCCCAACTAAAAATTAACATACATTAACTAACCAAAAAGTAAAAATGAAAAACCTATTACAATTCGCATTAATTTTATTATTAGCTACAACAGCAGGTTACGCTCAAAAATTAAAAGTAAAAGAAGGATCTTTTAAGTCTTTAAAGGATATTAAAGAGTACACTTTAGTTTTTGACTACGTTGGAGTAGAAATTCCAAAATACGATTCTGAAGAAGAGTTTCTTGAGGATAAAATGGCCAAGAGAGAGGAAAAAGAAGCAGGGGCAGGAGAGGTATTTAAAAAATCATGGTTTGCAGATAGAGAAAATGTTTATGAGCCAAAGTTTATAGAGTCTTTCAATAAAAGATTTGAAGATGGTGAAGTAAAAGTTACTAAAGAAGCCACTGCTACGCACACTATGGTTATAAAAACAACTTTAATGTACGCAGGTTATAATGTGGGTGTCATGAGACAAAATGCTAAAATAGAAGCTCTTATTACTATTTATGAAAATAGTGCTCCAGATAAAATATTATTTTCTGGAATGTACACTAAAGTTGAAGGTCAAGGAGCTATGGGCTTCGATTATAACTCTGGATACCGTATTTCTGAAGGTTATGCTAAACTAGCGAAAGAATTCGCTAAAGATTTAAAGAAAAAAGGATTGAAGTAATTGCTGGTTTTTTAGTAAGCTAACAAACTGAAAAGTTCTTAAAATACTAAAAAAGAGGCTGGTTTAAAGTTAAAAACACTCGTCATTCTGTGCTCGACACAGAATCTCATCATATTGAATATCAATAATTATGAGAATCTGAAATAAATTCAGATTGACGAAAAAATTAACTTTAATTCAGCCTCTTTTTATCTTGATTCGTGAGCAAAAACAATTGCGCACAAAAAGTGTAATTCCAAAATAATCACCTATTTGCTAAGGTGTATGAATCGTTAATCTAATTTCACACGATTTTCACGATTTGCCAATTCCCAAGCGGTGTAAAAAACTAAACGTGCACGGGTTTCTAAAAACTCATAATTAATTTTATCTGGTGTATCACTTGGTCTGTGGTAATCGTCATGAGTTCCGTTAAAATAGAAAATCACAGGAATATTGTTTTTTGCAAAATTATAGTGGTCAGAACGATAATAGAAACGGTTTGGATCGTTATCATCATTATAGGTATAATCCAAATCCATATTTACATATTTTTTATTAACAGCTTCAGAAACGTCATGGAGTTCCTTACTTAATTTATCAGATCCTATTAAGTACAAATAATTTTTTCCGTTTTTATGTTTGTCATCAACACGACCAATCATATCGATGTTTAAATCGGTTACCGTATTCTTTAAAGGGAAAATAGGCTCCACATCGGTATAATATTTAGAACCTTGTAATCCAATTTCTTCAGCGGTAACATGTAGAAATAAAATGGTTCGTTTTGGTCCGTGACCAGCCTTTTCGGCATCTTTAAAAGCTTTAGCTATTTCTAAAATAGCTACCGTTCCAGAACCATCATCATCGGCACCATTGTTAATATCTCCATTTGAAGACACGCCAATATGATCTAGATGCGCTGAAATAACTAAAATTTCATCAGGTTTTTCAGAACCTTTAATATAGGCTAAAACATTTTCTGAATCTTTTGTACCTGTTGGAAGAAAAGAGGAAGGCACTTTTTGAAAATAGTTGCCTTCTCCAAGGGGTGACGAAATTTCATTAGCGATGTAAAAGTTTTTTAAAAATTCAACAGCTTTTTTTTGTCCAGGTTCACCAGTGCCACGTCCTTCAAATTCATCGGAAGCATAAGTGTATAGCTTTTTCTTTAAGCTTTCTGCAGATATAGTTTTAGCATAAGGTTCAGGATCAATAGAGGTTTTACTAAGGGTTTTACTCTGTGAGTTACTGTTACATGAGTTTAGTAAAAATGCAGCACAAAAAAGGGTGATAAAATGTTTCAAACTTAATCTTATTTATAATTTTGAAGCTATAATACAAAAATGAATTTATTAAATTATGTTTTATTTCATTTTAACAGTACAATTGTCAAGGAATTAGGCCGGAATTTTAAATAATTATTATTTCGACAAAAAACAAGGCATGATAAAAGTCAGTATAGCTATCTTTTTTATAAATTACATTTGTAACTTGATTTTAAAATTTTAATTGATGGAGTTTTTAAACGCAACGTATCTCGCTTTATTTTTAATTATTTGTATCGGATTTATTATAGGAAACATTAAAATTAAGGGGATTTCGTTAGATGTTTCTGCTATTATTTTCGTTGCCTTATTATTTGGTCATTATGGTGTTGCTTTACCAGATATTTTACAAAAAATCGGACTCATTTTGTTTATTTACACCATTGGTTTACAAGCCGGTCCAGGTTTCTTTGACTCCTTTAAAGAAAATGGTAAAAACCTAGTCATAATCGCTGCATTGGTAGTGTTTTCGGCGGCCATTATTACTTTTCTTTCCATTCAATTCTTAGGTATCGATAAGTCAATTGCCATAGGTTTAATGGCGGGAGCACTTACCAGTACCCCTGGTTTGGCTACAGCTATTGATGTTACTCATTCACCTTTAGCATCCATTGGTTATGGTATTGCGTATCCATTTGGGGTTATTGGGGTAATTTTATTTGTGAAACTCTATCCTAAAATTTTTAAAATAAACTTAACAAAAGAAGAAGCTGAATACGAAGAAAAGGCGCATGGGAATTTAGAAACCATTACACGTGCTAATTTTGTTGTTGAAAATGAAGGGGTTATCGATAGAACGATTGAAGATTTACAAGTTGGATCGATGACTAAAGGTGTGATTTCGAGAATAAAGCATAAAAATGAAGCTTTCGTGCCTAAAAAAAATACGGTATTACATAAAGGTGATTATATAAGAGTCGTGGGGACCGAAGACGCATTAAATCGCATAGAATTATTAATTGGACCTAGGATTGATGTTGAAATATCTCTAGGAGAGGCCTATATTGTACAGTCATATTTGGTAACAAAAACAGAATTAGTAAATAAAACCTTAGGGCAATTAAACCTTAAAAATACCTTTAATGCTACGGTTACTAGAGTACGACGTAGTGGTATCGATTTATCGCCTAATCCTAACCTTAAATTGCAAATTGGTGATAAATTAATGATCTCTAGTCAGAAGAGTAGTGCCAAACAGATTTCCAGACTTATTGGGGATAATAAAAGTAAACTTTCTGATACCGATTTTTTCCCCTTAGCTCTAGGTATTGTTATTGGTATTCTTGTAGGTGGTGTTTCTATATCGTTTGGAGATGCATTTAAATTTAATTTGGGATTAACAGGAGGCGTACTTATAGTCGCTATGATTTTAGGACGTATAGGAAAAACAGGTAATATGCTTTGGGTAATGAGTGGTAACTCTAATCACTTGTTACGACAATTCGGACTAATGCTTTTTCTAGCCGTTGTTGGAACAAATGCAGGAGCAACCTTGGTTGAAACCTATTCGCAATATGGTATTAAATTGTTTTTAATAGGCGGATTAATAACCTTTATTCCTATGGTTTTAGCAGCTATCGTAGCCCGTATGTTTTTCAAAATAAATATTTTAACGCTTTTAGGGACTTTAACAGGATCGATGACAAGTACGCCAGGTTTGGCTGCTGTAGATAGCATGACTAAAACGGATGCGCCTTCAGTGGCCTATGCTACCGTTTACCCGATTGCCATGGTGCTTTTAATTATATGTTGTCAGGTGCTCGGGCTGTTATTCTAAGCCGTTATATTTAGTGTCGCTTTCTGTTTAAGTAAAAATGCCATTTCTACGGATTTAAAAAGTAATCCAGATACTTAAAAATGAAATGATATAAGGGGCTAATATGGCCGTAAAAACTCCGTTGATAATAAGGCCGATACTGGATAGTGCTCCAAAATTCCCACTAATTTGCATGGATTTGGACGCGCCTAATACATGAGCAGCAGTACCCATAGAAATACCTTGAGAAATAGCGCTTTTAATGCGTGTTATTTTCATGATTTCATAACCAAATATAGAGCCAATAATTCCAAAAAGAATCACTACAGAAGCGGTTAGAGGAGGAATACCACCTAAAGTTTTAGAGACTTCCATGGCAATGGGAGTGGTTACCGATTTTGGTGCTATAGAAAAAACAATCTCTTTGGGAGCACCCATAAATTTGGCGATTAAAACCACCGAAATAACACCTACAATACAACCTACCAATTGGGAAACAATAATAGGTATGGCTTGTTTTTTTATTTTTCCTAATTGCTGATACAGCGGGACACCAAGGGCGACGATGGCTGGTTTTAATAAAAACTCAATCATACGACTGCCTTTTTGGTAAACCTCAATATCGATTTTGAAAAGCCATAAAAAGCCTATAATGAGAATAATGGCAATTAAAACAGGGTTTAAGAAAATGGACTTGGTTTTTTTCTGCAGATTTTGAGCTATAAAATAGGCTACAAAAGTCAGCGTGAGAATAAATATTTCGGTGTTTAAAACAGCATCCATAATCTATGATTTTTTGCCTTTTTTGAAGGTGTTTTTATGTCTCATAAACAACTGATGTGTCCAGCCCGTACAGGCAAAAACGATGATGGTGCCTAGGGTAGAAGCCACGATAATAGGCCAGAAGGAAGCTTTTATCAAATCTAAATACAACATAATGGCTACACCAGGCGGTACAAAAAAGAAGGCCATGTTTTTGGTTAAAAAATGACTCAATCCGCTTACCCATGCTAACTTAATCCAACCCAATTCTAATAAAACGGTTAATAGGATCATGCCAATAATACTAGAAGGCATTTTTATGCCAGTTAGATGGACTACAACTTCTCCAAAAAGTAAACAGCCTAATATAATTACGACTTGCCTCATGGTTTTAAACTGATTTTGTATTGCTACTTGTGAATATTATTTTCGAAAATACGATGCATCTGTATAATATGCTAATAATTGTAATTTAACCTGAGGTGGTTAATAATTGTCGCATGGTAAGTGCATTTATTTAAATGTTTGAAAACAAACAAAAAAGCAGCATCAAAATTATGATGCTGCTTTTCTATATTTTGAGCTAAAATTTCTTCTAGACTAATTATAAAAATTATCCGTTTAACATAACAGGCATAACTAGCATGGTAACTTGTTCGCCTTCATCTAAACCATCAACAGGTGTTAAAATTCCAGCGCGGTTTGGCATACTCATTTCTAGTTGTACATCATCAGAATTTAGGTTATTCAACATTTCAGTTAAGAAACGTGAGTTAAATCCGATTTGCATATCATCACCTTGGTAATCGCAAGTTAAACGCTCTTCGGCTTTATTGCTGTAATCAATATCTTCCGCAGAAATATTAAGTTCGGCACCAGCAATTTTTAAACGAATTTGGTGTGTGGTTTTGTTAGAGAAAATACTAACACGGCGTACCGAGTTTAAAAATTGATTTCTGCTAATCACTAGTTTATTCGGATTCTCTTTTGGAATAACTGCTTCGTAATTTGGATATTTACCATCAATTAGTCGGCAAATTAACTCTGAATTTTCAAAAGTAAACTTGGCATTAGACTCATTGTATTCAATGGCTACTTCGTCTTCACTAGCAGCTAAAATACCTTTTAAAAGATTTAAAGGTTTCTTAGGCATAATAAATTCGGCAACCTGATTGGCTTTAATATCTTCACGTGTGTATTTCACTAACTTATGCGCATCGGTAGCAACAAAAGTTAAGCCTTCTGTAGAAAACTGAAAAAAGACACCACTCATTACCGGACGTAAATCATCGTTTCCAGCGGCAAAAATAGTCTTGCTAATAGCAGTTGCTAAAACATCGCCAGTTACTACGGTTTTACTTGGGTCTTCTAAAGCCACAGCCTTTGGGAATTCTTTGCCATCAGCGTAAGCTAAAGCATATTTACCATGGTTAGAACTAATTTCGATGGTGTTGTTGTCTTCAACCACAAAAGTTAAAGGCTGCTCAGGAAAGGTTTTTAAAGTATCTAAGAGCAAACGCGCAGGAATAGCAATGCTACCTTGACTATCGCTTTCAACGTCTAATTTAGAAGCCATAGTAGTTTCTAAATCGCTAGCAGAAACGGTAAGTTCGTTTTGGTCTAGTTCAAACAAAAAATTATCTAAAATAGGTAAGGTATTCGAACTGTTAATCACACCTCCTAAAACCTGTAATTGCTTTAATAAATAAGTACTTGATACTATAAATTTCATCTGAGAATATTATGTTTGCTAAGCTGATTTTCAATATGTTCCTGTAGTTTTCTTAAAAATAAACTAGCAGTTTCACACAAATCATTAAAAATAAATAAACCTAGCTTTTATTGACATTATGCTTCATACAAATATATTCTAAACGGCTTATATTTGGAAACAAACTTATTAACATTTAAGCGGCGTATTTTTTCTTTCTGATATAGTTGAAAGCCATGCCGAAAATCGCGAGTAAAACCAGTGGTAGTACGATGTTTATAAGGCGCCACTTGGTTTTTTCGGCAGCTATTTTTTGCTGATCTAAAAAGGCAACGGCAATTTCTTTCGACCGAATGTTTATAAGTCCGTTATCATCTAGCAAATAATTTACGGCATTGAGTAAAAATTCTTTGTTCCCATAAGTTTGGCCCGTCCAGCGGTCGAAACCTAATTCTTGCGGCACATTTCGTATCACATCGTTTTTTATAATGTCACCATCGGCGATTAGAATCATTTTTGTTGGCACACTTTTATTTTTTGAGTTTGAAAGCTCAAAAGGCTTGATTCGGTTACTGTAAACCGAGTTGAATGCGCCTTCGAGTAAAACGGCTAAATTTTGGTTTCCGGCATTAAAAAGTTGCGGATTTTGTTCCTTAGTAACCAGTTCTAAACTAATTTTTCTCGGAGTACCTTCTAATTTTGATAGAGGTGCCGACTGCAACAGAATGGTCTTTTTTATGTTGTTTTTTAAGGTGTCGATTGGGTTTGCAAAATCAAACTTTACCAAGTTCAAGTTGTTTACAATAGGGTGGTTGCTCTGGCTTCCTGCAAGCGGGGAGTAGGGCCATTGTAAATGCTGAAATTGCGACTGACTCCCTTCACCAATGGCTAAAGTAATGGGTGCTGAATATAGGGTGCTTACCATTTCGGGATTCACACGAGCTCCATATTTAAAGAAAAAATCTGTTAGGTTTAAATCTCTGGGGATGGCGACGTTACTGCCGGTATCGTTGTATAAACTGTCCTTTTCCATGGCAATGGCATCGATAAGCCACAAACTTTTGCCGCCGTTCATGGTGTATTGATCTAAAACGTACTTCTCTTCTTCGGAAAAAGCTTCGGTAGGTTTCGCCGAGATGATTAAATCGTAAGCCTCTAAATCTTGAAGCGTTTTTTGCGGATTGTTAGTAATGCTATCCAGTGTAAAGGGTGCAATAAAGTAGTAATTGCCTATTTTTTTTACAAAATCGGCGATGTATCGATCTTCAAGTTGCTTATTACCTTTTAAGATGGCAATTTTACGTTTTTTAGGCGTAGTTAGTTTGCTAAAACCATCGGCAAAAGCATATTCCAGGTGTTGCACCGAATTGCTTACCAACTCTTGCTGGGTGGCCCCAATTTTGTTTTTTACTAACGGAATAATAACCGTTTGGTCGTTATAACTGGCAAGGGCCCAAGGAAAAATAATGGCCTTTGACGATTTTCCACTTTCGGTAACACTTAACTGCATAGGGGTTAAACCGCGTTGAGTAAGTTGCTGTATGTTACGCTCGCGGGTGTCTTCATCTTCAACAGGGTTAATAAAGTTGAAAATGATGTTTTTGTTTTCAGCAGAAAACTCTTCAAGGAGTTGTTGAGTTTCCTTTTTAAGGCGTCTAAATTCCGAAGGGAAATCATCACCCTCTAAAAACACATCAATAATAAGCGGCGCATCAACATGTTCTATAGTTTCAATGGCTGAAGGGCTTAAGGTATAACGTTTATCGGCAGTCAAATCAAAACGTTCAAAAACAAAACTGCTTATGAGGTTAATCCCAATTAAGGCGATTATAAGTAGGGCTATATTTTTGATAGTGTTATTCAAAGGTTTTCTCTAATTTGTAGGTTCTTAGGGCAGTTACTTTGTCGTTAGTAAACAGCAATTCAATGCATTCCTGGTCTTTGTTAAAGGCACCAGGCTTAAACCCTAAATTATAATTCCATTGGTCTTCAGAATTGGCTTTGATGCTATCATCCCAACCATACCATTCGCTTTCACCAAGTAGTTGTTTTACTTCACTTTTGGGTTTTCCAATAAGTAAACTGTCTTCTATAATATTATTGAGCATCTCAAAACGCAATTCGGGATCTTCCTCCCAAGCTTCAGCATTGAAATACTTTTCATGATGGTAGTTGCTAAAAATATTGATAACGGGATAAAAAACATAAAAGTAGGCCAAAGGGGTTAAGGCCAAACTGACTATAAAAGTGAGCCATTTGCGTTTATCTATAGTATTAACAAACAACCAAACCAGAACGAATACAATAAGTATTGATATAATAAAAAGCGGAGTTAAAACCATGGTTATGCTTTGTTCAAATTTATTTTAGTTAGCATTAAAAAGAATAGCGTTAAGCTTATAAAATAGACCAAATCTCTCGTGTCAATCACACCACGACTCATGCTTTTAAAATGCGCGCTCATGCCTAATTGATTAATGAAATCATTAGAAAGGAAGTCGGCAACACCTTCAAAACCGATATAAAAAATAAAACATATAAAAACAGCCGTAATAAAAGCTACAATTTGATTGTCGGATAAAGTCGATGAAAATACACCAATGGCTGTATAAGCCGCGATGAGAAATAGGAGTCCGAAATACGATCCCATAGTGCTGCCCATATCTAAATTCCCAACAGGATTCCCAAGTTCGTAAACCGTGTAAACGTATAATAAGCTAGGTATGAGCGCAATAAGAATAAGTGCAAAAGCGCCAAAATATTTCCCTAAAACTATATGGAATAATGAAATGGGCTTGGTAAGCAATAGCTCCAAAGTGCCTTGCTTTTTTTCATCTGAAAAACTTCGCATTGTCACGGCCGGAATTAAGAAAATTAAAATCCATGGTGTTAGTAAGAAAAAAGAAGACAAATCGGCAAAACCATAATCTAGAATATTGAATTCCCCCTTAAACAACCACAGAAATAAGCCGTTAAGCGTTAAAAAAATAGCAATAACCAAATATCCAATTGGCGAGGCAAAAAATGAATTTATTTCTTTTCTTAATATGGCGAACATTTAGTTTTGTTAAAAGTTAAAAGTTAAAAGTTAAAAGTTAAAAGTTTCTATTAGTTACTGGTTACTGGTTACTGGTTTTTGGTTTTTGGCTGCCGTCACCAGTCATCAGTCACCCGTTATCTGTCTTCCGTCATTCTTCATCTGTCACTTTTCTCCCGTCTCCTGTCATCGGTCTTCCGTCAATCTTCATCTGTCTCCCGTCATTTTTCCTTATTCTAACAAACATAACCCTTTTATTATTATTCGAAATCAGAAATTTTATGAACCTGCTGCGGGTAATCGACATCCTGTAAATTAATAGGATCTGGAATAAACTTAATGCTTATCGCGTCCATTAGTCCGAGTCCGAGAAGGGTAGAAGCACTACCAACGGTGGCGCTATTACTTTTATAAACGGCAATTTCTAAAAAATCACCAGAATTAAAAACCACTAAGCGTCTGCCTTCATCATGACGTTTGTTTTCTGGAATGTCAAAATTAACAATATCACTGTATTTATGATATATAGTTTTAAAGGTGTAATGACGCGCTGTAATTTCAAAACGTCTTCCTTTTTGTACGCTTTCAAAAAAATGACGCTTAATATTGGTCACCACATTTCCGTAGTTATCAATATAAATCACCGAACCAATAATTTGGGTTTTATCGTCATTAACGTAAGGTGTAATGTTTTTAATAGGCTTAATACCCGAAATGTTTTTTCCAATCACATCTAACGTACCACCACGAGCTATATGGCAGGCCACCTGCACAAAAACATCCAATACTGTAAAACTGCTTGTTATTTTATCGTGAATATTAATTTCTACAATTTGTTCTGGAGCAATTTCCGAGCAAATCATACTCATAATGCCATTGTTAGCACACACAAAATAATGTCCATCTAGCTTAACAGCGATGTGTTTGTTTTCGGGATTGAGTTCCGAATCAATACCAATAATATGTATGGTGCCTTTAGGAAAACTGTTGTAAGCATTTTGAATGATGTAAGCCGCCTCAGGTATGTTAAAAGGCGATACAGCATGTGAGATATCAACAATCTTAACATTAGAAAGTTCACTGTAGATAGCGCCTCGTGTAGCGCCAGCAAAGTAGTCTTTCTCTCCGAAATCGGTTGTTAGTGTAATAATTGCCATGGGCAAATTGTTGATATGTTTTTAACGTTAAGTCCCTCAATTTTACTTAAATTTGAGAGAGTCATGAATAAGATACAAACCTACAAATTTTCATTTTCGTTTTTATAATTTAAATGAAAAATATGAGGCCATAAAATCTTATTCATTAAATTAGAAGCACAGAAAAATAACAGAACAGCTATACATTAATTTTTAACCTAAAACCACGCCTTTGAACGAAATAATCATCGAACTTGAAGAGATTTCTCCAAAAGATTTTTTTGGAGCCCAAAACACGAATATTGAACTTCTTAAAAAGTACTTTCCTAAATTAAAAATTGTAGCCCGCGGGAATAAAATTAAAGCTTTTGGCGATGAAGAATTGCTGGAAGAATTTGATAGACGCCTCACTATGCTCCTAAAGCATTTTGCAAAATATAATAAGCTCGACGAAAATGCTATCGAGCGTGTTTTAACCAGTCAAAGTAGCGATGATTATACCACCTCCGAAAAAAGTGGCGAAGTTATCGTTCATGGGGTTAGCGGCCGACTCATAAAAGCCCAAACACCAAATCAGCGTAAAATGGTAGAGCTTATGCGTAAAAATGATATGGTTTTTGCCATTGGTCCAGCAGGAACAGGAAAAACTTATACCGGCGTAGCCTTGGCGGTTCAAGCCTTAAAAAACAAAGAAGTTAAGCGTATCATTTTAACCCGTCCAGCCGTAGAAGCCGGAGAGAATTTAGGATTCCTTCCGGGCGATTTAAAAGAAAAATTGGACCCTTACATGCAGCCTTTATACGATGCGCTAAGGGATATGATTGCTCCAGAAAAACTCGCGCATTATATTGAAAACGGTACCATTCAAATCGCGCCATTGGCATTTATGCGTGGACGAACCTTAGATAATGCCTTCGTGATTTTAGATGAAGGGCAAAACACCACCCACGCCCAAATGAAAATGTTTTTAACTCGTATGGGAAAAAACGCCAAGTTCCTATTAACGGGCGACCCTGGTCAAATCGATTTACCGCGCCGTACCATTTCCGGACTTAAAGAAGCTTTACTCATCTTAAAAAATGTGGAAGGTGTAGGTATGATTTTCCTAGACGATAAAGATGTGATTCGTCATAAACTCGTTAAAAAAGTCATCGAAGCCTATAAAAGCATTGAAAACGCTGATTAAAGATGTCATAATTTTTTTCAGGAGCAGAAACCTGCTTTCCGTTTTATCTGCCTGCCGGCAAGGCAGGTCTTTTTCGCCCTTTAAGTGGCAAAAAAGGATGCCACTACAATCAGGGCTAGGGGCAGGAGTATAAAGTTTAAGACCTGAAAAACCATGATACTTGGTTGATAACATTAAAATATTAAAAAACATAAAAGATGATGGTTGTGAAAAACATACCATCATCTTTTTTTAAGATTAGCCCCAAAATTGTATAGATTTTGATTTTTAGGGTTGAATTAAAAATTTTAAAGGAGTATATGTTTGATATACTTTTGTTGGAGAAAATTTCAACAGTGTCAATCGAAACAAGAAACTATGTCAATATTAATTGAAGTTATTTAATTTATAAAACTCCAACACCTATAATGAGGAAATTTTTAATTTTTAATTTAATGCTATTTGTATTCAATACAACTTTTGGGCAAATAAGATTTGAAGATAAAGTCAACATTTATGATTTTTTTACTGTAAGTACTAATATTATTTATGACGATTTCGACAATGACAATGATTTGGATATCATAAAACATGGTACCATTAATTCATCTAATGTTTTACTTCAGAAAAATCAAAATGGAATTTTTAATATTGATCCATCAATTTTGATTGATTCTGGAAAAAATCCTATTATATCTTTAGACTTAAATAATGATGGTTTTCCCGACTTAATAACCTATAGACAGTTTGATAAAATTGGTGTTTTGTATAATTTACAGAATGACTCGTTTAGTAACGAGGAAATAGTTCAGAGTTTTAATGGCTCATACACGATCGATCCAATAAAAGTTGATTACAATAGTGACGGCTTCATGGATTTGGTTGTTATAAATAATAATGAAGATGCTTACTTGTTGCTAAACAATCAATCGGGTGGCTTGAAGCCCGCTGAGTTTTTAATTCCGGTAGGTACTTTTAACTTCATTTATAAAATTGATGATTTTGACAATGATGGAGATTTGGATTTCTATATTTGGGATTATAATAAAATAAAGATTCACTTGTATGATGAAAATATTAAGGACTTCTTTCATCCTATAGCACTAGACTGCACATCTTCCCTAAGATCATTTGGCATATTGGATTTAGACGGAAATGGATTTAAAGATATTTTGTATTTCAAGGATGGCGCGATTTGGGCGAAATATTTTGATTTAAAAGGGGGTGAAGATCTAGAGGAAGATGAATATATTGTATTAAAGGATATGATGGTTGTTGATAATATTTCTTTAAATGCTAATAGCCACTATGAGGTTCATGTTGAAAATAATGAGAATGGCATGTATTCAGTTTATATAGCCGGAAACACACAAAATCAATCTAACATATACAAATTCCAAATACAAGATGGTGTATTTGGAGATGTAGAGATAGTATTGGCAAATTTTGAGTTAAATTCACTTAGTTTAAGTCAATTTAAATTTTTAGACCTAAATAACGATGATAGCATAGATTTCACCTTCACGACTAGCTCTAATCAAAATGACATGATTCTTATCAATCATAATATAAATGATCCTGTAGACAAGACTATTTGCATTCAGCAGGCTATAACCCCAAATGATTTTTCCGTTATTGATATGAATGGTGATGGTGTTGAAGATCTATGCGTAGGTAAAAGTGGATTAGGTTTTTTTGAAAAAACACCTAATAATGAATTAAGCGAAATGCAAAATTTAATTGGAGTAGAGGCAAATCCTAATACCGTCTCTTACCCAAATTACAATATAATTGATTTTAACAATGATGGCATAGGCGATGTAATTGATTTTGAGAGTTCAACAGATAGTGTTAAACTTTTTAAAAATTCAGGAAACGATAATTTTGAATTTATTCAATCCCTTAACCTTCCAAATAATTTTTTTGCAACTGATGTTTATTTTGCGGACATAGATGGTGATTTTTATAAAGATTTGATCTTTTACAATACATTTGATTATACATACAATAGCGGGATTTATTGGGTAAAAAATATTGATGGTGTCGATTTCGGGACATTACAACCTTTAATAATTAATGGTGTTGAAACTATTTCGCCAGTTACTTTCGCTTTTGATGATTTTAATAATGACGGTGAAACGGATATATTGATTTTGAATTATTATTTTCAGGAAAACGGTGAATGGATAACAGAAGTGAATTTGTTAGAGAATCAGGGCGCAAAATTTTCTGGTAAAAGTTTGGCAAAGTTTACAGGTGATTATGCCAATAGTAATTTAAAAATAAAGGATTTTGATCAAGATGGTGATTTAGATTTTTTTGTATACAACATAGATACGAATCAATATTATGACTATCCATTGTTATTTTTCAAAAATGATGGTCAAAATAACTTTGATTCAATTATGATTGAAAATTTGAATATTGAAGATGTTGAATTTTACGATAATGATGGTGATGGTTTATATGAAATATATGCTTGGAACTATGATGTGAAATCATACAAGAATAATATCTTTTATTATAGAACAACAGACTACTTAAATTTTCATAAGGTTGAAATTGATTCTTATACAGCATATTACGACGGTTCAAGCCGAAGATCTAGAGGTGATATTGTTTTATTTGATTATAACAATGATGATAAAGAGGATTTATTTATTGACAACTTTTCTCGATATAATGGATTAATATCTGTTTATCAAAATGTTTCGGAAACTTTAGGAGTTCAAGAAATTAGAAGTAGCGATAATTTAAATCAATTAAAAATATATCCTAATCCTTTCGTGAATTCTGTTAGTTGGAATAGTAGTGCAAACAATATCTATAACGTAAAACTTTTTTCTCAAGATGGAAAATTAATTTTTGAAAAAAATACTTCAGAAAACAACCTAGATCTTTCCTCTTTCAATAGTGGAGTTTACTTTTTTGCTATAAAAGAAAGTAAATTTGGTTTTGAACGGATTTATAAAATTATTAAGAAGTAAATTTATAAATCTAATGATAATAGGTAAAAAAACTTGCTACAACAAAGCAAAACCGCAATTACGGCGGCTTTGATTAATTGAAAAAGAAATTCTACCCATAGAACCCAAAAAAACTTGGTGCAAATTTTAAAAATAAAAAAAGTCGGCTTACAGCACTGCTTATAGTTTATTAGGACGGAATTTCTGAGAGGAAATTCCTGTGTATTGGCTAGCTTTGGTTTACGCCGGAATAGTCTGGATGAACCATTCCGCAACGAAACCATAGGTTAAACCGTTGTGTAACATTAAAAAACAGCTTAAATGAAAAAAAGCCTCGTTTTATTGAATCTAATCATTATAACAATGATTTTAGGTGGTTGCAAAGGAACTATTGATACAATAAAATATTCTAATCAAAATAAAGACAGCTTTAAGAGAGCTTATATCATATCTTCAGAAAATTCGGAATACATAAAATTTAAATTTGGAAGATTTCAATATGGTGGTTACGTTCCACCAATCGATGATGAACTAGAAAAAACTAAAGTCATCGGAAATACGGACACCATAATTAAACAAGAACTGGAGAATCACGGAATTAAAGCTATTATTGGAAAAAAGGGAGAAGAACCAAAAGACTTTGACCTGATTGTTGAATATAAAGACAAATGGAGATGGGATTTCAAAAAGATTCTTGACGAACTTGAGATATTGTTTATTTCACCAAATGGAGATGAAATTTTAGCTAAATCCAATTTTAGTATTTACAAAAACAAAGAATTGCATAATTATCCCACTCCTGAAAAAGAAGTTCCAAAAATGATTAATGAATTGCTTGAAAATTAAAATCATTGCTGTAACATGCTACAAACCATAACCTAAGCCGTTAGCAAAAATTTAAAACAATAGATAAATGAAAAACTTAAAATTATTACTTCTTACTTTTATTTTAATTTGTTCGTGTTCATCCGATAGTAAGATTGAGGAAATTGAGGAAGAAGAAATTGAGGAAAAGGAAATTTTTGCCATTTCCTTTCCGGATAACTTTAAACGTGGTACAGCAAAATGTCATGTTGTTCTATCCGATATTAACGGCAAGGTTATAGAAGTAAAAACTCATGCTAATGTTAAAGAAGATATTACTTTTTACACCAAAGAGAGTTTTGATAAAGACACTCCTTATACACTTACTTTTATTATGGTTTACAGTGATGTTGTGTATAACTTGTTTGTATATTCAAATGTTACGCCATCTATGCTAGAAGGAGGTATACAATTTAAAGAAGGTGCATTTCCGGTAGAGGGTAAAGTGGTAGATGTTGCCACAAATAACTTGAATTATGATATACTAAGTGCTAGGGGATTAGGGTATTCTATGGTACGTATTGATAATAAGTTATCTGGACATTATACTTCCAAATTTAATAACGATTTAAGCTCTGAAAATGTTTTTATTAAATATTACGACCGAGCTGATGTCATAAACGACAGTTATAAATGGATGTTAATTGATAATTTATCTGAAGTAACATTATTGGATGAAATCAATTTTAATACGGATAATGTAGAATACAAACAGCTTACAACAAATGTGCCTGGTGAATTACCATTATTATTACTTTATGGTTATGAAAAAGAATTATATTTTAATAATATGGCTGGGCATGAAATTTATGCAAGTTATATTCCTGCCTTTGGTTTTGGCGGCAACCATTATTTTTCCTACGCCAATATTTTTGAAAAAATGGCATATTCTTTATCATTTACTAATTATTCCCTATTTGGTGTAGGGTTGCCTCCTTCAGAAATCGTAGTGCCAAACAAAACAGTATCGGCATCATTTTATGATAATAATGTGACGTTTCATGGTGTGGAAGATTATGAAGTTGGAAGAGTGAGATTGGATAACTATAACTTAAACCTGAATATAGAATGCATATTTGATGGTGCTTCTACAGAAGTTATACTTCCCGAAATACCAGATGGTTTATTAACTGAAGAAATTACGGAAACCATAAACAATGGAAACTTACGAATGGTACAAGTAGTCGCGGAAGACTATGAATCTTTTGACAACTATCATGATTACATTTATAGTGTATTAAGAAATTCTACACCGTTTTATTTAAGTTCATCTAAAAGGGAAAGAATACTTAAATCTTTTATATCATCTAGTGGAATATTACCTATATCAGAATTTCCAGCTGAACAGAGTTTTAGATAAAAACTTTGGCTAACATTCGCTATAATTAATACGGGTATAGGTGTCTAATCCAAAGTTTAGTGTATTTTTAGAATATCCGCCAAACCTTTTGATTTGGCTTTAGAACAAAGAAGATAAAACAAAATAAAAAGTTTTGCCTAAGTGCTTAATCGGAATTTAATTTCTTTTTTATTTCCGTATTAATCATAGCCTAAGCCGTGGTAAACAATGTACGAAGTGAAACTTGAATTAAAAATAGGAATATGAAATGCTCTGTATGTTCAAGTGAAATAAATGAGAAATATTGCCCAAACTGCGGACAATATTATAAAGACAAAAGAATTAATTTCACTACATTTTTAGGTGATTTATTTGACAGTATTTTTTCATTAGAAAAATCTTTTTTACTAAACATTCGAATTGGTTTAAGCCAACCCAAAACATTAGTTTTAAATTATTGGAATGGATTTCGGAAATTTTATTACAGTCCAGGAAAATTCTTAACTATAGCATCTTTATTTCTTGTATTACACTATTCAATAGCAAATGATTTTCTGGGTATTGTAGTAACGGGTAATATTTCTTCACAATTCGTGATTTTATTAGTAAATATTCTCTTATTAACCCTTTCAAGTTTTTTACTCTATATACAATTCAAGAAAATTTGTATGAACATCTAATTTTAAATATTTACAATGTAAGCTTATGGGTAATTGTTTTTTTTCCAATATCAGTAATTTTGAGTTTAACAGTAAATAATAATAGAACTGAACAATATTTTTATATTCTATATCATACATTAGTTATTATTTGGAACTCCAAAGCTTTTGAATTGACCAAATTCAAACGTTTTCTTTTTGTTATACTAAATTTAATTTTGTTTTATGGAACACTAGTTATACTAGTGTATAAGTATGGTGAATTTTAACCTAATAATTTGAAATAAAAATGAATACAAAATCACTGTTAGCAACATTGGCTCCTATGTAAAGCACTAGCACAGTTCTTCAAAATTCAAATAAACAACACCAATCAAATGAAAGCAAAACAACATCTAGATTTTAAAATTTTTAAACTCGCAATTTTGCCGTTAGTACTTTTGTTTTTAGGTAGTGGGGTGGAAGCACAATCAGGAAATGGTGTAAAGAAAATATCAGGAAAACTAGATTATAAAAGTTATTTGATTCCTAAATACTACCATAGTCCCACCTTTGCCTTAATGGATTTTTCCTATGCTATTAAAGGCGATGCCGATAGTTTATTTGTACCTATAAAAAGTCAGATTTTAGGACGCTCTACAAGTCCCATTTATCCTTCACCAACAACCTTCGAAATAGATTTACCCATCCAACCAAATGCGAGGTTCGTCAATTTTGATAAGAAAAACAGTTCGAAACAAGGTGTTCAAGTTTTTTATGCGCAAATAGGGCTCAATATGTATGGCGATTCCTATTTAGATCAATTAGAACAAAACGGGTATCAATCGGTAACATTAAATTCTGAAACGGAACAAATTTCAAAAGGCACCCTTTTAATTTATGCATCCGACAATAAGCAGGTATTCCCTAAAAATTGGGGAAAGGATAAAAAAATGTTTACAGCCGATGACGAAGTAACCAATCTGGAAACAGGCTATACTTTGGCCACTATAAAAGGTGATGGTTCTATTCAATTTAGTCGTGACTCTAATGGTGTTATGGATTTATTGGAGCCAACAGCCAAAAACGATACCCCAGATTTTTCTCAAATGGGCTTGGTTGAAGCTTATAATGCACTTATCGATCTCCTAAAAGAACGCTATGCCTATACAAAAAAGAGAAACCTCGATTGGGAAAAAATTAGAGCCAAGTATCTGGATGAGATAGAAGCCGCGGAAAAAAGAAAGGATACTGGAGATTATTTTATTGCTATAAAAGACCTATCTATTTCACTTAAAGATGCCCACGTACAAACATCGAGTTATGATATGGCCTTGGTGAGTAAGTACTATAAAAAACTGGGGGAACTTTGGGGCGGATCGCTTGGTGTAACTGTTGTCGAACTAACAGATGGTCGTTTTGTGTTAACCAATATAACAGAAAACTCACCAGCCCAAAAAGTAGGTTGGGTAGTAGGTACCGAAATCGTAAGTGTTAATGGAAAGAAACCTGCAGAGCGTATGGAGGATATCCCCATTAATACTAGTAAAGGCACAGATGAATCTATTGCTTTAGAGCGCATAAACTTCTTTTTCAATTTCCCGATAGGCACCAATGTTGCTGTAGCTTTTAAGAATCCTAATCAAACGAAACCTCAAAAAGTTCAATTAGTTACCCAGGATGTTGACAGTTTCACTTATTCCGAAAAATCTTGCGACCGTAATGCTACTGATTCACAAATAAGTTATAAGTTTTTCAAC
This sequence comes from Pseudotamlana agarivorans, assembly GCF_001642835.1. GTDB lineage: Bacteria > Bacteroidota > Bacteroidia > Flavobacteriales > Flavobacteriaceae > Pseudotamlana > Pseudotamlana agarivorans. The sequence continues at coordinate 76,655 of NZ_LXEI01000006.1, forward strand.
GAGGGCAATATTGGCTACATCCGCTGGAAAAATTTCGAGGAAATACCTGTGACTTTGGCGACCTACGAGGATTTTTTATTAAAAGTAAATGATAGAAAAGGCATAATTATAGATTTAAGAGGTAATTCTGGAGGCCTTCTTATTTTGATGTATACGATGACTTCTTATTTTTTTCCAGAGCAAAATCCAGCACCGCTTAATTGGTTAGATTTATATAATTACGATCCGAGACAGCACGAATTTATAAAGGCAGGGAGTAATAATATGAAAATCTACTCACCTAACTCAAACCTCTATTACCCTGGTAAAATAGTTGTTTTAGTGGATGATAAATCGGCTAGTGCAGCCGAATATTTTTCACAATATTTACAATCTCAAAACAGAGCAACCGTTATAGCAGAACATGGAACTGAAGGCGCTGGTGGTATTTTAGCGGTGGTTACATTACCTAAAAAACAAATGTTTACTTACACAGGTGGTCAAACCTATTTTGCAAATACCAAGGAGGTTAATTTGGAAGGAAAAGGTGTGACACCTGATATTCGCGTGCCAATTACCCTAGAAAATGAATTAAAAAAACAACAATGTGAAGATGTCGTGCTTCAAACCGCTATTGAGTTTTTGACTTCGGATAAAGAATAAATGGGGTAATTTACATCTAAATCAAACTAATTTAGGTGCTTAAATATGTTAGAAAACAAAAATAAAACCGCTTGTATTAAAACGTAACAAATTTTTATATTCTAACAGAATGTACTTATTTTATAATATCGTGTAGCAATTGTGGTAGTATCAATAATCAAAATAGGAAATTCAAAAGGACTTTGTTTAAGTCAGACCATTCTGAAAAAATATAATATCAAGGACAAAGTGGAACTCATTCTAGAAAAAGGGCAGATAATTCTTAAACCTATTCCTTCTCCAAGAAATAATTGGGAACAGAAATTTAAAAATATGAGTAAAAACGGAGATGATAAGTTGCTAATGAACGATGTGTTCGACGACGAAAACCTTGAGGAATGGAATTAAAATAATACACCATCGTTTTTGAAAATCTGACAAAATCGAAATAGAAAAATGTAAAGCGGTGATAAAGGAAACTTTTGTTGACTAAATAAAGCACACGCACTCTGAACAATATTTAAAAACTTGCGCTCATCAATAAGCAGAAGTGATTTTTAAGCAGTATTTAATCACTTAAAGTGGCTATTAAAATGAATAGGTTAAAGAAACGGCTGAATAATTAATATTGTGATCAAATCCTATTGCTCCGTTTTGTAATTGAATTTTAGCTTTTCTTTTATGCTTTCCTGCTGAAATAAATAGTGGTATACTGGCAACAGTAACAGCGCCACCCAAATAAGATAACCAAAGTCCTTTATTGTTATTTGTAGAATCATTATCAATAATGCCTCCGCTCATATTAATTCCATAACCTCCAACAATCATTGCTACTCCACTGCCTAATACAATCCAAGCAACGGTATTATTGGTTTTCTTTTTCTTTATATGAAAATCATATAATTCTTGAGCAGATTGATTTTGCGCTTCTGTTAAAGCTTGTCCTAAAGCATGATTTGAAAAGCTCAAATATAATATCAGAAGGATTAGTATTGGTTTTACTGTTTTCATAGGATACATTTTTTTTAATAATTATACTTTATATGATTGATTTGAAGCAAATTATCATTCTCCTAACGAAAACAAAAGTTACGAAAAAATACTAACTTATTAAAAATTAGTAATTTGAAAGGGTCGATTTTACATGAAATGGAACCGCTACAATCTATTTCGTAAGTAATTTGAGTTTATACTCTTATCCGCCTTTATTTTCTAACACCTATGCTTTATCAACTCTTAAATCATAGTATTACCATGTGTAACAAGCCCAAAAATCAACATCATGCATTAAAATTACAACAATCCGCAAGCTTTTCTTATTTATAGTACTCTCATCAAATTGTTGTTTAAACTATAAAAAATTGTTAAAGCCTTTGGGGGAAACATACCAAGTGGTATTTATTTTTAAGTTTGTACCATGCAACAAGAATTAAAATCGGAGTTAACGAAACAGCACATTGTGCATGAGGCGTTTAAGCTATTTTACGAAAATGGTTATAAAGCTACCAGTATTAATGATGTCATGAAAGCTACGAAAATGACAAAAGGTGCATTTTATCATCACTACAAAAATAAACAACAACTTGTACTGGAGGTTATTCAACAAAAAATACAAAAGCGTGTGCATGATGGGATGATTATGCCGCTTTTTGAACCTGGTCATGCCATTGACATTTTAAAGGACACCTTTTTAAACAGAATTAGATCTTTCCCTTTATACGATAAGCAAAATGGATGTCCAATGAATAACTTCATTAACGAAATTGACCATGATGAAGTTGGTTACCAATTAGCTTTAAAAAGTATCATAGACAAGTGGAAGTCTGCCTTGGTTACATTGATAGAAAAAGGCAAAGCAGAGGGGACTATTAAAAATGATACGCCTAGCGAATCGGTAGCCGTTTATTTAATTAGTGCTTTTGAAGGTATTAGAGGAATCAGAAAAATATATGAGGATGATGTCATACTGGATCAATATATTTCTGGTTTAGAATTATATATTAATCAATTAAAATCATAATTTTTTTTAATCAAAAACATACCAACAGAAATGTTTTTAAAAACACATATTATATGGAAGGAACTAGAAGAAACTTTTTAAAAAAATCGGCAATACTTGGCGTTACAGGAGCAACATTACCAGGAATAGCATTTGGAGCAACAAAACCTGAAGAGGTAATCAAAATGGATACCTCAATCAGACCTAAGGTTTTGTTTTTTGATGTTAACGAAACATTATTAGACCTAACAGCCATGAAAAAAAGCGTGGGAAATGTGCTTAATGGTAGAAGCGAATTATTGCCGCTTTGGTTTACTACGATGCTTCAATATTCATTGGTTTCTACAGTGGGAAGACAATACAATGATTTTGGTATTATTGGTTCGGCTGCTTTACAAATGGTAGCAGCAAATCATGGTATTAAAGTCACCGAAAAAGAAGCACGTGAAGCTATTTTAGGACCAATTCGGTCTTTACCGACTCATCCCGAAGTAAAAGATTCCCTAAAAGCATTAAAAGAGGCTGGATATAAATTGGTGTCGTTTACCAACTCATCCAACAAAGGTGTGCAAACACAGTTTGAAAACGCAGGATTAATCGAATATTTTGATGAAAGATTAAGTATTGAAGATATAGGGAAATTTAAACCACATACAGATGCCTACGATTGGGCAGCAAGAAAAATGGGGGTGAATCCTTCCGAGTGCTTATTAGTAGCGGCTCACGGTTGGGATATTGCTGGTGCCATTTGGGCAGGTTGGAGAGCTGCATTTATCAGTAGACCTGGCGCTCAATTATATCCACTCGCTGCAAAACCAGAAATAAATGAAAATGACTTAGCCCTAACAGCAAGAAAATTAATGGCATTGAAATAAAAAATCAATAAATCAAACCATTAAAGTTATTACCATTTTGGTCTGGTTTTTTTTTTCGACTTAGACCAAAATGGTATATGTAATCATTTGAATGAAACTGATATTCTTTTCTATTTTATTAACTTTCAGATATAACACACAAATAAAATGATGTTACCTAACTTAAACAATAAAGTGCTAGCTGTTCATCTATTTCGTATTTCCTTCGGAATAAACTTTTTCTTCCACGGATTAGTTAGAATGCCAAATTTGGAGAAGTTTGTTACGGGAATGCAAAGCACATTTCAAGACACCCTATTACCTGAATTTTTAGTAACCCCTTTAGCATACATGATTCCGTTTGCTGAAATAATTATTGGCATCTTCCTTTTGATTAACAAATTCACGCGAGAAACAATCATCGGCACATTTATGCTTTTGAATATTTTGGTGATTGGAAGCTCTTTTGCCCAAAAATGGGACCTTGTAGGGTTACAAGCTACCTATATTGGATTTTTGTTTTTATTGCTTTATTTTACGAATGAAACCAAAAAAAATCGAACCGTATGAAACTACAAAATAAAGTTATTATAGTAACTGGTGCTTCAAGAGGTATTGGCAAAGAAGTTGCCGTTTTATTAGATGAAAACGGAGCAAAAGTTGTTGTAAACTACTCGAATAGCGAAACTGAAGCCAACGAAACCGTAGAGTCTATTACAGAAAATGGCGGAACCGCTTTGGCTATAAAAGCAGATGTTAGCCAAAGACATGAAGTGACCCATCTTTTTGACAAAACGATTGAAGTTTTAGGGAAAGTAGACGTATTGGTAAACAATGCTGGAATACTAGTTACTAAATTATTAAAGGACAATACGCAAGACGAATTTACTAAACTTTTTGACGTTAACGTAAGGGGCATTTTTAATACACTTCAGGAAGCAGAAAGCAAGTTAGCAGATAATGGAATTATAATTAATTTTTCGTCTAGTACAGCTAAATTAATGTTTCCAAACTACGCCTTGTATTCGGCAACGAAATCGGCTGTGGAACAAATAACTAGAGTGTTTTCGAAGGAAATTGGTAGAGGGATTTCTGTTAATGCCATTGCGCCTGGTGCCACTGCTACCGAATTATTTTTGGATGGAAAATCTCAAGAAACTATAGATAAATTGAGTGCAATGAACGCCTTTGGAAGGTTAGCCGAACCGATTGATATTGCCAAAATAGTATTGTTTTTAGCTAATGATGATTCTAAATGGATTTCAGGTCAGGTGATAGGTGCTAATGGAGCGTTGGTTTAGTTTAAAAATTCTAGTGAATTCATCCACGAATTCTTTGTAAATAGGCCCTAATATTTAAATCATCATAAATATTGTATTAGGCATATATTTGCTAATTTAGGGGCTTAATTAAACCACAAATCATTCACCAAAGCGATGTGGTTTTTATACTCTAAAATGAAAATAGCATTTACCTTATTATTTTTTTTGACTTTTTATCAAAACGGAATTTGTCAACCCAAAGAAGCTAATGAAAAAAACTTTGGAAATTTTATTATCAAAGTAACCGATGAAGTGACACAAGATTATGCTGATTTGATAAACTCAAGGATTGATAGTATTTGGTCTATTTCATCAGCGAAGTTAGATAGTTCAGATTTCGAAATTCCAAAGCCTCCTTTAGTTCAAGTTTACAAAAGGGAATCTAATATTCACTTCTTTGTTAAGCCCGAATTCTACACACAATATACGGTTAAATGTGATGTTGGTAGAGAAATAAATCACATTCTAAAAGTTGATAAAGAAACGTTACTAGCCTCTAATTTTGAGCCTTATTCTTTTGAAGTGGTGGAAAATAAATGGAATTTTAATAGACATACCGAGGAAGAATTTGAGATCCTTGAGTACTATAAAAATGACATAAAAACAATTTGTGGATTCGAGTGCTATAGAGTTAAAATTAGAGTTAAAGGCGCTGCAAAAGGCTTAGTGGAAATGTATGTCACTGAGGAAATAGATTTAAATTACAATCCTGCATTTACGAATCGGTATTTACTGGACTTATTTTATCCATTATATGTTAAGAAATATTCAGAAAATCATCCCAATGATGTCTATAAAGAATATATTTTTGAGTTAGAATAGATGGCTTTTGTTGGTTGCTTACTTTAGCTAAATTGTAATAGTGTAAATTCAATCTATAGAATTAAGATATTTTACTTTATTTTGCGTAAAATTTTCATTGAGCTCTTGAGCTTTCTTTCGTTTTAAAAATGAAGCGTTTGAAAAATAAGGTTGATTGAAAATGTAATTAATAAGTATCTAGCACAAGACAATAAATCCATTAAAAATGAGTAACACAATAATTGATACTAATTTCAATTTTCCAGGACAGAAAAGCCTTTACAAAGGAAAGGTAAGAGCCGTTTATAACATTAATGATGACGAATTGGTTATGATTGCAACCGATAGACTATCTGCTTTTGATGTTGTGATGCCTAAAGGGATCCCTTATAAAGGACAGATCCTAAACCAAATAGCTACAAAAATGATGGCGGCTACCGAAGATTTGGTGCCTAACTGGTTAACGGCAACGCCAGACCCTAATGTGGCTGTAGGGCACTTATGCGACCCTTTTAAAGTTGAAATGGTTATTCGTGGTTATATGTCGGGACATGCAGCGCGTGAATACAAAGCTGGAAAACGTATGCTTTGCGGTGTGCCAATGCCTGAAGGTATGAAAGAAAATGATGCTTTTCCAGAACCAATCATTACCCCTGCAACGAAAGCAGAAATGGGTGATCATGATGAGGATATTTCTCGTGAAGACATCTTAAAACGTGGTATTGTTTCTGAGGAGGATTATGTAATTCTTGAAGATTATACCCGTAAATTATTTCAACGTGGTTCTGAAATCGCTGCGTCCAGAGGTTTGATTTTAGTGGATACAAAATATGAATTTGGAAAAACTAAAGACGGAAAGATCGTTTTAATCGATGAGATTCATACACCTGATTCTTCACGTTATTTTTATGCTGAAGGCTACCAAGAGCGTCAAGATAAGGGCGAAGCTCAAAAGCAATTAAGTAAAGAATTTGTACGTCAGTGGTTAATTTCTAACGGATTTCAAGGTTTAGAAGGACAAACAGTGCCGGTTATGAGCGATGAATACATTCAAACCGTTAGCGATCGATACATAGAGCTTTATGAAAACATCACAGGAGAAACCTTTGTGAAAGCCGATGTAAGCGGTATCCAGGAGCGTATTGAAGCTAATGTTCTTGATTATTTAAAGAAAAAATAAAGCCATTAGGCACCGATCTTAGTTGAATGATCAATCTATGTTTTTAAAATAATAAATCTAAAAAACCTGTCGAATTGCCTTTGTTTTAAAAGACGTCGACAGGTTTTTTTATGTGAAGCTGTTTGAATGATGTCACGTACTAATGTAGCGAATAAACACTTCAACAGTTACACATTTAAACAAGTTGAATATCAAATATGGTAATGTACAATTCTTTGATTAAGAGGTTGCTCATTTCTATAATTGTTTAAAGGCATGTTGTTTTTAAGCTTTAAAACTTCATCTACCGATAAAATAACAGGTTCTTTAAAAACAATCCAGTTCACACTTTCCGAACAAGGTGGTGTGGTTAACGAACCTCCGTACGAGTAGTAATGTCTGTTTTCAAGCTCTAGACTGGATAAATCAACTTCTTGATGAATTTCTTTTTTTGCGCCCGCTTCTAAAGGGAGAAAACTTTCAAAAAACTCGAACAATTCACTCTCCTTACCTTCTTTACCTAATAAAGCTAAAACAGTCATTTTTCCCTCATCATTGGTGTGTATAAAATGAATTTCAATCGGATATGTAACGCCATCGATTTTATGCTCAGAGGGCTCATGGAAATGAATTTGTTTTAAGCAATAACGCTCGTTTTTGTAGTTGATATAATCGCCCGTTTCAAAATCAAACTGAATGGTATGGCCGTTATTTTCAACATCGTCAATTAGTGTGGTAGGAGCATATTCAAACTGCAATTCATTTTTAACATGAGTCGAATCAGAATTTATATGAATGATGTTTATAGGAGACTGCTGCATACCGTTGCAATCGGATTGCTTTTCGATCTCCGACCAATTTTCTGGAGCGGTCTCACCAGAGTAACTCCAATGTTTTTTACTGTTATGGTTTTTTGCCGAATGCGATTCATGTTGATTAGCATATTGGTGATAAGGAAAGGTTGCCAATCCTATAAATAATAGTATGACTGTGAATAATTTAGAATTCATAATACGTTGATTAACTTGGTTACAAGCTCAAAATTAAGGGCACAACATGAAAATAAAACTGACTTTTGTTAGTTCAGTAAAAAAAAATGTCATTTTTAATGACAACTTTTATAATTTGAGGTATTCTATGAATAATTATTCGTTTGGTTTGATTTTATCCATCACTTTCCTATTTAATTTATAGAGAAATGCATTGGTTTTGGCATAGTGAAAAGCAATAAAACAAACGACCACCATAAATAAGAGTGCTCCAAAAACAGCTTCAGTTGGGGTTAAAGATTTGTTTAAAAATCGTTTAATACCATAGCCTGTAAAGCTTCCGTAAAGTAGAATAAAATGAATGACGTAAATGGATAACGTTTTTTCCCCAATTTTAGAAATGTATGATCGTTTTAAAAAACGTTCTAAGCTGTAAAAAATACTGAAAATGATGAGTACATCACCCAGTCGTCTAAACAAATAATTATAGTTCGCACTGCGCTCGAAAAGCTCAATACCAGTAAGCTCGTTTAAAGCCAGTAGAAAAGGGGATGAGCCGTATATTAAAAATGCACCCGTCATAAAAAATGAAATAATGGTGAGCAATTGAAAGCGCTCCCGGTGTGCATGCCTAAAAAATATTGTTGATAAAAAAGCCCCAAATGCCGAATATCCAAACCACGGTAAAATAGTGAAAATCGAACCGTTACTTTTTGAAATATAGTTGGCGAAAAATCGCGGTATGTTTTCTAAGGTCAGATCTCTGTAAATTGGTTCTGTTATAAAACAGAGGCAACCTACAGTAAACAAGACTACAGAAAATAAATAACTGTGTTTTTTTAATAATACATAGAAACCAACTAATAATATGAGCGATAAACCAATGCACTGAAGGACATCAATAACTAAACAATAAGGGTTAAAATAGCCAGAAAACCAACTAAGCAGATTTACTCGTAAACTGTATCCGATAAGGATGAGTAGGAGTCCGCGAAATAGACCTTTTTTTATGCGGGGTTTATCGTCCCCTTTAGCATAGGCTCGAAGCAATAAATAATTAAAAACCAATCCAGAAATGGTAAAAAACATAGGAGCTGTGACACCTCTAAAATAGTTCCATATACTGAAAACAGTATTGTTCGGGTCTTTGTAAACAGGGTCAAGTAACGTGTCTATAAAGTGCCCTTGAAGCATCATTAAAATAGCAAATGCTCTTACAGCATCAATAAAATAAAGACGGTTGGTCTGCAATGTTTTTTGATTTGGTTGCGCACAAAGATACTTTAAAAATTACATTGTATCGGACGAAAAGCACTGTTGAAAGTCAGTTGAAAAAGTAAGTGTGTTAAAATTGTATTATTTATTAGGTTTTAACAATGTAATTATTATTTTAGCAACTCTTGAGGTTTAATTTATTATAGCCATAAATTAAAAGGTGCTAAATAAAGAATTTATTAATTCGTAAGTACGGCTTTATCGCTATTAAATTAAAGGTTTAAGAACCAACTAAACTATTCTAAACCATTTTGTAAAAACAGGATGTAATTAAAATTATCATTTAATTACATCCTATTTTATTTTAAGACATTCCTGTTGTGATTTAAGGAGGTAAATAGGTCGCTTATTTGCTGATGTTCATCTACAGATACACGTAATCCGTAGAAAAAGCTTAGAGAAACCACAATAAATTTATAATTTAGAAAACGCTTAAAAGTTCTTAATTTTAAGCTACTAAACTAAAAAACAAACTAATTTATGAGTAATTATCACATAAAACACCTAGAAGAATATTATCAAGTCTATCGAAAATCCATTAGAGAGCCAGAAAATTTTTGGGAAGAGGTTGCCGAAGAACATTTTATGTGGCGTAAAAAATGGGATAATGTATTAAGTTGGGATTTTAGCAAACCTGAAATTAAATGGTTTGAAGGGGCTCAGCTTAATATTACAGAAAACTGTATTGACCGACACTTATCAACTCGCGGGGATAAAACAGCCATTTTGTTTGAACCTAATGACCCCGATGAGCCTGCCGAACATATTTCATACAGTCAACTTTATAAAAGAGTCAATCAATTTGCGAATGTTTTAAAATCTAAAGGCGTAAAAAAAGGCGATCGGGTGTGTATTTATTTACCTATGATTCCTGAATTAGCCATTTCCGTTCTGGCTTGTGCGAGAATAGGCGCCATTCATTCTGTGGTTTTTGCAGGATTTTCATCTACGGCCTTATCTACAAGAATCAACGATAGCGATTGTATAATGGTAATTACAAGTGATGGATCTTACCGTGGCGCTAAAACCATCGATTTAAAAGGTATTGTTGATGATGCATTAGAAGATTGCCCTGGTGTGAATTCTGTTTTAGTCGCCAAACGCATTCAATCGGAAATACCTATGAAGGAGGGGCGCGATGAGTGGTTGCAACCGCTTTTAGACAGCGCTTCAGAGGATTGTCCAGCTGAAATAATGAATTCTGAAGATCCTTTGTTCATATTATACACGTCCGGATCAACCGGTAAACCTAAAGGGATGGTACATACCACAGGCGGGTATATGGTGTATACAGCTTATACTTTTAAAAATGTATTTCAATATAGAGAAAACGACATCTATTGGTGTACGGCAGATATTGGCTGGATTACGGGACACAGTTATATTGTGTACGGTCCTTTAGCTAATGGGGCAACTACAGTGATGTTTGAAGGCGTACCAAGTTACCCAGATTTTGGTCGTTTTTGGGAAATTGTAGATAAACACCAAGTAACACAGTTTTATACCGCGCCAACAGCCATTCGCGCTTTGGCCAAGGAAGGTGTAGACTTGGTTGAGAAATACGACCTATCTTCTTTAAAAGTATTGGGGTCGGTAGGAGAGCCTATCAATGAAGAGGCATGGCACTGGTATAACGATAACGTTGGTAAAAAACACAGTCCGATTGTAGATACCTGGTGGCAAACTGAAACAGGAGGAATTATGATTTCTCCAATTCCGTTTGTAACACCAACAAAACCAACCTACGCGACATTGCCATTTATAGGCATACAGCCCGCTTTAATGGATGAATCGGGTAAAGAATTAAAAGGTAATCAAGTAGAAGGGCGTTTGTGTATAAAATTCCCTTGGCCAAGTATGGCACGAACCATTTGGAATAACCACGAACGTTATAAGGAGACTTATTTTTCTGCTTATGAAAATAAATATTTTACAGGTGATGGCGCATTACGAGACGAAGTAGGCTACTATAGAATTACAGGTCGTGTTGATGATGTTATTATCGTTTCAGGGCATAATTTAGGAACCGCACCTATTGAAGATGCTATAAATGAGCATCCAGCAGTTTCAGAATCTGCAGTTGTTGGTTTTCCTCATGATATCAAAGGGAATGCGCTGTACGGTTATATTATTTTAAAAGATACTGGCGAGAGTAGAGATCAAAACAATGTACGTAATGAAATTAACCAAATGATTACCGAGCATATTGGGCCGATTGCCAAACTGGATAAAATTCAGTTTACGGTAGGATTACCTAAAACGCGATCTGGAAAAATTATGCGTCGTATTTTACGAAAAATAGCTTGTAAAGATATTAGTAACTTAGGAGATACCAGTACTTTATTAAATCCAGAAGTGGTTCAAGAAATTATAGATAACGCCTTGTAATACAGGCGTTATTTAGGCATTAAATAGCCCCAGTTTAGATGCTTGCGTTTGTCTAAACGAGCCAATGTTTTTAAAAATACCAAGGCAGTAATAAGCGCATCGCCAGTGGCGGTGTGCCTGTCTACTAAAGGGACATTGAGCTCTTTGGCCAATTCATCTAAGCTGTACGGTTTTTGCTCGTCTCGATAAATGACATGGACCGATTTATTATAAAGGGCTCCCGTATCGATAAATTTATTTTTCAATTGACCTAAACCGTGTCTTTCAAGTATTTTATTAATCATATTACGATCAAAATCAGCATGATGCGCAATAAGTATATCCGATTTGATATAGGCTAAAAAGGCTTTTATAGCTTCTAGTTCTGTGAGTTTATCAACCTTACTATTTTTTAAAATACCATGAATTTTTACAGATTCAGCCTTAAAAACATCTTGTTTGATATACAGTTCTAGAGATTGATTAACATCAATTTTTTTATTTATAAAAGATACGGCTCCAATAGATAAGACGCGGTCTTCTGTATAATCAAATCCCGTAGTTTCAGTGTCAAAAGCAATGAATCTGGTGTTGCTAATATCCGCATTCACCTTGTCTTTAAATTCATCGAGATAGTCTAACCAAAAGTCAGGATAGTCTTTTTTTTTCTCCGAAAACCATTTGAAAAAAGCCATCTAAATAAAGTTTTTTAAATCGAATCGTATTTTAAGCACTTCCTGGATTTCGTGAACGGGTTTTAAGCAGCGTCTTAACTTAAGTTGTTCCTCTTTGGTTAAGCTTTCTATATCAATAAACTTTCCAGAGTCATTATGAAGAATGCCTTGTTTGGTTTTAAATTTAGAAAGGGCTTTGAAAGCGTAAGAACATGAATGGTATAATTCTTTGTTATTAGGGTCTGAAATCGCTAATTGCTCAAAACGTTCGGAGGTATTATTGATTCCTCGGGTGTTGTTTTTTAAGGTGAGCAAACGTGCCGCATCTACCAAAGGCATAATACAACGGTTTTTTATGTTGAATAGGTCTTTTTGTTCTCTGCTTTTTTCTACAGCAAATTGTTTAAAGAAACCTAGTGGCGACGGATTTTTAATGGCATCTCGTGCTAAAAATTTAAAAAACAAACTGCTTTTCTCTAAAGTCTTATAAATAGAATCTGAAAGCGCTTCCGATAAAGATTCTTCACCATAAATGGGGCTAAAATCAAAAAAGATAGATGAGAGCAAAATAGCTTTTTCATCAGGTTTTGAAATCCAATCGTCAAATTGTTGTTTCCATTGTGCTAGTGAAATACACCATTTTGGATTACTGGCCATCATATGGGCTTCACAATACTCAAAACCAATTTTGTTTAAAGATTTAGTTACCAGTTTTGCCAATTCTAGAAAATAAGTTTGGGTCTCCTCATATTGATCCTCGGGAACATCTTCAAAAATAATGGCGTTATCCTGATCTGTAAAAAGCATCTGTTCTTTTCTACCTTGGCTACCTAATCCAATCCAGCAAAATTTCACAGGCGGATTCTTAGGCATTTTTTTTAAGGCGATTTCAATAGCCCTAACCGTTACGGCATCATTAATTTGGGCTATAACTTTCACAATGTGCCCTACAGGTATATTTTGCTCTAAATAGCTTTTTAGTAAACTATTGGCTTTTAATCGTGCCGATCGCAACTTTTTAGTTCTGTTGGCACGAGTAATTTCTTTTAAAATAACAGTCGGACTATTACCTAATGTAACAAGGACATCATGATGTGTTAAAACACCAACCAGTTTCGAGTTTACTGTACCGTCTTTAGTAACACACAAATGGCCAATGTGATGCTTGATCATTTGAAGTTGTCCGTCGGCAACCGTTAAGCCCTTTTTACAAGTTATAACAGGCGAGGTCATAATATTATTTACGGGGGTGTCAATAGGAAAAAGGCCCGTAGCAATTTTATTTTTGATGTCGCTATTGGTAATTATACCTACAGGATTATTTACATTGTTGACCACGATTATACAACCAATTTTATGATCCCGCATTTTTATAGCGGCATCTTTTAGGGTTGAATCTACAGCACATGTGATGGGGTTTTTGGTGTAGTTGGCGGTTTGAAAATTGACGATATCTTGCGAACTATTGGGTAAATAGTCCACAAATATTTTACCAGCTTCCTCTGCCGTGTAAGGGTCATATGCATTGGTTGCAAACGCCGTAATAAGGAACTTATTAATGCTAGCGTTGTCTTTGGTAACGGCCGTAAAAACACTAATAGGAATGGCGTAAACTATAGATTCTTCATTGGCGGTAGCCGTGAGTTTATAGTTTTCTTTCGCTATCAGTGGGCGTATTCCAAAAACATCGCCAGCATCACTAATGTTAATAATTTCTTGGGTATTGTCGCCCATGGTGTGTAACAATTTTACACCACCATTTCTTACCATGTAAAAATCTGATTTTGCAGCATCGCCTCTTTCAAACAGTGTATCACCCTTTTCCATGTAAATGATTGAAACCTCTTTAGATATTTCAAACAAATCATTGGTACTTAGTAAATTAAAAGGCGGATACTTAATTAAGAAATCAAGAACACGTTCTGCAATAGAATTTTTCATGAGGTAAGCTTACCAGATTAAATAAGTTTAAAATCTAATAACAATTCACCTTCAACAGAAGCTTGTAAATGATCGCCTTTTACGTTTTGACCAGCACCAGTTGCAGGCGTTCCTGTGAAAATTAAATCACCAGGTTCTAAAGTCATAAATTTAGACACATAAGCAATAATTTCCTCGAAGTTGTAAATCATATCACTTGTATTACCAACTTGCTTTTCTTCACCATTTATTAATAGGTTAAAGTTGATATCATTCAAATCTGGGAAATTAGAAATCGATTTAAAACCAGCCACTGGCGACGCACCGTCAAAACCTTTTGCTAATGCCCACGGACCTTTATTTTCACGACTTGCTGCAAGTACATCTTTAGCAGTATAATCGATACCAATACCTATTTCGCTAATGTAAGAGGCTGCATCAGCTTCAGAAATATCTTTACCTTGCTTCCCGATTTTAGCGACTAATTCTACTTCGTAAATTAATTGCTCTGTTATGGATGGAAAAACAATGTCTGCGTTGTTTTCAACTAAAGTGCTTTCAGCTTTTAAAAAGATGGTTTGTGCCCCAGTTTTAAGCGCTGCAACTTCACTTTTATCATTTACGTAGTTTTTACCAATGCCTATAATTTTCATGATTTTTGTATAAATTTAATTGTTAATTTTCAGACACTAAAAGTAATGAATTAAGCTATTTTTCGTCCTACAAATTATATAAATTTTATACCGTTAGCGTATCGAGTTATCGCGCTTATTCAAAAAAAGAGATAAGGCAGCGTTAGAAAAGAATTTAGGTCTATTTTTGCTATAGATAAAGTTTGATTTACATAACTCACTTCGCGTTCAAAAGAATTCTATGAAGCACCTCAGTTCCACGACTACAAAAAAAGATAAAAGAAAGTCTAAAGTGACCATGACACAAGCGTTTAAAACCATTATTTGGCCAAGGCGAAATTTGGTTTTTTTAGGGTTACTGTTAATAGTAATAAGAAGTTTAGCCGGACTTATTTTACCGTGGCAAAGTAAAGTACTTCTAGATGACGTTGTGCCAAGTAATGATCCGTCGCAGCTTTACAGCTTAATAATCATTGTGCTATCGGCTATTTTAGTACAAGCCTTAACATCATACGCATTAACGCAAATATTAAGCGTTCAGGCGCAATTTTTAATCAGTGAATTACGTGCCCAAGTACAGAAAAAAGTACTGTCTTTACCCATTAGTTTTTTTGATAACAATAAAACTGGCGGTTTAGTGTCTCGAATCATGAGTGATGTGGAAGGGGTAAGAAACTTAATAGGCACAGGTTTGGTACAATTAGTAGGAGGGACGTTCACAGCCATTGTTTCTTTAATAATTTTAATAAAGTTGAATGCCTGGATGACACTTTTTGTGTTCGTGCCGATTTCCATTTTCGGATATATCGCCTTGCGTGCCTTTAAATACATTCGTCCAGTGTTTAGAACCCGAGGGAAAATTAATCAAGAAGTTAAAGGCAGACTTACCGAAACTTTAGCCGGGGTAAGGGTTATAAAAGCGTTTAATGCTGAAGAACAAGAAAATCTTGTTTTTGAACAAGGGGTGGAGCGCTTGTTTCAAAACGTGAAAAAAAGTTTAACAGCAACCTCTATCATGACCAGCTCATCGACTTTTTTAATTGGTGTGGCCACCACAGGAATTATGGGGATTGGTGGTTATTATATGATGCAAAATGCCATGACAACGGGTGATTTTTTGTTTTTCACTTTGGTACTCGGATTTATGATTGCGCCTATAGTGCAAATGAGTAATATTGGGAGTCAATTGACGGAAGCTTTAGCGGGATTAGACAGAACCGAAGAGTTGATGAATATGACTGCTGAAGAAGACAACGAACAGCGTACCATAGAACTTCAAAATTTTAAAGGTGATATTGAATTTAAAGATGTGTCTTTTGCTTACGAAGAAGACAAAGACGTATTACACAAAATAAATTTCAAGGCACCTTCCGGAACCGTTACGGCTTTAGTAGGAAGTTCAGGTTCGGGAAAATCGACCATTGCGGGATTGTCGGCTACTTTTTTGAATCCGAAATCAGGTACCGTTTTAGTCGATCAACAAGATTTATCTAAAGTAAAATTAAACAGTTTTAGAAAAAATTTGGGTGTGGTTTTACAGGATGAGTTTTTGTTTGAAGGGACGATTAGAGATAACATCCTTTTCCCTAGGCCAAATGCTACCGAAGCGGAACTTCAGAATGCTGTTAAAGCTGCTTATGTAGATGAATTTACCGATAGATTTGACAAAGGCTTAGAAACTTTAATAGGAGAACGAGGCGTGAAACTTTCTGGAGGGCAACGTCAAAGATTGGCTATCGCTCGTGCCATTCTTGCCGATCCTAAACTTATTATTTTAGACGAAGCCACTTCAAATTTAGATACCGAAAGTGAAGCCTTAATTCAGAAGAGTTTAAATGAATTGGTGAAAGATCGAACCACCATCGTTATAGCGCATCGATTAAGTACCATTAGAAAAGCCGATCAAATTTTAGTAATTGAAGCCGGAAATATCGTAGAACGTGGAACCCACGACGAATTAATTGCCGTTGGAGGAAGGTATTACGATTTATACACCTATCAAGCTAAAATATAGTTCAACCTAATTTTAATTAAGATGAAAGTAGCTAGTTTAAGCCCTTCAGAATATCCTGAGTTTTATAAAACCTATATTGATAAAGTCCCTACAGATTTAGATTTGTTAGAGGCTCTTGAAAAAGGGAGAACAACTGTTTTACATGATTTTAAAAGCATTCCAGAAGCTAAATTAAGCTGGCGTTATGCGCCTGGAAAATGGACTATTAAAGAAGTGCTTCAGCATATTATTGATAACGAGCGCGTTTTTAGTTACCGTTGTTTTAGAATTTCTCGCCAAGACAAAACCAATCTTCCTGGTTATGAGCAAGATGATTTTGTGGCCACTTCAAACGCTAACGAAAAATCATTAAAAGATCTTATAGAAGCTTATGAAGCCGTGCGTCGAAACACTATGGTTCTACTAAATGAAATGTCGGAAACCGAATTTAAACATATGGGTATGGTTAGCGGTAACCCCATGTCTGCCCGAGCCGCGGCCTTTGTAATTGTGGGCCATGAAATACATCACCTGCAAGTCTTACAACAGAAATATCTTTAATTTAGGCCTTTGTAGTAAGTAACTTCCTTTTGCGTTTCAATAAAGTGAAAACCAATAAAGATAAAACGCCAAATACCGAAAATCCTATAAAAATGGGGAGTACCGAGTGTTTGATGTAGCCTCCAATATAATTAGCTATAGGAACCGCCATAATGGTTGAAGCAAAGCCGTTTATTGCTGCGCCAATGCCCGCAATATGACCTAGAGGTTGCATGGCTAAAGCTCTTAGATTTCCGAAGAGAAAACCAACAGCAAAAAATTGAGCTGCAAAAAACATGAGTAAAATGTATATACTAGGATTGTTGCCAGACCAAAATAAAATCACGTAAAGCACCGAAACGATGGCATAACCTACGGTAGCAGTATAGGCAATACGCCACATACCATATTTCTCAACCAATCGGCTATTCATAAAAGTAGCTAAACCAATAGAGATGGCTAAACTTGCAAAAATGTATGGAAACATTTCAGCCATCTGGTATTGTACCTGGAAGATCTGCTGTGCTGTACTGAGGTACACCATAAATGATCCCGTAATAAATCCCGAAACTAGGGTAAAAGCAACTGCTTCACGCTCCTTAAAGAATTTTCGAGTGCCGTCGTAAAATAGATTCGCCGAGAATTTAATTCGTCCTTCTTTAGGAAGAGTTTCAGGTTGTCTTTGCCAAAACCAGAACATGATAATCATTCCAAAAATGAGGTTGAAATAGAAAATGGATTTCCAACTAAAATAAGCCATGAGGAGGTGCCCAAGGGTAGGAGCCACTACAGGTACAAGAATAAAAAACATCACCACAATTGATACGATTTTTGCCATATAATCCCCTTCATAGGAGTCGCGAATCATAGAAAGTGATAAACTTCTAGGGGATGCTAACCCTATACCTTGAAGGATGCGTCCCACAATCATCACCTCAAAACTTGTTGTTGTTACACAAATAATACTAGCCATAATAAAAACAGAAAAACCTATAAAAACAATGGGTTTCCTGCCAAAACTATCCGATAAGGGGCCGAAAATAAGCTGTCCGCAACCAATACCCAGAAAAATCATGGTAATTAACAACTGATTGTCGGAGGCATCGATAACCCCTAAATGAGCTCCGATTTCAGGTAAAGCCGGTAATAATGCATCAATGGAAAGGGCAACAATTGACATAAGTGAAGCCATTAAGGCTACAAATTCAATTTTAAAATGTTGGTTTTTTAGCATCTTGCAAAAGTAATTCAATTAAAATCCTTTTTTAATAACTTAACGATATATTAAGACAATGATATTATTGTTAAATTTGATATCAAGTAAAGCATAATCACACCTATGAATATACAGCCACTTTTAAACTACATCGGGCAGCATGTTACACTAACCAAGGAGGAAGAAGCGATTTTAGAATCGAAAGTTAGTTATCGAAAGTACTTAAAAGGGCAATTTGTGGTTCAGCAAGGTGATGTTTGTAAATACGAATGTTTTGTCATTTCTGGCTGTACAAAAACATATTATGTGGATGATGAAGGTCAAGAACACATCGTTATGTTCTCCATTGAAGATTGGTGGACTTCCGATATCGGGAGTTTTATAACACAAACGCCAGCCGATTTTAGCATACAATGTATTGAAAATACCGAGCTCATAATGTTTTCTTACGATGAGATAGAAAATCTATATGCTGAAATTCCAAAGCTAGAGCGTTTTTTTAGACGTATCATCGAAAAGGCTTTAGTAGCTTCACAGAAAAGAATCATTAGAAGTTTTAGTCTTTCTGCAAAAGACAGGTTTCTTTATTTTAGAAATCAGTATCCTAAAATTGAGCAACGAATCCCTCAGTACATGATCGCTTCATACCTAGGTATTACTAAGGAATTCTTAAGCAAAATTAAAAGCCAGCTTATTCTCGAGCAGTAAATGTTAATCTAGATTAACTTTATTTAATAAACTACTTCATTTTATATCACGGGGACGTTTCAGACCTTTGTACCGTAATAATTCATCATGTATTATGAATAAATTAATTGAACAGGTTAGCAACCTTAATGATCTTATAATTCAAGGCCAAGGTCTTGAAGCGTTTGATTTGTATTATGATGATGATGTGGTTATGCAAGAAAATAATAGAATGGAATACCTGGGTAAAAAACAAAACAGAAAAAGGGTAGCTGCATTTTTTCAGGGCATAACAACATTTCGTTCGGCGAAACCCTTACACGTTACCATTGGTGAAAAAATTACCATGGTGGAATGGGCATTTGATTTGACACATAAAGACTTAGGACTCATTAATTATAATAAAGTCGTAGTTCAGGAGTGGAAGAACGGAAAAATAGTAAAAGAACGCATGTATTACGGATCATAACAGGTTAAACATTAAAAATAAATTACTTATGAAAAAGACCATTAAAAGTTTAGCAATTTTAGTATTAGCTGTTGTAGTAACTTCAGCATTTACAAACTATAAAGGAGAAAAAAAACAAGTTAAAATTGAAAGCAGTAAAGTCGTTTGGAAAGGCTATAAAGTGCTTGGGTCTCACGAAGGTACCGTACAACTTAAATCTGGTGTTTTAGAATTCGATAACGATAAATTAACCGGAGGTGAGTTTGTTATTGATATGACAAGCTTAGTGAGTACCGATTTAGAAGGAAAAGATAGTAAACCAAAATTAGAAGCCCATTTAAAATCCGATGACTTCTTTGGTGTTGAAAAATATCCAACATCGTCTTTAGTGTTTACTAAAGTAAAAGCTTCCGGTAAAAATGCTTACGATGTGACAGGCGATTTAACCATTAAAGGTAAAACACATGCGGTAACATTTACAATGTCGATCTATGGAAGTAAAGCCACTGCCTCATTAAAAATTGATAGAACAAAGTTTGATATACAATATGCATCATCTAATTTCTTTGATAACTTAAAAGAAAAAGCCATTTACGATGAATTTGATATTGTAGCCGATTTAGAGTTTTAGTATAAAATCACCTATTGAAAAAGAGGATTATTAGCGTTTTAGGGCACCCTATTTAGGGTGCCTTATTATTTTTTAGCCGTTTTTGTTGCTTGTTGCCTTATATTTGTTGTTCGTAAAGCCATAAAGCATGTCATTTAAAAAGTTAATTGAGCCGTTAAAAGATTCATTAAAAAGTAAAGGTTTTAATGAGCCTATTGGGGTTCAAAAATTAATATTATCAAAAATTAAAGGTGGCGCTAATCTGTTTTGTATTGCTCCAAAAGATTCTGGGAAAACAACGAGCATCGTGCTTAGTGTGATTCAGAAACTTAAAGGCAAAGCGTTTGAAGATGCGCCTAGAGTTTTAATTTTTGTAAAAGATAAACAGGCAGCCTTAGACTTAGAATTGGAGTTTAATGCATTTTTACGGGGTACCGATTTACGTGTTTATAGCGCTTATGATCAAAAAAACATTGATCAACAACGTGATGATATTTATGATGGGGTAGATGTGGTTATTGCGACTCCGAAGCGTTTAAACAGAATATTTTACCTCAATGGCATCAACCTAAACAAACTTCAAATGTGTATTGTTGAGGATGCCGATTTCTTATTTAGAAATAATAATTTTGCTGAGGTTACTAGAACCCCAGAAAGTATTGGGAGATGTCAATATTTGGTTTTCGCCGAGCATTTTGATAAACGTTTTGAGCGTTGGCAAGACAGTTTTATGTTTAACTCTGAAGTAGTAACATACAAAAAGGGTTAAAGGAAATTCATAGGCTTTGATTTATTGATCTTGTCTAAATTTAAAACCAAAAACTGGTTACCATAATTTTAAATACTATTAATAAAACTACTGAGAAAGCTAAAAATGAATCCGAAAACTGCTATTAAAATAATGTTATGGATACTTTTAGCAGTCATACTTTTTCATTTAAGCATTATTCTAAAAATAGTTCCTTATGAATTAACTTGGGGAGGGAGGTTGAAAAATGACTCTGAGATGTATGTTTTTGAAACGATCTCGATATTAATAAATCTATTTTTATGTGTCATCCTTTTTATAAAGGGAAAATACATAAAAGCATTTTTATCAATGAAAATAGTCAACATTATTTTATGGATATTTTTAATATTATTCGGATTGAATACGGTTGGAAATCTTTTAGCAGAAACCAATTTCGAGAAATTTTTCACACTACTGACGCTTATTTCTGCGCTTCTAATTTGGATAATTCTACGTAGGGATAAAAAAGGAACACATAGTAATGGCTTTAATTAATATGGGTTTTGGCTCAGTCCAAATTCATAAATTGATGGATTTTTAATTCAGCCTAAATTCCTAGAGAAAACCATAAAACATCACAAAGGAATATTCCCATGTTTGCGTTTTGGGCCTTCAACAATCTTGTTTTCAAGCATGGCAAAACCTTTAAGGAGTTTTCTTCTAGTGTCTTTAGGTAGAATGACTTCATCAATAAATCCGCGTTTGGCTGCTTCATAAGGATTTGCGAATTTTTCGGCGTATTCCTGTTCTTTCTCCATGAGTTTTTCTTCAGGATTAGCGGCTTTAGATATTTCTTTTTTGAAGATAATTTCACTCGCACCTTTAGCTCCCATAACCGCAATTTCGGCACCTGGCCAAGCAAAGTTTAAATCGGCACCAATATGTTTGGAGTTCATTACATCGTAAGCACCTCCATAGGCTTTTCTGGTAATGACAGTTATCCTAGGCACTGTCGCTTCACTAAATGCGTAAAGTAATTTAGCACCATGCGTGATAATACCATTCCATTCTTGATAGGTGCCAGGAAGAAAGCCTGGTACATCAACCAAAACCAGCAATGGGATATTAAAACAATCGCAAAAACGAATGAAACGGGCCGCTTTTCTGGAACTTCGCACGCCAAGTACCCCTGCGAAAGACATGGGCTGATTGGCTACAATACCAATGCTTCTTCCGCCTAAGCGAGCAAAACCAACAATAATACTTTCGGCGTATTCTTTATGGATTTCATAAAAGGAATCGGTGTCAATAATCCCCTCAATAACGGTATTCATGTCGTAAGGCTTGTTGGGGTTTTCTGGAACGCAGTCCGATAAAACCTCACGTACCTCATCATTTAAAGCGTAATCTATTTTTTTAGCCGTTTCCTTGTTGTTTTGAGGGAGGTAGCTCAAAAGTTTTTTTATATCGTCTAGGCATTGCACATCGTTTAGAGACTTTTTATGCGCCACGCCAGACTTCGAGGCATGCGTATGGGCGCCACCAAGTTCTTCGCTAGAAACATCTTCATTGGTTACTGTTTTAACCACACTCGGACCAGTAACAAACATATAACTTGAATTTTCTACCATAATGGTAAAATCGGTTATGGCAGGTGAATAAACAGCACCACCAGCGCAAGGGCCCATTATTGCAGATATTTGTGGTATAACACCGGAAGCTTGTACATTACGGTAAAATATATCGGCGTAACCTCCTAACGAGCGCACACCTTCTTGAATTCTGGCGCCTCCTGAATCGTTTAACCCGATAACGGGCGCTCCAACTTTAATGGCCATATCTAGGAGTTTGCATATTTTTTCGGCATGAGTTTCTGATAATGAACCGCCAAAAACCGTAAAATCTTGGGCGTAAACATATACCAAACGGCCGTTAATGGTTCCATAACCCGTAATCACACCATCGCCGTAAAACACCTTATACGCCATATTAAAATCGGTGGTTCTGTGGGTTACTAAGGCGCCTACTTCTTCGAAAGAGGCTTCGTCTAATAAATATTGTATACGCTCTCTAGCAGTAAGTTTATTATTCTCATGCTGTTTGTTAATACGCTCCTGGCCGCCTCCTAATCGAGCAAGGTTATATAGGTGTTTTAGTTTTTCTATTTTAGAACTCATGGAGTATATATTTATGAATTAGAATGAGGAAGATTAATGGTGTTTCGATCTTCAAAAAACTGCTTAACAGCAATAAGTGCCGCCATTTTGGCTTCTTCTATGGCGTAGTCTTTTACAGCTTCAGAAGTGTAATAGGTTTTAATAAAGTGCGTATCGAAGTGCCCCGATTTAAAAGCTTCATGCTCGCAAACGAATTTGCCAAAAGGCAGCGTCGTTTTAATGCCTGCTATTTTGTAATCATCAATAGCCTTTCTCATAAGTTGAATGGCTTCTTCTCGGGTTTTACCGTAAGTGATGAGTTTGGAAAGCATGGGGTCGTAAAAAATAGGAACTTCCATACCTTCTTCATAACCATTATCAACACGAATGCCTTGTCCGCTAGGAATTTTATAAGTTTTTAAAAGCCCTACGCTAGGTAAAAAATCATTTAAAGGGTCTTCGGCATAAACGCGAAGCTCCAAGGCGTGGCCTTTAATTTTTAAATCAGCTTGATTAATGTGTAGCACTTCACCACGTGCAATTTGAATTTGAAGTTCGACTAAATCTAATCCTGTGATGAATTCCGTAACCGGGTGTTCCACTTGTAATCTGGTATTCATTTCTAAGAAATAAAAATTGTGTTGTTCGTCTAATAGAAACTCAACCGTACCAGCACCAATATAATCACATGATTGTGCAACTTTTATGGCTGCTTTTCCCATTTCAGTACGCAAAGATTCACTTAAAACCGATGACGGTGCTTCTTCAATCACCTTTTGATGTCGGCGTTGGATGCTACATTCCGGTTCGAAAAGATGCAAGGTTTTTCCGTGTGTATCGGCTATAATCTGAATTTCAATATGCCTTGGTGACCGTACATACTTTTCAATAAATACCGATCCGTCACCAAAAGCCGAAGTGGCTTCGCTAATGGCACGTTTCATTTGCGACTCTAAGTCGTTTTCGGTTTCAACAATACGCATGCCTTTTCCGCCACCACCTGCCGAAGCTTTAATGAGGATGGGATAACCAATTTCTGCGGCCACCAATTTGGCTTTAGAAACATCGGTAATGGCTTCATCAATTCCTGGAACCATAGGAATATTATATGCTTTAACAGCTTCTTTAGCTGCCAATTTGCTGCCCATAATTTTTATGGCTTTGGATTTCGGACCAATAAAAATAATCTGGTTAGCTTCACACAGTTCAGCAAACAGTACATTTTCACTTAAAAAACCGTAACCAGGATGAATGGCATCGACGTTCAGTAATTTGGCAACTTCAATAATTTTATCAGCTTTTAAATACGATTGATTGGACGGCGCTTGTCCGATGCAAATCGCCTCATCAGCAAATTTAACATGGGGTGCATTTCTATCAATTTCAGAAAAGATAGCAACCGTTTTAATGCCCATTTTTTTAGCCGTTCGCATGACTCTAAGGGCAATTTCACCGCGATTAGCAACTAATATTTTTTTCATAAAAGTGTTTTTAGTTGGTGCTTTTAAGAAGTGGTTTTAAAATGATAGTAAGCTTATTCAAACTCGATTAAAAGATGGCTCTTTTCTACGGCTTCCCCTTTTTTAACTTCTATAGATTTTATAGTGCCGCTCCTTGGAGAGAGGATATTATTTTCCATTTTCATGGCCTCAAGAATGAGTAGAGAACTGTTTTCTTCAACCTGTTGGCCGACTTCAACAAAAATGTCTAAAATTAAACCAGGCATAGGAGCCACTACGGTATTGGTATGATGGGAAACAGCATTGCTAAATCCCATATTTTTTATAAGAAGATCTAAATCATCTAATATTTTGACTTGGTACGCGCTTCCGTTAATTTTTACTAAATACTGCTTGGTGTTTAAATCGCCTTGCAATACTTCAGCCTTAAAGGATTTGTTTTCTTGAAGTACGTGGTAATTATTATGAGACGTTTTAATGAGGTTAAGACTTGAAACCTCCTGTGGTTCGATAACGAACTCCTGATTGTCATTAACATGCACGTTGTATGTTTTGCCCATAGTAGAAAATTATTGTTATTAAATATAAGCAATTTATTACAGTGTAAATTTTTTAAACTATATAAAAAAGACTGGAAATTAAGCAATTATAGCCGTTTGTTTTTCTAAGTGAAGAATCAATTCTATTGGGCAGAATGTGTTTAAAACTCAAGAGCAAGTGGAGTCAGGAAGGTTTTTTTGTGTTTTAACAATTATTTTTAATAATGAGATCTTGTTTTAACAAATGCATTTTTTTCTAAAAAGGAGAAAACTACAGAGAATTCAACAATTTAAAGGGTTTTTTGTGTAGGAGTTTTTCATATCTGCTTAACAATTAATATGTTAAATATTTCAGAATAGAATATGATTTACGTCATGTTTTCATATGTAGAACCTCTCGATATTTGCATTAAACAAAAACAAATGAAATGAAGAAGATAAACAACAAAACTAAGGGGTATTTAAGCTGCATAGCACTTTTATTTCTGTCTGTTAATTTAATACAAGCACAAGAATTAAAGTTAGTAAACAGTGAATCGTCATTAACGATTTACGGAACATCTAGCATTCACGATTGGCAGGAAGATGCCGAAAGTCAAACAGGAAAAATAGTTTTTAGCAACCTCGAAACCGGAGAAATAGAGGCTTTGTCTATAGCTATTGAAGCCGAAAGCTTAAAAAGTGGTAAGAGTGGTATGGATAAGAATACCTACAAGGCTCTAAATACTAAAAAACACAAGCAAATTACTTTTCAATTAACTAAAGTAGAAAGTGTAAACGCAAAGGGCAATGGTGTTTACGATTTGAAAACCGTTGGTGATTTAACCATTGCCGGAACTAAAAAAAGTATAGCTCTTGATTTTAAACTTACAGTAAAGGGCGCAATGGCTACTTTAGATGGCGAGAAGAAAATTAAAATGACTCAATTTAATGTAGATCCACCTACAGCTATGTTGGGAGCCATAACTACGGGAGATGATTTAACCATAAAATTTAAAACAACATTTAAATAAGTAACAACAACTATAAATTAGTATAACTATGAAATCGATAATTAAAAATTTAGTTTTAGGAGTATTCGTTTTAGCAGGCTTAAGCATATATGCTCAAGACAAGCGACATATCGACAATTTCAGAGCACCTGATAAATCTGGAATTAATGTTTTTGAATCCCCAAAGGATACTGAAACCACATTCGATGGTGTAAAAGTTAGGGTAGGAGGCTCTTTTTCTTTACAATTTCAAGCATTAGATCATGAAAACTCTGGTGCAGTCCCTTTAGTAGAATTAGGATCTAATTTTAACTTACCAACGGCAAACTTAGATTTAGATGTGGCACTTGCCGATGGTGTTAGAATGCACTTAAGAACATATCTATCATCACGTCACCACCCAGAGCCATATGTGAAAGGTGGGTATTTTCAAATTGATAAATTGGATTTTATTAGTGAAGGCTTTTTGTCTGATTTGATGCAATACACGACTATTAAAATTGGTCATATGGAGAACAACTATGGTGATGCACATTTTAGAAGAAGTGATAATGCGCAAACAATATTTAACCCATTTGTAGGTAACCTAATCATGGATTCATTTACCACCGAAGTAGGGGCAGAGCTTTATTATAGAAGAAACGGATTTTTAGGAATGGTTGGTTTTTCTAATGGTAAATTGAATCAGTCTGTAGTCGCTGGTGATAACGGTACTACTGGAGGTGCTTCTTTTTTAGCAAAATTAGGTTATGATAAGCAATTGAATGACGATTTAAGAGTAAGGTTAACAGGATCATTGTATAATACTGGTTATACACCAAATTTATATTTATATAATGCCGATAGAGCTGGTTCTAGATATTACCACGTGATGCAGGAAGAAGGAGCAACCTCTGATAACTTTAGATCTGGTCGTTTTTCACCTAGCTTTAAAAATAGTGTAACTGCTGTGATGATTAACCCATTTATACGTTATAAAGGATTTGAGTTTTTCGGAACTATAGAACGAGCTAGTGGCGCTACAAATGTTGATGCTGGAGCTGATATAGAAGGAGTAACAAATCAATATGCAGGTGAGTTATTATACCGATTTGGTAAAACGGATAATTTTTATGTAGGTGGTCGTTATAATATCGTGGATTCAGAGTATGATGATAAAGCACAAGATATAACCATTAATAGAACTCAAATTGGTGCAGGATGGTTTATGACCAAAAACATTTTAATGAAAGCTGAATACGTGAACCAAGATTACAAAGGCTTTGGTGGCGCTCTTGAAGCGGGTAAATTTAACGGATTTATGTTAGAGGCTGCTATTAGTTTCTAGTAACCTGAGTTCGATTATGATAAAAAAGTCTCAGGGTGTAGCGATAAAGCCGCTATATTCTGAGACTTTCTTTTAACTTTTATTTTTAAAATTTAGGCATGAAAAAAATTCTATTTTTAATATTAATATTTGTTACTCTAGGTTTTGCCAACCGAGATACGGTACTAGAAAATAGATCCTATAAAATAGGTCCCGGTAGTCACTTGTCGGTTATAGGCACAAGTAATGTACGCGGTTTTACCTGTAAATATGATATTACTAAGTTTGATAATGCCATTCCGGTGCACTACAATGTTGATGGCGATAAAATGCTGTTTTCCAAGTCAGATTTAATTTTAGAAAACATAAATTTTAATTGTGGCGGGAGAGGAATAAATCGCGATTTTAATGAGGTTTTAAAAACCGATTTACATCCAGAGATAAAACTTAGCCTTAAAGAGATTCTTAATTTTAATAAGAAAAAACAAGTTGAGGTTTTGGTTGATATCTCTTTAGCTGGCGTTACCAATCATTATAGAATTCCAGTGGCTTATAAGGTTTCTAACAAACTAGAAGTAAGTGGACAATTAGATTTAGCTTTGGATGATTTTAATATTATAGCACCAACTAAACTGTTTGGATTAGTACAGCTTGGAAATCATGTTGAGATTGAGTTTCAACTGTTTTTGGAAAGCATTTAAAGCCGATTTTTTATTTCTTCTAACACAAATGCATAATAAGCTTGGTTAGAGGGCACAAAATGAAGGTTGTCTTCATGTATGTTTTCAATGAGTTGATCAAATTCATTTAAATCTACTAATCTTAAGGCTTCTACTTCTTCTTCCTGAGGTTTTAATTCGGATAGAGGAACCTTTAATTCCGCTAAAAAAGTATTGTGAAATTCGTTGTCTATCATACCATTTTCATACGATTGAAAACAGTTAAAAACACCTATTTGTTGAAGGTCTTTTGCGGTAACTAACAAGCCAATTTCTTCTTGAATTTCTCGAATGGCAGCTTGTTTTAATGTTTCTCCAGCATCTACATGTCCGGCAACCGACACATCCCACATAAGCGGACAAATGGCCTTTTTAGCCGAGCGCTGCGATAGTAAAACTTCACCCTTATTTGTGTACAACCAAATATGAACCGTATGGTGGTACAATCCTTTTTGGTGGATTATAGATTTTAATTCAGAAACGCCTAAAAGTTTTCCGTTTTTATCGGCAACATCAATTAATTCGTCCATGGGTATAAAAAAGACGCATGACAAAAAATGAATATTCAAATCTTGTCATGCGCCATTAAATTTAAATATTATTCAAAATAGCTAAAGGTTTCGCCGTCTTTTATGTTGAGTAAGGATTCATAAATTAATTTAATCACATTTTCAACATCATCGCGGTGTACCATTTCTACCGTGGTATGCATGTAACGCAACGGTAAAGAGATTAGAGCAGAAGCTACGCCACCATTGCTATAAGCAAAAGCATCGGTATCTGTTCCTGTGGCTCTTGATAAGGCCGAACGTTGAAACGGAATCTTTTTCGCTTCAGCAGTATCTGTAATTAAATCTCGTAATTTTTGCTGAACCGCTGGGGCATAAGCAACAACAGGACCTTTACCTATTTCTAAATCGCCTTCCTTGGTTTTTTCAATCATAGGCGTTGTAGTATCATGGGTTACATCGGTTACGATTGCCACATTTGGTTTAATGGTTTGTGTAATCATTTCAGCACCGCGTAAACCTATTTCTTCTTGAACCGAGTTTGTAATGTATAATCCAAATGGTAAGGTCTTTTTATTTTCTTTAAGCAACCTAGCCACTTCAGCAATCATAAAGCCACCCATACGGTTATCTAAAGCACGACAAACAAATTTATTGCCGTTTAGTACATGAAATTCATCTGGGTAAGTAATGACACAACCTACGTGAATTCCTAAACTTTCTACTTCTTCTTTATCTTTTGCACCAACATCAATGGTAATATTGTCTGGTTTTGGAGCTTGTTCCTTCGATTTATCTCTGGTATGAATCGCCGGCCAACCAAACACACCTTTTACGATACCGTTTTTAGTATGAATGTTTACTACTTTACTCGGCGCAATCTGGTGGTCGCTACCTCCGTTTCTTATCACATAAATTAAACCGTTGTCTGAAATGTAGTTAACATACCATGAAATTTCATCGGCATGTCCTTCAATAACCACTTTGTATTTAGCATCAGGATTAATGACACCAACAGCAGTTCCGTAAGTGTCTGTGATAAAAGTATCTACATAAGGTTTTAGGTAATCCATCCAGATCTTCTGACCTGTCCACTCGTAGCCTGTTGGGGCTGCATTATTTAAATATTTTTCTAAAAAGTCAATCGACTTTTTGTTAAGAATGCTCTTGTTTGCCATTTAAAAAAGTTTTGCACTAAAATAACAATATTAATAGAGATGAAAAGGTTTAAAATGGATATTGTAATACAGAATTTGTTAAAAATAATAAAACAAAAGTGAGATAATAAATGCCTAAGGTTAATAGTGATTATAATTTCTTTATTTTTACCTGTTAAATGCCCCACTTTTAAATAAATGAATTGTTTAAAATATTTATTGGTCTTTTGTCCGTTTTTAGTTTTTTCGCAAATTAACAACATCGAACAGGATACTACGTCTATTGAATACCTGATTATTGAAGGGGATTCGATACCAAGGCAGTCTATTAATTTAGATGAGGTGGTATTATTACACCGATTAAAGTTTGATAGCCGAAAAGAACGGGTTCGCTATTTAATTTTAAGAAGAAAGACCTTAAAAGTATACCCTTATGCTAAAATGGCTGCCGAACGCTTAGATTCTATGAACACGAGATTGTCTACTCTAAAAAAAAATCGTCAGAAGAAACGTTACACGAAACAAATTCAAAAATATATCGAAGGTGAGTTTTCTGATGAACTAAAGAAATTAACACGTACTGAGGGGCAAATTTTAGTAAAATTAATTCACCGGCAAACAGGTACAACGGCCTTCGATTTGGTGAAAGAATTACGTAGTGGATGGCGTGCCTTTTG
Organism: Pseudotamlana agarivorans; assembly: GCF_001642835.1. Taxonomy (GTDB): domain Bacteria; phylum Bacteroidota; class Bacteroidia; order Flavobacteriales; family Flavobacteriaceae; genus Pseudotamlana; species Pseudotamlana agarivorans. Next base: position 107,007 of record NZ_LXEI01000006.1, read on the forward strand.
GTACAATACTACAGCAAGTATGTTCGATATTTCCTTAAAACGTGAGTTTGACCCTGTTAATGTCAAGGAAGATTATCTTATTGAAGATATTCTACTTCGTGCTTTTCAAAATGGCTTGTTAGAGCCTCAGCCTCCTGCCATTAAATTTAATTTTTACGAGTTAACCGATAAGTGGATTTATCAAAAAACGCCTGAATAAATGCGTATTCAAACACCATTAGAAGAAAAATTAAATGCTTTTTCGCATGGTTTAGGAGCTTTTTTCGGTTTGGTGGCTCTGTATCTTTTGGTGCATTATAATTCTGAGAAAACAGCCTGGAGTTTAGTAAGTGTTGTTATTTACGCGATTACCATAATTATTTTATTTTGTGCATCAACCTTTTATCATGCCTCTAAAAGTGAGAAACGTAAACATTATTTTAGAATTATTGATCATATTAGTATTTACCTGCTTATAGCCGGAACGTACACCCCCGTATGCCTAATAGCCTTAAATGATAGCTTAGGGGTGTTTTTATTTTGTACGGTTTGGAGTATTGCGCTTTTAGGCGCGGTATTAAAGTTATTTTTCACAGGACGTTTTGAAGTCTTTTCAACCTTGTTATACCTTATAACCGGTTGGCTTGTTGTATTAGATATTTCGAATTTATCGGAAGCTATTGGTCCTCAAGGGATGTGGTATTTAGCAGCAGGGGGTGGGTCCTACACGTTTGGAATCATTTTTTACGCCCTTGAAAAAATTCCTTATAATCATGTTATTTGGCACCTTTTTGTATTAGCTGGTGCTGTTTGTCATTTTTTAATGATTTTTCTTTATATCATTTGAATAAAACCTTGCTTATGGTTGAATTTTGTAAAGCTGAAAATGCCACTGATTATATATTGATTGAAGCTTTAGCTGATACCATTTGGCGTGAACATTATATTCCTATAGTTGGCAAGCCTCAAATTGACTATATGTTAGATAAATTTCAATCGGCTGAAGCGATAGCACAACAGGTTGAAAACGATTTTCATTATTATACCATGGTATGGAAAACACAGGCCGTAGGATATTTGGCGATTCGAGAAGAACCAGACACTTTGTTTTTAAGTAAAATTTATATACTGAAAGCCTTTCGAGGACAAAATATAGGCAAGCAAGCGATACATTTTGTAGAGGATATGGCGGGAAAATGTGATCGTGATAAAATACGTTTGACTGTAAACATCAATAATAAAAACGCCATAAGTGCTTATGAAAATATGGGCTTTAAAATTGTCCGTCCGTTAGTAGCCGACATCGGGCAAGGATTTGTTATGGACGATTACGAAATGAGTAAGCGTGTTGATAGGAGGTAAGTTAGGCATGCTTTAGGCGGTACGCTTTAAGCTGTAGGCTATAAGCAGTGGAACAACGTAAATATTGAAACAAAAGCCCTAACTTTAAACTATCTACTATCTAACATCTAATATCAAACTTTTACCTTCATTATCCTTCAATAATATCCTTGTATTCCTCAAAAAAAGCCTCAAACAGGCTCATTTTTTCATTGAAAAACGTCATGACATCACGCCAAGAATCTTTGTTATGTATCGATACTTTTTGTTCTAGAGGTACGTAAATTCTAGAGATCTCTTTGTAGTTTTCAAGAATATATTCTTCTTCGTAAATCACTTCTGGTAAAAATTCGTCCTTCAAAATAGATTGTAAAGCTAGGAGCTTTTCCCAATATTTAATACGGTGTTCCAAATCATCTTCCACATCTAAAGCGACCAAAGCAGTTTTATTATCGAAGTGAAATTTAAAGCTAAACCCTTTTAATTTTGTGTTATATAAGATCCATTTTCGAGGAAAAGATTTTCCGAAGCTGGTCCAAAATTCTTGTTTTAATCGTCTAGATTCTTCTTTTGAAAACACGTTGTTTGTTTTTGAAAATGGTTTTATAAAATTGTTTTATCTCTCAAAGATGACGTTTAAAACATTTAAACCAATAACTTTTATTTAGATTACAAAGTTACTATGATATTTAGTTTTTGAAAGTATTCCTAATAAAAGGTTTTTATAATTCTATGAAATTTCAATAACATAGGAGGTCAATGCTTTAATCTGCGAACCTTTAGCACTACTGAAGGTGTAAAAGTCGGAGAACGCATAATCTTTTCCATTTTTCATCTTCAAAATTCCACTAGCAGCACCTTCTTTTCCGTGGGTTAATACTTTTTCTAGAATGAGTTCAACAACGTCTTCAGCTTGCATCTCTTTTAATGCTTCTATGAAATTCGATTTACCTTTTATTTGCTTTTTTCCAATCATTTGCCACTCAAAATTATCCGTAACATTTTCAGATATAAAATCGATATCTCCTTGAGCAAATGCTATATTGAATTGTTTAATGAATTCCTTTTTGGGTGCATTACCGCAGTCTGTATTTGTGATTATTTTGACCATGTTATAACACTTTAGGAATCCAAAGTATTATAAATTTTTTAAAATACATTTTTTCATTAAAAATAATAAGAGGCTGTTTGAAAAGTCAATAATATTTGATTAGTCAAGTTGAGCCTGTCGAAACCGATAAAAATTATCAGTGAATTAAAAATATTTCGACAGGCTTAATATAACATAAAGTATACTTTACAAATAGCCTCCTTTAAGCGTATTTAAGAAACGCAGTACTTACGATTTTGAAGCGATATACGCATCTACAAATTCTTCTAGAACATTTAAAGGAATGGCACCTTGGGAAATAACCACCTCATGAAATTCGCGAATATCGAATTTGTCTTTTAAAGCAGTTTTGGCTTTTTCTCTCAATTCTAAAATTTTGAGCATTCCTATTTTGTATGCTGTCGCTTGACTAGGCATTACAATGTGTCTTTCAACCATTTTAACAGCATCTAACTCGGCGTTAGGCGTATTATCGGTATAGTATTTAATACCTTCTTCACGTGTCCATTTTTTAGCGTGAATTCCGGTGTCCACAACCAATCGGCAAGCGCGCCATAGTTCCATAGCTAATCTTCCAAAATCTGAATACGGATCGGCATAGAAGCCCATTTCTTTAGGAATAAACTCAGAGTATAGTCCCCAACCTTCTGTATACGCTGTATAGCCACCAAATTTTCTAAACATCGGAACATCTTCTAATTCCTGCTGAATGGCTAATTGCATATGGTGACCAGGAATCCCCTCATGATAGGCTAAGGCTTCCATTTGGTAAGTTGGCATAGAGGCCATGTCGTATAGGTTAGCATAATATATTCCGGGTCTAGAACCATCGGCAGCAGGACGATTATAAAAGGCTTTTCCGGCCGATTGCTCTCTAAATGGTTCTACAGCTTTCACAATAATATCAGCCTTAGGTTTGGTGATAAAAATCTCGTCTAAGCGGGTTTTCATACTGTCTATAATATGAACAGCTTTGTTTAAATACGCGGCTTTCCCTTCTGGAGTATCAGCGTAATAAAACTGTTTATCGGTGCGCATAAAGTTAAAAAAGGCTTTTAAGTCCCCTTCAAAACCAACTTTAACTCTAATAGCGTCCATTTCATTATGAATGCGATCCACTTCCGATAAGCCAATATTGTGAATCTCATCGGCGGTTAAATGCGTTGTGGTAGTCTTGAATAAAGCACTTTTATAAAAAGCCTCACCATTAGGGAATTTCCAAACACCAGCATCGGTGTTAGCTCTTTCTTTTTGGGCTTTCATAAATGTGATTAAGGTATGGTAAGCCGGTTTTACATAGTTTAACAAAGCATCATTGGCTTTTGCTTCTAGAGCCTTTTTAGTTTCTTCGTCGCTATCAAGTTTGTTTACTTTAGTCATGAAGTCTTCCAAAAGGGTGCTTTTAGAGATTGAAGCTTCAAAAGGTTGTCCTACTAAAATATTTTCAGAATCCTGTATCACTTTATCGTATACAAACTTTGGAGGTATTACACCAATAGCTTCACGGGCTTTTAAGTTTTCTACAAGTTGTGTAAAGTAAGGTTTGAATGCTTTTAACCTTGAAATATAAGCTTCAGCATCTTTCGAATCATCGATACGATGCATGTTTATTAAAAAAGCAGGTTTACCAGATTGCGCACCAAACATTTGGTTTACAGGGTAATTATGCAATCTGTATTTGTAGTTTTCAATGTCGTTTTCTAACTTTTGTTTAAGAAGTTTGTAGCTTAGTAACGTTGATTTAGAAAGCGCTTCAACTTGAACAGAATCATTTAACCATTTTAAACCCTGTTTGTTGATTTCTAATTCTTTTTCTGCCGCAGCAGGCGAATTATCATTTAATTTATCATAATCTTTTTTTATACCTAAACGTGTTTGAAACTCGGGATGACGATCTACAAAGGCATTAAAGGTAGTTTGGAAGAAATCATTAACTTTTTTAGATTCCTTAGTCATAGCTTCTTCCGTTAAGGTTGTTTTACTTTCCCTTTTACAAGAAATAGTTAAAGCTATTATAGAGAGTGACAAGCAAAGTTTAAAGAAATTTTGTTTCATTTAGGTAAGTATTACAATAAATATCAATTTTGAAGCCGTAAAGTTATAAATCGACATGAATAGTGCTAAATAATCTTGGTTTTTAACACAGTAGAATTTTTGATTGTTTCAATGTGTAATAAAAAACAGTAATATTGTTTTAAATTGTAACACTTAAACGTGTGACTCTTTAATAGTCTTAAAAAAGTTTTGATATAGCAATAATGAAAATTAAGTATTTAATTGAAGTCAAAAAACTTAAAACGTGTCATACAATCCATTTTTGATTGGCAAGACTTTAAATCATATAGGCAATGCCTACACCAACAATGATGGCTATAAATTTTGATAAATTAAATTTATGTCCGTCGCCACTCTCAAACAGTATGGTGGTTGAAATATGAAAAAAGATTCCTATCACTATGGCATTAATCACATTAGTATAAACATGAACAGCATGAGCATTGTTTGAAATATACGTCCCTAATGGTGTCATAAAAGCAAAGACTAATAAAAAAGCACCAATTTGAAGTTTTGTGTAGTTCGATTGCATTAAAAACAGGGTTATAACCGTTGCAATTGGAACTTTATGTACTAGGACGCCATAAACCATATCGTTATGGTCATGAATTGAAAAACCTTCAAGAAAACTATGTATACACAAACTGATGAAAAGGGTCCACGGAAAAGTCGAGTGGTCTTTATGAATGTGTACATGCCCATGTTCGGCACCTTTAGAAAAGAGCTCTAAGGTAATTTGCAGTAAAATACCTCCCATAATAAGTAATCCTGCCAGTTTGGTATCTAAATGATGATAGACTTCTGGAAGCAATTCAAAAAGCGTTAAGGCTAATAAAAAGGCCCCACTGAAAGAGAGTAGGAGCTTGGTATTCCAAGATTTTTGTTTTTTAGAGACTAAGGCAATTCCAAAACCTAAAAATACGGCGAGTATGGGAAGTAAAAATTTATTCATTCAATAAAAACGGCTCATTGAGCGAGCAAAATTAGATATGGTAAATTCACTATTTAAAAATCATGACTAAGCGTTCTGATGATTTCGGACTAAATTTATTGAGTTTATAGTCGCCAAAAACATCTAGTAAATAGACTTCAGCTTGTTCAAATAAGGCTTCGAAATCGGCTAAAGTAAAAGCACGAACGCGTTCTTGAAAATGATACACTTTTTCGTCGACAGTAAAAGTAATATCTTTTATAATATATTGGTCTTTTACATAACGTTTGAGGTAAAATTCAATATCGTCAACCACTTTAGTTTCTTCTGGGACTAAATTATTGATGACGTATTCACTATTCATAAAATCGATAACGCCAAAACCAAATTCGTTTAAATTTTGTTTAATAGCCTCAATTGTTTTTAGGTTATCGGCATCATCCTCAAAGTAGCCAAAGCTTGTAAATAAATTAAAAACCGCATCAAACTGTTTGTGGTACGGTTTACACATGTCATGCCTCTCAAACTTTAACCTATGGTTTTCAAATTGCTTGGCAAATTTGATACTGTTTTCACTTAAATCAACACCAGTTACATCGTAGCCAATTTTGTTAAGATAGCGGGAATGGCGTCCTTTTCCGCAGGCTAAATCTAATATTTTACCGTTTTCCGGAAGATTTAGGTAGTTGGTAAGCGTGTCCATAAAAGCATGGGCTTCCCTGTCGTTTCGATCTTTGTATAAAATGTGGTAAAAAGGCGTGTCAAACCAAGAAGTAAACCAAGTTGTTGTATTATTTGTCATAAATATTTTCTGTGAAAACAGAAATTCTTTTGTTTGTGGGGCGCATAATACATCGTGTTAACTTGTTGGTATTAATTCTTAATCCCCCGAATTATCAATAAACTTTACGTTTGCCACAAAATTACATTATTTTTGCAATCTATTGGGCTTAAAAAAGTCAACAGACGTAAAATATGGGAGAAAATTTTAATATGGTAGCCAAAACATTATTTGGCTTTGAAGATTTATTGGAAAAAGAACTAACACAATTAGGCGCACAGTATATTAAAAAAGGAGTGCGAAATGTATCTTTTTCGGGCGATAAAGGCTTTATGTATAAAGCGAATTTAGGCTTACGTACGGCCATTAAAATTTTGAAACCGATCCATGCTTTTAATGTGAAAAACGAGCAAGATTTATACAATAAAATCTATGCGATGGATTGGTCTCAGTATTTGAAACCGACTGGGACTTTGGCTATAGACGCTACCATTCACTCCGATTTGTTTTCACATTCTTTATTCATAGCTCAGAAAACAAAAGATGCTATCGTAGATAAATTTAGAGATACCGATGGACAGCGTCCTAACGTGGATTTAAAATTTCCAGATTTAAAAATTAATGTGCATATCGATAGAAACCGTTGCACCATTTCGTTAGACTCTTCGGGCGATTCCTTACACAAACGTGGGTATAAAACAGCTACCAATATTGCACCTATAAATGAAGTGTTAGCGGCTGGTATGATTATGCTTTCTGGATGGGACGGACAAACCGATTTTATGGACCCTATGTGTGGTTCGGGAACCATGCTTATTGAGGCGGCTATGATTGCTTGTAACATTCCACCAAATCTAATGCGAAAGGAGTTTGCCTTTGAGCGCTGGGAAGATTGGGATGTTGATTTATTTGAGAAAATTGAAGAATCGCTTCTGAGTAAAACAAGGGATTTTCATCATAAAATTATAGGTTACGATAAAGCCCCTAGTGCTGTTGCTAAGGCTAAGGAAAATGTGAAAAATGCCCAGTTAGAAGATTTTATAGAGATTAAACATGAAGATTTCTTTAAAACCCAAAAAGGTGGCGACGAAAAATTACACATGGTATTTAATCCCCCTTACGGTGAGCGTTTAAATATTGATATGGAAGACTTTTATAAAAACATTGGCGACACCCTAAAACAGAATTACCCAGGTACCGATGCTTGGTTTATTACATCCAATTTGGATGCCCTTAAATTTGTAGGATTACGACCTTCTCGCAAAATACAATTATTCAATGCTAAGCTAGAATCACGTTTGGTAAAATACGTGATGTATGAAGGAAGCAAGAAGGGGAAATATATGAATTAGTGCTTCGGAAGACAGGGTTCTAATTTTAAAGTTCTAGATTTTAGATTGGATAGGTCTGCTAGCTTTAAAGTTTTGAATGATTAGTTTTCAAACTGAAGCAGATTTTTTGATTGACTCCTGAATCTAAGAAAAACAAATCACTATCATTTATGTTACAGAACCATAAGTTTAAGACGCATATACGCTGGGAATTATCTGAAGGTGATTCGACAGCGAATCCGAGAAACTTTAGCAGAAATCATAAGGTGACTGTACCTAATAAAGCGGAGGCATTAAAGGTTTCGGCTGCTAAAGCTTTTAGAGGTGATGAACGTTGTTATAACCCCGAAGATTTGCTCTTATCCGCTTTAGCTTCCTGCCATATGATGTCGTATTTATATGTCTGTGCTCAGCATAAAATAGAAGTTTTAAGCTATTCTGACGATGCCGAAGGTATTTTAGAAGTAAATACAAATGGAAGCGGCCAATTTACAAGTGTGCAACTAAAACCCCTCGTTACTATTAAAGATAAGTCGCAAAAAGATTTAGCTCTCAGTTTACATGAAAAAGCAAATAAACTGTGTTTTATTGCTAATTCGTGTAATTTTCCTATTTCGCATGAAGCGGAGGTTTTGGTTTGAGGCTTTTGGAGTTTTAAAGTTGCAAAAGCAATTCGGTAACACTTCCACAAGCTAGTGTGACATTGATGGGCTGTATGAGATAGGCGGTAAGCTATATGCTAACTATAATCAACCAAATACCTAGGTTTCATTTTCTTAAATTCTCTGGCATAATTTAAAATCGATAGTATAATTTTCATACCGAGAATGAATTGAAAAACCTATGGATATCCCCTTGAGGGGATTATAGGGGTGTTATGGTGATGAGTTGCAAAGTTCCAAAAGCAATTTGATAATACTGCGACAAGCTAGAGTGACATTGGCGGCCAATATACAAGGGAGCATCGTTAATTTTTAAACGTTAGTTCTAACTTTAAACTTTAAACTTTTCACTCCCAAACCCTTACTTGTACTTACTAAACAAAGGAATTCGGTATGATATCGTGTAGCTATAACCAGCACCTATAGCACTACTGTCGTAAGTTTTTCCGAAACCAGGAATATAGACGTTTTCAAAATTATCAGGAACTTTTTCTGCGGCAAGTAATCGAACTTGAACGTTTAATCCCATATACAGATTGGTTAACACCTCTGCTTTTAATCCGAGTTGAAGTTCGCCCCAAAAAGCCGTTAGCCCACTAAACTCTTGTTTTTCGGTAAGCGTATATTGCGGAGCCCAATATTGATTAGTAGTATAAATTGTTGCTCCATTTAGGTCTTGACTAAAAGTGCTTCCTCCAATGCGAAAACCAAAATAAATCATGTTGTCCATGTTTAACCAGTTATCGTACATGTTATAATCTACACCAACTTTTAGGTAACTTCCGGTAGAAGTGATATCCATATAGTCGGTAATGGTGTTTTTTTCTTCAGTACCTAATTCCGCGGCAGCGTAAAGGTGTTTTGAAACTCTAAAATCGGCATTAATTTCAAAACCTTTATAGTCTTCATCAAAAGAAGATCTTATAAGCTTCCCGATATCCCCACCAACACGTAGTCCATATTTCAATTTAATTTTTACGGAATCTTTTGGGGTGCTATTCGTTTTTGCTGCAGACTTAGACTTTTTAAATTTAGTCGAGTCTACCGTTTTTATGGTTTCAGATATTTCTGTAATGGTGTCGTTTTGAGCTTGAATACTCATCGAGGCAACCAAAAAGAAAGCAATAAGATTAATGCGATATAATAAAATGGGTTTCATCTTCATTTTCTACAGATTGGTTCTCGTTCATAGGCTGTCTAGAAAGCATCCAGTTATCAGCATCGGGTTCAATAGTTAAGGTAACGTTTTTGTAAATGGTTTTATATCCACAGGCACGAGATACATAAACTTCTTCACGACTATAATTGATGGTTATGGTATCTGGATTACCCTCAATATAATCATCCGTATCATCGTCTGGTGTTCCATTATCGTTTACAGTGGCGTCACTTATTAGTGTGTACTGGGTGGTGTTTACATCTGTTTTTAGTGGTAAAAAGACTTCATCGGTATCTGTAAAGTAATAATCAGATAAAACATTGTCGTTACCAACTCCGAAGGCTATTAAATCAAACACATTTTTTTTGGTGTCTGGGTTTGAAGCATCATGAAAATCGATGATAAGTCGTGGTGTGGTTGCCATGCCTTCCGGACAAATGTCGTCGGGTTCACAAGCTATGGCAATTAAAACACCAATTAATAATAGCACTGGGGCAATAAGAAGTTTAATGTATTTCATTATTGTTTATTAATAACTATGATAAGCCTTTAAAAAGAGGTCATTGTCATAGAATTTTAAATTATCGACGCTCTAAAAGTACAACATTTTCAACATGAAAAGTTTGCGGAAACATATCAACAGCTTGTGTTTTTACCACTTTGTATTGGGCATCCATAAGTTCTAAATCACGGGCTTGTGTGGCACTATTACAGCTCACATAAACTACTTTTTTAGGCGCTATATTGAGTATTTGTTGCACCACATCTTTATGCATACCATCTCGAGGCGGATCGGTAATAATCACATCTGGCTCACCATGGGTTTTAATAAAGGTGCTATTAAATACATTTTTCATGTCACCTACAAAAAACTCAACGTTATCAATACCATTTAATTGTGCATTTTCTTTGGCAGCTGTTATAGCATCGGGAACGGCTTCTACACCAACTACTTTTTTTGCTTTTTTAGCAACAAACTGAGCAATAGTTCCTGTTCCAGTATATAAATCGTACACCAATTCGTTTCCTGATAATCCAGCAAAATCTCTAGTGATTTTATAAAGTTCGTAAGCCTGATCGGAATTCGTTTGATAAAAGGACTTGGCATTAATTTTAAACTTTAAGCCTTCCATTTCTTCAAAAATATGGTCTTGCCCTTTATAGCAAATCACTTCTTGATCGTAAATAGTATCGTTAGCCTTGCCGTTTATAACGTATTGTAACGAGGTTACTTCTGGGAATTTTTCAGCAATAAAATCTAAAAGTAGTTCACGCTTTTCTTTGTCTTCTTTGAAGAATTGAACCATGACCATGATATCGCCCGTAGAAGACGTTCTAATCATCATGGTACGTAGAAAGCCGGTTTGGTTTCTGGTGTTAAAAAACTCAAGATTATTTTCGATTCCAAAAGCTTTAACCGCATTTCTAATAGCATTAGAAGGGTCTGCTTGAAGGTGACATTTATTAAGGTCTAAAATTTTATCCCACATGCCAGGAATATGAAATCCAAGGGCATTTCTATCGCCTAAATCTTCGTCCGATTGTACTTCTTCAAGCGTTAACCATCGGCTATCGCTAAAAGAAAACTCCATTTTATTTCTGTAGAAATATTGGTTAGTAGAACCTAAAATAGGGGTAACCTCTGGAAGTTCTATATGTCCGATTCGCGTTAAATTGTTGGTAACCTCTTTTTGTTTATAAAAAAGTTGGTGCTCATAGGCCATGTCTTGCCATTTGCAACCACCACAAGTTCCAAAATGCTCGCATTTGGGCTCAGTACGCTTATCTGAAAGTTTATGAAAAGCCGTTGCTTTTCCTTCGTAGTAGGCTTTACGTTTCTTAAATGTTTGCACATCAACAACATCGCCAGGAACAGCATTTGGAAGGAATATTACCTTGCCATCTGGAGCTTTTGCAATAGTTTTACCTTTTGCTCCAGCATCAATTACTTCTACGTTTTCAAAAACTTGTTTTCTTGTTTTTTTTCTTGCCATGCTGCAAAAATAATGAACTCCTTTATACTTTATTGAGAGAAGTTAAAAATTGTTATTTTCTTTTTTAATGATTTCAGAATTTGAAGTTGTAAGATTGTCTAAAACATTTTTTGAGGTGTTGTTTTATTTGTAATTTGCGGGCTCTAGGGATGATTTCTCTCCCACGCTGAATTTTCGAGACTTTTCGGAAGGATAAAGGTACAGAAGGAATGGTTATTTTAAGTATCTATTAGATTAGATACAAACATTTAAATTTATTTAAAATGGCTGTTTTAAACCAATTAAGTTCGCAAGAAGCGATTACATTAGAAAACAAGTATGGTGCACACAATTACCATCCACTACCTGTAGTATTAAACAGGGGAGAAGGTGTGTTTGTATGGGATGTTGAAGGAAAAAAGTATTACGATTTCTTATCGGCATACTCGGCAGTAAACCAAGGGCATTGCCATCCAAAAATTGTGGGTGCTATGGTAAATCAAGCGCAAACCCTAACCTTAACATCGCGTGCATTTTATAATGATATGCTCGGAAAATTTGAAAAATTTGCATGTGAATATTTCAAATTCGATAAGCTTTTACCAATGAATACAGGAGCCGAAGCAGTTGAAACGGCTTTGAAAATATGTAGAAAATGGGCTTATGAAGTAAAATCTATTGATGAAAATGAAGCCGAAATAATAGTTTGTGAAAACAATTTTCACGGTAGAACCACCACAATTATTTCATTTTCTAACGATCCTGTGGCACGTAAAAATTTCGGGCCATACACAAAAGGATTTATAAAAATTGAATACAATAATCTTGATGCCTTAGAAGAGAACTTAAAAAACAACCCTAATGTAGCAGGGTTTTTGGTTGAACCGATACAAGGTGAAGCCGGAGTTTATGTGCCTGACGAAGGTTATTTAACCAAAGCGAAGGCTTTATGTGAGAAATATAATGTGCTTTTTATTGCTGATGAAGTGCAAACAGGAATCGCTCGTACAGGAAAACTATTAGCGGTAAATCATGAAAATGTGAAACCAGATATTTTAATTTTAGGAAAAGCGATTAGTGGTGGTGTGTATCCGGTTTCGGCAGTTTTAGCCAATGACCCGGTGATGAACGTTATAAAGCCAGGAAATCACGGTAGTACTTTTGGAGGGAATCCAGTTGCAGCAGCTGTTGCGATGGCTGCTCTAGAAGTTGTTGAAGATGAGCAATTGGCCGATAAAGCTTTAGAGTTAGGAGTCTTGTTTAGAAGTGAATTAAACGCTTATATTGAAACAAGTGGTATCGTGAACTTGGTTCGTGGTAAAGGCTTGCTTAATGCCATTGTTATTAATGATGACGAAGACAGTGATACCGCTTGGAATATTTGTGTGGCGCTTAAAGAAAATGGCTTACTAGCTAAACCAACCCATGGGAATATTATCCGATTTGCACCACCTTTAGTGATGACTAAGGAGGAGTTGTTAGATTGCGTTAAGATCATTACAACAACTTTGAAGCAGTTTGAAAGTTAAAAGTTAGGGCTTTCGTTTCATGATTAATGTTGTAACATTGCCTAAAGCCTAAAGCAAACAACCTAAAACCAAAAACCCCATCAGATTTTAAATACTGATGGGGTTTTATCTTTTTATTCGTTAAACTATGGTCGATAGAAAAAAGGTTTAATCTTGTTATTCTTCCTCCAAACTAGCTGTAATATCAGTTACGATTTCGAGGGTTTTTGTAAGTTCATCGTTATTAACGAAAATTTCTTGAAAACCAGGGAAATTACCACCGCCAAAACTAGCCAGTCTAGCCGATTCGTGTTGTTGTATCAACCTTGTGTTAAATTAAGAAAACACAACGTAACTCATTATAACATAGGATTCTATTAAAGGAATTATTGGATTCATAATATTTTTTAACACGTTATTGTTAAATAAAAGACATATTGATAAAAAAAAATTAACTTTTTTTTAACCCTACTAAAGAGTTTTATCGTCTTAGTAAAAAACAGTAGTTAAAATTCTTGATAGAATTTAGTGAAATCATGGTCATATTAGATTAATAGCGGCGCTTACGTATCACTAAATATAAAATCCTGATTTACACTACAAATTATCAAAACGTAAATTAAAACCTTTAACAATTAAATCTTTACACACATGAAAAAAATTTACAAAAACTTTTTATTGGCAATTATTGGATTAGCAACAACTGGTTTAACTTATGCTCAAGATTCTAATTTTGCAATTTTTACATCAGCCACAACAGGTACATTGGGAGGAGTGAGTTTTACCGTAGATATGGCTGCAGAAAATGGGGCAGAAAATTACGCCTATGGAGGTTTTACAGGGGAAGCCTATTCTGCACATGAAGGAGCATGGAATACACCAGGAATTAGATATAAGCCTGTTGGAAGCTACACTTGTACTGTTACTTTTGCACAGGCTATACCAAATTTAAAATTTTACGTAAAAGACTGGGTGTTTTCAACCACAGTATTCAATCACGATTTTGTTATTAGATCAGAATATGACTTAACAGCAGCCGATTCCAAAACCTTAGTCGCTGGCGTAGGTAAAGGAATTATAGAATTTTCTGGCCCTGTTACCACACTAACTTTTACTAGAACAAGTGGTACCAATGACGGAAGACATTTATTTACATTTCTTGACGGAGCGACTTTAACAGTTGATGATGTGTATGCATCTAACGACCTGAAATTATTTCCTAGTCCATCATCAGATTTTGTTGAAGTTTCAGGTTTAAAAACTACTGAAAACTATAAAATATTTGATGTTTTAGGAGCTGTAGTTGGTTCTGGAACTATCTCTGCTAATCAAAAAATTACAATTACTAATTTAGTAAGTGGAATTTATGTATTAAAACTGGAAACTGGAAATGCTATTAAATTTGTAAAAAAATAAGCGGTTCTACTGTTTGTTAACCATAGTAATACAAATGGCAGAAAAGAACGAAACTTTGTTTTTGTTCTTTTCTGCTTTTATTATTTATAATAAATATCAAGCGAATTTATTTTACAAATCCTTTAAATCGAGAACTTATTCTTGACAGGGAAGTAAAAAAGCAAGTATTAAGCCAATTAAGCTTGGCTAGGTTTAAAATGTGTAAATTGTAAACTTATGAAATACTTGGTTTTAGTGCTGAAACAATGAAAATGGTTTCTTGGTAATGGTTGTTTCAATTATTAACAAGTATTAAGTTTAGCATATAGTATAAAAAAATATTCTTCAAATTCTCCTATGATTCTATTAATAGCAAAAAAAGAAGTAAAGGAACTTTTACGAAATAATAGATTTCGTTTAACCAGTATAATATTATTAATACTACTTGTATTCTCAATGATAATTAGTTGGAATACGAATATAAAAATTCAAAAAGAGCATCAAGCTGCCGAAGCATTAGCGAGAGTACAATGGGAAAACCAAGGTAAAAAAAGTGCTCATTCTGCTGGTCACTACGGTACTTTTGCATTTAAGCCTATTCCTGTACTTTCATTAATAGATAACGGACTTAATAAATACCTGGGTGTTTCTGTTTTTTTAGAAGCCCATCGGCAAAATTCGGCATCGTATAAGCAAATTACAGATCAGAATGATTTGGCTAGATTTGCCGATTTAAGCCCGGCCTATGTTTTTATATATCTAATGCCCTTACTTATTATTTTATTAGGCTTCAATAGTTATACTACCGAAAAAGAAAGTGGCACGTTGCAACTTATACTTAGCCAAGGCGCATCGAAACGACAACTGGTTTTAGGCAAAGCTTTAGGCATGTGGTTTGCCATACTTTTATTGTTAGTCCCTGTTATTATACTTGGTTTTTGTTTTATTCTATTTTCAAATTACGAAAATGGAGACCTTTTACGCTATATACTTATTGTATTTAGTTTGTTGCTTTATTATGGTGTTTTTATTCATCTGTCTATCGCTGCATCAGTATGGGCTAAAAACAGTAACTTTTCTTTAATTATTCTACTAAGTTTTTGGATGATTTCGGCACTTCTTATGCCAAAATTAACTGCCGATATTTCTAAGAAAACCCATAAAACACCTTCAGCCATTGCTTATCAAGAAAACATAAAAAAGGCACTAGACAATGGTATAAATGGTCACGATCCGACCTCTGAAAAAGCCATAGCTTTTAAAGATAGTCTTTTAAAAACGTACCAAGTAAAGAGTATAGATTCACTTCCTGTTAGTTATCGTCAGTTGCTTATGCAAGAAGGTGAAAAACATGAAACCGCGGTTTATAAAAATGCTATGACGCAATTAAATAATGTATATCTAGATCAACTTAAAGTACATCAACTTAATGCGTTTATCTCTCCAACAATTTTAATGCGCATGTTATCTATGCAATTTGCCAAAAGCGATTTGCAATCGCATTATAATTTCACTTATCAAGCTGAAGAGTATAGGAATGCACTAATTAGCAGTTTAAATAGTGGTCCAAGAGGAGCGGTGGACTCCGACTTTTTTAAGGAAAACCTAAAGTTTGATTACCATCCTTTAACATTAGCTCAAACCATGGAAAAAAGCAAGAGTAACCTATTGTATTTAATATTATGGTGGGTGTTCAGCGGGCTTTTGGTATTGTTATCTGTTTATAAAAATAAATTGAAATGATTAAACTAGAACTTAAAAATATAGTTAGAAATCCTTTAGTATTAATTCTAGTATGCTTTCTGTTTCTGTTTATTGTATTTGCATCATTTAACGGAAAATCTAGAGTTGATAAACAATTAAAGGGGATTACCTTGGTTAAAGAAAAAGAGCAAACATTCTATACCAATCATAAAAACACCTTGAAATCTATAGAAAACGGAGAGCAAAAGGCTCCTGCTAGATTTTTTGAAGACCCATCGAACCCTGTGGGTATGGGAAATTATTATGGAGGTATTTATTTAACATCCAAGCCAGCGCCTCTCGCTGTTATTAGTAACGGACAAAGCGATATTTTTCCTTATTATACTAAAATTAATATATCATCTACCAATGCAGGTAAGGATAACGATAATTTTGAAAATCCATTAAATATTGCCACTGGAGGTTTCGATTTAGCCTTTGTATTTGTTTTTATATTACCGCTTTTAATAATTGCATTTAGCTACAATATTCTGTCTTCGGAAAAAGAACAAGGCACATTAAGGTTATTGTTGTCCATGCCAATTAACATCAAGTTATGGTTGTTAAAAAAAATAGTATTTCGCTATGTTTTTATCGTGTTACTAATAAGTGTATTACTTTCGGTATCTTTAATTCTTGTAGGGGTTAATATCTTAAATGATGCTTATTTAAGTGTACTTCTAGGTATTGCTTTATATACCCTGTTTTGGTTTGCCTTGGCATTTTTTATAAACCTGCTTAACAAATCGTCTTCTCAAAACATTATTTTCCTTTTAGGAACATGGTTGCTTTTTGTTATGATTATACCTAGCATCGTAAATATTGTATCAAGTAGTATTTATCCTTCGCCATCTAGGGTGGAATATGTCACAGCCAAAAGAGATATTGAAAAGGATTTTGAAAAGAAAGAAGAGGCTGTTTTACAAAAGTATTATGAAGAAAATCCTTCAGAAAAAGAAAATAAAGGTGAAACAACTAATAGGGTTAGAGCGTATTGGGATAAGAACTTTATTCTTTTAGATGAGAAAAGAAAATTTATGAACGCGTTTGAAAGTAAGTTTGAAAATCAATCTACTAAACAACGGGCATTAGCTAATAGTTTAAGCTGGCTTTCTCCGGCTATTTTACTTCAAAATACCATGAACAAAATTGCTGGAACAGATACACAGCATTATTTGGATTTTCAGAAGAAAGCTGTAAATTTTCAAAAAGAATGGACCCAATATTTTTATATCAAGTACAAAAATCATCAAAAACTAACCGTAGAGGATTATAATCATTTCCCAAAACCAAAAAATAATTAGATATGTTAGAAGCAATTAATTTAAGAAAAGAATATAACAACTTTTGTGCTCTTAATAATTTGAATATTAAGGTTGAAGCAGGCGATATATATTGTTTGTTGGGAGCCAATGGTGCAGGTAAATCAACCACCATTAATTTGTTTTTAGGTTTTATAGAACCCACAAAAGGCCTTGTGAGTATAAATGGATTAGATGTAGGTAAAAAGAACATGGAAACTAAAAAATACTTGTCCTATATTCCAGAAAACTTGATGCTTTATCCTACGTTAACAGGCTTAGAAAATTTAGAGTATTTTGTGGGGTTAGCAAATAAAAAATACACTAAGGCCGAGCTTATTAATTTTTTGTCAGAAGCAGGTTTACAATCAAATGCTCATTTAAAACGTGTTTCGGCCTACTCGAAAGGGATGCGACAAAAAGTAGGGATTGCTATTGCCTTGGCTAAACAGGCTAAAGTTTTGCTTTTAGATGAACCCACATCTGGACTAGATCCAAGGGCTAGCAACGAATTTTCAAACCTGCTTTTAACCCTAAAAGCAAAAGGTGTGGCAACTCTTATGGCAACTCATGATATCTTCCGAGCAAAACAAATTGCTACACATATCGGGATTATGAAAGAAGGCCATTTGGTAGAATCTTTTAGAAGTGAAGATATTACTTTAAAAGCATTAGAAGACCTCTATTTAGAAACTATTGATTCTTAAAAAGCTTTTTTGAAAAGGCATTCTAAACATTTAAGCTTACAGTTATTGTGGGTTTTTTGTGATTCCTATATAAATTAAGGGCTAACTCAAAATGAAAGGTATTCAGTTTATTCGTTAGATAATTAAATAGTTATGATTTTTAATCTATTGTTTGTAAATTAATAAATTTTAATAGTTATGTTGGTTTAATGCATTATTTTGATATTCATTTTTTGGTTAAATCATAAAAAGCCATTCGCCAACTTTTACTTTATTAATTTTTGGTTAGATTTGAAATCCTATATAAATAAATTGCTAATTGCCCCACACTAAAGATACACATACACTCTCTATAAAAGCCTATAAAAACGTATTCGATTCTTTATACACGTCGTTGTGTGTTTTTGCAAAAAGTTATGTTAATGATATCGATATAGCAAAGGACCTCGTACAAGATGTTTTTATTAAAGTTTGGGAAGATAAAATTGAATTTAAAAATGAGCTGGCTATAAAATCATATTTATATACTTCTGTAAAAAATAAGGCTTTAGATTTTTTAAAAAGTAGACGGTTTAAGGCTACGGATCATATGACGGTTGTAGAAATAGACAACCTAAATAAAGAATCATTTTATCTAAAAGAAGTGGTTATTGAAGAGGCTTCAACCCGAATTGAAGAAGCTATTAATACACTTCCTAATAAATGTGCTCAAATTATAAGATTAAGTATAAAAGAATTTACAAATGTTGAAATTGCTGACCAATTAGGCATTTCTGTGAATACCGTTAAAGCACAGAAAAAAATAGCATACAAACGTTTAAGACCATTGTTAAAAAACTATTTTGTTTTTATAGCTTTTGTTTTTGATTCTTCTTATTAATAAACATTTTTTCGGCATCTTATTAAGTTAAGATTGTTAAAACTTTAAATTTAAGTTTAAAAAGTTAATTTTTTCTTAACCCCATCAAAGAGTTTTGTCGTCTTCATTATAAACACCAGTAACACCGAATGATCAATTTTAATAAAATTATAATATTATCTAAGCAGATTGCTGCATCACTTTTAAAAGATGAAAAGGTAGAATCGTTGGAATCTTCAGATTTATTCACTTCTGAAGAAAAAGAAGATATTTTAAAAAGATTAACCAATAAATCAGAAATTGAATCTCGGTTACAGTTAAAAAATAAAATAGATAAAAAGGCAGATTGGCAAGTTTTAAAATCGAAATTAAACATGCCAAAGAAAACCTATTATTGGCAGTATGCCGCGGCTGCAACTATAGCTTTAATTCTTGGTTTAACTTTTGTTTTTAATAGTATTGATACGGATAATGAGGAAACGATAGTAGCTGATACTAAAATTGAAATAGGAACAGATAAAGCGGTTCTTACGCTGTCAGATGGTTCTACTGTGTTCCTAGATAGCACTAACGTTTACCATAATCAAGGCATTAGTGGTAGTGGAAAGGAAATTACCTATGATGTTGTAGAGGCCAATAATCAAAAATTAGAATTTAATTTTTTAACTGTGCCTAGAGGAGGTCAGTATAAAATTAAACTATCCGATGGGACCGGAGTTTGGCTAAATTCAGATTCCCAAATAAAATACCCGGTTAATTTTATAAAAGGACAGTCAAGAGAAGTCGAGCTGGTTTATGGCGAAGCTTATTTTGAAGTTACAAAAAGTACAAAGCATAACGGCGATGCATTTACAGTAAAAACAAACGAACAGAGCTTAACGGTGTTAGGTACAAGTTTTAATGTTAAAGCATATAAAGATGAAACTGAAATACTTACCACTCTGGTTGAAGGAAGTGTGTCGGTTACTAATGATATAAATCAGAATATTTTACAGCCAGGAGAACAATCAAGACTCTCTCAAAGTAAAAATGATTTTGAAATTTCTACAGTAGATGTAGCAGAAGTTATTTCTTGGCGTAAAGGCGCATTTAGTTTTACAAATAAACCTTTAAAGGATATCATGAAAGTGCTTTCAAGATGGTATGATGTTGACTTTGTATTTGTTAATGAAGATATGGAAAGTATTGCTTTCACCGGAGTTTTAAACAAACAACAATCTATAGAATATATTCTAAAAATTATAAAAAACACCAATAATATGAATTATCGAATTGAAAATAAGCGTATTATAATAGAATAAAAAAAGGGATAATACTAAACATCTCACCGCCAGTGCTATCCCTAACAATTGATTAATAAACCAACATGTAAATTTATGAAAAAAAACACCAACCTACTTCTCTTTTTTAAGGGAAGGTTTTTATCACTCATCATGAAAACATTTATTTTTCTTTTTTCAATGACTGTATTTAGTTTAACTACTAAAAATGGATTCTCTCAAAATGCTAAAATTGAAATTAAAGATAACCAAGTTGTTTCTGTTGACGAAGTATTTAAGCTAATTAAAGATCAAACTGATTACGCTTTTATATATCGTGCAGATTTATTTGAAAATTATCCAAAAATTGCATTGAAAAAAGGGATATTTCCTGCCAATGAACTCTTAGATATGAGTTTGTCTAAAGGAAGGTTTGTTTATGAGTTTGCAGAACAAAATACAATTGTTATTAAAAGTAGAGATACTCAAACCAATAAAGTCACAACGGCGCCCAGCATATTACAGCAAATAATAACAGGTTATGTGTCAGATGATTTAGGGATGCCATTGCCTGGAGTAGGGGTTGTGCTAAAAGGAACTAGAAATGGAGTTGTTACCGATTTTGATGGTAAATTTTCCATCAAGGTGAGCAATGTTAATGAAAGTTCTACTTTAGTTTTTAGTTACATGGGGTTTAAAGATGTAGAGGAGTCTATTTTTAATAAAACCTATATTGAGGTAAAAATGATTCCTAACCTTGATAATTTAGAAGAGGTTGTTGTAATTGGTTACGGGACTTCTAAAGTAAAAGATGCTACCGGTTCAATTTCTAGAATAACTGCTACCGACATTGAAAATGCCCCAATGGAAGCTACTATTGAAAGTATGCTACAAGGTAAAGCTGCCGGGGTTAGTGTGCAAGTACAGTCTGCTTCACCAACTTCTCCTATTAGTGTTATTATTAGAGGGCAATCATCGCTATCGGGAGATAACCAACCATTATGGGTTATTGATGGTGTTCCGCAGTATACTTCAACCACTTCAGGGAATGTAACCAATGCCTTAAATAACTTAAATCTTGATGATATAGAAAGTGTCGATATTTTAAAAGATGCATCAGCAACTGCTGTATATGGGTCTAGAGCAGCCAATGGTGTTATTATGGTAACGACTAAAAGAGGAAAACACCAGAGTAAGCCAATGTTGGAAATATCATCTAGAGTGGGGCTTACAGCAATGGATTTTAATGATTATCAGTTATTTGAAACCGATGCCTACAAGGAATTTACTATTGCAGCAAGTAAAGAATCAGTGCTTAGCAATGGAGGATTTAATAGTTATACAGAAATATTTCTAGATAAAGATGCCTTATTAAATTTAAATACTAGTGAATTTGATGCTTCAGATTTAACGGTATTAGCTAATGCGTTTTATGATTCTAATACCAATTGGCAAGATGAAATGACACAAAATCCCTTAGCTGTACAACACAATTTTTCAGTTCGAGGTGGATCGGAAGCAACGACTTATTTTGTGTCCTTTAACTACAATGACAGAGACGGGATTATTAAATCTGGTAAAAGTGAGATCTACGGTGGTCGACTTAATTTCGACACTAAAATAAGTGATAAATTCACTTTCGGTTTAAACTTAAACGCTAGTACCCGTACCGCAGATGATAAGGACGGGATGTTAGGAAGTTTAAAAGGGACTCGACCAGATTTACCTCCGTATAACCCAGATGGTTCTATTTTTACTGCCGATATATATACTGAAAATCCGTATACAACACTACTTAATACCAATACTTCAACAGGGCTTGTATTGAATACAACGTCTTATGTAAATTATGAAATTATAAAAGACTTAAATTTAAGAGGTGCCTATACCATTAATTACTCAGATGCAGAGTCCTTAAGGTATAATCGTTTGGGTAGTAGTGATAATAACGAATTTAATAACAGGACTTGGTCTAGTAGTAAAACTACTTTTGATGTCATGGAGGCAACCTTGTCTTATAACAAATTAATAGGGGATAAACATGATATCACCCTTTTAGCTGGTTACTCTGGAGAGGGCAGTAAGAAAAGATATTATTACATAAAAGGCGAAGATTTTCCGGATGATGAGGTTCTTAATAATTTTGGATCGGCTGCCGATATAACCGATGTAGATGAGACTACTTCACAAAATGCCTTAATCTCTCAATTTGCTCGTGTACATTATAAGTTCGCTGATCGCTACATTATCTCCGGAACAGTACGTCGCGATGGTTCGTCACGTTTTGGAGAAGATAATCGTTTTGGAATCTTTCCATCAGGAGCACTAGCTTGGTTAATTTCAGAGGAGAACTTCATTAAATCTACACAAGCGAAAAAATATGTTTCTTATTTAAAATTAAGAGCATCTTTAGGGGTAACAGGGTCTCAAAACCTTGGAGATTTCGACTGGATTACTAGAATTAATTCAATTATTTATAACGATAGTCCTGGATTAGCGCCAGCTACAATTGGAAACCCAGATCTAGGATGGGAACAAACCGAAATGTTTGATTTAGGATTAGACTTTGGGTTTTTTGATCATCGTCTTTCTGGGTCTATTGGTATTTATGAAAAATCTAGTAAAGATTTAATTTATGATAAACCAATTGCTTGGAGTTCATCATTTAAAGATGTCACCTCAAACGTGGCATCTATAAGTAATAAAGGATTCGAGTTTGATATTACATACAATATTATTCAAACGGCTAAGCATCGTTTAGCCTTCGATTTTAATTTCTCGAAAAATGTAACCAAGGTTACAAAAATTAATGGCTCACTTGAAGAATTATATTTTCCAAATACCAGGACTCCATATATTCGATTAGTTGAAGGAGGCGAGATAGGCCAGTGGTACGGATTAGAAACCGCAGGGCGTTTCTATGTAAATGCAGAAGATACCTATGGGCTTGTAGATAATGTGACTTCTACTGGACAACCAACGTACCTAAACAGCTCTACGGAAACGGCTGGAGATCTTATTTTTATAGATCAAAATGGAGATGGCCAAATAACCGACGACGACCGTGTTAACATTGGAACCTCGACACCTAAAGGTTTTGGTGGTTTTGGATTAACCTATCAATATAAAAACTTTAATTTTAATACCACATTTTCCTATGCGTATGGACACAAAAGGTTCTGGAACATGCCTTATACCGATGTGGCTAATACTAGAAACGAAAACCAAAGTAATTTAATAGCAGGACAAAGTACCATCTTAAATAGTCCATACGATGCACTTTACCCAAGAATGGCTCCTGGAGGCGTTGGGTCTAATAATAAGTTTTCCGATTTCTATTTACACGATGCGTCGTTTATACGTTTAAATGCATTAAATGTTAGTTATAGGTTGCCGAGTTCTGTATTTACAAGTTCAGCATTAACCGGAATAGAAATAACACTTCAGGGAACAAATTTATTTACAATTACTAAATATCCAGGGTTTGATCCGCAAGGGAATTGGTCTAGTACGTCTCTTGGTTCAGGAATGTCAATTGATTCTAGTAGGTATCCTTCAGCACAAATTTACAGTCTTGGAGTTAGATTTAATATTCAATAAAAACGGACAACACATGAAAAATATATTTTATATAACGTTAATTGCTCTAGGTTTCACAGTAACTTCTTGTGAAGACAGTTTAGAATTAACACCTAGTTATTCTTTAAATGAAAAAAATGCCATAACCAATGCTCAAGATGCTCGTGCTGCTGTAAATGGAATCTATGAATCTATTGTGAATACCGATAACTTTTCAGGGAAAGTTTTTGTGTCTTTTGCTGCTAAAGCTGGATTTGTAAGATGGTCTAGTGGAGATTACTATATGGAATACTCCCAGTCTAACGAAACAACAGTTAATATTCCAAACCGCTGGTTAGAATATTATAAAACGTTAAATGCGGCCAATTTTGCCATTAGTAATATTGAAAACATGACCGCCGATCAAATTGATCTTGGTGAAAAAAATGAGTTTTTAGCCGAGGCCAGATGTTTAAGAGCCTTTGCAAATATTTTCGTTTTTTGGAATTATGGCCATTGGTGGACAAGTGATGACTCAAACCCGAATGGAATCATTTTTCGTGAAAAGGCGATTACTTTAGATGAAATTGAAATTGGTAGGCTAAATGTAGGCGATAGTTATGAGAAAATCTTTGAAGATCTTGATTTCGCTATTCAATATTTAGAGAGTTTTACAAGTAATAGATATGTATCTAAAGAATTTGCGAAAGTTTTAAAGGCCAAAATAATACTTTACAGAAATGCGTATAATGACGGCACAACCAATTTAGAGGAAGCCCTTACTTTGGTAGATGACGTGTTAAATACAAGCCTTCCTGGTTTTTCTATGCAAGGTGATTTAGCTAAAGTTTATCAAGATTCTTGGGATTCTGAAGAAAATTTATTCTCAAGTTACATATCCGACAATGCAAGTAGATACTATAACATTAGTTATACGTATGCTTTCAATATGATTATGAGTTATGCTAATAAATTGCCAGTAAATGGCGATTTAGATGCCGGATTAGAGTATGGTTTCCATTGGTTTCAATTCGATCCTCGCTGGGATATCATTACAGGTGAAGCAAGAGCACCTATAGAATGGGATACACAACCAAGATTTGCATTTACCAAGGTAGCAAGACTTGGTAGATATGCTGGAGAGTTGGCTAGTCCACAAGATCTTAAATACAATACTTATTTCTTTAGATATCCAGAATTATATATCCTAAAATCAGAGTTATTAGCAAGATCAGGTGCTTCAATTGCCGAAGCTATAGCTCCTATTAATGAAATGCGCTCTAAACGAACAAATCCTATTTTGGATAGTTTAAATCCTACAACGCAACAAGACTTGATGGATGCTATTTTTAAAGAGTACTTTTTAGAAACCTTTATCGAAAATGGTAGCGAATATTTTGCCGCCCTAAGGTTTAAGGATGGTGCAGGAAAACTTTGGATTGAATCGATTAGAGGGGAGCCCATTGATGAAAATCATTTATGCTATCCTATTCCTAATGTAGAGATGCAATACAATAAGTTAATTGAGCAAAATACTGGATTACAATAATTTAAATTTTAGTTTATGAAGATAATTTCAAAATATATAACGGCTTTAGCATGTATCACTTTATTTCATGCTTGTGACGATGAATTAGAGGTTAAAATTCCTTATCCAAATGATATTACTTTTAATGAAATAGAATTAGATCGTTTTACGTATGAAATTTATGACGCTCCATTTCAAGTTGGTAACTCGGAGTCGGGAGTCATCACTGTAAATGTATCTAATCCCGCTGGCGGACAGTTTAGTGGGTTTGCTTTGTCTAATAAAAACTTTCGATCTTATCCTTGGAGTTTAAGTAGAGACTTTGCTCCTGCAGTAGGACTTACTCCAGAAGAAACGCAAGAAGCTATAGATTCAACAGCTTTTAGTGTCTTTACTAATAGGGTGAACAGAACAGAAAATTATCTAGTAGGGAATGCAACAGGAGATAATGCCTTTTTTACTTTGGCACAGCCTGGAGTTGTAGAACATGTTTTAGTAGCAAATACCTCTTATAATTACCTTTTAGCTAGTTATGGATCTATTTATTCGGGAACCATAGACCCCGATACAAGGGCTTATTTGTTTACTGGTCGAGCTGTTCAAAACCCTAAAATAGATAATACAAGTACAGATCTTTTTAGTGCTTTTAGTTTACCTGCACCTAATAATCAGGAGGCACTATCATTAAGAAATCATAAAGAAGTTGCCAAGCGTAAAGTGGGTGAGGCAGCAGGAGAAGTTGCTAAACAAGCTGTTTTAGATGCTGGTGGAACAGAAGACGAAGCAGAAGCCGCCTATAAAGAGGCATACAATGAGGCTTATGCAGATTTCAACACAGGCTATTTAAAATTAATTATTGAAGGCTCGTTAAATGGAAGTACCACTGGAAATGTAGAGTTTTATTTAGGCTTAATGCCAGATGTAGATCCTGAATATCCTGATTATAATTTTGTTTTAAACGATTGGAAAAAAGTAGATTTAACTGCTTTGGGTACAGTAGATAAGGTGTTGTTTAAAGTAACCTCATCTCATGTTAACGATCAAGGAGAAATGATTTATCCTGCTTCATTTTGTTTAGATGGCATTCGACTTCAATAATAAAATATCATAAATAAAAAATAAAAAGGGCATAGTGCTCTAGCTTATAATTAATGTTGAAATGTATAAATAAATTCTCATTTATATATCTCAATAAGTAAACTAATGCTTTATAAAAACATAAACAATGAAAGTACAAATTGCCATATTGCTTGTTGCGTTATGCTTAACGTCTTGCGCAGAAAACAAACAAACTAAGGACTATATAGTCTTCTCTGGGAAAATAGAAAATGTCCCTTCAAAAAAACTAATGCTAGGAGGCGATGAAGGCACTATCACTATTGAACTAAATGAAGATGGTACTTTTTCAGACACCCTAACTCAAGGTGAAGGCCATTACGTGTTATTTGACTCTAGAAATAGATTAGATTTTTATTTTACTAACGGATCAGAATATAACCTAACAGCAGATTTAAAACATTTTAAAAAATCAGCCAAGTTAACAGGAACCGATACCGATGGATCAAAATATCTAATGACTAAAATTGAACGTATTAAACGCGTAAGAGGGAACAACACAGCGTTTTACTCTTTAGACGAAAAGGATTTTTTAACAAAAGAGGCCGAACTTTCTGAAAGCTACACGAGCTACTTAGACAGCTTTCCAAATTTACCAAAAGCCTTTGAAAAATCTGAGCGTGAAGAGTTAAGGTATTATCACCTTTTAACCTTAGCGAAATACCCGAGCTTACATCGTATGTTTACTAAACAACCAGATTTTAAGGTTTCAGAAGATTATTTCAAACCATTAGATACTGTAAATTATTTAAACGAAGCTGCATATAATCGAGGTGGATCTTACCGTAATTTAGTTTCGGCACATTTTAATCGAAAAGCTGAAGAACAAGCCATGCGAGATGGTACAGATAAATACTTTACGAAATTAAAAGTGTTCGGAGCCATTCCTGTTGAAAAAATAAAGAATAATTTGTTGTTCGCAGCAGCTAGTACCGATATTCGTTATACCGATAAATTAGATGAATACTATAATACCTTCCTTACGGTATCTACAGAGCCAAAGCATAAAGAGTCCTTAAAAGAGAATTATGAAAATTTAAAGCTCTTATCTGCAGGTCAGCCATCACCAATCTTTACAGATTATGAAAATCATGCTGGAGGAACAACATCTTTAAGTGACTTTAATGGCAAGTATGTATATATCGATGTTTGGGCAACATGGTGCGCGCCTTGCATCGGTGAAATTCCTTCGCTAAAAAAAGTTGAAAAACAATACCACGGTAAAAAAATAGCATTTGTGAGTATTTCTATTGATGTAGAAAAGGCACGCGGTTCTTGGAGAAAAATGGTTGAACGCAAAGAACTTTCAGGAGTTCAGTTAATTGCAGATCATGATTGGAAAAGTGAATTTATCAAATCGTATCAAATAAAGGGAATACCACGTTTCATTTTAATAGGTCCAGATGGAAATATTGTTGATGCCAATGCACCAAGACCATCAGACCCGAAATTAATCGAAGTTTTTAATGCACTCGATATATAGTATCCATGTCGTAAACCATGTGTTGGTGGTTAGTTTATAGTATAAAGTAATTTTACGTAGTTACTCTATTCTTTCATATATAAACATTTGAGTTAGTCAAGATCAAAGTTTAGAAAGGTTAAAAGGGTTATTTGAAAAAGTAGCCCTTTTTAATTTCTGAAAACATGGGTTAACATATTCATAAAAATATATCAAGATATAGTTCTTGAAGGTTTTAATAACGGAAAATTCTATCAAGTAGTTCTTTAACTAAAGCAATCAATTAAACATCTATTTAATGAAAAATTTATTAATAGCGCTCACCTTTTTAACCTTTGGTATTATTAATAGCCAAGTTTTAGATCCTGTGAAGTGGACAACTTCGGTTGAAAAAATATCTGATACCGAGTACAATTTAATTTCTACAGCACAAATCGATGCTGGTTGGCACTTGTATTCACAAACGGTACCCGAAGGCGGTCCTATTCCAACAACATTTATTTACGATAATTCTGAAGAAAATTTCCAATTAAACGGAAATACTATTGAAGGTGAAGGACATACCATTCAAGATCCGATTTTTGAAATGGAAATTAAATATTTTGAAGGGAAAGTGAAGTTTATTCAAAATATAAAAGTTTCACAAGCCACTTCAACAATCAAAGGAATGGTTGAGTTTATGGTTTGCGATGATACTCGTTGTTTGCCGCCAACCGAGGTTGATTTAGATTTTAAACTTGGTGATGAAAAGGCCGTGGCAACAAATACAAATTCAGATGTTGATCAAGCACAAGCTTTAGAAAAAAACATAGAAAAAACTAAAAAAGAAGCAACAAGCAAAGGGCTTTGGTCCATCTTTTTTATTGCTTTTTTTTCAGGCTTTGCTGCCTTGTTAACCCCTTGTGTGTTTCCTATGATTCCTATGACGGTGAGTTTCTTTACGAAACAAAGTAAAAACAAAGCAGCGGGCATTAAAAATGCTATTATTTATGGTGTAAGTATCATTGTAATTTATGTGCTTTTAGGGATTCTAGTGAGCCTAATTTTTGGAGCCGATGCCCTGAATGCCCTATCGACCAATGTATGGTTTAATATTATTTTCTTCTTACTATTACTCGTTTTTGCTGCATCTTTTTTAGGTGCTTTCGAAATTATGCTGCCTAATTCATGGGCGAATAAAGTGGATAGTCAAGCCGATAGAGGCGGATTAATAGGTATCTTTTTTATGGCTTTAGCCTTAGCTATTGTGTCATTTTCTTGTACAGGTCCTATTGTAGGAACTTTGCTGGTTCAAGCCGCTGCTGGTGGTAGTCAGATTGGTCCTATTGTAGGTATGCTAGGTTTTTCATTAGCCATAGCCTTACCATTTGCTCTTTTTGCAGCCTTTCCGGGTTGGTTAAATTCTTTACCAAAATCGGGCGGCTGGTTAAACACCGTGAAAGTGGTATTAGGATTCTTAGAATTGGCTTTAGCCTTCAAATTTTTATCAAACGCCGATTTGGTACTACAATTACACTGGTTAGAGCGTGAAGTGTTTATTGCCATTTGGATTGCAGTTTTTGGTGCTTTAGCTTTTTACCTTTTTGGGAAAATACAGCTGCCTCACGATTCACCAATTACACACATTTCTGTAGGTCGATTGTCTTTAGGGCTTATTATTTTATCCTTTACCATTTATATGATTCCAGGGCTTTGGGGAGCACCTCTAAATTTAATTAGTGCTTTTCCTCCACCACAGCATTATAGCGAGTCGCCTTATGGTGTTGGCTATACGCAATTAGGTTCTTCAAATGTTCCTGGCGGGCATCATGAAGAAGTTCCTGAAGGGGGTCATTTAATACCACCACACAATATTTTAGCTTTCGACGATTATGATACAGGCTTAGCTTATGCCAAAAAAGTAGGCAAACCGGTGATGTTAGATTTTACGGGTTGGGCCTGTGTGAACTGCCGAAAGATGGAACAAAATGTATGGCCAGATCCTAGTGTTTTAGATATTCTTAAAAATGATGTGGTTCTAATTTCATTATATGTAGATGATAAGCGTGAATTAAAACCCGAAGAAGTTAGAGAGTCTAAATTAAGACCAGGAAAACAACTAAAGTACATCGGACAAAAATGGAGTGAGATGCAAACTATAAAATACAAGTCGAACTCACAACCCTTTTATGTTATCATCGATCATAACGAAGAACAATTAGTAGAACCTGTAGGCTATTTACCAGACGTTCCAGAATATAAGGCTTGGTTAGAGAAAGGGGTTAGTAATTTCTAACATTTAAGAACTAGATTTCTATAAATCATATAAAATAAATATAAAATGAAATTCAATTATATCATATATCTCACATTAGTAGCCCTGTTTAACGGTTGTAACTCTACTAAACATGTTCCCGAACCTAACGAAAATGTTGTGGTCGAAATACAAGAAGACGAAGCTGAAAATAGTTCAGAGTTTGTAAAAGCGGCGAGTTTAAAGATTGATGCCATTGTAGCGGCAAAAAAACATACACCTTTTAATAAACTGAAGGAGGATAGGGATGAAAATTTTGAGGCAAACTCAGGTGTCGAGATAGCTCATACAACGTCAGAGAAAAAGACAGGTCATGACATGTACTACCATTTACAAAAAAGTACATTATACATTGGCTCATCTTATTTATGCGATCAATGCCCTAATACACATTTAAGTGCTGCATCTGGATTTGTAATTCATGAAGATGGTATCGTAGTCACGAATTATCATGTTATCTCACCTAAAGACACCATTGAGTATGATGGCTTATTCGCTATAGATTATGATGGAAATGTTTATGTGGTAACCGAGGTGTTGTCTGCTAGTAAGGCTAATGATTTAGCCATTCTTAAAGTAGAAACTAACGGTAAGAAATTAAGCGCCCTGCCTTTAGCTAATCAAGAACTTGTTGGTGAGGATGTGTATATGATGGGGCACCCTTTTAAAAATACTTTTTTTATGACCAAAGGGATTATTTCTAGAAAATTTGTGAATTCTAAATCTAGTAAACCTAGAATTTCTATTACAGCAGATTTCGGTATTGGTGCTAGCGGCGGACCAGTTGTGAATGATTCTGGTGAAGTCGTTGGTGTGGTTAGTGCTACACGCGCTTATTATACCGACGGAGCAAAGCGCAAAGGTGATTTACAACTGCTTTTAAAAATTGTGGTACCAGTAAGTCAGCTTAGAGATTATGTAAAAGAAGCGGTGTGAAAAACGTCTGCTGAAGTAAAAGATTAATTTAAAAATAAAGGGGTAATTATTATGAGTATTGTTGAATTTTTATGTGATATCTTAAAACAAAAGTTACCAACGTTACCGGAAGCCGATTTAGAGTCCTATTTCTCAGAGTTTAGAAAAGATATCATTGGTTTAGACCAAACGTTTACCTCGCCTTATGGCGAAAAAAAAATAATATATGCCGATTGGACGGCAAGTGGCAGATTATTTAGACCCATAGAAGAACAACTATTAAATGATATTGGCCCTTTTGTTGCTAACACCCATACAGAAACCTCGATTACAGGAAGTGTGATGACCCATGCTTATTTAGAAGCAAGGTCCATTATTAAAAAGCATGTTAATGCCTCGAATGATGATGTGTTATTAACTGAAGGTACGGGTATGACCGGCGCTATTAATAAGTTTCAGCGCATTTTAGGACTTAAAATAAGTGAAAATCTAAAACCACATATTGAAGTTCCAGAGGAGAAAAGACCTGTAATTTTCGTTTCTCATATGGAGCACCATTCAAACCAAACCTCATGGTTAGAAACCATTGCACGAGTTAAGGTAATTCCATCTGATGATAAGGGGCTACCTTGTCTTAAAAGCCTTGAATTGTTGTTAGAAGAATACCGAGAAATTCCTATTAAAATTGCAGCAATTACGGGATGCTCTAATGTTACTGGTATTCGCACACCCTATCATGCTATAGCTAAAATAATGCACAGAAATAATGGTTTGTGTTTTGTTGATTTTGCTTGTTCTGCACCTTATGTTAATATAAACATGCATCCAGAGGAAGAAGATGAGTATTTAGATGCTATAACATTTTCACCTCATAAGTTTTTAGGTGGTCCAGGAACAACAGGGGTTTTAATTTTTAATAAAAAACTATATAAAAATTTAGTTCCAGACAATCCAGGCGGTGGTACGGTTAGTTACACCAACCCTTGGGGAGATCACGATTTTGTAGACGATATAGAGACGCGTGAAGATGGAGGAACTCCAGGCTTTTTACAAGCTATTAGAATCGCCCTTTCCATTCAGTTAAAGGAGAAAATGGGTGTTCAAAATATTTTAGATCGAGAGCACGAATTGAATGCCATAATATTTAAAAATTTACAAAAGATTGAAAATTTAAAAATTCTAGCTCCCAATAATACAGACCGTTTGGGGATTTTTTCATTTTATATTGAAAACGTACACTACAACTTAGTCGTAAAGCTTTTAAACGATAGGTTTGGTATACAAACACGAGGAGGATGTTCTTGTGCTGGAACCTATGGGCATTATTTATTGAATGTTGATAAATCTAGATCTAAATCCATAGAAGTTAAAATATTAGAAGGTTGTTTAGTTGAACGCCCAGGTTGGGTACGTATGTCAATTCATCCTACTATGACCAATTTTGAAGTTGAATTTATTTGTGAAGCTATAAAGGAAGTTACAGAGCATATCTCTGTTTGGGGTGAGGACTATAAATACGATGCGCTTAAAAATGAATTTATTCATAAAGATCACCATCACATCGAACAAGATATTGTTGAAGCTTGGTTTTAATATAATCCCGATGTTTTATGGCGTATTAGGATATTTTTTTTGGCAAGTTAGTCCAGAAAAGGACACCTAGCATTTTGTTGCATATTACTTAATTAATCAAAATAATACTTTTTATGATGACACACAGTACTAAAAAATCGGCTTTACAATGGCAGTTGTTAATCATTTTGGTTTTTAGTCAAATCACTTTTGGCCAAATTGATTCAAATAAATACGACATAAAAACAACCCATGGCACATATAAAGTAAATGCATTTAAAACTTCCGATTTTAAGCCATTAAAAGGAGCAGAGTTTAATAATAAACATTTTCGTTTAGTTCAGTTTTATCAAATACCAACTAACGAACAGCGACAATCTTGGGAAAAGCAAGGCATGCTGTTAATTGATTATTTATCAGCAAACACCTATTATGCAAGCATCAAAAAAGGTTTTCCAATAAGTGAACTCAAAGATGTTGTGCGTTCTATAATGCCGGTGGATACACAATATAAAAAAGAAGGTGCCCTTTATTATAAGGACGCTTCAAAAACCGCAAAAAATTCTAATACGAAAGAGGAATATGTCATTAGTTATTATAAAGGTTTAAATTATAATGATGTGCGTTCCGATTTACAATCTAGGGATGTTCAAATTGTAGCACATAGAGCTTATTCTTATCAAATTGATGTAATATTTGTCGAGTCAGAATTAGAAACCATTACAAGTTTACCATATGTTCAGTTTATTGGCGTAAAACAAAGGGATTTTGTTAATGAATCTTTAGATTATAGAAACACATCTTCACGTGTTAATTATTTAAATACCGATTATAATGGATTAAATTATAATGGAGCAGGAGTGGTTATAGGCCACGGTGAAGGGGAAGTTGTTGGTGATCATATAGATTTTAAAGGAAGAGTTACCGAGATAGGAACTTCAGATGGAAGTGGGGCTAATGATCATAAAATAAACGGTTTACAAAATATGGGTGGTGCGGGTAATCTCGATCCTTCCAACCGAAATAATGCATGGGGAGCTACTTTACTGAGTTTAGAGGGCTGGCCCGATCATAGTAGCCTTTATAGTTCACATAATTTACGATATACCAATCATTCTATAGGAGTGGCTGGACCTCAAGGTGGATATGATTCTCGTGCTAGAGAGCACGATCTTAGAATTGCTAGTTTGCCCAATCACATAGTGTCTTATTCCTCTGGGAATTCAGGAGGTTCTACTGGAATTTCGCCTTATGCTTTTCCTAAATGGGCCAATATCACAGGTTCCTTTAAAGAAAGTAAAAACCAGATTACGGTTGGCGCTATTTCTGCAGAAGATGTTATTGAAAGTTTTAGTAGTCGTGGACCAATGTATGACGGTCGTATTATACCGCAATTAGTTGATGAAGGTGCTGATGGAACATCCTTCTCATCACCTAAAGTTATTGGTCAATTTGCTGTTTTAGCGCAAGCTTTTAAAGATAAAAATGGTGGTGCCGAACCAGAGTCATCTTTGTTAAGAGCTGTTGTGATGAATACTGCTGATGACTTAGGTAATCCTGGTCCCGATTATATTTATGGTTATGGGCGTCCAAACTTACGCAGAGCCTATAGTATATTAGATAAGAATCAATACATGACCAGTACGGTAGCGCATGGTGTTACAAATAATCATACCATAACAATTCCCGAAAATGTAAAACAAGTACGTGTAATGATTGTTTGGCCAGATGTAGCAGCATCGGTTAATGCCGATGCAGCACTTGTAAATAACCTAAATTTATCTTTAACAGCGCCTTCATCTACAACCTACAACCCTTGGGTTTTAGATAGTAGTCCTTCCGTTGCTAGTATTAGCGCTCCAGCCACTCGTGGGATTGATAATTTAAATACCATTGAACAGGTCACACTAGACAACCCTGTATCAGGATCTTGGACCGTTAATGTAAATGGTAATGATGTGCCTTTAGGACCTCAAAAATATTTTGTGGTTTATGAATATTTGTATGAGGAGCTTCAAATAGCTTTTCCTCTGGAGAATCAGAAATTCATTTCAGGAGAGACTTACTATATAAGATGGGATAGTTATGGAAGTTCAGATACGTTTAATCTTTCGTACGAGCTTAATAATAGTGGCACATGGATTGAAATAGTAAGCGCTTATGATGCCTCTAAAAGGGTATACAAATGGTTGGCTCCAGATGTTTCAAGTGGTATTAATACCATTAAATTTAAAGTGGAACGCGATGCGTTATCATCTATTAGTGGTGTTAATCAAATTGGTGAAACACCCGAAAATTTTAGAATAACCAAGGTTTGCGATGATGTGGTTTCTTTAAAATGGTCTGGAGTGCCAGGAGCAACAGCCTATAAAATCTATAGGTTAGGAGCAGAATTTATGGAAGAAGTTACTGCTAATATTAGCTTTTCAGGAAGTAGTGCTGTGCTAACCGGACAAAATGTAAGTGATAATGAGTATTATGCTGTTAGTGCGGTAACAGGGACTGCTGAGGGACAACGAACATTAGCGATACAAAAAGCAGCTGGGTATATGAGTTGTAATACGCTAACTTGGACTGGAGCAACGTCTTCAGACTGGTTTGATCAAACGAATTGGTCTTCTGGAACCATTCCAACTAGCGTGGATGATGTTGTCATTCCTTCATCAGCACCTAACGAACCTGAAATTGCTACCGAGGGCGCTATTTGTGGCGCTATAACAATTGATTCTGGTGCTAGTTTAACCATGGATGCAACAACTGGTTATACATTATCGGTATCAAAAGATTGGACGAATAACGGAACATTTACTAGCGGTATAGGTACCGTAGATTTTGTAAATACCACATCTTATCAAGAAATCACGGGAGCCTCAACAACAAATTTTTATATTTTAAAAGTCACCAAAGGAAATCCAAACGTTATACTAGAAGTGAATTCCCTAATCACACTTGATGCGCCTTCAAATCCGTTGGTGTTATCTTCTGGAACTTTTAAGCTTTCTAGTGCCTCTACCATAACACCTTTTACAACGGCTGTGGCATTAACTTCAAGCAGAGGCTTTTGGAATAATGGAGGTACGGTGAGTACTGGAAATTTTACTTGGACACTTAATTCCGGATTATTGAAAATATCTGGAGGAACTACCAATATAGGTACGGGAAGTAATAATAGGATTAATTATCTTAATAATGGGGAACTAATTATTGAAGGCGGAATTCTAAATGTAGCCGGTAGGATAAGTCCAAATAGCAATAATTCTAGCGTTAAATATACGCAAACAGGGGGTGTTGTAACGGTGAATAGTGTAGGGAATACAAGTACTTCAAGAGCACCTTTTGAAATGGGTGTTAATGCTTCGTTTACTTTTAACGGAGGTACAATTATTATTACAAAACCATCTCCAAATTATGCCGATTATGTTAATGTGTCTAATTCCAGTTCTGTTAGTGGTGGTGTTCTCCAACTAGGAAACCATACAACTGACACGGGGAAAACGTTTAGGATAGATAGTAATGCTCCAATTTATAATTTATATGTGAATGATTATAATGAACCTATAGTACAACTGGTTAACAATGATTTAATTGTGAGTAATGACTTAACCATTTCAGGAGGGAGTTTAGATGCTAATGGGAAAACTATTACTATTGAAGGAGATTGGACTAATAATGGTGTATTTTTGCCTAATACTGGTACTGTTTCGTTTAAAGGAACTTCTAATCAGTTAATAACAGGAAGTACAACCTTTTACAATTTAGAGCTCGATAATAGTTTAGGATTAACGTTGGCAAATGCCATAGATATTACTAATGACTGCTTAATTACTGTAGGTAAAATGGACTTGGGTTCAGGACTTACACATGCATCTAATACACTAACACTAGCCGATTCTGGAGTTGTTTCAGGTTCATGGGGAAGCAGCTCGTCATCAGCAACTCATACCAACGATACTTATTTTTCTGGAACAGGGATTATAAATGTGAATTCTTGTGGGACCTTCGCCGCTTGGGTAGGAAATGTCGATACGTCTTGGACCAATAGTGATAACTGGTCGGTTTGCGGTGTTCCTACATTCAATTCTAATGTTGAAATAAACCCAGGAACATTTCAACCAGAAATTACTTCAGATGTTATTATTAACAGTTTGAAAATTAATTCTGGAGCGTCGGTAACTACAAATTCAGGATTTAATTTAACCGTACAAGATGCTATTGTAAATAATGGGGAATTAACTTTAAAAACCCATGCTAATTTAATTCAGAACGGTACATCAAACACAAATAGTGGCTCAGGTGTTACAAAAGTGGAAAGTGAAAGTGTACCATTATTTCAACAAGATTATTTCTTATGGTCTTCTCCCGTTTCGGGAACATTTAGCTTAGGTGATTTTTCACCGTTAACAGCATCAAATCGATTTCAAGAATTTAATACAGCGACCAATTTATATGCTGAAGTGCCTAATACATGGACTTTCAACACTGCAAAAAGTTATTTAATTGGTATGCCAAATAATTGGGAAAGTTACCCAGGAACAGCAGCATCTTGGACAGGAACTTTTAACGGCACACCAAATAACGGTGATATTATGTTTGCCATGTCTACCAATGGTAATGGGTATAATGCTGTTGGTAACCCTTATCCGTCTGCCATAAATATCGATAGTTTTATTTCCGATAATATTAATAACATTTCTGGGGCGTTGTATTTCTGGAACAAAACTAGTGAAACTGCAAATGCAGTTTCGTACGCTACCTGTACTACCGCAGGTTGTACTTTCCCAGATAGTCATCTAAATGCTAATGAAAATATAATTTCTGTGGGTCAAGGATTTTTAGTTAAATCTACATCTTCAATATTAAATTTCACCAACGCAATGCGTACTACAGAAAACACCACTCAATCCAATCCAACTGGTGTTGAAAAAAACAGAATTTGGTTAAACCTCTCAAGTGGGGCATCATCAATAAATCAAATGCTAATTGCTTATATGACGGGAGCTACACAAGGATTTGATCCTGCAATTGATGGGGCATATTTTAATGACAGTAGTACAGCCCTAAACTCTTTAATTGCAGATGAAGAGTTTGCTATTCAGGGTAGAAGTTTGCCTTTTGATGGCGCTGATATTGTTCCATTAGCATTTAAAACCGATGTAAGCGGTATGTATACCATAAGCATAGACCAAGTAGATGGTTTGTTTTCGGGTACTCAAAATATTTATCTGTTTGATAGCGAAACGGGTACTGAAACAAATTTAAAAACCTCTGCTTATACTTTTAATGCTGAAGTAGGAGCCGATCATTCAAGATTTTCGTTGAGGTTCCAAAATACATTAAGTGTGAATGATCCCAAGTTGAATGATAACAATATAAGCGTTTATAAAAGCCATGAAATTATATATGTAAATTCATCGCTAACACCAATTAAGGGGATTAAAGTATTCGATTTGTTAGGCAGACTAGTTGTTGAGCAAAAAAATATAAATTCAAATACGAGTACTATCAATTTGAATAACAGAACTAATCAAGTGTTTGTTGCAAAGATAACTACCTCGGATAATAACGTGGTGAGCAAAAAGATAGGAAATTAGTATTGGGTTTGTAGAAATATCGCAATACGGGCTATGTTTTGTGTGGGTTTGGAAAACTCAACCTGATAAATTCGTGGTACATAATCATTATTCACAGTTTTATTTTGACCTTTAAAATAGAAAACCCCATCAGATTTAAAATACTGATGGGGTTTTATCTTTTTATTCGTTAAACTTTTTCGTTAGCAAAAAAAAAAGGTTTAATCTTGTTATTCTTCCTCCAAACTAGCTGTAATATCAGTTACGATTTCGAGGGTTTTTGTAAGTTCATCGTTATTAACGAAAATTTCTTGAAAACCAGGAAAATTACCACCGCCAAAACCAGCAAGTCTAGCCGATTCTGTTTGGTCTTTTACAATCGGACTGATACCTTCATTTTCCAACTCGGAAACGATACGTTGCACAATAATGATATCGCCAGTATAAACTTTTGTGAAATTTGAATCAGACATAATGTTTAAATTTTAGTGATCTATTAAAGATACGGAATTTTGATGATTTTAGGGAGTTATAATATTACAAAGCTATAAGGTTATAAAGTTTCCATAGAGATATTAGTCATATAGCTATATATCTTTATCACATTCTAACCTCATCACCATATAACATTTTTTAAATCTACCTCAATTCAGCACCCAATTGACTTTCAAAAGTAGACTGAAGCTTCTTCATGATTTTATCAATTTGCTTATCGTTAAGCGTTTTGTTTTCATCTAAAAGGGTGAAACTAACGGCGTAACTCTTTTTGCCAGCTGGTAAGTTTTTACCTTGATACACATCAAACAAATTAACGTCTTTAAGCAATTGTTTTTCACTTTGTTTTGCAAGCTTATAGATAGCTTCAAAAGTGACATTATCATCCAATAATAAAGCGAAATCACGTCTTACAGGTTGGAATTTAGGAATGGCTTTAAACTTAATGTTGTTGTGTTTAACCAAGTCTAAAATATTGTCCCAGTTAAAGTCGGCGTAAAGCACTTCTTGATTAATATCGAAGTGTTTCAGAATTTGTTTTTTAACGATTCCGAAGTCTATCAATTTGTTTTTCCCTAAGCTTATGGTTAAACCTTCAGAAAATAAATCATTTGAAATTGGCGT
This sequence comes from Pseudotamlana agarivorans, assembly GCF_001642835.1. GTDB lineage: Bacteria > Bacteroidota > Bacteroidia > Flavobacteriales > Flavobacteriaceae > Pseudotamlana > Pseudotamlana agarivorans. The sequence continues at coordinate 146,214 of NZ_LXEI01000006.1, forward strand.
TTCTTGGATTCTTGAAATCCCTAAACGTTCTAAAGCGCTTAAAACGAGTCCTTTCATTAAAAAGAAGTCACTCTTTTTGTTTTGATCGTGCCATTTTTCAGCAGATTGATTTCCTGTAATGAAAAGTGATAAATGCTTAAATTCTTCACGTTTATCATCGCCGTAACCATGGTACGTTTTTCCGAATTCAAAAAGTTTTAAATCGGCGCGTTTTCTGTTGATATTAAAAGAAATAGCTTCTAATCCAGAAAATAATAGGGATTGTCTTAAAACTGATAAATCACCACTTAAAGGGTTTAACATAGTAATGTTATGTTCATCCTTTAACTGCTCGCTAAACTTCACGTAATTAGGTGTAGTTAAGGAGTTTGAAAGTATTTCATAAAATCCTTGAGAGGCTAACTGACTCCCAATAATATTTTGCATTTTGTAATCTTCAAAACGAGAGGTAGTGGCAATAGAAGCGTTTAACTTTGTAGTTGTTTTTACGTTGTTATAACCGTAAACTCTAAGGATTTCCTCAATGATATCAGCTTCGCGTTGCACATCATTTCTGTAAGCAGGAACGGTTAAACCTAAGCCAGTTTCGGTAACGTTGTTTACTTTTATCTCTAAAGATGAAAGAATACGTTTAATGACTTCCTTCGGAATTTCTTCACCAATTAATTTTTTAGCGTTTTCAAAACTTAAACGCACTTCAAAATCGTTGATTTTATTCGGATATAAATCCACAATATCGCTAGTAATTTCACCTCCAGCAATTTCTTGGATTAACAATGCCGCTCTTTTAAGGGCATATTCTGTAATGTTAGGATCGATACCGCGTTCAAATCTGAAGGACGCATCAGTATTTAAAGCATGACGCTTCGCTGTTTTACGAACACTTACTGGGTTGAAGTAGGCACTTTCTAAAAAGATGCTTGTTGTGTTTTCGGTTACTCCAGAATGCGCGCCACCAAATACACCTGCGATACACATTGGTTTTTCGGCATCACAAATCATTAAATCGTCTTCATGCAATTCACGTTCAACACCATCTAGAGTAACGAATTTTGTTCCAGCTTCTAAAGTTTTAACCTCAATTTTATTACCTGCAATTTTGTTGGCATCAAAAGCGTGTAGTGGCTGACCTAAATCATGCAATACATAATTTGTAGCATCAACAATGTTATTTATAGGACTAAGTCCGATGGCTTTTAAACGGTTTTGTAACCAAGCTGGAGACTCTTTTACTTTAAGTCCAGAAATGGTTAATCCGCAATAGCGAGGCGCTAACTCTTTGTTTTTTACATCAACATCAATTTTTAGGATGCGATTGTCAACACGAAAGGCACTAACCGAAGGCGTAATTAATTCGACATTGATGTCTTTTTGAGCCAGTCCAGCTTTTAAATCTCTCGCTGTTCCGTAGTGGCTCATGGCATCAGCACGGTTAGGTGTTAATCCGATTTCAAAAACCTGATCATTTTCAACATCATAAAGTTCAGCAACAGGGGTTCCAACAGCAATCGATTCATCTAAAACCAAAATACCGTCGTGCGATTTTCCTAGTCCAAGTTCATCTTCAGCACAAATCATCCCGAAACTTGCTTCGCCTCTAATTTTTCCTTTTTTAATGGTCCAAGCTTCACCTTCTTCAGTATAAAGCGTGGTTCCAATAGTTGCTACAGGAACTTTTTGTCCAGCCGCAACATTAGGAGCGCCACAAACAATTTGTAGGGGAGAATCTTCACCAACATTTACCGAAGTCACTTTTAGCTTATCGGCGTTAGGGTGTTTTTCGCAAGTTAGTACCTCACCAACAACAACGCCTTCTAGTCCGCCTTTAACCGATTGAAAAGCCTCTAAACCTTCCACTTCAAGTCCTAAATCTGTAAGTAATTCGCTAGTTTGTTCTGGTGCCCAATCTGTTTTTATAAATTGTTTTAACCAGTTATATGAAATCTTCATAAATATCTATCCTAAATTAAAGGCTGCAAAGATAAAATATTGAAGCAAGCATTCAAACAAAGCGTTACGATTTAAAAGCATTATTTTTAAATAGTGGAAAATGTTCTCGTCTCTGCTCGAATACCGAAATAATAAATATATCAACTTTTCTCCTAAATTTAGATGGTAACGGCCTTCGAGCGGAGTCGAGAAGCATGTTTTTTAAAGTGAGGATATAAGTTCTCGACTGCGCTCGAACACCCTAATGATGAAGCGTTAATTTCAATTTCCTGTTCGAAATTCAAAAGAAAATGGTCTTCTAGCGCAGTCGAGAAGTGTCTGTAAGTCATTACTCTATGTTCTGGTTTACGTTCCCTAATTAAACCTTTATAAATATCTTTTTCTGAAACATAATATACCCTAGAAGCTCATAAAAAGCAACGACAACAAGGGCGTAAAGTAACGAAGCGAGTTTTGCACTAATAAGCTCAGGGAAAAATAAGGTTTGGTAAAGCCATGAATGGATGTTATGGTTTTGGCTCACTTCAATGCTGTACATGCATTTTGAAATGAAACTTGATAGAAAATATATGGTAATGGCATTGGTGCCAACATATTTGAAAATACTACCAAACTGATATTCTTTTATGTCTCTAAAATAGTATATGACCGCAAGAATTAGCGTGCCCCATCCGCTAGTAACCAATACAAAGCTGCTGCTCCAAATGGCTTTATTAATTGGGAATATCAAGCTAAAACCATAACCAGAAATCAGTAAGGCAAAGGCTGTTACAAACAATGGTTTTAGTGGAGAAAGACCATCTAAAACTTTGGCAACTAAAATACCAATAAGGCAGGATGCAATACTTGGAATGGTACTTAAAATACCTTCTGGGTCGTAGTCGGGTTGCCACATATGGTTTCCTAAAAGCTGTAAGTCGATGTAGTTTGCCCAGTTGTTTTCAGCGCGATCAAAAGTCGGTAAGGCGCCGTTTGGTAAAGGAACAAAACCTAGAAATAAATAATACCCTAATAATATGCTTAAGCAAATGGCTAAAATTTGTTTCCAATGGCAGTTAAGATAAATAATCGATACAATGAAAAATACGATGCCAATACGTTGAAGCACCCCTGGTATTCTAAAGGTTTCCATGTCTTCAACAAAAGGAAATAAAGGAGAGAATATATTTAAAAATAGGCCTAATCCAATAAGTTTTAAACTTCTTATACCTATTTTTTTATAGGTAGTTACTGAGTTGGCTTTGTTTTTATAGGCGTAGTAGATTGAAACACCAACGATGTATAAAAAAAATGGGAAAATGAGATCGGTAGGGGTAAGTCCGTGCCACGCTGCATGAAGCAAAGGGGCATAAACATGCCCCCAATCGCCAGGAGTATTTACCAGAATCATAGCCACAATAGTTAAACCTCTTAAAATATCAACAGAGGCTATACGTTTGCTAGTTGCCATCTTTTGATTTTAAGATTTTTTTAGACCAGATTTGTGACCTATGAAAGCGTAATATAGTATGAAAGCATAACATGGTAGTAAAATCCAATAGCCATAAGAAGCCGCTTCGGCAGTAGCCGCTACTGTATCATTTCCAAGAGATATTAAAGTTTCCTTTTTAGAGTCTACCAAAGCCCCATATAGTGGTGGAATGATCGCACCTCCCGAAATGGCCATAATTAAAAGGGCAGATGCTGTTTCTGTAAATTTCCCTAAACCATTAAGCGCTAAAGGCCAAATGGCTGGCCAAACTAAGGCATTCGCTATACCTAGTGCTGCAACAAAACGTACTGATGTGATGCCTGTGGTGAAAATGATACAAAGTGAAAACAGGAGTCCTAAAACGGCACTGGCTTTTAAGGCGGTAACTTGACTGATATATTTAGGGATTAAAAAGACACCAACAGCATACGTCCCAACCATAGCAAAAAGGGTAAACAATGTAAAGAATTTAGCTTGTTCTACAGGAATATTTAGTGAAATACCATAAGAAATGATGGTGTCGCCCGCAATCACTTCTACACCAACATAAAGAAATAAGGCTAAAACCCCTAACCATAAATGTGGAAACTGAAAAACACTCGTTTTAGCAACTTCTTCGGTATTTGAAGGTTTTATAGGTTCTGCCTCAACGTTAGGAAGCGGCGCTTTTAATATAAGTCCCCCCAACACGACTAATACAATAGCCATGACAATATAAGGTGCAACCACGCTATCGGCCATAGTGTTTAGAAGGTTGGCCTTTTCAGAATCGCTTACAACGGTAAGCTTTTCTTTAATCTCATCAATTCCAGAAAGTAAAATAGCACCAAAAATTACAGAACCAAGAGCGCCAGCTACTTTGTTGGCAATCCCCATTATAGCGATACGTTTGGCGGCACTTTCAATAGGTCCTAAAATGGTAATGTATGGGTTTGAAGCCGTTTGCAGTAAGGTCATCCCAGCTCCTTGAATAAAAATAGCACTTAAAAACATCCAATAGGTTCTTGCTTCGGCGGCTGGAATAAAAACCAAAGCACCAACAGCCATAATGATAAGGCCTAAAGACATGCCTTTTTTATAGCCAATTTTATTAATAATATAGGATGCAGGCAAGGCCATGACCACGAATGAAATATAAGATGCAGAGGCTACTAAATAAGATTGAGCGTCGGTAAGCTCATTAATGGTTTTCATAAATGGAATGAGCGCTCCATTGATCCACGTTACAAATCCGAATATAAAAAAGAGTCCTGCAATGATTAAAATAGGCACAAAAGTGTTTCTTGACGCAGGTAAAGTCGTTGTTTGGTTATTAGTCATGTTTAAATTTTAAAATTCTTATTAATGTTAGTTTTCTTTATCGTCGTTTATGTTGAAAATCCGCTCTTTAGCTTGTTTGGTATAATTGCGTCCAATAGGGATTTTGCGGTTTGAAATTTCTATCGTGTTTCCTTCCAAAGCACTTATTTTATTGATAGAAACCGTATACGATCTGTGAATACGCATGAAGTTAGAGTGAGGCAGTTCTTCAGTAATAGCCGATAATGATTTATGAACCACATAATCGCCTAGTTTGGTAATGACTTTTATATAATCTTTAAGACTTTCGATATATAAAATGTCATTTAAGTTTATTTTTAAAAGCTTTTTATTAACCTTAAGGAAGATGTGTGGCTCTTGCTGTAAACTAGCATCTATGGCCATATTATTCACGTAAACTTGTTGGTAAATTTTATTAACGGTTTTTAAAAAACGATTAAAAGGAATAGGCTTTACCAAGTAGTCTAGAATGTTGAGTTCAAAGCTTTTTATGGCATACTCGCGATACGCCGTGGTAATAACGATTAGGGGTTTAGAACTTAGGTTTTCTATAAAGCTGAAACCTGTCATTTGTGGCATATTAATGTCTAGAAAAATGACATCAATTTTTTGTTGTTCTAAAACACGATAAGCCTTTAGGGGATTATTAAAAGTTTCAACAACTTCTATATGATCAAAGTTTTTTAAATGACTTTCAATTACTGTAATAGCAAGTGGTTCGTCATCAATAATAATGCATTTAATTTTCATTAGGTAGGTATTTTTAAATACAGTTTATACATGTTATCTTCTACCGTCGAATCTAGTATATAATTATTAGAAAAAAGAAGGTTGAGTCGTCGTTTAGCATTTTGGTTACCAATGCCGCTGGTTTCGTTGTTTAGTGCATTCGGATTAAAATTATTAGTGATATTGATTTCTAAATAGCCTGAGTTTAATACTTCAAAACTCATATGAATTTTAAGTTGATCGTTTTGTTTCATCCCATGTTTAAAACAATTTTCAACAAAGGAAAGCAGTAATAAAGGTGGTACACAAATGTCTTCTATGTCGCCCGTAATATCCATTTCTGCATGTACACGATCGTTAAAACGGATACGTTCTATTTCAATGAAATTGTTTATATGATTAATCTCTTTTAATAAACTAGCTTTTGAGCTATTTACTTCATAAAGAATGTATTGCATCATGTCGGATAGCTTTAAAACTAGGTTTGGTGCATTATCCGATTTACTTAGTGTTAAGGCATACAGATTGTTTAAGGTGTTAAAAAAGAAATGTGGCTGAATTTGTGTACGTAAGTATTTCAGCTCGGTACTCATTTGTAGTTTGGCCAAATCTTCATTCAAACGCTTTTCAATAGACCAATCTATAACGATTTTAATAGCGGTTGTAAATCCTATCACATATAGTTCTCCTAAGATAACCGCAATAATATGGTTTAAAGACATAAACTCTCCTGGTGTTTCTGCTTCTGGCCAAATGTCTTTAGTGACTAATACATAGTTTAAACCGGTTCTAACTAGATACACCATAAAAAGTGATATTACTAAATATAAGATGTAAGTCCAGTACTTTTTTCGAAGAATAAATCGAGGAATTAAATAATAGATGTTGATATATACTATAATAATATGAATAGGAAACTCAACCAAATTAGATTTTAGCGAATACCAATAATCATTAAAATAACTTCCCCAACGTACAAAGTTGAAAAGGAAGTAGCTCAACCAGAATACAATATGGTATTTGATTGGAATGTTAACAGATGGTTTGTTGGCTTGCGTTGAAATAATATTATGTTTATGTCGATTTTGTTATTAAAATCTTATTAAGATTCAACAATTTTAGTGATATATTTATTAATTAGCAATAAAAAGACTGATAGTTTGAAAGCCAATATTCACTTATCGTTTACACAATGTTGTCTGTATGTTAAATGATGTCGTTTATATAAATTTTTTTAAAACAAATTTAATATTGGATAGTTTGGCTTCACTTTAAAAAACAAAACAATCAAATTATGAAACAAAACTTACAAAAACTTTTCTTGTTTTCTTTCTTAGTATTTATTGTCCAATTCTCGTTTGGACAAGAGAAAGAAATTAAGGGAACTGTAACTTCTAAAGCTGATGGGATTCCATTACCAGGAGTTAATGTAACAGTTCAAGGAACCACTAATGGTACACAGACAGATTTTGATGGACACTATTCAATTACGGCAAACGTAGGCGACGTGTTAAATTTCTCTTATTTAGGAATGACCACAATTAAAATTACAGTGGCACAGCAAGATGTTATTAATGCACAACTCGTAGAGGATGCCGAGCAACTTAACGAAGTCGTAGTAACTGCTTTAGGTATTAAAAAGGAGAAAAAAGCCCTTACGTATTCTGCGCAAGAGGTTGGAGGAGACGAATTAACCCGCGTTAAACAAACCAACCCTATTAACAGTTTATCAGGTAAGTCGGCTGGTCTAACTATTACAAGGAGTTCTTCTGGTTTAGGAGGGGCGACTAAAGTGGTATTAAGAGGTAACTCGTCGACAACAAATAATGATCCTTTATATGTTATTGACGGGATTCCTATGTTAAATAGTGGTAACGGATCTAATGGTAACGAGCCAGGAACCGATATTTTTGGTAGCCAAACGGGTAACCGTGATGGTGGTGATGCGATGTCGTTAATTAACCCAGACGATGTAGAGAGTATGACTGTTTTAAAAGGAGCATCGGCTTCGGCGCTTTACGGAAGTCAAGGTGCAAACGGGGTGATTTTAATCACCACTAAAAAAGGAAAAGACGGTGCATTGGCCGTAAATTTCAACTCTAGTTTTACGATGGATAACGTAGTTTCATTACCAAAATTACAATCTGAATACCAAAGTAAATCTGTAGGACAACCTGTTGCTCAAAACGGAAATGTTACCGATCCAATGTCGTGGGGGGCTAAAACCAGTGGTTTAAATAATGAGGCTGGAGATTTTTTTCAAATGGGATATACCTCAATTAACGCCTTGTCTTTAACTGCAGGTAATGCTAAAGCACAAACCTATTTCTCTTATGCCAATACGGTTGGCGATGGTGTTATTCCAGGGAATACCCTTGTAAAAAACAATATTACATTAAGAGAAACGGCTAAGTTTTTACAAGATAAAATTGATGTTTCTGCAAGTGTTAACTTATCAGATCAACGTATTGGAAACCGTCCAACAAATGGTTTATATGCTAACCCGTTAACGGCTGTGTATTTAAATCCAGTGGGAATTAGTAGAGATACTTATAAAAACAACTACGAGTATTTTAATGCTGAATTGAACCAAATGGACCAATACGCAACTTCTTTTGCTGAAAATATTCAACAAAATCCGTATTGGCTAATTAACCGTAGCCCGAGTAAAGATATAGCGCAACGTGTGTTAGCAAACGTATCTTTAAAATATAATATTACCGATGCATTCGCTTTACAATCTAGAGCGAGTTTTGATAAATCATTCTTTACATATGAAAAGAAGCAATACGCAGGAACTGATATTGCAAACTCAGGATCAAACGGACGTTATATTCTTGAGAAAACAGAAAACACCCAACAATATATCGATTTAATTGCTTCGTATAATACCGATTTCTCGGAAGATTTTACATTCTCAGGGCTTTTAGGAACCAGCTTAACGAAGTATAAAATTGGAGATCAAACGTTTTTAGATTCTGGTCGTGATGGAAAAGGACTTAATTATCCTAACCTTTTTGCTATTCAAAATTTTGAAAACACAAATAACATTCGCCAAAGCGTTTCAGATAGAGAAGTACAATCTGTATTCGGTTCTGCAAACTTCGGATTTAAAGACATGTTATTTTTAGATGTTACAGGTCGTACCGACTGGTCTTCAACTTTAGCAAATACCGATAGTTACTCATTCTTTTATCCTTCGGTAGGTTTAACAGCTGTTTTAACTGAAATGTTTAATATGGGAGACGGTGTTTCTTTTGCAAAAGTAAGAGGTTCTTATGCTGAAGTAGGTAAAGATATTCCTGTGGGAGCAACAACACCTTTAAACTATATTAATCAAACTAATACCAATATTTCTATAGTACCGTTTGCGCCTATTGAAGGTGAAACCTTAAAGCCAGAAAGACAAAAAGGATTTGAAATTGGTACAGAATGGCGTTTCTTCCAAAGCCGTTTAGGATTAGATTTTACGTATTATAACTCTAAAACATACGATCAAATCTTCTTTATCACTGCAGAATCTAACGCAAACGGATATTCTCAAAATATCGTAAATGCAGGCGAGATTTCTAATGCAGGTTACGAGATTGTTTTAAATGCGAAACCTGTAGTTACAGGTAAATTCTCATGGAGTACCGCATTTAACTATGCGCAAAACGATAACAAAGTAGTATCTGTTCACGAATCTTTAGACGGTGGTGAAGCTATAATTACAGCACCAGGAGTAAACGGTTACGGGTATTCTTTAATTGAAGGTGAAGATTTTGGAAGTATTAAAGCGCGTTCTTTAGTTAGAGATGAAAATGGTGTGCCTATGGTAACTACAACTGTAGAGGCAGATGGCAGCTCAACTTACGCTTTACAATCTACCGATTTTGAAACTGTAGCTCACGCACAACCAGATTTTACTTTAGGATGGAATAACGATTTCGAATTTGGAAACTTCCATTTAAACTTTCTTGTAGATGGTAAGTTTGGAGGACAGGTTATGAGTGTAACCGAGGCAATTAACGACCAATATGGTGTGTCTCAGAATTCTGCAAATGCTAGAAATTCAAATAATGGAATGGTAAATGTTGTCGACCAAAATGGAGCGAATGTACAAATTACAGCGCAAGATTACTACACTGCCATTGGGGGAAGAGCAGGTATGTTAGGTGAATATGTTTACGATGCCACAAACGTAAGTTTACGTGAATTATCAGTAGGTTACAAATTACAAATGCAAGATAGTGCCATTGAAAATGTTAACTTCTCATTAATAGCAAATAACCTTTTCTTTTTCTACAAAAAGGCGCCATTCGACCCAAATATTACATCTAGTACAGGTATGGGATTACAAGGGGTGGATATTTATAACCAGCCGTCTACAAGAAGTATCGGGTTAAACATTAACATAAATTTCTAAGAAACATGAAAAATATATTAAAATACACTTTGGCAGCTGTAGCAGCCATAAGTTTATCAAACTGTACTGGAGATTTTGAAGAAATCAATACCAATAGGTATGGGTATTCTGATGAAGAATTAACACAACAATACAATCATATAGGATCTGGGTTTTCAACAATGTTCGATAATATTATTAGAACAAATCCAGGTTGGAACTACCAATTACAACAAAACCTTAATGCCGATATCTTTTCAGGATATATGGCGTCGCCAACACCTTTCGCAGGTAATATTAACAATCAAACGTATAGTTTAGTTGATGGTTGGAACGGTTTTATTTGGAGCGATGCTTACGATGGAAATGATGGAAATGGAATTATTCCTTTTGCGAACAAAATAGACATATATGTCGCAGAATCGGATAACAAGAATACTGTAATGTTTAAATACTTATCCAATATTGTTAAAGTAATGGGTATGCACAGAGTTTCGGATATATTTGGCCCATTGCGTTACTCTAAATATGGAGATTATGAAACTACAGGACAATACGATTCTCAAGAAATTGCTTATAAAACATTTTTTAATGAGTTAGGTGAAGCTATTGATGGTTTAGAAGTTTTTTACGGAAACGAACAGTTTGTACCTTTTGATAAGTCAGAGTTTGCATCACCAGCAGGAGATAATATTCGTAACTGGCGTGGTTTTGCTAATGCATTACGTTTACGTTTAGCTATAAGAGTGTCTAAAGTAGATCCCGTTTTAGCAAAAACAGAAGGCGAGAAATCCTTAGCAAGCAATGCAGGATTTTTAGAAAACGGCGATATGCGTGTTGGTATGAATGGTTTTTCTCATCCACTAATGGAAATTAGCAACGGTTGGGGAGATATTGCTATGAGTGCAGAGATGGAATCTATCTTAAAAGGTTTTAACGACCCTAGAATCTCAACTTATTTTGCTCCTCCAGCAGACGCTTCTTTAGGAAACTATAAAGGCATTCGTCAGGGTATTAAAATTGAAGCGAAATCTGAATATGGTGCGCATTCAATGTTAGGTTCTTTTATTGCAGAGCCAACAAAAATATGGATGACTCAAGCTGAGGTTCATTTCTTAAAAGCCGAAGCCGCTTTAAGAGGATGGGCTGGAGCAGGCGATGCTAAAGCGAACTATGAGGCAGGAGTAAAAGCAGCGTTTGATCTTGCTAATGCTAAAAATGTAGATACTTACTTAGCCGATACAACGAGCACGCCAGCCGATTATGTAGACGCTAAAAACCCAGCAAATAATTATGCATATCCTAGTGATGTTAAAATTGCATATAACGCAGCAGGAACCAATGAAGAACAATTAGAGCAAATTATCACTCAAAAATGGATTGCTATGTTCCCTGACGGACAAGAGGCTTGGAGTGAATTTAGACGTACAGGGTATCCAAGAATTTTCCCTGTAGTCATAAACAATAGCGGTGGTACAATTGATACAGACATACAAATACGTCGTATTAATTTCGTGCAAACCGAAAAAGATGTAAATGGAGCAAATGTAGATATCGCTGTAGGATATTTAAAAGGTCCAGATAATGGAGGAACAAGACTTTGGTGGGATACCGGAGCACCAAATTTTTAAGTTTAGGTTGATTAAACAGTTAGTTTAGTTTGTTGATGGTAAGCAAGCGGAGAATCTCGGTTTTCCGTTTGCTTTAATAAAAGTTATTTAAAAGAAATACAAGTATATCGTGAAAATTGCAAATCAAAAAAGTATAGCCCACACTAAAGCAGGTATGTTTGAAGAAACACGCTTTGAGAAAATACACAACGTTATTTTCCAGGACTCTACCGAAGCTTCAATATTAGTAGCTCAAGAGATCGCGGCTTTAATTAAAGAGAAGGAAAAACAGAACAAGCCATGTGTGTTAGGTTTAGCGACAGGGTCTTCACCAATAAAGGTTTATGAAGAACTTGTTCGCATGCACAGAGAGGAAGGTTTAAGCTTTGCAAATGTAATCACCTTCAATCTCGATGAATATTTACCAATGGATAAAGGTAACATCCAGAGTTACTTTTATTTCATGCATGAGCATCTGTTTAATCATATTGATATTTTAGAAGAACACATAAACATTCCAGATGGCTCTGTGAGTTCGGAAGATTTATACCAGTATTGCATCGATTATGAGATGAAGATAAAAGCGGCTGGCGGATTAGATTTTCAGTTGTTAGGTATTGGTAGAACAGGCCATATTGGTTTTAATGAGCCAGGATCGCATTATAACTCTAGCACCCGTAGTATTACTTTAGATCATATCACACGTGTGGATGCTGCACCTGCTTTCCTGGGTATTGAAAATGTACCAAGAAAAGCCATAACCATGGGTATTGGTACCGTTTTAAGTGCCAAACGTATTGTTTTATTAGGCTGGGGAGGTAATAAGGCAGAAATTCTTAAAGAAACTATTGAGGGTGAAATTACACCAGAAGTGCCGGCAACTTATTTGCAAAATCATGATAATACAAGCTTTATTATTGATGAAGCGGCAGCCTCAGAATTAACCAGGGTTAAAACCCCTTGGTTAGTAACGAACTGTGTTTGGAATGACGATTTAAAACTTAAGGCCGTAGTTTGGCTTAGTGAGTTAACCGAAAAGCCTTTTTTAAAGTTAACCGATAAGGATTATAACAATAATGGTATGTCTGGTTTACTTACCGAAGAAGGTACCGCCTACGATTTAAACATAAAAATGTTTAATAAACTACAGCATACTATTACAGGTTGGCCAGGAGGAAAACCCAATGCCGACGATACCAATAGACCAGAGCGTGCTACCATTCCCAAAAAGCGTGTAATTATTTTTAGTCCGCATCCCGATGATGATGTGATATCCATGGGTGGTACTTTTGATAGGCTCGTAGAGCAGGGGCATGAGGTTCACGTCGCTTATCAAACCTCTGGTAATATTGCGGTTTCGGATGAAGAAGCTCTAAAATTTGCCGAAATTACCCAATCACTTTGTCCAGAATGTGAGGAAACTGCAGCTATTATAAGCTTTCTAAAAAATAAAACCGATCACGATATCGATTCTGTAGAAGTGCGAAAATTAAAAGGTTTAATTAGACGTAGCGAATCTTTAGGAGCTACCCGCTATTTTGGTTTAGATGATGCCAATGTACATTTTCTTGATTTACCTTTTTACGAAACAGGGACCATAAAGAAAAACAACATATCTCAGGACGATATTGATATCATGTGTGATATCATTTCGACCATAAAACCACATCAAATCTATGCAGCAGGCGATTTAGCCGATCCTCATGGTACGCATAAGGTGTGTTTAGATGCTTTGTTTGAATCACTAAAAGTATTAAAAACGGAATCTTATATGGATGATTGCTGGGTATGGTTATACCGTGGCGCATGGCATGAGTGGGAATCCTATCAAATTGAAATGGCTGTACCCATGAGTCCAGACCAAGTGTTAAGAAAACGTCATGCGATATTTTATCACCAATCACAAAAAGATGGGGTAATGTTTCAAGGTGGCGACTCTAGAGAATTTTGGGTTAGGGCTGAAGATAGAAACCGCCTAACCGCTAAAAAATATAATGATTTAGGCTTGTCGGAGTACGCGGCTATTGAAGCTTTTAAACGATATCATTTCTAGAAAAATGAAGGTATCAGTCTTAATAATTTTGGCATTCACTTTTTTCAATTGTAAAAAGAACCGGTCTGCTAACGATATTTCAGGAACATGGAAAATGGTTTATGCTGAAATTATTGAGAATGATTCAACTACGGTGAAAGATTTAAGTCACACCGAGTTTATAAAAATAATTAACGATTCGCATTTTGCTTTTTTAAATCAAGACCTCAATAATGACGAGAATTTCTATGGAGGTGGAGGCACTTATTTGTTAAATGACGAAGACTACCAGGAAGTGTTAAGCTATACATCGGCTAAACATTTTAAAGACCACAAATTTTCTTTTAAAGTTCATTTTAAAGGAGATACCCTAATTCAAACAGGGCTAGAACACATTAAAGAAGCAGGAATAAATAGGATTATTACAGAGAAGTATATCAAGGTTAAATCAAACTAAAAACTTCCTAATAATTTTTGTTTTGAGGCTTAAAGCAATCAAGAATGAAAAAATATCTACTAATTATACTAGCTATTGTATTAACCAATACTATGGGCTTTGCACAAAACCCTTTAGCTGAAAAATACAATATAATGCCTTGGCCAAAGGCGATTAAAGAGCTTCAGTCTAAGTTTTTAATAGACAGTAGTTTAACTATTTCGGTGAGTAATAACAAATCCGAGCGTGTATACTACGCTGCTACTCAGTTTTTAAGACGTTTAACGCTTAGAACAGGTACCTTCTTAGAGGAGGGCTTTCCATTAGAAAACAATAAAGGAATGATTCAAATTCACTTTGATGAAATTTCTAAACTCGATATCAAAAATAACGAATCCTACACACTTAGTGTTCAGAATTCAAACATTAAAATTTCAGCAAAAACAGATGTTGGAGCTATACGTGGACTAGCAACGTTGTTACAATTAATAGACTGTAATAGCACGGAATATTTTATTCCAGGCGTAGAAATTACAGATGCGCCTCGGTTTGTTTGGCGCGGATTAATGATTGATGTTTCACGACATTTTGAAACTGTAGATGTGTTAAAACGTCATTTAGATGCTATGGCCTCTATGAAAATGAACGTTTTCCATTGGCATTTAACCGACGATCAGGGGATTCGTATTGAATCTAAAACCTATCCGAAATTAACAACATTGGCTTCCGATGGTTTGTACTATAGTCACGAACAAATTAAAGATGTTGTTGCTTACGCAGATAAATTAGGTATTCGTGTAATTCCAGAAATTGATGTGCCTGGACATGCTACCGCTTTTTTAACAGCTTATCCGGAACTAGGGAGTAAAGATGATTACGAATATAGCATTGAACGTTTTTCAGGAGTTTTCGACCCGACGCTAAATCCAACAAAAGATATCACATATACCTTTTTAGAAAATTTATTTGCTGAAATAACACCATTATTTCCTGATGAATATTTCCATATTGGAGGCGATGAAAATGAAGGGAAACACTGGGATGAAAATAAAGACATTGCAAAGTTTAAAAAGAAACACGGCTTAAAAACCAATCACGATTTACAAACCTATTTCAATGTGAAACTTGAAAAAATATTAAAAAAACAAGGTAAAAAACTTATGGGTTGGGATGAAATTATGACTCCCGATATGCCTACCACTGCAGTGATTCACTCATGGCGTGGGGAAAATGAAGGCTTACCTAAAGGAGGTACCTTGATTGAAGCAGCCAAAAAAGGATATCAAACGGTTTTGTCTAACGGATTTTACATCGATAGAATGCAGTCTGTAGAATATCATTACAGCATTGAACCTATTGGTGATGTGGTTTTAACAGACGAAGAATGCGACCGCATTTTGGGAGGAGAAGCCACCATGTGGAGTGAGCTGGTAACACCTTTAACTATAGACTCTAGAATTTGGCCAAGAACAGCTGCTATTGCTGAGCGCTTTTGGTCTGATAAAAACATAAATAACCTTGATAATATGAGAAAACGTTTAGCAGTCGTATCCCATCAATTAGAGGAATTGGGAATAAGCCACATAAGAAACCGTTCGGTGATTTTGAGGGGCATGACCAATAATCAGGAGATTTCTTCTTTGTTAGTCTTATCTAATATTTGCGAGCCATTAGAAATTTATGCTAGAAATAAGGATGGTATTGAGTATAAAACCTTTTCACCTTTTAACTTATTTGCCGATGCCTGTCTGGCTGATGCTATGGACGCGTGGTATTTCAAAACAGCCACTGCAAACTTTATAGCTTCAGGAACGTCTGAAGAGGTGCTAAACTATTTAAAAAAGTGGTCAGAAAATCATAAAGCTTTTAGTCAGCTTCAGCAAAACCCGAAAATAAGTTCATTAGAACCTTTATCCAAAAATCTATCCTTGGTGTCTCAATTGTTGCAGGATGCTATCCGAAATAAAAAAATATCTAAAGAAAATATCCAAATCATTAAAAACACATTGATTTTACTAAGAGAACCTGTTGTAGATGTGGAGCTTGTTATAACACCGTCATTAAATGAGCTTGTAAACTATTGTGAGACAAACTTTTTAAATCTATAAGTTATGGTGTTAATTGCAGATAGCGGTTCTACAAAATGCGATTGGATTTTATGTTCCGATGATCATACAAAACCTGTTCGCATTAAAACCAAAGGGTTAAACCCGGCGATTTTGACGAAAAAACAATTCCAAAAAATCATTTCCAATAGTGCAGAGCTCGATCATATTAAGCATGTGGTAACCGATGTTAAGTTTTTTGGAGCTGGTTGTGGTACAAAAAGAAATCAGAAAAAAGTGAATGCTATTTTATCCGATTTTTTTCCTAATGCCATCGCGTATTCTAATGAAGATACCATGGCAGCCATTATGGCCACAACAAAAGAGCCGGCGGTAGTTTGTATTTTAGGAACAGGTTCGAACTGTTGTTATTTTGATGGTGAAAATATTCATATGAAAGCACCTTCTATGGGGTATTTACTTATGGATGAAGGAAGTGGAAACTATTTTGGTAAGGCATTACTTCGTGCTTACTATTACGAGACTATGCCAAGTGATTTGAGACAGGCGTTTTCGGCAGATTATAAATTGAAAGAAAAAAATGTGATAAAAGGCTTGTATAAATCGGCGCGTCCTAATAAATATTTAGCAGCTTTCGCACCTTTTTTGTTCAAACATGAAAACCATCCTTTTATTCAAAATATACTTAAAAAAGGAATGGATGCATTTGTAGAAAATCATGTGTTACGATACCGAGAAACGCTAAAACAGGCTCCCATTCACTTTGTAGGTTCTATTGCTTTCTATGGGCAGGATTACATTAAAGAGGCTCTGAAAGCAAGAGGGGTAGAAGTAGGGGTGATTGTTAAAAGTCCTATCGAAAATATTATTTTGAAATATTCTAATAAGGTGATATGTCAGTAGTTTTAGTAGAGGGAAAAGAAATGATAGCCATGCAAAGTATACCATTTGATTTTTTGAAAACCGAAAGCCTGCCAATGGTTTCTCAATATTCGAAATTATTGAATTGGCTTGATGGCGAATATGAATTGTATTTAAGAACGTATAATCCTGGTTCGGATATTGTCATTTATTTCCCCACGGGATTTTTAGAGATTAAAAGCCGTGCTAAGGTAGAAGAAACAGTCTTTTTTGAAATCCATATAAAGGCAAAAAACAAAAAGATAGCTACCAAAATTAAACAACAGTTTTTTTTGTTTTTGAAGCACTTTTCAACCTATATGGCGGTTGAAAAGTGTTAGTATTAAAGGTGTGTTTTTTGTTTTTGATTATCAGGTTTTTAAGGTTTCGTAATAATCAGTTAGAAGCGTTGGTAACAACTTTTTTTCAGCTATGTAAGGAATACCATAAGTTCTTTCAGCGTATGCATTCTTTATAGTTTGAATAACTTCAATTTCATTGTGGCTCTACTTCTTAATAAAGGGTCGGAAATACCTGAAAGCATAGAAATACTTTGATTTATAAGCCAAGCATAAGGCGTGTTTCCGGCTCTTTTTAGATCATTTTGTAATGATACCGCCTCTCGCATGGGAGTGGTTTCAGGTAAGGAAGTGAGAATTATTTTAGCCAATTTAGGATCTTGTATGGCCATATAAGGGGTTCGCATTCGTGAAGCATTTAGGTTATTTCTCATGATGTCTCGATGATAGCTGCCTGCTGTATCTAATAGTAACAGCGTATGACCAGTAGGTGCTGTATCCATAACTACAAACTTTCGTCTCGACATACTTATTGCTTTAGAAAAAGCATGGAAAACAGCAACTTCTTCGGTGCAAGGAGATTTTAAGTCTTCTAAAATTAGTTTTTTAGCTTCTTCAGACTGTCCTTCACCTTTATGAGCTAATATCTTTTCTGTATAGCGTTTGGTTTCTATTTTGGGGTCTATGCGTTCTATATTTAATGTTGGGGGGATATCACCCAGTTGTTCAATAAAATCTTGAATGTGTGCTGCCGGGTCTGTGGTTGTTAATAAAACCTCAAAACCTTTTTTAGCAAGTAAAATAGCAATGGCCGAGGCCGCTATTGTTTTTCCTACACCACCTTTACCCATGGTCATGATAAGCCCATTTTTATCATTTAAACACAGGTCGTTTACTAGTTGATCCATGCCTTTTAAAATTTGAGCAGGCGTATCTGTTTTTGAAATTGTTTTTTCTGAAATAGACTTTTGCAATTCCGTATTAAACAACGAACGTAACTTGGGGATCCCTAATACATTGTAGGGAAGCAATGGAAAAGACTTAGTGGGTAATGTATTTAAGTTATTTGGAATATTGGCAAGCTGTTCGTTTGCCATGGTTTCCATTTTTATAGCAAGAGGATCTTGTTGATCAAGGGCTTTGTATATACCATTAATAAATAACTGCTGATTGTTCATACCAAGGTCTTTTAGTTCTTGACTGGCTCTAGCAGCTTCTTTCAGTGAAACTTTTTCAGCTCTTGAAACGATATAAAATGTGGTGAGTTCTGGGTTTCTAAGGCGATCGACTACCAAATGGTACCTTTCTTTACCACTTTGAAGTGCCGATGTTGGACCCAAACATGAAGCACCTTCGGGATTTTCATCAGTAAAACTCGACCATGCTGCTGGTAACTCAAGAAGTCTTAATGTGTGGCCAGTAGGCGCCGTATCAAAAATAATAACATCAAAAGAATCGCCTTCAGATTCATTAGATACAAAACGAGAAAATTCATCAAAAGAAGCAATTTCTGTAGTACAAGCTCCAGATAAGTCTTCTCTTATTTTGTTTATTTCATAGTGTGTTGCGTTGCCTTCTAAAGGTTTAGCAACCCGGTCTCTATAAGCTTCGGCTGCAAATTCGGGATTAATATTGATGGCAAAAAGGTTGTTGATTCCGTTTATGGGCTTAATGTGTTCTTCTACGGAGCTTTCTAAAACATCTTTTAAATTGGAGGCAGGATCGGTACTTACAAGTAGTACCTTTTTGCCGGAATCGGCTAAACCAACAGCGGTGGCACAAGCTAGTGATGTTTTACCAACGCCTCCTTTTCCCGTAAAAAATAAATATGATGTTTTAGTCATGTGAAATCGATTTAGTAGAACTTATAATGTTCGATTTATAAAGCTAACTTTTTAGTGTTTTAGAAAGAAAAAGAGCTCAAAAAATTTTATAAAGTTCTGATTAGATAAAAATAATGAATTTTTATAACTCTTCATTTAATTAGGGAGTTTGCTTTAGGTTTTTGTCAAATATTCGTTGTCATATTAGTTCTAGTTGAGGTTAAATATTTTAAAGTTTTTTTATGACATTTTTGAAGAAATACTTTTAAATACACTTGGGTTTAATGACACTATTAAACTGTTAAAAAGTATAAGGCTGTCTGAACATTTATGCATTCAGACAGCCTTATTATATTAAAATATTAGGAGTTTTAATGATCCATTTCGTAGGCTAAAACTTTAAATTGATATGGCGTAATATCTAATTGAAATTCATTCTCAACTTCCTTATCTTCTACATGATACTGAACTAAATTTTTAGTGCTCGGAATAGATACATATAAAAAGTCTTCATAAAAGTCGATGTTACTTGTCACAGAACCATGATCTGTAGATTCTGTATCCATTGTGAAGTCCAATACCCCCTCATGTGCAGCATCTTGTGTTGCAACTTCTGTAATTTTATAGTCACCGCCTTTAGTTAAACTAATTACTTGCTCGCCGTCTCTAGAAACGATGCATTTAAATAATTCGGAGGTTTCATGTACAGGGGTTATTTCTTCACTGGTGATGTCTATTAAGTAAACCCCTTTACTAGAAGTATAACCAACAAAAATATTAGATTCACTTGTTGCTAATAAACTACCAAACCACACATTAGTATCAAAATCTGAAGGATAATCAATAATTTTTTGGTCACCGTTGTCTTTAACAACAAGAATACCCGTGTTAGAGCCAAAAACAGCAGTCTCGTTGCTGCCAGCACTTCCATGAATTCCTGAAGTGCTTAAACTTTGTGAAGCATCTGAAATCACTTCACCTTCTTGATTTATAATGTGAACCTTCTCAGGTAAACCAGTGCCAGCTCCAAGGTTTGTAACGGCAATGTTACCACTTTTGAAAAATACCATGGCTCCGTGGTGTGCAGTAGTACCTGTTGAAATTGTATTTACCGTTGAAGCATTGTAAATGCTTTTCTCGTTAAAAATACTCAATGTGGCATCACCGTCATTATAAATGCCAACGTAGCCTTGTTCCGATTTAAAATGTGTTGGTTTTTCGCTTTCAAAACTAATGGCGGCTAACCCTGGTTCACCTAAATCGTGGTCGTGGTCGCCGTGATCTATTTTACCTCCAATGTTAAAGGTTTCTGTAAAGTTGTTATCTCTGTGGGTAATGACGCTGTAACGTCCAGTTTCAGTAACGTAAATACTTCCTTTTGGATAAGCGGCTTCGAATATTTCTAAGGCTTCACTATACGGATTAATAAAGTTTAGGGTTGTAGAATGAGCATCAGAAATTAAAAGATTGATGTTTTCGTGTTCATGATCATGGTCGTCATGATCCATGCCTTCGTCATCACTTGAACAGGCAGTTAATAATAGAATAGCAGTTAAAAAGAGTAGAAATTTAATGTTTTTCATGTGTTAGATTAATTTTTGTTAGCCGCAAATATAAATAAAAACCTAACAAATGCAACTTTGTTGCATTTAAAAAAGATTTTTGCTTATGTTCAGTTGAAAGTTTAGAATCTAAGAGAGCTAATTGTGAAAAAAAAAAAACGAGACGAACTTAAAATGATGTTTATCACGGATTTTGAAATATTGAGTTTATCAAGACATATAATGAGATGTTTTGACCGCCTTGTTTAACTTGAAGAATGAGAAAGTGTTTTATGAAACAGTTACATCTATATGAGTTTCATACTCAAAAGTGTTTCCTTTTTCATCTTCTACAGTAAATGTAGCATGGTACTCTCCAGCAGGAGCCGTAGTAGGCACGTCTATATGTCCGTGAAATTCAGCTTCTGTTTCTTCGTGTAAGCCATCTTCAAAAGCCATTTCATAATCCCATTCTACTTCACCAGCCCCTGATGTTAATCCGTGAGCATGAATATCGACAGTAACATTGTGAATCCTAAAGACGGCTTCAATCATAAATTCAGCATGGATTTCGTTTCATCTTAATACGGTGTTGTCAATAGAAACATCACTAATTGTGATCGGATCTAAAATTTCTAAGTGACCTTCTGCTTCAGTGCTGTTTCCTTCTTGGTCAACAACAATAAATTCGATGTGGTATTCGCCAGCAAGAATGTTGTCTGGCACATCAATGTGTTCGTGAAAATGTACATTTTTAGCTTGATAATTACTGCCTGTGTAAACTTGTTCAAAGTCCCATTCTACTTCACCATCTGCAGGCGTTACTTCGTGCGAGTGGATTAAAACAGTGATGCTTTCAACAACGTCTTCAGCAAAAATTTCAGTTTCAATATGAATATCACTGCCTTTGTAAGCCACGGGATCATCGCTATGGCTGCTGCCTTCTCCGTATTCAAATTCTAATATTTCTGGACCTGAGGTATTTCCGCCATCATCATCAGAACTACAAGAAGCTAAAAAGAGTCCTAAAAAGGTGATAATAGCCAAAAATTTGTAATGATTTTTCTTTGTTTTTTTCATAGTATTAAAATTTAAGTATTGCATAGTTTTCCTTCAAAAGAAGGAATATTGATTTATGAGTTATAGTCTAGAGTAGAGTGATTTATGTAAGGTGAATTATTAAGATTTTGAGATGCGTTATGTCGGGTTTAGGTTCTGTTTTAAAAACAGTTAAAACCTAAATAACACAAATTAAACAGTTGTTCAACTGATTTAATTCTTATTGGTAAAATATTGAATTGCAAGTATTTATAAAGGGAGTGAAGGGGGAGGTCGGCAAAATGGTTGATTGCTAATAGACTTGTTTACAAAACTATTGGAGTATGGTTTTGAAATTACTTGTTCTACAAAAATAGAATCATCTAGTAATTTGCTTAATTCTAATCCGCTAGAGGTATGAATAAGGGTTAACTGATGAGTTATGATTAAGTGACAAGTTATACAGTCTGTATGATGATCTTCATGATTGAAATCGTGTCCTTCAATGTGAGATAAAGCATGAAACCCAAAAGCTTTTATACTTATAATAGAGATAAATATGAGTGTGGCTATATAATCTTTAAATGTGAGTCTCAATTTTTTGTAGCGATCGATTCGATTTAAATTTGGGTAAATATATAATTATTCTTGTTAATGCAGTAAAGTTGCTTTAATAAAAATATTGTTTTTAGGATTAATTTAAAAGTCCTTAAAATTGGGGTTAGTTTTTAGTATTTTTGTCATGTTTTATTGAAAAAGATGACAGTTATTAGAAAAACACAAGCCCAGGAAGCCGTATTATCATTATTAGAAGCAGCAAGTACGGCATTATCTGCCGATGAAATTCTTCAACAAATTGATGTATCTGTAAACAAAACCACAGTATATCGCATGTTGGAGCGTTTTGTTGCGGCCGGGAAAGTACATTTTGTTACCGACACCGATGGAAAGGCACACTATGCTTTATGTAGTTCCGGTTGCAAGCAAAACCATACCCTTCATAACCATTTACACTTTCAATGTAAAGTTTGCAATCAGGTGGAATGTTTGCCAGTAAAACTAGAAGTTCCTGTACTAGAAAACTATGAGGTGCATGAAATGCAGTTTTTAACTGTTGGTGTTTGTCCGAAGTGTAAATAAACGTATTAAAAATCCTGGTCGCACAGTTCTTTGTTTATCATGGCACCAGCAATATTTCCTGTAGACACAGCATAGGCTACCGAGCGCATAGGACTCGAATTGTCGCCACAAGCATAAATACCTTCAATGGCAGTTTGCTGAAACATATTGGTTTCTATATGACCTTGTTCTGTAAACGCACAGCCCAATTGTTTGGAGATGTCGCCATGTTGTTCAAATGGAACAGAAGCATAAATGGCTTCAAAATTTTCTTTTGTGCCATCATTAAATAGCACTGCATTTAAATAACCGTTTTCGTGAATAATCTCTGTAATTTCCTTGTTGATGATAGAAATATTGTTGGCCTCTAGTTTGGTTATTTCTTCATTATTGAATTGATAAGCCCCTTGGGTTAGAATTATTAAATCTGGATTTAAATTTTTTACTAGAGGCGCTAAATGCAAAGCATGTGCTTGGTTAGTTAAAATGGCTGTTTTTACTCCTTTATGTTCGTAGCCGTGGCAATACGGACAATGAATTACCGATATACCCCAGCATTCTGAAAAGCCTTTTATGTTAGGCATAATGTCCTTAACACCCGTGGCTAAGATTATTTTTTTAGCAGAAAAAATGCCTTTGCTTTTGGTGCTTATCTCAAATTCTGTAGCTGTTTTTGTTCCAGATAGTGCAAAATCATCTAGAAATGTAATGGTTTTATATAGTGAAACTTGGGCTTTGGCTTTTTCTGAAATCGCTTGTGGGGTTTCTCCATCTTGCGTTAAAAAGTTTTGCGAATGCGGGGTTTGTTGGTTGCAAGGTTGTCTTGCATCGATAATCAAAACTTCGCGCAAAGACCTCCCCAAAGCGAGTGCCGCTGAAAGTCCAGCATAACTACCGCCAATGATAATGACTTCATAGTTTTTCATAATTAATGTGTTTTAAGTGAGGTTAATTAAAATTTGTTTTCCACCTCGGCAGCTTCAAGCATCATATAATGTAAATCGGTGTTTTTAATAAAGGGTTTTAATAAATCACTTCCAGGGCCATACATGGCTATTTCTACATAATCGGCTGAATGCTGCATGCTTATCCAGCCTACCGAATTGTGTTTTTGTTGCATGTCGGCTAAAATTTTATAAGGTAAATGTCTTGGGTTATAAAGGCCATTTTCAATGTCTAAATCATTGTAATAATTTAATAGTTGCTGGCATTCGGAATTGCTTAGGGTAATATTATTGGCGTAATGTATGCGGTCTTTAATTTGTTTTAGAGACGATTCTTTACCAATGCCATTTAAAATCCATTCGTTTGTATGTTTGTAGTTTTGTATAGAATCAAAATTGGAATTAGCTTCATTTCCATAAATGATCCCAGGATTCGCGTTACCATGGTCTGTGGTAATGATAACAAGTGTTTCGCCGTCCTTTTCGGCAAAATCAATAGCAGTTTTAATGGCTTCATCATGTGCCACTTGATCGTAAATTAAGCCTGAAATGTCGTTGGCATGGGCAGCCCAATCCACTTTACCAGCTTCCACTTGTAAGACAAAACCCTGAGGATGTATTTTCATAACATCAATAGCTTTTTGTGTCATCTCAGCAAGACTAGGAATATTTTTTTTTAAATCATTATTGTTACGTCTGTCGAGAGCGTAGGGCAGTCCGTTATCATCAAAAACCCCTAAAATAGATTTTTGGTTTGAAGCCGAAAGCATATCTTCTCGGTTTTTAACCACGGTATAACCTTTTGAGGCATAACGCTTATAAAGGTCTGTTTTATCCTTTCGTTTATCTGCTGAAAAGTAGTTGTTGCCACCACCCATCATCACGTCAAATTGATGTTCTAAATATTTTTCTGCAATGTCTTCCTGAGCGTTTCTAGATGTCGAATTGACACAAAAACCTGCGGGCGTGGCATGTGTTATAGGAACTGTAGTAACGCAACCCGCTTTTTTACCACTTTTTTTAAATTTTTGCCAAATAGGGAGGTGAGCTTCTCCGTTTTTACTCATATTTAAAGCGCCATTGTGTATGCGAACACCGCCTCCCCATGACGAACTTGCAGCGGCAGAGTCGGTTACTATAGAGCTCGCCGATGCCATATCCATTAAGCCTCGTGTTACTTTATTGTCTTTGTAAAGCTGTAACCAATGCGACCCTATTCCCGTTTTTCTCGATAAATATAAATCGGCCATATTTAAGGTACCAATACTCATACCATCACTAACCACAATAATGATGTTTTTTGCCTTTTTGTTTAAACCAATGGTCTGGTTTTTGACTGCTGTTGCTGTAGCTCCAAAAGGATAAGCTAAAGTTGCTCCTAAAGTAGCAAGTGTTCCTTTTTTAAAGAAATGTCTTCTGTTCATCGCATTCAAAATTTTAGTCAATTAACACGTTGTGCTTTGCATTGGGTTAGAATATAATTAAAGTGTTCTACATCGTCGGCGTTAAGTTTTAGCCTGCCTGTAACCTGAACAATATCATCAGTTTTAAAATTTGGTTTTTCAGAAAATTGAAGTTCTACAGCAGTTTCTGGACCACCCACGCCACAAAAAAAGCAGGAAGACATGGGGCCTTTAGATAAAATGTATTGGTTTTCATCGGGATTGATGTTTAAAAAATAGCCTGTTATAGTTACTTGTTTTCCTTCTAAAGATTTTATGGGTGCTAAAAACTCAGGGTATAAAAATTTTTCACCATATGCAGGAAAAAATTTTTCACTAAAGTTAACTTGAGCTAAAGTGTCCCAAGTGATGTTATGTTGACCGCTAGCCATTATACTAAAAAGTATTAAGGGAATTAGAAATAACTTATATTTTGACATTTTTAATTTTAGAATCATGGGTTGTAGAATTTAGTTAGAATGACCTCATAAAAATTTAAGTTTTAATTAAGGGGTACTTCGACTTAAAATGTTGGAAATATTCATTTTTATTATGGGATAAATTGCCAACATAATAGCAACAATAATGGCTAGGAAAACTAATAATAGCGTTTGTAAATAGTTATTTATAGGTAAAGGTGTTTGTAAGGCCTGTTGGTAATTGGTCGATAGCATTTCAACCATAACATAAAGTCCTATTTGTGATAAGGCCAAACCGAATATCGAGGCTATAATTCCCACAAAAAATGCTTCATAGCTTACAATTTTTATAAGTTCTAAGGGCTGGGCTCCATAGGTTCGTAATAAAGCTAAATCGAATGCACGTTCTTTAACCATTTTATAGAGGTTGATAAAAATAATCAGGCTGGATATCGTTAAAATACCGTAGGCTATCCAAGATAAAGTTTTAAGTCCGAGTCCAGTAAACTGCTGTAAACGTTCAATTTCATAATTTGGAAGGGCGGCTTGCATGTTCGTGTTTTTGTTAATGCTACGCGGAAGATTTAAAAGTGCCACTGGATTTCTAAAATTAATTAATAATGCCGTGATTTCTTTGTGGTTTTGATGCTGGTCATGGTGCTTTTCGTGAACGGCCTCGTTATGGTCATGGTCTCCTTTTTCTTCATCTTCATGATCGTGTTCTCGAGATTTATCTTCTTCTTTTTCATGGTTTTCTTCAACTTCGTGATGATGTCCACTCTCATGGTCGTGAACCTCCCATACACTCTCTAAATTCGTGAGTATTAAACGGTCAATAACTTTGTTCGTAGGGGCTAAGGTACCTACTACAATTAATGGGGTATTGTGCACATCAATGGCGTTATCAATTAAACCATGGGAACTTAAAAAGCTATCGCCAATTCGAAGTTTTAAACGTTTAGCAACTGTAGCCCCTAAAACCACCTCCATGGGGTTTTTTGGCCATATCCCATTATGGATTTTAGCCTTGTAAAATGCGGTAAACTCTTGTTGGGTACCAACAATTTTATAGCCTTTATAATTATCGCCATACGATATGGGTACCGCGGTTTTTATCATCGGGTTTTTAGCCATACGGAGTGCCTCTGTATAGGAAATATTTCCTGTGGGGTTGTCCATGTGTAAAACGGCCGATAGGACCAATTGTAACGGACTCCCTTTGGCGCCAACTACCAAATCGATTTGACCTAAACTATTTTCGGTGTGTTGCTTTAGCCCGTGCTCTATTTGCTGTACACCTAAAAGTAAAGCTATGCTTAGCGCAAAGGCTAATACACTCAAAAGTGTAAATAGAGCCTTTGATTGCATATTTTTAAAACTCAATTTCCAAAGATTCATAGTTGTATGGTTTTTGTAAAATGAGACTTGATTCTATTGTCGTGTGTGATGACTATAAGATTGGCTTTTGTTCGCTTGGCTTGTTCTAAAAGCAGTGCCATCACCCGTTTACAGTTTTCATCATCGAGACTAGAGGTAGGTTCGTCGGCTAAAATAAGTTTCGGTTTGTGGATAACTGCCATAGCAATACCTAAGCGTTGTAACTGTCCCTCACTTAGGGTATTGATTTTGCTGTTTTTACAATCTGTTAATTGGAGTTCGTTTAGTAAAGCATCTATTTCTGGAGTCTTGACCTGTTGCCGACTAAATAATAAACGAGTCTGCAAGTTTTCTAGGAGGGTTAGAGATGAAATGGCATGGTTTTTTTGAAAAACTAACCCGATATTTTTACCTCTAAACCGATCTAATGCGTTTTCCGATAACTTTGTAAAGTTGGTATTATTAACGATAATGTCACCATTTTGGGGACGTAGCAAGCCTGCTAATAGATGTAAAAGCGTTGTTTTTCCTATGCCTGAAGGTCCTAATACAAGCATATGTTCATGTTGTTCTAGGGAAATGTTTGGAAAACGAAAATCTTGAGTTCCTTTTCTATAACGAAATGAAAGATTATGGACTTGTATCATCTTAATTTTTTGTTTGTAAACCAGCTTCAATGGCTTTTTCTAAAATTACGATAGAACTTCTTGGGCCTATGCATAAAAGTTTTGAGCCCGTTATTGGAACGCCATTAAATTTTCTAATAGACACTGTGCCATCTGGTGTGCGTTCGAAATAAGTATAATGATTATCTGCAGCTATATGAGTACATCCTTTTACTCTTAGAATATGTTGTGGGATGTTGTTGCAGATCGTTTTAATAGCATTTAGATGGCTTAATTTTGGCAAATCTATCGAACATGAAGACCAATGTGATTGTAAATGATCGAGTTTTTTTATTTGATTTTTTATAGGTTTCAGTTGCGGAATAAGGGTTTCATCTAAGAGCTCTAGCGTGGTTATTTCAGCTAAAGGGTTAATGTTTTTTAAACTTGAAATGACAGCAGTTTTACGATGTTTACTTATATTTTCTAGATGCGTAAGTACGATTAAAGACGATGTCTGAATTTGATTGGCCTCCAGGGTGTTGTGTTCCCCACGTTTTTGCCAGTTTTTTACATCAACTACAGAAATTTGAATGGGCGGTAAAAAACGATCTTTTAACCCGACACCAAGAAATTCCATTAGGGTACAGGCATCAGATGTGCCATTTGCCTCAATGAGTACAACGCCTTTTTTGCGTTCTGGAATGCCATTAATATATTGCCTTAGCTGGTCTATACCACTACAACAAATACAACTTCCGCTTAAAGCTTTTACCCATTTGGGATTGTTTTTAATAATAAAATCTTGGGCATCTATATAAGCATTTTCATAATCGTTTAAAATGATGTATGGTTGCCAATCATTGCTTAAAAACCTGTTGGTTAATTGTTTTAAAAGAGTCGTTTTTCCTGCACCTAAAAAACCTACAACTGTAATGATGGCTTCCATATATGTTTTTAAATTAAATAATGAAGTTACTTACTTTGGTAAAAATGGATTTGACTTTATTTAATTGTGAGAACAAAATTAGAGGGGGCGTGACAAGAAAAGTAAGCACCAAAGTCCCTTTATGTTATAACGAAGTCGCATCTACAATTTTTAAAAATTCATTTCTAAATTGTTCCTTTTCAAAACAACCGCCATACTCTAATGTTGTTGTATAACTACTTTTGTCTTTTATTCCACGAGAAGAGACACATAAATGTTTGGCACTAATCATTACAATAACATCTTCAGTTTCTAAAGTTTCCTGTAAGTCTTTTAGAATTTGCATGGATAATCGCTCCTGAACTTGAGGCCTATGTGCATAATAATCGACTAAACGGTTTATTTTAGACAAGCCTACTACCTTTTTTTTGGGTAAATAGGCGATATGTGCATGGCCTGTAATAGGAAGAAAATGATGTTCGCAAGCAGAATCAATGGTAATATTTTGTTCTACTAGCATTTTTTTGTAGCCGTATTTATTATCAAAAACCGATAATTTTGGTTTGTTTTTCGGGTTTAAACCATAAAACAATTCTTTAACATACATTTTAGCAAAGCGATATGGCGTACCAGATAAACTATCATCGGTTAAATCAAGGCCTAGTTCTTCCATGATTTTACCAAAATGATGCTGAATGTTTTCTATTTTTTCTTCGTCACTTTTATCAAAGGCGTCTTCGCGTAAAGGTGTTTCAACATTCGTTGAAATATGGTTGTCTCCTAAAATGTTAATATGTTCCTTATTCATGGTTTATACAGCAATTATTTGTTTTGCACTGGCAATACTTTAAATTGTAGAAATGGAGACCAATTAAGAAAAGCGCTGGTATATATATCATGTATTCTGGTAAAGGAAAAAGTTGGATGCTTTCATTAAATATAACGAACGCTAAAACACCCCAACTCAACCATAAAGCTTTTTTTATTAAGTTATTTGATGAAGCTTGTGAGGTTTTGTAAATAGCAAAAAAGGAAATTACCAAGAAAAAATAATCTATAAAGCGCCACCATAATGGTGTTGACTCACAACAGGTTACTGTACAAGATTGAACAATAAAGATAAAGGGTGTTGCTACGCAATGTATTAGGCATAAGGTGCTTGATAAAGCACCTAAAGAATCGGGTTTATTTATTTCTAATTTCATTTTTAAATATTAATGCAACTATATTGCAAAAGTAATTGTATTTTTGTTAAACGCAACAAAGTTGTGATAATATTTTTAACTAGAGACCGACTTTTTACTTGTTCGCTTTAGTCCTTTTTGAAGTTTTATAACAAAAATTGTTTTACCATTTTATGATTTCATGCCTTTTTAATCAAGGACGTATTAAAAAAAGAATGTCTTTTATCATACTTGTCTTTTATGTTAGTATAAAATTAACAGGAGTACATGCCTTCTTTCATACTGATGATAACGGGGATATGGATAATTGTCATGTATGCGAATATGCTATTACTACCAATTTAACGCCAGCATTAGCTCCCAGTTTATTGTATCATGCTATAGAATTAGAAATTCCTTCTAGTTGTAATTCAATTCAAATAACGTATGTGAATACGGTTGTAATAACCTTGTTAACGAGTCAGTTAGTGTCGAGACCTCCTCCTGGTTTTATTTAGGTTTTACTTGTATTCCCATAAAAACGGTTAAAGCAATTTGTTTAAAATAAACATATAGTCTTTAATGTTTTTGCCATTATTTATCCATACAAAAATTAAAGTTTGATGGGTATTTTGTTTATGTCTTTATCAAATTATCATGTTTTATAAAATACTAAGTGCTTGGCTAGGTTTTAGTCTATGCACTTTAGCATTTGCTCAAAATTCATCGCACATCAAAGGTTTTGTAGTCGATGAAAAAACTTTACAGCCTATAGAAGGCGTCAATATTATTGTTGAAAATGGCTATGCCATTTCTACAGAAAAAGGGGAATTTAATATTAAGAACCTTTTAAATAAATCCTATCAGTTAAAAATTTCCTTTGTAGGTTATGAAACCCAAACCATTACGATTTCTCCACCTTTTAAAATGTTAGATATACATTTAAAAGAATCGACCACTATTTTAGAAGAAGTTGAAATTGTTGGGCATTCTAAACACCGCCGTGAAAAAGAAAGTTCGGTTTCTTCCGTTTCTGTAGATAAAACTTTTTTACACGAAAACCGTGAAAACAGCTTGATGCAAACTTTGGAAAAGATTCCTGGAGTGAGCACCATTAATATTGGATCGGGACAATCTAAACCCGTCATTCGTGGTTTGGGCTTTAACCGAGTGGCTGTGGTGCAAAATGGTATCAAGCATGAAGCACAACAATGGGGTGCCGATCATGGTTTAGAAATCGACCAATATGGTATCGAAAATGTACAAATTATAAAAGGACCAATTTCATTATTATATGGCTCTGATGCTATTGCTGGTGTGGTGAATATAAAAGCACCACCTGTACCATTAAACCATACGTTTTCGGGCTCGGTTAATTTGTTAGGTGAAAGCAATAACGATTTAATTGGTGTATCGTCTGGAATAGCATACAGAAAAGATAAATGGTTTTATCGCGGACGCCTAACTTATAGAGACTATGGCGATTATAAAGTGCCAACCGATAAGGTGGTTTACGATAATTATGTATTTGATTTGCATAAAAATTATTTGCGAAATACCGCAGGTAAAGAGGCAAACGCGTCGGCAAGTATAGGCTATGTGGATGGCGATTTCCAATCGGAAACCTTCATTAGTAATGTGAATGGAAAAAACGGATTTTTTGCCAATGCTCATGGCTTAGAAGTACGAGTTTCCGATATCGATTACGACAAATCTAATCGTGATATTGATCTGCCATATCATTCGGTGAATCATTTCAAAATAACCAATACCACTTGTTTTCTAATAGAGGATCATCATATTAATATCGATTTAGGTTTTCAGAATAACTATCGTGAAGAACGTTCAGAACCTGTACCACATGGCTATATGCCTAAACCTGCCGATTCTAAAGAACGGTCATTTAACAAAAACACCTATTCTTTAAATGTTACAGATATGTTTTATCCGTTTAATCATCATGAATTTATTGCAGGATTAAATGTAGAATATCAAGATAATAATATTGGTGGTTCGGGGTTTTTAATTCCGGAGTACAACCGTTTTGCGGTAGGCGCTTTTATTTTCGATAAGTATGAAATCAATAAAAAGTTGTTTTTACAAGCCGGATTACGATTTGACTATGGTGTTTATAATACTTTCGATTATTACGACTGGTATCCTTCAAAGGTCGACGATGGTAATGGAGGGACCACCGATGAGTATTTACAACGCTCGAAAGCTGCTAACTTGCACTTTGGGAATGTTAGTGGCTCGGTAGGGCTGAGTTATATTGCTGATAAGACAACTTATAAATTTAATATAGGTAAGAGTTTTAGAATGCCATTGGCTAACGAATTGGCTTCCGATGGGGTGAATTATCACATGTATCGTTATGAAAAAGGGAACATAGATTTAGATCCTGAAGAATCGTATCAAATCGATCTAGACATTAATCACACCACCGATCATGGGTATGTGACGTTTAGTCCGTTTGTTAACTTTTTTGATAATTTTATTTACTTAAACCCGACGCCTGACTACTATGAAACGCAACAGGTTTACGAATACACCCAAAGTAAAGTGTTTCGATTCGGTGGTGAAATTAGCGCAGGAACCACATTATTTCATAAATTAGAACTTGATGTCTCGACACAATATGTTTATTCGAGACAAACAAGCGGACCTAAAAAGGATTTTACCATTCCATTTTCGCCGCCGCTTTCAGGTTTAGTTTCGGTAGGGTATCAGTTTCAAGATGCTTCGATTTTTCAAGCGCCTAAAGTTGTAGTAAGTTATATTATTACTGCAGATCAAAATGAAATTGTTCCACCAGAAAAAACCACTGAAGGTTATCAGGTGTTTAACCTGTCATTTTTGTTGCAAATAGCAACAATTTCTTCAGAAAAACCTTTGGAAATTCGTTTCAAATTAAATAACATTTTTAACACCAAATATTATAACCATACCAGTTTCTATAGGCTTATAGATGTACCTGAAGCTGGTAGAAATGTGTCCATTTCATTGACTCAAAATTTTTAAAACTCATTAATAAAATAATATAAACTATGAAATTAGTATTTAAAAGTATCAGTCTGTTTGCTTTAATAATAAGTTTAGTCGCGTGTTCTAGCGATGACGACACGCAAAAAGACGAACAAAAACCAACCATTTCGATAAATTATAGCAATGGATTTCCACAAGTTTGCGACGAACTTAAACGCGGGGAAACTTATAATTTTAGAGCTCTAGTTACGGATAACCAAGAGTTGGCCTCCTACAGTATTGATATTCATCATAATTTTGATCACCATACGCACGACGATCAAGAGGGAACCTGCGAGCTAGAACCTAAAAAGGATCCTGTAAACCCTTTAATTTATATGGAAAATTTTTCAATTGAAGGGGCTAAAACCGAGTATGAAATAAATATTCCTATTACGATTCCTGCAGATGCCGATACAGGAAATTACCATTGTGCTTACTCTGTTACCGATCAAACAGGATGGCAAGCAAGAACCTCTGTAGATATTAAAATAGTCGAGTAAATATTTTTAAAATATATTGAAAGCAGCGTTTATAGTCAATGTAAACGCTGCTTTTATATTTATATATTTTCTTAATTTCTGTTTTTAAAGTAGTATCCCATCTAACAAGCATGATGGAAATAGAAAATCATTGTAGAATTTTGTATGTTAGCATTTGCTAAAGACTAGGTATTAAAGGTGATATATTATGTTTTTAGCGATTCCACCTTAAAAACTAGAAACTAATGACATTATTTAATAAACTTAAATGGGTACTAGGCATCTTAATGGTATTTGTACTTATTATTACCACAAACCTAATTGATAGGAATAATTTTGTTAGAGTAAGAGATGCTGTATCTACGATTTATGAAGACAGAATCATTGCAAATGATTTAATATTTGATATGCAGAAGCTGGTTTATGAAAAGGAATTAGCGGTTACCTTATCAGATTCGGTGTTTTTACATACTGAAAGTCCTAAATATAACGCCGATTTACAGGCTTTAATTTCTAGGTTTGAACAGACAAAGTTAACTCCAGAAGAGGCTAGAGTGTTTGAAGATTTAAAAACTAATCTTGAAGTACTTTATAATTACGACGTAAAGACTTTACAATCGACCCTGAATTATGAATCGAAAATTGCTCCCAAATTTGCAAAGGTGAAAGCAAACCTTGATGATTTATCAAAAATCCAACTACGAGAAGGGCGCCGACAAAAGGCTATAAGTAAAAAAGCCATTGATACTGTTGAATTATTTACGGATATTGAAATTTACATATTGGTTGTTCTGGCCATTATTGTTCAGGTTATTGTGATGTATAATCCTAAGGAGAAGGGGTAGAGGTTTTAAAGAGCTTGAATCGCTATTTTACTTAAAAGTGTGGTCTATTTTAGTTTTAAAAATGAAATTGCTTAAATACGTTACAGGTTAAGTGGTAAAAGTGTTATATGTTTGATTTTTAAAAGTTGTGCAAAACCTTGAAACGCCATGATTATCCGTAAAATAAATTCACTTTATTGTTAATAAGTTTTAATTATTGAATTGTATTTAAAAATGCTTATTTGTTAATTTTACACAAAAAATAAACCTACAGGTTGATTCCATGAAAATTTTTAGTACATTTGACGAACAATATCAAGGAGTTTATTTAGCGAACTTTGATAATTGTCCATTTTACCAAACACCCACAGAGTATGAAACAGAACTGGATAAAATACAGGATCAACTTCAAGACCCATTGTTTGTACGAAATTTCATTAAATCCTCGAAATCGGGTTGGAAACAAGGAGCATACAAAAATCGTAGCCTATTATTTTTAACAACTGAAACTCTTCAAGAAGCTGGTGATTTGTTTGATAAATTAGATGAAATAAGCGATGAGTCTCAAAATGGCGATTGTTTTGAAACTTTATTTGATGAATTTGTTGAGTTGTCAAAATCTGAAAGATATCATGATCCTGGAAGAAGAAAAATGTACACCTATGATTACGGTTCTTTATTGAGGCTATATGGAGTGCGTGTCGGTAACGATGCAATTGTAATAACAGGAGCCGGAATTAAATTAGTCGATAGAATGGATACAGAACCTTTGAAATTAGAACTAGATAAAATGACTTATTTAAAGTCATGGCTAAAACAAAAAAACATCACAGATTCTACTGAATTATAACATGGAAAAAAACCTAAACAAAGTAGTTACAAGAACAGCAACTAAATGGAAAGAACGAGCTAAAAGAGACCGTTCTAACAGGAGGAATATAACTAGATCTCAAGCATTTGCACTAGAGTTGTTGGATTATATGGATTTACATGAAATCAAGCAAATAGATTTAGCAAATAAAATGGGGGTAAGTGCTCAACAAGTAAATAAAATATTACGTGCTAAAGCGAATTTAACATTCGAAACAATAGACAAAATTTCCGAAGCTTTGGGAGTTGATATTACATCCCCAAAAATAAAGTCAAATAAAAGTATTAATTCAGCTATCATTCATCACTCGATGCAAGTTGTACATAAACGCATGTACAAAACTATAGAGGAAGAATTGACGTCTGAAAGAATTATACAAAGAAATCCTGTTTTACAGACTAATATGGAAAACTTGGACTCATATACTTACACAGCTAATCAAATTTAAAAAGCGATGACGTACAATAAATTAGGTTTTGCTTTTACAGGTTTACGAACTGTATCGTTCGCAATAATTGATAAAGCTTACAAAAAAACTGGCGAAACAAACTTAATGACTGGATTAGGATTTGGTTTAGATATTGACGACCATGTTGTAACTTGTAACACTCGTTTTTCTTTTGAGAAAAAAAAGGATCAGCCATTTTTAATTCTGGAAGTTCAAGGACTATTCGAAATAGAAAAAAATGACTTCTTGAAAAAAATGAGACAAGATGATAAAACTTATTTAGTAGCAAAAGGTCTAGCAGTACATTTTGCTGTACTGACTATAGGTTCTGCCAGAGGAATATTACATGCTAAAACCGAGGGTACACCATTTAACGAGTATCTCTTACCGACCATTGATGTCAAAAACATGTTACAAGAAGACGTTATTTTTAATTTCTAAAAAGCCAGTTTACAACAATGGCTATAAGTAATCGCTTGTTCTCGCCTACTCCTGAAAATCCTATCGGATTTTTAGTTTTGGTGTGTGCTTGCAAAGTTAAGCGCTAACCCACGCAACCACTCATAGCCGAGATCGTTGGCAACAAGCTGAAAAAACAGAATGACGGAATTTATAAAACAAAATCAACTTTTAATTTGTACTCTAATCATTCTGACTTTAGGGATAAATGTTTCATTTGGACAAGATAAAACAGCAATTGCATCTTGTTGCGAAGGAGAAATGGGAAGATGTACAGGATCATCTTATTGTACAGCTTGCACTAATTGTAGTAGATGTAAATATTGTAACAGTGGAGGTTCTTGTGGTGTTTGCTCTGGTGGTAGCAGAAGAACAAACACTCGGACTTCAATAACTCGAAGTAAAAATTATTACTATCCAAGTTCTTCATTAAGAACTACCACAAGTTCCAATGGAACTAACAAAATAAAAACCTATTCTTCCAGTACAACGAATAGTTTTCATTCGTCCAAAATTTATGATTTACCAAATGATATTTATTCTGAATATTATTTAAAAACGCTTATGGTAAATACAACAACTCTAAACTTAAGAAAAGGACCAGGAACTTCCTATGATATTATAGAAAGACTAATAAAAAACCAAGAGCTAGTTTTTCTTGCTATGACAGGTGTTTGGGTGAAAGTTAGAGTAAAATCAACCAATTCTATTGGATTTGTTCATTATAAATATATTGTTGTTTTAACCGATTAAAGCCAGTTGCCAACACCCTGTATAATTCATGGCTTGTTTTAGTCTACTTACAAAAATCCTCGCGGATTTTCTATTCGATTTTTATTTGCTAAATTAGGTTTTTAAACCACGCAACAAACCATATACAAACACGTTAATTTTCATAATTTCAGACCTTAGAACAAACCACAACCAACTTTTCATTATCAAAATTGGAAGTGAAAAACAAGTACCTATCACCACCATCTTTAATTTTAAACTTTTTACGAATTTGCTGAACACTTTCAGGAAAGTTTCGTGTTGTAATATTGGCTTTAGTGTTGGCCAAGTTTTTTAGTGCTTTTTTGTTGTAAGGGATACAACTTTCAATTTTAAAACGTCTTCCTGGAAAATCGATTAAAGCTTCATTGGTATATAAATGGGCATTAGGATGAAGTTTGTCTAATTGCAATTTTTCAGAAACACTTTGAAAAGCGCCTGATTTTAAAATAGAACTATTAGGTTCGTAAAGATAGGTTTGTGGGTCACTATACGTCGCTTGAGCTGTTTTTTCTTCATTTAAATAAAAGGAAAAGCTTTCGGTTTCATGCTTTTTAATATTAACCGTTTTAATGGCGATATCCTCTTTAAAATCTGCTTCTAATATCCATAACAGCTCTTTGACCTCGTTGTTAATAGATACAACAATAATTTTTTTAACATGTTTTAATTCGCCTATCCCAACCGAAAAGTCTAATAGAGGCGAGGTTTTTATGAGAATGTTTTTACTGTGCTTAAAAAGCAGGTTTAAATGTTCTGGAACATTTGGTAAACAATCGTTTAAAAAAAAGACTTTACCCTTGCTGTCGTGGCGCCGAGACGGATCGATGTAAATCCAATCAAATGTTTTATCAGTACTTTTTAAATATTCCAAGCCATCACCAGCAAAAGTCTGGCAGTTTTTTACACCTAGGGCTTTAAAATTATGATCGACAATGTCAGAGAGTTTTGGGTTGATGTCACAGTGTATAACTTCTTCAAAGCGTTTAGAGAAATAGTAGCAATCTACCCCAAAACCACCGGTTAAATCAATAATACGTGCTCCAGAAATGAGTTCCGATTTATACTTCGCAGTGATCTCCGAAGAGGTTTGCTCGATGTTTAACTTGTTCGGATAGTAAATGTTTTCAGTATTAAACCAAGTTGGAAGTTTGTTTTTACAACGGTTTTTGGCTTCAATTTGCTCTATAACGTCCTGAGGCGGTATATGACCAAAAGGCAGGCCTTTAAGTAAAAGCGAAGTGATATTGGTGTTTAAATTTTCAGCAATGAAATTCTGAATTTCAGTATTTAAAATCTTGCTATTCAATGTGAAAATTAAATGTTTTCGGTGAATTTTTTAACGATTCGGTTTTCAGATAAATACTCTTTTAAAATAACTTTAATAGAGGTATAAGCTGGAATGGCGATAATTAAACCAATAACACCAAATAAAATTCCAGTCACTAAAATGATTAAGAAAATTTCAAGTGGATGCGATTTAACACTTTTTGAAAATATAATAGGCTGACTCACAAAATTATCGATAAGCTGACCAATCATGAATACAATAAATACCCAAAAGGTTTTAGGTAAAATGTAAGCTATAAATTCTTGACCAATATTGCTTGTCATCGTTAGTGTCATCATTAAAATAACACTAATAAATGGTCCAACATAAGGTATTAAATTGAGTAAAGCACATAAAAAGGCAATGACAATAGGGTTCTGAATCCCAATTACCAAAAGACCTGTCATGTAAATGATAAACAGAATGGAAATCTGACAAATAAGTCCGACAAAGTATCGAGACAATAAGTTTTTAATTTTTAAGAAAGAATTTCTAAACTGATTTTCGCTATGTTCTGGCACAAAAATAAGCAAGGTATTTTCTAATAAAGTGCGGTCTTTTAAGAAGAAAAAGGCGATAAATAGTACTGAAAATACGCCAATACTAAAGCTTCCTAAGCCACTTACTATGGAATTTAAAACTTCTGGAATGAAAGAAAAGTCCAGTTTATCTAGAAACTTTATGCCATCGAAAGGTTCGCTTAAGTCGTTTTCACTTAAATTAAAATTTAATATAAAAGCATCATAACTATATTTAATATTGGATTCAAGTTTATGAATGTCTAAAAGAGAAAGGTTATGCCCTTGTTCTAAAACCAGAGGGACAAATAGGCCTCCAAGTCCAATCATAACACCCAATAGCAGAAAAATCGTAATTATAACGGCTATGTTTTTTTCAACTTTAAGGTTTTTTTCTAAAAATTGTACAAGAGGTCTGCAAATTAAAGAGGTTACAGCGGCAATAGTAATATAGGCTATAACCGAACGAACTTGATAAAGAAAAAATAAGATTAAAGCAATGCTAGAAATGGTGAGAACTGCTCTTACAATGCCGCTAGAAATGATTTTTGGATTCAAATTAAATAGTTTGAAATAAGTAAGTAAAACTAATCAATTAAAATAAGAATAAAAAATACCTTTATTCCTGTACTCTGTTACTTGGGATGCTGTTATATAATCGAATCGAACTCAGGTTTAAATGAATTGTTTAGTCGCTTCATATAGGGCAATATTAGTAGCCTGAACCACATTCATGCTACTATTTTGTCCGAACATATCGATATGAATAACATCGTTTGAAGCTTTTAAAACGGCTTCAGATACGCCAAAATTTTCATCACCAATGACAAATGCCATAGGCTTTTCTGCTGAAAATTTAAATTGGTGAATGGGCTTGCTATCCTTTGTGATTTCAATAGAAATTATTTGATAGTTGTCTTTTTTTAATCTTTCAATTACCTCTGAAGTGTCTTCCAAAATTTCATAAGGCACCACTTTTTCTGTTGCTCTAGAGGTTTTGGCCATTTTCCTTCCTAAAGTTATATTTTGTCCGCATAAAATTATTTTTTCAACACCAAAGGCATCAGCGATACGAAATAAGCTTCCAATATTAGGCGCATTCGTTACATGATCGCAAACCAAAGTAATAGGGAATTGACGTTTTTTAAAATGGGTATTATAATGATTTAACTGCATGATATGGGTTTAGTGATCAAAAACATACTTGATGATGTTCGCGCCCATTTTAAGAGCCTTTTCATGTACTTCTAAAGGGTCGTTATGCACTTCTTCATCTTCCCAACCATCACCTAAATCACTTTCATAAGTAAACAGTAAAATTAGTCTGTTGTCTTGAAATAGACCAAAGGCTTGCGGACGCTGCCCATCGTGTTCATGAATTTTAGGTAAGCCGTTTGGGAATTTATAAGGGGCTTGAAAAATCTCGTGATTTAATGGTATTTCAATCAAATCTTTATCGGGGAACACTTTTTTCAATTCTTTGGTAATGTATGGTTGCATACCATAATTATCATCAATGTGTAAAAAACCACCTGAAAGCAGATAGTTTCTTAAGTTTTCGGCGTCAGCCCCATCAAAAAACACATTACCGTGCCCAGTCATGTGCAAAAACGGGTATTGAAAAATATCTAAACTTCCAGTTTCTACAGTTTGGGGGTTCGGGTTTATTTTAGTGTGAATGTGTTGGTTGCAATACGCAATAAGGTTTGGTAATGCTGTGGGGTTGCCATACCAATCGCCACCACCTTTGTATTTTAAAACAGCTATATCCTGAGCTAAAAGTCCGAGTGAAAACAATGAAAAACTAATAATAAAAAGAATCCTCATGTATACTTATTCGTTTATAAAAGCCACAGAATGACAAGCTACTATAGCTGCTGTTTCTGTACGTAATCGTGTTTCTCCCAAAGTTACTGGAATAAATTTGTTTTTAAGGGCCAAGTCAATTTCTTTAGGCGAAAAATCACCTTCAGGACCAATTAAAATAGTAACATCCTTATTGGGTATTAGTTTTTGTTTTAAGGATTTTTTATCGCTTTCCTCGCAGTGTGCAATAAAAAGATCTCCCGAAAACGAGCCATTTATAAAATCTTTAAAGTGAATAGGGGCGTTTAATGTAGGCATAAAACAGCTTAAAGACTGCTTCATAGCCGATTGTAAAATGCGTTCAAAGCGGTCGTTTTTAACCACTTTACGTTCACTATGATCGCAAATAATTGGGGTGATGCTTTCTATACCGATTTCGGTGGCCTTTTCTAAAAACCATTCGTAGCGATCGTTCATTTTCGTAGGCGCTACAGCCAAATGCAAATTAAAATCTCGCTTTTTTTGTTGGGTTTTAGAAATAATATTGGCTGTACATTTATTAATGTTAGGTATAATAATCTCAGCAATAAACAGGCAACCTTTACCATTAGTGATGTGCAAAGTGTCGCCAGTGGTTTTACGCAACACTTTTACAATGTGCTTGCTTTCCGTTTTATCAAAGGATATTTGGGCGGTTTGGTCGTTTATTTCTGGATTATAGAAAAGTTGCATCTTACTTTTTTTCAGTAATTTTTAATACTTGTATTTCTGAAATTTCCTTAGGTTCATGGGTTTTTAAAACCACATAATAGCGATTGGTTTCAGGTAAATCTATGGTAAACAAGTCATTTAAAGCATAGCTGTTATTCGTTAAGCTATTTTCTAAAGCCGTATCTAGTTTTCCTTTTGTAAACCAACCTGTGTCACCACCTTTTTCGGCACCTGCATCCATCGAGTAGCGTTTAGCCAGAAAATCAAAGGGTGCGCCATCTTTATAATTAGCCATGATTTGAGCTCTAAGCGCATTCAAATCTGTCATATTATATTTATTGCCATCTAAATAAATATAGGATACACGGTTGTAGGTGTTCGTAGTTTTATTAACGACTTTGTAATAGGTTTTCTCAAACTCACGATCTACAACTTCAGTGCTGCCTACATTTTTCTTAAAAAGGGATTTGGCTAATACCGTTTGGTGTTTCTCTTCGTTAAAAGTAATTAATTTATTTTTAGTTGATTTATTCGATTTTATAAAGGCATCGGCTTGTTCTGGATTTTCAATGTCTTTCAATTCCTTTTCAACAGAGGGCTGTGCATGTAAGGTAGCTACACTAACAAAAATTAGTGTGGTAAGTAGTTTTTTAATCATGTAAATGGGTTTTGGGGCAAGGTTAGTATTTCGTTTTGTATATGTATTTTAAATTTTTAATCGCGCTGAAGCCACAACATCTTGTTTAGCAAAATTGCCCTCTAGATATTTTAAATAACCAACAATAGCAATCATAGCACCATTATCGGTAGTGAATTCAAATTTAGGGACGTAGGTGGTCCAACCAAATTTTTGCTCGCCGTCTTTTAAGGCTTGTCGAATACCAGAATTCGCCGAAACACCACCTCCAATGGCAATGTGCTTAATGCCTGTTTCTTTAGAGGCTAATTTCAACTTGTCTATTAAAATTCCAATAATGGTGTATTGGATGGAAGCACAAATATCATTAAGGTTTTCTTCAATAAAATTCGGGTTTTCCTTAACTTCTCGTTGAATAAAATATAGAATGGCTGTTTTTAATCCAGAAAAACTAAAGTTTAATCCGTCTACTTTTGGTTTCGAGAATTTAAAAGCTTTAGGATCTCCTAATTTTGCACGCTTGTCAATTTCTGGACCCGCCGGATAGCCTAGCCCTAGAATCTTACCACTTTTATCAAAAGCTTCACCAACCGCATCATCAATAGTTTCACCAATAACGGTCATGTCAAAATAATTTTCAACTTTAACAATTTGAGTGTGCCCTCCAGAAATGGTCATCGCTAAAAACGGAAATGGTGGTTTGTTAAATCCTTCTTCATCAATAAAATGCGCTAAAATATGACCTTGCATGTGGTTCACATCAATAAGCGGAATGTTTAAACCATAAGCCAAAGATTTAGCAAAAGAAGTGCCTACCAATAAACTACCCATCAGTCCAGGGCCTTTTGTGAAAGCAATGGCATGTAACTGTTCTTTAGTAATGTTAGCTTTTTTAAGTGCTTGATGTATAACGGGAACTATGTTTTGCTGATGGGCACGAGAGGCCAATTCTGGCACCACGCCACCGTACTCTTCATGTATTTTTTGGCTAGAAACAACATTACTTAAAATTTTACCGTTAACCAATACAGAAGCCGCCGTATCATCACAAGACGACTCAATTCCTAGTATATATATATTTTCTGAAGACATTAATTTATATTAGGCATAATAATTACTAATTTTACAGCGAATAAGCGTTTTATTCACATGCACAAAACTACTCAATTATTTTTTTATTAAAAACGTTAATAAGTTTATATCTATAGCTTAATATTTGCTAGGTATTAGGTATATTAAAAGATAAAAGTAGTTTGTTTTTTCATTAGGTTATAATTCGGTTTAAGATTAAGAAATTTCTAAAAATATTATCTAAAGTTGCTGGCATTTTATTAATGCTATTTATCATCTTGTTGCTTATTTTATCCATTCCGTTTGTTCAAACGCGCTTGGGTAATTATGCTACGAACCGCTTAAATGAAGAGTATAAAACCAACGTGTTTATCAACCGTGTGAGCATGCAACTTAATGGTGATATTGAGCTTAAAAAGATTTATATTCAAGATTATAAAAAAGACACTTTAATTAGTGTAGCCGAATTGAATACCTCTGTATTAAGTTTTAGAAATTTATTAAACGGAAATTTGGTATTTGGAGATGTCGATATTGAGGATTTAGACTTTAATGTGAAAACTTACAAAGGAGAAACCGAAACAAATCTCGATGTTTTTGTACATAAATTTGAAAGTGATAATCCCGAACGCGTTAAAAGTGATTTCTTAATGTCCTC
Source organism: Pseudotamlana agarivorans (assembly GCF_001642835.1). Lineage (GTDB taxonomy): Bacteria > Bacteroidota > Bacteroidia > Flavobacteriales > Flavobacteriaceae > Pseudotamlana > Pseudotamlana agarivorans. The sequence goes on from NZ_LXEI01000006.1 coordinate 189,423, forward strand.
CAGCGATGTGTCCATCTATAATTCGGTTTTTAGCCTTACCGATGAAAATCGAGAAACATCTAAAATGCTTCATTTTAGTGATTTAAATATCAATGCCACCAACTTGCTAATTAATGGAAGTGATGTGAGTATGCGGGTAAACACCTTGTCTTTTAAGGACAGTAGAGGCGTAGTGGTTAAAAATTTAATGACCAATTTTGCCTATACACTTAACGATATGACTTTCGCGAATCTTCAAGTAAAAACAGAGAATTCGGTTTTAAATGGGGATTTGAAATTCATATATAAACGTGAAGATTTACAGTTTTTTACCGATAAAGTTAATATCGAGGCTAATTTTAAAGATTCAAACGTGCTTATTGATGAGCTGAATACGTTTTATAATGAATTCGGACGTGATATTAACGCGGTTTTTGATGTGAAGTTATCAGGTACTTTGAATGATTTACAAATGACTGATTTAAGGTTGTCTACTAGCGATAGAACTCATGTAAATGGCGATATCCGCTTTCAAAATTTGTTTACCCCAGATAAGGAAAGTTTTTATATGGATGGAACATTTAGAAGCCTGTCTTCGACGTACTCCGATTTAAGACGCTTACTTCCTAATATTTTAGGGCGTTCTATACCGTCATCTTTAAGTCGTGTGGGGAAATTCAATATTATAGGTAACACACAAATTACAACAAAAAAGGTGGTTGCCGATGTTAAAATTAATACCGATATTGGTTTTGTAGACTCTAACTTGGTGATTGATAAAATCAATGATATAGATAATGGCTCATATCAAGGGAATATTATTTTAAATGAATTCGATTTCGGTTCCTTTTTAAATAGCCCGAAGGTGGGTAAAGGTTCTCTAAATTTTGATGTAAACGGTAAAGGTTTTACTGCCGAAAAGGTAGACACCCAAGTAAAAGGAGATGTTTTCCAGTTGGAATACAATAACTATAATTATAAAGCCATTAAAGTTGCCGGAAATGTGATGAACAATATTTTCGATGGTAATCTTATGGTTAACGATCCTAATCTACAAATGAACTTTTTAGGGCTTATCGATTTTTCCGATCATGTGAAAAAATATGATTTTGAAGCTGTTGTAGATTATGCCAATTTAAACACCTTAAACTTTATTAAGCGCGATTCTATTTCTATTCTAAAAAGTAAGGTTAATATGAATATGAATGCCGGAAGTGTCGATGATGCTTACGGTAAAATCACTTTTAGAAATACCGTTTATCAAAATGAAAACGATACTTACGCTTTCGATAAGTTTGATTTAACCTCGAGGTTTGAAGGGAATGAGCGTTACTTGTCTTTTAGTTCCCCAGACATTATTCAAGGGAATTTAAATGGCCATTTTGTCTTAAGGGATCTTCAAAAATTATTTAAAAATGCCATTGGTTCGGCGTATTCAAACTATACGCGCGATAAGGTTCAAAATAATCAGCATATTGACTTTAATTTTAAGATTTATAATAAAATTGTAGAAGTACTTTATCCTGAGGTAAAGTTGGCTAAAAACACGTTTATTCGCGGACATGTAGAGAGTGATGAAAGCAAGTTTAAACTCATGTTTAAGTCACCAAAAATTAACTACGACGATTATTTTGTTAATAATGTCGAGTTGCAAATTGATAATGGTAATCCGTTATTTGACACCTATATCGAAGCCGATAGCTTAAATACCAAATATTACAATTTATCTAAGCTTAATTTGATAAATGTGACCTTGAATGATACGTTGTTTATGCGTGCCGAAATTGTTGGCGGTAAACGTAACGATGACACCTATAATCTGAATTTCTACCATACCATCAACGACCTTAACGAGTCAGTTGTCGGTTTTAAAAAGTCTGATTTTACCATTAAAAATCACAAATGGCATATCAATGAGGTAAACGATAAATTCCATAAACTTATCTTCGATAAAAAACTGGCGCATTTACAGTTGGACCAATTTAAGGTGAATCACGACAACGAGATTATTAACCTTTCTGGATTTATTCAAGATTCAACTCAAAAAGATATCAAGTTAGATTTTGCTCATATCGATCTCGATAAAGTCTTGCCAGAATTGGACAGCTTAAAGTTTGAAGGTCGGGTTAATGGTAAACTGGAAATCATTCAAAATAATGGCAACTATGTGCCCTCCTCAGAAATTATAGTGAACAATTTAAAAATTAATGAGTTTGAATTGGGATCTTTCGAAGCTAATATAAAAGGAAATCAATCCTTAACAAGCTATCTTGTAGATGCATCCATTAAAAACGATCTAGCCAAATCTTTTCACGCTCAAGGTGCTATAAATGTCGAGAAAAAACAGACATATATCGATGTCGATTTAGATTTTGATAAATTTCGTTTGCATCCTTTAAATGCGTTATTACAGGGCGTTTTGTCTGATATTCGTGGTGAAGCCACCGGTATAATTCATGTCGTTGGAAACCTTAACAAGCCCGAAATTAACGGTGATTTACTTCTAAATGAAGCAGGTTTAGGTGTACCTTATTTAAATGTGGATTACGCTTTCGCGGAAAACTCCTCAATGAGTTTAAACGAGCAAACGTTTAAGTTTAACAATATCGATATTACAGACACAAAATACCAATCTAAAGGAAAACTAAGGGGAACTATAAGCCATACCAACTTCTCAAAATGGAATCTAGGCTTAGATATTACAACGGATAATTTATTGGTTTTAGACACTAAAGAAGATGAAGAGTCGCTTTACTACGGAACAGGTTTTTTAGGAGGTCGAGCAAGTATAAAAGGGCCTACAGAACAATTGGTAATCTCGGTTGAAGGTGAAACAAAAAAAGGGACCGTTTTTAATATTCCTCTAAACGATTCAGAATCTTTTGGTGATAACTCTTATATGCACTTCATTACGAAGGAAGAAAAAATGGCTAAAGAGCAAGGAGTCGAAATTGTATTTAAAGAAATTAAAGGTTTAGAACTCGATTTCGATTTGGATGTCACCGAAGATGCCGAAGTACAACTCATAATAGATAAAAGCACTGGGCACTCTTTAAAAGGTCGTGGACGAGGTGGTTTATTAGTAGAAATAAATACCAACGGAAAATTTAAAATGTGGGGGGACTTTTCAGTGTTTCAAGGGGTTTATAATTTTGCCTATGGTGGCTTGGTTCAAAAGGAATTTATAGTACAACCTGGGGGTACCATTGCTTGGGAAGGCGATCCTTTAAAAGCTCAAATCGATATGAAAGCAACCTATCGAACACGTGCCAATCCTTCTCCTTTATTAGACACTCCTATAAATAGAAGTATTCCTGTAGAGCTCAATATTGCGCTTGTCGGTGATTTGGAACAACCGGAACCCGAATTTAGTTTCGAGTTCCCTAATGTAAGCTCTACGGTGAAATCGGAGTTGAATTATAGACTTCAGTCTAATGAAGATAAACAAAATCAAGCCTTATATCTATTGTCTACGGCGTCATTCTCTAGCGGATTAAGTGATCTTAATTTTTCTGGAACTATTGCCGAAAGACTAAACGGCATTATCAACGGATTGTTTACAGGAAGTGATAGTAAACTCAATATTGGTTTAAATTATGAATCCGGACAAAACCGACCCGATTATCAATCTGATGATCGTTTTGGTGTAACTCTACAAACTCAAATTAGTGATCGTGTGATTATTAATGGTAAAGTAGGGGTGCCTGTTGGCGGAAGTGGTGCCACGCAGTCGGTTGTAGCAGGAGATGTTGAGATTGCATTTTTGTTAAACGAAGATGGCAATCTAACCGCTAATGTTTTTAATCGCGAAAATAGTATTCGAAATTTTGGTGAGAAAATAGGGTATACGCAAGGGGTGGGGATAGCCTATAGTTTAGATTTTGATACCTTTAAAGAACTCATTAATGCGATTGTACGAAAATCAGCTCCTCTTGAAATTATCGAAATAAAGGATGAGCAGGTCGAAAATAAAAAAGAGGAAGCGTTGCCAAATTACATTTCAATTAAAGGAGAATCAAGTGATTAGGGTAGGTTTTTTATGAATAATTTCAATTTCTTTTAATTTCTTATCAACTAAAACGTTGTAGTTTTAATTGTAGGGTAAAATATGACTTATGTTATAGAAATATGGTTTTTGTTTATTAATTTTACCGTAATAAATAAGAAAATGAATGCCTAAAACAATTAAAAAAGTAGCGGTTTTAACTTCAGGAGGTGATTCTCCTGGAATGAACGCAGCTATTCGTTCTGTCGTTAGAACATGTGCATACCATAATGTAGAATGCCTTGGTGTTTATCGTGGATATGAAGGTCTTATTGAAGGCGATTTTGTAGAATTGGATGCCCGAAGTGTGAAGGGGATTATTAACAAGGGCGGTACCATGTTAAAATCTGCACGCTCAAAAGGATTTAGAACTGTAGAAGGACGTCAACAAGCCTACGAAAAATTGAAAGAGAAAGGCGTTGATGGTCTCGTAGTCATTGGAGGTGACGGATCGTTTACAGGAGCCCTTGTATTCAATCAAGAATTTAATTTCCCAGTTATGGGTATTCCAGGAACTATCGATAATGATATTTTTGGAACATCACATACTTTAGGCTTTGATACAGCACTTAATACCGTTGTTGATGCCATCGATAAAATTAGAGATACAGCCAGTTCACATAACCGATTATTTTTTATTGAAGTTATGGGACGCGACGTTGGTCATATTGCATTAAATTGTGGTATTGCCGGTGGTGCTGAAGAAATTTTAATTCCTGAAGAAGATTTAGGATTAGAACGTTTGGTCGAATCGCTTAACAAAAGTAAAAAGTCTGGAAAAACTTCTAGTATCGTGATTGTGGCTGAAGGTGATAAAATAGGAAAAAATATTTTTGAACTTAAAGACTACGTTGATGAAAATATGGAGGGATACGACGTAAGAGTATCTGTTCTTGGTCATATGCAACGTGGGGGAACACCTTCTTGTTTCGATCGTGTTCTAGCTAGTAGAATGGGTGTAAAAGCGGTAGAAGCTATGTTAGATGGCCAAAGTAACTTTATGGTAGGGCTTAAAAACAATAAAATGGAGTTAACACCATTAGATAGCGCTATTAAAGGTAAAACAAAAATAAATTTAGAATTATTGCGTGTCTCAGATATCATGAGCACTTAACATTTATAAACAAGATTATGTCAAAATTAAAAATTGGAATTAACGGATTTGGTAGAATAGGTAGAATTGCTTTTAGAGTTGCAGCTTCAAGACCTGATATTCAAATAGTAGGTATTAATGACTTATTAGATGTTGAGCATTTAGCTTACTTATTAAAATATGATTCTGTACACGGAAGATTCAATGGGACTGTTGATATTAACAACGGAAACTTAGTAGTAAACGGAAATGAAATTAGAATTACAGCAGAACGTAACCCAGAAGATTTAAAATGGGATGCTGTAGGCGCAGAGGTTGTATTAGATTGTACTGGTATCTTCACAACTTTAGATAAAGCTCAAGCTCACATTACTGCTGGTGCTAAAAAAGTTGCGATTTCTGCACCATCTGCAGATGCTCCAATGTTCGTAATGGGTGTTAACCACGATAAAATTACTTCAGAGCATACTATCGTTTCTAATGCTTCATGTACTACAAACTGTTTAGCACCAATCGCTAAAGTTATTAATGATAACTTCGGAATTATTGAAGGTTTAATGACTACTGTTCACGCAACTACTGCTACTCAAATGACTGTTGATGGTCCTTCTAGAAAAGACTGGAGAGGTGGTAGATCTGCACTTGCTAATATCATTCCTTCTTCAACTGGAGCTGCAAAAGCTGTAGGTAAAGTAATTCCTGAATTAAACGGAAAATTAACTGGTATGGCTTTTAGAGTACCAACTCCTGATGTTTCTGTAGTAGATTTAACAGTAAGAACTGAAAAAGGTGCTACTTGGGATGAAGTTAAAGCGGTAATCAAAAAAGCTTCTGAAAATGAGTTAAACGGTGTATTAGGTTATACTGAAGAAGCTGTAGTTTCTCAAGACTTCGTTTCTGAAACTTTAACTTCAGTTTTTGATGCAGAAGCAAGTATTGCTTTAAATGATAATTTCTTTAAATTAGTATCTTGGTACGATAATGAGTTTGGTTATTCAACTAAATTAGTTGACTTAGCTCAACATATCGCATCTGTAAAATAATTTATTTAAAATATTAATAATAACTCCACAGAGTTATTGTGTATAAAGCACAGTATTCTGTGGAGTTTTTTTATCTCTAAACTTATGATTTTAATTGTTGATAGTGGTTCTACAAAATCTGATTGGATTGCCGTAGATAGTAATGGAAACCAATTGTTTGAAAAAATTCGTACTAAAGGACTCAATCCTGCCATACTACCCGAAAAGAAGCTGTTTAAAATTATTAAAAGCAGTAAAGAGCTAAAAAAGAATAGAGAACGAGTAACGCACATATTTTTCTATGGAGCTGGTTGCGGTACTGAAAACCCGAAACGTTTATTAGAAGGTGTGTTACAAGAAATTTTTGTGAATGCCCAAATTGATGTAAATGAAGACACTCTAGCTGCGGTATATTCTACAATAAATACCCCAACCGAAGCTGCTGTAGTTTGTATCATGGGTACAGGTTCTAATTGTAGTTATTACGACGGAGAAAAACTGCACCAACGAGTGAATTCTTTAGGGTATATTTTAATGGATGACGCTTCAGGAAATTACTACGGTAAGCAATTGATTAGAGATTATTACTTTAATCATATGCCTGTTACAGTGAAGCATGCTTTTGATACCAAATTTAATTTGGAATCCGATTACATTAAATACAACGTTTACAAGCAACCGAATGCTAATGCTTATTTAGCAAATTTTGCTGAATTTATGTTTTTAAATAAAGATTCAGAATACATTGTTAATTTAATAAAAGATGGTATTCGCCTCTTTGCTAAAAATATGATCATGCAGTTTAAGGAAGAGCTTAAATATGTTCCTGTACATTTTGCTGGATCTATAGCCTTTTTTGCACAAAAAGAAATTAAAGAAGTAGCTGAAGAAATGGGCTTTAAGGTTGGGAATTTCCAACGTAGACCTATCGAAGGCTTAATACCGTACCATACTAAAGACCTTTAGTCGATAGTTTCTACAAACGGGAATTTTTTTTATGTTGAAAAATCATGTGGCGCTTTATATCTCTAACAATGAAGATAAAAAGCGTATTGTTGAAAGTATACAGACTGGTGAGTTATTTGAAAACTTAGCAGGATTAAAAACGGTGCTTTTTTCTGAGTTGACGCTTGATAAGTTTATTCAAGAGGAATTGCAACATGATCAATTTGATGTAGAAACCATTCATAAAAATAAATTATCTCAGGCATCTGGAGGAGAAAGAAAAAAAGCGCTTCTAAAGTACCTCATTTCACAAAATCCAGAACGCCTTATTGTAGATAATGTATTTGATAGTTTAGATAGCGCTTCACAAAAAGCAATAACCTTACAATTAGAGACTTTAAGTGATAACACGACAATCATTCAGGTATTAACGCGTAGACATCAGCTATTACCGTTTATTTCAAATCTGTATCAGTTTCATAACAATACATTTAAAAAAGTTGAGCGCTTAGAAACTCCTGTTTCTTATAAGTTCTTAATAGATAAACTGCCTCAGCCAGAACATGAATTTGGTACTGATTTTAAAAGTCTTGTTAAATTTAACAAGGTGAACATCCAGTACGGTGAACGCCCTATTGTTCGTAACATTACTTGGGAAATAAAACCTGGGGAGTTTTGGCAACTTATAGGTCCTAATGGCGCAGGAAAAAGCACTCTAATAACTTTAATAACAGGAGACAATCCTAAAGCCTATGGCCAAGATCTAGTTTTGTTCGGTAGGCAAAAGGGTAGTGGAGAAAGCGTCTGGGATATTAAAAATAATATTGGTCATTATTCTGCAGAAATCTTACGCGGATTCCGAAGATTAGACTCCGTTGAGAAAATGATGCTCTCAGGGTTTTATGATTCTATTGGGCTTTATAAATTCCCAACAGATAGGCAAAAGTTTATAGTGCATGATTGGCTTAAAATGTTAGGCTTAATTGAGCTTAGAAATAAAGATTTTTTGTCTCTGTCTGTAGGTCATCAGCGCTTGATTTTAATAGCACGAGCCATGGTTAAACATCCTCCACTATTAATTTTAGACGAGCCAACCAATGGATTAGATGATGCAGATGCTGTAATATTCTCAGAACTCGTTAATAAAATAGCATCAGAAAGTAAAACAGCCATATTATATGTTTCCCATCAAAAGGAAGCATCACTACTGCGTCCAGATTTTATTTATGAATTAACCCCAAGCGCATCGGGATCTCAAGGAAAAGTGCTACAGGTTTAACTGTTGTAAACACGATTTTCCTGTTCATTAACTCGAATAAAAGTGGTGCGTTTGGTGAGTTCTTTTAACCTGGAAGCTCCAACATAAGTACAGGTACTTCGTAAACCTCCTAAAATGTCTTGAAGCGTACTGTCAACCGCTCCTTTGTATGGTACTTCCACCGTTTTGCCTTCGCTCGCTCTATATTCGGCAACCCCGCCCACATGTTTTTCCATGGCAGTAGCCGAACTCATACCGTAAAATTGTTTAAATACTTTGCCGTTTTTTTCAACGATTTTACCACCACTTTCATCATGTCCTGCTAACATGCCTCCAAGCATAACAAAATCGGCACCAGCACCAAAAGCTTTAGCAATATCACCTGGCGTTGTACAACCTCCATCACTAATTATTTGTCCGCCTAAACCATGAGCCGCATCAGCACATTCTATAATCGCAGAAAGTTGAGGATAGCCAACACCTGTTTTAACTCTTGTGGTACACACAGAACCAGGTCCAATACCTACTTTAACAATGTCGGCTCCAGAAATTAAAAGTTCTTCTACCATTTCGCCTGTAACTACATTTCCTGCTATGATAACTTTATCAGGAAATTGACTTCTTGTTTTGCGAACAAAGGCTGTAAAGTGCTCCGAATAGCCATTCGCCACATCAATGCAAATAAACTTTAAATGAGGATGCAATTCGAAAATACGCGTAAGCTTCTCGGTGTCTTTATCACTTGTTCCTGTACTAACAGCAATATAATCCTCGATGGATTTAGGGGCGCTTTCCAAAAAGGTATTCCACTCTTCTATAGTGTAGTGTTTATGTATGGCTGTAAATACTTTTTTTTCTGATAAAGCCTTGGCCATTTCAAAAGTACCTACGGTGTCCATATTGGCCGATATGATAGGAATTCCTGACCAAGTTATTGGACTATGTAAAAATTTGAATTCACGTTCCAAACTCACTTCAGATCGGCTCTTTAAGGTAGATCTTTTAGGTCTTATCATGACATCTTTAAAGCCTAATTTGATATCGTATTCTATTCTCATCTAATAGTTTTATGGTAGTTTTTATATGTATCTAAAATTAGTCATTTTTAAAATAAAAGTTGACTTAATAACGAATAATCATTTTGATAATTCGTAAATTTATAGATATGTTTGTTAAAAAACCTATTATATGAGGTTAACCCCCAAATTTATGAAATCGATTAAAAAGAGATATAAATTATCTTTTCTGATTTCCTTAAGCATTATTACAATTTTACTTATTGGTTTTCTTTTCTTAGAGAAAAAGATTTACATCGAAAGTGCTGCTAGTATTTTGTTTGTTCTTGCTGTTATTCAGGTATTCGGACTTCAATACTTCTTTAAAAACCAGCTTAAAAATGATGTAGTTAAATCAAATCTAAAGTTGCGTGTCAGTGAGTTAAAACGAAATTTAGACACCGCAGAAACAGTTGCCGATCAAAAATCCATTTATTTGGCAAACATGAGTTACGAAATTCGGACCCCTTTAAATACGGTTTTAGGCATGTTAAACATGCTTAAACAAACGCATTTAGAGTCCGATCAAACCGCCCAAGTAGAAATTGCGGAATATTCATCGTTGCACATTCTACAATTGGTTAATATGATTGCCGATAATGCCGTTGCGGAGCGTGGTAATATTAAATTGAGTATGGAGGCCGTCGACTTAAAGGCCGATTTGATAAGACTTTTTAAAGTTTTTGAATTTCAGGCTTTCGAGAAAAGTTTAGGTTTTAAATATAAATTTTTAGCCGAAAATGACAGTAAGTTCCTTGTTTTAGCAGATTCGGCTAAAATTCAGCAAGTGCTAACCAACCTAATTAATAACGCTATTAAGTTTACCAATTCTGGAACCATCACGGTTACTGTAGATCAAACTGAAGGTATAGACGATAGTTTATTTTTAACTTTTTACATTAAAGATACTGGCGTAGGTATGAGTCATGAAGAAGTTAAATACCTGTTTAATAATAAAAATGATTTATCGCAGTCAAATTTATTAAGAGACTATAGAGGAGGAGGTATAGGTCTTGCAGCATCGCATCATCTGGTAGAATTAATGGGCGGCGAATTAAAAATAGAAAGTAAAGAGAATGAAGGGTCTACCTTTTATTTCAGTTTACAACTTACTAAGACCTTAAATATCGAAAACGATACAGTTGAAAAAACGCCTGAAATTATCAATAGGTTGAATGTTTTAATTGCAGAAGACAATAGAACCAATCAAAAGGTTATAAAAGCGCTTTTAGAACGCCAGGGTGCCGATTGTACTTTTGTTAAAAATGGTTTAGAAGCTGTGGAACTTTATAAAATTCTAGATTTTGATTTAATTTTTATGGATATTTATATGCCTGATATGGACGGATATGAAGCAACAAGGCTGATTAAATCTACTGATAAGTATAGCAAAAATTTAACTCCAATAATAGCTGTATCTGCAAGTGCTTTTGAAGAAGATATCCAGAAAGCCAAACAAGCCGGTATAGATGATTTCCTAGCAAAGCCCATAGAAGTCGCTAAACTGAAAGAAGTATTAATACGTTATTCTAAATCGTAATGCTTGATTTACTTAATAATTGAGCTTTTTATTTTACAGCAATCACGCTAATCTCAACATTAACATCTTTTGGTAAACGCGCTACTTGAACGGTTTCTCGCGCAGGAGCAGTAGCATCATCAAAATAACTGCCGTAAACGGTGTTTATTTTTTGAAAATCATCCATATTGCTTATAAAAATAGTAGCCTTTATAACATTTTCAAAGCCCATGTTAGCTTGAGTTAAAATCGCTTTGATATTACTCATAACCTGTTTGGTTTCCGATTCAATATCTCCTAAAACAAGGTCGCCAGAAGTGGGATGAATCGCAATTTGACCAGATGTATATAAGGTGTTTCCTGTTAAAACAGCTTGGTTATAAGGACCAATAGGAGCCGGAGCGTGTGGTGTAGTGATAATGGTTTTCATATGGAACTATTTAAGGTTGTGTTTAAATTGCAAAATTAAAAATAACGAAGAATTTCACCAGAAACAAAATAAGTTTCAGAAACCGGTTTATAACCTAAGATCTTGTTGTCTTCGTTTTTCGTATTTTAAATCTTTTAGTATACTAGATTTTATACCGATAAAGAAATTCCAGGATTTGTAATCGCCAAAAGGCGTCCAACTAAAGTTCATACGCCAACTTAGTAAGTCACGTTCAAAGCGAAGCTGGGTTGGTGTGAAACCAAGATTTTTAAAGTCATAACCAGAAGACGCTCCAATAGTCCATTTATCTGTTAATTGAATATCTCCAGAAAACATTAAAGAATGTGATGAAATTTCATTTTGCCTTTGGCTATTCGAATAATTTATGGCATAAGCCAGCCTTAAACTCCATGGTATTTTATGATGATAAAATTGCTCGGGTTCTTCATCTTTACTTTCGTCATCAGGATCTTGCATGGTATGTGTGGCAAAATCTTCAGAAACACCAAATAAATCATCGTCACGACCACCACCTCGTAAGTTTTCTTCAAGGTTTTTATCGGTTAAACCTTCTTCAGCAGCACTTCTTCCTTTGTTGGATAGCGCCCAGCTAGCAGTTAAGTTTCCAGAGGTAAGCCTAAATAAACTTCCGCCATTATCAATATTAAACTTATCAACTCGTTTATTGTTATTATCTAGAGCATAAGGATCTAAGGTCGCTCCAAAGTTAATGCTTAACTGGTCTTTAAAAAGTTGTGTGCCACCACTCATACGTACAGGACTCCATTTAAGGGAATCGCCAGCCACGTTATAAGAGGTAGAAAAGTTTAAGTTATTTAATAAAACTACTTTTTTAGCTTCAGTAGCCGTGCTGTCCTTATCACGTACTTTAGCTTCAAAATTATTAGAAAGCGAAAGCCCTACAGCACTTGAGAACGTTTTGTTTGGCGCACCAAAAATGGTGTTATCAAAACGGCTGTATTCCACATCGGCAGTAGTATTACCATCGGCATCAATAACTTCATAAGTGTCATAATATTGGTCGAAAGCAGGATTGATATTATAACTTACCGAAGGTCTCATAACATGCCTAATGGCCTTTATTTTTCGATCTTGACCTTCTTTTTCAAAGTTAAACATACCATAAACCGTTGTTCCCATACTGGTGTTAAAGTTGTATGTTCTATAAGAGTCGAAGCCATTTACCGTTTCATCAACTTCTTCTTCTGTAACAGGATCATAATATTTATTTACAGTTTTAAAGGTCCAGTATTCGTTATAACTTGTTCCTGCACTTACACTAAAATATTTGAATAGCTTAAAGTTTGTCGTTAAAGGAATGGTGTGTTGAAACCCTGCTTTAGCGTCATCAAACATTTCCTTTTTAAAGAATAATGAGTCAGTGGTTACAATCCTGTTTTCAGCTCTTAAATTATATTGTAAATTAATGTTTTGAATGATTCCTTTTTTAGAACCCGATTTTGACGCAAAGGGATACATTCTTCCTACACTACCTTGAAGTGTAGGTAAGGTCATATTAATCTCTTCTGTTTGTGAATTTTGTGTGTGGGTAGCCGTTACGCTGTAGTTAACTTGTGGTTCGCCTTGAAAGGTTTTAGAGTATGAAACCGAAGACGACAAGGTGTTGTTTAAACGGTTACTCACATTAACTTGATTGTTCGAAATTTGGTAGTACTGACTACTACCTAAGTTTACAGATGCAGAAAATCGAGAACTCGGATTCGCTTTAGCGTCTTGACTGTGAGACCATCGTAAGTTGTAAATGGTACTATTGGCATAATCGGGAAAACCTCGCTCACTAGTTATGAGGTTTTCGTAACGGAATCCAAAATTACCTCTGTAACGGTACCGTTTGGCATAATTGCTTTCTAACCTAAGCGCATAACTTCCATTGGTATAGTAATCTCCCAGTAAAGTTAAATCGATATAATCACTTACAGCAAAATAGTAGCCACCATTTTGTAAAAAATAACCGCGGTCATCTTGCTCACCAAAAGTTGGAATAATAACACCAGAAGTTTGTTTTTCACTTTGAGGAAAAAATCCAAAGGGCAAACCTACAGGTGTAGGAACATCATATATGAAAATGTTAGCAAAACCGGTTACAATTTTTTTACCAGGAACAATTTTAGCTTTTCGTAATTTAATGTAATAGTCTGGGTCTTCTAAATCTTCGGCAGTCGTGTATTTAGCACCTTTTACAAAATACACCGAATCGTTTTCTTTTTTTGTGATTTCTGAAATGACCGTCCCTTCGCCTTGCTCTGTTTTTGAGTTGTATATAAGAGCCTTTTTCGATTTTGTGTTAAAGAGAATTGAATCAGGTTCTACCACGTTACTTCCTTGTGTAAACACAGGTTTTTGGGTGTAACCTCCTATAGAATCTGTTATTCCTTTGGCATATACGGTATTTTTTACATAATCGATCGTAATATCACCAGCCGTGATATTCATATCACCATAAACAATTTTAGCCTGATTGTATAGATATAGTTTATGCTCTTTTTGATTGAATTTAGAGTAATCTTCGGCGTGATAATTAACTGTATGCTCTAAAAAATCCTTTTTAGGTTTAATTGAATCTGTTAAAGTAGAATCTTGAGTTTTTTCAGAAATTTCTTTAGTGTTGAGACTATCATTTGAAACAACAAGCGTGTCACGACTAACAGGTTCGATGACTTTTCGGTCTATTTTTCTTTCCTGTCTAGGAATGTCTTGAGCGAAGCTAAACGTGTTGATAAACACTGTAAAACTTAGTGTAAAAAGTATTTTAAAGTTGTTTGTACGCAACGCTTTTAAATGTATTTTTGTAACGAATGGCTCAGTTTTTGAAAAGCCAAAATTACATATATTTTTTTGGGATTGATTTAATTATCAATTAAAAATTAAAAATTATAAATGCATGATTATTTAATGGTGCAATAAATAGTGATTTTTAATGGTTTAAGCTAGACAGAATATCATGGTGCCTAAGTTTATTACGTATAAATTTTAATTCATGTTTTATTCTTGTTAATAGTAAATATAGAATTTATCAGATGAAAACGCATAAAATATTACATTTCGTATTAATTATAATAGTATTAACATACGCCCTAGATGTTAATGCATTTAACGATCAACCTAAGAAGAAATTTGTGGTTGTTTTAGATGCCGGACATGGTGGTCATGATCCTGGAAATATGGGTAATGGCTATAAGGAAAAAGAAATTGCCCTAAATGTAGTTTTAAAAGTAGGTAAGATGCTCGAAAAAAATCCGGGCATAGAGGTGATTTACACTAGAAAGAGCGATAAGTTTATCGATTTATTTGTACGTGGTAAAATTGCCAATGAAGCCAATGCCGATTTGTTTGTCTCTGTTCATTGTAACGCCCACGGTTCATCGGCCCACGGTACAGAAACTTTTGTTTTAGGGACCCACAGAAACAATACCAATTTTGAAGTGGCTAAACGAGAAAACTCGGTGATTTTCATGGAGGAAGATTATCAAAAAAATTATGCGGGCTTCGATCCAAATTCACCAGAATCAGTAATGAGTATCTTATTAAGTCAGGAAGAATATCTCGACCAAAGCATCATGTTGGCGAGTCTTATTCAAAACGCATTCACCAATAATTTAAAACGTAAAGATAGAGGGGTGAAGCAAGCTGGGTTTATCGTATTACATCAAACGGTTATGCCTAGTGTTTTGGTAGAAACGGGATTTTTAAGTTATAAAAAGGAAGGTGCTTATTTGAATTCTTCAAAAGGCCAACAGCAAATCTCAGAAGCCATTTATGAAGCCATTTTAGAGTATAAGAAAACTTTAGATAAGACTGTTCCAGGGTACATGCCGGTAGAAGAAGCTGTAATTGTAAAGGAAACTACAGAAACTCTGCAAGTAGAGAAACCTCAGACTATAGTTACTAATACTTCAAATATAATTTTTAAGGTTCAAATTGCTGCCAGTTCCAAACTTTTAGGAAGTCAACCATATAATTTTAATGGATTACATGGTGTTTCAGGTGTAAAAACAGGAAGTTTATATAAATATTACTACGGGAATACAACTAGTTATGAAGAAGTTAAGCGCTTAGCTGAAGAAGCTAAATCTAAAGGTTATCCTTCTAGTTTTATTGTGGCATTTAAAGACGGAATTAAAACACCGTTAAGTGAAGCCATAAAATCAGTTGCTAATTAGAGCGGTTCTTCATAAATATGTATTAAATTTGTTCCTCTAAATCTATACATTTTGCAAATATCTAGAGAAGTAAAAACAGCCATACTCGTAATCATAGGAATTATCCTTTTTGTTTTTGGATTCAATTTTTTAAAAGGGCACAACTTGCTCGACGGGTCAAAATCCTATTACACAGAATTTAGTAATGTTGAAGGGCTGGTGCCGTCAACACCTGTTACCATAAGCGGTTTAAGTGTTGGTAAAGTTGCCAATATCACTTTCAAAGATGATGGCTCTGCAAATCTGGTTGTAGAATTGGTAATTGATAATGATTTTAAATTCTCTAAAAATAGTGTTGCCGAACTTTACGATACAGGCTTACTAGGAGGAAAAGCGATAGCTATTATACCAGCTCCAGATGGTGGAGAAAATGCAAAAAGTGGCGATGTTCTAAAAAGCCGAGTGAAAGAAGGCTTAGTGGATTTGGTAGGTGAAAAATTAGCACCTATTCAAGAACAAGCAAAAAATATGATTACCAATGCTAATGTTTTAATTGGTGGTTTAAACGAAGTACTAGATAAAGAAGGTAAAGAAAATCTTAAAAAAAGTCTTGCCGATTTAAGTACAACGATGAACGATTTGAAGAAAACCTCACATTCTTTAAATCAAATTGTAGCAGGAAACCAAGAACATTTGGATCATGTTTTGGCTAATGCCGATAAAATTACAACCAATTTTGCCGATGTGAGTCAAAAACTAGCCGATGCAAATTTAGATCAAACTTTAGCTAGCTTAAATTCAGCTCTAAAAAGTTTCGACGGTTTAATGGCAAATCTTCAAAACGGAAAAGGCAGTATCGGTAAACTTTTAAAAGATGATCAATTGTATAAAAATCTAGAAGAAGCTTCAAGCGAACTAGAAGAACTTATAAGAGATATCAAATTACATCCTAACAGATACACTCGAATTTTATCTAAAAGAGAAATTCCTTACGAACCAAACGAAGAAGAAACTAACTAATCGTATATGCAGTATTTGCCAAATATAATATTCGCTGTAGCACTTATTTTGGGCTTTGGGTATTTTGCTAAAAACGTAAAAAAACTCATCCGAAATATTAAATTAGGTCAGGATGTAGATGTTAGTGATAACAAATCCGAACGTTTCAAAAACATGGCCCGTATTGCGTTAGGACAAAGTAAAATGGTACGTCGTCCAGTTTCAGGTGTTTTACACGTTATCGTTTATGTGGGGTTTATCATTATTAATATAGAGCTATTAGAAATTATAATTGACGGACTTTTCGGTACGCACCGAATATTCTCTTCTTTAGGAACTGCTTATGGTTTTCTAATCGGAACTTTCGAAGTCTTAGCGCTACTTGTTTTAATTTCAGTAACCGTTTTCTGGGTACGAAGAAACATCATCAAATTAAAGCGTTTCTGGAAAAGTGAGATGAAAGGCTGGCCAAAAAACGACGGAAATTTCATTCTGTATTTCGAAATGGTATTAATGTCCTTGTTTCTTATTATGAATGCTACCGATGTGCATTTTCAAGCTATGAATTCAGGAAACGTTATTAGTCAATATATAGCACCTTTATTTAGCGGTTTACCAGAAACGACATTACATATTATCGAAAGAGGTGCATGGTGGTTACACATTTTGGGCATTTTAGTGTTCTTAAATTACCTCTATTTCTCTAAACACCTTCATATTTTATTAGCTTTTCCAAATACTTATTTTGGTAAATTAAAGCCTAAAGGGCAGTTCAATAATTTAGAAGCGGTGACTAAGGAAGTAAAATTAATGATGGATCCTAATGTCGATCCGTTTGCTGCACCCGAAGAAGGTGCCGAAGATGTAGAACCTGCTAAGTTTGGAGCTAGTGATGTACAAGATTTAAACTGGGTGCAACTATTAAGCGCTTATACTTGTACCGAATGCGGACGATGCACATCGGCATGTCCAGCAAACTTAACAGGTAAAAAGTTATCGCCTCGAAAAATAATGATGGATACCCGTGATCGTTTAGAGGAAGTCGGTAAAAATATAGACGCTAATAACGGCGAATTTAAAGACGATGGTAAACAATTATTAGGCGATTATATTACACATGAAGAACTTTGGGCTTGTACCACTTGTAACGCTTGTGTAGAAGAGTGCCCTGTAAGCATCGACCCATTGTCTATTATCCTAGAAATGCGACGTTATTTGGTTATGGAGCAGTCTGCAGCCCCTACAGAGCTTAATACTATGATGACCAATATCGAAAATAACGGAGCGCCTTGGGCTTATAACCAAATGGATCGCTTAAACTGGAAAGACGAATAGTAATATAATTAGGGCGTTACCACAAGGGTCGGGCTTTCGCAAGTCGCTCTCGAAAAGAGGAGCTCCAACAATTGCTCAATCCCTAACGCACACACAACATAAAACAAAACCCCTACAAAGTTTTAAAAATAGTAGGCTTTTAAACTTTTAAACTCAAAAAGATGAGCGATTTACTCAAAGTGCCAACCATGGAAGAATTTATGGCGCAAGGAAAACAACCAGAAATATTATTTTGGGTAGGTTCTGCAGGTAGTTTTGACGATAGAGCTAAAAAAATTACACGAGCATTTGTTAAGATATTAAACAAAGCCAATGTAGATTTCGCCGTATTAGGAACCGAAGAAAGCAATACAGGAGATATCGCTAAACGAGCTGGAAATGAGTTTTTATTTCAAATGCAGGCCGTTACCAATATCGAAGTGCTTAATGCTTACGACATTAAAAAAATTGTAACTTGCGATCCGCATTCCTTTAATTGTTTAAAAAATGAATACCCTGGTTTGGGTGGTGTTTATGAAGTCATTCATCATACACAATATATCAATGAACTTATAGCTTCTGGTCGTTTAAAAGTTGAAGGCGATTTATACAAAGGCAAGAAAATTACGTTTCACGATCCTTGTTATTTAGGTAGAGCAAATAATGAATACGAAGCACCTCGCGATGTTTTAAAACAAACCAATGCCCAGCTTGTCGAAATGAAACGACATAAACGCACCGCTTTATGTTGTGGGGCAGGAGGCGCTCAAATGTTTAAAGAACCCGAAAAAGGTGATAAGGATGTAAATGTGCTTAGAACAGAAGATGCGTTAGAAACACGTCCAGATATTATTGCTACGGGTTGTCCGTATTGCAATACCATGATGACCGATGGGGTAAAGGCTAAAGAAAAAGAAGCCGAGGTTAAAGTTCTAGATATTGCAGAACTTATTGCCAATACATTAAACCTTTAATCTGTCATTAAAAATAGTTGTAAGAATAAAATAACGCCTTACCATCGTTGTTTAAATGATAGTATTACGCTTCAATAAAGAAAGTTTTAATCAACTTTTGAGACCAATAAAATAATAATAAACGTAAATTTCCATATATCATGTTAGTCGATTTTAATAGCTTGCCAGAAGAATCTCGAGTTTGGATTTACCAAGCCAATCGTTCTTTTTCAGAAGAAGAATTAGAAGAAATTCAAGCCAAATTAAACACCTTTATTGAAAATTGGACGGCTCATGGTAGTGACTTACATGCAGGATATATTCTAAAATACAAACGCTTTATAGTTATTGGTTTAGATCAATCACAAGCGAAGGCTACAGGTTGTTCAGTCGATAGCTCTGTGCATTTTATTCAACAGTTAGAAAAAGACTATAACGTCGATTTAATGGACAAAATGAATGTTTCCTATAAGCAAGGGGAGTATGTAGCGCATAAAACACTTACCGATTTTAGAAAAATGGCTAAAGATAAAGCGGTTTCAAAAAATACTATTGTTTTCAATAATTTAGTCACTACCGTGGCCGAATTTAACGAAAGTTGGGAAGTTCCAGCAAGCGAGAGCTGGCACAGTCGTTTTGTTAAATAGTTTACGAGTTCTACTAAGCTTTTTTTAATATTCTCTACATTTTTTAGTTTTTTCTTATTTATTAAGAATTATTCTTAATAAAGTTTTTTTGTGTCATAAAAGAAAATATATTTGCACCTCTATTTATAAGAAGTCTAAATAAAAACTAACAAATGAAATTTAATTTAACCAAACTATTTTACCTATTAACCCTAGGATTATTTATGGTATCATGTTCTAGTGATGATGATGCTACAAGCCCATCAAATGACACTGAAAAATCAGAGTTTATAGAAACCTATGCAAAAATAGCATCGGAAAACTATAAAGATACTTATGATACTGCAGTTGCTATGAAGTCTAAAATTGACGCATTCATTGCAGCACCAAGCGAATCAACTTTAACAGACGCAAGAAACGCTTGGTTATACGCCAGAGATTTTTACGGACAAACAGAAGCTTATCGTGAAGCTAACGGGCCTATTGATAATGAAGACTTATTAGGGACTGAAGGTCAAATTAACGCTTGGCCATTAGACGAAGGTTATATTGATTATGTTGCCAATGGAGCAGGAGGTGTAGTTCAAAATGGGTTAATTGGCGATACTAGTTTTGATCTTACAGAGGAAAATATTATCAATAAAAACGAATTTGGTAAAGATGATAACATTTCTACAGGATGGCACGCTATCGAGTTTTTACTTTGGGGACAAGATTTAAACTACGATCCTGTTAAAGACACTTACGATAATTATGCTGTTTCTGGTGAAAGACCTTTTACAGATTATACAACAGCAGATTTTGCTGAAAGAAGAAAAACATACTTGCAAATTGTAACTAATTTATTAGTTAATGATTTAAAAGACTTAAATGATGCTTGGGCATCAGGAGGCGATTACCGCAAAACATTTGAAGCTTTACCAGTTGATGAAGCTTTAACTAACATATTAAATGGTATCGGATTTATTTCTAATGGTGAAATAGCAGCAGAGCGTATCATTCCTGCTATCGACGAAGGTCAAGAAAACGAACATTCTTGTTTTTCAGATAATACAAACCAAGATATGTGGGCTAATGTTCATGGTATTAATAACATCATTATTGGAAGCTATACCACCGAAAGTGGTGCTAAAATTGAAGGTTTGTCTTTAATCGATCTTGTAGCTGATGAAAACTCTGAAGTTGCCGATAAACTAGAAACGAAAGCTTCAGAAACCATTTCTAAATTAAATGCGTTATTAAATTTAGGGAAAAATTTTGATGAAATTATTAGCGAAGAATCATTAGGTTCTAATGGCCCTGCCGAACAATTATCAGAAGCTTTAAAAGCTCAAAGTAAAGAAATTGCTGAAGCAGCATCAACTTTAGGTGTTTCTATTACTATAGAATAAGCTTAAAATAAATATTTAAGGTTAGTATAAAAACTGATATCGTAAACAAAACTGAAGTCCTTTATTTGGGCTTCAGTTTTACTTTTTTACATTTGCCAAAATTTTTTCTTATGAAATACGTTTTCTGTTGTATTTTATTTATCTCAATACTTTCATGTGATTCCGATACATTTACAGAACAAGATTATATCGATATAAATTATGAAATAGGAGAAGAAAACTTAGTCTCTCATCTATCTATTGAAGCCTTCACGGCAGATAAAGCTTTTGGCAGAGGAATTCCAGAATTAACAAACTTAGAGTCTTCTTTTTTTGGTATAGGTAATGCCATGTTTGACCAAAGTTGGGTGTCGGCGCCAGCCACAACAACCTCTAGAGATGGATTAGGGCCGCTTTTTAACGCGCGAGCGTGTAGTGGGTGCCATTTAAGAGATGGTAGAGGAAAACCGCTTTTAGAAAGTGGCGCGAATTCTGAAGGGTTTTTAATCCGCTTAAGTCATGGTAATAATGAAATGACAGGTCCCATTGCTTTGTTTAATTATGGCGGCCAATTACAAGATAATTCCAATCTAGGCATAAAGAACGAAGGTCAAATACAAGTCGCTTTTGAATTGATTTCTGGCGAATACCCAGATGGTACAGCTTTCGAATTGCGAAATCCAACATATACCATTGCAAACGAAAACTATGGCAGTCTTGGAGCAGCCGAACAATCACCCAGAGTAGGGCAACAGGTTATCGGTTTAGGATTTATTGATGCCCTAAGTGAAGCTAGTATTTTAGTCAATGAAGATATTAATGATGCTGATGGCGATGGTATTTCAGGAAAAGCAAATTGGGTTTGGAATGTAAAAGCAAATAAAAATACCATAGGCAAATTTGGTTGGAAAGCCAATCAGCCAACCCTGGAGCAGCAAGTAGCAGGAGCTTTAAATGGCGATATGGGATTAACTACAAGTATATTTCCAGATGAAAACTGTCCTGATGGAGTAGATTGTTCTACCCTTTATAATGGTGTAAATGAAGGTGATTCTGTAGAGATTCCAGATACACAATTTAGCCGATTAATGTTGTACCAAGCAGCAATTTCGGTTCCTATACGTAGAGACTTCAAAAATGTCGATGTTTTAAAAGGAAAAAAACTGTTTAATGATTTGGCTTGTGTTTCTTGTCATGTTAATGATTTTACCACCAGTTCATATGACTTATTACCACAGATTAGTGGAGTAAAAATTCGTCCTTATTCAGATTTTTTACTGCATGATATGGGCGATGCATTAGCAGATAACAGAGGTGACTTTTTAGCCAATGGAAACGAATGGCGTACCCAACCTTTATGGGGGCTTGGTTTGATTGAAATGGTAAACGGCCATACATTTTTATTACATGATGGGCGTGCACGAAATATTGAAGAAGCTATTTTATGGCATGGTGGCGAAGCTGAAAAGTCTAAAACAGATTTTATGAATTTGTCTAAAGTTGAACGTGAACACCTTCTTAGTTTTTTAAATTCTTTATAATATGAAAAAGTTTATTTTTTGTTTAATAGCAGTTGTTTTTGTATTTAATTCTTGTCAAAAGGATGATGATTCAACAAAACAACAACCCATAGATACATTTCATGAAGATTACTATGCTGAAAATATTCTACCAGCATTAAACAATTTTAAAACTGAAATAGAAGTACAATTTAAGCTTTCAGAAACCTTTAAAGCCGAGCCTACCGAAGATAATTTTAAAAATTTGCAAGCGCAATGGTTAAATACAGCTAAGACTTTTTCTAAAACCCGTGCGTATAATTTGGTAGCTGTTAAATCTAAGTTTTTTGATATTCTTATTTATAATTTAGTGACAAACCCAGATCAAATTGAAGTAAATATCAATGAAAAAGCAGTTTATGATACCGATTATGTCGCTTCAAAAAGTACGGTAACTAAAGGTTTGGGGGCTATTGAGTATCTTTTGTTCAACAATCAAGATTCTGATTCTGCATGGAATCTACTTCAAAATGATGCTTTTAGAATAGATTATATGATTGGGGTTACTCAAGAAGTTTTAAGACAGGCCAATTTGTTAATTGATTTCTGGGAAGCAGGCTATAAAGATACTTTTATAAATGCTCGAAGCGTGTCATGTATAGAAAATGCACGTTGTTTGGCTTTTAATCAACTTATTAATATTCTTGATGTAACAAGAGTGACTAAAGTTGGAAAACCATCTGGTTTAGAAGACTCTAGTAGTGCCACTTTAGAATCATTGGAAGCTTATAGAAGTGGGAGTTCGTTAGCGCTTATACGAAGCACTATAGAGGAGGTAGAATATGCCTATTCTTTAAGTCCTGCTAATTTTTCCAATGTTGTTAATGATATTGCAGATTCTAATCAAATATCAAACGAGATTGATAAAACCTTTGAAGCCGTTTATACGCATATTGATGCTATAGATACGAGTTTGTACGAGGCTATTTCAAATGATAATCCTAATGTAGAATTGCTTTATAATTCGTTATTTGATTTGGTTAAATATTTTTCAGTAGATGCTGCAAGCGTTTTATCTGTTACTGTTTTACCAACAGACAATGATGGCGATTAAGTTTAAGTAAATCTTTGTTTGAACAAACTATTTAATTTACGGATATACGATTTCAAGCTTTGTTGTTTATAAAGATGTTATAAATCTATCATAAAGTCTTTTCATCTTCCTATTAAAAGTGGTATTTTGGCATGGTTTTTAACAACTACAAATCCCTTATAAATTCACTTTTATGCGTCAGCTATTTAAATTAAGTTTTTTTTGTTTAGTAACAGTTTTAGGTTTCGCACAAAACACAAAAAATCCATTACTATCTAAAGACATAGAATCTCAAAAAAAATGGGTAGATAGTATTTATAATTCCATGACTTTAGCCGAAAAAGTGGGGCAGCTTTATATGGTTCAAGTGATGTCTAATCAAAGTGATGCCTCACATAAAAAGGTTATCGATGATATTAAAAAGCATCATATAGGTGGTATTATTTATTCAAAAGGAGGTCCATACCGACAAGCTAAATTAAATAACGAATTACAAGCCATTTCTAAAGTACCTATGCTCATAGGCATGGATGCTGAGTGGGGTTTAAGTATGCGATTAGATTCAACCTATGCATTTCCTTGGAATATGACTCTTGGAGCTATTAAAGACAACAAACTTGTCGAGCAGGTAGGAAAGCATATAGGAGAGCATTGCAAACGATTAGGCGTTCATTTTAATTTTGCTCCAGATGTCGATATCAATACAAACCCTAAGAACCCTATTATAGGAAATCGCTCTTTTGGTGAAGACCGCTATAACGTTACCGATAAGGCCTCTGCATTTATGAAAGGTATGCAAGGTGCTGGGGTTTTAGCTAATGCCAAACATTTTCCAGGACATGGTGATACCTCTCAAGATTCACATAAAACACTACCTACAATAAATTTTGATAAAGAACGTATCGAAGCTGTCGAGTTGTTTCCTTATAAGCAATTAATTAACGAAAATCTTTCCAGTGTTATGGTGGCACACTTAAATGTGCCAAGTTTAGAGCCACGTGAAAATTACCCATCGTCTTTATCTAAAAATATAGTTACAGGTATTCTTAAAGAAGAGTTAGGTTTTAAAGGCTTAATTTTTACCGATGCATTAACTATGAAAGGGGCAGCCGATTTTAGTGAAACCGGTGATATCGATTTGGCAGCCTTTCAAGCAGGTAATGATGTGATGCTCATGTCTGAGGATGTTGGAATTGGTGTTGGTAAAATTATGGAAGCCTATAATAGTGGCGAAATTAGCGATGCGCGTTTAGAGCTTTCAGTGAAAAAGATTCTTCAAGCAAAGTATAAGGTTGGTTTGAATAATTATGCACCAATTTCATTGACTAATCTAGCTCAAGATTTAAACCGTTTGGAGGATGACATGCTTTATGAAGAGCTTATGGAGAATGCCTTCACCATCGTAAAAAATGATAACAATTTACTTCCATTACAGGAATTAGAAACCAAGTCTGTAGCCTATGTGAAGTTAGGAGATGACTCAGGAACGGCTTTTTATGATGAACTAAAGAAATACATGAAAGTTCATGCGATTTCAGCCGATAATATAGGTGATCTACTAGGGAAATTACAAGCGTATAATACGGTTATTATTGGTTTTCATCGTTCGAATGATAGTCCTTGGAAATCTTATGAATTCAGTGAAGTAGAAAGCATCTGGATTGAAGAAATTGCGAAAAGACATACAGTGATATTAGATGCTTTTGTAAAGCCTTATGCTTTAGCAGATTTAAAAAGCATCACCAATATTGAAAGTATTGTAGTGAGCTATCAAAATAGTGTTATTGCTCAGCAAAAATCGGCGCAACTTATTTTTGGAGCTTTTGGTTCTAAAGGGAAGCTACCTGTTAGTATTGGTAATTATTTCCCAGTTGATTTTGGTTTTCAAACACCAAATATTAAACGACTAGGATATACGATCCCGGAACGTGTTGGTGTAAATTCAAAAAAGCTTGCGAAAATTGACGAGATAGCCGAGTATGCCGTAAAAAAAAAAATGACCCCGGGAATACAACTTCTCGTCGCTAGAAAAGGTAAAGTCATCTACAGTAAAAACTTTGGAAAGCATACTTATTCCGGAAATGAAGAAGTGAGTTTTGATGATATATATGATGTCGCATCGCTTACAAAGATATTAGCTACCCTCCCTTTAGTGATGGAGCTTGAAGAGAAAGGACTTATTACTTTAGACACCAAACTATCTGAAGTTTTACAAGATTATAAAAACTCCAACAAAAAGGATGTGACTTTCAAAAGTATGTTGTCACATTACGCACGTTTAAA
Organism: Pseudotamlana agarivorans; assembly: GCF_001642835.1. Lineage (GTDB taxonomy): Bacteria > Bacteroidota > Bacteroidia > Flavobacteriales > Flavobacteriaceae > Pseudotamlana > Pseudotamlana agarivorans. The sequence goes on from NZ_LXEI01000006.1 coordinate 215,087, forward strand.
ACCCTGGGAGCCGTTTTATTATCACACTTTAGATAAAACTAAACATCCAAGTGAAAAATATTATAGAAAAACGAAAAGTGATTCTTTTAATGTTGAAGTAGCTAAAAACCTATTTATGCGCACTGATTATCAGGATTCTATTCCAGATATTATACGCGATTCTGAGTTGTTAAACAGACTGACTTACCGATACAGTGACTTCCCTTATTATATTTTAAAGAAATTTATTGAGCAACATTACGACAGAACATTAGATCAATTAGCGAATTCTCATTTTTATGAACCACTAGGGGCTAATTATACGACTTATAACCCTTATCATACAATAAGTAGTAAAAAAATTGTACCTACAGAAGTGGATGATTATTATAGGTATCAAACCGTTCATGGCTATGTGCATGATATGGGTGCAGCTATGCAAAATGGTATTGGTGGTCATGCAGGACTGTTTAGTAATGCTAACGATGTAGCTAAAATTATGCAAATGTATTTGCAAAAAGGATATTACGGTAATAAGCGTTTTTTTAAAGAAGAAACCTTCGATAAATTTAACACGCGTTATTACTTAAATAAAGAAAATAGACGAGCAATTGGTTTTGATAAACCGCAATTATCGGGTAGTGGTCCAACCTGCGGATGTGTACCTATGAGTAGCTTCGGACACTCAGGATTTACCGGTACATACGCTTGGGCAGATCCGGAAAATGAGCTTGTTTATGTGTTTTTAGCTAATAGAACTTATCCGAGTTCAGAATCAAACCTGTTACTCCGAGCGAATATTAGAACAGATATTCAAAAATTGATTTACGAGGCTATTGAAAATTAATATTTAAAATTTAAGATTTTACGCTAGCGTAAAGACTCATAATTGAAAACATGAAAATAGGTATAGTTTGTTACCCAACTTTTGGTGGAAGTGGCGTTGTAGCTACAGAATTAGGATTAGAATTGTCTAAAAGAGGTCATGAAATTCATTTTATAACCTATAATCAACCTGTTCGTTTAGATTTATTAAGTCATAATGTGCATTACCACGAGGTTACGGTACCAGAATATCCGTTATTCCATTACCAACCTTATGAGCTCGCTTTATCAAGCAAATTGGTTGATATGGTGAAACTTCATCAAATTGAAATATTACATGTGCATTACGCCATTCCTCATGCTTATGCCGCTTATATGGCGAAGAAAATGCTTCAGGAAGAAGGTATTTATGTACCTATTGTTACGACACTTCACGGTACAGACATCACTTTAGTGGGGAGTCATCCGTTTTACAAACCAGCGGTAACTTTTAGTATTAATAAATCTGATGCCGTAACCGCTGTGTCTGAAAGCTTAAAGGACGATACCTTACGCTTGTTTGATATTAAAAAGGATATTCATGTTGTGCCTAATTTTATAGACTTAGAGAAATATAAAACGCATGGTATGCCCGACTGCCAGCGTGGTATGATGGCCAAAGAAAACGAAAAAATAATCACACACATTAGTAACTTAAGGCCAGTAAAAAGGGTTCAGGATGTTATTAGTGTGTTTTATAACATTCAAAAGGAATTGCCAGCAAGATTAATGTTTATAGGTGAGGGGCCTGAAAAAGAAAAAATTGAGCAGCAATGTCGTGATTTGGGAATAGCCAATAAGGTTGTTTTCTTCGGAAAAAGTAATGAAATTGATAAAATTTTATGTTTCAGTGATTTGTTCTTGCTTCCATCGCAAACCGAAAGTTTTGGTTTGGCAGCTTTAGAAGCTATGGCATCTGGAGTTCCTGTTATTTCAAGTAATTCAGGAGGTATTCCAGAAGTTAATATTCATGGAAAATCCGGTTATTTAAGTGATGTAGGTGATGTGGCCGATATGACTAAAAATGCTTTGGAAGTTTTGCGTGACGATAAAGTTTTAAAAACATTCAAAGAAAACGCAAGAAAGGAAGCCTTGAAATTCGATTTACACACCATAGTGCCTAAATACGAAGCGATCTATGCTGATACTTTATCTAAATGCTTTGCGCTTTAGTGTAAAAAAGAAGCGTTCCAATTAATAAGTTAAATTGATAGCCAAATTCCGATATGTATAAATAGTATACTTATACATGCTGATCTATTAAAATGGTATTACCATCGGGGTCTGTTAAAACGATGCTAGCGGGTCCAGTTGTGCTCTCATCGGCTTCACTATTTAAAGTGACCTTTTTACCTTTAAGGGTTTGTTGAATGCTTCTAACATCATCATAATCTTTCAATGCGTTTGCACTTTCATCCCAACCTGGATTAAATGTTAAAATGTTGTTTTCAAACATGCCTTGAAACAAGCCTATTAACGCATTGCCATTTTTCATGATGAGATAATTCATTTCTAAACTTCCCGCAAAAACGGAAAAACCAAGATTTTCGTAGAAACTTTGTGATGTTTTAAGGTCTTTTACGTTTAAACTTATAGAAAATGCTCCAAGTTTCATATAGTGTTGATTTATAGTTTTCTATAAAGTTACAAATATTAATTATTGATTGATAAAAGAAAAAAGCTGTTTAAAAACAGTAAATCTAAAAAAGTATAGATTTCATTTTTAAACAGCTTTTAAACTAGTTTAACCACAAATGGGTTGCGATAGTTCTAATATTCTGAAATATTGGTAACTTCAAAAGCCTTTCCAGCTTCTCCGTTTTTAAGCTTGTAACTTACTTGTCTTGTTTTTCCGCCAACTGGGAATTTTTGTCCTAAAGTAGTTTCTATTAATGAAAATTCATCACCACCATTATACCCTTCACTTATCTTAGAATTTTCGCTAACAGGAGGGAAATAAACAGGGATCATAGAATTTTTTTTCAATGTTGAGAAAGCCACAACATTGCCTTTTCCATTATGATCTGTAAAAACAACAAGTTCTGGTGATCCATCAGAATCCAAATCTTCTACTTGAGCATCAACAACATCTCCTTTAAATGTAGTGACTTGAGGATTTCCATGGTTTTCGTTTAAACCAAAAGCGTTAACGGTTAATTCTGTTTCACCACCTTTTTTAACTGCAGAAATGTTAAATCCGATATCTTGTAGCATCAGTATTTTAGCATATGCGGTCTTATCTATTTGTGAAGTATCAAGATCACCGTCAAGTTTAGAGTAATCACCGGCAAACGTAGCACCTCCAGAACAATAGAAGTAAAGTGCAGCTTCATCAGCCTTATTTTCAGTAGTAATGTTTAATTTGTTATCTTTAAAAGTAAATAATACCGTTTTTCCACTAACATTGGCATAATAAACACCATCAGATTTTTTATAGGCTTTAGTGTCAAAAGTACAAGTTGGTTTTTTCTTATCAGCTCGAGATCTAACTTTTACATTAATATCATTATCACTTGTTTGGTTTACAAGTACAGCTACCCAATCGTAACCCTCGCCACGTTTTGTATAGTCTTCGGTAATATAGCTTCCAGAAACATCGGCAGAGCTCGTTGATGCTGTAGTTTCTGTTTCTGCTACTTCATGGGTTTCTTCAGTAGCCTGATTTTGTGCTTTATTGTCTTTACAGCTTGTAAAGGCAAGTACAGTTAAAAGTAGAATTAAAAATTTGTTTGTTTTCATAATTTTAATAATTAGTGACTAAATAATAATTTAATTAAGTTTTATTTAAAATGAACTGACTAAAAAGTTATAGGTTTTCATTAATTAATGGAATCTGTAATCTATATTTTTGAAAGCATTGAATACATGCAATATAATTGATGCTTATAACTTTTTAATCTGTCTTTTTTTAAATTTTGTTTTATAATTTCATTGTAACACCAACAGAGGGAATAAAATTAACGGTACCACCAGCAATTTCGGCAAAAACACCCCATTTTTCATTCCAAAACCAACGTCCGCCTACTTGTAAACCAATGTCAAATTCACTAGTGTCATGATCGTTGTCTCCCATATAAATCGCATAACCAGCGTTTGCACCTCCATAAACATCCCAATCCTCATCAGTGATACCAAAAATATGATCGAAATAATAATTGGCTTTCACCCCAAGAGTCATCCAATCTAAATCAAAATTTGTTGCTACAGCAGGAGCTATTGTAACATCTTTATGTACAGGGATTTCGTAATTGACACCAATCAGTCCGAAGTTTAACTCTTTCCTTGCTTGTCCAAATACACTAGAAACACTGAATATAAGAGCAAAAGCAAATAAAAATTTAAATTTTTTCATATGTCTTAAGTTTTTAAGTTATCATATAAATATACATTAATTTTACTATATTTCTTACTTGCTAATATCTTTATAGCTGGTATAAAAATTAATAGAATCAACTAAGTTTTTAATAACATGACGCTAAGTATTTTAAAGAAGGAATTGTCTGGAGAGCTTTTGTACGACGATTTAATAAAAGCAATTTATGCCACCGATGCCTCGGTTTATAGAAAGTTACCACAAGCCGTAGCGTACCCTAAAAATACCAATGATATTAAAAAACTTATTCAGTATGCTAAACAAACGGGAAGTACATTAATCCCGCGAACAGCGGGCACTTCATTAGCAGGACAATGTGTTGGGGATGGTATTGTTGTCGATGTTTCAAAACACTTTACAGGTATTTTAAAAATCGATGAAGTTGCCAAAACTGTAACGGTCCAACCAGGCGTTGTACGAGATGAGCTTAATTTATATCTTAAACCTTATGGTTTGTTCTTCGCACCAGACACCTCAACATCTAATCGTTGTATGATTGGTGGTATGGTAGGTAATAACTCCTCGGGAACCACATCCATACAATTTGGAGTGACTAGAGATAAAGTTTTACAATTAAAAACTATATTAAGTAATGGCGATGAGGCGGTTTTTGGAAACTTAACCCCAGAGCAATTTCGTGAAAAATGCCGTTTAAACACTTTAGAAGGGCAGATTTACAAGTCTATTTTCGACGAATTAGAACCTGAAGTGGTTCAAAAGCAAATTCATGATAATTTTCCAAAGCCAGAAATACATCGTAGAAACACAGGCTATGCTTTAGATATGTTAATCGATTCGGAGGTGTTTAATGATTCAAGTAAACCTTTTAACTTTTGTAAACTACTTTCAGGGAGTGAAGGCACTTTAGCTTTTACGACCGAAATCACATTAAAATTAGATGAATTACCACCAAGTGAACGTATTATGGTGGCGGCGCATTTTAGAACGATTGAAGATTCGTTAACCGCAGTAACCACTTGTATGAAACATCATTTATACATGTGTGAAATGATGGATAAAACGATTTTAGATTGCACGAAAAACAATTTGAAGCAGCTGGGAAACAGACAGTTTATTGTTGAGGATCCTGAGGCTATTTTAATGTGTGAGCTAAAAGCAGATTCCCGAGAAGCGGTTATGGAAGCTGCCAACCAATTGGTAAATTCCCTAACACTTGAAGGATTGAGCTACGCCAACGTGGTGCTTTTTGATGACGATATTGATAAAGCCATCGAGCTTCGTAAAGCAGGGTTAGGATTATTGGGGAATATTATTGGTGATAACAAATCGGCCGCCTGTATAGAAGATACAGCGGTGACCTTACCAGATTTCGCCAATTATATCAACGAATTTACAGCCATAATGGATGGCTACAAGCAAAAAGCTATTTACTATGCACATGCTGGAGCCGGAGAATTACATTTGCGCCCAGTTTTAAATTTAAAACTTAGCAAAGACGTTAAGCTTTTTAGGCAAATAACCACCGATGTAGCGCATTTGGTAAAAAAATACGGTGGATCTATGTCTGGTGAGCACGGCGATGGTATTGTGCGCGCCGAGTTTATTCCGTTAATTATAGGTCAAGATAATTATGAGATTGTAAAACGAATAAAAACGGTTTTTGATCCCGAAAATATATTCAATCAAGGCAAAGTAGTGGATGCTTTCCCGATGGATGAATCGCTACGTTACGAGGCCGATCGTGTGGAACCTGAGATAGAAACGCTTTTAGATTTTTCACATTCAGAAGGTATTTTACGTCAGGCGGAAAAGTGTAATGGTAGTGGCGATTGCAGAAAATCTCCAGAAATGGGAGGGACCATGTGTCCAAGTTACCGAGCCACAAGAAATGAAAAAGACAGTACCCGTGCACGTGCCAACGCTTTACGTGAGTTTTTAACCAATACCAAAGCTGGCGAAAATCCTTTTGATCATAAGGAATTGAAAGAGGTGCTAGACTTGTGTTTAAGTTGTAAAGCTTGTTTAAATGAATGTCCAAGTACTGTGGATATTTCGGTGATGAAAGCCGAATTTCTGTATCAGTACCAAAAGGAGCATGGTACAGATTTACGAACAAAACTGTTTGCTTACAACAATAAAGTGAATGAATGGACTTCAGGAGTTTCTAAGCTGACTAATTTTTTCTTCGAAAATGAAGCTACTTCAAAAGTCATTAAAAACATATTGGGTATTGCTCCCGAAAGGAGTATGCCTTTGTTATCTTCTAAAAGTTTACAGAAGCACATTAAAGCTTTACCAGCTCAACCCACTAGTCAAAAGAAATATATTAAAACAGTTTATTTGTTTGTTGACGAGTTTACCAATTTCTTGGAATCATCTATTGGTATAGATGCCATAAACTTATTACAGGCTTTAAATTATAAGGTTGAATTTGTAAACCACGTAGAATCTGGGAGGGCTTTTATTTCGAAGGGTTTTCTAGACCAGGCAAAAGAATGTGCTGTTCAAAATGTGGCTATTTTTAAAGATTTAATTTCAGAAGAAATCCCTTTGTTAGGTATTGAACCTTCAGCTATTTATACGTTTAAAGATGAGTATTTGATGCTGGCTCCTGATAAAACTTCAGCTAAAAAAATAGCGCAACATACTTATATTATTGAAGATTTTTTATTGCTGGAACTTGAAAAAGGGCATATTTCAGCAGAACAATTTAATTCAGAATCTAGAACGATTAAAATACATGCCCATTGTCATCAAAAGGCGCTGAGTAATCAAATGTCAACTTTCAAACTCCTTAATCTTCCTAGAAATTATAAGGCGACCATTATTCCAAGTGGTTGCTGTGGTATGGCGGGTAGTTTCGGCTTTGAAAAAGAGCATTACGAAGTAAGTATGCAAATTGCCGAACAAACCTTGCTTCCAGCAGTTCGTAAGTCTCCGGTTAACATCATAATTGCAGCTAATGGGACCAGTTGTAGACATCAAATTAAAGATGGGGCACAACGCGAAGCCAAGCATCCTATAACAATTTTAAGCGAAGCTGTATTGTAGTTTTTTGAGGGTTTTTTTATCCCTGCCCAACAATCGTTATAGCGGCAATTAAATCTTTAACCTCCATTTCGGCGAAATCGTCGTGAACAATGAATGGCGCTAATTTATCGTTGTTAAAATTATAGATTTTCCAGCGTTTAAATTGATACTCTAAAGCAGTGAAATTTTCAACCCAATCCCCAGAGTTAAGGTATGTTGTACTACCTTGTTTGGTTTCTATGTAAGACATTTTCGGCTGATGGATATGCCCACAAACGACATAATCATAACCGTTTTCGATAGCAATTTCAGCAATGACTTTTTCGTAATCGTTTATATATTTAACAGCACCTTTTACACCGTTTTTTACTTTTTTAGAGAGCGAAAAGCGTTCCTTTCCTCGTTTTTCCAAATACCAGTTTACCATTTTGTTAAGAAGCGTCAACAGGTCGTAACCATATCCGCCAAGTTTCGCAAGCCATTTAGCATTTTGGATAGAAATATCGAATACATCACCGTGAAAAAACCAAGCTTTTTTACCGTCTAATTCTAAAACAGCTTTATCAACTATAGAAATATTTCCAATGGTAGTATTGCTAAATTTTCGTAGCATTTCGTCGTGGTTTCCCGTTACATAAATCACTTCTACGCCATTCGCTGCCATAGACATGATTTTTTTTATAACTTTTAAGTGTGGTTTTGGGAAGTAACGCTTACTAAACTGCCAAATATCAATAATATCACCATTAAGGATGAGCTTTTTCGGGGCAATACTATTTAGGTAAGTTAGTAAGTGTTTGGCATGGCATCCGTATGTGCCTAGATGTACATCGGAAATAACGGCAATTTCTATTTTTCTTTTAATAATCAACGGCTTTAAAATGTTTATCTAAATAACATATTTTAGTGTTATTTGGGTATTAACTCATAATTATCTAATTATCAGAATATTGTTAATTCTCTGTTAAGCCTTCCTTATAATTATTAATTCGCATTATGTTTTTTAGTTTTCGTATTTCTAAGAATAGATTTACATTAGCAAAAAATATGTATTATGGCTGGTAATTCCTTTGGAAAACTATTTAACTTAACGACTTATGGTGAATCACACGGACCTGCTTTAGGGGGTGTTATTGATGGCTGTCCTGCTGGAATCGAATTAGATTTAGAGGCTATACAAAACGAATTGGATAGACGTAAACCAGGGCAATCGGCTATTGTAACACAACGTAAAGAACCAGATACAGTGAAGTTTCATTCAGGGATTTTCGAAGGCGTTACAACAGGAACCTCGATAGGTTTTGTAATAGAAAATACCAACCAAAAATCTCACGATTATTCACATATTAAAGACAGTTACCGTCCGAGTCACGCCGATTATACCTACGATAAAAAATATGGTATTCGCGATTATCGTGGTGGCGGACGTAGTTCAGCACGTGAAACCGCATGTCGTGTGGTAGCAGGAGCTATTGCCAAGCAAGTACTAAAAGATGTTGAAATTACCGCTTATGTGTCTGGCGTTGGAACCATGCAACTTAATAAGCCTTATAACGAACTAGATTTAACAAAAATAGAATCTAACATTGTACGTTGTCCAGATCAAGAAATGGCAGCGAAAATGGAAACTTACATTAAAGAAGTTCGCGGAAAAGGAGATACCGTTGGAGGTATTGTTAGCTGCGTGATAAAAAATGTGCCTGTAGGTTTAGGCGAACCTGTTTTCGATAAGCTACATGCCGAGCTAGGTAAAGCGATGCTTTCTATAAACGCCGTTAAAGGTTTTGAATATGGTAGCGGATTCCACGGAAGCACCATGTATGGTAGCGATCATAACGATAAGTTTAACAACGATGGTTCAACAAAAACCAATTATTCTGGAGGTATTCAAGGCGGCATAAGTAACGGTATGGATATTTATTTCAACGTGGCTTTCAAGCCCGTGGCTACGCTTATTCAGAAATATGAAACTATAGATAAAGCCGGTAATACCGTAGAAATGCAAGGAAAAGGACGTCACGATCCATGTGTTGTACCTCGTGCCGTACCTATTGTAGAAGCTATGGCTGCTTTGGTTTTAACAGATTTCTTTCTTATTAATAAAATGTATCATTAGTAGCTATTTCCCGCTTTACACTATATCTTTTTAAAAACAAGTTGTAGCTTAACGGGGCATAGTATAAATCTATATAGGTTTTAGTATACCTTCAATTTTCGGTTGCTTTTAGTTTTTAAAAAGGATGCCGTTTCAATCGGGGCTAGGCTATTTTGTGTCATTATACCTAATTATCAAGGTCTGTATGGGTTTACCTAGGTAAGTCTGTTAATGGGTTGTGTTTTAGTATGATATGTTGTATTTCAATGTGAAATCTCACGTTTATTTCTGACTGTTTATAACACATGATCGATTAGGTATTTAGATTTCCAATAATTCGAATTCCAAAAAAATTAAAAATACTTATCTTGCTCACTACTTAGAAAGAACATAGCAAATGAAGAAACTAGCATTACATTGGAAGATTATTATCGGAATGGTTTTAGGAGTCATATTTGGCTTTATAATGAATTCTATAAATGGTGGAAAGGGGTTTGTATCAGACTGGATAGCTCCTTTCGGAACCATATTTATTAATCTTCTAAAGCTTATTGCCGTGCCTTTAATTTTAGCTTCTTTAATTAAAGGAATTTCAGATTTAAAAGATATTTCTAAAATTAAATCCATGGGACTACGTACCATTGGGATTTACATAGCCACTACTTTAGTGGCTATTGTTATCGGTTTAAGTATAGTTAATGTCGTGAAACCTGGAGAAGGTATGCCTCAGGATACTATCGAAAAAATTAAACAAAAATACGAGAACGATGCTGGAGTTACCGATAAACTCATGAAAGCAAGCGCTCAAAAAGATGCCGGGCCTTTACAAGCTTTGGTCGATATATTTCCGAGTAACATTTTTCAATCCTTTGCCGAAGCTTCTATGCTTCAAATCATATTTTTCGCCCTATTTGTTGGTGTTTGTTTGTTATTAATAGGCGAAAAGAAAGCCAAGCCTTTGGTGGATTTTTTCGATTCCCTCAACGATGTGGTCATGAAAATGGTAGATCTTATCATGCTTTTTGCACCTTATGCGGTTTTCGCATTATTAGCAAATGTTATTATTGCTTTCGACGATGTAGAGATTTTAATAAAACTGCTTTTTTATGCTTTCTGTGTGATAGGCGGCCTTTTATTAATGATTTGTTTCTACCTACTTTTAATAGGGGTGTACGTAAAAAAATCACCCATGTGGTTCTTAAAACAAATTAGTCCGGCGCAATTATTAGCCTTTTCTACCAGTAGTAGTGCTGCAACACTTCCTGTAACCATGGAGCGTGTTGAAGAGCATTTGGGAGTTGATAAAGAAGTGTCTGGTTTTGTACTGCCTGTTGGAGCTACTGTAAATATGGATGGAACCAGCTTGTATCAAGGTATTGCGGCGGTTTTTATCATGCAGGTTATTTGGCCAGAAGGCCTAACATTTTCAAATCAATTGGTTATTATCGCTACAGCTTTGTTAGCTTCAATAGGAAGTGCTGCCGTACCAAGCGCAGGTCTAGTGATGTTGGTTATTGTGTTAGAATCAATTGGCTTTCCTGCGGAATTATTACCCATTGGAATCGCTTTAATTTTTGCGGTAGATCGCCCTTTAGACATGCTTAGAACCGTAGTAAACGTAACTGGTGATGCTACAGTTTCCATGTTAGTAGCAAAATCTTTAGGAAAGCTACATGATCCTAAACCTGAAGAATGGGATGATAATTATGAGGCGGTTAGGTGATTTTAAAAGTTAGAAATTAAAAGTTAAAAGTGGAAAGTTAGGAGTAAGCGATAAGCCGAAAACTAATACCCAACACTCATTCAATAATAAATTATAAATATTTCTATGCTTTATGCAGAAGGCAATATGTTATCAACTAATAAACAACAACAAATAACCAGTAACCAAAATCCAACACCCCTTCAATAATAAATAGGCAATAATAAATAATCAATTTCAACGCTCATGTCCGATAAAATAACATTAACCGATCCTGTTGTTTCTGTATCTTGGCTTAATAGTCATTTGGATGCATCAAACTTGGTAATTTTAGATGGCACCATTGCTAAAGTGTTTACGGCGGATTCAAAACAAATCCCGAAGGCGCGTTTTTTCGATATCAAACAAAAATTTAGTGATACTCAAAATGAATTTCCTAGCGCCTTTCCTTCTGAAGCTCAATTTCAAGAAGAAGCTCGGCTTTTAGGTGTTAATTCCGATAGTGCCATTGTGGTTTACGATGATAAAGGTATTTATTCCAGTGCCCGTGTTTGGTGGTTGTTTAAAGCTTTTGGTTATAATAATGTGGCAATTTTAGATGGTGGTTTTCCGGAATGGAAAAAAATGAACTATACCATAGAGCCCGCTTCAGCATATCAGGGTGAAAAGGGTAATTTTTCAGCAGAATTACAGCCAGGTTTTATGCAGTTTTTTAACGATGTTAAAGCGGCTTCCGAAAATAAATCACACACCATTATAGATGCGCGTTCAGCAGCAAGGTACCAATGTGAGACACCAGAACCTCGTGAAGGTTTGCGTATGGGCACGATTCCTAATTCTGTGAATTTACCTTTTACGGATTTATTATCCGATGGAAAATTAAAGTCTACATCCGAAATCAAAGAGGCTTTTCAAAAATTAGCAAAAAAAGACGATCCGATTATCTTTTCTTGTGGTTCCGGGATTACCGCTTGCGTTTTAGCTTTGGGAGCTACGATGTCCGATTATAAAAACATATCGGTTTATGATGGCTCTTGGACGGAATGGGGGAGTTTGGTTGATGGCTAAACCTTTGTATTCTAATTTTATTTCTGGGGTGATATGCTTGACTCAGACCATTTTTCATGTTGGTCCAAGGCGTTGATATAAGTCACTTTTGCAGCGTACTACTTCATTATTATTAAAATATTTTTTCTTAATTAGTTAGGTTGTTTAAACTCTTTAAACAGCTGTTTTACTGTTTTATGCAGTTCATATTTTTTCGAATACCATTTATGTTTTGTTGGCCACTATTGTAATTTTAGTTGCATACTTAACGCACTAAAACCTGTTTGTTACTCATGTAGCACTTGTTGAGTTCATTAATAAAAGTGAATTTTCAAACGGTTTAGTGGACATACAGATGAACAATGGAACGCTTAACAATAAAAGACATTATTAGTAAAATTGGTCAAGGGAAAACCTTTGAAGCAGTTTCTTCAGATTACGCTTTTACCATTAAAATCGATAAATATGTACCTTATGTATGTGCCGCGATACACGATGGCCATCAGTTTAGAAAGGAACTATGGGATAATTGTATGCATACCGAGTATGAGCGCTGGTATGAAGAGGACCCAGAAACGAAAAGCATGATTCATTCCCATCCCATTGTAATTGCAGGCTGTGATTCTAGGTTTGAATACGACTTAAATCGGGCACCAGAAGAAGCTGTTTTTGAAACAGCTTGGGGAAAAAAACTTTGGTTTAAGCCTTTGTCTAAACGGATGAAAGCTAAAAGCTTACGCAAACACGCGAACTTTTATAAGGTAGTACATCAATTAATCGAGGCTTTAGAGGCTAAATTCGGATTTTGTACAGTGTATGATATTCATAGCTACAACTGGAAACGTTGGGAAAGAGATGTACCCACTTGGAACATAGGTACCGCCAATATTGATACTTCACGATTTAAAAATGCTATTAAAAATTGGCGTAGGATGCTTTCTAATATCAAATTTCCTTATAAAATTAAATCCACAGCTAAAGTGAATGATACTTTTCAAGGGAATGGCTATTTCCTTAAATACATTACAACACATTTTAAGAATACTTTAGTTCTTGCAACCGAAATTTCGAAGATTTATGTAGATGAGAAAAAATACATCACGTTTCCCGAAATTGTTAATACCGTAGAAGAACAACTTAAAGTCGCTTTGCCTAAAAATGCGCTAGAAAACTATAAAAACTATTCAAATTCATGATTAGAGAAAATTATATAGATTCCAATATTTTAGAAGGTATTTGCGCCGATTTAGACTCAGATAGACCAATTAATGAGGTTTTACCTAAAAATGGCATTCTTCATATCGATAAGCTTTTACCTTTTATTTGTATTTATAGATTTGATAAAATTGATGTTTATTTTTCAAGGTTAATAAAAACGCAGGCTTCATATATCATTGCCGACGAAACGCTTAATCTATCACATTTAATAGAAGCGATTCGCCTCATTATGGAAAAGAAATTTGAGGCATTCTTAATCCTAGAATTTTGGCCAGACAACAATCCAGATGCCACTGAATTCAAGATATTTTGTCCGAAAGTAAAAGATCCAGGAACACTTAATGCGCTTCAAAAAGGTTTCGAGTCCTTAAATAGTGCTTATCCTAATATTTCGTGTCGTATGGAGGTTGAAAAAATGCGTCACCCGAAACATTTGGAACCTTTATTAAATGATCGAGCTTCCAAGAAAACAGGAACCTTGATTTTAGGAATTATGGTGCCAGTGATTTACAAAAACTCCAAAACTAACGAATTGTATTCCTTGTTTTTTAGGGAATTTTACACGGTATTTTCTGAAACTGTAAAGCGAGCTGCTTATGAGTTTATACGAATTCAAAATGCCGATGACTTCAAAAATTATCTTATGCTTGGGAAAACCCATGTCGATGCGATTACAAGACAAGCAGATGAAGATTTGGCTTCAATAAGTTCGGATATGTATTTTCTATTACGAACAACACCGGTAAATAGCAATGAAGAATGGGAGAAATTTGTAAAAAACGATTTTAAAAAGGAACCCAGTTTTAAATACCGATTGATTGCTTTAGATCCTGAATTAAAAAAACGGAAACTTTACGAAATCCCTATCGATAAAATTGAAGACCCGACCATTGCCTTTATTTTAAGAGGTAAACGCTTGGAAATAGAAAAGCAACTTATCATGTTGGAGGAGCGTGGTACAGAAAACTTTCTGCACTTAAGCAAAAGCTTGTATGGTTCTATTCAACCCGATGTTTTGGAAGCAGCTGAAAAAATATTAACGACCTACCCAAAAGCTTCAAGCGCCTTGCAAGGAAAGCGTTACAACAGCTACCAATTTGCTCAATATGCTCAAGAAGAATTGGATTATTACAGTGAAAAGTTCCCAGACATGGAATTAAAAATTGAAATTAGAGATGATATTGCTGGTATTATGGTTTCAAAATCAAAGTTATTAATGAATGATCAAATGACTTTAGATACTAGGCGATGCGATGCTTTAATTCAGCATGAAATAAGCACGCATATTTTAACCTATTGTAATGGTAAACAGCAACCTTTACAACAAATGTACGAGGGGTTCGAGGGATACGATCAATTTCAAGAAGGTATTGCAGTAGTTACCGAATACCTTGTAGGTGGTTTAACTGTAAATAGATTGCGATTGTTGGCAGGTCGTGTGATGGCTGTAAATGCTATGATTTCTGGTGCTACATTTATTGAAACCTTCCAACTTTTAAATCGTAATTATGGATTTTCGGAATACGTTGCCTTTAATACGGCCATGCGTGTGTATCGTGGTGGTGGATTAACAAAAGATGCGGTATACCTTGCGGGAGTTCTTGATGTATTAAAATATTTGAAACAAGGCGGAGCGCTTGAAACCCTGTATACCGGAAAATTTAATGTGCATCATATTAAAATTATTGAAGAACTTTTGAGTAGAAAAGTGCTTAAAGCACCTGTGTTGCCCAGGTTTTTAGAGCGAGAGGCTGTTAGGGTTAGACTTAATCGGTTGAGGAAAAATGTAGAGATTACCGAGTTAATAAATTAAGTTTTACAGTTAACTCGTCTTGTTTAGGAGTTTTACCTTTATTGGTATCAACGATTAAGCTAAAACATATGAAAATTGCATTTATAATAAACGATCACCAAACGGAAAAGGAAAATTTTACAACCCCTGGTTTGGGATATGCAGCCTATAAACGCGGACATGAAGTCTATTTTATTGCTGTAGGAGAATTGTCATATGCTTCACAAGGGCATTTGTCTATTCGTTGTAAAACCATTAAAGATTCAAATTTTAATACCCAAGAAACGTATTTTAAAGCTGTTCAAAAACAAGACTTTACTAAAGTAAGTTCGGAAGATTTGGATGTGCTGTTTTTAAGAAACAATCCTGCAGATGAAATTAATAAGCGCGATTGGGCTCAAAATGCAGCTTATATTTTTGGTGAGATTGCCATGCGTAACGATGTTCTAGTGCTTAATCATCCTAGTAGCTTAGCTAGCGCAGTTAATAAAATGTATTTCCAACATTTTCCTGAGATTTTAAGACCGAAAACCATTGTAACTCGAGATCATAATGAGATTAAAGCCTTTTTTCAAGATCAAAAGCAGAAAATGATTTTGAAACCTTTACAAGGGTCTGGAGGTACAAATGTTTTTATGATGGATAAAAAAAATGAACACAACTTAACACAAACTATTGATGCTATTTGTAGAGATGGCTTTGTTATAGCTCAGGAATATTTAACTGAAGCCTCTAAAGGTGATATTAGATTATTTATGGTTAACGGAGAGGCTTTACAGGTAGATGGAAAGTATGCTATTATGCAACGTGTTAATGCTTCAGGAGATATTAGAAGTAATATTCACGCTGGAGGTAAACCGGTAGCCGTGAAAATGAACGATCAAATTATGGAACTTGCCGACCTGGTTCGTCCAAAATTGGTTCAGGATGGTATGTTTATGGTGGGCTTGGATATTGTAGGTGATAAACTCATGGAAATTAATGTATTTAGTCCAGGAGGGTTAAATATAATTAGCGACATGTATGACGTTGATTTTTGTACCCCTGTTATAGAGGCTATAGAGAAAAAAGTATATTACAAAAGTATGTATAAAGATTACTTGTATAATTCTAGATTAGCAACCCTTTAGTTAGTTTCAGATTAATCTAAAAACTTAGCTTTTAACTCGGGCGTGGGAATCATGCAGCTGTCTTTTTTACCGTACCATTTATAACGATTTTTTGCAATAAAATCGTAAACAGCGTTTCTAATAAAGGCAGGGACGATTAAAAACACGCCCATTAAATTTCGTGGAAACCCTAATTTTAACGCCACTTTTAAAGCTGCGGTAGATTTGTAGCTAATGCCTTTTTCAGGGCTGTAGAGTAGGATAGAGTCCGTTTTTTCGGTGTCAATGTTATAAGCTTTAATAATTTTTTTGCCAATCTCACTTTGTAACGCCGCAAACATAAAACGGTTGTCCTTATCGTGTTTTATAACATATTTCACACTGCTGTCACAGAGGTTGCAAACACCGTCAAAAAGAATAAGTTGTTTATGTTTTGGTAAATCTATCATTTTTTTGCTTCCACCAATTCTAATTGGTCTATACTCACATTAGTCGTGAAAATGCCATAATTCACAACAGCTTTATTTTTTTCAATTTTATCAATAGTACCAATAGAACGGCCATCTTCCATGCGTACGCGATCGCCAAGTTTTAAGGTTGGTTTAGGTTTAGGCGCTTCAATAGCTTTTTGCTTAGCGACTTTTTTCTTTTGTCGAATCACTTCAACCTTCTTTTCAGCTTCTTGCTTCACTTTTTGCACTTTGGCTTTTATGACCTTCTTTTGCTTAGCTGAAACTTTTTTACGCTTCGAATTTTCTATTTGAACCACTTTAAAAAGCTCCGACATTAATTCGCGTTTCTGCTTGTTTTCAAAGTATTTTTCGGCAATATCATTTACTTTTTGTCCTAAGTAAATTAAACGCTGATTACTATCATACAATTCTTGGTAACTTTCTAGTTTCTTTTGAATTTTAGCATTTATTTCTTCTAACTTATCAGCTTCCTCGAGCTTTTTCTTTTCGTTTAACTTTAACGACTGACCTGTTTTTTCAAGTTTAGAGCGTTCTTTTTGAAGTTTCGCTATCGTAGCATCAAAACGTACTTTACTACGCTCAATCTTCTTTTTAGCACGGTTTATTAATCCGTATGGAATACCATTTTTCTGCGCGACTTCAAATGTAAAACTACTTCCGGCCTGACCGATAACCAATTTGAATAAAGGCTCTAAAGTGCGTTCATCAAAAAGCATGTTAGCGTTAAGCATGTGTGGCATTTCATTAGCCAGAATCTTTAAGTTGGAGTAGTGGGTAGTAATAATTCCAAAGGCCTCACGATGGTAAAATTCTTCTAAAAAGGTTTCAGCAAGGGCACCACCAAGTTCTGGGTCAGAGCCTGTTCCAAATTCATCAATAAGAAATAGTGTGTTTTTATTACACTTTCTTAAAAAATAATTCATTTGTTTTAAGCGGTAACTGTAAGTACTTAAATGATTTTCAATAGATTGATTATCACCAATATCACTTAAAATTCTATCGAATAAACATACTTTACTTCGTTCGTGAACTGGAATTAACATCCCACTTTGAAGCATAACTTGAAGTAAACCGACTGTTTTTAATGTGATACTTTTTCCTCCAGCATTCGGTCCCGAAATCACAATAATACGACTGTCTTGTTGGAGTTCGACGGTTTGAGGAAATGTTTTTTCGCCTTTCTCTAAATTGTTTAAATAGAGTATCGGGTGGTAGGCATCACGTAAAAACATGCTTTTTTCATCCGAAATCTCTGGAAGTATTGCATTTAACGATCTGGCGTATTTCGCTTTCGCGGAAATGACATCGATATCAATTAAAAAGTTCTGATAATCGTTTAGTAAAGGTAAAAACGGACGAATATAATCGGTAACTTCCTTTAGAATACGAATGATTTCTTCATGTTCCTCATATTCTAAATTATTAAGTTCTCTGGTGTGCTGAAGCGTGGTTTCTGGCTCGATATAAACAATACTCCCTGTTTTACTACCACCCATAATTGATCCTCTAACCTTACGACGATACATGGCTTTTACCGCCAAAACACGCTTGTTGTCTACCACCGATTCTCTAATATCGTCTAAGTATTCTAATCCGTGATAGGTGTTTAAGGCCGAACTGAAACTGGCATTGATTTTTCCTTTAACTTTATTAATCGACTGTCGTAATTCCTGTAGTAAAGGGGATGCATTGTCTTTGATGTCTCCAAAACGATCGACAACGCTATTAATTTTTTCAATAAGCAGTTTGGTAACTTCTATATGCGAAGCAAACTGATATAAATTAGGATAGTATTCCTCAAACTTTTTTAGAAAAATAAGGATATCGTTAACTGTAACCGACATGGCTACAATTTTTTTTAACCCATGAACTTCTAAAAAGGTGTTTTCTATTTTTAAAAGCTTAAGCTCTTTGGTAATGGCATCAAAGCCGTGATTTGGAATGCGGTTATCGTTATAAAACGAGGCCACATATTCATGTGTTAATTGTAAAGAAAAAAGGAGTTCTTCTTTTATTTTATATGGTGAAATTTCTAAAGCTTTTTCATGTCCAAGTGGCGTAACACAATGTTCGCTAACTTGCTGTAAAACGGTTTGAAATTCTAAATCTTGTAATGTTTTTTGATGAATATGAATCATGCGTAATGTTTGCCTCACTTGTTTTAAGGATTGCAAAGTTAATCAATCTGTTTGAGAAGATTTTAATGAATTTGAATCTCGGTAAACTGTTAATTAACAGTGTGGTATCGGTAATTAACAAAACACTAACACATTGGAGTCTAAAATATAAATACCTTGAAACTCGACAAAAGTGTCATCAATCAAACTTCAATCAGTGAGTTAAGGCTGTCTAAAATGTGATATCTCTGTTGTGTTGAATTTGTCGAAATATCCTCATATACCTATTTTTATAGGGGTTTCGACCGGGTTAACTTGACAAAACTAAATTAAAAGACATTTAGATGGCCTTTTTAAATGAATTTCTGGGAATACTTTGTTAAAAAGCGTTTAACCATGAATGGTTTCACTTTTTCCGTAGTTTTGAATCACTTCCGCTTCAAAATCAATGAGTTCTTTCCAGCGTTTTTCAACATCGACACCTTGACCGTATTGACGTGCAAATTTTAAAAAAGTTGTGTAATGACCGGCTTCACTAATCATTAAATCATGATAAAACTTTGAAAGTTCGGGGTCTTTAATTCTTTTAGAGAGTAGTTTGAAACGTTCGCAGCTTCTAGCTTCAATCATCGCCGAAAATAAAAGCCTATCTACCATAGATTGCACACGGTTTCCGCCTTTATTCATAAACTTATAAAGCTCATTAACATAACTGTCTTTACGCTCACGCCCTAAAGTGTAGCCTCTTTTCTTTATGATATCATGAACCATTTGGAAGTGCTCTAATTCTTCTTTAGCCAGTTCCAAGAGTTCGGTAACCAAATCGGTATGCTCAGAATTTAATGTGATAATAGTTATGGCATTCGTAGCAGCTTTTTGCTCGCACCAAGCGTGGTCTGTTAATATTTCTTCTATGTTAGATTCTACAATATTAACCCAGCGTGGGTCTGTTGCTAATTTTAAACCAAGCATATCTTTTTTTTGTAAAAGTAGGAATTTTAATTTTTTGTTATTCTAGTGAAGTTGGAAATCTACAATGGCATTGTAGCATTAAAACAGATTTCTGTATCCCAAAGCATCATAAACTTAACTGATGTAATTCCAAATGTTTTTAAACCTAGTAAGCTGTTTGTAGGTGTTTAATACCACTTGGTTTTCTGGAAGCGCCAATTTAGGGTCTGTTTTCAATAGGTTTTTTGCTTGATGTCTGGCGTGTTTTAATATGTCGTTATCCTTGATGATATCTGCAATTTTTAAGTTTAAAACGCCACTTTGTTGGGTGCCCATAATATCTCCCGGACCTCTTAAACGTAAGTCAACTTCGGCAATTTCAAAGCCGTCATTGGTCCTAACCATGGTTTCCATGCGGGTTTTGCTGTCGGCACTAAGTTTGTGCCCCGTCATTAAAATACAGTAACTCTGTTCGGCACCACGCCCCACACGTCCGCGTAATTGATGTAATTGCGATAAACCAAAACGCTCGGCACTTTCGATAATCATAACCGAGGCATTAGGAACGTTAACACCAACCTCAATAACCGTCGTGGCTACCATAATTTGTGTTTCACCTTTAATGAACCGCTGCATCTCAAATTCTTTATCGGCTGGTTTCATCTGGCCATGAACAATGGAAATTTGATATTTTGGCATAGGGAAGTCTCTCGCAATACTATCATAACCATCCATCAAATCTTTATAATCCATTTTCTCGCTCTCTTGAATAAGCGGATATACAATATAAATTTGTCTGCCCTTATCAATTTCATCTCTAATAAATCGGAATACATTCAGGCGATTTTTATCGAAGCGATGCACCGTTTTTATAGCCTTTCTTCCTGGAGGTAATTCATCGATTATAGAGATGTCTAAATCCCCATAAACCGACATGGCTAAAGTTCGTGGAATAGGGGTAGCGGTCATCACTAAAATGTGTGGTGGGATGGAAGCCCCTCTAATCTCCCCAGAAGGGAGACTTTTTAGTTGCTTTTCAATATAATCTAAAACATTATCAATGTCGCCGGTTATTTGTTCATTGGTAAACCTAATAACTTTAAAACCTATTTCATTTAAAATTTTAGTACGTAAATCATCGGCTTCTTTTTGTTCAATCGTGTTGTGATAACCGCCATCAACTTCAATAATTAGATTTTTTTCAATACAGATAAAGTCAACAATAAATTCATCAATGATATGCTGTCTTCTAAATTTTAAATCGAGTTTTTTACCTCTTAAACATTCCCATAAAATTTGTTCTGCTTGAGTGCTGTTTTTTTTGTTTTCAGATTGAAGTTCCTTTAATAATTTATAAGTTGAAGGTCTGGCCGTCATGTATTTTTGAAGTACCTTTTTGGCTTCCTCCCTTTGGGAGGATTGAGGAGGGCTTGTCGGGCCCTTCCGCCATAATTTACTTCTTTGAGCAACTCCAAAACGGTGTTGTTCGTCGACAATAGCAAGGCCTAAATTTTTAAATTTCACCTTGTCTTCAAGAAGGGCGTGAGTGCCAATTAAGATTTGTAATTCACCATTTTCTAGCGATTCGTGAATTTTTCGTCTTTCTGAAGTTTTACTTGAACCAGTAAGCAGTAAAATGCTGATATTTAATGGTTTACATAGTTCTTGTAATCCGTTATAGTGTTGGACTGACAAAATTTCAGTTGGGGCCATTAAGCAGGCTTGAAAACCGTTGTCAAGTGCCATGAGCATTGACATGAAGGCTACAATGGTCTTCCCAGAACCCACATCACCTTGTAAAAGGCGGTTCATTTGCGCATTGCTCCCTAAATCGGCACGAATTTCTTTTAAAACACGCTTCTGTGCACCTGTCAAATCGAAGGGTAATTGCTCGCTAAAAAAGGTGTTAAAGTAGTCACCTACTTTCGTAAATGGGAGTCCTTTTATTTTCGATTTATGCACTAAATTTTTAATAATTAATTGCAGTTGAATGTAAAATAATTCTTCAAATTTTAGTCGAAATTGTGCCTTAGAAAGTAGCTCCGAACTCTTAGGAAAATGCACATTAAAAAGCGCCGATGATTTGCTAATTAAGTGTAATTCTGAGCGCATATTTTCGGGTAAAGTTTCGGCAAATTTTCCGCCAGAATCGATAAATAATTGCTGCATGATTTTACATAAAACCCGATTGCTTATTCCTCGATTTGATAATTTTTCGGTAGATGGATATACCGGTTGCATGGCCGAACGAATATTTTTTTCATGCTCTTCTACTAGCTCTAAATCGGGATGCGCCATACTGAATTTATTTCCAAAGGCGTTGCATTTCCCAAAAGCGACATAAGGTTTGTTTGCTTTTAGGCTCTCACGAATCCATTTTTGTCCGCGAAACCAAACCAATTCCATTGTGCCTGTGTCATCCTGAAAGGTCGCGACTAGTCGTTTGCCTCGTTTTTGAGCGACTTCCTTAAAACCTGTTATTTTGCCAATAACTTGAACTTCAGCATTGGTTTGCTGTAATTCATTTATTTTATAATAGCGGGTGCGGTCTATGTATCTGTTTGGAAATAAATTGATTAAATCCTGAAAGGTATGTATGCCAAGCTCCTTGCGTAATAAATCGGCTCGACTCGAGCCTACGCCTTTTAAATAATCTATGGGAGTTTGTAGGTTTACAGACATAACGAGGCGAATTTAATCAATAAAAATAAAATGAAAACCCTTATTGAATTCTTAATATCTGGATGATTTTTGAAATTTTATTTTGAGAATTTAGAAGATTAATGAATTTTAACTAAAAGCATTAAATGTTTGTTATTAATTCTATAGCAATGGTTAAATTTGTTGTTCTTAAAAATAGACGATTTTAAAGTTAGATAGATTGATGAGAAAACTCAACGAATTTATATGGGAAACGCATGGTATTCATGCGGGTACCGAACAAGATCACGTAAAGCATGGTATCGATAAACTAGAGGATATTATTGATAAAGCCATTGAAGCGAAAAACCCAAGTATTACTTTTATTATTCACTCACCGCGTTTAACAAATTTTAGATATACGGCTGAAAAAGATACGAATGTTAAGTTTATTCGTGGAAACAGATCTTATTTAAACTATCCCAAACGTATAGCTAATTTACGTAAGAAATACGCTGGGAGAATCAATATAAAATTTGGTGTCGAGCTGGAATGGATGGGGCCAGACTTAGGTTTACAATGGAGTCGTTCTAAGATTTTTCAAGCGGAAGATGCCGATTACGTTATTGGATCGGTACACTTTGCTCCTGAAGGTTTACCTTATGATGGATCGAAAGAAGAGGCTGAAGAACTGCTGAAACTTAGAGGAAGTTTGGAAGCGTATTGGGATGGTTATTTCAATGAAATGATTCAAATGATTGAATGTTTTGGAGATATGATTCAAATTATCGGACATATCGATTTGCCAAAACTGAATGTGGATATGCCGGAAGCGCTTGTTAATTTTGAAACGAGCTCGCATCCTTTAGCTAATAAGTTTAGAGCGCTTTTAGAGCTTATTGCCGATAGAAACCTTTCTTTAGATGTGAATATGGCAGGGAAGTTTAAAGGTGTTGGCGTATATCCTGTACAAAGTATTTTACGTCGTGCGCACCAATTGCAAATTCCGGTTTGTGTTGGTACCGATACGCATCACGTACGCTACTATGGCTTAAATTACAAGGAAAGTTTAGAATATATACAGGAAGCAGGTTACGAGAGTTATGTAAGTTATTCGAAGCTTATCCCTGAAAACCGTACGATTTACGACGATCATGAACTAAAGGTAAAATATACCGTTTTAAACAAGGGAATTGAGTTGTTAAATCAGCGATTAGATGACACAGAACGCCGTATTATTCCAGATTTCTCATTTGGAGGCTCTTTCTCTGAGTTTGTAGATTTATACAAGAACTCAACAGGGATGGGCGATTATAACGCCATTCGTATTAGAAAATGGGGTAAATCCATTACGGTTACTAACGAAATTCCTAAAATGTCTGGAAAGAAAGTCAATGGTTTGTTTTCAGAGCATTTAGATCAGCCAGGTGTTATTTCTTCATTGTTTAATACTTTGGCTTCCGAAGGGATTAATGTGGAAACAGCACGTTTAAGATCGAATAAAAACGGTACGGCAGAGGCTTTTCTTTCACTAAGTGAAGGTAATGGCAATGTTAAAAGTGCTATCGATTTTATAAATGGTACCGATTCGGGAACGTTTAGTAATTTGACGTATAAGGAAAACGCTGAACTACCAAACTACTACCGCGAAGGTGTTTATTTGTTAGAAATGGACGGCGTGGCTTTAAATTTAGCATTAAGCGAAAAAGTGATCCTAACAAAGCATAATAACGCTCCAGGGGTTCTTTTAATATTGCTTTCGGCCTTAGCGTCTAAAAATATTAATATCGCCGATTTAAGGTTAGGACATTTAAATAATGTAGGGTATTCTGCTATTGCTGTTAAAGGCGATAGTCATGTAATACGAAACTTATTGACTAAGCTTGGAGATCAGTATTACGAAGCGAATTTAATAGAGTTTCATAGTTTTTAAGTTATCTTTCTAAGCTAGTATAATTAAATAAAAACACTTTCTATGGTTTAAAAATCAAAGAAAGTGTTTTTTTTTGCTTATAGAATAATCAATCAAATAAATATCGGCTTATTAGCGATAATTAGAATTGATAATGTATTCAAAATGAATCATATATTATAATTGTTTTAATTGTTTTTGAATTATAAGGCTCCATTTTTCAATAGATTCTAGTTCGCCACTTAGCTGATAATTCAAATCTAAATTATAAAACTCCAAGTTAACTTGTTTTGTGCTGTTATTTGTTGGTAAGAGCACTAAATCAAGCCGTTCTAAAGTGTTATTACCTGAAGTTTTTTTAGAGATGTGACAATCCTTAATGTTCGAAAGATCCACACACAGTTGTTCTGTTTCGTCTTTTACGTTCTTTTGAAAAAATATAAGGTTTTTAGTTTGGTCGATGCCAATAATACAATAATCTAAAACTTCGTACTGACTAATATCGCTATGTTGCTGTTTGGCCAGTTCTTTTATTGAGTTAAGTAATTGTTTTACTTTATTTTTTCTGTTTCTGCTTATTAAAGCGAATGGCATAGCACATAAGGCTATGCATACAATGCTTATTATGATTGTTCCTAAATCCATTTTTAATGTTTTAATTTTTTACAATAATGATGTAGGCAATGCAAAAATTTGCAATGCCTAAAAAGGTGTTATTAATTCCTTTGTGTTTTAATTAGAGTAAGAAATTAATTACCAGAAGTTATGGAAAGGAAAAATAAGATCGGTTTTTCTATACCGAAGCAATATATTTTTAAAGTAGGTTTGATACTGTTTGAAATTAGCATATAGGCGCCATTCATTTGGGAGTATAACAGCCCAAAAGCTTTCAAAATCTTGATTAAGTTTAAAACTTAAATTTTCGGTAATCCCCGAAAATGTTGTTTCTGAAACTGGAGTGTGAAAACAAAGCGTATTTGAAGCTGAAGTAAACGCTTTTTCGTGCGTTGTATCTGTTTCAATACTTTGATTGTAAGAAAATGGCGTTTTTGGAATAGAAAAACTAAGCCCGAAACAATAAATGGTAACGAGCAGCAAAACTTGCCAAATGTAGTTCTTGTTTTTCAGCTTTAAATATTTGTGTTCCCCGAAAGTACTTGGTTGACTTCAGTTAAATTTTCCTCATCATCTAAAACAACGACCAAAACATCGTTGGCTTTAATAACGGTTGAACCCCCAGGGCGAATATATTCACCTTGCCTTTTAATCATCACGATAAAGGCTGATTTAGGGAAGTGCAAATCTACAATTCTTTTATCAACAGCATTGAAATATGGAGAAATTTTAAACTCTTTTAACAATGATTTTGGGAGTTCTAATATAAACTTCTCTACTTCGGTTATCTTTTTCGATTCTTCGGGCAGCGCAACATGAAGCCATTTAGCGACAACAGATAAAGTTGTACCTTGAATAAGAATTGAGGTTACAGAGATAAAAAATACAATATTGAAAATGGTATTGGCCTTATCAATTCCAGCGAGCAAAGGATATGTGGCGAATACAATTGGAACAGCGCCTCGCAACCCTACCCATGAAATATACAAGCGTCTTCTCATTTTCATTTTAAAAAACATCAAACTTATAAGTACGCCTATAGGTCGAGCAATGAATATTAAAAATAGCGAGATGAGTATGCCTATACCAAAATAAGGGATAATTTGAGAAGGGAATACAAGTAAACCTAATGTAAGGAATAATACAATTTGCATGAGCCATGCTAAGCCATCAAACATTTTTAAGATGGTTTTTTTGTGTATGAGATCCTGATTTCCTAAGTAAACAGCACAAATGTAAATGGCAAGAAATCCGTTTCCGCCAACAAAGTCTGTTGCCGAAAAAGTTATAAACATTAAAGCGATTGCTAATACAGGGTAAAGTCCTTCAAAATCTAGTTTTATTTTATTAATAACATATTTACTTAATATACCAAAACCAAAACCTAATGCGCCACCTAAAATCATTTGCTGTAAGAACATGGGGATTATGGAAATAAAACTTTGATCTTGATTGACAACCAGACTTAAAAAAGCTAAAGTTAATACATAAGCCATCGGATCATTACTTCCGCTTTCAAGCTCTAAAGTGGGTCTGAGATTGGTTTTAAGAGCGAGATTTTTAGATCGTAGGATTGAAAAGACTGCTGCGGCATCTGTAGATGATACAATAGAGCCTAAAAGTAAACTTTCATAAATTGTAAAATCTGTAACAAGCCATACAAAAGTACCAAGCGAAACGGCTGTTAATAAAACACCTAGAGTTGATAAAGCAATTCCTTCTTTAAGAATGGGTTTAACGGCATTCCAATTGGTGTCCAGACCACCAGAAAACAAAATAAAATTAAGCGATACAATGCCTATAAATTGAGCTAATTTTGGATCGTCAAAATTAATACCACCAATACCATCCGATCCCGCTAACATACCTATGCCTAAAAAGAGTATTAAGGTAGGAACACCAAATTTATAAGACGTTTTACCAAATATAACACTAACAAAAAGCAATAAGGAGCCTATTAAGAGAATGTTTTCAATGGTAATATTCATGTTTTGAAGCGCTTTGGAGGTTAGGTAGCCACATCATTGGCTAATCTTTTTATACTTGCAAGTTAACAAAATGTATTTACATCATTTTCATTCAATAAATTTAAACTGAGATCATTTTGAGTCTTATTCTAAAGTAAGGTGCGTTATATTGAAACTTTAAAGCTCCTAAGGATTCAAACGACATTATTCAAAAAACTTAAAGGGTTGCATTAAAATTAAATTCTGAATCGGCTATTTTTTTGTATGTTTATTTCTAAATGATGTCAATCGGAATTTATCTCAGATGCTCATAATCTTTGATTTTTCAGTATATTGAGATTCAGTGCCAAACACAGCATGACGATTGTTCTTATTTTAGTAAACCATTGTTTTCATCCTTAGGTGATAGCATGTATTGAAAACTAACACATATTAAAAATGAAATTAAATCAAACATACGTTCTAATGGTGTTTTTAACCGTTTTTTTTGGGTGTAATAAAAATTCAGAAAAACAAATTATCAATATTCAAAAAGGTAAAGTTGGAATGGTAGGTTATGGTTCTTTAATGTCAAAAAATAGTATGGAAAAAACCTTAAGAAGAACCTATCAAGATTCTGTTTATCTTGTTCATCTTGAAGGTTATCATAGGTCTTGGAATGCCTCTTATTCCGTAATTAACCCTAATAGAGATTTCTTTTATCTACGAAATGAAGATTCCATTCAAATACATAATGTGTTAGCGTTGAATATAATAGAGTCTGATAACGAAAAAATGAATTGTGTGTTGTTTTTTATTACACCTGAAGAATTAGCTGAATTTGATATACGTGAAGAAGGCTATAACAGAATAGATGTAACTGATAAAATTAATGAATATGAGTTTAAAGGAGGGGAAGTTTATGCCTACAAAGCAGATAAGGAACATACTTATAATTTTGAACTCAAGGACAATACCGTTTTACCAAAACCATATTTTGAATTGGTAACGAAGGCTTGTGATAGTATTGGTGTTGAATTTAGACAAGAATTTGAATCATCAACAAAACACCTCGATAAGGTTATCATACTACCAGATAGTGATGTTATTAGTATTGATAAATAAAAAATATAAGCTAACACTGCGTTTAATTAATTGTGTTCATTTTGGTTTATAACACCTTTAACAAGTCGTAATTTTATAAAAATATAAATAGCCGATTCAGTTTTTCTTCGTTACGGAGACATTAAAATTCTGAATCGGCTATTTTTTTTGTATGTTTATTTCCAATTGAAGTCAATTTGAATTTATTTCAGAATTTCAATATCTAACTCAGAATTGGTATTAAACCTCATCTATATAAAAGTATTGTAGCCTCATCCTATATGAATCGCAACCTATTCTTTTTTTTTCTACTAACGACTTGTATTTGTTTTTCACAACAAACCCAAATTGTCGATTTTAAACAAGCTAAAGCCGAAATTTCTTTTGGTGATCTAATACTCAAGGAAGTTAAAGGTACTGTGCTTTATAAGTTTGATATTCTAAAAGACACCGATTCCATTTTTCTAGATGCTAAAGGCTTTAAAAGTATAACAGCTGTTTTAAATGATGATGTCCAGGTAGGAACTTACAATGGTGAGCGGCTTATAATTAACCATCAATTTAAAGCGAATACATCTTATTCTCTAAAGATTATCTGGGAAGCACGTCCGAAAAAAGCTTTATATTTTATCGATTGGGAATATATTGATGGTAACCGTCAAATTTGGACTCAGGGTCAGGGGAAATACACCAGTAATTGGTTTCCGAGTATCGATGATATGAATGAGAAAATCGAATTTGATTTAAGTATTACTTTCGATAAAAATTATGAAGTGATAGCTAACGGCAAGCTTACCGATAAAACTATTTCGGGGCCTTTAGCCACTTGGCATTTTGATATGACTAAGCCCATGTCGAGTTATTTGTTAGCCTTTGCTATTGGTAAATATGACAAAAAAACAACACTTTCAAACAATGGCATTCCGTTAGAAATGTATTATTACCCTACTGATGAAGAAAAGTTCGAACCGACCTACCGTCATACTCTGCAGATTTTCGAATTTCTACAACGAGAAATAGGTGTGCCTTTTCCGTGGCAAAATTACAAGCAGATTCCTGTTAAAGATTTTCTGTATGCCGGTATGGAGAATACTAGTGCTACGATATTTTCTGATGCCTTTTTAATTGATGAAACGGCATTTGTAGATAAAAACTATGTGAATGTTAATGCGCACGAGTTAGCACATCAGTGGTTTGGTGATTTAGTTACTGAAACATCAGGAACACACCATTGGCTTCAAGAGGGCTTTGCGACCTACTATGCTTTGTTAGCGGAACGGGAGGTTTTTGGAGAAGAATATTATCAGTACAAACTTTATGAATACGCTCAGGAATTATTAGATCAAGACAGGGCAGGAGCAAGCACGGCCTTATTGGATCCTAAATCGAGTAGCACCACTTTCTATAAAAAGGGCGCCTGGGTCTTGGTTTTACTAAAAGATAAGGTAGGCGAGAAGGACTTTAAAAAAGGGGTTAAAAATTATTTGTGGAAGTATCAGTTTAAAAATGTTGAAACCCAAGATTTTATTTCTGAAATTGAAAAGGCTAGTGGTAAAGACTTAACGGAGTTTGTAAACAAGTGGCTGAAATCTTCGCAGTACCATTATAATGATATTGAAAGTTATCTAAGGAAAAATTTTAAAGGCTATAAGACGTTTTTAGATTTGGATTGCGATAAATCGGCCGAAGATTGCCAGAAGTTTATACAAGCTTCAGGAAACAAATATCAGAACGCTGAAGTGATTCGCTTACTAAAAGGAAATATTACAAAATCAGTTTTTAACCTAAAATCTATTAAAGAGAGGCAGGCCGTGGCTTTATCCGTGTCAACCATCACTTCAGCTGAAAAAGCAGATTATGAAACCCTGCTTCAAGATAAGTCTTACGCTACCATAGAAGCGGCTTTATTCAATTTATGGCGTAGTTTTCCGAATGATAATGCTTTATATTTAAAACAAACCAAGGATATCGTTGGTTTTAACGATAAAAACGTGCGTATTCTTTGGTTAACTTTAGCATTGATTACAGATGATTTTGAACCCCTAAATAAATCACGTTATTTTGACGAACTCACCGATTATACCAGTCCGAGGTATAGTTTTGAAATTCGTCAGAATGCCTTTGCATATTTGAATCAGATTCAAGCTTGCAGAATCTTGTGTTTAGATAATTTGCAACAGGCAACCACGCATCATAACTGGCAGTTTTCAAAATTTGCTAAACAAATGTTGAAGCAGGATAAATAGGGTTAAGGATCATTTTATAATACAAAATTTAAAAATTTGAAAGCATTAGTAATTTCTGGAGGCGGTAGTAAAGGCGCATACGCAGGTGGTGTGGCAGAGTATTTAATTAAGGAAGAAAAACGTGAATACGATTTGTATTTAGGTACTTCTACGGGTAGTATGCTTATTCCGCATTTAGCGGCCGGTAAAATAGATGAAATACATGAAGTTTTCACGAATGTTAATCAGTATAACATATTTAGTGTAAATCCTTTTATAGTGCGTAAAAAAGGCGATCGAGAGTTTGTATCTATCGACTTTATAAATTCTCTTTGGCAATTTATAAAAATGAAACGCACCTTTGGAGAAAGCAAGGCTTTAAGACGTTATTTTAGGAAGCATTTCACAAAAGCGTATTACGATCAAATTAAAGCGACCAAGGAGGACGTTGTGGTAACCGTGTCTAATTTATCTAAAAACATCGCCGAATATAAATCTATTAAAGACTTTAGTTACGATGAGTTTTGTGATTGGGTTTGGATTTCGTGTAACTACATACCATTTATGTCTTTGGTGAAAAAAGACGGTTTCGAGTATGCCGATGGAGCTTTTGGTTGTGTGGTGCCTATTCGAGAGGCGATTTTAAGAGGTGCTACAGAAATTGATGCGATTATCTTAGAATCTGAAAACATGCAGTACAATAAGGTTTTAGGGAAAAACCCGTATTCCTTAATGTTAAATCTTTTTGGTCACCTTTTAGATCAAGTAGAACGCAGTGATATCTTAATTGGAAAATTGGCGGCAAAAAATCGTGGTGTGAAGTTAAATCTTTATTATACGCCGTCACGATTAACTGAAAACTCCTTGATTTTTAATAAGAAACTCATGACCGATTGGTGGGACAAGGGGTATGAGTATGCTAAAGAAAAGTGTAAAGCAGCACAATCAAATGAATTACGAATGGATAAATAAGCTGTTTAAGTATTCAGATTATATAAACTTCACAGGATGCTTACCACATATCCGAAACTTCACTTTTTACAAAAGATAAAGCGGCATCGCTAGGGGAAGGGCGCTCCATCATTTCGGTTAATACAACCTCTCTTAATTTGTTGGCAGTATCTGTTTTTTCAGACATGTTTGCCTTTCTAATGAGTTGGATTGTGGCGTTTTTAGCGGTTGTAATAATGCTCCAACATTTATCGCTAATATAGATTTGTTGCGATAAGTTATGTTCAAATTCTTGTTCTATGTTTTTAATAAGTAACGATTCGTAATCTTCTTTGTTTGATGTAATTGGAGTTACTCTTACCATAAGTTTTGATGGGGCAATGCGCTCTAAAAATAAAGCCATACGCTCATAAGCCTGTAAGCGTAATGGAATCGTGTTTACCTGCAAATCTTTTTTGAGTAGATAACGTCTTCTGCCGTCTTCATTTTTGGTATGCTCTTTAAAAAAGTAATAGGCAATACAGCCTGTAATTAATGATGGTATGGCGAATAAAAAAAGGTCAATAACTCTAGAGGCTTCCATAAGATTTGGTTTGGTTTAAGTGATTACTTTGGATGATGACCCAAATATAAACAATCTTTTAAATTTTGCATTCCTAAAAATGGAACGCTTGTTTTTTCGTATGCAAAAGTTGAATGTAATTTATTCGACAGACTGTGGTCGTCGATATTCATTTCGATGTCTTTCATGGTAAACTGGCAAGGGTGTTCGTAGCCGGCAGCATGTGTAATTTCAATCAATTCTTTTCTAAATGTTGTAAAATACTGTGCTAGGCGCTCCGATTTTAGCGTAGGATCTATGCCGCTCTGCAACCATTTACTTTGGGTTGCCACACCACTAGGGCAACGGTTTGTATGGCACACTTGAGCTTGAATACATCCAATACTCATCATGGCCTCTCTGGCTACGTTAATACAATCGGCTCCCATAGCAAAGGCCATAGCAGCTTTAGCAGGGAAACCTAATTTGCCGCTACCAATAAATACGATACGCTCGGAAAGGCCTTTGTTTTTAAACATCTTATACAAATCGCTAAAACCATAAATCCAAGGTAGCGAAACATGATCGGCAAAACTAGGAGGAGCCGCTCCGGTACCACCTTCGCCACCATCTACAGTAATAAAGTCGGGGCCTTTTCCGGTGGCAACCATAAAGTCTGCCAATTCTTCCCATTGTTCTAATTTACCTATAGCAGCTTTAATACCAACAGGTAAGCCTGTAGCTTCGGCTATTTTTTCAATAAAATCTACCATTTCAGGAATATTAGAAAAAGCTTTATGGTTTGGAGGTGAAAGCACATCAACACCAATTGGAACACCTCTAATTTCTGAAATTTCTTTAGTGATTTTAGCACCAGGAAGCACACCACCTTTTCCAGGTTTAGCGCCTTGAGAAAGTTTAACTTCAATAGCTCGTATAAAAGGGTTGTTTTCAACCAGTTTTATCATTTTTTCCATGGAAAATCCGCCTTCTTCAGAGCGCACACCAAAATACCCGGTTCCGAAATGGAAAATAACATCGCCACCATGACTGTGATGTGGCGATAAACCGCCTTCACCAGTATTGTGATACGCTCCAGCGATTTTAACGCCTTTGTTTAATGATTCTATCGCTTTCGCGGAAAGCGAGCCAAAACTCATGGCTGAAACATTGATGACTGAAGCTGGTCTGAAAGGCCTTCTCCTTTTATGAAATTCACCCATCACTTTGGCGCATGGCAAAAAAGATTTGTCTTCATGGTTAGGATGATTTTCTGGAAGTTTAAAAGGCATCATTGCATTATTAATAAAAATATGCTGATGCTGATAAATATCTCGGTCGGTACCAAAACCTTCGTAGTTGTTTTCCTTTTTAGCCGAAGCGTAAATCCATCCGCGTTCAATTCTGTTAAAAGGCAATTCTTCACGGTTATTAGCCACGAAATATTGACGCATTTCAGGGCCTATACTCTCAAATAAATAGCGTAAATGTCCGAAAATGGGGTAGTTGTGGCTTATGGTATGTTGTTTTTGAAAAAATACATCGCGTATAGCTACTAAGGCTAACCCTATTAATAACCATCCCCACCAGCTTATGTGAGATACTAAATCTAAAATCGTACTCATGTTTATAATTTAAGGTGTAATTCCTGTTTTTCTTTAAGTTTTTAAAGGTATTTAAAATTATTGTTTTTCATAAAGATTGAATATATATCTTTATAACATGAAATATAAATATTTAGGACTTCTCGTCTTTATTGTTATTCTGGCCGTTATAGCGGTGCCTGTTTCTAATTATTTTGTAAAGCTAAAAATAGAAAAAGCATTACATAATTTACCAGAACATATTGATGTAAATACAAAAGATATTTATGTTGATGTAGTTTCTGGAACCGTGGAGTTTAAAGATGTGCTCATTTCTGTTTTAAATAAAACCACTCAAGAGAAATCTGTAAAATTGAATTTGAAAGGGGTTTTAATTGAAGATATTGATTATATAGAATTTATATTTTATAATAAAGTCAAGATAGATGAATTGGCATTAGATGCGCCAAAAGTAACATATTATAAAGCAGGTAAACAAAAAAAGCCAACCAGTGCTTATAAAGCTTCAGAAACACCTCAGGTATCCATTAAAAATGTACAAATTACCAATGGAGCTGCTCAAGTTTTAAGTCTGCAAAGCGATTCGTTATTGTTTGATATTAAATCTTTTAAAATAAATTTAAAGGATTTGCAACATCACCCCGATAAAAAAAATCGCATGCCTGTAACGTTTCATAATTTTGATATTGAAGCAGATTCGATACAGCTCAACGTTGGCGAGTATGACCGTTTATTTATTAATCAAGCACAATTAAAGGATCATGCTTCAGTATTAAAAACCGTTCAATTAAAAACCAAGTTTTCTAAAAAGGAACTTTCTAAACACATTAAAACTGAAAGAGATCATTTCAATTTAA
Source organism: Pseudotamlana agarivorans (assembly GCF_001642835.1). GTDB lineage: Bacteria > Bacteroidota > Bacteroidia > Flavobacteriales > Flavobacteriaceae > Pseudotamlana > Pseudotamlana agarivorans. The sequence continues at coordinate 249,193 of NZ_LXEI01000006.1, forward strand.
ATGTCGATTCCATTGTAATTGCCGAAGTAGATTTTGGTTACAAACAGGATACTATTTTTTATTTCACTACTAACAAATCGGCGTTACATCACTTAGATTTTGAAATTTATAGAGATAAATTAGTAGCAGACGATCATAGTATAAAATCACTATATGGTAAAATGCTCAGAGAGTTAAATTTCGATCTTAATGTGAAAGAGCTTCAGGTTCTAGATGGGAAAATCGTGTACGAAGAGCGCGTACATCATTCGGGCGTGCCTGGCAAAATTTTCTTCTCAGATTTTAACGCGACCATGTCCAACATCAATAATACATACCCTGAAGGTGATAAAACTGTAGTAAATATAACCACGAGGTTTATGGATGAAGCGCCATTAAAAGCGTACTGTGATTTTGATATTAATAACGAATACGATCGGTTTCTTTTTAAAGCAGAATTAGGATCGTTTCATGCCGAAAAAATGAATCAATTTTTAGTGCCAAATCTCAATGTCAAATTTGAAGGTATCTTGCACAAAACCTACTTCACTATTGATGCTACTGCGAATCATTCGTCTATTGACTTAAAAACGGATTTCGATGGCCTTAGAGTGGATGTTTTAAGAAAGCATAAACATAAGAAAAACAAGTTTTTATCGGCTATAGCTAATATCTTTGTTAAGAAAACCACCGAGCACGGTGATAGTGTTTTTGCTGAAGCTAAAAGACATGGTATTAAACGCGATAAAACTAAATCGGTTTTCAATTTCCTTTGGCTTAACGTCAAGGAAGGGCTTCTTCATGCTAAAAACTAATAAAGTACTGTTTAGTATATGCGAGCGTCATGCTGAACTTGTTTAAGCATCACACGACACATTTAATGTTTGATGTTTTTTGTGGGATTCTGAAACAAGTTCAGAATGACGAGAACAAATTTTTAGATTACGGATATTCAATTAAAATCTTGGTAATTCCTTAATTTGTTCATAATTATTAATTATTTCATCCTATAAAAAGCCCAACATTGGTTAATTTCACGGCCTAAAATTGATGATGATTTGGAAAAATACTTAAGCCAGTTAAATGACGCTCAATTAGAGCCTACGATACAAATTGACGGACCCATGATTGTTATTGCAGGTGCTGGATCTGGAAAAACAAGAGTGCTAACTTACCGTATTGCTTACATGATGAGCAAAGGCATAGATCCTTTTAATATCTTATCGCTCACCTTTACCAATAAGGCGGCTAAAGAGATGAAAGAGCGTATTGCAACCATTGTAGGGGCAAGTGAAGCAAAAAACCTGTGGATGGGAACGTTTCACTCCATATTTGCTAAAATTCTTAGAATTGAGGCCGATAAACTCGGATTTCCAAGTAATTTTACCATTTACGACTCTCAAGATTCCGATAAACTTATTGGGTCTATCATTCGAGAAATGCAACTCGATAAAGATATTTATAAAGCTAAACAAGTACGTTCCCGTATTTCATCATATAAAAACAGTTTAATTACCGTTCGTGCATATTTTCAAAATCCTGAATTAAAAGAAGCTGATGCGATGGCAAGACGTCCGCGCATGGGTGATATTTACAAAGAGTATGTAGACCGCTGCTTTAAAGCGGGTGCTATGGATTTTGATGATTTACTTTTAAGAACCAATGAGCTATTAACTCGATTTCCTGAAGTATTAGCGAAATATCAAAACCGATTTAAATACATTTTGGTTGATGAGTACCAAGATACCAACCATTCTCAATATTTAATTGTTAGAGCCTTAGCCGATAAATTTCATAATATATGCGTGGTAGGTGATGATGCCCAAAGTATCTATGCTTTCCGTGGTGCGAACATTAGTAATATATTGAATTTCCAAAAGGATTATGATGATGTGAAAATGTTTCGTTTGGAGCAAAACTATCGTTCAACAAAAAACATTGTAAACGCAGCAAACTCTATCATTGATAAAAATCAGACCAAACTAGAAAAAATTGTTTGGACAGCCAATGACGAAGGAGGCAAAATAAAAGTACACCGTTCCTTAACCGATGGTGATGAAGGCCGTTATGTAGCCAGTACTATTTTAGAGAATAAAACTAAGGACGGATTAAACAACAGTGATTTTGCGATTTTATACCGTACCAATTCACAATCTCGTGCCATGGAGGAAGCCTTGCGTAAGCGTGGTATTCCGTATCGTATTTATGGCGGTTTGTCCTTTTATCAGCGTAAAGAAATTAAAGACGTTTTATCATACTTACGTTTAATTGTAAATCCTGCCGATGAGGAAGCTTTAAAACGTGTTATTAATTTTCCACCTAGAGGTATTGGTCAAACCACAGTAGATAGACTTATTGTAGGCGCTAATGGTTACAAGCGTACCATTTTTGAAGTGATGAAAAACATCGATAAAACCGATCTTAAAATCAATTCAGGTACTAAAAATAAGCTGAAAGACTTTGTAACCTTAATTGAGAGTTATCAAGTTTTAAATCAGACTGCCGATGTTTTTGAATTGGCAGAGCATGTGACCAGAACCAGTGGTTTGTTAAAAGAATTTGGTAAAGATACTACGCCTGAAGGAGTGACCCGTGTTGAAAATATCGAAGAGCTTATTAACGGTATGAAAGATTTCGTTGAAGGACAGATTGAAATCGCTGATGCAACCGGTTCCTTATCTGAATTTTTGGAAGATGTGGCTTTATCTAGTGATTTGGATAATGAAACTGAAGATGATGATGAGGTGGCTTTAATGACCATTCACTTAGCAAAGGGATTAGAGTTTTCTAATGTATTTATTGTGGGGCTGGAAGAAGATTTATTTCCAAGTGCCATGAGCATGAACACCAGAAGTGAGTTGGAAGAGGAGCGTCGTTTGTTTTACGTAGCGCTTACCCGTGCCGAGAAACAGGCGTATTTAACTTATGCTTTATCGCGATACCGTTGGGGGAAATTGGTAGATTCTGATCCGAGTCGATTTATTGAAGAAATAGACGAGCAATATTTAGAAGTGCTTACACCAATGGAAGAGCGCCGTATAAATCCGATGCTTTCTGCTGATATTTTTGGAGATACCGAGCCTAATAAAATTCGTTATAAACCGGCTAAGCAACCAACATTCACTAAAAATAAAACCCCGAAAAAAGAACCTGAAAAGTATGTAGCACCAACGACTAGAAATTTGAAGCCGGTAGCTAAATCTTCAGATAGTAGTGGGGGCTCTAATTTATTTGATAATAAGTTGGCTGTGGGTAATAAAGTTAAGCATATTAGATTTGGAACCGGAGAGGTATTAAAAATTGAAGGTACTGGAGCCGATGTAAAAGCAGAGATTAATTTTCAGCATGGAGGGACTAAAAAGTTGTTGCTTCGTTTTGCTAAGTTGGAGGTGATTGGGTAGGTTTTTGTTGTTGAATTGTTTATTTGTTTAACCGTTTAATCGGAATTTCAATTATAATCTTCGAGCTAATGAGTATCTGTGTAAATCTGTGAAATCAGTGTCTTTTATAAATTTTTGGCCACGGATTACACGG
>NZ_LXEI01000007.1 GCF_001642835.1 Pseudotamlana agarivorans
ATTATCACGGATTTTTTTCATAGGGTGGATGTTGTAATTTGGATGTTACTTTGAGTTTGTTTAACCGTTTAACCGGCATTTCAATTATAATCTTCGTACTAATGAGCATCTGTGTAGATCTGTGAAATCAGTGTCTTTGAAAGGTTTTTTGGCCACGGATTATCACAGGTCTTTTTTTCATTTGGTGTAATTTAGATGTTATTTTGAGTTTAACCGTATAACCGTATAACCGTTTAACTTTGTAACTTTGTAACCGTGTACTTTGTCACTCACATTTTTAGCGTTTACTTTGTGTAAGCAAGCTTAACAAGATATCCTATGGCCGATTTTATAAGAATTTACGAAGAAAACCCTAATGAAAGAGAAATTGATAAAGCTGTAAAAGTTTTAAAACAGGGTGGTCTTATTATCTATCCTACAGACACGGTTTACGGATTGGGCTGCGATATTACAAACATCAAAGCCTTAGAACGTGTTGCACGCATTAAGGGTGTGAAGCTGGAAAAAGCTAACTTTTCCTTTGTTTGTCATGATTTAAGCGATTTAAGCGATTATGTTAAGCAAATTGATACCAGTACATTTAAAATTTTAAAACGTGCTTTACCTGGTCCATACACCTTCGTTTTACCAGGGTCTAAAAACTTACCTAATCCGTTTAAAAAGCGAAAAACGGTTGGAATTCGAGTGCCTAATAACAATATAGCTTTAGAGATCGTAAAACGCTTAGGAAACCCAATCATTTCAACTTCTATACGTGATGAAGATGAGGTTTTAGAGTATACCACAGATCCAGAACTTATTTTAGAAAAATGGGATAATCTGGTCGATTTGGTTATTGATGGGGGTTATGGCGATAATGAAGCTTCAACCGTGATTGATTTATCTGAAGATGCCCCTATAGTAATTCGTGAAGGTAAAGGCGGATTGGAAATCTTTTAGGAAATATTCATTTTACTCATAAACAAAAAAGGCTGTCCAAAGACAGCCTTTTTTTTATAGTCACTTAAACTAAAGTAAAAATCAACACTTTTTATTTACCAAAATCTTTACCAAGAAATAGTGCTGATGTTTTATTAAACTCGATTATTCTTTAACGAATTTTATGGTTTTTGCTTTGTTGTCACTTTTAATTGTGATTAAATATAAACCATTGTTTAAATGGCTTAAATCAATTCTGTTATCAAATACTTGACCGCCATTTAGAGTTAATACTTGTTGTCCTAAGCTGTTTACGATTTCAACTTGATCGATTACTGTATTAGCATTAATGTTAATAACATCGGTTACAGGGTTAGGGTAAACACTTATAGCATTAATATCGTGTTCTTCAGTCGATAAACTAGGATCTGTTTCTGTAGAAAATGCCCAAACCGTAGCATTAGCACCCGAATTACCAGCACCATTACGAGCCACAACTGCCCAGTTATAGGTTGAATTGTAATTTAAAGTAATTGCTACAGTGGTTTCTGCAAGGCTACCTACATAGGCTAAGTCTCCACCATTTTCACTAAAATAGATATCGTAACTTGCTGGGGCACCACCTGTTGTAGCTGGTTCCCAAGATAGAATAACAGAGTCGCCGTTATTTTCATCTAAATCAACATTCGTGCTGTTATGAGCAGGTGCAGGGTTTATAGGTGCATGTGGTGCTGTTAAATTTTTATCAATTAAATCCACATTATCAATAGCTAAAGCATCACCAACAGCTTGAGTTTGCTCCCATACGAATGCGATATATATGGTTTTGCCTTCATAAGCTGTTAAGTCCACGGCATGTTGCGAAAATCTACCATTGGCACCATTGTTAACTTCAAGTTCGGTTTGCGTGTCTACTGTTGTAAAAGCAGCGTGATCGTATTGCGTGTTGGCATCGACGTGCTCCGCTACACGAATCGTAAGTACCGATTTATTGTCGGCTGCAAGAATATCAGTTTGGTCAAAAACTAATTTTGAATTTGTCGCAGTAATAGGAGCAGTTGGTGTTACTAACCAATCTTGGGTTGGTGCATCAGAAGGCGATACAACCATGTAGCCACCTTCAGCATAATGTTCCCATTTGCTTTGTTCGCTAGTTACAGTGCCTTTGTAACTAACCCATCCTGCAGGCGGATTTGTAAAATCTTGTAAATATTGTGCGTTAGCCGCAAATGAAAAGGCTATACATAAAGTTAAGAGTAAGGTAGTTTTTTTCATGTTCTTCAATTAAAAATGGTTCTTGTCGTGTTATCGTAAATTTCATCTGTATCCCACGAAAGGATGGTTAAAAATATTAGTATAATTACATTATATAAAGGCAATGTCTTGTGGTTTTACCGAAATTTGAAATGTAAAAATCAAAGAGTTGAAGAAATAGACAATTTGGCTCAGGCCTTTTATTTATTGCAGTTGTCGTAAATCCAAATAAGAAAACGTTAAAATTTTTGATAGAATTTAGAGAGTCATTCTAAAGTTGTTTTTTTTCTAGTATTTAGATTGAAACATTTAATTTTTTATATCATTATTAGCTTTTCTTTAAAATATCATTAAATTTTTAACTTAATTTTGTAAACAGTTGAAAGCTAATTGTTTATGCTTTATTTTTGGCTTTTAAATTTCGGTAAATAGCAAATCCCTTCTCTTTTTATCTTCATTGTACGGTAATATATTTAGGTAATAATATTGTTAAGCTAATAGGTGCTTAACAATGTTTTAAACCATATTTATTAACTAATTCAATAACCAAAATGAAAAGAATTACATTTTTTATGATGATGCTTTTAAGCGTCACGGTGTTTGCTCAAATCGAAATAGTAGAAAATTTCGACAGTACAGCAAACAATCAAGTACCAACAGGTTGGACAGTAACAGGAGCTACTGGAGCAACTTCTACTTTTGCATGTGGTGCTACAGGAAGTACTTTATCTACTTTATTTTCAACTGAAGGGACTTCAGAATCAATTTTAACAACAGATTATGCGAATATTTCAAATGGGACAGATTTAACTGTTAGTTTTTCATATAAGATGTATCAAGCCTCCTTTTATAGAACTTATTCAGCACCAGCAGCAGGGTGGGGTTCGTTAATTTTAGAATATTCTATAGATAGTGGTGCTACTTGGACAACTATTACAACTATTGATGACTCTAATTATTCGTATGTAGATCCAGCAACATGTACAGACTCTGCAGATTTTTTGATTACTGGAATTCCATCTGGAAGTAATTTTCAAGTACGCTTTACTGCAACAGCGTCAGTAATTACTAGTAATTTTTTAAGAATGGATATTGATAATCTAGCTTTTACTCAATTAGCAACGGAAATACCAAATTGTGATGCTACGTTAATATCTCCAGTTAATGGTTCAACAGATGCCGATTTAGATGCTTTGTTAACATGGAATAGAGCTACGGGATTACCTACAGGCTATAACCTTACTATAGGAACAACGAGTGGAGCTAGCGATATTTTAGATACAACGACTACGGATACATTTTACTCTTTAGCAAGTTTAAATTTAGCATACAGCACCGAGTACTTTATTAATATTGTACCAACTAATGGTATTGGTAACGCAACGGGATGTGTTGAAGAAAGCTTTACAACACGTGCAGAGCCACTTGATGGTTCTACCTGTTCTAAGCCTATTGTGATTTCTAATTTTCCATATTTAGGTCAAGGCGATACAGAAAATTTTGAAAATAATATAGGTGCTAGTCCTTGTAATACGGGATACATGAGAGGAAATGATGTGTTTTACGAAATTTCACCAGCTACCGATATGTCTATAAATATTGGTTTAACAGATGTAGATGACAATGGGGCTGGAATTCATGTTGTTGAAGGTTGTATTGATGCTGCTACAGAATGTGTTGCCTATGTAGGTGCAAGTGCTTTTGATGCTGAAAGACAACTGAATGAGGTTGTATTAAAAGGAGGAAAAACATACTATATTGTTTTAAGTAGCTCAAGTGCTTCAAGAACTTATGCTTACAAATTATTTATTGACCAAAACAGTTGTATTAGTCCAACGATTGGTTCTTTAACACCAGTAGCCGATTGTGCTAACGGTCAGTTTTATGTAGATGTTGATGTGTCTTACTTAGGCGATGCCTCTTCTTTAACGTTAAGTGATGATGTTGCCTCTACGGCAGATATTACCAATATTTCATCTACTGGAGTCGTTACTGTTGGTCCTTACGCGAGTGGAACCACAGTTAACTTTACATTAATTAGTAATGATGATAGTGGTTGTTCGTATACCGACTCCACTTTTTTTTACTGTCCACCATCAAATGACGAGTGTGCTAATGCGATGCCTATAACAGTTAATACCGATCAATCTTGTACAAGCTTTGTGAGCGCTAGTAATGCCGGTGCAACGGCTGCTGCAAATGAGGAAGGAGCTTGTTCTACATCTGGAAACAGTGTTTGGTTTAGTTTTGTGGCAACAAACGAAATTCAAATTTTAGAGTATTTAAACGTGGTTTCTGCCCCTGGATATGACCAAGGAGGAGAGTTGCAAGCTACCGAATTATTTGAAGGAAGTTGTGGTTCACTTACAAGTTTAATGTGTTCGACTGGTAGTTATGTTACATTAACAGGCTTAACTGTTGGTAACACCTACTATATTAAGAACAAAACGAACCTTAGTGGTAACTATGCTCAAAATTATGACATTTGTATTAAAGAGCCTTTCGCAGCACCAGCAAATGATGAATGCTCGAATGCTGTAGCGCTTAGCTTGTCTACTAACGATTTATGTGATAATAAAGTAGCAGGTACTACAATAGGAGCTACAAAGTCTGCCGATGCTTTGGATTGTGGAGGCGGTTCAACTGTTTACAATGATGTTTGGTATAGTTTTACACCAGCAACAAAAGGTGTTTATGAGTTTTCTTATAACGTTTTAAACGGGTCTACTAGTGATAGTTATGTGGTGTATAGTGGTACTTGTGGAGCATTTACTCAAAAAAGTACGGCTTGTAACCAAGATTTTAATCAAACTCACGCGATGAGAGCAGGTGTCACCTATTATATTGTTGTAAGATCAGCAAGTTCTGGTGAAGGCATAGATTTCGAATTATGTGTTTTCCAATTACCAGATGATGCCGTTTCAAATGATGATTGTACAACAGCAACAACATTAGTAGAGTCTAGTGATGCTAATGGAAACAATAAAATTGTTGGCAATATGGATAATGCTTATCCGTCACAAGAAGCAGCTTGTTCAACTAATTATAAGCATATTTGGTATGCGTTTACACCAACTTATACAGGCGATTACCATGTTGATTTTACAAAAACTAGCGGATCAACAACTTATTATACGATTTACAATACGGGTGATTGTGCTGCAGTTTCAGAGGACTATGTAACTGGAATTTCTTCCTGTTCTAACACCGTTGATAAAACCATAACTGTTGAAGCTGGAAAAACTTACTTAGTATCACTATTTTGTGGAGCCACTAGTGCTTCGGAGTTTGAATTATTTATCTATCCAGACGCAACATTAAGTACTGATGCTATTGAGTTTGAGAACTTCAAATACTTCCCTAACCCTGTGGTTAACACATTAACGGTTCAGGCTAAAAATAGTATTTCTAATATTAGTATCATCAATATCGTAGGACAAGAGGTAAAGCGTTTTGCTCCTAATACAATCAAATCAACTGTAGATATGAATGACTTAAACAATGGTATTTACTTCGTTAAAGTATCTATTGGTACTGCAGTAAAAACTTTTAAAGTTATTAAAGAATAGGTGAGTAAATACTTGCTTTAAATTGAATTTGTATAAATTTGATTTAGTCACGAAAGCATCGCGAAAGCGATGCTTTTTTGTTTTATGCATTTCCCGTGTTAATTTTTTTGCAATTCTATAATAAAGACATCTCAATTTTAAAAGAACTGTTAATCCAATTGATATACCCTTACAGTCTTGTCGATTTTATTATATTTGTTATCTTAATATTTCAATAGAGGCGCATATTCAGTGTAAAAACATTGTTAAATTATGATAAATCATTGATAATTGTTAGGTCAGAACCCCATAATCTAATTGCTATTTTGATAGGAATAAAAGCTTCGTTCTCAACTCTCGATAAGTGCATGTCTTGCGCTACTTTGCTTTTGTGTCTACTTGGTTCTACAGCGAGTTTCGGACAAAATCATCAGCTATTAGAAAAAGCTGAAGAGCTTATTTATTCTAACCCTGATGAGGCGATTAAAATTTCCGAACACATCGTTAAGAGTGCTGAAGACGAACAAACTCGTGCTCATATTAATTTTATTCTAAGTAAGAGTTATTTGGTAAAGGGAGATTTTAACAATGCTGCAATTCCTATTTTTAGTAATACTGAAGAATTACCTAAGGTTAGCCCAATAGCTCAATTTAGAAACTATTTGGTTAGAACCGAGCTGTTTAGAGAATTGTATTTAGATAAACAAGCTAAAAATTACTTATCTAAAGCTCAGGAGGTTGTTTCAAATATGAAAACCGAAAGTACGGTTAAAGACTCTCTTCAAAGCTTAATTATTCTTGAAGATATTCAAATGAAAATTGATAGGCATGAAAACTTAAATGCCTTACAAATCATTGATGAAACGAACGAGAAGTTTAAAGCATATTTTGACAGTCATAGCAATGAAAAGTTAAAAATCACCTTAGCAAAGGAAATGGTTTATAAGGATTTGTCTTTGCATGATTCTGCCTTTACCTACATCAATAAAACCAATCTTTTATTTGAAAATAGTCAACAAAATAACTTATATGAAAAAGCGATTTTTTATAGCGAGTTAGGTAATTTGTATCTTCAAAAAAATGAATTTGAAAAAAGTGAAGAAATCTTATTTATGGCCTTAAAATGTGCCGAAGTGATTGATAATCCGTCATTATTGATGCAAATTAATCGCGATTTAGCCATAAATTATTTGGCAACCAGTCAAAAAAGTAAATACCTTGTTTATAACGATAAGTTCTTAGTATTAAATAATAAAGTGGAATTAATGGATCAAAAATCTATTAATACCGTTTATAATTTGGTTACGGAAGAGCATAATAAGGTGGTTTTAAAAGAGGAGAAAACCTATCAGAATTATAGAAATATAGTCATTGCTATAGCTTTTCTAGTTTTATTAGTAGGAGCTTTTGTGTTGATAAAGAGTGAATTAAGAAAAAAACGACTTCATGAAATTATAAAATATCTTGAAATAAGTAGAGCTTATTTTAGCAAGATAAAACCAACAAAACGAGCAAGCAAGAATAAAATAATGATCCCTGAAGAAACAGAACGAGGGATACTTATTAAGCTTAAAAAGTTCGAAAACTCTAGAAAGTATTTAAATAGAGATATGTCGCTAGCTGTTTTAGCAGGACAGTTTGAAACGAATACTAAATACCTGTCTGAAATTATTAATAAGCATTACAACGATAACTTTAATACATTCATTAACAAGCTTCGTATTAACTATATCATCAATAAGCTTAAGAAAGACAATAACTATATCAACTATAAAATTAGTTTTTTAGCCGAAGAAAGTGGTTACTCATCACACAGTAGCTTTGCCACGGTATTTAAATCCATTGTTGGGATGTCTCCAGCAACATTTATCAATTTGATAAAAGAAGAGCGTGAAGCATTAAAATCAAGTACAGAAGAATCATGAAAATAGCACTTAAATCTATATTTCTATGCATGGCACTTGTTTTTCAATTAAGTGCTTATGCGACGAGTAGCTTGGTTCAAACCCAAGAAGTAGATAGTTTATTAGAGGAAAGCCGTAGGCAAGTTTATAAAACACCTAATGAATCTATAAAATTAGGGTTGTCTATTTATCAAGATGAAAACTACGCTCAAGAAGTAAGAGTTAAGGCGCTTTTATTAGTGTCTTTTGGGTACACATCGAAGCGTGATTATCAAAAAGCTTTGGAGTACATCGTTAAAGTTGACGAGATTTCAGATAAGTTAGACAATGAATTGCTTGAAATAGAAATTCTTTACCGTACTGGAGTGCTTTATCAACAGCTTAAAATTTATGATAAATCCATCGAGTTTATGGAAAAAACAGAGCGGTTCTGTTTGTCTTATCCAGATAAAGATGCGGTTCGTTTGTTTCTAGCTAATAGTTATGTGGTTAAAGCCTTTATTTATAAAGACAATTTAAATTGCGATATAGCTTTAGATTTTTTTAATAAGGGGATTTTAGAGTATCAAAAAATAAATAGCCGAAAAAGTAATGGAAATTTAAGTATTATCTACTATAATATTGGAAACTGTTACTCTATGTTAGGAGAATACGGTAATGCTAAAAATAGTTTTGCAAGGTCTATTTCCTTGGCAAAAAGAGAGAATGCAGATAGTTTAATATCCTTTGCAGAGAAAGGTTTAGCCGAAGTTTATACACTAGAAGGTAACTATAAAAAAGCCGTAAATTTACTAGAAGAAGCCTTAGAGCGCTCTAAAGGTGTAGGCGATTTGGTATTAAATTTAGGGATTTACAAAGGCCTTTTTGAAAACCACTTAGCATTGAATGAACCAGAAAAATTTCAAGAATTTTACAATTTATATTTAAAGACTCAGGCTCAGATAAAAACCTCTGAACGTAACTCTATAGGTGATTCTATTAACGAGAGTTACAAGCTTCAAAACACTGAAGTAGTAAATATCAAAGAGCAATTTAATTCTCTTCTTAAATGGTCTGTTTTATTGGTAGTAATCTTTGTTTTAGGGGTACTATTTCTTGAGATTAAAAATAAAAAAACCATCCAAAACCTTACAAAAAAGGTGGATTCTCTTCAAGGTGGTAGTAAAATCAAAAAGTAATTTCAAAAAATAATTTTTTATTGTAACAGACTGTTTTTTAGTTTGTTGGTTTGGTGTTTTTGCTTTCAAATTTCAGTAAAAGGCAAAGACACAAGGTTTATGTTAAGAAGGTATTATAATATCTTTAATTTTTATAAACTACTAACCAAAAAACATAGCATGAAAAACAAGTTGCAGATTGCTCTGGTAAAACCCGATCCTTTTTCTGTTAAAGGATTGATTGAATTCGGTTTTAGAAATTCAATTTTTAGTCACTGGATTTTTATTCTAGTACTAACTTTAGTTTTATCAGCTTCAGGAAAAAGTTACGCACAAGTATCAGAATCATTTAACAGCGGTATACCCAGTAGTTGGTCTATTGTTAGCAATAATGTAGGGACTTCTAATTGGGAAACTACCACCGATGGGTTTTTAAACACAAATGGTGTTTACGTAAGACCAAGTGCCGATAATATAGGCGATCAAAATACTGCAGAATATTTTTTGGTGACACCGCAATTTACGGTTCCAGAAAAGGGTGAAATTCACTTTTATACCAAGCAAAGTAGTGAAATAGATCATGGTGCAACCTATGAAGTAAGAATTTCTACAGCGGCGCAACCAGATATTACTGCATTTGGTGTTACACTGCAGTCTTACACAGAATCCAATCTTAATAATGTATCTCAAACAGCTTACGAGAAAAAGGTGATTAAATTTCCAAGTTCTGTTCCTGCTGGTTTAAATGTTTATATCGCTTTTGTTGCTACAAATACGCAAAATGGAGATAATCCTACAGGAGATTCTTGGTTTATTGATGATGTTGAAATATTAGAAGGTTGTTTGGGTGAAATATCTGATGTCGAAGTCGACAATATTATGACGACTACTGCCAATTTAAGTTGGACACATCCTTCAGCTACTAATTTTGAATTACAAATTTTACCAAAAGGTGGGGTTCCAGCAACAAGTGGTTTTCCTGTTTCAGGAACGAGTTATAGCTTAATAAACCTTGATGAAGAAACAGAATACGTTTTTTATATTAGTCCTGTTTGTGATAATGGCATTAAAGGTGAATGGGCGGGACCATATAGTTTTGAAACGCTTAAATTAGGATTAACATGTGTTGAACCTATAGTTTTAGAAGATATTGGAACGAATCCTTACGAGTTAGTTGAAAATTTACAAAACTACGTGCACCCTAATCCTGCAGAAGTGAGTTACACTACAGTAGGAACTAACTGTGTTCCAGGTGGCTCGACTTCAACAACCAATTATTTAAATGGTGATAAAATATTTCATACCTATACACCAACCGAAGATGGTTTACTTTCAATTAGCCTAGAGACTGGTACCGAAGGTGGTGGAGGTGATGACAATTGTTATAATAGCAGAATATCCCTTTTTGTTTACGAAGATTGTAGTGGTGTAGGAACAGATTGTCTTGCTGGTTTTACTATCAATAACGCTTTTTCACCTAAATCAATAGAAAACCTATTTGTAGAACAAGGTAAAACCTACGTTATCGTTGTATCGTCTGAGCTTAGTTCTGGAGCAGGGATTTGTTTTAAACTTAACGTTTCAGGTTTAACATGTGCACCTCCAGGAAACTTTGACTATAGTGACTTAACTGAAAATAGCGTTAAGTTTTCATGGGGTAATGTAGGTGGTTTTTCAGATTCATGGGAATACCAAGTGGTAGCACGTGATGCAGGTACACCAACTGCAGGAGGAACGCCAACAAGTACAAATACCGATGTTGTTATAAACTCAGGTTTAACGCCAGGTACAGATTACGATTTATATGTAAGATCGGTTTGTGGTGGTTTGCCAGGAGCATGGAGTAAACCCTATGCTTTTACAACGCAGTGTACTGCTTTTGATACCCCTTATTTTACCGATTTCAATGGCGCAAATGTTACTCCAGAACCTTGTTGGACAAGCCTTGATATCAATAAAGATGGAAATACTTGGGGTTATTTAGGAGCAGCGGAGACTTATGCTACTATTGTAACTGAACTTAATAGAGTTAATGGTATCAGTAATGATATGTTAGTGTCTCCTCAAATTAATTTTGACGCTTCTCAAAAAAGAATACGTTATAAGCACAGAGCAACACAAGGTGCTTCTGTGTACTCGATCAGATTATCTACAACAGGTATTGGACCAAATAATTTCACAACCGAAATTTTACCTGTAACAAGAATTACAAATACAGCTTTTCAAGAAGTTATTGTAGATATACCAGAAGGGATTACTGGAAAGGTAAATATTGCATGGTATGTAGAACCTAGCGCTAATGAAGATGCTCTTAGGTTATCGATTGATGATGTTTATATTGAAGACAAGCCTTCTTGTCCTAAACCACTTAATCCTTCGAGTTTAAATGTAAAAACTGATTCAGCGTGGTTAACATGGACTAAAGGTGATGAAGAAACACAATGGCAAGTGGCTATTCAAGATGCGGGAACAGGTATTCCTACAGGAGATGGTGTTATTGTAGATAGCAATTTCCCTTATGCGGCTACAGGGTTAGAGCCTGGAACGAGATACGAATACTACGTAAGAGCACATTGTGCCGATGACGATCAGAGTGTGTGGGTAGGCCCTGCTACTTTTACAACTTTGTGTACGTCTTACGATACACCATTTTATGAAAGTTTTAATGAAGTTGATCCTGATACACAGAAATTTTGTTGGGATACCTCAGATGACAGCTGGTCTGTAACCGATACCAGAGCTGAAACATCATCAAGATCTACAGACGCTTATTTAATTTCTCCAGCCATTAATATCGATGGGGTACAAGAGTTAAAATTTAAGTATAGAGCAGAAGTAGGGTTCTACTTAGGCGTTGTTATACCACCACGTTATGGTTTGGAGGTGTTAATGTCTACAACAACAAATAACCCTACAAGTTTTTCTGTGATTTCGCAGGCCGAAGTTTTTACACATTCTAATTATATCGAAAAATCGATAATTATTGAAGCTAACGGTCCGGTGTACATCGCCTTTAGAGTGCCTTCTTTTTCTGGAGGATCCTCTACTTTACATATTGATGATGTTAGCATAGGCGATCCACCACCTTGTCCGGTACCAGGGAATCTTTCTTTAGATACTGTAACTTCTAATAGTGTAGATTTTTCTTGGACGGCAGGTTATCAAGAGACCTCATGGCAGGTGGCTGTTCAATTTGCAGGGGTTGGGGTGCCAAATCACGAAGGTGTCACATCTACCGAAACAACATTTTCTGCTACAGATTTAAATCCTGATACAGATTATGAAGTTTACGTAAAATCTAATTGTGGAGATGATAACAGCGAATGGATAGGTCCATTATACTTCTCAACCACATGTACAGCATTTCCATCACCATTTGTAGAAACCTTTAATACAGATTCTACAACTGAGGGATGTTGGACGGTTATAGATGATAATTACGACCTAGATACTTGGGAACTTGATAGTGCAACTTTTCCTTATGAAGGCGATCAAGCAGCGGCCATGTTTACTGGTCATAATGGTAGAAATGAAGATTGGTTAATATCGCCAACCATTACGCTTACCGAAAATCAACAATTAAGATATTATTATAGAGTTAATGATAGTTTCTTTACAGAAGATTTAGAAGTGTTATTATCTACCAATGGTGTTGGTTTAGATCAATTTACCCATGTGTTATATGATTCTGATGATGATCCAGTAATCATTAATAATGTAGAGTATAAAGTAAAAATAATTAGCCTAGCGGGTTATGTTGGTGATGTAAATATAGCTTTCCACGTGCCATTTTTCGCATCAACGGGAGCTTATAGAGGTCAAACTTTGGTGATTGATAATTTCAATATTGAAGATATTCCAGATTGCCCAGAAGTTACAAATGTTATTGCTAGTAATTTATCTGATACCCAATTAGATCTAAGCTGGGATGATAATGGTGAAACCTCTTGGGAAATTTCAGTACAACCATCAGGAACAGAAGCTCCTGTTGGAAGTGCAAATCCAGATTATTTATACGACGCAACGTCTAATCCTTTTACTGTTACAGGATTAACAGCATCTTCTAAATATGATGTTTATGTAAGAAGTACTTGTGATGCCGATGGTCCTTGGACAGGGCCTCTTGAAGTGACTACTTTATGTAGTTTCGAGAACTTATGTCAGTATACCATTTTATTGACTAGTGATACGGATATTTCGTCAGAGTTAGTGTTAACACAAAACAATCAAAGTTACCAGTCTTTACCTTTTAATGGTAATGTAGAAGAAAGTTTTCTAGTGAATTTATGCTCTGGAGTTCAATACTCTTTATATTTTGATACTGTAGGTTGGAATGACGAGCAATATGCGAATTACCAATTTGAAATTTTAGACCCAGATGGAAACTCTGTATATAAAAGTCCAGAAGGCTTGGCATCAAGAACGACTGTATACACTGGTTATTCTTCATGTGGTGATATTACCTGTCCTGAGCCTAAAGATTTAGCCTCTAATGAACTATCAACGCTTTCTTGGACAGCAGCCGGTAGTGAAACGCAATGGGAAGTTGCTTTTCAGCCGATAGGCAATGGTACTATACCACAATCGGGGACTATAGTTTCTAATAGTTCATACACACCTACAGCTTCAGATTTTGTAGACCCTAACATAGCAACCTACGAGTTTTTTGTTCGTGCGGTATGTGGTGACGACGATTTAAGTAATTGGGCGGGACCTTTAGTTTTTGTTAGAAATGATGATGTATCTACAGCAGTTGATGTTATGGTGAGTGCCGACGAAATTTGTAGCACACCAATGAAAGAGATCTCTTTTAAAAATGTGACAACGTCTCCAGAAGCCATGAGTTGTGAGGGCGATAATAACGGTGATGTTTGGTTCAGTTTTACGGCTCAATCTAAAATTCATCAAATTGTAGCGCATTATACGACAGGAACTTTTAGAGAAACAGGTTATGCTGATTATTCTGAATTAGTGATGACTCTTTATAGAGAGAATTCAGCTGGAGGTTTAGAAGAAATAATCTGTAGCTATGATAATACGATTACAGCGATGTACGCTTCCGAGTTAGTTGTGGGAGATACTTATAAAGTAAGATTAACAAAAGTACATGCAGAACCAACTGAATACCGCTTGAGTTTATGCATTACTACACCAAACGATTTGTGTGATGTTAAGATTGTAAACGGTGGTTTTGAACACCCAGGAATCGGACGCTTAAGTGGAGTTAGTTCAATCCTTTCGGTGAATTCAATTCCTGGTTGGAGACAAAATTTAGATACAACCAACTCAGCATTTGTTTGGGAATCATTAAATGCACCTGGTTTTTCACCTTATGAAGGGGGGCAACTTATCCAGTTGCGATCAGATCAGGGTACAACGATCGACCAAAACGATCCGAATATTAAAGGGTTGTATAGGGATTTTGATACTTCAGAAATAACCTTAATGACATATAGTTTTGCGCATTATGGTCGTTTTGATGGTAATAAAATTCAAATGTATGCTGGAGCTCCTGGCGGACCTTATACTTTAGTTACCGAAAATTTTGCAGAACAGGCTTGGAAAGTTATCTCAGGCGAATATGCCGTGCCAACAGGACAACCTGTTACGCGCTTTATTTTTAGAGCTAATGGAACAGACAATATTGGAAATTTATTAGATGCTATAGAATTTGGTTCTAATAATGAAATTATTACCGCGCCATTTGATGTCGATTGTACAAATCCAATGGCAACATTAGAAGCTCGTGGTACAGGTACTTGGATACAAAGTGATACCAATCCAAGTCCAGTAACATTTGATGATGAAAACAACAGTACAGTAAATATTACTAACTTCTTAGCTCCTGGGGTGTATTCATTTACATGGAAAACACGCTATTGTGAATACAGTATTGAATTAAACTATAATGGTATTGGGGACATTCCATCTGTAGAAACACCAATTGAATATTGTATAAATGATACCCCAGTGGCTTTAGAAGCAATGCCGTTAACGGGTTACGAGATTGTTTGGTTCACTCAAGCAACAGGAGGTACTGCTAGTACAATGGCACCTACACCAAATACTACTGTAGCAGGAAACACATCATACTATGTGGCTTATAGAGATATCACTAAAGGTTGTGATGGTCCTCGTGCCGAGATTGTAGTCATTGTAAATGATTTTATAGAATTTGAAATAGCAGGAGAATGTCAAGAGGGTGATTATATTCTTGAAGCATTACCTATTAATAGTGATTTTGATGGATCTCAAGCTACTTACACTTGGAAAGATGCCGATGGAAATGTTGTTGGAGAGAATTCTGAAATATTTAATATAACAGAGTACACCAGCCAAAATACCACTAGTTCTTTATTGTTTTCAGTAGAAGTGGCATACGGTGGTTGTTCCTCAGAAGTTACTCATATCGCAGAAAGATCTAGCTGTATCGATATTCCTAGAGGTATTTCTCCTGATGGAAATGGTAAAAATGATGACCTAGATTTAACAGGGTACGGAGTTACCGAGCTATACATCTTTAATAGAAACGGCACAGAGGTTTATAAGTTTAAAGGTACTTATACCAACCAATGGCATGGTCAAACTAATAAAGGTGAAAATCTTCCAGATGGCACATATTTCTATAGTGTTGTAAACGGAGATGGTAGTAAAACTACAGGTTGGATTTTTATTAATAGAATTCAATAATTAAAATTTATACAACCAGCAATTTAAGATAGCAATGAAAAAAATATATCTCACACTAACATTTGCACTCTTAGTTTTACTAGGTGTTAATGCACAACAAGACCCTCAGTATACACAGTATATGTATAATATGAACGTGATTAACCCTGCCTACGCAGGTTCTAGAGGCGACTTAGCCATTGGGTTATTACACAGATCGCAATGGGTAGGTATCGAAGGGTCACCAAAAACATCAACTTTTTCAATTCACAGTCCTACAGGTAAAAATGTAGGACTAGGGTTGTCGGTTGTTTCAGATCAAATTGGTCCTATTGAAGAAAACAATGTTTACGCTGATTTCTCATACACTTTAAACCTTGGTGGTGCACACCGTTTAGCACTGGGTTTAAAGGGGGGCGCTAGTTTTCAAAACATCGGACTGTTTAATGATATTGGAAACGGCTACCTAGTTGATGCTAACGATGAAGCCTTTAGTGAAAACACAAACAATACCTATTTAAATATTGGTACCGGTATTTTTTACTATACCGATAATTATTATGTGTCGTTTTCAATTCCCAACATGTTAAAAAATACGTATCTGGATGTTAGTAATAACGGTGATACCTATAAGTTTGGTTCCGATGTACTGCATTACTTTTTATCGGCAGGATATGTTTTCAACCTTTCTGAAAGCACCAAATTTAAACCGTCCTTTATGTTGAAATCGGCTTTTAACGCACCAACATCATTGGATTTGTCGGCTAACTTCTTGTTTTTCGATCGTTTCGAAGCAGGAGCAACGTATAGGCTAGACGATTCCGTTGGCGCTATGGTTAATTTTGAAATATTATCAGGCCTACGCGTAGGCTATGCATACGACTATACAACGTCAGAGCTTAATGTTGAATCTTCTGGTTCTCATGAAATCATGCTGTTGTTCGATCTTAATTTCCCTAAAAAAGTATCTGTGTCACCTAGATTTTTCTAACTAAAAACCACCTTAAAAATGAAACATATATATAGTCTTTTATGCTTGGTTCTTTTTGTAACAGCCAGTTATGGGCAAAACAGTCAAAGGGAAAAAGCTAATAAATACTTCGAAACTTACCAGTATGTAGATGCTATTGAAGTCTACTTAAAAATGATTGATAAAAACCAAGCCAATAGCAACGATTACAAACAGCTAGGCGATAGTTATTATAACCTGTTTAACCTTGATGAAGCCTCAAAATATTATGAAATGGCTTCGAAATCTAAACAAGATTCAGAATTTTATTACCGTTATGCACAGGTTTTAAAATCGCAAGGTAAATATCAGGATGCCATCGAACAAATGGATACGTTTGCTACAATGACACCTTCAGATCAACGCGCTATAGAGCATAGAAAAAATCCTGACTATATTTCTAGTTTAGATGATAAATCCATTTTATTCCATGTTAAGGAGGCTCCTATAAATGATGTTGAAGAGAGCGATTTTAGCCCCATAATGTCTAACGACAATATTTTATACTTTGTAAGTACCCGTAATCAGGGTAGTAAAAAGGATAAATCGACCAACGAATCTTATTTAGATATCTATAAATCGGTACGTGATGAAAATGGTGAATTTTCAACTCCAGAGCCTGTAAAGAGCTTAAATAGCAATTATCACGACGGACCCATAACCATAAGTGCTGATGGAAAAACCATGATTTTTGCAAGTAATGGTTACCGTGAAGGATCTTTCAAAAAAATGAAAGACAAAGGGATAAAATTAGCGCAACAAGGTTTGTATAAAGCCTCTTTAGTTGATGGTAATTGGACCAATATTAAAGCATTACCTATAAATAGTGTGGAGTATTCTGTAAGTCACCCATGTTTAAGTCATGACGGTAAAACGCTTTATTTTACTTCGAATATGCCAAACGGTTTTGGAGACACAGACATTTGGAAAGTTAGTGTTGATAAGGACACTTATGGAGAACCAGTAAACCTAGGTAAGCATGTCAATACGCCAGGAAAAGAAGGCTATCCATTTATAAGCAGCGACAACATTCTTTATTTCGCTTCAAGCGGAAAACAAGGTTTTGGTGGTTTTGATATTTTTAAAGTGGATTTAAATAAAAATGAAGAAGCTATAAACCTGGGAAAGGAGATAAATACTAGGAGAGACGATTTTGCTTTTAGTATTAATATGGAGCAGGAAATCGGGTACTTTTCATCTAACAGAACTGGAGTAGATCAAATTTATATGGCCTTTCCAATTTGTAAGTTTCAAACGAAGCTTATTGTAAAAGACGCCGAAACAAATACTGCTATTCCTAATGCTACAGTTGCTGTAGTAGACGTAAATGGTAATGTGGTTTCTAATGCCATGACCTCAAAAGATGGAACAATGAGCTATGAGTCTAAGTGTGAATTATCTTTTGTGTTTAATGTTGCTAAAGAAGGTTATAAGTCAAACTCTATAACCGTAAGTGAGACCAATGGAAATGATGTTTCTAAAACAGTATTATTGTCTCCAATTAATGAAATGATTACTGAAACAGAGGTGAAACTGAATAACATTTACTTCGAGTTTAACAAAAGTAACATTACACAATCTGGTGCATCAGAGCTTGATAAGCTGGTAAAAATCATGAATGATCATCCAGAGATGAAAATTCTAGTGCGTTCTCATACCGATACAAAAGGTAATTCGAAATATAACTTGAAATTATCAGAAAGAAGAGCACAATCTACTGTTCAATATGTCATTTCTAAAGGTATTAATAAGGATAGATTGTCGGCTGAAGGTGTTGGTAGTACAGAACCAAAAATTGATTGTAAATCAAATTGTACTAGCGAAGAAGACGCGCAAAATAGACGTTCGGAGTTTTTAATTATAAAATAAATTGGCAGTTAAGTGGCTAAAGTGAAATAGAAAAATAGATTAAAAAAATGATAGTCAAACAGCATGCATAGATGCGTTTGGCTATTGTTTGTTATAAGGGGGAAAATATGGCTATGAGAAAAATTTTAATGTTATTTAGTGTTCTAAGTTTAACTTTAGCAGTTAACGCTCAAGAACCAAACGATTGTATTGATGCCATTACGGTGTGTGGTAATGGGGTGTTTAGATCGAATTCAACAGGACCTGGTGAACTTGAGTTTACGGCTTGTGAAGGTTTTGAGCATAACTCTATTTGGCTAAAAATTGATATTGTAAAAGGAGGTACCTTAGGTTTCGATTTAATTCCAGACGATCCAAGCCTTGCAGTTGATTACGATTTTTGGGTGTTTGAGGCAAACAGAAGTTGTTCTGATTTAGGAGCGCCTATTCGATGTGCAACAACAAACCCTATACTGGCAGGACTTCCTAACAACCATACGGGATTAAATGGAAGCACTACTGTAAATCAATCCGGACCTGGTGCGAATGGAAGTGGTTATGTGTATTGGTTGGATGTATCACCTGGAGAATCTTATTATATTGCTGTAGACAGACCTCATGGCGAAGGGGGCTTTGAATTAAGATGGAGCGGTACAGCAATGGAAGGTACAGGAGCCTTTCCAACACCGCCAACAGCTAACGATGTGGATGATGTTATTACCTGCAGTACAACACCAGGAGTTGGACTTTTCGATTTAAATAGCTTAAAAAGCAGTATAACGTCAACACCAGGAGCTTCAGTAGAGTTTTATGAAAATTTAGCCGATGCTACCGATGGTATTAATATACTAAATGATCCCATCTCAAACCCTTATGGGATACACGCTATAACGTCTAGTCCACAACAAATTTATGCTAAGGTGGTTTCACCAGGAACGGAGTGCTATAGCTTAACCGATTTTAATTTGGTTGTAGAAGCGGTTCCAGATGCTTCTATTACGCGTTCACCAGCAGCTATTTGTCAGAGTGAGGAGATCACGTACTCGTTTACAGGATCACCAAATACTACAGTGCATTACGAAATAGATGGAGGAGGCACCGAAAGTATTGTTTTAGATAGTTCTGGAAATGCCACTTTAGTGACTACAGCATGGGCAGATACCACGTTACAATTAATTAACGTACAAATTATAATGGCCTCTGGAAAAGTAGCGTGTTCAACCTCATTGTCGCAAAGTGTTTCAACAACTGTCGCAACAGGAGCTGTTCCAACGTTTACACCTGTAGATCCTATTTGTATAAATGATGCACTTAGCAATTTGCCTACAACGTCATTAGAGGGTATTACGGGGTCATGGAGCCCGACAATAAATAATACCGAAACTACTAATTATACTTTTACACCAGATCCAGGGCAATGTGCGGTTCCTCAAACTATGGAGATTATAGTAATGGGGGGGACGCCAACTTTTAATGCTGTAAACCCTATTTGTTATGGCGATACGCTGGCACCTTTACCAACAACTTCTGCCGAAGGTATTACAGGTTCATGGTCACCAGCTTTAGATAACACAACAACCACGACCTATACGTTTACTCCAGATCCCGGACAATGTTCGGCTACTCAAACTTTACAAATTGTTGTAAATCCATTAAGTAATCCAACTTTTGCAGATGTGGATCCTATTTGTAGTGGTGACACATTATCACCTTTACCAACCACATCGCTTGAAGGTATTACAGGTACATGGGCACCAGCTTTAGATAATACGCTAACAACTACTTATACGTTTACACCAGATGCAGGGCAGTGCGCGAGTTCACAAACTTTAGACATTGTGGTGAATCAACCAACAACGCCAACATTTGCAGCTATAGCTCCAATTTGTAGTGGTGATGTTTTAGCGCCGTTACCAACAACTTCTATTGAGGGCGTTACAGGTACATGGGCTCCGGCTTTAGATAATACTCAAACAACAACCTATACGTTTACACCCGATGCAGGAAGTTGCGCTTTATCGCAAACCCTTGACATTGAGGTTAATCAGCCTACAGTACCAACTTTTACAGCTATAGCTCCAATTTGTAGTGGTGAAAGTTTAGCGCCATTACCAACAACATCTATAGAAGGTGTTACAGGAACATGGAGTCCAGCATTAGATAACAGCGCAACGACTACTTACACCTTTACTCCCGATACAGGAATATGCGCAACAACGCAAACCTTGGAAATTATAGTAAGTCCGTTACCTATAAAAGCAATGGATAGTATGATAGGGTGTAGTTTATCTGCTGATGGGTTTAGTAGTTTTGATCTAAATGCAGAAATTCCTCAAATTCTTGGTAGTACTCAAAGTACGGCCGATTTTACCGTCACTTTTTATGAGGATGCAGGAGCCACGAATAGTATTTCCTCAAATCCTTATACAAACACAACGGCTTATAATCAAATCATTTATGTTATGATTACGCCGTCAAACGCAAGTTGTCCAGGTATTTTTCCATTTGAACTTCAGGTGTTAGATGGTGCACAAGCAACCATGCCGATGCCAGAAATGGTATGTGATTACGATGGAGAAAATGATGGCCTTTTCGCTTTCGATTTAACCGTTTTAAATCAAGAAGTTTTAAATGGTCAAGACGAAAATATTTATAAGGTAAGCTATTATGAAACTGCAATTGATGCTGAAAATGGAACCAATCCTATTTTGAATCCGCAAGGTTTTGTGAATTCAACGCCTTATAATCAAACTATTTATATTCGAGTTGAAAACAGTAATATTCCAGATGTATGCTACGCGACAACCACTTTCGATTATGAGGTGAGTCCGATTTTAAAGCCCGTAATTTCTTCTAGTAGTGGTTCTAACACGCTTTGTGTGGATTACAGCACTGGACAATTACAAAACAGTATTACTTTAATGAGTGATTTACAAGGTTCTAATTATGCATATACCTGGTATTTAGATGGTATTGAAATTTCAGGAGCAAATCAAGATCAATATGTAGTAGACACAGCAGCTCCTGGTTTGTATACACTTACTGTTACCGAAATTCAATTGATAGCCAATTGTACTTCAGAAATTAGTGAATCTTTTGAAATCATTCAATCTGGTGCAGCCCAATTGGTTTCTGTTACTCAAACAGGAACATTTGAAGCTAATCCGAGTATAAATGTAACCGTAGAAGGCTATGGTGAGTATTGGTTTCAGCTTGACGATGGCCATATTTTAGATAATGGTGGGGTGTTTACAAATGTAAGTGGAGGAACACATTCGGTTACGGTATATGATAGAAAAACAGAGAATCCTTCATGTGATCCACCGTTAGTTATCGACGATATTAGAATCATTAGTTATCCTAAATACTTCACGCCTAATAACGATGGAATAAATGATACTTGGAACATTACAGCCATGAGTAATCAATCTGGGTCCTATATTGAAATTTATGATCGCTACGGCAAATTTTTGGAGAAAATTTTACCATCTTCAACAGGATGGAATGGTACCTATAGAGGAGAAAATCTACCAACAAACGATTACTGGTTCATTTTGAATTACGAAGAATCTGGTGTTCCAAAACAGTTTAAATCGCACTTTACGTTAAAACGATAGGTTAAGGGGAGTGGATAATATTTAACTATTATCACATTCAATTTAAAGAGGTTGAATTATTTGTTTTTAAACTTATAATTCGGCCTCTACTTTTTTGAAGTGGTTTTTAAATCGTTTACGATTTTCACTGTATATTGCTAATAATTAGTAACTACAGCTGAATAAAAATTATAGAACTATAAAGCTTAAATAACTTAGAACTCTGGTTACTTAATTGGCATTCAGTTTTACATTTTAGGAAGTCTTAACGTTTCAATCCAGAAAATATTAGACTCGTAAAATTGCAAAGCAGTTTCAATAATGCGGTTACTTTTATCTCTAGGAGATTTTGAAATAAATCTTGCTTTCGAACCATTAAAATCTAACGTGTAGTCCTCACTAATATCAGTTTTTTCGTTTGTGATAAACGTAACGACTTTTTTTTCAATCTTCCAAGTTCCTTTACCATAAAGGTTTTTATCTGCTGGTGCTCCCTTTTGTTTTGTATTAGAATGAAATGTGAAGCTACCGTCGTTATTTAAGCTTAGTTTGTACATTATCTCAATACCATTGCTTGGACCCAAAGTTCGTGTATAAATGCCGGAAATAGACTCTGATTGGGTAAAAGCAACCAGGTGGAGTAATAAAGCGATAGTGGAAAATAATATTTTCATTGTACTTAATAGGTTAGTACGCTGCCAGGCACAATTATCTTGCCATTAAATATGGATGTACTCTCTAAATTAAAATATTAGGGTAGTAGTAATAAAAAAAAAGCCTAAAACAGCAATAGCTGATTTAGGCTTTTTAAAGAGGTATTAAATTCTAATTATAGAAACACACCGTAAACTCTTAAAGCTGGGTTATCTAAACTTGTAAAAGTTCCAGCGGTATTAGAGTATGAACCAAAGTTGCCTTCATGTGTAAATAAAAGCCCTTCAGCCGAGTTAAACATGTTAACTATAGGTGCTAAAACGTAAATTAGAGCTTCGCCATCACCATAAGTACCAACATAATCTAAGTACAATCTTCCGTCTTGAACTACTGGTTTATCGAAGCAGTAGAATGCAAAGAAGTTTGCTCCATCAGAATTTCGTTGTACAACAACACGAATTTGATTAGCACAAGTAGCATCACTATTAAAATCAAGTGTTAAACTGTATTCAAACAATGTGAAGCCTGCTGCATTTAATTGTGCATTCATTGCCTCGTACATGGTATCATGAGCAGGAGAGGTTAGAGGGAAGCTTCCTAAGCTAGGTCTGTATAAAAATACAGGGTTACCTGTTTGAACCAAATATTGCACGTCATTACCAATGTATAAAGGTAATTGGTCGTAAATAATTCTTAAGCCATCTTCTGTATTAACATACTCATTATTTGTAGCATCGTAAGTGAAACTAGTTAAAATTGTCCCATTAATTTCTACTGGCTCAATGAAGTAAAAACCTTCTGCCGTAATAACAACAGGTTTTGTAGTTGTTATTTCTTGTCCATTTTGAATGTAAGTGATTGTTGCCACTCTGCTTGAAGCGTCAAATTCAAAAGACGCTATAGCTTGATCATTAAGTAGAATGTTTCTGAAAACAGATTCGCTACCATCACCTGTTAGGTTGTCTACTGAATCAAAAGTAGGTTGTAGGTCTAAATCTGCTTGAGTAGCTTTTCTTAATGTGAAAATAGTAATATCATCACCGTAATCGGTTTTACTTTCTAATACCACTTCATCTTCGGTTACAGATAGAATATTGAAAACATATTCTCCGTCGTTATTATTGTCATTGATTTCATAAATAGCATGGAAAACAGCATGTGTTTCTAATACCAACTCCAGTTTTAAAGTTTTAGCAATTCTGTAAGTGATGGTATTATCTTCAGCGCCTTTTAAATAATCTGAAGCGATGGATACATAGCCGCTGTCATCAAAATCCATAAGCATGGTAAAGGCACCAAAATCTTTGTTAGGAGAGTAATAACCCACCCAACCATATTCTGATGAAGTTAAAATGTCGGTATACTCCGTTTTTACTTCGTCAATTCTTTCGTTAATGGATTGATCGAAAAGTGGTTCTACATCATTATCGGTACAAGCTGTAACCGTTAATAATAGCATACAAACACTTAAAGTCAATTTTAATAGTTTATATATATATTTCATTTTATAACTTTATTTAATTAAAAGATATACTAATATTTACTCCGGAATAACCCCCGTGTTTATAACTTCTGTTAATCTTGTTTGTAGGGTAGCTTTCACAGCAACCAAGTCAATATTAAAGTTGTTTTTAAAATAAGCTAGAATTAAATCTAATTTTTGTCTAATTTTTAAACGTCCTTGATTAATTTCTTGGCATTCTAACACAACATCTCCATCGGTATATACACTACAGTCTTCTTGATCTAAGAAGTAGTAGTTAAAAATGTCGTCTTCAAGTACTAAATAATGAGCAATAACTTCACAAAAATCTTCAAACTCATTTAGTGTTGAATAAGGACTAACCATACCAAGTTTAATGGCGTCTGCTAGACTTACACCATTACTCCAACCGTTTCCTAAGTAAGTGTCTGAAATCGTATTATAACCAATTGGAATACCATAAGTTTGATGAATAATATGTGAAAACTCATGGTGCGCTGTAGCTAAAATTCCTCCACTAGGGTTAGCTAACCAATCACCGTTTTGTAAGTCTAAACTATTCATGTTTAAAAGGGTGATTCTTGCACCGCCTTCAGCATAACCTAATAGCCTTGTACCGTCATCTTTGTAGATGTAAGATCCGATATAAACAAGTTCTGGTGGGAATAATTCTTTAATAAAATTCTCGCCATCATCACCCACTTCTGTATAAGGTTCAATCCATAAGTAGTCAATAATTTTAGTAGCATCGATCACCAAATCTGATTCGATTGGTGTGGCACTCTGACTGGCAGAAATAAAATTGTCGTTCCATCTCCAACGTGTTGCAGTACCGTAACGTTCGAATAAACTATGGCCGTCGTTATCGTATAAATACACATCATTGGGGTGCGTAATTGCAGGATCTTCAGGTGGTGTATATGGCGTGTTCGTGTCATCTGAACTACATTGCATAAACAAAGTAGCCGAAAACATTAATCCGATTAGTTTTATAGTGTTTTTCATATCAAATGTATTTTATTATCTAGGGTTAGCTTCTATACCGTTAACCGTAGCTCTTTGTGGTATTTGTATCGCTTTTCTTAAATCTTCGGCACCTAAAACATAGGTGTCTCCATTAACATCAATATGAGTAACTTCCATACTGTGTCGTTTTATATCGAACCATCTTAAACTCTCGTTTAAAAATTCTTTTCTGCGTTCAGAAAGTACAAACTCTAACATGGCATCTTGATCAGATCCGCCAAAATAATCAACCACATTTTGTAAAGTAAGTTGCCCACCATTAGCATATCTTAAAGTTGCTAAAACATTGTAGTCGTCTAAAGCTTCTTGCAATCTGTTTTGCATCACGTAAGATTCCATTCTATTAAAAATAACTTCTTCACTTCTAAATTCAGTTACCACGATATAAGGGAATCCTGTAGTTGCAGTAGTGTATCTAAAAAGTTCGTTATATTTTGGTTGAGAACGGGCTTGGGTACCGTAGTTATAGAAGTAGTCTCTTTCGTCACTATCACCTTGGATATTGATTCGAAGTATCTGATTAATAATATTAGTATTTGTTCTGTATCCAAAGTAGTATCTGTCTCCAGTACTTTCTTTTCTACTTACAAATAGGTTATAGGCTTGAGAGATATCATTAAACTGATCTGCTATTTGAGCAGATGATGTTCCTGTGAAAACGGCTGCCATATCTCTTACATAGGTAGTTCCTATAGTACCAGTGCCTATAATTTTGTTAGAATATTCTATACATTTATCATAGTCTTGGGTAAATAGGTAGAATCTTGAAGCAAAAGCGTTTGCTGCATTTTTTGTAAAATGATATTTCCCTAATCCTGTATAGTAAGCATCTGAAATTAAGGGTAAGGCTTCTAATAAATCCTTTTCAATTAATTGATACGTTTCCTCTAGGGTTCCTCTTTCATATTCTACCTTTAGACTAGTTTCAGGAGCCGTGATATAAGGAATACCTAAGGTTCCTTTATTAGCATCGTTGTAGTGTTGTGAAAACACATTAGCAAGAATAAAGTGGTTGTAAGCTCTACAAATTAGGGCTTCACCTCTTAATGCATTTCTAAAATCGGCATCACCACCTTCAATTTGATCTAAAGACTCTAAAGCTTGATTGGCATGAGCAATGGCGTTATAAGAGGTTTCCCAAAGGTAAGATGGCGTATCTTGTTGGGTTGAAGATTGTACCAATCTATATTGATAGTTTTCTGTCATCCAATCTACCTGCGTATTGTCAAAGATAGCAGTCACGTTATCGGTTCTCCATTCTAGAAAAAATTGAGATCCTTCGTTATAAGCTGAAACCAATAACTCCGATACATCATCTAAAGAAGTTATGGTTTGTCTATTATCTGGGGTTTCGTCAAGGTAATCATCACACCCAAAAAATAGAGTTAAGCTAAATATGGTTATTAATATGTTCTTTTTCATAGGACTAGAAGTTAAAGTTTAGGCTAAAGGTGAAACTTTTGGTTAATGGTAATGAAACACCTCCAGATTGATAGAATTCTGGGTCTATACCGTTTAATCTATCATCAGAATAAATTAGCCATAAATTAAATGCTGAAATACTCGCTGTTGCAGATTTAATGAATGTGTGGTCCGTAATACTATTAGGAAACGCATAGGCAAGCTTAATGTTTTTAAGTCTTACATAATCACCATCGGCAACACGTACATCACTCTTATTATATAAACTGTAAGCATTTAAGCCTTGGTAGTTTAAGGCTTGTGCAGCTGTTTCAGATAAAATGGCAGGAATATTAGTGATATTTTCATCACCAGGTAATGTCCATCTGTTAATTAACTCTCCTGGTAGAGAGCTGTCATCAGAATAACTGCTAGAAAACGATTCGTCTAATCTAATTTTATTACCTCCTCGATATGAGAAACCAATCGTTAAACTTAAGTTTTTATAAGAGAAGTTATTATTGAAACCTCCAAAGAAAATAGGCTCTGTAGGGCCTTCATATTTTAAATGCTCCGTGATATCAGTTCTGTTCTGTAAATTCATAGATTGAATGATACTGCCATCGGCTGCATAAAAAGTTGGTACACCATTAGAATCTAATCCAGCAAATGGAATAGAGAATAATGATCTAACCGGATATCCTTCAATATTAGCACCATTTCTACTTACGGCTGCACCAATATTGTCTCTAGATTCCCATTGTGT
Source organism: Pseudotamlana agarivorans (assembly GCF_001642835.1). GTDB lineage: Bacteria > Bacteroidota > Bacteroidia > Flavobacteriales > Flavobacteriaceae > Pseudotamlana > Pseudotamlana agarivorans. Next base: position 27,234 of record NZ_LXEI01000007.1, read on the forward strand.
AATTTCACTTTCGGAGTGGCTAAAGTTAATGTTTGAAGACCATCTAAAGTTTCCTGAATTTACATTTTGTGTGCTTAAATTAGCTTCGTAACCATTACGGATAAACTCTCCAATATTACCAAGTTTAGTACCTTCACCACCAACACCGTTAGTTTCAATAAAACCAATAAGGTCTTTAGAATGTCTTTTGTAGTATTCTAATTCAAGACTTACCGCATTATTAAAAAAGCTAGTTTCTAAACCTATGTTCCATTCGTATAGTTTCTCAAAAGTTAATTCGCTGTTTTCTAATTGAGAAATAATTAAAGATACTTCACTTTCAGAGTCTTGAGGACGTAAAGGTTCGGCACCATAAACAATTAAACCGGCACTAGCGTTAAATGGGTTAGATCCTGAAAGACCGTAAGTCGATTTAAGCTTTAATAAGTTTACCCAAGCAGCGTTGTCCATAAACGTTTCTTGGTGGATATTCCAAGCACCACTTATGTTGTAGGTTGGCAAATATCTTGCGCTTGATGCGTCTCCCGTTCTGTTATCTCCAGTATAAGTATAAGTACCGTTAATAACATAACGATTATCGTACGAGTAAGCTATGTTAGAAAACATACCCCAACCACGTTGTTTGGTTTCTAAGGCGCTAAAGTAATCTAAGCCACGAGAATCTAAATATCTAATAAAGTTAGGGTCACTTAAAATTAATCCTCCTTTATCAAACATATAACCCCAACCATCATTTTTCTGTGTAGATCGGTTGCTATAGGTTAACTCTTGAGCTAGTAAAGCAGAAACGGTATGTATATCGTTAAAAGTGTGCGAGTAATCAAACTGATTTCTAGCGTAATAGTTTGTTAAGGTATGATCACTCGTTTTTCTAAATCCGCCATTAGGTAAAACACTATAAGGTTCTAACTCTGGGGCATCTGGATCTCTAAATAAAAATATATTACTATTTCTAATTAAAGGGTTATCAGCTCTATAAGCTTCAGCATTATTAGAGTTTTCGTGAATGGTTTGAACGGCATTACTTGTATACCATCTTCCTTGTAATACAGTAGTAAAATTAAGGTCTTTTGTTACTTTCCATTTTAAATCGGTTTGGAAAGATAAATCTAAAACATCTAGGTTTACAAAGTTGTGATCAACCTCGTGTAAGATATTAAAAGGGGCGTAGTTTTTTCTGAAATATTGACGATCTCCATTTTGATCATAAGGGGTCATACTTCTACTCGTATAAAGCGCATAATTAAAAGGGTTGTTATCAAACTGTCTTTCATACAAACCAGTAATCTCATTTAACTCTCTATCTTGAGAGGCAGCTACTTGCTGATCTCTTACGTTTCCAGTTAATTTCATGCCCAGGGATAATTTATCAGATAAAGTGAAATTACCATTTAAATTAGCTGTGTAGTTTTTTACTTTATCGGCTATGGTTTGTCCATCATCGACCATAGTACCTATAGATGCTCTAAATCTTGATTTATCTGAACCTGATGATATACTGAAGTTATTGGCTCTCATAAATGAAGATTTAAATAGCACATCAAACCAATCAGTATTAGCATCGGCATAACGTTGAAGGTAATCATAGTTTGGTGTTCCACCGGTTCCCCAATCAATATCACCTTTTACAATGCTATATAACATATCTTCAAATACACCATGACTATTACTTGCATTAGCACCGGCTATATCGATCCATCCTTTTTCATAAAGCTCTTGATAAACACTCATCTCATCACCAGAATTTAAAAAGTTAAACTGGTCGTATGTAGGTTTTGCTCTAGTCGTAATATTAGTTGAAAAGTTTATAGAAGGCTTACCAGAAGTACCTTTTTTAGTAGTAATTACAATAACACCGTTTAGGGCACGTGCACCATATAATGCGGTAGCAGAGGCATCTTTTAACACTTGAAAAGATTCGATGTCTTCAGGGTTTAATCCTGCTGTAGAAGAACTTAATAAGGTACTTAAGTTACCAGAAGTAATTTCTTCATTAGAAAGTTCAATGGCGTTTTCTAAAATAACCCCATCAACAACCCATAGAGGTTTGTTAGTACCGTTAATCGAAGCATCACCTCTAATTCTAATAACTGGTGCAGCACCGAAAGTACCCGAAACATTTTCTACTTCAACACCGGCTACTTGTCCTTGTAGCGAGCGGCTTACGTCTGGAACACCATCTAATTTAGCTTCTTCTAATTTTACAGTAGAAGCCGATCCTGTAAATAATTTTCGATCAATTTTTTGATACCCTGTAACCACCACGGCATCTAGTGCAGCAATGTCTTCTTCCATCACTACGTTAATTGAATTGGAGCTTCCTAGAGTAATCGTTTTGGTTTTTAAACCAACAAAACTAAACTGAAGGATATCTCCTGATTTTGCTTCAATGGCATAATTACCATCAAAATCTGTAACAACACCTGTTGTGGTGCCTTCTACAATAATCGTAACACCGGCAATGGGAATGTCTTGTTCATCTTTGACATTTCCAGAAACTGTGTTTTCTTGTGCATAAGAAAATTGAATTGAGCATGCAAAAAGCAACATCACCAATGCACATAATTTCTTTTTCATAAATTGGAATTTGAGTTAGTACTTGACAAAACTCATAATATAATCTTAAAGAATCAAAGAATTGGAAGTCAAAACCCCTTTCGGAGCAGTTTGAGCTGCTTGATTGATGAATTTTCAGTGTATTGTTAAAAAAATAGGTTTGTATTGATGAAATGTTAATTAATTTCGAGTAATAGTGAATATTATTTATGATTTTCACATTTCAAAAATTTAAAAATTCATGAATTTTGTTAGACAAAGCACCAAAACGTTGATGTTTTGCTAACACAAACTTAAAATGCATTTATGAAAAATCTCACTAAAACCAATATCTCCATTTTATGGATCTTGGTATTTAAAAATGATTTTCCTCTAAAAAAAGGGGTAAATTATACCCTTTATAACAGCGATATTAAATTTGGTTTTGTTTATTATTCTATCGAAGAATTGGAAGTAATTTTTAATATAGAGTAGAAGGCAAAGAAGATTTATTGCAAAAAAAAACTCAACCTTTCAGTTGAGTTTTTTAATGTTATAACATTACAGCTTAGTTTCCAGCTGAAAGATTTTTCATTTCTTTTTCAATCATGTCGTAGAACTGATCGATTTTTGGTAATACAACAATACGTGTACGACGGTTTTTAGCTCTGTTCTCGGCAGTATCATTGTCAACTAAAGGAACATATGAACTACGTCCTGCTGCAATAAGTTGTCCTGGGTTTACATCTAAACTTTCCAATACTCTAATAATAGAAGTAGAACGCTTAACACTTAAATCCCAGTTGTCAATTAATACACCTTTACTATAAGGTACAGAATCAGTGTGACCTTCTACCATACATTCAAAATCAGGTTTGCTATTTACAACTTTAGCCACTTTGGCAAGAACTTCTTTAGCTCTAGAGGTTACATTGTAGCTACCACTTTGGAATAATAATTTATCAGCAATTGAAATAAACACCACACCTTTTTCAACATTAACTTCAATGTCTGGATCGTTAATTCCAACTTCACGTTTTAAACTAGTTACCAATGCTAAAGTAACACTGTCTTTTTGTGTTAAGGCATCTTGTAAGCGGTTAATTTTAAGCTCTTTTTCTTTGATGCTCTCTAAGGTTTTTTCAATATTACTAGCACCCTTTGATGATAGCATCGTTAAATTATCATTGTTTTTACGTAAATCTGCTACTTGCTCTTCTAAAGCAGTGGCTCTCGCTGTTGCTGTTGCTCTGTCTTCTAAACAAGAATTAAGTTTTACCGTTGCAGAATTAAGCAAATCTTGAGTTTCCTTTTGTTTTGCCTGTAGATCTGTAAATTGTTTTTTTGATACACATGAGCTTAGGGCTAACATTACAGATGCACTAAGTAATAAGATTTTCTTCATAATAATTTTAGGATTAACTTTCAATAATTGGTTGAACAAAAATATATAAAATTCTGCTGACAAAAGCAATTTAACAAAACTTTTACTTAAGACTTTAAACTTTTAAAAGTCTTTTTTTTAAGTATAAAATAGTCAAAAACAATCGATGTCCTATTATAATATTTTATACGTTGTTTTGTTTGTTTCCGCTGATTTAATAGCCGATTTATATGCTTGTAATAACTAAAATGTGCTCTAATTATTGCAAAGGTATGTTTCGGTTTTAACTCAACAAGAAATTTTATCCCTGCCATGCCATCGAGGCATAATCTTGCAAGTATTATGCCAAATAAATAACTGTTTACATTTTTTGTCAGGGTAAACAAACTATTTCTAAAATTGAGAAATGTTTTTTTAGGGTTTATAGCGTTTAATGTCGCACCACCAACATGAAACACTGTAGAATTGCCTACATAATTAATTGTGTAACCTGAGTTTTTTGCGCGCCAACATAAATCAATTTCTTCCATATGAGCGAAGAAATGCTCATCAAACCCATGAAGTTGACTAAAGGTTTGCTGTCTAATAAACATACAGGCTCCCGATGCCCAAAAAACATCAGTCGTGTCGTTATATTGACCTAGATCTTTTTCAAGGGTGTCAAAAATGCGTCCTCGACAATAAGGAAATCCGTACTTGTCAATATATCCACCAGCAGCACCAGCATATTCGAAATGTGTTTTCTGCTTAAAATCTAAAATTTTAGGTTGTATGATGGCAGTATTTTCATCAGCTTTAAAAGCTTCTATAATAGGGGTTAACCAATTTTCGGTAACTTCAATATCGCTGTTTATTAAACAAAATATATCAGCTGAAATATTTTTTAAGGCATCATTATATCCTTTGGCATAACCGCCATTGGTTTCATTCTGAATGATTTTTACTGAAGGAAAGGTCGTTTTCAAGAAAGGAACCGAATCATCGGTTGATGCATTGTCGGCTACATAAATGGTGGCTTCTTTTGAAAACTTTACAACAGAAGGTAAAAATTGCTGAAGCAGGGCCTTACCATTCCAATTTAATATAACTACGGCGACTTTCATTAATTGTAATTAGGAATGTTTTCTAGAAAGTGATAGCATTCATTTTTAAAATCCATTTGGCAATAATAGTGATTTAGTCCGTTTGTAACCATTAAATAACTAGCATTTAACTCTAAATTATAACGCGCAATTTGATCGAAAGTGCTTTGGTTTATAGTGATTTTTGGTGCTTTGCACTCTACAATTAAATGGATGGAACCGTCTGGGTTGAACACGACAATGTCATAGCGTTTTTTTAAGCTGTTAATAACGAGTTCCTTTTCAACATTGATTAATGATTTTGGAAATTTCTTTACTTCCATTAAATACTGTATGCAATGTTGTCGTACCCATTCTTCCGGTTGCAAAACCACAAATTTTTTACGAATAGGATCAAAAATAGATGCTTTATTTTCGCTACTTTTGAATCGAAATGAATATTCTGGAAAATTAAGTGCTTGCACAGTACATTTATTTAGTTTTCAAAGTTACGCTACAATATATAAATACCAAATATCCTAAGATAATTGTTGGATAGTGTTATTTTTTAATCTGAAATCTTTTTAATTTGGACGAAGTCAAACAACTGGTAACCGATATAAAAAACGGCAATTTAAAACCCATTTATTTTTTAATGGGTGAGGAACCTTATTATATAGATAAAATTTCCGATTTTATTGAAAACTCAGTGCTTTCTGAGGAAGAACGTGGTTTTAATCAAATGGTACTTTACGGTAGAGATGTTACGGTTGAAGATGTTGTAGGTCATGCCAAGCGATTTCCTATGATGGCAGAGTATCAAGTGGTGATTGTTAAGGAAGCTCAAGATTTGTCCCGAACCATTGAAAAGTTTGCTAGCTATGCTGCCAATCCGCAGCCTACAACCATTTTGGTAATTGACTATAAGTATAAAAAGTTAGATAAACGAAAAGCGCTTTATAAGGCAATTAATAAGGTAGGTGTAGTATTCGAGAGTAAAAAACTTTATGAAAATCAAGTTTCCGATTGGATTAGACGTGTTTTGGCATCAAAAAAATATACCATTACACCAAAAGCCGCTCAAATGCTTGTGGAATTTTTAGGGACCGATTTAAGTAAAATTAATAACGAACTTGAAAAGCTTCAAATCATTCTTCCTAAAGAAACTCAAATTACGCCAGAGCATATCGAAGAAAATATTGGTATAAGTAAAGATTATAACAATTTCGAACTTCGAAAAGCGATTGGAGAACGCAATACACAGAAAACTTATAAAATTATAAAGTACTTTGGAGACAACCCCAAGGATAACCCTATGGTTGTAACCGTTTCTTTGTTGTTCAACTTTTTTTCTCAACTATTACACCTTCACGGATTAAACGATAAGTCGTCAAGACATGTAGCTCAAGCCTTAAAAGTGAATCCTTATTTTGTAAATGAATACCTTACAGCTGCAAAAAACTATCCCATGCGAAAAGTAAGTTCAGTCGTGGCTACATTAAGAGAATTTGATGTAAAAAGTAAAGGCGTAGGATCTAATGCGGTATCTCAAGGCGATTTGTTAAAGGAGTTAATGGTTCGTATATTAAATTAATTCACTCCATATTATATGTATAACGAAATTCATAATAGCTGGAAACCTTATTTAGTAAATGAATTTGAGAAACCTTATTTTCAAGCGTTAGAAAATTTTGTAGCTTCTGAATATGAATCACATACGTGCTACCCACCTAAAAATGAAATTTTTAAAGCTTTTGACGCTTGTCACTTTGAAGATGTAAAAGTGGTTATTTTAGGACAAGACCCTTATCACGGATTTGGACAAGCTAATGGGTTGTGTTTTTCAGTTAACGATGGAGTAAAACATCCACCATCCTTAGTGAATATTTTTAAAGAGATTGAAACGGATTTGGACGAAGCTTACCCTATAACAGGTAATTTAGAGCGATGGGCAGAGCAAGGCGTGTTGCTTTTAAATGCGACTCTAACCGTTAGAGCTCATGAAGCAGGCAGTCATCAAAAAAATGGTTGGGAGCAATTTACAGATGCTGTTATTAAAACAGTGAGCGACAAAAAAGAAAATATAGTATTTTTACTTTGGGGCGGTTATTCGAAAAAGAAAGTAAAACTCATTGATATTAAAAAACATAATGTGCTTACTTCGGGGCATCCTTCTCCGTTAAGTGCTAATAGAGGGTATTGGTTTGGTAACCGTTGTTTTAGTGCTACCAATTTGTACTTAAAAGAGGTTGGAAAAAAGGAAATTCAATGGTAATTACTTTGGCAGTAGATTTGTTGTTGCCAGAAGTAAGAGCTTTTTACTTTATGAATTCGCCTAGCTATAGATTTAACTTCCAGTTGGAGCTAATCTTGGTGTTAAAGTTTTAATACCATGCTCTGGTTTTAATACAATAGGCTTTTCATTTACTTTAGTAGTTCTAATGGTTTTATTGCAGCTGAATTTTAACAATAAAAAGTTTAAAATAACTAAAGTAGATATGATTATGGTGGCGGTTACAAGCATAAATAGTTGTTTATCAGTGTAATGTCAAGTAGTTGTCATGACACTATTTATAGATTTTAACTGCTGCAAATTTAACCAATAAAAGACTACAAGCCAACGGCTTTTAAAATCTATTTATTCTTTTTAGGAAAAGTGTAAAATAAAAGTTAAAAAATTAACATAATCTTAATGTATATAAATATTGTTGAAGATTATTGCTTCTTAAGTTTTTTGTTTTTTCACTTTTAATGGAGGGATAAAATAGGATTTTGGTAATTTTATTTGGAAAGCCTTAGAGGTAAAATCAATTTATAATCATAGTTGTAGTAATTTTGAAGCTATTCACTTTCCATAATAAGCAATTCTTTATTTCTTGAAAAGTTCATACCATATAAGTAAATTAAAGTTTCTGAAAAATCATTTTTAAGTGGTGAAATAAGGGTTTTAAGGAAATAAAAATTATTTTTGGCTAAAATTAAAGTCATGGAAGAACCTAAATGGGTTACAGTAAAAGAATATACCGATATTACCTATAAAAAATGTGATGGTGTGGCTAGAATAGCGTTTAATAGACCAAATGTTAGAAATGCATTCCGACCAAAAACCACAAGTGAATTATACGATGCGTTTTATGATGCCAATGAAGATGTTAATATTGGTGTTGTGTTATTATCAGCCGAAGGCCCTTCAACAAAAGACGGCGTTTATTCATTTTGTAGTGGCGGCGATCAAAAGGCTAGAGGTCACCAAGGTTATGTGGGGGAAGATGGGTACCACAGATTAAATATACTGGAAGTACAACGTTTAATTCGTTTTATGCCTAAAGCGGTTATAGCCGTGGTTCCTGGGTGGGCTGTTGGTGGCGGACATAGTTTACACGTGGTATGTGATCTAACTTTAGCAAGTAAAGAGCACGCTATTTTTAAACAAACCGATGCGGATGTAACCAGTTTTGATGGTGGTTATGGTTCAGCTTACTTAGCTAAAATGGTTGGGCAGAAAAAAGCACGTGAAATCTTTTTCTTAGGAAGAAACTATTCGGCACAAGAAGCTTTTGAAATGGGTATGGTGAATGCCGTTATTCCTCATGATGAATTAGAAAGTACCGCTTATGAGTGGGCTCAAGAAATACTAGCGAAATCTCCAACTTCGATTAAAATGCTGAAATTCGCCATGAATTTAACTGATGATGGTATGGTAGGGCAACAAGTTTTTGCTGGAGAAGCAACACGTTTAGCCTATATGACCGATGAAGCGGTTGAAGGGAGAAATGCTTTCCTAGAAAAACGCAAGCCTAATTTTAATAAAAAATGGATTCCATAATGGGGAACTTTTCCACGTGGATTTCCGCGATGCGTTTAAGAACGCTTCCTTTATCGGTATCAGGCATTATTTTAGCTTCGTTTTTAGCCAAACATGATCAAGTATTTAACTGGGGCATTTGTATTATAGCCATTTTAACAACCTTGGGTTTACAAATACTGTCAAATTTCGCTAATGATTATGGCGATGGTATAAAGGGTACAGACAATGATGACAGAATTGGTCCGCAACGCGCCATTCAATCAGGTAAAATTACTCCGAAACAATTATTAAATGCGATTATTATAACGGTTATAATAACTCTGTTTTTAGCAATTTTATTAATTTTTGTAGCCTTTGGCTCAGAACATTTTTTACTGTCTTTAACGTTTTTAATTTTAGGTATAGCAGCCGTTGTTGCTGCCATTAAATACACGGTTGGGAGTAGTGCTTTTGGTTATAAAGGTCTGGGTGATGTGTTTGTTTTTATATTTTTTGGCTTAGTAAGTGTTATAGGATGTTATGTGCTCTATGCTAAAACGGTGAACTTCATCACGGTTTTACCAGCCATAACTATTGGTTTATTAAGTACAGGGGTTTTGAATTTAAATAATATGAGAGATCGTATTTCTGATGAAAAATCAAATAAAATAACCCTTGCCGTTAAATTAGGTGCTAAAAAGGCGAAAAAATATCATTATGTATTAATAATATCAGCTATTGTACTTTCCATTTTGTTTGGTGTAATGTATTACGATTCACCGTTTAATTTTATTTATGTGGTCGCATACATCCCTTTATTTATTCATTTAAAAACAGTGCAAAATAATGTGGATTTAAAATTATTAGATCCAGAATTAAAGAAATTAGCATTAACTACGGTCCTGTTGGCATTGTTAATGGGAATCGGGCAATTGTTATAGATTTTTTGTAATTTAATCTTCTAAATTTTTTAAGATGAAAATAACGTTTTATGGACACGCTAGTTTAGGTATTGAAGTGAATGATGTACATATTCTTGTGGATCCTTTTATTACAGCAAACCCAAAAGCTTCTAGTATCGATATTGAAACGCTTAAAGCCGATTATATTTTAGTAACCCATGCCCATCAGGATCATATTGTAGATGTTGAAGCCATTGCAAAACGTACAGGAGCAGTTGTGGTTTCAAATTTTGAAATTGTAAGTTACTACGAAAAACTAGGTATTGAAGGTCACCCAATGAACCACGGAGGTAAATGGGATTTCGAATTTGGTACCGTAAAGTACGTTAATGCAATCCACACATCGTCTTTTCCAGATGGTAGTTATGGCGGAGAACCAGGAGGATTTGTAATTGAAGGTGAACGTAAAAATATTTATATAGCAGGAGATACAGCGCTTACTTATGATATGAAGCTTATTCCGCTTCAAACCACATTAGATTTAGCCATTTTGCCTATTGGAGATAACTTTACCATGGGTACAGAAGATGCCATTCTGGCTAGTGATTTTATTCAATGTGATAAAGTAATGGGCTATCATTATGATACTTTTGGATATATTGAGATTGATCATGAACTAGCTAAACGTAAATTCTTTGAGAAAAATAAAGACTTAATGCTTTTAGAAATTGGAGAGTTTATTGAGTTATAGTACCTTAACCTAACCCCATTTATGAGTCAGAAAATAAAATTCATTTGCCTACTTATTTTAATAATATGTATTCAATTTCCTTTAAATGCTCAAGAAAAGAAACCTAAAGTAGCTTTGGTTTTAAGTGGTGGGGGTGCTAAAGGTGTTGCTCATATTCCTGTTTTACAAAAATTAGATTCCTTAGGGATTGTTCCAGATTTAGTTGTGGGAACCAGTATGGGTAGTGTAGTTGGTGGTTTATATTCCATGGGGTATTCGGGTAATGATATTGCTTCGATTTTAAATAAATTAGATTGGACAAACCTTTTAGGTGGTAGAGTTACATTAGCTCGAGTAGGAAACGAAGAAAAAAGTGAATTTGATAACTATTTAGTAGGTTTAAATTGGCAAAACAAAAAGCCATCTATTAGCACGGGGTTGTTAAATGATCAAAATCTACGTGAACTTCTTGCGCTTTTAACTTATCCTGTTTATGGCGTGCATGATTTTGATGAATTACCTATTCCGTATCGCGCCGTTGCAACCGATATAGTACATGGAAATGAAGTCGTTATAAAAGGAGGTTCCTTATTAACGGCTATGCGAGCCAGTATGTCCATTCCATCTATTTTTAAGCCTGTAGAATATGAAGAAACCTTATTGGTTGATGGCGGGATTCTAAACAACTTTCCAACAGATATAGCTAAAAGCCTAGGAGCAGATATCATTATTGGAAGTGATGTTGGGGGTGGATTAAAAGCTAAAGACCAATTAAATAGTATCACAACTATTCTGTTTCAAACCAGTATGTTGGTGAGTAGTATGAAAAATCCCGAAAATAGAAAGTTGTGTGATGTGTTAGTCAACCATACACCTAATTTGACATATTCAACAGGTGATTTTAATAAAAGTAGTCAGATTTACGAAGAAGGTAAAATAGCAACAAACGAACAAACTGATGCGCTAAAAGAATTGGCAGAAAAGTTAAAAACTTTCGAGCAAAGAAGACCAAAAGTACCTGAAGTACCAGAAGAATTCAAGCTAGATACTGTCATTTATAAAGGAATAAGTAAGGGAAGCTTAAACTTAGTAAAATCTCGAATAAATTTTGAAAGCAATACCAATTATACGCCAAAAGATATTGTAGCAGGAATCGATAGAGCAATGGGGACCAATCTGTTTAATCAAATAGTGGTTGTACCTAAAGTGAAAGATAGTGTATTAGGTCTTGAAATAAATGGCGTTGAAAATTCAAAACACCAGGTTAAATTAGCCTTGCATTACGATACTTATAGAGGATTAGGGGCTATTGTGAATTATACCGGTAGAAACTTATTAGGAAATGCTTCTAGGTCATTGTTTACATTGGATATTGCCGAGCAACCTAAACTTCTACTTCAGCATCAAAAAATATTTGGTGAGCGACATATGTGGTGGTGGCGTGCAGAAATGCTATGGCTTAAACTTAAGCAAAAGGTATATTCCGATGGTTATGGTGTTAATGGTATTAATAATAATAACTTACAATTCGAATATGAATTTAACCGTAATGTGATACCTAATAAAAGTTATTTTGGTTTTTCAGCTTTGTCTACTAGGTTAAGGCTAGATCCGAAAATAGCAGTTACAAAAAGTAACGACACATTACTTCTCGATCATTATAAATTCAATAATGTTTTGGTTGATGTGCATTTTAACTACAATAGTTTTGAAGAAGTATTTTACTGTAAAAGAGGTACTTTGTTACACGCCTCTTTAGGGCAATCTTTAGTTCATAATGTAGATGAGGGATACACAAATTATCAAGAAAAAATTGATGGTAGCACCAATGGTTATACAAATGCCATCGTTAGATATGAAAGACGAATCCCAGTTAGATCTTCATTAACAGCGATAATAGGAGCGAAGGGAGCTTTTACTTTTGAGCAATCCAAAGATTCTGATGAACTTAGTTTTGATGAATATGGCTATGGCGGAAAGTTTTTTGTTGGTGGTGATTTAAATCGTGGCTTGTATAACACCTTTATTTTTAATGGTTTAAATGAGGATGAACTTCCAGTAACACAATTCATGGCAGTTAGTTTAGGACTTCAATACAATCCGATTAATAAAGTTTATATAAAGCCTCACGTTAGTTTGGGTACTGTAGGTTTTAAAGATTTTACCAATTTTACAGATTCGGCCTTGTCACCTAAAGGGGCTTGGTCTGAAGGTGAAGACCCTAGTGCTCTGTTTTCAGCAGGTTCTACATTTTCATACAGATCACTATTTGGACCTATTAACTTAGATGTCTCTTATGTAAATGATTTAGATCAATTTCGCGTGTTTTTAGGAATTGGATTTCAATTTGGAAGATATAATTAAGGAAAATGATAGCAACTTATCATAAATACATTTTAGATTTCAAACAGGCTAGTGGAACTTCTCGTGGAGTACTTCGAAAAAAGGAAACATGGTTTATTGTTTTACACGAAAATAATAAACAAGGTGTAGGGGAGTCCGGTGTTTTTCGTGGTTTAAGTATTGATGATGTGCCTAATTATGAAGACGTTTTAAAATGGACTTGTGAGCACATTCATCTAGGTCTTGAGGCTTTATTAAGGGAGCTTTATAATTTTCCTTCCATTCAATTCGGATTGGAAATGGCTTTTCAGTCACTTCAAAGTCAAGATCAATTTGAGTTGTTTCCTTCAGAATTTACACAAGGAAAAAAAGGTATTCCTATCAACGGATTAATTTGGATGGGTGATGAAAGTTTCATGAAATCTCAAATTAAATCTAAAATTGAAGCCGGATTTTCATGTATTAAGATGAAAATTGGTGCCATCAACTTTCAAACGGAAATAGAGCTTTTAAAATCCATTAGAAAAGAGTTTTCATCAAAAGAAATCGAATTGCGCGTTGATGCAAACGGCGCATTTCAACCTACTGAAGCCTTAGAAAAATTAAAAGTTTTGTCCGATTTAGACTTACATTCTATAGAGCAACCCATCAAGCAAGGTCAGGTGGATCATATGGCGAGTTTATGTGAAAAAACGCCACTTCCCATTGCATTGGATGAAGAATTAATAGGCGTGTTTTCTGTAACTAAGAAAGTAGAATTGTTACAAACCATTAAACCGCAATTCATCATTTTAAAACCAAGTTTAATTGGTGGTTTTGGTGGTAGTACAGATTGGATAACAGCCGCTGAAAATCAAAATATTAATTGGTGGATTACAAGCGCTTTAGAAAGTAATATCGGATTAAACGCCATAGCGCAATTTACTTTTAAACTGAACAGTAATTTGCCGCAAGGTTTAGGTACTGGTGGTTTATTTACCAATAATTTTGAAAGCCCTTTAGAGGTAAGTCAAGGTGAATTAGTATATAAAAATGACTTAATCTGGAACTTTAATTTATAATTTAAATGTATATAGAACAAGCTTTTAAAGGATTATACGATTGGTGGCGCTACATTGTTGGTGTGTTAATCATATTTTGCTTCTGGCAGATTATTGGTATGATTCCTTTGGGGCTTGCGGTAGCCTATAAAATGATACGATACGGTGGTGACCCTGCAATTTCGAGTACTCAGGACATCATGTTGTTGCTAGGTAGTAATCTGTTTCTGTTTGTCATGCTTATTGCTTTTTCTGTGGGCTTAATTGGGGTTTTTATAACCTCGAAATATTTACACCAACTTCCTATAAAAAACTTAACTACGGTTAGAAAAAAAATAGACTGGTCACGCTTCTGGTTTACATTTGTGCTTTGGGGAATTATTTCAGTAAGTTTTATTTTTATTGATTATTTTATCTACCCAGAAGAATTTCAATGGAACTTTCAGCTTAAACCATTTTTAATTCTTTGTGCTGTAGGGATCGTTTTAATTCCAATACAAACGAGTTTTGAAGAATACTTCTTTAGAGGTTATTTAATGCAAGGTTTTGGCATGATTTTTAAAAACCGATGGACGCCATTATTAATAACGTCTGTTGGTTTTGGTTTAATGCATTTGGCAAATCCAGAGGTAGAACAATTGGGTTACGTTATTATGATTTATTACATAGGAACGGGTTTTTTCTTAGGAATCATGACGCTTATGGACGATGGATTAGAACTGGCTTTAGGCTTTCATGCAGCAAATAATTTATTTACAGCGCTTTTAGTGTCTGCAGACTGGACAGCCTTTCAAACCCATTCCATATTTAAAGATTTATCAGACCCTACAGAGATGGGATTTATGGAAATATTTGTTCCAGTTTTTATTGTGTTTCCAGCGTTACTTTTTGTATTTTCCAAAAAATATAAATGGACCAATTGGAAAGAGAAACTTACCGGAAAATTAGTAGAACCAGAGATAGAAAATAATATAAATTTGAATAGTTATGATGCCGAATTATAGAAATGTTCACAACAAGTTTAAGTTAGATAATGTAAGTTATAAACATGAAGATTTAATGGAAGTAGCTTACAGCTATGTGAAGGAAGGTTTGCCTTTTCAGCAAGAACTGGGTAACTTTTTGTTGGATTGGTTAGATGATTATGATTATGTTGAAGTACAAACATCGGGGTCTACAGGAAAACCTAAAAAATTAAAAATAAAGAAACAAGCTATGGTAAATTCTGCTCTGGCGACTGGCGATTTCTTTAATTTAAAACCAGGTTACAAGGTGTTACATTGTTTACCATCAAATTTTATTGCTGGTAAAATGACCATTGTAAGGGCGATTATTTTAGGTTTGGAACTGGATATGGTCCAACCTTCTGCTTTTCCAAGAATTGATTATGAAAAAGACTATGATTTTTGCGCCTTTACACCAATGCAACTTAAAAATTTTGCTAAAGATATAGAAAGTATTAAAGCTGTTATTGTTGGTGGAGGTATGGTTTCTAAGCATATTGTTGATTTAATTCAGGATAAAAAACCTATGGTTTATGAAACTTATGGTATGACAGAGACCGTGTCGCATATTGCTGTGAGAAAACTTAATAATTTAGAGAGTACTGAAAAAGTATCATATTTCAAGACTTTACCAAATATTACTATTTCTACTGATGATAGAGATTGTTTGGTTATTGAAGCACCTGCCATTTCAGATGAAACGATTGTAACTAATGATATTGTTAAAATTCATTCGGAAGACAGCTTTGAGTGGTTAGGACGTTACGATAACGTGGTGAACTCTGGTGGTATTAAATTATATCCTGAGCAAATAGAACGTAAACTTCAGAATAAAATTCAAACGGACTTTTTCATAACTTCTAAGCCAGATGATACTTTAGGTGAAAAACTTGTTTTAGTGATTCAAAGTGATTCCAATAAATTAGAACCTGCGGTTTTTGAAGATTTAGGTAAATATGAAAAACCAAAAGAAATTATTAATGTTCCAAAATTTGTAGAAACTTCTTCAGGAAAAATTCACCGACAAAGAACTTTAGACTCGGTTAACTCTTAATAATTTGTAACAAACCACATTCTTTTTATACTAACTAGGAAACATTTTATATGAGCTTTTTTAAACGTGTGTTATCAACATTAACAGGTATCATTTTATTTTGCATGTTATGTGTTGTCGGATTAATTATTGTTGGTGTTATTGCAGGGTCTACGTCTAGTGACACGGTTAGTATCAAACCAAATTCAGTTTTAAATTTAAAATTAGACTTTCCTATTAAGGATTACGCAGGAAAGATTGAATTTAAACAGTATACCTTTTTAAACGAATCTAAAAAAAATGGTTTGTTTAATATTATTGATGCCATTAATTACGCGGCTACCGACGATAATATAAAAGGAATTTCTATTGATAATAATTTCGTTGATGCAGGAATTACCCAAGTTAAAGCCCTACGTGGTGCGTTGCTGAAGTTTAAAGAATCAGGAAAATTTGTTGTAGCTTACGCCGATGTTTTTTCACAGAAAGATTATTACTTAAGCTCTGTAGCTGATACCATCTACATTAATCCTGCTGGAATGATGGAGTTCAAAGGTTTGTATTCCGAGCGCTTATATTTTAAAGATTTTCAAGAAAAATCGGGCGTTAAAATGGAAGTGGTACGTTTAGGGAAGTATAAAAGTGCTGTAGAGCCTTTTTTAAGTAATGAAATGAGTGATAACAACAGAGAACAAATTTCTGTTTACTTAAATGCGTTATGGAAAGATATTAAACAAGATATTTCTGTTACCAGAAAAGTGCCTGTAGATCAATTAAATCTTATTGCTGATAGTTTATTAGCTAGAACACCTAAGCTAGCAAAATCTTCTGGCCTTGTAGATAAAATAGCATACCATGATGAATATGTGAATGGGATGAAGAAGGCTATTGGAGTAAAGAAAAAAGAAACTCTTGAAATGGTTTCTATTTTTGATTACTCAAATTATGCGTCGTCCAAAATTAGAGATTATTCGGCAAAAGATAGAATTGCTGTGATTTATGCTCAGGGAGACATCATGTATGGTGAAGGTGATGAAAATACTATTGGTCAGGGCTCTATGAATGCTTCGCTTAAAAAAGCACGCGAAGATGAAAAAGTAAAAGCAGTGGTACTAAGAATCAATTCTCCAGGAGGATCGGCATTAGCTAGTGAGCTTATTTGGAGAGAAATAGAACTGACTAAAAAGGTTAAGCCTGTTATTGTTTCTATGGGTGATTTGGCTGCTTCTGGTGGTTATTACATCGCTTCAAATGCACATAAAATTATTGCAGAACCTACTACAATTACTGGAAGTATAGGTGTTTTTGGAATGTTGCCTAATGGAAAACAATTGGCGGAAAATATGGGGATTAACGCCGAGCAAGTTATTACTAATACAAATGCTGTAACCTACAGCTTTTTTGAGCCTTTAAGCGAAGCACAACATAAGTATATTAAGGAAGGCATCATTGATATTTATGATTTGTTTTCTACTCGCGTTTCCGACGGAAGAAATTTAACTAGAGAGCAAGTAGAAGAAATTGCACAAGGAAGAGTTTGGACAGGATCTGATGCGATTAAAATAGGATTAGTAGATGAACTAGGTGGTTTAGATTTGGCGCTTAAACGCGCTGCTGAAGCTGCAAATATTGAAACGTATAGAATTAATGAATTTCCTGTTTTTGAAAAAGACCTTGATAAAATGCTTCGAGAATTTGGATTGGTAAAAGCAAAAGAAACGATTTTAGAAGAAGAACTAGGTGTAGAAAACTATAAGCTTTTAAAGGAAATTAAAGCCTTAACTGATAAAAAAGGTGTACAATTGTTATTTCCGTTTAGCACGGAAATTAAATAATAAAATTATTTGATTTTATAATTCTTTAATAGTTCTAGGTCATTTAAACTTAGAACTATTAAAGAATTTTTTTTGTGGTCATTTAGATTTTAGGAATCTAAAAATCTAAGCATAGATTAATGGAATAAGCCATTTACTGCTGCATTTTAAAATAATAATCCGCTGAATGTCTTCCAGAACCGTAAACTAAAAAGAAGCTACATACTAATAGTGCTGAAATAGCGAGTATCAGGTTGTTTACATGCATTTCTCCAACAAAATTGATAAGTATGGCTCCAATTAAAATAGGGAGCTGTGCAATAATAGCCCAACGAGTTAATAGTCCGAAGGCAATAAGCACACCACCAATAAAGTGAGCAGGTGCAATATAATGCAGTACAAGCATGCCGCCCGCAAAGTTTTCAATAGGTTCGAAAAGTCCCATAAGCAATTCGGTATGGGCCATAAAGTTAATGCCTTTAAAGAAAAGAAATACACCCAAGGCCACACGAACCATATCTAAAGGCAAATAGGTGTGTGTGTTCGCCCATTTGTTTAATGATTTAATTGTATCCATGACTGAAGTTGTTGATTTTCAATCAATAAGATACGAAATATTACTTGTATTTAAAAATAAATCCCTTTGTTAAACTTGTAGGACACCTAAATTAAAAGCTTTTTCAATAGGAGAGTGGTTTGCTGCTTCAATACCCATACTTACCCAAGTTCGGGTGTCTAACGGATTAATAATACCATCGGTCCAAATTCTGGCTGCTGCATAGTATGGCGACACCTGATTGTCGTAACGGTCCTTAATTTTATTGAATAATTCCGCTTCTTTTTCAGGAGTTATTTTCTCTCCAGATTTTTCTAAGGAAGCTTTTTCTATTTGTAACAAAACTTTTGCGGCCGAATTACCACTCATTACAGCCAATTCTGCACTTGGCCAAGCGGCTATTAATCGAGGGTCGTAGGCCTTTCCACACATGGCATAGTTACCAGCACCATAGCTATTACCGATGATAATGGTAAACTTAGGAACCACCGAATTACTTACTGCATTTACCATTTTAGCGCCATCTTTAATAATGCCACTGTGCTCACTTTTACTACCAACCATAAATCCAGTAACATCTTGTAAAAAAACTAAAGGAATTTTCTTTTGGTTGCAGTTTGCTATAAAACGGGTGGCTTTATCGGCGCTATCATTGTAAATAACACCTCCAAATTGCATTTCACCTTTTTTGGTTTTAACCAGTTTTCGCTGATTAGCTACGATACCAACCGCCCAGCCATCAATTCTAGCATAACAGGTAATTATGGTTTGTCCGTAACCAGCTTTATATTCATCGTATTCGGAGTTGTCCACTAAACGCTTGATAACCTCATACATATCATATTGATCGGCTCTAGATTTCGGAATAATTCCGAATAAATCTTCTGGATTCTCTAGAGGATTTTTGGCTTCAATACGATTAAAACCAGCTTTGTCATAATCACCAATCTTACCTACGATATTTTTTATAGTATTTAAAGCATCTTCATCATCTTTAGCCTTATAATCGGTAACCCCAGAAATCTCACAATGAGTAGTTGCACCGCCTAAAGTTTCATTGTCAATGGATTCTCCAATCGCGGCTTTAACTAAATAACTTCCAGCAAGGAAAATACTGCCCGTTTTATCCACGATTATAGATTCATCACTCATAATAGGTAAATAAGCACCACCAGCGACACAACTACCCATAACAGCAGCTATTTGGGTAATACCCATACTACTCATAATCGCATTGTTTCTGAATATGCGACCGAAATGTTCTTTGTCAGGGAATATCTCATCCTGTAAAGGGAGATAAACGCCTGCAGAATCAACTAAATAAATAATTGGGAGCTTGTTTTCTATGGCAATTTCTTGTGCTCTAAGATTCTTTTTTCCTGTAATAGGAAACCAGGCACCAGCTTTTACAGTCGCATCATTTGCCACAACAACACATTGTTTACCTTGTATGTATCCTATTTTTACAACTACGCCGCCAGAAGGGCATCCACCGTGCTCTTCGTACATGTCTTCACCTGCAAAGGCGGCAATTTCAATGGATTTAGATTTTTCGTCTAATAAATAGTCAATACGCTCTCTAGCCGTCATTTTGCCTTGACTATGTAATTTTTCAATGCGTTTTTTTCCGCCGCCAAGGCTAACTTTTATAAAGCGTTGGTTAAGGTCTGAGAGTAAAAGTTTATTGTGATCTTCGTTTTTATTGAAGTTAAGATCCATAATGTGTTTGATTATTAAGCTAAGCACAAAAATAGCTATTCTAGCTTAATGTATACAAGTAAATTGTGTGATCCTTAATCAGTCTAATTATTTTTTATTGTAAGTTAATGGTTGTTTATATATTTTACATGGAAATATATTCCTTGGAATATAAATTTATTTTGCTTAAATTTGTATCATCAAAAATATAGATATGAAAAAAGTAATAGCATTCGCAGGAAGTAATAGTAAAACCTCAATAAATAAGCAATTAGCCGTTTACGCTTCCAGTTTATTGGAAAATATAGACGTTAACATTTTGGATTTAAATGATTTTGAACTGCCGCTTTTTGGTGTCGATTTAGAATCAGAAATAGGCGTTCCAGAAAAGGCTCATGATTTTTTAAATTTAATAAAGGATTCAGATGGTATTATTTTATCACTTGCCGAACATAACGGAGCCTATTCCACAGCTTTTAAAAATTTATTCGATTGGATGACACGTATTGAAAGTAAAACTTTTTACGGTAAACCAATGTTGCTTTTAGCTACTTCACCAGGAGGTAGAGGGGGGCAATCAGTTTTGGAAATTGCTTCAGGAAGGTTTCCGTTTCATAATGCGGAAATAGTGGAGACCTTTTCTTTACCATTTTTTGGAGAACACTTTGCTGATAATAAAATAGCGGATAGTGGTTTTAATGCCGATTTAACAAAAAAAGTGGAAACTTTTCAAAATGCATTGTAGGTATGGGAGATATTTCAAAGGACATTCAATCAAAATTCCCAAATGCTAAAGTAAAAGCATTAATCAATATTATTTATACGGCAAACTGGATAAATAGCCATCAAAATGAATTTTTTAAGCCTTTTGGAATTTCGCCTCAGCAGTTTAATATTTTAAGAATTTTGCGAGGAGCAGGTGAGCCTATTAGTGTGCAAACCATTAAAGAGCGTATGTTAGAGCGTGCCCCAAATGCCACGCGTTTAATGGATAAATTATGCACTAAAAAGTTGATAAATAGACTGCCTTGTCCAGGGGATAGACGCGTTGTTCATATAGAAATTACCGATTTAGGTTTAACTTTATTAGAAGAAATTTCTAAAGATTTTAAAGAAGACTTGCTTGTAAACCTTACCGAATCGGAAGCTATACAATTAAGTGATTTACTAGATAAAATAAGATAAATAGAAAGAATAAATAAGATGAAAACAGTTATTCATAAAGCAGATAGTCGTGGTTTTGCAAATCATGGTTGGTTACAAGCCAATCACTCATTTAGTTTTGCAAATTATCATGACCCAGCTAAAATCAATTTTGGTGCGCTTCGTGTGCTAAATGACGATGTTATAGCGCCTAAAATGGGTTTTGGAACACATCCTCATGATAAAATGGAAATCATCACCATTCCCTTAAAAGGCGTATTAAAACATAGAGATTCTATGCATAATTCTTGGGAATCTGTGCTACCTGGAGAAGTGCAGGTGATGTCGGCAGGAACGGGTGTTCAACATTCAGAAATTAATGGGTCTCAGGAGGAGCATCTCGGATTGTTTCAAATCTGGATTATGCCAAATCAGCAACAGGTTGAACCACGTTACGATCAAAAGGCATTTAAAGAAGCGGATAGGAAAAACAAGCTTCAATTATTGGTATCTTCAATGGATGATGAAAATGAAAACATATTGAAGATTCATCAAGACGCTAAAATATCACGCATAGATTTGGAAGCTGGTAAAGCATTAAACTATAAGGTGAAATCCGCTCAACACGGCGTTTATGTCATGGTGGTTTATGGGAAAGTTGCTTTTGGTGATGTAGTACTTGAAACCAGAGATGCCATTGGTATAAGTGAAACGGCAACTTTTTCCGCGGAAGCGAAAGAAGATACCTCGTTACTATTTATTGAAGTACCGATGCAGTTTTAAATATAGAAACTGATTGAAATACAACACATCACAAATTCATTAAAATGTAATGAGTTTGTGATTTATTTTTTGAAGTCTTTTGAATAATTAATCGCAGACAGGATTTAAGTTTTTGTGATTTACTTGTTTCTTTCTTAAGAAAATAATTCCAATAGCAATAAGAACGCCTATGCCTGCCATAACTGCGCCAACCAAATCAGCAGAAGTGTAGCCATAACCCATTGCAATGGGAAGTCCTGCAAAATACGCACCCGAAGCATTTCCTATATTAAAAGCACTCTGATTTAATGAAGACCCCAAGGTTTCAGAACCTTTTGAAGCGTTGATAATAGCCACTTGAATTGGCGTTGATAAGCAAAATGTAACCGCTCCAATAATAAAAGTCATCACTAAAACAAGTATTTTATCTGAAGCCAAAAAGGTATTTAGTACCAAGCAGATTACCATGAAAATTAAAGTGATAATAATGGCGTAAATAGGAGTAAACTTTTCGACCAATTTGGCTCCAAGAAAGTTTCCGATGACCATACCTAGACCAGCTAAAATCATTGCTATTGATACCATAGAGTCAGGATGACCAGCTACATCGGTAATTAATGGGGCAATATAGCTATACCATGCAAAGAATCCGCCGGTACCAATAGTGGTAAGTAAAATGATAAGCCATAATTCTAGGCGTTTAAAAATTTTTAATTCCTTTAGAAAAGAGACTTCTGAAGATTGTTTTAAAGCCGGAATCCAAAAATGAACGCTTAAAACTGCTAGAATACCAACTATGCCCACCATATAAAACGAAACATGCCAACTAAAGTGTTTACCAAGGTATGTGCCTAAGGGCACACCTAAAAGATTTGCAAATGTTAAGCCGCTAAACATGATGGCAATTCCCTGGGCTTCTTTTCCAGGTTTAGATAATTTTCCAGCAACAACAGCACCAATTCCAAAAAAAGCACCGTGGGGTAAACCAGAAAGAAATCTTAAAATTAATAACGAATGATACCCGTTAGCAAAGGTTGAAAGCGTGTTAAATACAGTAAACCATAGCATTAAAACCAATAACACTTTGTTTGCAGGCCATTTGCTACCTAATCCAGTAAGCACAGGGGCACCAATAACAACACCAAGGGCATACGCCGAAATAAAATGTCCGGCCTTAGGAATGCTAATATCTAATGCAGTGGCCACTTCTGGCAGAATTCCCATTATTACAAATTCTGTTAATCCTATGCCAAAACCTCCTATGGATAACGATAATAAAGCTTTATTCATTTTAGTAAAACCTACATTTTATTAAAGACACAAAGTAAAGCCTAAAATGACAACTTATTTTGGCAAAAAGATTTAAATAAAAGTTAATTGTAAAACTGAGAAATTTTTAATCTAACCATTAAATTATTTTAATTAATCATATAATCTATTATTAATTTGATAGCGTGAATTGGAGAAAATTCACTAAAAATGTTTAAAAAACATGCTTCAATTTTATGTCTTAACTATAAATACTAAATTTTGGTTTTTACATATGAAAATGAGAAAATCTTGGTTGAAGTAATAATCTTCATAATATTTACTAAAAATTACTGTTAAAAATACGATATTTGCTACTTGACTTCAAGGAAGAGTAGGTGGCTGTTTTTCCTTATTTTATATGAATTGACAACTTAAAACTATAACGTTTAGTGAATTTTAATTAAAACTAAATGTATAAACAAGAAATTAAATTATGGCGATGAATAAAAACACGGTATTAGCGTGGGCAACATGGATTATGATAATTGTAGGATTGGCATTAATTGCACTTGGTGCTTTTAGATATAACGATGTGGCAGGCTGGGGATTTGCGGCTGTAGGCATCGGCTTTTTTGCTGTAGCCTGGGTGTTTAATGCTTTAAAAGGACGTGTATAATCGATATTAATACAGAAAATTACTTTTACTATGAGTGACGATAAAAAAATTATTTTTTCAATGTCTGGTGTAACCAAGACATTTCAAAGTGCAAATACGCCTGTACTTAAAAACATATATTTAAGCTTTTTCTATGGCGCTAAAATTGGAATTTTAGGTCTTAATGGTTCAGGGAAATCAACCCTGTTAAAAATCATTGCTGGTGTTGATAAAAATTACCAAGGTGATGTGGTTTTTTCTCAGGATTACTCTGTAGGGTACTTAGAACAGGAACCTAAACTAGATGATGATAAAACGGTTATGGAAGTTGTTCGTGAGGGAGCTGCAGAAACGGTAGCGATTCTTGACGAATACAACAAGATTAACGATAGTTTCGGATTGGAAGAAGTGTATTCTGATCCTGATAAAATGGAGAAGCTTATGGCTCGCCAAGCGGTGTTGCAAGATCAAATTGATGCGGCTAACGCCTGGGAACTGGACACCAAGCTTGAAATTGCTATGGATGCCTTAAGAACTCCAGACGGAGACAAAAAAATAGGCGTGTTGTCTGGTGGAGAAAAACGTCGTGTTGCTTTATGTCGTTTACTTTTAAAGGAACCGGATGTATTACTTTTAGATGAGCCAACCAACCACTTGGATGCGGAATCTGTGCATTGGTTAGAGCATCACTTAGCGCAGTACAAAGGAACAGTGATTGCTGTTACGCACGATAGATACTTTCTAGATAATGTAGCGGGATGGATTTTAGAATTGGATCGAGGAGAAGGTATTCCATGGAAAGGAAACTATTCATCTTGGTTAGATCAAAAATCTAAACGTATGGCTCAAGAAGGTAAAGCGGCTTCTAAACGTCAGAAAACATTAGAACGTGAGCTAGAATGGGTGAAGCAAGGTGCTAAAGGACGCCAAACGAAGCAAAAAGCACGTTTAAAAAATTATGATAAGTTATTAAGTCAAGACCAAAAACAGCTTGATGAAAAGCTTGAAATCTATATTCCAAACGGACCACGTTTAGGAACTAATGTGATTGAAGCAAAGGGTGTTGCGAAAGGCTATGGCGATAAACTATTATATGATAATTTAAATTTCAACCTACCTCAAGCTGGAATTGTTGGTATTATTGGTCCGAATGGTGCAGGTAAAACCACTATTTTTAGAATGATTATGGGTGAAGAAACTCCAGATAAAGGAGAGTTCACTGTAGGAGAAACGGCTAAGATCGCATATGTGGATCAAAGTCACTCCAATATCGATCCAGAAAAAACCATTTGGCAAAATTTTAGCGACGAGCAAGAATTAGTGATGATGGGTGGAAAACAAGTGAATTCAAGAGCTTATTTAAGTCGTTTCAACTTTTCGGGAAGTGAGCAAAATAAAAAAGTAAGTTTACTATCTGGTGGAGAACGTAACCGTCTGCATTTGGCCATGACCTTAAAAGAAGAAGGAAACGTTTTATTACTAGATGAGCCAACCAACGATTTAGATGTAAATACGTTAAGAGCTTTAGAGGAAGGTTTGGAAAACTTTGCAGGGTGTGCTGTGGTGATTTCGCATGACAGATGGTTCTTAGATAGAATTTGTACACACATTTTAGCTTTTGAAGGCGATTCTCAAGTGTATTTCTTTGAAGGTTCTTTCTCAGAATATGAGGAAAACAAGAAAAGTAGACTAGGAGGAGACTTAATGCCTAAACGTATAAAATATAGAAAGTTAGTAAGATAATTTTAATAGTAAGCGCTCACTGTAAAGTGGGCGTTTTTTATGTCAATTCGTTTAAGACTAGAAAGATTTTAATTAAAAATGACAGATCCTAAAATTAAAAATATTGAAAGCAGCTTGCTTTCGGACAACTATTACATCCTTAAAAAATTCAGTTTTGATTTCCTAATGTCTAACGGAAAATGGGTTAATCAAATGCGAGAAGTTTACGATCGTGGCGATGGTGCCGGAATTCTTCTTTATAATACATTAAAAAAGACCGTTATTTTAACAAAACAATTTAGAATGCCAACTTATTTAAATGAAAATCCAGATGGTATGTTGGTTGAAATTTGTGCTGGGATGTTAGACAAAGATAATCCAGAAGCATGTGTTATTCGAGAAACTGAAGAGGAGGTAGGCTATAAGTTAAAAGAGGTTAAAAAAGTATTCGAAGCTTATTCTTCACCAGGTGTTATGACCGAAAAGATGCATTTTTTTATTGGCGAATATACCGATGACATGAAAGTTAGTTCTGGGGGAGGTTTAGAAGAAGAACATGAAGATATTGAGGTTTTAGAAATCCCTTTTTCTGAAGCTATTGAAATGCTTAATCAAGGTGAAATACATGACACCCGAACTATTGTATTGTTGCAATACGCTCAAATTCATAGACTTTTATGCTAATTACAATGTCATATTTTAATACAAATTTGGATTAAGTAACCCTATTCATATCATTTAGTCGCAGCTCTTATAAAATCGGTAATGAGGTAAGTAAGTAGTTTTCCAACAAGAGCGCCTTTCTTTTTTGAGGCATCTGCCTCACATAAATGAAGGTAAGCGGCATTTTCATGCATCGCAAATTTATGAAGAAATTGTCTTGCTTTAGTAGCGCTAAATCCGCTTGGAGTTATAGCACTGCTCGCTATGTTTTCAATAGCATCACAATCGATTTCTATACCAAAAGGTTCTTCACAAATAAATAAGGCTGCTCGTTTTAATTCTTTTCTGAACTTTAATTCATTTCTTACTTCTAAGGCTTCAAAAGTATTATACTTAATGTTTTTGGAATCGTTTAGTGTTTTTAAAATTTGATCGGACGAATAGTTTTCATGTAAACCAAAAACAAAGTAATGATTGAGGAAGCCTTCCGCGGCAGTGTAACTAAAACCATTTCCGCTATGACGGCCTTCTTCAGATCTGAAATCGGAATGCGCATCTAAATTAATGGCATTTATCGGCTGTCCTAAAGCCAAGCTGGATCCTTTGATATTACCATAAGCGTTATTATGACCACCACCAATTATTATAGGTTTCTTTCCTGCTAAAACAATTTGATAAATAAGATGAGAAACATATTCATCTATGGTTTCAACTAACTTTCTGGCTTTTAAAATATCTTTCTTTTTAGAGCCATTTAACTTTTCTAAAGTTTCTAATTCTGGACTAAAATCTAGATGACCAAGTATTAATACGTGGTCTGCTTTTGTAAACGAATTACTCTGTATGTTTAACAGTACTTTCAGGGTAGATTCCCATGTATTGGAGGTGCCCGTTTTACCGTAATTGGCAAAAACACCTACATCCTCAGGAAGTCCTATGATTACAAAATCAACATCCAAATTTAAAAGTTGTTCGTATATATTAGTGACGCGCGGCAGCATTTTAATATGTTGACCGAACTTGGATTCACCCAATCGTTTGTTTAATAACTTGTTACGTGTAGCAGTGTTAAATAAAACCAGTTTATCCATGATAAGTGAAATTTGAGTATTAAAAATACATTATAAATATTTTATAACCTTAAAAACCAAAAATTAAAAATTACGTTTAACTTTATCGAAATTAAATCAACAAAATTATGGAAAATAACAAAACTAGTTCTGGATTAAAAATTGCTTTAGGTATCGCCATTGTTTTATTTTTAGGAACCGCATTTTATACCATGAACCTTTATAAGCAGTCTAATGATGATAAAAAGGAATTGGCAGAACAAAAACAATTAGTGATGAATGATCTAAACGCCATGGCAAAACAATATGATGAGGCGATTAGCGAAAGTGAAATCACTAATAATAACTTAATTGAAGCTAGAGGTCGAATTCAAGGATTAATAGATTCTTTAAAAATTTCTGAAACTAATGTGAAAAGTTTGTGGAGATACAAGCAGAAATATGCTTCACTTCAAAAAGAAATGGATGCTATTTTAGCTCAAAACGATTCACTTAGAATTGAAAACTCATACTTAGCAACATCATTAGATAGCACGCGTGTTCGTTTAGAGGAGCGTACTGTATTTACCGATTCATTATTAGTACAAAATAATGCTTTGGCTGAAGTTGTAGAGAATGCTTCGATTTTGAATACTATAGATTTGAAAGGATCTGGGGTTATTGAAAGAACATCAGGGAAAGTTATTCCTACCGAGCGTGCAAGAAGAGCAGATAAAGTTCGTGTGTGTTTTACAGTTGCTAAAAACGCTTTAGTTCAAGCAGGAGATCAAGAATTATATGTTCAAGTTATCGATCCTAAAAACACGACATTAGGCCTTAACGAACAAGTTGAGTTTGATGGTAAAATTTTTAATTACAGTATCATTAGTAAATTTAACTACGAAAATGCTAATTTAAATATATGTGAATTTGTAGATCTAAAAGGTGATGCTGATTTTGAAAAAGGACGTTACATTGTTAATGTTTACAACCAAAAGGATTTAGTTTCTACAACTGAATTTACTTTGAAATAATAAAATATAAACACTTAAAGTACCTAAAACCTCAAATGTCAAGTTTGAGGTTTTTTTATACCCGAATATGAAATTATTTAATTTTACATATCTTTAAACCAAATTTAATAGCACTATATTGCTATCACTTCCCTCCCCAAATTATTAATGCTAATTTTTAAATGATGCATACATGGATGTAAACCATGCTTTTTTAAACACTTTCTTAGATGTTTCCGAAGAGAGTTATAAGCAGTTATTAGAATTGTCTACAATTAGAGATTTAAAGGCCGGAGATCAAGTCTCTAAAAATGGAGAGGTTCCTACTAAGATTTATTTGTTAGTATCTGGTACGATGCGTGCTTATTTGAGTTCCAAAGAAGGTAAGGAGTACACTAAAAGCTTTTTTACTGCTTTTAGTTTTGTTGGGTCATTAACGGCTTTAGTACAAAAATGTCCATCAAAATTAATTTACGAAGCATTAACCGATTGCAAGGTGTACGAATTAAACTTTGCTAACTTCAAAGAACTTTGTAATAAGGATTTAAATATAAGTGCACTATATAATAAAGTCTTAGAGCACATTTTTATTAAATATGAAGAGCGACAATTAGAATTAATTTCTATGGATGCAACTGCTAGGTATTTAAAACTACAAAAGGAAATGCCCGATATCGAAAAAGTTTTACCACAATTTCAAATAGCGAGTTTTTTAAGTATTACTCCAGTTCAGTTAAGTAGAATCCGAAAGAAATTAAAGTCACAATAAATGCTTACAAAAATTTGTAAGTATTTTGTAGGGAAATGTTAAAATTTATGTTTTCATTAACATTATTAACAAATGTTAACTAAAGGTTAAATGGTTAGTTTTATATTTGGGTAATTCACTAAAGGTTTATTCTTTAATGATACACTAATTAACCAACCATAAAAAAAGCAGGTCATTTTATATAACCTGCTTTTTTATTTTAAGTATGTTGATTGTTTATTTTAAACTTCCAACCATGTTTTCTGGTTTTACCCAAGCATCATAATCTTCAGCAGAAACATATCCTAAATTGATAGCCTCTTCCTTAAGGGTCGTACCATTTTTATGTGCTGTATTAGCAATTTCAGCAGCTTTGTAGTAACCAATTTTAGGGTTTAACGCCGTTACAAGCATTAAAGAGTTGTTTAATAATTTGGTAATAACCTCTTGGTTTGGTTCAATACCAACGGCACAATTCTCTTCAAAACTAACACAGGCATCACCAATTAATTGAGCTGATTGTAATACGTTTGCAGCCATAACAGGTTTAAAAACGTTAAGCTCGTAGTGACCTTGTAAACCACCCACAGAAACAGCAACATCATTACCCATAACCTGAGCACAAACCATTGTCATAGCCTCACATTGTGTTGGGTTTACTTTTCCTGGCATAATAGAACTTCCTGGCTCATTGGCAGGAATGATGATTTCACCAATACCAGAACGTGGACCAGAAGCCATTAATCTAATATCATTTGCTATTTTGTTTAAAGAAACAGCCAATTGTTTTAAAGCACCATGAGTTTCTACAAGCGCATCATGTGCTGCTAAAGCTTCAAATTTATTTGGAGCTGTTACAAATGGTAATTTTGTAAAATCTGCAATATATTTTGCAACTAATTCACTATAACCTTGAGGTGTATTTAAGCCAGTTCCTACAGCTGTTCCTCCAAGTGCTAGTTCACTTAAGTGAGGTAATGTGTTTTCTAAAGCTCTTAAACCATGATCTAACTGAGCGACATACCCAGAGATTTCCTGACCTAAAGTAATAGGTGTAGCATCCATAAGGTGTGTTCTACCTATTTTTACCACATCACTGAAAGCTTTAGATTTATCATTTAAGGTATTTCTTAGTTTTTTAACACCAGGAATCGTTGTTTCAACAATCTTTTTATAGGCTGCAATATGCATGCCTGTAGGAAAGGTATCATTTGAAGATTGTGACTTGTTTACGTCATCATTAGGCTGGATGGTTTTTTCGCCCTCTCCAATCACTTTTCCTGCTATTTGGTGCGCTCTATTTGCAATCACCTCATTCACATTCATGTTACTTTGAGTTCCAGAACCTGTTTGCCAAATTACTAAAGGAAATTGATCGTCGTGTTTTCCTTCTAAAATTTCATCGCAAACTTGAGAAATTAAGTCACGTTTTTCAGCATCCATAACACCCAATTCACAATTGGTATGGGCAGCCGCTTTTTTTAAGTAGGCAAATCCGTAAACAATTTCTAAAGGCATAGAAGCCACTGGTCCAATTTTAAAGTTGTTTCTAGAGCGTTCTGTTTGAGCGCCCCAAAGTTTATCGGCTGGTACTTGTACCTCACCCATAGTATCTTTTTCGATTCTGTAACTCATCTTAATAGTATTAATTTAAAGAGGTAAAGTTAAGGCTTTTGCTAGTTTTTAAGAACTGGATAACACTAAATTTTGATTAACTTTTTTAACAATTATATAACGGTTTTCATCTGATTAAAACAAGATATTTTGTGTAATTTACATTAAATGAGCTGCTTAAGTAAAGTGGTTTAATAAACTTAACTAAATAAATAAAATTATGGCAACAATTAGATTAGGAGATAAAGCTCCAAATTTTACAGCTGAATCGACAGAAGGAACAATTAATTTTCATGAATGGCTAGGGGATAGCTGGGGCGTATTATTTTCGCACCCTGCAGATTATACACCTGTTTGCACCACAGAATTAGGAACCGTCGCTAAATACAAAGCTGCCTTTGATAAACGTGATGTAAAAGTAGTGGCGCTAAGCGTCGATGGCCTAGATTCTCATAAAGGTTGGATACAAGATATTAATGAAACTCAAAATACTACAGTTAATTTCCCAATAATCGCGGATGAAGACCGTATGGTTTCAGAGTTATATGATATGATTCATCCAAATGCCGATAGTAGCGCAACAGTACGTTCTGTATTTGTTATAGGAAATGATAAAAAAGTAAAATTGATGATTACCTATCCAGCCTCTACAGGAAGAAATTTTGATGAGTTATTACGTGTTATAGATTCGTTACAATTAACGGCTTATCATAAAGTGGCAACGCCAGCCAATTGGCAAAAAGGGGAGGATTGCGTGATCGTCCCATCGGTTGACACCGCATCGATTCGAAGTTTATTTCCTAAAGGTTATAAGGAAATAAAACCTTATTTAAGAATGACACCTCAACCCAATTAAGCACTTTTGGTAATGGTTAAAAACTCTGTTAATAAATTTTATTTTGATTTTGTATAACTACAGTGTTTACATTATATTTGCGACAGATTTTATAACTGACACGATACATTATGTTTGATTTTGATCAATATTTAGGCTTTTTAGCATTTTTAACCATATTAACTATTGGTTTTTGGTTAATGATTTTTTTATTAACTTTTATAGTTCCTTATTGGATTGGTGGTTCAATCATTGAAAAACTAAAAGAAATGAAGGAAGAAAAGAAAGCAAAACGCGAAGCTTAAAACATAAGTTTATTATATAAAAAAAGGAGATTAATTATTTAATCTCCTTTTTTTGTACTCGTATTTTTTTAAATCAGTTCATTTCTAGCCTTCAAAATCTGAATCGTCAAATTGATCTCCTCGGTCACCTCTTTTTTCATGGCGTTGTTTTTGTTGATTGAATCTATATAAGAAGGATACATTGATTTGGCGTGGTCTCCATTGGAATTCTGAATCTCTTTCAAAAAAATCTGTTTCCGTAAGCGTTCTACGTTTTCTAGAGTTAAAAACGTCGCGAACGTTTAAAGATATTGTGGCGTTATCGTTGATTTCTTTACTGAAAGCTAAATCCATAGAAAATATACCTTCAGAAGTGCTTTGTGCATTCGAATTTGGACCTCTATAATTCATATTTGTTTGCCAGTCAATTTTTCCAGGAAGCGTTACCTTACTACTAAACCTAGCAAACCAGCTATTATCTTTGTTTCCGTAGTCCACGTCATTAAATACACCTTCTTTTTTGAAGTGAAAGTAATTAAAGCTAGAGTTTAAGCGTAACCATTTATAGGGGTTGTATAGAATTCCAATTTCGCCACCCGTTCTGTCATTAGAGGATAGATTGATAGGTACTGTTCTAATGATATCAATACCGTCGGAAGTTTGATGACCTGTTTCTTCTTCAACGCGTTCAAACGAACCTGTTTCGTGTTGATAATAAATGGATGTTGTTAAGGTTAATTTATCCCATCGTTTTAAATATCCAATATCGAAAGCACTAGCAAATGCAGGGGCTAAATTAGGGTTTCCTTGAAATACATTAGTACGACTAGACCGTGTAGGGAAGGGGTTAATGTAATATCCTCGTGGTCTATTTATTCTTCTATTATAACCAAGAGTGATGCTTTCTTCTCCGTCTTCATCCTCATTAGCTAAATTGTAAATAATATTTACCGTTGGAAAAAGCCCTAAATAGTTATTGTTAAAATCAACATCAACAGGAAAACCAAATGAGTCTTCCAACTCTTGATCTGTTAAACGGGAATCGATATGTCCTTTTAATTGAGTGTTTTCTAATCGGAGTCCTAGTAAAAAAGAAAAGTCGCCAAACTTTGTTCCATATTGTGTGTACACGGCGGCAATATTTTCGGTGTAATCAAAAATATTGGAGATGGTATCATTTACAAAAAAATCACCAGTACTCAAATCCTCTTGTCTTAAGATATAATCGGTGATTTCATTTTTGAAATTACCTCTAAAGCCCGCTTCAAAGCGCGTGTCTTCACCTATTGGTAAAACATAGTCAGCCTGAATTAAATACTCCTTTTCTTTATCATTTTGATTGATTTTTTCTTCCTGAAAAGGCGTTGGGTTGATTTGGTTTGTAGTGATATAATTTTCATCAATATCAGAAAATTGGTCTTCATCTTGATTTTCATATTGAAAATCGGCTGTTAATTCGTGGCCTTCATCATTAAACTTTGTAACGTAGTTTAATGCAAATTGAAAACTGTTTCCAGCTTCTGAATCTTGTTCTCTTCTTAGCGTTTGTTCTTCTAAAATATTAGAATTGTATCGTTTACTAAGATTTAAAGATTCGTCGGCGTCTTCACCATACCTATAAAAAATACTTCCTGTTAGTGCTGTTTTTTTTGTTAAGAAGTATTCCATTCCTAAACTAGCATTGAAGTTGCGGTTTAGACGTGTTATTTCCTGATTTTCATTAATATTTTCAAACTCTGGAGGTACGGTTTGTCCGTCTTCCATTTTATCAAAATAAGTCGTGTAGCTGTTACCGTTTCTAGGGGCATCATAATAGCGGTAGCCTAAATTTGAAAAAAGGTTAAATTTTTCGGTTCTGTAATTTAAATTTGTTGAAGCACCTAAGTTATCAGGGTGTCCAGCAGTAAGATTTACTGAACCATTAAAACCGAGTGTTTCCTTCTGTCTTAAAATAATATTTAAAATACCTGCAGTTCCTTCAGCATCATATCTTGCTGAAGGGGAAGTGATAACTTCAACGCGTTCAATAGCTTCGGCAGGGAGTTGGCTTAAAACATTAGTATCACCAAAACCAGCCATAGCCGATGGTTTTCCATTTATTAGAATGCGTACATTTTCATTTCCTCTTAAACTTATAGCACCTTCAACATCAACAGAAACAGAAGGAACATTGTTAAGCGCATCACTTATGGTTCCTCCAGCAGCAGTGAGGTCTTTTCCGATATTGTAAATTTTCTTATCGAGTTTGATGTCTACCGTTGTTGTTTCGGCAATAACCTCAACAGCATCTAAAGCTTCTAAATTAATTTCTAATGAGATAGACCCTAAGTTTAAATCTGAAGAGATTTCTTTATCAGAAAGCTTAACGGTTTTATACGACATGTACTCTAGAGAAATGTCGTAAACCCCTTGTGAAATGGGAATACTAAATTCACCTTTTTCGTTGGTAATACCACCTTCAACGATTTTATTTTCAGCTTTACTAAAAAAGGAAACCGTTGCATATTCTAAGGGTTGCTTGGTTTCTTTATCGAGAATAGTTCCTATAACGGTAAGTTCTTTGCCTTTTATTTTCTTTTGGGAATATCCCAAATTTGATAGTAATAGAAAAGCAAATAGCGGTAATATAAATTTTTGCATTAGTTAACGTTTGTCTAGTATGACTGTAAATTTATATGAAGGTTTAACCAGAAAAGGTTAATATTATGTTAATAAAAAAACTATTGAATAATTGTTGAAATAACTTCAGGAGGTCTTCCTACAACAGCTTTATCGCCATTTATAACTATAGGACGTTCAATTAACTTAGGATTTTCAACCATGGCTTTAATAATATCGGCATCGGATAAATCTTTATTTTTAAAATCACTTTTCCAAATTGCTTCATTTTTTCTAACTAAAGCTATAGGCTCAATACCTAAAAGCTTAATGATTTCTTTCAGGTCTTTTTCTGAAGGTGTATTTTCTAAATATTTAACAATTTCAAATTCCTTTCCTGAGTTTTCAAGAATTTGTAATCCGCTTCTAGATTTACTACATCTATTATTGTGATATATTTTAATCATGATAATTGAATAATATAGTTTTTTAATTGGTCTTCAAGGTTTTCTGCTGATGTGAAATGAATGCCATGTATACCCAGTTTATTGGCTGCTTCAATGTTTCTTAAATTGTCATCAATGAAAATGGCTTTTTCAGCTTCAATATTAAAGCGGCTTAGCGTAAGCTTGTAAATGTCTTCAAATGGTTTTCTGGTGTTTTCTTCTCCTGAAACCAAAATGCCTTCAAACCATTGTAAAAAGTCAAATTTCTCTTGAGCAATCGGAAATGTTTCTGCACTCCAATTGGTTAAAGCAACCACTTTATATTGTTTAGAATCAATAAGTTTTTTTAGGATATCTACGGTGCCTTGTATGGCTCCACCTAGCATGCGCTCCCAATCGCCATAAAAAAGTCTAATTTCTTTTTCATATTGGGGATGTTGTTTAACCAAGTCTTCAGTGGCTTGAGCTAGAGGGTAGCCGGCATCCTGATTTTCATTCCAGTCACTGGTACAAATATGCTCTAAAAACCAACGCATCTTTTCTCGGTCGCCATTAAAGACCTCTAAAAAAACGTATTCAGGATTCCAATCGATAAGTACACCGCCAAGATCGAATATTATGGTATTTATTTTGGTCATAATTGATTGTCGTCTTCTACTTTTTGTCCCATCGTCATAAGGTATGATTTAAGAAATTCGTCAATATTTCCATCCATTACAGCGTCAACATTTCCCGTTTCATGAGCGGTACGCACATCTTTCACAAGTTTGTAAGGATGCATCACATAATTTCGAATTTGACTTCCCCATTCAATCTTCATTTTGCCAGCTTCAATATCGTCGCGTTGGGCTAATTGTTTTTGAAGTTCAATTTCATAAAGCTGCGATTTCAACATTTGCATAGCACGAGATCTGTTATCGTGCTGCGAACGGGTTTCAGAACATTGTATTTGGATGCCTGTTGGTTTATGATGTAGCTGAACTTTGGTTTCAACCTTATTAACGTTTTGTCCTCCAGCACCGCTAGATCTCGCAGTAGTAATCTCGATATCAGCAGGGTTAATCTCAATTTCAATAGTATCATCAACTAAAGGGTAAACATATACGGAAGCAAAGCTGGTGTGGCGTTTGGCGTTACTATCAAAAGGAGAAATACGCACCAATCGGTGAACACCATTTTCACCTTTTAACCAACCGAAAGCAAAATCACCTTCAAGTTCTAGGGTTACGGTTTTTATACCGGCAACATCACCTTCCTGAAAGTTAAGTTCTTTAACTTTAAAACCACTTTTTTCGGCATACATTAAGTACATGCGCATAAGCATACTTGCCCAGTCACAGCTTTCTGTTCCGCCTGCACCTGCAGTGATTTGAAGTACAGCACTTAAACTATCGCCTTCTTCAGAAAGCATATTTTTAAATTCGATGTCTTCTAAAAAAGTAGCAGTTTTATCGTAGTGCGTTTGAACTTCTTCAGCCGTATATTCACCTTCTTTATAAAATTCATAAAGCAAATCGAGCTCTTCGATAAGTGACTTTACATTTTTATAATCTTCCACCCATTTTTTCTTCACACGAAGCGATTTCATGAGTATTTCAGCAGATTTTGGATCATTCCAAAAGTTGGGATCAAAGGTCTGTTCTTCTTCGTTTTGGATTTCTATAAGCTTGGCATCTATGTCAAAGATAGTGCCTAAGTTTGTCAAGGCGGGTATTAAGATCTTTAATTTGATCGGATGTTATCATGTCAATTTACTTTTGAACAAAAATAGGATTTAATAGAGGAGGGAAAAACATTCTAAGCATAATTTTATAGTTTTACATTAAAATTTCATGATGAAAATAGACCTAAGAAGTGATACGGTAACAAAACCTACAAACGATATGTTAACCGCTATGATGCAAGCTGAAGTTGGTGATGATGTATTTCGAGAAGATCCTACAGTAAATATGTTAGAGCAAAAGGTGGCCGATATGTTTGGTAAAGAATCTGCTTTGTTTTTTCCTAGTGGAACTATGGCGAACCAAACAGCTATTAAATTACATACTAATCCAGGAGAACAGGTTATTTGTGATAAATACGCGCATATTTATAATTATGAATCTGGTGGCGCTTCATTTAATAGCGGGGTTTCTTGTAAATTGATTGATGGTAATCGCGGCATGTTTACGGCGAAGCAGGTTATTGAAGCTATTAACCCTGATGATTATTACTATAGTAAAACGAGTTTGGTTGAAATAGAGAATACAACCAATAAAGGCGGAGGGGCTTGTTGGGATTTTGAAGAGATTCTAGCCATTAGACAAGTTTGTGCAGAAAATGGTCTTGGTTTTCATTTAGATGGTGCTCGTTTATGGAACGCCCTTGTAGAGACCAGCGATTCCATAGCTCAGTATGGTAAAGTTTTCGATACGATATCAGTGTGTTTAAGTAAAGGTTTGGGCTGTCCGGTTGGTTCCGTGCTGGTTGGTGACGCTAAAATCATGAAAGATGCCTTACGGGTTCGAAAAATATTTGGAGGCAACATGAGGCAAGCGGGATACCTAGCTGCCGCTGGAATTTATGCCTTGGATAACCATGTTGAACGATTAATAGAAGACCATAAAAAGGCCAAAGAAATAGGGGAGTTTCTAACACAATTATCAGTAGTTAAGTCTGTCGAACCCGTAGAAACTAATATTGTTATTTTTGAATTGAATGATGATATGGATGATAAAAAATTTGTTCAAGACCTTGATGATCAACAAATTTATATCATTGGTATGGGCAATAAAAAATTACGCATGGTAACACATTTAAATTATAGCGATACCATGCATAATAGATTTATAGAAATATTAAAAAAGCTAGCTGAAAAATAAATTAGCTTGAAATCCATTTTTCTAAAACTATTGAATTAAGCTTCTTTTTCC
The DNA here is from genome assembly GCF_001642835.1 of Pseudotamlana agarivorans. Classification (GTDB taxonomy): domain Bacteria; phylum Bacteroidota; class Bacteroidia; order Flavobacteriales; family Flavobacteriaceae; genus Pseudotamlana; species Pseudotamlana agarivorans. Next base: position 64,816 of record NZ_LXEI01000007.1, read on the forward strand.
TTAACTTCAGCTGAAGGAGCATTCGTTTTTACAGACTCAATGCCGTTTTCCATTCCAGATTCTGAAGCATACATTTGGCTTGTTCCTACAATTTGACCGTTAGCAGCTTTTAAATTAAAGTGAAATTTTCCGTTGGCAGCCGTCTTACGTTCAAATTTTGTGTCGTCTGCACAATTGGTTTTTACAGATTCAATTCCATTTTTTGCACCAGCTTTATCAGCATAACCTTGGCTAGCTAAGATAATCTGACTGTTTTTTGCTTTTAAATGAAAATAGTATTTGTCGTTGTTTTCACTTTGAAATAATTCGAACATAATTTTGATTTTTAAGATTAGAAACTAAAAATAAGAGAATTTCATTTATTTTACTATTTCTGTGCTTAAAAAAAGTTCAAAATTCTCGATTTACTTAAATAAATCCATTCCTGGAATATTAGGCATGCCTTCTTTAGCAACGGCTGCTAATTCAGCTTCGTTTACCTGTGTAGCTTTTGCAATGGCTTTATTTAGTGTTAGAATTAAATAATCCTCCAACTCTTCTTTGTCATTTAATAAACTTTCATCGATGTCAATAGACTTTATTGTACGATTGGCCGTTAATGTTACTTTTAATTTGAGGTCGTGACTATTTTCATCTACTAATACAGTGTCTAAGCGCTTTTTGGTATCTTCTACTTTTTGTTGGGTTTCTTTAAGTTTTCCCATCATACCCATCATATCTCCAAACATAGTTTTTCTTTTTTTATTAATTTTACACAAAATTAGTAAAGTATTTATTGAAATCAACACAAAACCTCCAAATAGGTTAGGTTTAAAACCATATGATTTACTTCCGAACGCTTATCAAGTTCATTATAATTATTAGAGTTGCTATGGAAACATATTATTAAAAGGAACGAATAATACGAATTCATGCATTTTCTGTCTCCAAAACACTTAAATTTAAAAGGTAAATCGTATAAAATGAAAATTCAAGTTTATATTCTCATCTTAAGCCTTATTTTTGCCCACTCTTGTAAAAAAGATAATAAGATGATAGAAAAAACAACTCAAGTTCAAGCTCCTGTAGCAAAACAAATTCCTCATAAATTAAGTATCCATGACGACGATAGAATGGATAACTATTATTGGTTAAATGATAGAGAAAACCCTGAGGTGATCGATTATCTTAATAAAGAAAATGATTATACCAAAGCATTGATGGCACATACTGAAGACTTTCAGAAAACGCTATTTGAAGAGATGAAGTCGAGAATAAAGGAAGATGATACTTCGGTGCCTTATAAATTGAATGGTTATTGGTATATCACAAAATATGAAGCTGGCAAGGATTATCCAATATACACTAGAAAAAAAGGCTCATTAGAGGCTGATGAAGAAATTCTTTTCGATTGTAATGAGATGGCGAAAGATCAAGCTTACTTTAGTCTTGGCGGACTCTCGATTAGTCCAGACAACACCATGGCAGCTTTCGCAGTCGATTTAGTAAGTAGAAGGCAATACACGATTCAAATTAAAAATTTAGTGACCGGTGAAATTTATTCCGATGAAATAAAAAACACCACCGGAAGTGCGGTATGGGCAAACGATAATAAAACTCTTTTTTATACACGAAAAGATGCCGTTACCTTACGATCAGAAAAAGTATTTAAGCATAAAATCCATACTGATAGTACAGAAGATATTGAAGTGTTTTATGAAGAAAATGAAACCTTCAACACCTTTGTTTATAAGTCAAAATCTAAGAAATACATTATAATAGGTTCATCGAGTACACTGTCTTCAGAATATCGCTTTTTAGATGCTGATACCCCAGATGAAGATTTTACTATTTTTCAGGAACGTACAGAAAATTTGGAGTATACCATTGCTCATTACGATGATAGTTTTTACATCATATCCAATATTGATAAGGCAACAAACTTTAAAATATCTAAAACGAATTTAAAGGACACTTCAAAGGATGTTTGGAAAGATGTAATTCCTCACCGAAACCATGTTTTAATTGAAGATTTAGAGATTTTTAATGACTATTTAGTGGTTAATGAGCGTGAAAACGGACTCAATAAATTGCGTATTATGAGTTGGGATGGTAAAGAGGATTATTATTTACCTTTTGAAAGTGAAACTTATACCACGTATATAGGTAATAACCCGGATTTTGAAAGTCCTATTTTACGTTATTCCTATAACTCTTTAACATCACCAAGTTCGGTTATTGACTATAATTTCAAGACGAAAGAAAGTGAGATAAAAAAGGAGCAGGAGGTTCTTGGTGGAAAGTTTAATAAAGAAAATTACGAATCGAAACGTATTTGGGCAACAGCGCGTGATGGCGTAAAAGTTCCTATGTCATTAGTGTATAAAAAAGGGGTGAAATTTGACGGATCAGCACCTTTATTACAATACGCTTATGGTTCGTATGGTTCTACCATAGATCCTTCGTTTTCTACGGTACGTTTAAGCTTGTTAGACCGTGGTTTTATATATGCCATAGCACATATTAGAGGCGGGGAGTATTTAGGTCGTGAGTGGTATGAAAACGGTAAGTTACTTACTAAAATGAACACATTTACCGATTATATTGATTGTTCTAAGTATTTAATTGACCAAAAATACACGTCTAATAAGCACCTTTATGCTTATGGAGGTTCTGCTGGCGGATTGCTCATGGGAGCTGTTATTAATATGAATCCAGAATTATATAACGGTGTGTTAGCGGCAGTACCTTTTGTTGACGTAGTTACAACCATGTTAGACGATACTATACCTTTAACGACAGGAGAATATGACGAGTGGGGGAATCCTAACGAGCAAGAATATTATCATTATATGAAATCCTATTCACCTTATGATAATGTAAAAGCTCAAGAATATCCTAATATGTTAGTAACCACAGGTCTTCATGATTCTCAGGTGCAATATTGGGAACCTGCTAAGTGGGTGGCTAAATTGAGAACCGAGAAAACGGATTCAAATAAATTATTACTTCATACTGATATGGATTCAGGTCATGGAGGGGCTTCAGGGCGTTTTGAAAGCCTAAAGGAGGTTGCTTTAGAGTACGCGTTTTTATTAGATTTAGAGGGAATTCATGGTCAGTAGAAAAAAAAGTTTTACTTTTGTACGGTTTCAAGCTGTTTTGCTTCATAAAGTAAGCAGTTTCTAAAAAGCATTTATGGAACAAAGAAATCAAGTTTATAATAACGTATTAGATTTGGTAGGTAATACACCACTTGTCAAACTTAATCGAATAACTTCTGAGTTTAAAGGTGACTTTTACGCAAAAGTTGAAGCCTTTAACCCAGGACAATCTTCCAAAGATAGAATAGCACTTTATATTATTGAACAGGCAGAAAAGAAAGGCATCCTTTCTCCAGGTGATACCATTATCGAAACAACTTCTGGTAACACAGGATTCAGTATTGCTATGGTAAGTATCATTAAAGGATACGATTGTGTACTTGCTGTGAGCTCAAAGTCTTCTCCAGATAAGATTGACATGCTGAAAACGATGGGAGCTAAGGTTTATGTGTGTCCTGCGCATGTTAGTGCCGACGATCCACGTTCTTATTATGAAGTTGCAAAACGTCTACATAGCGAAATGAAAGGTTCTGTGTATATCAATCAGTATTTTAATCAACTGAATATCGATGCACACTATTATTCTACAGGTCCAGAAATTTGGAAGCAAACAGAAGGTAAAATCACCCATCTTGTTGCATGTAGCGGAACCGGAGGAACCATTTCAGGAACAGCTAAGTATTTAAAGGAACAAAATCCGAATATTAAAGTAATAGGTGTTGATGCTTTTGGTTCAGTGATTAAAAAATATCATGAAACCAGAGAGTTTGACGAAAAAGAAATTTATCCTTATCGTATTGAAGGTTTAGGAAAGAATTTAATTCCTGGAGCAACAGATTTTGATGTGATTGATAAATTTGTGAAAGTTACCGATGAGGAAAGTGCACACACCGCTAGAGAATTAGCTAGAACAGAAGGTATGCTTGTAGGATATACATCAGGTGCTGCGATGCAAGCTATTAAACAGCTTGAAGAAAATGGTGAATTTGGTGAAAATGATAAAGTAGTTATTATTTTTCCAGATCATGGTGCAAGATATATGAGTAAAGTTTATAGTGACAAATGGATGAGTGATCAAGGTTTCTTTGATAGTATTAATGAAGCGGCAGAGAACATTCAGTACATAAAATAACTTCCTATGGAAGTGTGTTAAAAGAGATTATCTTTTACTTTAAAAGTAAAAAATGATCTCTTTTTTCATTTAACAAATAATTGAGCATTAAAAATTATGTTCAATGCTAATAAATATTTAATTTTGCGCCAATTGACTTCAAACCAAACTTGCTTTTTTTTATATCATTTTCAACGTTAATTTGATGTTGATGAAAAGTGTTAGAGTTTAAAGTTTTACCATAATTTAATTGCAACAAGATTTATAATAAATGAGAGATTTATTTGATAAAATTTATAAGGATAAGGGACCATTAGGAAAATGGGCGTCTCAAGCTGAAGGCTATTTTGTTTTTCCAAAGCTGGAAGGAGAAATTTCAAATCGTATGAAATTTCAAGGAAAAGACGTTATCACTTGGAGTATTAATGATTATTTAGGTTTAGCTAATCATCCAGAAGTAAGAAAAGTGGATGCTGAGGCAGCAGCACAATACGGTTCGGCTTACCCTATGGGGGCTAGAATGATGTCTGGACATACCGATTTACATGAAAAACTTCAAAACGAATTGGCTTCATTCGTTCAGAAAGAAGCAGCTTATCTTTTAAATTTTGGTTATCAAGGTATGGTGTCTACCATTGACGCTTTGGTTGCAAAAGATGATATTATTGTTTATGATGTAGATGCACATGCTTGTATTATTGATGGTGTACGTTTACACATGGGTAAACGTTTTACTTATAAGCACAATGACGTTGAAAGTTTAGAGAAAAACTTGGAGCGTGCTACAAAAATGGCCGAACAAACCGGAGGTGGAATTTTGGTTATTTCTGAAGGTGTTTTTGGTATGCGAGGCGAGCAAGGGCGTTTAAAAGAAATTGTTGCACTTAAAAAGAAATTCAACTTTAGATTATTTGTTGATGATGCTCATGGTTTTGGAACTTTAGGAGCTACTGGTGCTGGAGCAGGCGAGGAGCAAGGTGTTCAAGCGGATATAGATGTGTATTTTGCAACTTTCGCAAAATCTTTAGCTAGTACAGGAGCATTTATTGCTGGAGATCAAGAAATTATTGATTATTTAAAATACAATTTACGCTCTCAAATGTTTGCAAAATCATTGCAAATGCAATTGGTAGTTGGTGCACTTAAGCGTTTAGAAATGCTTAAAACCATGCCTGAATTGAAAAATAAATTGTGGGAGAATGTTAACGCTTTACAGTCTGGTTTAAAAGAGCGTGGTTTTGATATTGGTACGACACAAAGTTGTGTAACTCCTGTTTATTTAAAAGGAAGTATTCCTGAAGCTATGGCTTTGGTACGTGATTTACGTGAAAATTACGGTATATTTTGCTCTATAGTAGTATATCCAGTGATACCTAAGGGTATGATTTTATTAAGATTAATCCCAACGGCTACGCATACATTAGAAGATGTTTCAGAAACATTAGATGCTTTTGATGCTATTCGTGAGCGTTTAGAAAACGGAACATATAAGCGTTTATCCGCAGCTGTTATGGCAGCCATGGGTGAGTAGTTTATTTATAAATAGATAGTATAAAAAAATCCGATTCAATTTTGAATCGGATTTTTTATTTTATGAAAGTTCTTTTCTAAATGTTTTTCTTCTTTTGATAACAACAGGGTCAAAATGCTTCCATATTTTTTTGATAGCTTCGTTGTCCTCTAATTCAGGGGTTCTATAGCAGGTTTCTATACCTTTTTCCTTAAATGTATTGTAATATTCGTTAAAGATTATAGCATGAACACCTCGATTTTGATAATCGGGATGAACACCTATTAAGTAGAAATCTGCCGTTTTACTATTTTTTTTAGCATCCAAAATATATTTAAATCCAAAGGGAAACAGTCGGCCTTTTGCCTTTTGTAAGGCTTCAGAAAATGAAGGCATAACAATAGCGAAAGCTACAAGTTCTTTTTTGTTATCTACAACAAACTTTATGTATTCCGGATTTATAAAACTGATAAATTTCTTCTTGAAATAAGCCTTTTGTATATCGTTAATAGCAACAAATGATGATAGTGAGGCGTATGTTTGGTTAAATAAATCAAACATTTTATCCACATACGGCATGACATCGGATGTTTTTGTGAAATTTAAAGCGCTTAATTGATACCTCTTTTTTATTAAGGTTTGTGCTTTTAAGAAAAACTCTGGTTTTACATTTTCGAAAGGAAAAATACTTTCAGAATATGTTTTTTCAACTTTATAGTTAGCTGCTTCGTAATGTTTAATGTAGTATGGATGGTTATACCAAGTAACCATACAAGAAAGGGAGTCAAATCCTTCGGTTAAAACGCCTACCTTGTCTAGGTTTGAAAACCCTACAGGTCCTTCAGTATATTCTAAATTAAAAGACTTTCCTATCTCTTCAACTTTATTTAGTAAGGTTTGAGACACTTCAAGGTCATCAATAAAATCAAACCAGCCAAAACGCATTTTTTTTTGGTTTTGACCTTTAATTTCAAGCCAATTAACTATAGCAGCAACGCGTCCTACGATTTCATCATTTTTATATGCCAAAAACAAACGTGCTTCGGCATCATTGAAAACGGGGTTTTCTTTTTTGTTAAATGATTTAATTTCTTGACTTATAATTGGAGGTGTCCAATATTTAGAGTCCTTATATAGTTTGAAAGGAAATTTTACAAATGCTTTAAGATCCTTTTTAGTTTTAACCTCTTTTAATTTTATCATACTTCTATAATCGATTTTTGAGTAACTTCTTTGAGTTAATCAAAATCGACGTCTTCTTTTTTTCTTTTTTCAATAGGTTCAGGTGTCGCATTCTTTTTGTCGGTGTTCCCTACGTTGTTAGGTATACCATTTTCCTCATCATCTACAGTATTATCGACTTTAGGTTTTTTGTCTTTATGGAAATCTAAACGATATGATGCTCCAAAATTAACGCTAAAAACAGAAGGTGTATCTTTGGTGTTGAATGTAATTGCGCTATCCAATTGAAGATCTTTATTCAATAAATAAGCGCCACCTAATCTAAATAAATTATCGGCATAGAAATCACTCTGTATTCCTTGAGTTTCGGCAAATATAACCCATTTCATAGTGACTGCGTGGGTTAATGTTAAAATATACTGGAAGTCAGACTGGTCGGTTCCAATTCTGTCCTTAATGAAGTTCATGACAAAAACCCAACCATTGGCAAAATTGTTTTGCGTAGCAATCATTACTTTAGGGCTGAAACCTTCAATGCCTGGTGCTGTAAACGGATTGTCGGCAGCGTCAATGTTACCACCTAAATAAACAGAAACAGCAGGAATTAATGATTTCCATTTAAAGGTTCTGTTGGCTTTCCAGCTATATAGATTAGGTTTTTCTTCTGGTTTGTTTTTTAAGGGATCGTAAACCAAATACTTGGCACCAATGGTGAAAAATTTGAAATTTGAACGATTGTATTCATAATCGTAAGTAGAGGTATAGGTTTGTGTGTCGTTTTGGTATGTGCCTTCAATACTAATTTCAAGTGGTTCCCATAATAAACCGTATCTAGCAGCAAAGTCAATACCGAATCCCGAAGCTTCATAAGCTGCGGCAGGAGTACGTTTTTCTTTTATAAAATAAGGTCCTGCTTCAAATTGCACCACATTAGTTCCTACTGAAAAAGCGCTTCTTGAAACACCAGGTCTATTGGAGTTAATAACTTCAGTGTATTGACAATAGCCTTGGGAAGTTGCTAAACATAACAGAAAAAACAATGCAGATTTAAGTAGGTTCATAAGCTTTGGTTAAAAAATCCTTAAATATGAAGTTATTAAAGGATGTTCAAATATAGATATTTTATAGTTTTTTTATCATTATTCAGCTTTTTTTCAGGAGATAGAATTGTATTTTTGCTATAAATTACAATCAAAAGTTAAAAAATGGGGTTATTAAGAACCATACTTATAATTGCGTTAGTTTATTACGGATTAAAAATACTATCAAGAATTTTTGCTCCTTACTTGATAAAATATGCTTCAAAAAAGGCTGAAGAACGCTTTGGAGGACAATTTGGACAATTTCAAAAAGCACCAAGAAAAGAAACAGATAAAAGAGAAGGGGAGGTGACTATAGATAAAATGCCTCAAACAAAAACTTCAAATAAACAGGTGGGTGATTATGTTGATTTCGAAGAAATAGATTAATTTTCGCAATCATTAGAATTAAAGCCAGTTTATGCCATTTTCAATAAAAAGATTTTTACCACACATATTTGTAATTCTAGGGTTTGTTGTAATATCTCTAGCTTATTTTAATCCTGTCTTAAAGGGAGAAGTTATTTACCAAAATGATATTGTCCAGTTTATCGGGATGAGTAAACAACAAAAGGATTTTAAGGCAGAAACAGGGCAAGAAACCTATTGGACCAACAGTGCTTTTGGAGGCATGCCAACCTATCAACTTGGGGCACGATATCCGCATAATTATATCAAGAAGTTGGACTTAGCCCTTCGCTTTTTACCAAGACCAGCAGATTATCTTTTTCTTTATCTTTTAAGCTTTTATGTACTGCTTTTGGTGTTAAAAGTCGATTTTAAATTAGCGGCTTTAGGAGCCTTAGCCTTTGGTTTTTCTACATATCTTATTATAATTCTTGGAGTAGGTCATAATAGTAAGGCGCATGCCATCGCTTATATGCCATTGGTTTTAAGTGGTATTATTTTAACCTTTCGGAAGAAGTATATCTGGGGTTTTTTCTTAACTGTAATTGCTCTTGGTTTGGAATTGGTTGCTAATCATTTTCAAATGACTTATTACTTGATGTTTTTAATCGTTATACTCGGGATTGCTTATTTGATTGATGCGTATAGAAAACAAACACTTCCAGAGTATTTTAAGGCGATAGGGATTTTGGTAGGCGCCTTAGTATTAGCTATAGCGCTTAACGCTACCAATATTTTGGCGACTCAGGAATATGTAAAGGAAAGTAAACGAAGTAAAAGTGAATTAACCATTAATCCAGATGGTTCACCTAAAGAAGTGACTAATGGATTGGATAGAGATTATATAACTCAATTTAGTTACGGTATGGTTGAAACTTTTAATTTGTTTATACCTCGATTCGTTGGGGGAGGCAATCATGAAGATGTAGGAAAGGAATCAGCAACCTACGAGGCTTATCGAAAACTTGGCGCTACAACTACTCAAGCTTTGCAAGAATCGAAACGTGCGCCATTGTACTGGGGAGATCAGCCAATTGTTGAAGCGCCAGCTTACGTAGGGGCTGTCGTGTTATTTTTGTTTGTGTTGGCTTTGTTTCTAGTTCAAGGGCGATTAAAATGGTGGCTTGTTGGTGGTACGGTTTTTTCTTTATTACTCTCTTATGGTAAAAACTTAGGGTTTTTAACCGACATATTTATTGATTATGTACCGCTTTACAATAAATTCAGAGCGGTTAGTTCTATTCAGGTTATCTTGGAACTGTGTATTCCAGCGCTAGGAGTTTTTGGACTTTCAAAATTGTTAGATGTTCATGTTTCAAAAGAAGAAAAATTAAAAGCATTAAAATATTCAGGGGCAATCACTGGAGGACTTTGTGTTGTCTTTTTATTGTTTAAATCGACTTTGTTTGATTTTGTAGGTGTTAATGATGGGTTGTATCGTGAAAGTTATGGGCAGGGTTTTATTGATGCCATTAAATCGGATCGAAAACGTGTATTTACAATGGACTCCTTGCGTTCATTGGTATTGGTAGCGCTTTCTTCTGGTGTTATTTTGATGTTTTTGAAGGAAAAATTAAAAGAAAAATGGTTGATAACCGCATTTTGTGCACTTATTTTGTTTGATTTAGTTGGTGTAGATAGGCGTTATGTAAATAATGATGATTTTGTAGCAGGTATAGAAATGAGTAAGCCTTTTCAAGCTTCAGAAGTTGATAAATATATTTTACAAGATACATCATATTATCGTGTATATGATTTGGTTTCTGGGCCTTCTAAACCATCATATTTTCATAATTCATTAAATGGCTATAATGCTGCGGAGTTAAGACGATATCGAGAAGTTTTCGATTTTTATATCGCTAAAAATAATATTAATGTATTAAGTATGTTGAATACGAAATACATTGTTGCTCAAGATGAGAAAGGGAATTCATTTCCTTATGAAAACGAAGAAGTAAACGGTAATGCATGGTTTGTTGAAAGCTTAAACTTGGTAGATTCTGCTAACGAAGAAATCTTAAAATTAGATAAACTAAACACAAAATCACAGGCAGTTTATTCGCAGCATGAGGCTAGTGAATTTTTAGAAAACACAGATTTAAAATTTAAAACAGATTCAACATCAACAATTGATTTGGTAGAAGTTAAACCTAATTACTTAAAGTATAAATCAAATAATAGTAACAAAGGTTTTGCGGTATTTTCTGAGGTATATTACGGTAATGGCTGGAAGGTTTTTATTGATGGAGAGTCTGGAGAGTTTATGCGCGTTAATTACATTTTAAGAGGGATGCAAATTCCAGCTGGAAGTCATACGATTGAGTTTAAGTTTGATCCAGATGTCGTGAAAACTGGAAGTAAAATCACGTTGGCAAGTTCTATATTATTGATGTTTTTGATTGTAAGCGGATTGTTTTATGAGTATAGAAGAAAACCTCAAGAATAGTTTTCTTGAACTTTGTAACTAGAGTCTTTTTAATTAAAGCTTAATTTAAAATGCAGGTGAAAAAAGTGCTTATTGTTACCTATTATTGGCCTCCTGCAGGAGGGCCAGGGGTACAGCGCTGGCTTAAGTTTGTAAAGTATTTGCCTGAATTTAATGTAGAACCTGTTGTTTATATTCCTGAAAACGCAAATTACCCTATTCTAGATGAAAGCTTAAAAGCGGAAGTTTCTAATGATTTAAAGATTTATACCAGTTCTATTCGGGAACCTTATAAATTAGCTGGATTTTTGTCTAAAAAATCGTCTAAAACGATTAGTAAGGGGATTATTTCAGAGAATGAAAATCAGTCATTACTTGAGAAATTGATGCTTTTTGTGAGAGGAAACTTTTTTATTCCTGATGCTCGGGTTGGATGGGTGAAACCTTCTGTAGATGAGCTTTCCGATGTCATAAAAAAAGAGCAAATTTCAACTTTGATCACAACAGGACCGCCACATAGTGTGCATTTAATTGGATTACGTTTGAAGGAAAAACTAGGGGTAAGGTGGCTGGCAGACTTTAGAGATCCATGGACCACGATCGGTTATCATAAGCAGTTAAAACTAACGAAGACTTCAAAAAACAAACATAAGGCTTTGGAAAAACAGGTTTTAAATGCGGCAGATCAAGTTGTAGTAACCAGTTTTGCTACGAAAAAAGAGTTTCAGGCTATTACGAACAAACCTATAGAGGTGATCACAAATGGTTATGATAATGAAACGGATGTTGATTTTGTAAAGGATTTAAAGTTTTCATTAGCGCATATAGGATCTTTATTGTCTAAGAGAAATCCAGAAATTTTATGGAAAGCTCTGGCTGAATTAGTAAGTGAAAATGAAAGTTTTGCTAAGGATTTTCAGCTTAATTTAGTAGGCTCAGTAAGTGAAAATGTATTGAATTCTCTTGAGGATTTTGGGTTAAGTAATTATTTAAATAATGTAGGTTATGTTTCGCATAAAGAGTCTATTGTGTTTCAAAAAAAATCTCAAATTTTATTGTTAATAGAAATAGATTCTGAAGACACAAAAAGTATCATTCCAGGGAAATTATTTGAATATATGGTTTCAGATAGACCCATATTAGCCATTGGTCCGAAGCATTGGGATGTTGAAAAAATTATTAAAGAAACCAATACAGGTTATTGTTTTAGTTATTCTGATTTTGGTGCTCTAAAGAAAACTATCCTAGAGTGTTATAAAGCATTTCAAAAAGGAGAATTACAAACGAATCCTATTGGATTGAAAAAATTTCATCGGAAATCATTAACCCAATCTTTATCTAATTTACTTTAAGATGGGGGTAGTTGCTGTTCAATCATTCAAAAATATCATCTCTACCTATTTAGGGTTTTTTATAGGCGCTATAAATACGCTGTTTTTATATACGGAGTTTTTAAGCGACGAATATTACGGTATGGTAAGCTATATGCTGTCTCTAGCATATGTAATTATGCCTATTATGTCTTTAGGTATGCATAATACACTTGTTAAATTCTATTCGTCGTTTAAAACCAGAGTGTCTCTACACAGTTTTCTAACCTTAATGATTTTCTTGCCTATCTTAATCATTATTCCTCTGTTAATTGTGACGTATTTTGGTTATGATTTTATTGCTGGACTTCTTTCAAAAAAGAATGAAATTATTAAGGATTATTTATGGCATACCTTTTTTATAGCGATAGCCTTAGCTTATTTTGAAGTGTTTTTTGCTTGGGCAAAAGTGCAAATGGAAACTGTAGTCGGTAATTTTATGAAAGAAGTGTTTCATAGAGTAGGAGCTATGGTGTTGCTTTTTTTATTGCATTATAAATTTATAGATGTAGAACAGTTTATGTTAGGTTTGGTGGTTGTGTATGTACTACGCATGTTGGTTATGAAACTCTATGCCTTCTCTGTGAAATTTCCTATAATTACTTTTAGCAAATTGAATAATTTAGGAGCTATTTTAAAGTATTCATTTCTGATTATTATAGCTGGTTCTGTAGCTACGGTATTGTTGGATGTAGACAAAGTGATGTTAGGTCATTATGTAGATATACGAGAGGTCGCTTATTATAGTGTTGCTGTTTTCATAGCTACGGTTATTGCTGTTCCGCAACGTTCTATGCATCAATTATTAATGCCTTTATCTGCGAAATATTTAAATGATAGAGATTTTAGTTCATTAAGTGATTTATATAAACGCAGCTCTATTAGTCTTCTTGTGGTTGGAGGTTTAATCTTCTTGTTAATTGTTTTAAACATCAACGAACTATATTATATCATTCCTAAAGAGTTTAGTAACGGTTTGTTTGTGGTGTTTTTAATAAGTATTTCAAAATTGTATGACTCTGCTTTAGGGAGTAACAATGCTATCTTATTTAATAGCGATTATTATAGAGTTGTATTGGTGTTAGGTGTGTTTTTGGTTATTCTAATGGTGTTGTTGAATATGGTTTTTATACCGTTGCTTGGTATTAATGGGGCTGGTTTAGCAACATTTTTAGCGATTTTTATGTACAACTCTGTTAAGTTGTATTTTGTATATAGAAAATTTAAATTGTTTCCATTCTCTAGAGCCTCTTTAAATGTTCTTCTACTAATTTTTATAAGTGTTTTGCTGTTCTATTTTTGGGAATTTCCTTTTCATCCTTTTATAAATATAGGACTGAAGTCTTTAGTTGTTAGTATGGTCTATTTATTTGTTGTTTATAGATTTAATTTTTCTGAAGATATTACCCTGGTTATAACTCGTTATATAAAAGGGAAGTAGATAAAAAAAAGAAACCCCCACAATGCTTTATAGAAGCATTCGCGGGGATTTCAATACTAACCAACCAAAAAAAATCTTTAAGATCGTGTTCTTCGTGCTGTCGATCTTGTATTATTATTAGAACTCCTGCTGTAATTTTGCGCAGTTCTTTGTTTATTATCATTTACTCTAGTTGTTTTAGGTCTTTTTGTGCTACGGTTATTATTTGATTTAGTAGTAACTTGTTGACCTTTTCTAGATTTGTTATTATATGTACGTGTGTTTTTGTTGTTTGGATTTTTTGCGACCGAAATATTTTTAGAAGCCGACTTTCTATAATTATTCGGTGCGTTTTGTGAACCTCTTTGTGTTTGTGTTCTTGCAACGTTTTTAGTCGAGTTTCTTGTTGATTTAGTGGTGTTTCTATTGCTGTAATTTTTATTTGCAGCGGATTTTCTGTACGCACTCTTGTTAACCGATGTTTTGTTTTTGCTGCTTCTATAAGCTGTTGCGTACGCTCTATTTCTAGAGATTGTTGCCCCTCTTCGGGTGGCAATAGCTGTTCTTGGTCTTGAATTATTTATAAATGGTCTCACATAACGGTAGCGTACTGGGCGGTAGTGCGTTCTGTAAGGTCTGTTGTAAACAACACAGTAATTAGGTCTTGGTACACGGTAGTATCTATGCCAAGGCCTGAAAATATAGCCTCTATTGTAAATGTTAATATAACCAGTGGTGTATGCAAATTGATTGTAACTATTGTAAAAAACGTTTAAGCTTCCAACTCTAGCAATACGACCATAGTTGTTGTAAAATATGTTTACGTTTCCTGCTTGTATCACGCGTCCGTAATCGTCGTAATAGATTGGAATATTTTCAATTTGAATAATAGCACCGTATTCATCGTATTGAATATAACCATTGTAATTATAGCCTGAATTAAAACTCACGTTCACATTACCTGTGTTTATGGATACATTTAAATTATTGCTGTTGCCAAGGATGTTGAAATCAAATTGACCATCAGGGAAAATTGAAAATTCAATGTTGCTTTCAACAAAAATAAATGAGTTGCCGTAGTTTGAGGTGGTTGCTAAGGTGTTTGAATTTATTTCGTTTGAAGGCATTGCTTGAATCGAAAAGAACGAAAACATAAAACCAGCAAACAACAAAATTATTTTATTGCTTAAGCTATTAATCCTTGTTAAGTCTTTCTGAGTGTGTTTTGAAGTTTTCATAATAATAAGTTTTAAACGTTCATGCTTATTGAATTACAAACAGCGTGCCATAAAATTATTGATGTGTTTAATCTTCTGTTATTTAGTTGTTTAATATTTGTTTTGGAACTCTATTTATGAGTGTTGATCTTGAAAGAGGGTAGCATGAATTATCTTTTCCGTTAAACTAATGTAAGTAGACAAATATTATAAAGCGTATTTTAAGTCTGTTCAGCTAGGGATAAATTATTTTGAAAAGCCGTACTTTTATACAAATGATTATTGATAAATGAAGTCAAAGAAGGAGACCTGTAAAAACTGCGATAAGACCTTTAAAGAAAAATTCAAATTTTGCCCTTATTGCGGACAGCAGACAAAAGATGAATTAACGGTAAAGGTTCTATTTTACAACACGATACATAATTATTTCTCTTTTGATGCTCGATTTTATAAAAGTTTTTATCCTCTGTTATTTAAGCCGGGTTACTTAGCTGTTAAATTTATAGAAGGCAAACGTTTAATGTATTTGCATCCTGCACAGATGTATTTATTTGTTTCTATTGTGTTTTTCTTTTTGTTTTCTTTTATCCAAAGGGAACAGGTTAAGAACTTAGATATGGAGTTGCAAAAAACAAAATCACCAGAAAGCACTCTTAATTTCGATTTATCTGAACAGAAAATAGATTCCTTAGATGCACAGTTTTTTAATGGTGATTTTAAGGCTGATTCAATATTAAGTCATAAGGATGCGGATAAAGGGCATCATGTTATAGCTGATTTTTCTGAAAAAAAACTATCTACCATTCTAGATCCAGAAGCAGCTGAGCATAAAGGTATGTTTAGCATGGATTTTAATTATAAAATTCTTGATTCATTAATAAATAACAGGGTTTCAAGAGATATAATATTAACTCATATGGGTATGAGTGATGATCCAGGTTTTTTTGAGAAAAGATTTTATACTCAAACTCTAAGATTTTATGAAACCAGGCGAGGTGGTAGGGTGCTTGAGGCATTTTATGATGCGATTCCTTATGCCATGTTTATTTTGTTACCAATTTTTGCTTTGATTTTAAAATCACTTTATTTTAAGAAAGGTTTGTATGCGAGTTATTTGGTGTTTAGTTTTTACTATTTCTCGTTTATTTTTATACTTTTCAGTTTGTTTCTTTTAGGTAGCTTTATAACACAGCTTCCAGATTGGTGTTATTCGCTTTTAAATTTGGTCATTTTTGTGTATCTCATGGTTTCTATAAAAAACTTTTATAAGGAAGGGTGGGGTGTTACAATATTAAAGACTTTTGTAGTAAGTCTCGTTTTTTTACTTGCAGTAATACCTTTAACGGTTATTGTTTTAAGTGGGTTTGCTTTTCTTTTTTATTAACTTCTTGTTGTTTGCTTCTTTTTATAATGTTGTGAGTTAGTATTTTTAGTGTTTCTGGTGTGTTTCATTATAGCGCTACTTTTTAATTAATAAGTCAATAACAAAATCTATGTGTTTTGTTTAGGTAGTTGGTGTAATCTCATTAAAAATGTGTGTTTTTTTCTTTTGCGTTGTTGTGCAATTTGCTGATTGTAAGAATTATTTGTTGTTTAAGTCTTGAAACTGAGTCTTTGGTAGTTCTAATAAAAAAGGGCAGATTTGGTTTTTGTCTAGTTAAAATCTAGTTCTTTTCATTATGATATTTAGTTTGATGAGTTTACATCGAGTTGTGGATTTAATAAAATATTGAGTTGAAATTTATATTTGTGATTATAAATTAACTAAATATTTAAGATTATGAAAAAAACTACATTATTACTTTTGTTATTGGTAAGCACATTTACTTTTGCTCAGACGGTTACTTTATCTTCAATAGATGGAGAGACGCCGGGGGATTTTGGTTTATCAAGCGGTTTGACACTAAATGTTGGGACTACTTATGAGTTTATTATTGACTACACTGGTCAAGAAACTGTTGGAAATGATATTTTGGTGAAAATTTTGGAAGGTGGCTCCTATGCAGATACAGCTGACATATTTGTAGAACCAGTTACAGCGGCAAGTGGTCAGGCAATTATTCAAGTGACTCCAACTATTGTGCAATCTTCAGCAATTCTTCAGGTGAGATCTACAAAAACTACAGATTTTAGTGAATCTTCTCAAGAGAATATGTTTTTGTTTAATTATAAAGTAGATCCATCGTTATCTACAAACGACTTCAATAAAAACAAATTAGCAGCTTATTACAATTCTAAACTTGATGCTGTATTAGTTGGTAATTCGGTAAGTGGTGATTATGCTATTTATGATTTATCAGGAAGAAAGGTTGTAAATGGGGTTGTTTCTAATGAAATTAGCACAGCGTCTTTAAAAAGTGGTCTTTATATATTGTCAACTGCTCAAGGTGTGTTGAAATTTGTAAAATAGGTTTAAGAAAAAACACTTTGGACAAAAGGAGTCTTTATGGGACTCCTTTTTTTTGTTTGATAAAAATTTTGTTTATAGTTTTTCTTTCAAATATTTTCCAATTTCAGAAGATTTAATTTTTATAATGTCTTCAGGAGTTCCTGTTGCTACAACATTTCCGCCGTTTTCTCCACCACCAGATCCTAAGTCAATTATAAAATCAGCGCATTTAATAAGGTCAATGTTATGTTCTACAACTATAATTGAATGACCCTTGGAAATTAAAGCATTAAATGATTTTAAAAGTTTTTGAATATCATGAAAATGAAGTCCTGTAGTGGGTTCATCAAAAATGAATAAGGCTTTCTCTTTATTGTTGCCCTTTCCTAAAAATGAAGCAAGTTTAATACGTTGTGCTTCGCCACCAGAAAGGGTAGAAGAGCTTTGTCCTAATGTCACATAGCCTAAACCGACATCCTGAAGAGGTTGAAGTTTGTTTTTAATTTTAGTTTGTTCGTTAGCTTCAAAAAATTGTATGGCATCATCGATAGTAAGGTTTAAAATATCATCAATATTTTTACCGCCATATGTTACTTCGAGAATTTCTTTTTTGAATCGTTTCCCTTTACAAGTTTCACATTCTAAATGCACGTCGGCCATAAACTGCATTTCAATGGTTACTTCACCTTCGCCTTTGCAACTTTCACAGCGTCCGCCATCTACGTTAAATGAAAAATGCTTCGGCTGGTAGTTTCTTATGTTGCTTAATTTTTGTTTAGAGAACAGTGCTCGGATGTCATCATAAGCCTTGATGTAGGTCACAGGATTTGATCTTGATGATCTTCCAATCGGATTTTGATCAACAAATTCAATATGGTTTATGTTGCTGAAATTGCCTTCTAAGGCTGTAAATTGTCCTGCTTTATCACTAAAATCTGTGAGTTTCTTTTGTACAACAGGATACAGTATTTTTTTTACTAATGTACTTTTTCCGCTTCCTGATACTCCTGTAACTACAGTAAGCATGCCTAAAGGGAAGCGTACATCGATATTTTTTAGGTTGTTTTCTCTAGCACCCAAAATATCAATGTAATACTTAGAGGTTCGTCTGGTTTTAGGAACCTCGATATTTAAAGTGCCGTTTAGGTATTTTGCTGTTAGTGATTCAGATTTTAAAATGGTTTTAAAATCTCCTTGAGCAACTACTTCGCCTCCTAAGGTTCCTGCTTCGGGACCAATATCAATGATATTATTAGAAGCTTTCATGATATCTTCATCATGCTCTACGACAATAACGGTATTGCCTAAATTTCGTAAAGACTTTAAAACAGAAATGAGTTTTTCAGTGTCTTTAGGGTGTAATCCTATACTTGGTTCGTCTAATATATACATGGAACCAACTAAGCTACTACCTAGGGAGGTAGCTAAATTAATACGCTGACTTTCACCTCCAGAAAGGGTATTTGATTTTCGGTTTAAAGTCAGGTAGTCTAGGCCAACGTTAGAAAGAAATTCTAATCTGTTGTTTATTTCAGTTAGAAGTCGTTTTGCGACTTTTAAATCGTATTCGTTTAATTGTAACTGTTTGAAAAACAAGGCTAGTTGATCCAAAGGCATTTCCACAAGATCAGAAATGGTAGCGTCAGAAATTTTGACGTAATTAGCTTCAGTTCGTAATCGTCTGCCTTGACAAGCTTTACATTTTGTTTTTCCTCGGTAACGAGAAAGCATGACACGATTCTGAATTTTATAGGCTTTAGCTTCAAGTTCGGAGAAGAACTTGTTTAGTCCTTCAAAATATTGGTTTCCGGTCCAAATTAATTGTTTCTGATCTTCAGTAAGTTCAAAATATGGCTTGTGAATAGGGAAATCGAATTTATGAGAATGGTTTACAAGTTGATCCTTGTACCAGCTCATACTTTCTCCACGCCAAGGGAATATGGCGTTTTCGTAAACTGATAGTCCTGTGTTTGGAATGACTAAATCTTCATCGATACCTATAATGTCTCCATAACCTTCACATTTCGGGCAAGCGCCATAAGGGTTATTAAAGCTGAACAAGTGAACATTGGGCTCCAAGAATGTGAGTCCATCCAATTCGAACTTGTTACTAAAATGATGTTGTGTATTGGCACTCAGGTCTTCTATAAAACAAGAGCCTTTGCCTTCGTAAAATGCTGTTTGAATCGCATCAGCCAAACGATTATAGAAATCTTCACTTTCTTTTTTAACAATACGATCAACAACTAAGAAAAAGGTGTCTGATTGAGACGTGTTTTCTACTTGATCAATTCTAAATACGTCATTATTAACCTTTACTCTTGAGTATCCTTGTTGATTAAGTGCTTTTAGCTTGTCTTCCATGCTACGACCTTCCTCTAGCAGAATTGGGGCTAGTAGAAGCATTTTTTCGCCTTCAGGAAAGGTTTTTATGTAATTTACAACATATGTAACAGTGTCTTTTTTGACTTCTAATCCAGAAATAGGAGAGTAGGTCTTGCCAATTCTGGCAAACAAAAGTTTTAGATAGTCAAAAATCTCGGTGGTAGTGCCTACTGTTGAGCGAGGGTTCGTAGAATTGACTTTTTGTTCAATAGCAATGGCTGGCGCGATGCCTTTTATATATTCTACTTTGGGCTTGTTTAAACGGCCAAGGAATTGCCTAGCGTAGCTAGATAAACTCTCTACGTAACGTCTTTGTCCTTCAGCATACAGCGTGTCAAAGGCTAAGCTGGACTTGCCTGAACCAGATAAACCTGTAATAACCACCAGTTGGTTTCGGGGTATGGTTACGTCAATATTTTTTAAATTGTGCAATTGAGCACCTTTAATTATAATATTTTCTTTAGGATTCTCGTTATTAGTGGTAGATTTCATAGACTTACAAAGGCAATAATCCTGCAAAGATACTATAAGTAATTGTACCTAAAAAGTGTAATAGAGTTCGAAGAATACTAAAAAAACGCCAGAATATTTTTATATTAGGAAGGAATGTTGTTATATTTGGATTAATTATTCATCATATAACTCATAATAAGCCTATAGCATAAAATTACTTTCCAAACATTTTAACCTCAAGCAACAGAAGTTTTTTCTTTTGCGGAACTAAAGTAATTAACTATGCAAAACGAACTTATTACAGACGCTACCCTGGTTAGCAGCTACATAAAAGGTGATGAAGGCGCCTTGGAAGTCCTTATTCTGAGGCACAAACAAAAAATCTACAGTTTTATTTATTCCAAAGTTTTCGACAGAGATGTTGCTGAAGATATATTTCAAGATACATTTATTAAAGTGATACGAACCTTAAAACGGGGTGCTTATAACGAAGAAGGGAAGTTTTTGCCTTGGGTTATGCGTATTTCACATAATTTGGTGATTGATCACTTTAGAAAAAGTAATAGAATGCCAAAATTTGATAATTCTGGTGAGTTTAGCATTTTTTCAGTATTAAGTGATACAAGTTTAAATGCTGAAAAAACGATTATAAAAGAGCAGGTTGAAAATGATGTGAGACGTTTGGTAGATAAGCTTCCTGAGGACCAAAAAGAAGTGTTACTACTGCGTATTTATAACGATATGAGTTTTAAGGAGATATCGGATAAAACAGGGGTGAGCATCAATACAGCTTTAGGGCGTATGCGTTATGCTTTAATTAATTTGCGAAAAATCATAGATAAGCATAATATTGTTTTAACTAATTAAGCAATAAATTAATTTTTAGGCCGTTATCTTATAAATCAATTAAATGTAAGACATGGCAAAAATTTACTCTGAAAAATTTATTAACAAGATGGATGATCTTGAACCGAAAGAAGAAACGGTTAATTTTCTTCTAAGTTATTCTAAGGCTTTAAGTGTTATTAATTGTAAAAAAATGAAGTTTGAAGCGCTTCTTAATTAAGTATTTAAAGTCCTGATTTTAAAATCAGGACTTTTTTTGTTTTAAATAATCCTTTATAACAGATTGTCTTCCAATAGTGCTTGTGATGATATCTTTATCTAAGTTCCAGCCTCTTGCTGGAGAATATTCTCTTCCATACCAAATGATTTGTAGGTGTAAGTCGTTCCATAATTCTTTAGGAAATAATCTTTTAGCATCTTTTTCCGTTTGAACTACATTCTTGCCATTACTTAAATTCCATCGATACATTAACCTGTGTATGTGGGTGTCCACGGGAAATGCAGGAACACCAAAAGCTTGAGAAATTACCACGCTTGCGGTTTTATGGCCTACAGCAGGGAGTGCTTCAAGTGCTTCCATGTTATTTGGAACTTCACCATTGTGTTTGTCAATAAGGATTTGAGATAAACCAAAAATACCATTACTTTTCATAGGAGATAAACCTACAGGCTTGATAATCTCTCTAATTTCTTCAACCGAAAGTTTTACCATGTCATAAGGATTATCAGCTCTTTCGAATAGCAATGGTGTAATTTGATTGACGCGAACATCCGTGCTTTGCGCCGACATTAATACAGCTATTAGTAGGGTATAAGGGTCTTTATGGTCTAGAGGAATTGGTATTTCAGGGTAAAGCTCGCTTAAGGTTTTTATAACAAATTCAACCTTTTCTTGTTTCGTCATAAATCGTATTTTTGTTAAAAATCAAAGTTAAGACTATGAAAACATTAAAGCAAGGTGAAACTGTTCCAGATTTTACATCAAAAGATGAGCAAGGGCGTGAGATTTCGCTAAGTGACTATAAAGGAAAAAAAATAATCGTATTTTTTTATCCCAAAGCGAGTACACCAGGTTGTACTAATGAGGCTTGTAATTTAAGAGATAATTACAAAGTTTTACAGGATCAAGGTTACGAGTTGTTGGGGGTTAGTGCTGATTCTGAAAAAAGACAAACAAATTTTAAGAAGAAATATAATTTTCCATTTCCGCTTTTAGCCGATGAGGATAAATCGGTTATTAATGCTTTTGGCGTATGGGGGCCTAAAAAGTTTATGGGTAGAGAATATGATGGTATTCATAGAAAAACTTTTTTAATAGATGAAAATGGAGTTGTAGAGCGTGTTATCGATAAA
Organism: Pseudotamlana agarivorans; assembly: GCF_001642835.1. Taxonomy (GTDB): domain Bacteria; phylum Bacteroidota; class Bacteroidia; order Flavobacteriales; family Flavobacteriaceae; genus Pseudotamlana; species Pseudotamlana agarivorans. Next base: position 87,047 of record NZ_LXEI01000007.1, read on the forward strand.
GTAAAAACAAAAGATCACGCAGCCCAAATTTTAGAGTAGAAAAAAAGCCTGTAAAATATTGATTTTACAGGCTTTTTTTTAATATTTAAGTTTTCTATTTTCTTTTTCTATTTTCTTTTTCTATTCAAAGTTAATGGTTTTCTGGTGTAGCCAAACAAACGATAATCTTTGATTAATTCGGCAGTACCTTCAGGAACCATATCTTCCCAACCACGATCTCCGCTTGAAATCATTTGAAGTATTTCGCGTGAGAAAATATTCATAATTTCTGGGTCGTAATCTGTAATGTCTATAACTTTTCCGTTGTATTTGAAGAATTTATACAGCTCCTTCATTCTAGGATAAACTTTTAGATTTTCGCTTGTGATTAACTCTCCTGTATCAGGATCAAGCATAGGGTATAAGTATACTTTTAGGTCTTTAAAGAAAAGTTTACCAAAAGCTTCTAAGATTCCTCCGCTAATGTGACGGTAATATTTCTCATCAAAAATGTCAACCAGATTATTAACCCCCATAGCTAATCCCATTCTGGCTTTTGTGTAGTTGGAGAAGTACTCAACCACCTTAAAGTATTCCTGAAAATTAGATATCATAACTGAGTGTCCTATAGAGCATAACAAGTCAGCGCGATCAATAAAATCTTGTTCGTCAATTTCACCTTCAGCACGTAAATTTGACAAGGTGATTTCAAAAACAACTACCGTTTTATTAACGTCTACTTTGTTTTCTTTTATGAACATGTCGTATGATTTCTCATACATAGCCATATTCACTTTAGTTACCGGTCTGAAGCTACCACGAAGCGCTAAAATGTTTTTCTTGTAAAATACTTTTGCAGGTAGAACATTAGTGCCATCTGGTCCAAACATAACCGCATCGGTCATGCCATTTTTAACCAGTTGTAAACTCATCAAGCGATTATCAACATTACTGAAAACAGGACCTGAAAAGTTTATCGTGTCAATTTCCAAACGATCTTTATCTAAGTGATCATAAAGATAACGTAGTAATTTTTTTGGTTCGTTATATTTGTAAAATGCACCATAAATTAGGTTTGTTCCTAGAATTCCTAAAGTTTCTTGTTGTAACCTAGCGTCAGTTTCTTTGAAGCGGAGGTGTAAAATTATTTCATTGTATTCAGCTCCAGCTTCAACTTGGTATTTAATTCCAACCCAACCATGACCTTTAAATTGCTTTGCGAAGTCAATTGTTGCTACCGTATTGGCATAGGTGAAAAATATTTTATTTGGGTTTTTCTCGCGAGTCAGTCTATTTTCCATCAAACTCATCTCATGAGCAAGCATTTTGCGTAAACGAGCTTCGGTAACATATCTGCCATCATCCTCAGCACCATAAATTGCATCACTAAAGTCTTTGTCGTAAGCCGACATGGCTTTTGCGATTGTGCCAGAAGCGCCTCCTGCTCTGAAAAAGTGGCGACAAGTTTCTTGTCCAGCTCCAATTTCGGCAAAAGTACCGTAAATATTTTCGTTTAAGTTAATGCGAAGTGCTTTCGATTTTAATGAAGGAATGTCATCAAACTCTTTATCTCCTTTAATGGTAATTTCCATATAAAAACAAGTTGTATCGTGTCTCACAAAGGTATCAAATATGTGTAGCAAACAAAAAAATAACCTTATTTTTGGCTAAAATTTATCAAATTTTGAAAATAACGTTTCTTGGTACAGGTACTTCTCAAGGTATCCCTATTATTGGGAGTGATCATCCGGTTTGTAAAAGTGCAAACCCGAAAGATAAACGTTTGCGTGTTTCAGTTTTAATCGAATGGAACGGCTTTCATTACGTAATTGATTGTGGTCCAGATTTTAGATATCAAATGCTGCGATCTGGTTGTTCTAAAATTGATGCCATTCTTTTTACACATGAACATTCAGATCATGTGATGGGCTTGGATGATATTCGACCTTTTTATTTCAAGCAAGGCGATATTTCTATTTATGCACATAAACGGGTGATTAAAGCATTGAAGAGGCGATTTGATTATATTTTTACTACTAAAAACAAATATCCAGGAGCGCCATCACTTCATGTAAACCGTATAAAAAATAAAGCATTTAAGCTAAATGAAGAAGAGGTGATTCCTATTAAAGGACTACATGCTTCTTTAGAAGTATTTGGTTATCGATTTAATGATTTCGCCTATTTAACCGATATGAAATCGGTTTCAGATAAAGAAATAGAAAAGCTTAAAGGTGTGAAGGTTTTAGTGGTTAATGCCTTGCGGATACAGCCACACCATTCACATTTCAATTTAGAAGAAGCCTTGGCTTTTATTGAAAGAGTGAATCCGGAAAAAGCATATTTAACCCATATTAGTCATTTGTTGGGATTTCATGATGAAGTTGAAAAATCATTGCCGGACAACGTATTCTTGGCTTATGACGAATTAGAAATTTTAATTTAAAATTATAGAATGAAGCAAAAAATTTTCATGTACCTGTTCATATTTACCAGCTTATTGGTATTATTTCAGTATGTTAACGCTAAAAATATATTTAAGGATATTGACAAAAAGCTAGTTACGAGTAGAACTGAATTAAAAAAATATAAAGATTCTGTAGCTGTTTTACAAAATGACATTCTGGAAGCTTCACATTTTAATCTTGATAAAAACGAAGACGCCATAACCTATTTTGAAAATGAGGGTTATAAAGTTGATGAACTTATTCCGTTTATTAAGGATGAGCTATATAAGTTAAACGAGGTTCGTGGTGAACATCCGTTAATACCTTATGCTTCTAGTGAAGGAAGAAAACTGATGTTAAACACCATTAAGCTTCTCAACCATAAATGGATTATAGCAGATTTTTCAGATGGTGAATTTTGGGGAGAATTGTTTTTAACTTATGAAATTACAGAAGATAAAGAATTGAAATTTAACCTCGTTGAACATTTCTTGTATCCTTTAAACTAAATCTATTTCACTTTATAAGCCGTTCCTTTTTGCTTTTTAGTTTCACCTACATAAGAATATTCATAGGTGTAGGAGGAGTCGGTAGTGGTTAATATTTTAAGATGAATGTCTTTGCGTTCGGCCATATTCTTAGGGTTTATGGTTTTAAAAACCACTTCACAGTCGTTAACCCAACGTAATTTTGACGAATCTATCTTGCTGTCATAGGTTTCAACCTGAATATCTTCATCTCTATAAAAAGTAGATTTAAATACTTCTCCGTTAATAGTAACTTCACTATAAAATTCGCCTGTTTGAAAAGATTGGCAATCTCTAGCTTTCTCATAACAGCTACATAAAACAAACAATAGTAAAAGAGGTAAGAATCGCATAAAATAATTTTAGGCAAAATTAGTAAAGAAAAGCCTTAATTCATGTAATTTTTAAAAGTTCCGTCAGAATAAAATATAACAATACGATCTATAGTTTTTTCTTCCGCAGAATTACTGCTTGTTGTTTTTGCTTCTATTTCGTCAAAATTAAAATTTGTTTGAGGATTTTGAACTTTAGGGGACGGTTTTGTTTCGGGAGCCTTTTTTTCGGTTGAAGGAAATTCTCCTTTGCCATTTAATAGCCAATACAAATTTACATCAGGATAGGATGATAAAATTTTTAGAACAAAATCTAAGCTAGGTTTATTTCTTCCGGAAAGGATGTGCGAAATACTAGAGCGCTGTACATCTATTTTTTCAGCGAAAGCGGAAGCTGATTCTCCATAAAAATCCATGACTTTTTGTAGTCGTTTAATGAAATCCTCGTTGTTTACCATTGTAAATTGTTTAGTAAAATAAACTTGTTACAAATGTAACTAATTCAGTTTAATCTTGCACTATATTTATCGAAAACCTCATGTTTTAATATGATTAACACTTTAACTAAGTATGTTTAATATACTGAAAAGCAATACTTTAATGCATTAAACATAAGTTTGTTTAATTTTCTAAATTACACTGTAAATTAAATACTAAAAACGGTTTATTGATGTAAACTAAATGACCTAATTTGGTGTTTACAAATGTAATATTGTTTTTGTTTACATTTGTAACCTAAATAATCAACATGAATATTCAAGCTATTAAATCACTCTTTTTAAATAATAAAGAAACTGCGCTTTATGGTCGTTATATTACTAATAAGGACATAGAGCCCCTACTAAATAATTTACCAGAAACAGCAAGCGTAAAAGTTATTGGTCACTCTGTACAAGACAGACCTATTTATGGTATAAAAACTGGGCATGGTAAAAAACGCATCTTATTATGGTCACAGATGCACGGTAATGAATCGACAACTACAAAAGCATTGTTTGATCTATTAAATACTTTATTAAAAGACGAATCAGACTTAAACCACCTTTTAGAGGCTTGTACACTTTATATAATTCCAATTTTAAATCCCGATGGTGCCAAGGCTTATACACGAATTAATGCAAATGAAGTAGATTTAAATAGAGATGCTCAAAATTTGACTCAACCAGAGAGTCAGGTTTTAAGAACTATTTTCAATGACTTTAAGCCTCACTTTTGTTATAATTTACATGGACAACGTACTATTTTTAGTGCTGGGAAGGTGAATAAATCGGCAACAGTATCATTTTTATCTCCTGCGCAGGACAAGGATTGTACAATAACCCCTAATAGAAAGGTGTCTATGGAGGTTATTGCTGTAATGAATGCGATGTTACAGCAGGAAATTCCTGATCAAGTAGGGGTTTATGATGATGCTTTTAATATTAATTGTGTGGGTGATACCTTTCAGAGTGAGAATGTTCCAACTATATTGTTTGAAGCCGGTCATTTTCATGAGGATTATCAACGAGAGAAGACACGAGAGCTTATTTATATGTCCTATATAACGTCTTTAGACTATATCTCTAAAAACCCCGTTGATGGATTGGTGTATGATTCCTACTTAAGTATTCCTGAAAATGAAAAACTGTTTTTAGATATTATAATAAGGAATGCCTTAATAGAAGGTGAGACTGTAGATGTTGGAATTCAATTTGAAGAAAGGTTAATCAATGAAAATTTAGAATTTATCCCTAAAATAGTTAAAATTGAAAATCTTGAAGGAATTTTTGGTCATAAAGAAATTGAAGCTCATGGTAATGAGGTGCTTAATGAGAATGGTGAATCGCTAGAAATAGACAGCGAAAACGTTTTAGTTAGAATAAATAATGAAAATGTCTTATTAAAAACGAAATAAATCACATCTTTTATACTTTATCTTTAAAGAAAATGTATTAATTTTGCTGTATATTTAAGAATAGTTAATTATGGGTAAAATAAAATTAGACGAAATAGATCACCAAATTCTTGACATGTTAATAGATAACACAAGAATTCCATTTACAGACATAGCTAAAAAACTATTAATTTCAGCAGGTACAGTACATGTTCGTGTTAAAAAGATGGAAGAATCAGGAATTATTAAAGGTTCGTCATTGATGCTGGACTACAAAAAATTAGGTTATTCTTTTATAGCTTATGTAGGGGTTTATTTAAACAATACTTCTCAAACCAAATTTGTTTTAGAGCGTATTAATGAAATAGCTTATGTGACAGTAGCTCACATTACAACTGGAAAATTTAATATTTTCTGTAAAATCAGAGCAAGAAGTACCGAGCACGCTAAAGAAGTTATCTTTTTATTAGATGACATTGAAGGTGTTTATAGAACAGAAACTATGATTTCTCTCGAAGAAAGTATCAACGATAAAAAACGATTAATGCATTCTATTTTTAATGAAATGTAATTAATAAATATTTAAAGAAATTATTGAAAAAAAGGCTGTCTGAATAGGCAGCCTTTTTTTGTCAATTTTCTAGTAAATTCTTGAAATAAGAATGAGTAGAAAAATACTTTTAAGACTTATAAGTTTAACTATTTAAGTCTTTTACCTCCAAGTTCGGATGATTTAGTTCCTGTTAAACATCTCGTTCGCATTGTAATGCAATTTTGACCACATCGACATTAGTGCTTTAGAAGCAAGCTATAGATTTGGTAATTCTTCTGGCTACCATTTACACCTGTTGTTTAGGGTTTTTATCTATGAATTACACCAATTATAATTTAAAAAGAGCTTAAAATAATGTATAGCCTCTTTATGGTTTCTTTTTTTATTAAGGATATAGATAAATGCCTTGAAATTACTTTTTACACGACTTCAAGTTATAATTCTCGTTGTTTTAGTTTTAAAATATTATTAATCTAAAATATACAATAAACGTTATATCAAATATGGATTACTCATTAAGAAGCATATAATAAAATACCAATTATTAGTTTTTTAACTTCGTTTTAATAGGGCGAGATTATAGCTTTTTATTGAGATATTAATATGGTGCATTTTTTTTGATTAAGAACAGGACTTCCGTTCGTCGATGATTTTTGCATATAAGGGCTGTTTATAATTTTTTCAACACATATAAGTTACTAATAGGCTTAATATGAAAATTTTGAAATTCATATGAATCCATTTTGTCAGATGTGTTGTTTGTCGAATAAAGTTGTAAGCTAACGTTATTAAAGGTTTTTTCTGAATTTTATTTTCAATTTTACAGAATAGTTAAACCATATGAATTTCTAGTTTAGAAAACCTTTTCTTCATTTGGTTTTGAATCTTTAGAACATTTATTAATCATAAAAACAACCATCTATTCAAAATTTTTACATTATGTCATTTTGCTATAAAACAATTGTTGTTGGCTTTTTAGTGTTAATTAGTCATCAAGTCTCTCTCTCTCAATCAATCAATTTTGGCGCTTCAGGTTTAGTAGGAGCGAATATTAACAATCCAACATCTCTGGATTTTGGCCCAAACAATAAATTGTATGTCGCCCAGCAAGACGGTGTTATTTGGGAATATGAGGTAAGTAGGGGTGAAGAAGGTCCAGGTAATGGGACATATACTATATTAAATAGTAATCAAATCACCTTAATTAAAGAAAATACGCCTAATCATAATGATGATGGGACAAATAATTCTACAAAAAAACGCCAGATTACTGGATTATTAACAGCCGGTACAAACACCAACCCGATTTTATATGTTACATCTTCAGACTCTCGTATAGGTGGTGGAGGCGGAGCCGGAAATGATGTTAACTTAGATACGAATTCAGGAATTTTGTCTCGACTTCGTTGGAATGGTTCAACTTGGGAAAAAGTAGATTTAGTAAGGGGGCTTCCTCGTTGTGAAGAAAATCATTCAACAAATGGGTTGGATCTGTTTACAAGAGGAGGTATTACATATTTACTTATTCAGCAAGGTGGTAATACGAATCAGGGGGCTCCTAGTAATAATTTTGCAGGCTCAACTGAATTTTATTTAGCTGGTGCTTTATTAATAGTTAATATTTCGCAATTAGAGCAAATGGAAACAGCAAATGGAGGTCCTTATTTAGATTCAAGAACTAATAATACTCCATTTATTTACGATCTTCCTTCGTTGAACGATCCTGACAAATTGGATATCGATAATACACATCCTAGTTTTCCGTATTCGGCATCTCATCCACTTTACAATGCTACAATCGATTTAGGTGATCCGTTTGGTGGTAATAACGGTTTAAATCAAACATTTCCTGAAAATGGAGGTCCGGTACAAATATTTTCACCAGGTTATAGAAATGCTTTTGATGTAGTTGTTACAACAGACGGGAGGATTTTTACTGGTGATAATGGTCCTAACGGAGGATGGGGTGGTACACCTTTAATTTATGACAGTAATAATCAGTTAAAAGGTACACATAACACGGCCACTTATAATTCGGCCGCTGGAGATTATATTACCAATAAGTTTAATATTGAAAACGGAAAAACTCATGGCGATGCATTACATTATGTAGGAACTATTAATGATCCGAATAATACGTATTACGGGGGACATCCTGTTCCGATTAGAGCTTTTCCTGATAAAGCTGGGGTTTATAAGTTTCAATACGATGGTAATAGTTGGATTGAAAATGGTGCGTATGATTGGTCTGCATTAATTAGTGGTGTGAGAGGGTATTTTAATACAGAGTTTACCATGGCAGATTTTCCATCAGATGTTCGTCAAGGTGAGTATCTAGCAGATGCTCTATCAAGTCCTAAGGTTAATATATTAGATATAGTAGGATCTTCAACAAATGGTTTATGTGAATATACGGCTTCAAATTTTGATGGCGCAATGCAGGGTAATATTCTTACCGCATCTTTTAACGGTAGTATCAACAGATATAGTTTAGATGCAAGTGGAACAACATTATTATCAAAGGACAATGGTTTTTTAAGTGGGTTTGGTAACATTCCCCTAGATCTTATTGCAATGGGTGATAATAGCATATTTCCTGGTACCATTTGGGTTGTTACTTATGGGGCAGACGATGTTACTGTTTTTGAACCTGGAGATTTTGGAGATTGTTTTCAGCCAGGTGATTCGGAATACGACGGGATGGCTGATTATGATGGTGACGGATTTACAAATGATGATGAAATTAACAATGGGACTAATCATTGTTCTGCAGGAAGTAGCCCTAGCGATAATGATGGAGATTTTTTATCCGATTTAGCGGATACTGATGATGACAATGATGGCATTCCTGATAATCAAGATGTTTTTTCGATAGATCCTCAGAATGGACTTGCATCAAACCTTCCTATTCTTTATCCTTTTTGGAATAATGATCCAGGAACAGGTTTTTTCGGTTTAGGGTTTACCGGGTTAATGACAGATCCAACAGGTACTATTAATTACCTTTCACAATATGATGAAGTTAACCTTTCCTTTGGTGGTGCCGGAGGTAAAGCGACAGTTGATGCGGTCTCTTCAGGAGATGCTTTGGGATCACAAAATTCTCAAGAAAATGCATTTCAGTTTGGAGTTAATGTTGATGAAAACTCAAACCCATTCACAGTACATTGTAAAGTAGCAACTCCATTTAATGGCGCTGCACCAATTGCTGGACAATCTTATGGTGTGTATATTGGAAATGGAGACCAGGATAATTATTTAAAAGTTGCTTTGATGGAAGGGGTGACAAGTGGTGATAATATTTATGGTTTTGAAATTGTAAATGAGATTAACGGAGTTAATAACACAACTACTTTTGATGCACCAGAACTCCTACAGGCAGCTGGAGTTGATTTATATATAAATGTCAATCCAGAAACAAATTCTGCTCGAGTATTTTATTCTCTAAATAGTGGATTAGATATTGTACAATTGGGCTCAGAACAACAACTAGCCGCTAGTTTTTTAAGTGCTTCCGATAATAAGGGGATGGCTGTTGGGATAATAGGAACTTCAGGTAGTTCTAATTCAACATATATTGCTACTTGGGATTTTATTAATGTCACTGAAGATCAGTCTAGTACTTTACAACCCAACCCAGATACTTTAGATTTTGAGTCATTAGTTATAAATAGTAGTGCTGTAGAATTAAATTTAGAAATTTCTAATGAAGGAAGTCCAGCAAATGGAGCTATTGAAGTAAGTGGGATTAATTTCTCTGGGGTTGATGCAAATTTATTTACTAGTACGTTAAGTCTTCCTCTTTCTGTAGGGCCTGGTTCTGAAATACTTGTTCCGGTTAAGTTTACACCAGACGAAAATTCGGGAACTAAATCTGCTACTTTAGAAATCACCCATTCCGGAATTAATAGCCCACTAGTTGTTCCTTTGAATGCTACATTAAGTGAGCCTCTGTTGGGTCCTTTAGTTCGTATTAGCGCAGGTAGTTCAGCAACAATTACTAGTACAGATAGTGGACCAGACTGGGAATCAAATCCATCAAATGGGGCATATAATGGTATATCTTACTCTGTAAATACAGGAACTAAATATGCAAGTAGTTTACCTTATTCAAATAGACATAGTTCCATCCCCGGCTATATTGATGAGAATACTTTTAATGGACTTTTTAACAGTGAACGATGGGATGCAGATACAGAGCCTGAAATGGATTTTTCAATACCTATTTCTAATGGCCAATATACAGTTAATCTGTTTTTAGGAAACAGTTATTCAGGAACAAATAAAGTAGGGAATAGGGTTTTTGACATTCTTATAGAAGGTGTCGTAGTTGAGGATAATCTAGATTTGATTACTACATTCGGGCATCAAGTAGCAGGAATGTTATCCTATCCTGTAACCGTAAATGATGGTGTGTTGAATATCTCTTTTGGACATGAAGTAGAAAACCCTCTAATCAATGGAATAGAAATTATTAGTGGTGCTATAATTTCTAATCAACCACCTGTTGCTGTAGCAAGTGCGAGTAGTTTAACAGGAGCTTCTTCTTTAGAGGTTTCGTTTACAGGAAGTGAATCCAGCGATGACAAATTAGGCATGACTTATTTTTGGGATTTTGGAGATGGAAACACAGGTACTTCAAGTAATCCAGTGCATACTTATACGGTCGAAGGAAATTACACGGTCACGCTTACAGTAACCGATTCAGATGGTTTACAGGATTCAGCACAACTTTCTATTGATGTGACAGGAAACCAATCGCAAACAATAACGTTTGAGCCAATTTCTGATCAGTATACTCAAATAGGAGGAACAAGTTCATTAGTTTTATTTGCAAGCGGTGGTGATCCCAATGAAAATGTGACCTACCAAATAAGTAACCAGCCCGAAGGAATAGATATAGAACCTACCAATGGACATATTATAGGTAGTATTGATCCGATAGCGCTTAATGGTGGACCAAATAACGATGGTGTTCATTTAGTTACTGTAACCGCTTCAAAACCTGGGTCGCAAGATGTGACGCTTCAATTTTCATGGACCGTTACAGATGATTCTACTAAACTTTGGATTGACAAAAATGAAGATGAAACATATACGGCTCGTCATGAGTGCTCTTTTGTTCAAGCTGGAGATAAGTTTTACATGTTTGGAGGAAGGGAAAATGCCAAAACCTTGGATGTCTATGATTATACTACAAATTCATGGAATTCATTAACTAATTCTGCTCCAATCGAATTCAATCACTTTCAAGCAGTAGAATATCAAGGGTTAATATGGGTTATTGGTGCCTTCAAAACAAATGTATTTCCAACAGAAACACCAGCAGATTATATATGGGCATTTAACCCTGCTAATCAAGAGTGGATTCAGGGACCTGAAATACCAGAAGGTAGAAAGCGTGGCTCAACGGGTCTCGTAGTTTATGACGACAAGTTTTATATCCTTGCAGGAAACACCAGAGGTCACGATGGCGGGTATGTAGATTGGTTTGATGAATATGATCCAGCAACCGGAATATGGACTGTTTTAGAGAATGCTCCAAGACCAAGAGATCATTTTCATGCTGCAGTTATTAATGGAAAATTGTATGCAGCTTCAGGACGTTTGTCTGGTGGAAGTGGTGGTGTTTTTGGACCTGTAATTCCTGAAGTTGATGTTTATGATTTTTCTTCTCAAACTTGGAGTACTTTACCATCCGACCAAAACATTCCTACAGGACGAGCAGCTGCAATTGTCGCAAATTTTGAAAATAAATTAGTTGTTGCTGGTGGAGAGACACCAAGTAGTTCTACCGCGTTAAAAACAACTGAAATTTATGACCCGAATTTGCAATCATGGACAACAGGTGAAGATCTTAATCATCATCGACATGGTACTCAAGGTATTGTTTCAGGAAGAGGAATTTTTACAGCAGGAGGTTCTCCTTCAAAAGGTGGTGGTAATCAGAAAAATATGGAATGTTATGGTGTTGATTCACCAGAAGGAAGCCCTAGTGTAGCAAGTTCATTAATTTCAGAATCTAATTTAGAAATTCCAGTAAGTGGAGCTAACAATTTTATGTTAGATGTTTCAAATGGAAACATTGGAATTATGATAAAATCACTTGATATTACGGGTTCGGATGCTTCTGAGTTTGATATTGTCTCTGGGGATTTATCATATAGTATTCTCAAGCCTAACTCACAACACCAAGTTACTGTTCAACATTTAGGTACTGAAACCAATAAGAGCGCCTTGTTAACTATTGTTTATGATAATAATAGCTCAAAAACTTTAAACTTAAATGTAGGCTCTAGTTGTAAAGCCGATTTTGTAGAAGCTAATGGAGTAGTTATTATAGAGGCAGAGAATTTACCATTGCCTTCTGGCTGGCATGTTGAAAACAATACAACTGGTTTTAGCGGTTCAGGTTATATTAATTGGACAGGTGGAGAGTATTTTTCTTCCCCAGGACATGGAACAATTAGTTCTACTATAAAAATTAATACACCTGGAACTTATTTGTTAGAATGGAGGTCTAAGATAGGTGAAGGATCTAGTAATACAGATAATAATGATACCTGGTTAAGATTTAATGATGCTAGTGAGTTTTATGCAAAAAAAGGAAGTAACATTATTTACCCAAAAGGAAGCGGACAATCGCCTCTTGTTAATGGTAGTGGTAGCAATAATTGGTTTAAAGTTTATTCAAACAATTTAGCATGGAATTGGCAATCCTATACTAATGATAATGATCCTCATGCAATTTATGTAGATTTTGATTCCCCTGGTATTTATACTATGGAAATTTCAGGAAGATCAGAAGGTCATTTTATAGATCGTATTGTTTTAAGTGCTAGTGGTAATAGAAATTTAGCTTTAGAAGAAACTTTGTGTGGAGGCAACCAAGGCAACCAAGCGCCAATAGCGCTTGCATCTGCGACGGTCTTATCAGGAGAAGCTCCATTAGAAGTGAGTTTCACAGGAAGTGACTCTACCGATGATTCAGGTATAGTCACATATCATTGGGATTTTGGAGATGGAAACACCGCAACAACGGCCGATCCGGTTCATACTTTCGTTTCAGAAGGCATTTATACAGTAAGGCTAACCATAGAAGATGCTGAAGGCTTACAAAATTCGCAAGAACTTAGTATTGAAGTGACTCCAGATTTACCGGCTGCCTTAATAGCTAACGAGGAAGCCCTGGATTTTGGTTCACGCACCATAAATGGTTCAGCCAGTCAATTAAACTTGGAGCTCTTTAACAATGGGGATATTGGAGAGGATATAAGTATTAGTTCAATAAGTATTACAGGAACAGATGCTATACTGTTTGGTCATTCAGAAGCTTTACCATTAACTGTGAACGGACAAAGTACAGAAATTTTAGCCATTAGTTTTACTCCAGATGGTAATATCGGCACGAAATCAGCGTCCATAGAAATCACGCATTCAGGAGAAAACAGTCCTATAATTGTTCCA
>NZ_LXEI01000008.1 GCF_001642835.1 Pseudotamlana agarivorans
TTTTTAGGGAAGGCTACAGATTGATATTCTGGAGAATAAAAATAAGGCAAGTATTGAAATTTATCATAAAGGTTATTTGAATTATGAAGACTTAAGGCATCAATATCAATAATTAAAATTTTTGGTGATTTATTTCTGTTGATATAAGAACGCCATCTAATTTTAAAAATAGGATAGGGAGTCCCGCTAAGTCCTAAGTTATATGTTCTTAATCCTGTTAGATTATTAATAATTTTAGTATTGTAATGCACCTCTGCTCTTGATGTTCCTATTATTGCAATATCGGTATTTAGTTTTCCTTTAAATATTTTATGCCAAGTATTGTTATTACAAACATTCTCTTTTGATAAAAAATAATCCATTATAAAATGTATACTAAATAGCATTAAATAAATAAACAAGAATGACTTCACTATTTTATACACAAACTTTCTCACGATTAAAATTGAAAATATATAAAGTTAGACGACTGATTTTTTATTGAAAGTATAATCCCTATAATAGCAAATAAATAAATTAAGTACTTAAATATTATTTTGCCTTTAGTTGGAGTGTAAATTGTAAAAACAACATCATCATTTCTAAAATACCAATCAACAATTATGAAAAAACTCAAGTAACCAATTAATGGTCTAATATCAGATATATAAGTTTGAGCTGTTTGTAGTTTAAAGAAATTATTTTGATTAAATATACCCTTTATGTATTCAAATGCATCAAATATTGATTTTGATCTAAAGAATATCCAAGCAAACGTAGTTAGCATGAAAGTTAAAAATATACTACAACTCTCCTTAATACTTGGAAAAAACTTATTAAATTTTGTTGTGTTGAGATATTTCCTGTTCCTTTTCATTAAAAATATTGGCAAAAAATAAATAGCATTTAAAATTCCCCAAATTACATAGGTCCAATTTGCACCATACCAAAATCCACTAACTATAAAAATTATAAAAACATTGCGAATTGTTCTTATCTTGGATCCTTTTGATCCTCCTAATGGTATGTAAAGATAATCTCTAAACCAAGTAGACAACGAAATATGCCATCTTCTCCAAAATTCAGCTATATTTCTTGAAAAATAAGGGGTTCTAAAATTTGTCATTAATGTAATTCCAAATAATTTAGCTGTACCGATAGCTATATCTGAATATCCTGAAAAGTCACAATAAATCTGAAATGAAAATAAAATCGCTCCAATTATTAAAATGCTCCCGGAATAATTAGAATAATTTTGAAATATATCATCCACGAAAATTGAGCATCTATCTGCTATTACTATTTTTTTAAATAAGCCCCATAGAATTTGCTTCACACCCTCTGATGCTTTATTATATTCAAAATATCGTTTTGAAAAAAATTGTGGTAATAATTTTGTTGCTCTTTCAATTGGCCCAGCAACTAATTGAGGAAAAAAACACACAAAGGCAGAAAAGGCAATAAAGTCCCTAGTAGGTTCAAGTTTACCTCTGTAAACGTCTATAGTATAACTTAATGTTTGAAATGTATAAAAACTAATGCCTACAGGTAAAACTATGTTTAATGAATTTGTTGTCAGGTTGCCTCCAAAAAATGAAAAAGCAGTTATAAAATTATCTAGGAAAAAGTTATAGTACTTAAAATATACTAGAAGACCGATATTTACAAGTACACTTATCCATAGTAAAGTTTTTCTATTGAAACTATTTTTTCCCTGAACAACTTTAAACCGATAGAATAATCTACAACAGTACTAAAAAATATTAGAGCTAAAAACTCCCATTCCCACCAACCATAAAAAATATAACTCGAAACGGCAATTAATGCATTTTGTGTTTTTATGGTTTTGTTAAAGACAAACCAATATAAAATGAAAATAACAGGCAAAAATATTGCAAAATCAATGGAGTTAAATAACATTTTTTTATTCTACTAGTTTTTTTACTTTTTAATGGTTTGTTACCTAAAAAACCTTACAAACTATCTTGAAATACTCTTCTCTCCTCAGGTAATTAAGCCATAGATGTCGGTTTGAGGCTTGTAAGGCTTCAAATTCTTCTGCAGTTAAACTATTATGAAAATTCAAAATTTGATTTTCTAAACTGTCTGGGCTCTGACTATTTAAAATTACAACGTGTTTATTCCAATCGATGCTATCTTCTAAAGGTAACTTACAATCTGTATCTAATAATATGGGAATACGTCCAACGGCTAAGGTTTCATAAAATCGTACCGAAAAATTGCCCCGTCCTCGAATGCAAAACGTGTACGCATTCACATAAATATTTTGAAAAAACTCTTTTTCTGTTAGTTTTTTTCCTTCTTCAATGCTTAAATCACCGCGATACTTATTTCTTAAAATAAAATTTGTTTTTAGACTTTGACTTTGCTCTAACTTTCGAAGTAATTTGGCGCGTTTTATACTTGAAGGGAAAAATGATTGTGAATCTACCGTTAGCCTGTAGGCTTGTCTTGTAGCGTGAAATTTTAAATGATTTACTAATTCTTTTGTATATTTTAAAATACCTGATTGTGCATGACCAACAAAACCAATCGAGGGCTTTTCAGCTTTTTTAACCGCAACGAACCCTCTGTATTCCAACACCATGTCATAAGGATCGTTTATAAATGATGGCATCACAAAAGTGTGTTTGGGCAACTGACTTTTAAACCCGCCTAACCTAAAGGTATACGCGTTTTCAATAGAATTGGTAAAACCATAATCCCCAGCTGTATAAATCCACAATGGCATTTTATATGTTTTAGACAACATTAGTAAAGTGTCGAATGCTTTTTGATGCTTTATAAACTTGGCATAATCTATGGGCATAATCATGATATCACAATCCTTTGCCTCTTCAACCAAACTGAAATATTCTACTAAACCCTTATGCTTTAAATAGCACAAATCAAAAAGTAAGGGAAACACTTTTTTACGGTATGCTTCCGTTAAAAATGTTTTGTTGGTGTAGATTTTAAGCATAGGTGTTTTGACTTTTTTCTGACAGTAATTCCGCCCATTTTTCACTTTGCTTCCAACGTTTCAAGAAAAATCTTACCTTAAAAACATTTAATTTATGCATTTTAAAAAAAAGAAGTAATTGATAACCTTGAATTTGTTGTTTGGTATAATGCTTCTGCTTTAAATACATGATGGTTGGAGATGGCTTAGGCTGAACTTTTTCATGTTCCCAAGGCTGAATAAATGTTGATCGAAATCCGCCTCTAGGTGCCTTTAGATGCGTTATACTCAAGTTCGGAAAATAAATAACGTCAACGCCAATATTACGTAACTGCATGCCAAAATCGGTATCTTCACCATACCCAAATTCTAAACTCATATCAAAATTCACCTTAGACAAATATTTAGCTTTAACAAAACTATTCCCAGATCCGAAGATAGAGGTTTGGTGAACTTTTTTATACCGTAGGTTTTCATCGGGCTGTAAATAACTGGTTAAAATAGCTTCTACACCGTACTGTTTGGCATATTGTAAAACTTCAGTTAAAAGATTATGAGCAAACCTATTATCATCATCATTTAAAAACACCCATTCACTTTGTACTTTACTTAAGGCCAAATTTCTTGCAAAACATGCCCCAGTTTGATGTGTAAAGGTATGGTCAATTTCAAAAGGCCAGGTTTCAGTATGTAAATAATGTAAATCGGAAACACTTTCAGGAGCGGGATTTTGCTCTACAATTATAACCCGTTTTGGCAGATGACTTTGCTTTCTTAAATCGGCAAGCACATCATATAAATAATCGGGACGACCTATGGTTGGAATGATAACGTCTATGGTCGAATGACCATCACCTTCTTTATTTCCCTTTTTTATGGAAATTGATTGTAGTTTGAATGACACTTGAGTCCGTTTGGTTGTAAACGTATGACACAAGGCATATAAAGAAAAGCTTCCTTCATAAATCCATTTATTTAAAAATAGCAACCACACCCATACCCATTTATAATGCTGCTTTACAAAGTTAAAAAGTAAATAAGTACTTGCTTGTTTCTCGTGAGAAGGCAGTTCTTGTTTTAATAACCTGGGTTCGGAATAGCACCACAAACCTTGAGGCATTCCTAACTTAGCTATCGCATTTAAGGCATAGGAAAAATTTATCGAATTCACTTCCTTTTTAAACTGTAATAAATTACTAGCTTTGATGACACCAACCAGTCCAGACATCTGCCATGTGGGGTAGCACACCTCTTTCTTGATATTAATAAAGGGTGATTGTTCTACATAACCAATAGCATCTGGGAAAAAAGATTGTGAACAGTAGGACAGACATTTTCTTTCTAATGCTGGAATTCTTTCAATATAATCGAAATTGACATGAGATTCTGCTGATAAATGTTGCCAAACCAAAATGTGGTTCGGAAACTGCTCGGCCAAACCATACATTACATTTAAAATGGTATGAGTTGCTTGAAAAAGAATATCGGTGTTTTCACTAATATCCTCAACACGAAGCACATATTGGTTATTGTGGGTCAGTACTATCATGATTTTATAAGTTTCTTATAAAATTCAACATTCCTAACCACTTGTTTCTCCATATCAAAATGATTTTCAACATACGCTCTTGCGGCATTTCCCACTTCCAAGCATTTCGATTTATTATTAAAAAGTACTTTGATTTTTTCAGCGTACACACCATGATCTTTGGGATGGACTAAATAACCACTTTGACCATCTTCCATAAGTTCTTGTGCCCAGCCAATATTACTATTCACCACAGGCTTTTGCATGGCCATGGATTCTATAGTCACCATACCCAAAGTTTCTGCGTAGGTAGGAAACACACAAACATGAGCATCTTGAATATGGTTTTTAATGGCATCATAGGGTAATCTTCCTAAATAATGCACATGATTTAAATCTTCTTCAGAAAAACTTTCCTTTAGCAAACTCCATGTTGAATGGTTACCTGCTTGAATATCGGAAGCATCATTACCAATAAGTTTTAACGTTGCTTGAGGGTATTCCTGCCTAACTTTTTTAAAAATTTCAGGTAGTTCAAGAACCCCTTTTTTGCGTATAAGTGTCCCTAAATACAAAATACTGTATGGTGTATACATTTCTGGATGAGTATTCGTGAACTTTTCTAACTGTAAGCCGTAGTGAATGGTTTTAATAGGTATATTTTTAATATTGAACAGCATTTTAGACTGTTCTCCTGCAAAATTAGTGGGAGCTATATAAGCTTGAGCCCCACGAACAGCTATGGTTTCAAACCACTTATTTTTAAGTTTTTGTGTACGCTGTTCTAAATGGCAAAAATAGGTATCACTACCATGAAACCTCATCACTACAGGCACCGAAAACTTCATAAAAGCAGAAATCCCTGTCCAATCTGGAACCTCTAGAATCTGGATTTGCTCTTTATTTATTATTTTCTGAACTTCCTTTTGAACGTATTTACGATAGTAAAACCATTTTGCAAAAGCAAAGTCTTTATCAGCTATTAAGTAAAAATGAATCCCATCTTCGACAAAGTCTTCCGTTTGTTTTTGACCATATACAAATACATAAACAGCATGCCCATGCCTGACTAAGGCCTTTGTTAAATTACCGATACTAGTTCCTAATCCTGCAGCATGATTTACTTTAGGATGTGGATATTCAGGGGTTAGGAAGCCAATGCGCATTAATAAATTTCTTAAAAGATTATTTATAATAAATTCGTTTTAATTCTTTTTTAATTTTTACCATAAGCTTATTTCTATCCTCAGATTTATTTACATAAGGAAACTTCTGATTAGGCTTTTTTACATTTAGAAAATTGGCTAGTTCCTCCCATCCATCAGTAATAGGATCAAAGACTAAAAAATTGCCTTTATTAGAAAAAAAATCCTGTACATTGGTATTGTGTGCATTATAAACATTTAAATAAATGGATTCATCTTTTAATGAATTATTTGTACCATAAATGAAATCATGATATTTGATTTTTTGTATTCCAAAATGATTCTGTACACTTTTAGCCCATTGTTCTGGGTGACGCTTGGTTAGAATAAATTTAGCTTCGGGATAAAGTTTGTATAACTCTTGATACAATAGAAACCAAGGGGTATCTTGAAAAGCGTCATAACTAGATAGAAGAGGCTTTGCTTTTTTTAAAATATAGCTTTTCACATCTAATGCTGTGTCATAATCATAAGCTTCCTTTATACTTCCACATACTCTATAACCTAAAATTTGTAATGCTTTTCCCAAAGAAGAGGTTCCTGTTTTATGAAACCCTATGATAAAAACTTTATCCCTGTCATGTTTAAAAACTCTTCTATACAGGCCTTGAAAAAACGCCATAGACGCTTTCATACTATTTACCTCATGTCTATGTAATTCAGGAAAAATCATTTTAGATTAGTTTAATATCAACCTCATAATTATTAAACTTAATTAAGAGCCTTAATTCTTTACTATTATTATGTATTATAAGTAAAAACTTTTAGTGCTTCAGAAGCAAAATTATGTCCTGTTCTCGGGCCATAAGAGTTAGAAAATATAATTGTTTTATTTTTCATCATATTATATTTTTTATGGTTTTCCATATTTTTTCAGATGCTCCATTAGGATTTTCACCCGCAACTATTTTAAACCATTGTTTTCCTTCCTCAACATTAGAAAGTTCCCCATCTAATATTTGTTTAACCAGTCCTTCTAGTTCCGTTTTATCTCTACAGAAAACAGCGGCACAATCACTTGGCATGCTTCTAAAGTGCACATATTTATAATTCTGACCAATATCTCGAATACCTTTTTTTAATTGTGGTTGTTCGTAGTTATAATAAATACACGGTTTGTTATGCGCCACAAAATCGAATACTGTGGAAGAACATACGTTGGTAACCAATTCACTATGTTCACAAACGTTATACAGCATTTTAAAATCTTCAGGAGTTGGCAGGACTTGGTTCCATTGTTCGCCCACTTGTTTCCATAAAGGATCTAGAACGTGTATAATATCTTTGTTAGCTTCTATTACGTCATCATATCTTGTAGTAAAATCAACCGGGCATTTTCTGTAAATAACCCCCAAGTTGTATCCTTTATCATTTAAACGTCTTACCGCATGGGCTAAATCTTCCAAATAATATTGATCTAGTGGTGATGTGGTTTCATCATCGCCAGAGTAACAAATGTATTTCTTGTTAGGATCTAAGCCGTACTGATTAAAAAATTCTGCTTTAGTTTGTTTTAAGCGTGGATCAAAATGCGGTTCAAACTGAGGCGTTCCGGTAACAAACACCTGTTTTTCTTTAACAAAAGGATAATATTTTAAAAGCTCTTCCTTCATTAAATCACTCCAAACGCAGTAATAATCGGTTTCAACCACCTGCATGGCTTTAGGTACGTTATCCCAAGAGTACACAAAAGCCACGGTTGGAATCCCTAAATCCTTAGCTGCCAATAAAGCGCTTATGGATTGGGTAGCTCGTTGTGTGGTACAAAAAACAACATCGGGTTTATGCTTTTCTAATTGCGCTTTGCAATAGCTGTATTTTGAGGTTGAACGTTCTAATATGTTTATTTTATGTCGTAATTTAACGAGTCCTTTCTCCGAATTATAAAGACCAATTAACGCTTGAGTATACAAACTTTTTAAACTGTTTTTAGTACCTGAGTAATTAAAAGGGAACTTATAAGTGGGATAGACGGCATCATTAAATTTATCACGAGAAATATTTAATTCTA
The DNA here is from genome assembly GCF_001642835.1 of Pseudotamlana agarivorans. Taxonomy (GTDB): domain Bacteria; phylum Bacteroidota; class Bacteroidia; order Flavobacteriales; family Flavobacteriaceae; genus Pseudotamlana; species Pseudotamlana agarivorans. Next base: position 7,686 of record NZ_LXEI01000008.1, read on the forward strand.
CTCTTTTCCTTGCTCTGGAATAAAAAGGTAGTAAGGGGTGTGCTGTATGGTCTTCTATTTTTACTTCTTTGAATCCTAAATTATCTTTTAAAGAAAAAACAGTATTATTCCAATACGTTATATCGAACCCCATCTGTTCTCCATTCTTCTTAAAATCGGTAAAAGCAAAATTTCTTAAACCAACACCATCGGGGAAAAATATAAAAACCTTTTTATTCATTACTATTCTAGCCTTTTTTATTTTTTAATTTGTCGCGTTGCACTTGCTCAATAGGTAAGACATCTTGACTTTTATAGCTAAGCGCTTGATAAACGGCATTCAAATCTCTTGTTAATTTACGTAATCCCATAGGTTCTAATGAGGCTGCGTGATCGGTACCTTTCCAGGTTCTATCTATGGTATAATGGCGTTCAATAATATTCGCACCTAAGGTATAAGCAGCAACATCTACAGCGATTCCTAAATGATGCCCCGAAAACCCAATATGTTTAACCTCATCTTTATATTTTTCAATTAGCAAATTGATATCCAACAGACAAACATCTTCAAAAGGCACAGGATAGCCCGAGGTACAGTTATAAAGCACTAAATCTTTATTTCTATTGTATTTTTTAAAAAGCTTGACTAAATTTTCAATTTCATCTTTAGTCGTCATTCCAGTTGAAATGTGCAGTTCACCCTTATAGTTTTCACACAACCATACCAACATAGCTTCATTGTTATTACACGCCGACGGAATTTTAATAAATTCTGGATTTAAAGATGTAATTTCTTTAGCTGATGTTACATCCCAAACCGATGTGGAATAGGTAATCCCAATTTCCTCACAATAGTTTTTTAATTCTTGATGTTGTGTAACATCAAACTCTAAAAACTCACGATGGGCCCCATAAGTATCTCCATATGAATTTGCAGGATTTGGATGGGGTTGATTGTATTGGTCTTCCGTTAGTAGCTCTCTATTATTTCTTTTTTGAAACTTTACGGCATCGGCATCACAAAAAATTTTTGCCACTTTTATAAGTTCTTTGGCAATAGTCATATCGCCTTTATGATTACAGCCTATTTCTGCAATAACATATGGTTTTTTATATGAAGTCATTATTTCCTTAGTTTACTTTTTATAAATTTCTTTAGCTTATTGTACCTTTTTCTTAAACTGCTCACTCTTGAGTATCTTGCTTTTACAGGAATAATTTTTTCATTACTAATAGTTAAATTAAAAAAATGCTCTATCTCATTTATTACTTTATTTGTGTTATTTATATAATCCTTATAATATATAACTAAGGTATTACGAGGATCCATAGACTCGAGCCATTTATTTTTAAAGAATTCTAAATCATCATTAAACCCATCTCTTTTGGCCTTTTCTAAAAAAACCTTATTGGATAATTTAACCGAATATCCTTCTGGCAATCCATTATGAGCTTCCTTTGCTCCTCTTTTATAAGCAAGTAATATTTCACTACTATCTCTCAATAAAATGACTTTTTTTCTATCCTTTAATAAGTTTAAATTGTTTTCGGAAGGAAAAATATGCTGTTTATAAAAAACATCATCTCTACAAAACCTATCTACATCAGTCCTTGTTAACTCCCGGATATCAGAATGTACTGTGTGTACAACATTAGACATAATTGGGGTACTTTGATTTCTAAATGAAAAGTCTTGAAACGCCACTAGATTATGTAATTTTCCTAAGGTTGTTAAAAGAGAGGAACTTGCACTCTTGGGAATAGCAACTATCAGCATATAAGACTAAAATCTTTTATTATAATTCATGATGAACTGACAAGCTTCTCGAATAGCCCCTGCTCCTGAAGGTTTGGAAAGCACCACATCGACATGACTTTTAACAATATCGGTAGCGTTATTAGGCGCTAAGGACCAGCCCACACTACAAATATTAGTTAAATCGTTTACATCATCGCCAACATAGGCCACATTGTTCATGCTTATCCCGTGCTCTAATACCAGTTTATGAAGCAGGGTATATTTATCTTTCACACCTAAAAACACATGGTCTATATTTAATTTTTCCATGCGTTTTGCCACAAGCTGGGAATTTTCTGAAGTCATAATCATCACCTGAATATCAAACTGCCTTAAAATTTCAAGTCCCATGCCATCACGCATGTCGAAACTTTTGGTATGCTCGCCATCTTTGGTGTATGTAATGGTTCCATCGGTAAAAACGCCATCGACATCGAAAACCACATGAGTGATTTTTGCTGATATTTTAGATCGTTTTTGACGCTCGATGAGCAAACTCTCTACAGCAATCCAATCGGGTTCACTATCAATTTCCAATAGAGAATCTTCAGGCATCTTTACAACCGCTGTATGTTCACCTAATCTATTTTTATGCTTTTGCAACACCACCTTTGTAGCTGTGTAAACCGCACCATTCTCAACTAAAAGTCCGTTAAAATCTTGTCGTCGTGGTCTGTTTAAGGGATCGTAATTTATTGGTGTACCGTTTTCATTCCATAAAAAACGATGGGTATTAACCACAGTTAAAGCCGAATCGTAATCCTTATTTAATGGTTCTAAGCAGGCATTTATATCGGTTCGTGTTGTAAAAGGAGATGTCGCTTGAAGTAAACAAAAGATATCGAATTGATAGTTGAGAGACTCACAAAACTCTAGCATAGCGTACTCGGTAGACGCCGTATCGGTAGCACTTTCGTCACTTCTTAAAACTGCTTTTACTTTGGATGTCCAGTGATATTCTTTTTTTATAAAGTTTATCACCCATTCGTCATCTGTAAACACATAAACTTCGTCCAAATTAGAAAAAATAGCTTCCCCCAACACCCAGGTAAACAATGGTCGTCCCACCATTTTACGTTTATTTTTATTTGGTATGCCTTTGGAATTTTTTCTAAGCGGAATGAATCCAATTTTTTTCATAAATTCAGTATAGTAAATATCCTTAATTTACGCTAAAATACATTTTTTAATGACATTTAAAGGTCTATCGGATTAGGAATTTCAATGCGTTGAATGTCTTTATTTTTATTTAAACAAACCTCTAATACGGAATGAAACTTTTCAATAAAATTATCATGTTTCTGGTCTAAATAATAAACTTTATTGTTATCTAAATAATTCTCAAACATTTCAAAACCTACATTATGAATAATAATACTCGGAACACTTAACATTAAAGCTTCAAGAACACATCCTGAATAATTTGTAACATGTAGAACGGATTCAAGTAAAACAGTTGGTAACGGAGTACTTTTAGAGTCTTGAAGGGTTACAATATCTTGTAAATCCTTTTCATTTAAATAAGCTTGCAACTCTACCATAGGCACGTTATTTCTCGGGTGTAGCCTGAATACCCAATGATACTTAGTTGATCTTACGAGTTCTAAAAACCTATCTGTAAACAGATCTACCGGAGACGTTTGCATACTAAACAGGATAATTTGTTGATCTCTGTTCGTTTTGTAAGTTTTCAAACAGTAAGCCACATAAGGGTGTCCTGCAACTTTAGATTTTATATCTGTATACTTTGCCCATGAGTCAATATTACTCTTTGAAAATACATCCCAGTTCCAATATTCATCTGGCATTATATTAAACCCATGATATGGCATTTTACTCCAAGAAACGTAAGCCATATGGACATTCGTCTGAGGACCGTGCTGAAAATCTATTGTTTTAATATTTAATTGTTTAGCAACAAATATTAAAGCATAATTATCATCAAAACCATAATAACTTAAAAATATAATTTTTTCAGGTCGAACTTTCTTCAATATTTTAGAATAAAATTCTTTTAAGCCTACTATTTTCTTCGACCATTTATCTAAATGGTTTTCCGTCAAATAAAAGGCATTACCCCCCGGAATATGTTTATCTAAATAACTTTTAAAGTTAGTATAATCTTCTAATTGGATTGAGCTTTTTGTTTTTTTAAAACGACTAGAAATCTTATTAAGTAATTTAAAGGCTTCTAAATATTTAGCTAATGGAACTACTGCCTTTTGATTAAAATAGTTGTTATAGAATTTTTGAAATTCAAAAATATAAACTCGATTATGAAGATTAAATTTTTCTATTAAAGGATCGAAAAATTTATTGTAGTATAAATTATTTTGATTTAAAATTCTATGAAAGTGGGAACCGACAAAAATAATTTCCTTTGGTTTCAAACTTAAATAAAACCACTTTAAACTTACATAAGATTTAAGGAACTTAGCGCATTTTTTAAATATGTTGATATTGGTAGAAACTTCTACATGTTCCGTTGACAACCCGGGAGTACCCGTTTTATTATCTTCATTTACATTTAATAAATGATAGTATAATTTTATCCTGATATAAGGCCAAACATGAACGCCGTTTACAACCCATTCATCCACAGGAAACTTTAATTCTATGTCTCCGAAAAGATTCTTTATTTCCTGTTGAGAATTTAAATGCGACATATTATAATTACTCTTTAAAAGGACACACCTCCATTAACCCTGTTTTAATTTCAGTAATAACCTCCGGTTTTGGCAAAGTATTCGGACTTTTAAGTAACTCTTCCAATTGAGCATAAGTTAATTCCTTATTAATTATTTCAGGTGTATAAGGTTGTATTTGTACGGACTCAAAATAGTCCTGAAACTTAATATCATCGCCAAATAATTTATCGGAAAACCGTTGCCACACCGCTGGTATGCCATAAGCATGTGCTACAATAATGCCATGAAGTGAGGAAGATACTATGGCTTCACATTCCAAAAACCTAATCGTTGTCTCCTCGACATTATTCGTCATTAAGTCTAATACTACAATATTATTTTCTGATAGAAACCATTTTTTTACCACAGCATAATCATCATAATGCGGAACGACACCTATTTTGTATTTTTTACTAACCTTTGGAAAAAAATAATCTGGAAGTAATAATGCAGGGTCTCCATACACTTTGGGCACTTCATACCCTTGATTTACCAAAAACTGTCTAGTTTGCGGACCTCGAACTGCTAAAAACTTGGCTTTTTTTATTGGATAATCCTTAGATATAATACCACTACCCCAAACCACACATTTTTTGTTAACGTGGGTTAAAATACTCCCTATAGTCGCATAAATGGGTTGAAAATGATTTAAGATTGAAAAATCTTTAGGACGCACCCAAACTACTTCTTTCTTCGAAATTTTTTCTACCAGATAAGCACCCAATAAATCACCGTAATTTTCTTTTGACTTATTTTGAATTTTAACCTCATTCCACCAGAAGAGGCGTATTTTATTGCTTTTTATCATGAATTATTAGCTCTTATTAAAAAGTAAAACTTTTAGTTTTTTCTTGTTTTTATTTATTCTATTTCTGATTCTAATTCTAAATCCTATAAAATAATGTATTAGTTCTATATTTTTCTTTTTTTTAAGAAGGCTTAACAACTCTTTATCAATCTGATCCAATTTATCTCTAAATAACAACTCTGCTATATAATAATCTTTATTAAACTCGTAAACATCCAAATTAAATACTTTATCATATAATTTAAGTTTTCCTAATAATTCCAATGTTAATTGTGTTCTCATACACTTTGAACATTGTGAACAATTAATTTTAATAGCACTAAATGAATTCGTACAAACATCTAAATGTTTATAAGTACTTGGCTCTTCTGAAATAATTTCTGTTCTTTTTAAACGAGTATATTGTACAACAGAAGAAAAGAAACTTAAGGATTCTGTTTGCAAATATTGAATTAATACAATATCCCATCCGCTAGTATCCTTGTTAGATAAATTAAAATAGTCAAACCTATAAGCTGAAGCATAATAATAAACAGATATAGCTTTTTGTATGGTTAACACACATGATAACTGAAGAATACTATGTAACTTTTGAAAATTTATACGAACAACTTCACCTATATTAGATTCTATAACTATAATTGGCAAATTAACTTCTCTTGCATATAACTTAGCATTCTCTAACCCTTTAGCAAAAGCTATTTCAGACAGTCTTCCTTCAAAAACACCGTGAGCTCCTGCTTTAAAATATGTTAAATAATTTAAAGCATATTCTTTTTTATCTTCCTTCTTATGTGTCGCAATTGTAGAAAGTGAATCTATTCCACATGAAATACCCGTAGCTACTTTAAAACAACCTTCATTTAGTCGTTTAAAATTTAAGTTCTCAGCATTAATCGTTATTATATGGTAATCATTATCAGTAAAATTTAACGCAGGAATTAAATAAGAAATGAGCGTATAGTGTAGTCTTGCTGAAATTTGACCTTTTACCGCAATATTTTCATTGTTTTTCATTGCTAACGGCAACAAAGCAACCACTGCTGCATCTTGATTCTCAGTTACAAAAAACTCTTTATACTGAGAAGCCAATTTATACCATAAAGCTTGTTCCTTGCCATCAGTTTCAAACACTATCTTTAAAATAGCGTATTCTCCTTGTTCTATAATTTCAGCTGGGTATATTATCATAATATTAATGGATACTATTATAGGCTGCTAATACTTCTCCTTTTATTCGCTTTCTTTCTAACCTAGGTTTATGCACTACTTGATTAATATTAAAAGCATTAATAAGTAAGTTCATATCAAATAAAGCTTTTAATACTAATTGCTCCATTTCTTCTACATCTTCAATATCTTCTATCAAAAAACCATTCTCTCCATGATTTATAATCTCAGATGTGGCATTTCCTGGGTTAGATTGCAACGGGAAAGCCCCCATTGTAATGGCTTCCAATAAGGTGTTTGGCATACCATCAGACTGACTGTTTCCAATATAAATTAATGAAGCTCCCATTAATTTTAATATTTCTAAATGAGATATAAATTTATCTTTATACAATAACTTTATATTTAGAATATCACAAATATTATTACCTTCAACATAAGAAACAACCTCTTCATCTGCTGCGAAAACTATAATTTTATATTTTTTTAAATGGAATGACAACTTAATTAATGCCTTTATAACCTGTATACATCTACCATGCTCACCTTGATAGCCTTTTACTAAAATTATAGATCTTCCACTTATGGGGGTTAATATAAACTCTTTTAATTTAGGAGTATAAAACCCTCCTCCTCCAGGAAAGCAGCCTAAATATTCACCCTTAAACCCATAGTTTAATGCAATTTGATAATCTCTTAAACAATCTGTAAAAAGATAATCTACTCTAAGTAACACCTCCCTTAAATCATTCTCATAATTCGGTTTATTATTTTTATAAAATAAATCACTTCCCCAAGCAGAATAAACCCATGTAGTATTAATGTACTTTTTCATAACATCAAGAATAGGAATACAAGATATCTGTAAAGCAAAACTATGCACCAAATCTGGTTTAATATCTTGAAGTAGGCTCTCAAAAGTATCTTCAACCTTATTTTCTATCAAAAAATTAAAACGCTCATATAGTTTAGGTAATTTCTTTTTAAAAAAGTGTCTCCCTTTTAAATTGGGATACTTTTGCTTCCACCCATGAATTTGTTTTACAAAAGGAATACGGTTGCTTGGTTCCCCATCTCGAATATCAAACCAATACACCTCATGTCCGGCTTGTTCCAATTGGTTTGTCCACCTAAAGAAATGAATTGAAGACATTGAAACTAATAATATTCGCATATTTAAAGAGCTCTATTTTATGATTTAGTAAAAGATGTAAGCTTTAGATTTATCCCAATCATCTTTATAAAAAGTAAGTAAATGCATTTTTAATTCTTCAGGTAGCTCGAATTTATCCGACTTCACTTCCTTTAATCTGATTTGACAAATATCTCTAGGTGTAATTTTATACTTCATAAATTTTGAATTATATAAACTAGGCAAAAACGGGAGATTCAATAATTTATAATTTATAGCATTCAACCTTTTTAACCATTCAACTTGTAGCTTAGTTGAAACGCCTTTATTCTCTTCCTTTTTTTCTAAAGTATCAAAATTAAAATAACAAGAAACATCCATAAAAAGAAATAAAGCCTTGAAAAATGATGAAGGTCGCGATTTTAAAGTCTCTTGAGAATATATGAAGACGTTTGAAAACATTTCTTTTAACATCGCTATTCTTTCATAGAAAAATAAATCTCTTTGTTTTAACATCCCAGAGTCATCTTGATGATATAAAAGACTTAAATCTTTATATCCTTTTTGATGTAAATACTGTTTATAAAGCGAAAGTATAAATTCATCATGCCTTCTAATTCCAAAAATAATTTTCACATCCCCATATAAACGCTTTACATTCCTAATATTTCTTTTGAACTCATCTAAATAACTTCCATTCCATGGATCTCCTGAAATCCCTTCATCTGTAATTAAAATTTTTTCTTTAAAATTAAACTCTATAATTTTTCTATGAGTATCCCATGCTCGAATTACTGACAAAGATTCTATTCTAGGAAAAACATGTTTTTGTAAAAAAGTAGTTCCTGTTTTATGTAATCCTATATGTATTATTATTTCCTGATTCTTCATAAAAACAAGCAATAATTCAAATTAATCGTATAAAAAATCATTAAAGGACGATTTTTAACTGTATTGTCTCCTTTTCCCTATCAAAACTATAATTATATGCCTGATTTCTATAGTTTTTTATTATTTCTATTAGCAACATATTATTGATGACTTCCATATCTAAAAAACTTTGGTGTTTTTTACCTAATCGTTCTTTTAATTGTTCTTTAATTCTAACCTTAAGCGCAACTGGGGTAATTTGGATTAACAGTGTTTTGTTTTTTACATTCTTTAAATGTGCTAAAGCTGCATCAATTTGATCTTGATTATTATTTAGGGTTAAGGTTAAATCTTCCTGTAAATTCAACTTATCGTAAAACTCCTTTTCTGTGGGTAGCCCCCAGCCCTGACTTAAATTCGCAACTGTTACATTATTGTGCTCCGAATTAATCATGTAGGCATGGTTAATTTTCTCTAGTTTAGAATGAAAAGGGTGCGTGCTAGATTTACTTCTATAGGCTTTAGGATGCCACTGGTGTTTTACTAAAGTTTCTGTTTCATGATAATAAATGCTTAAACCTGCATTCTTAAGTCTTATATGTATATCGGTGTCTTCGGCACCCCAACCGTGATAAAACTCATCATAACCATGAACACTTTTTAAAACTTTTGCAGGAAACAGAGTAGTTCCTGTTACCTCTTCACCTCCATAAAAAGCTACTTTATAATTATGAAAGTCTTGTTGTTTCAAAGACTCTTCTTTAGATAAAAAACCATACTTGAAATAAGTGACTTTATTGTGATCACCAAAAGTCAATGCTTTTTCTACAAATTCTGGGTGAAACATTAAATCAATATCACCAACCATGAAATAAGGTGTTTCACATTTTTTTAAAGCGATATTTATAGCCCTGCTTTTATTCCATAATTGTTGTTGGGTTTCACAATGAATTAGAGTTATAAACCCATATAGTCTTACTAATTCCTGTAAGGTTTTTAAGTAAGTCGGATCACTACCATAATCCACCAAAGTCACTTCAAAGTGAGAATTACTTTGTCTTTTTAGAGAATCTAAACAGTTTTTTACAATGCGTAAATCTCGGTTTCTGTTGGTGATAGTAATCGTTAACACATGATTAATTTTAAAGTCAATTATTGAATTAGAAGTAACAGTTAATCCTTATCCACATAGTTAATAACCTGTTCATTTGACAAGCCTTTATTTTTTAATAAGCTCTTTAGCACTATTTTATCTTTTAAAACACGTTTAAAAAGTTTATTTACTAAAAAATATTTAAAAGGCTGCCGATTCAATTTAGGAAGCCATGAATAATCAACTGTTTCTTGTTGCCTCTGATTTAAAGAATTAAAATCTTTTTCCATCCAAGGCTCAAGAATATTCCCAAGATGATACGCGTTATTCGTGTATGTCGCTAACCTGTAACCATCCATTAAAACAACAGGTTTATCCATAAAAGTGAATTCACTATCTCCATCAATTAAATAAATACAATTTTCATTAGGTAAAGCCTCAAATACTTCCTTTTTATAAGTCGCTACAAAGTGAGAACATCCTAAAACTGCAATAGTATCATCATCTGCTCTTAAAGTTCCTATACTATCACTAAATTTTTCTGGCAAATATGGCCAACCAATACTTTTCACAAATTTCTCTAACCCTGCTACGTCTTTAACTGGATTAAACCTCAATTTTTTAGAAAACCAATACTTAAACCAAATATTAGCCGTTAAATCTAAATGCTTTCTATATACAGGTACAGGGCAAACAGCTCCTGCTTTAGGAAAAGCCTTAAACACTTTTACCACCTCATCTTCCCATTGATTTAAAAACAGCACATCGGCATCGGTAATTGTTACTAAACGCTCTTCCACTGTTCTAACAGCTTTTAAAATGCTATTAATTTTACCAATACCCTCCCGTTCAATGATTAATTCGTCAATTTCTTGTTCCCTATAGAGTTTTATAAGTCTTTCATTAATTTCATCACTACATTTATTACTTATAATAGAGACTTTTATTTTAGAAGTTGCCGTTTTTAGGATTGAGAATAAACAAAGTTCGAAGATTTTATAAGCATCTTTGAAATAATCATTTTCATGAGGTATGTGCAATGGTATTATGACTCTATGATCACATGGTTCTTTTTGAACTAGTTTACCTCCCTTGGTAGGATTATATCCCTTTCGCATAAAAAATTAACCTTTATAAAATTTAAGTAACTCCATAACGCCCTCTTTTAAAGGTTTTAATTCCCTGCCCAATACTTTTTTCATTTTTGAAGTATCGGGACACCTTCTCGCCATATCGCCCTCTTTCAGGGCAGGAAGATGAACAATCTGACTTTTTGAATTGGTTATTTTAATGATCTCTTCAGCTAAAGACAAAATAGTCTGTTCCTTATCACTACCAACATTAAGGACGGTATTTATACAGGATGAATCATTGATAGCGTTTACACAGGTTTGCACATTGTCATCTACATAACAAAAGGACCGCGTTTGCAAACCATCTCCATATAAGGTAATATCTTTATTAGCTAATGCTAATTTTAAAAATTTAGGAAGCACAAAGTCATCACTCTGGTTAGGACCATAAGTATTAAAAAATCGAAATATTGTATATTCTAACCCATACTCTTTATAGTAAGATTTAAAAAAAGCTTCTCCAACATTCTTAACGATAGCATATGGAAGTCTTGAGTTTAAAGGCGTCGTTTTCTCATTTTGAGGGATTTCAAATGGCTCTCCATAAACTTCTGATGAGCTTGAGTAAAATACCCTTTTTACCCCTGTATTTTTTGACAATGAAAGGACATGTTTAATCCCTTCAATATCCTCTAAAACCATCATCGGATGTTCTAAAGTTCGCTTTACCCCCACTAAAGCCGCATAATGAAACACATAATCAAAATCGTATCGTGCAAAAACAGGCGCAATATCATTATAATAATTAACATTCGATTTTATGAATTTCACGTTAGGAAGGTTTGGTACTTTTTCCAATGAACCCGTTGATAAATTATCGATAATTACAATCTTATTAGAACTATCTTTCGCTAAGTGCATCGCTAAGGCACTGCCAACATTTCCCGCTCCTCCTGTTATTAAATATGTGCTCATTTTGTAGTCTTTATTTAAATAAGTCTCTCAACTGCATTTATATATTTTTTTTCAATGAATGAAATTTTATAGTTACTCAGGTATCGTCTTCTAAGTTTTTCTGATAAATTTGAAATTTGACTTTCCGACATACTTGTAATTAGTTTCATTTTATTTTCTAAATCTTCTTGACTTCCATCATACCAGAAACAATCATCCCCTAGCCTTTCTTCCATTGCACCAACTTTTGTTGATATAATAGGAGTCCCTGACGCCATAGCCTCTAAAGCGGTTAACGGGCCTGCTTCTTCAGAAGATGATATCACTAAACAATCACAATTTTTGAATACATTCACTATTTCAGAATTTTCGACATAACCTTTTAATACTATATTCCCATCATTAACTGCTAAATTAACTAAATTCCGTTTCTCATCTCCTTCCCCAAAAATAAAAAGTCTTCCCTCTTTTTTAGAAACATTTTTAAATGCATTTATTACTACATTTATTTGCTTTTCTTTCGAAAGACGAGACAAAACAAAAAAGTTATCAATTCTTTTATTCTTTAGTGGTAACCTTAGTAATTCACTTTCTTTAATTGCACATTGATCTATTAATAAATAAGGAGGCTCAAAATAATATTTTTCAAAATTTTTAGAATTCTTTTGGGAGTGAAAAATAAACAAATCTACTTTATTAAAAATATCTGGGTTAGATATAGTGTGTCGTTTAACAGTTGTGGTAACCCTAAAAACCAAAGGCTTTTTATTTTTTTTTGATACAGTAATTATATCTGAAATCATTACTGAAGAAAGCTGAGCACATATTAAAACTAAGTCATATTGAGGTATTAACAGATTCAATAAATCTGTTCTTTTTTTATCATAATTAAAATAACTTTTAGCTATTTTGTTATTAATAAGACTAAAAATATCTTTATGCCTATTATTTTTAATATAACTTACCTTGGCTAAAAGCCTCAAAAAAACATCATTTTTATAAAGAAGTTGATTTAAAGTATAAACTTTAAATTTTCTCCTACAATTATATATTTCTGAGTTTTTTGAGATATTTCCAGTACTGCATACTGAAACCTCATATTTTGAGCTTAATGACTTTGCAATGAATCCTGCTTCTAATTCTGTACCCCCAAAATCACCAATAGGCCCGACTATTAACACTTTACCCAAAATATTTTTTCTTTATTTTAGTAAATAATTCATCTTTAAAAAAAATAAAATTGCCTAAAACGATATCAGCGTAACGAAAGTTCATACTATTCAATATATACTTTTTAGCATTTTTGACATACTGCGTATTTTTTAAACCTTCGAACTCAAAAATATGGTTCTCAATTAATTTCCAACTTTTAATAGCGCTTAAAACACCAATCCTATTATCTAATCGACTTAGCTTAAAATCACTTTGATGATCTCTATAATACACTGTGGCTGGTTCAACAAAAATAACTTCTGAAACATTTAGGAGTATCCTAGTAAAAAACTCCCCATCATCATTATTACTTAAAGACTCATCCCATCCCCCCGCTAATTCAATAAGTTTTTTTGGAATTAAATAAGTCATTGGAGGTAAAAACTCATTATGTTTTCCAAAACATAATAGTAAATCTATACCATTTTTAAAATTTTGATACGATTTAAACCCCTCCTTCGACTTCAACAGGTTTACAATTTTAAATCTCCCCCATCTACAAGTTGAAATAGTTAAACTATCCTTTTTTTGCAAAGCATTAACCTGATCTAATAACTTATTGTTCGAAAGCAAATCATCTGAATCTAAAAACTGAATATATACCCCTTTCGATTTTTCTATACCTATATTTCTACAGGAACTGGCTCCTTTTATAATATTAGAATTTCTAAGGTACAATTGAAATCTTGAATCTTTAGCTACATATTTTTCTACAATTAAACACGTATCATCTGTACTACCATCATCAACAACAATGCACTCCCAATTATCATAAGTTTGGGCCAGCACACTTTCCAATGTTTCACCTATAAAATTGGCTCGATTATAAGAAGGAATAACTATGGAAACTATGGGTTTTATATCTTTAATCTCATCCATCGTTTTTCAATTTTAAAACTACCCCTTCTAATCCCAATAAAAATCCCTCCTATTAACAAAAATTCTAAAAACATTTTACTTTTCAATTTAAATAATAATTTGGATAATTCTGAAAAAACATGTTTTGAGGTTTTAATATCACCATTTTTTAAGGCTAGAAAAAAATAACCTATAGTTTCAACATAAAAATGGTTTATCAACTCTGAATCTCTTAAAATTAATACTCTTTTAAAATTTGTTATGCAGTTTAATGCAAGTGAATTTTTAAATTCTGGAACATATGTTTTATTTTTAGAAGTCTTTGTTGCCTCATGTTGCCTATATAAAAACAATGAACTATTTATAATAAAATATTGCTCTTTAGGTAATTCAAAAAAAAGCCTTGATAAAAACTCTGTTTCTTGACCTCTTAATATTTCTGTTTTAAACAAGTCCTTATTTGCTAAAAAATCCTTCTTAAACAAAACTGAAGGTGTTAACACCTTCAAATTCCATTGCGAATAATCCTTATATAAATAACTAGTTATTTTTAAATCTATAACATTATGATTTTTAAGAGAACTATCAGCAAAACTACCTGAACAAATTACTAACTGTAGTGTTTTAATTCGCTCAAAAGCATATATTTTTTTACTTATAAATTCCGGTAACATAATATCATCATCATCAAACCAATTCACATACTCACCTTTGCTAACTTCAAATCCATAATTTCGAGCTGCATTCCCTCCCGGCAAACGATCTTTTGGACGATGATAGTATTGGAAACGCGCATCTTTTGCACAGTATTCAGCCATAATAGCATCAGTGCCATCCGTACTCCCATCATCTACCACAAGACACTCCCAGTTGGTGTAAGTTTGAGCCAGTACCGAATCTAAAGTTCCCCTTATTAAATGGGCACGGTTAAATGTGGGAATTATAATGGATATAAGGGGTTCGCTCATGATTTAGTATATGAAGCTAAAATAAAAATTAAATTTGAGAGAGGAAGGTTCTGGAGAGAAGATCATTGATGAACTCTCAAATAATTAAAAAAAGGGTTATTTATTCTCACTAAAACTTAAATAAGAAAACCCTTTCGTTCTGTTTTTTCTCACACTCTCTATAATCTCAAACTTAGCTTGCTTAATCAATAACAACTCCAGTTTTAAATTTATAAACTGAGATATACTTCCTTTAAGGATAGCCTTAAATAAGAGTTTTTTATAAAATATCAACTTTTTATTTAACCCAGCTTCATTAAATGTATTAACATTTGCATGTATATATTTAAATTCTCTAACTTTGTTGGAATAATAAGCTTCAGAAAACGGTTTTATTACTTGGGATTTTCTATTTTCTCTATCATGAATCACCTTAGCTGTAGGAATCACTCCAACTTTACCCCCATGGTATAGCACACGTTGACAATAATTATCATCTTCTCCATAATGGTAAAAAATAGGATCGAAACCACCTACAGTTGCTAAGCATTTTTTAGACAATAACCATGCTGCTGCATTCACAAAAGGAATAGGGTATACATCCTTTAACGTATTACCTAAAACAAAATCGGAATAAAAATCTGGGTTTTTATCAAAACTCATATAGTTTGAAAATTTCCTGTCTAACCGTTGCTCATCACCTTGAACGTGCAACGGACTTAGTACCCAATATAGAGGATTACGTTTTTGAAAATCTAGTAAAACCTCAATAGTATCTGGAAATAAATAAGCATCTTGATTTAATAAAAAAACGTGTTCTGCACCTTCTTTTAAAGCATAGCTCATTCCAAGATTATTTGCTTGACCGAAACCTAAATTTTTGTCCTGGGCTAATATTTTAACCTCGGGAAATT
Source organism: Pseudotamlana agarivorans (assembly GCF_001642835.1). Taxonomy (GTDB): domain Bacteria; phylum Bacteroidota; class Bacteroidia; order Flavobacteriales; family Flavobacteriaceae; genus Pseudotamlana; species Pseudotamlana agarivorans. The sequence continues at coordinate 23,181 of NZ_LXEI01000008.1, forward strand.
GCTTTTTAACAAAAGCAACCGTCTCGTCGGTAGAAGCATTATCAATGACTACAGTAGAGTATTTGGCACAACTTTCCAAACAACGTTTTATCCATGGCATTCCGTTGTATGTTACTATTACTATAGTTGTTAGCATATTTTATTTTTTTCAAAAGGAATTGTATACTATTTTGAAGTTTAATTTTTTTATAGTTTTTTTTAAAATATTTAAAACTTTCTTTTTTATTTTTTTTACAATGTTTTTTAGTTTAGTAGAAAACCTACGATTGTATTCTAGTTCCTTTAAAACTAAATAATAGTCAATATATTTCGCAATATTTTTTCTAATATCTAATTCCTTTTTTGAAAAATCTCTAAAAAACATACTGTCATAAAAATTATACTTCTTGACTTCCTTTTTTAAGTCCTCTATAGTCAATTGTTTTTTACTATATCTTCCAGAACAATTATTAAGCAAACTGAATCCCAAAATATTTTTGACATAACCATCGGAATAACTCGGAAAATATCTTCTAGCATCATACACTAAGACTGGTCGTCCACAAGACATAGCCTCATAAGCAGATCGACCTAGTCCAAAAACAATGTCTGCTTGATTAATCAAATCCTCTACTTTCCAAATAGGATCTTTATATTTGTAAGCCTCTAAATACGCTAACTCTAGTTGCTCTGCTAATTCTTTAATTGTTTTATTTGCATCTTCTGAATGACATAAACTTAATAAAACTTTTGGGATCTTATTAATAGTTTTTTTGGGGTAAAAACGAGTAAGGTTAATCGAATTATAAATTAACTTACTTACAACCCCCTTATTTGCTAAATGACTTTGAACCTCTTGGGATATTGCAACATAACCATTAGCCTTCTTACTCGGCTGTTCTAATTTCGGATAAATTCCATGACAGGTTTGAATGACAAAACCGAATTTATATAGTTCATTTACTACTGTATAATGATTTGCTAAGATCAAATCATACTTTTTTAGAGACATAAAGTTGATTCCCAACACTTTCTCAATTCTATTTGAGATCTCTCCTTTATTAAAAGTAAAATATTCTACATTAAAATTTGGATATTTTTTTAATTCTTCTAAAACAGCATAAGTAAAAGTTTCTGAACCTCCAACAGTATCTAAACTACTATTAGCCACAAGAATATTAAGGTTTATAGTTGTTAATTTTTCTATTTCTGCAGAAAGCTCAACTCCAAACTCATTTTTATCCTCCCATTTAATTAAGTCATTAAAAAAATCTGATTTTTCATGTATAGCTTTCCCTAATCGTTTTTGCCACTTTTCACTGATATCAATATCTCCCGGTTGTTTTTCTATTAAATGATTTATATAGTATCTACACTTTCTTTCCCAAGATTCTATCGTTATCGCTTTTCCATAATGTTTAACATAACCTCCAAATTTCTTATTTTGAAACCCTCTAGGTACTCTAGAATGAAATTTCAAATCTAAAGTAGCCCTAAACATCATAGGTATATCCCTATATTCTGGACCAATAAACTCTCTTTCTGAATATTTTTTATTTACGTCTTTAGCTGTTATATAATAATCAAACAGTCTAAAGTAGTAGGCATCTACATTATTGTCTGCAATGTTTAAATTTTCTTTAAATTCTACAAACTCATCAGCATCAAATACATAAATCCACTCTGGCTTATATGCTTTAGCTTTATCAAACAACAACTGCCTATGTCCCCCTTCAGCTTTACTTCTTTGTTCTCTATCAGATTCCCAAATTTTATTTTCAATTACTTCTAATACTAAATGGTGTCTCTTTAATATATGTAATGTTTTATCAGTAGAGGCATCATCATACACAATAACACCATCTAAATAATTAGCTAAATGATCTAAAACATCTTTTATTAAAAACTCTTCGTTTCTAACTCGAGTTACTCCTATTATTTGTTTTTTACTGTGACCAATCATGATTTATTTGTATCATTTCACGTGGAAACTTAGTTATATTTCTTTCTGTTGATATTATATTTTCAACATTTATTATTAAAGAATCTTTAATAAAATCTTCTAATCCATTTAAATCAGATTTACAAGATAGATTTAAAACATATTCCCCTTCTGTTAATGGTAAAGATGGTATACTAAGTTTAATCACTTTTATTTCTTTTCCATCAATATAAATCTTTTCAAGAAAATATTCTGAGCCACTTGCTGTCAAAAGTTGGCCTTTCGTAGAAAATAGTGACATACCTATATGTATATCTCTTTTTTGTGAAGATAAATTTTCAACCTTAATTTCAAATTTATAATCATACCCACTCTTAAATTGATTTAAATTAATTTTTTTTAATTTATCGTTAAATACATCCAAATCTATTATTCTAACATGACCTTTACCTTGTCTATTTTTATACTGAGAGATATCAACAACATCATTTCTTTCAGCGGATAAATACTGATCTATACAATTATCAACATTTCCATTAAATGTAATTATACCATTTTCTAAAAGTAATGCTCTACTACATAGATTTTTTACCGCTGCCATATTATGACTTACAAAAAGAACGGTACGGCCTTCTCCTTTAGAAATATCCTGCATTTTCCCAATAGCTTTCTTTTGAAATTCGGCATCACCTACGGCAAGCACCTCATCGATCACTAAAATTTCAGGTTCTAAAAAAGCCGCTACAGCAAAGGCTAAACGCACCGTCATACCCGAACTGTACCTTTTTACAGGCGTATCGATATAACGTTGGCAGCCAGAAAAATCTATAATTTCATCTATTTTAGAAACAATCTCCTTTTTGGTCATTCCTAAAATAGCACCGTTTAGGTATATGTTTTCACGCCCTGTCATTTCGCCGTGAAAACCTGTACCCACTTCTAAAAGCGACGCAATACGTCCTTTCGTTTTTATTTCGCCAGTTGTGGGACTTGTAACTTTGGATAAAATTTTCAGCAACGTTGATTTTCCTGCCCCGTTTTTACCGATAATACCCACGACTTCACCACGTTCTACTTCAAAATTAATATCTTGAAGTGCCCAAACATAATCGGAACTCCCTTTCGTGCTACGGTCGTTACTTTCTCCTATTTTTAAAAACGGATTTTCTTTACCTCTTATTTTGTACCACCAACGTTTTAAGTCGTCATTAATAGAACCCGTACCAACTAAGCCTAATTTATATTGCTTAGAAATTTTATCTGCTTTTAAAATAATATCTTTTTCCATCATTTTAAACGGTATCTATAAAGCTTTTTTCTGTTCTATTAAAAACGATTAAACCAAGTAAAAAACAAACTACACTCATGCCTAAAGCGTATAAAAAAGCAGTCACAGAAAACTGCCCTACTCCTAAAGTCATATATCGAAACAACTCGATAAATGTGGTAACGGGATTATACTCTATGATCCACGAATACTCTGGTAATTTTTCTTTAAAATATGATAAGGGATACATAACTGCCGAGCCATACATGAGTAGTTGCATTCCAAAACCTACCAAATAGGTTAAATCTCTATACTTTGTGGTTAACGAAGATATTATCATCCCAATACCTAAGCCTAATAAAGCCATGAGCGCTATTAATACAGGTAGCAACAATAAGGCATATGTAGGAGAAGCATTAGACGCGGCATCTGTAAAAAACACGAAATAAACATAAAAGCCTGTGAACACCAATAATCGAATTCCGAAACGAACCAAATTTGAAATGACTACCGACAACGGTGTTATTACTCTTGGAAAGTACACTTTTCCAAAAATGCCTTGGTTAGACTTGAAAGTATTACTCGTACTGGTTAAACAGGTACTAAAATAATCCCAGCAGCTTAATCCTGCCAAATTAAATAAAAACGCAGGAATACCATTTCCGGTTGGAATATTGGCTAAATTATTAAATATTAGAGTGAAAGTAAGGGTTGTAAATAAAGGCTGAATTAAATACCATAAAGGTCCCAAAATGGTTTGTTTGTAAACCGTAATAATATCACGTTTAACAAAAAGGAACAACAAATCCTTATAGCGCCAAATTTCTTCAAAATTCAGCTCTATTAATTTTCTTTTAGGTGATATGGTATAAAGCCACTTGTCTTTATTTTGATTCAATATTATGCTTATTTAATAATTAACAACTTAAAAATCACTTGTTCATTCTAATAAACGTCCTTTTTAGCCCTTTACAAACATCTTTTTAATTTTATTCCAAATCCCACCTTTAGCTTTAGCCTCTTCATGATACCCATTAGCATAGTTCCCATAGCCGTAGCCATAACCGTAGCCATAGCCATAACCGTAGCCGTATTTGGCTTTTTGATCGTAACCATTATACACTAAGCTAATGTTTTTAATTTGCTTGCTTTTATGCTTTTCATTAATAAAATTAAGCATATCTCTTTTTGTATAATCCTGACGCACCACATAAATGGAAGCATCCACAAAATCGAGTAACTCTAGGGCATCGGCAACCAGTCCCACCGGCGGTGTATCCAGAACGATATAATCGTATTTGGATTTTAATTCGGAAATTAAAGCTTTCATACGTTCGCCAAGCAATAACTCCGAAGGATTAGGCGGTATAGGTCCAGAAACAATCAAATCTAGATTCTCGACATCTGTTTTCTGGGTTACTTCTTCCAAAGTAGATTGCCCAATCAAGTAGTTTACAACACCTAAATCGTTTTTAATCTTAAAATCACCGAAAATTTTAGGTTTCCTAAGGTCTAACCCTAACAGTACCGTTTTCTTTCCGCTTAAAGCGAAAACCGTAGCCATATTAATGGAACAAAAAGTTTTTCCTTCACCACTAACCGATGAAGTGATCATTAATGTTTTCGTACTTTCAAAATCCTTTGTACGATAATAATACTGTAAATTGCTTCGAATAGCACGGAAAGACTCAGCTACAGCCGATTTAGGTTTTCTATGCACTACCAAATTATCATCTAAAACATTCTTCCCAATAACTCCTAATAGCGGGATAGACGTTAATTTTTCGATATCTACCGGGCTGTGGATATTGCGGTCTAAAAACGTGAGTATAAACGCTATAACCATAGGAACTAATAAAGCTGCAAAAAACGCAAAAACGTAACGTACATTTAAATTTCTACCTAAAACCGTGGCTCCTGTATTTTTAGCTTTATCGACTACCAAAATATCGGAAACATTGGAGGCTTTAATGATTTCGGCTTCCCCGCGCTTGGCTAAAAACACGTTATAGGTTTGCTCGCTAAGGGTATATTGGCGCTTCATGGTTAGCAGCTTCTGCTGATCTTCTGGGAGTTTGCTAAATTCCGATTCCAATTTATGAAGATTACCATAAACGCTTTCCAAATCACGGCGTAATACACTGGATACCGAACTGATGTTCTCTAAAAGCACGTTTTTCAAGCCTTCTATTTGTCGGTTTAAATCACTAAAAATAGAAGCATCTTCTTTAACCGAATATTGTAATTTTGATTTTTGAACCGAAAGCTCATTAATTTTAGAAACGTTGGATAGAATATTCCCGTCGGTTACTCCCGCAATAGATGGTGCAGGAACTTCTGTAAATGAATTACTAGTCAGTAAGTAGTTTTTAAGATTTGCATAATAATCCAATTGCTTATTTATAGCCTCCTTCTCTAACTCATAGTTGGAAAGCTTCTCATTCAATAAACTCCCATCTGTGTCTAGTTGATAGATTTTATTTTCCTTGCGGTAATCGTTGAGTTCTTCAACATTATCGGTCATTTCAACTTTAACACGTGCAATTTGTTCATCTATAAACTTAATGGCATTGGTTACATATTGGTTTTTCCGACTTAACTCATCTTCACTTAAAACATCGACAACCATATTTAAGTAGTCAACAATTTTTTCTTTGTTTTTATCGATTAGTGTGATATCTAAAATGGGAGACGTACGCTCGTTTGAAATCGCCATGCGCGCATTATAACTTGCCACAACGCCGTCGAAATTATTAAATTGAATAAAAAACGTATCTCCCGAGGTTGCTATGCGGTTTTCGGCTAACCTTACAACTCCTTTTAAAAAGGGCAACTCAATAGATTCTCCTAACTTAAACCGTTGCTTAAATACCCCCAAAGGCACATCCACATGAGTAATTTCTTTAGTATTAAAATTTTGAACCGTGGCTGTCGTTCCTGTAAAATCTACTTCAAGTTCAAAAGCATCTTGTTCTAAAAAGGTGATTTTAATAGGATTATTAATAAGCTGCGGATAGCTATTATCTTGATAAAAACGAAACGGCGCTGCTTTATAAATATCTTGTTTTCTGAAGCGTCCTTCTTTTAAATAGGTTTTATAAAACTCCAAGCGCTCTACCACTTTTTCATGATGCGATCTGGATTTTAGTGTCACAATCATGGTTTGCACTTTTGCCGTAACCCCACCCCAGTTAAAAGTTAAACTGGCGTTGGATGTGAACAATGGGTTACTATCGTCTTCAATAGAAATTTTGGTTCCTAAGCGGTATGAAAACTCCTCACGTATGTTTTTTTGATACACGAAGAAAATCCCAATAGCAAGAAGCAACACAAATAACTTCCAATAGCTAAGGGCTCTAAATAAAAACTTTTTTATGTCAAAGCTCGCTGCCGATGATTCTGAAGTTTCAAATTCTTCTGTCATAGTCTGGCTTTATAAACTTTTGGTTAATACGTAAATAGACGTCATTCCCGCTAAAATAGACATGATTGTTGCAAAATTTTGCATCACTGTTTGTCCGGCACCAATAACTTTACGTTTTAATGGTTTTACTAAAATAATATCGTTAGGCTGAATGTAATAATAGGGTGAATTCATTGCTTTAATATCGGTTAAATCGATATGATGAATCCGTTGTCCGTCGGGATACTGCCTTACAATAAGCACATCTTTTCTATTACCCGTTAAACTGATGTCTCCTGCATTAGCGAGTGCATCAATAATATTTACACGGTCTTCAAAAATGGTATAAATACCGGTTCCGTTAACCTCACCAGTTACCGTATAGGTAACTCCTGGAAGCCTAACGGTGACAAATAACTCAGCCGTTTCTTTAAAGTACTGATCTAACAATTCCTGTTTAACAATTTCTTCAATTTCAGTTGTGGTATACCCTAAAACGGTAATTTCTCCTAAAATAGGAAACTTTATTTTACCATGATCATCTACCGTAAAACCATTAAAATACAGAGAAGCCTGACTTTGTCCATTATTTCCACCGGCCGTCGAAGTGGTTGCAACCGGGTTAAAAATTCTGGTAAGTTCTTCGTCCAAAGCCTTAACATTAATACTTAAAAGGTCGTTAACTTGAACTTTATACGGTTTTGGCAACTCTCGTAATACAGGGATACTATCGGTACCATCGCCGTTATCTTGTAAATACACGACATCTTTGTTTGTAATACAGGACACGAAAACAGTGTTTATTATGACCAAAATCACAAGAAACCATTTCTTCATACAGGGTTCGTTTTATTCACACAAATATAACTTTTCGATATGAACCATGAAACTTATGCTGTTTTTTTTGTTTTGTTGGGGGATTACACCCCTATTAGCTACGCTAGGTAATATGTCAAACCTCTAAAAACACCCCTATAATCCCCTCCAGGGGATATTGGTTCTCGTTTTTGATTTGGCTTTTGGGGTAAAATTATGGTTTGTGCTTTCAATTTTTACAAATAGTAAACGTAAGGCATTGTCCCCTTGAGGGGACCACAGGGGTGTAACGCCTACTTCAACTCATCAACAGCTTCCTGAATCGTTAATAACACGCTAAATAAATTATTTTTCACCTCTGAATTTGAAAACCTTAAAAACCTAATACCATACGCTTCTAAATCACCTTGACGTTTAGCATCATATAAAAAACTATAATCATGACTACTTCCATCTATTTCAATAGCTAATCCTATTTCGTGACAAAAAAAATCAACGATGTATTTTAACATTGGTACTTGTCTATGAAACTGAACACCAAAAGCTCGTTTTTTTATTTTTTGCCAAAGAATAACTTCTGGTAGGGTGCTGTTTTTTCGAAGTTGTCTTGCTAAATCTTTTAATTCTGGATTATAGGGGATAATTTTATTTCTCAAAATAGTTTGGTTTGATTTATTTCTTTGTAGTAAAAATACTTCAAATTAAATATATTGCAAGTATATGTGAATATGGTATTAATATTTACCACTGAATTTAGCTCACATAAAATACACCCCTATTAGCTGCGCTCTGTAATACCCCAACCTTTAAAACACCCCTATGATCCCCTCTAGGGGATATTGGTATGCGTTTTTGATTTTGCTTTTGGGGTAAAATTATGGTTTGTGCTTTCAATTTTTACAAATAGTAAACGCAAGGCATTGTCCCCTTGAGGGGACCACAGGGGTGTAACGCCAAGCCCCCCTCAATTAGCTACGCTAGGTATCTTCAATAAAAACAATGTTTCCATCTTGATTGTCCTCAAGAGGATACTGGTTATCGCCATTGATTTGGCTTTTGGGGTAAATTTGTGCTTCGTTCTTTGAATTTTTACAAATGGAAACGCGAGGCATTGTCCCCTAGAGGGGACTACAGGCGGTGTGACATCCCACTTCCTCACTCCCTTTTCAACAAAAACCACCTACCCTTATAAGGCCTTTTTAGTTTTTTGTCCGTTATTTGCAAAAAAATAAATAGACTTTGAATTATTTAACGGTTGAAAACATATCAAAATCATACGGGGAGCATGTGCTTTTTGAAGACATTTCTTTTAGTGTTCATAAAGATCAAAAAATAGCCTTTGTAGCTAAAAATGGGACTGGAAAAACGTCCATTTTAAATATTCTTTCAGGAGATGATCAAGCCGATTCAGGAAATGTGATTTACAGGAAAGACATTAAAGTGTCCTTTTTGTCTCAGGATCCTAAATTTGATCCGGCGCTCACTGTTGAAGAAACCATTTTTGCCAGCGACAATCCGATTTTAAAGGTGATTGCTAATTACGAAAAATCACTTTTAAACCCGAATGACACTGATGCTTACCAAGCGGCTTTTGACGCTATGGAACGTCATCAGGCCTGGGATTTTGAAACCTTATATAAACAAATTCTTTTCAAACTTAAACTTGAAAAATTAGATCAAAAGGTTAGTGTGCTTTCAGGCGGACAAAAAAAACGTCTGGCGCTTGCCAATGCTTTAATTAACAAACCAGATTTGTTAATTCTTGATGAGCCTACCAACCATTTAGATCTGGAGATGATTGAGTGGCTTGAAGCATTTTTTGCCAAGGAAAATATCACCCTTTTTATGGTAACGCACGACCGTTACTTTTTAGAACGTGTGTGTAACGAGATTATCGAGTTGGATGAAGGTCAGATGTACAGCTACAAGGGTAACTACTCCTATTACCTCGAAAAACGTGAAGCGCGTATTGAACGTGAAGCCGTTGAAACCGGTAAAGCCAAACAACTCTTTAAAAAGGAACTGGATTGGATGCGTCGCCAACCTAAAGCGAGAACAACCAAATCGAAATCTAGAATTGACGATTTTGCCGATATTAAACACCGCGCTCACCAACGCAGAAACGACCACCAGGTACAGTTAGAACTCAACATGGAACGTCTGGGAAGTAAAATCCTTGAGTTTCATAAAGTAGGGAAAGCCTTTAAGGAGAAGGTGATTCTTGACGGATTCGATTACACGTTCAAAAAAGGTGAACGCGTCGGTATTATAGGTAAAAACGGTACGGGAAAAACCACTTTTTTAAATATCCTTACCCAAACTGCGCAACCAGACGCCGGAAAAGTGGTTAAAGGTGAAACGGTGAAATTTGGATACTACACACAAAGTGGTATTACCATTAAACCAGAGCAAAAGGTTATTGATGTGATTCGTGAATTTGGCGATTATATCCCCTTAAAAAAAGGTCGTCAAATTAGTGCACAACAACTTTTAGAACGCTTTCTATTTAGTAGAAAAAAGCAATATGATTTTGTTGAAAAACTTAGTGGTGGCGAACGTAAACGCTTGTATTTGTGTACGGTTTTAATTCAAAATCCGAATTTTTTAATTCTTGATGAGCCTACTAACGACCTTGATATAGTCACCTTAAATGTCCTTGAAAGTTTCCTTCTGGACTTCCCTGGTTGTATCATTGTAGTATCGCACGACCGTTATTTCATGGATAAGGTGGTCGATCATTTATTTGTTTTTAGAGGCGAAGGCGTCATTGAAGATTTCCCTGGAAACTATACGGATTACCGCGTTTATGAAGACAGCCAGCCTGTAATTTCAACCACTACAGAAGACAAAAAAGACAGCAAATCGAAACAACAAAACGAAGCTGCTAAACTCTCGTATAACGAAGAAAAGGAGTTAAAAAACATTGAAAGCAAGCTAAACTCCTTAGCCTACGATAAAAAAGAACTAGAAAACAAATTCAACAATCCAGACCTCACACAGGAACAAATAAATAAACTCTCTGAAGATTTACAGAAAATTATTGATACCATGGATGAGAAAGAAGCGCGTTGGTTTGAGTTATCGGCTAAATTGGAGGGGGAATAATGAAGAGTGAATAATTAATAATGAATAATGGATAGTTTCAAAGTGGCTGAGTTTCAAAGAACCAAAGTTGCACAGTAATAAAGTAATAAGGTTATAAAGTGTGGCACAGCTAATGTAGAACATTCTAAACTTGACTCAGGTCTGTAAACTGAAACTGACAACTGAAAACCGAGACTGAGACTGAGACTGAGACTGAGACTGAGACTGAGACTGAGACTGAGACTGAAAACTAAAAAAATGACCTACCAAATCATTCAATATTTTAAATTCCTCCTAAAATCTACAAATCAACATGGGGTGCATTCGCCTTTTGTTTATGATTTAGTGACGAAATGTTTTTATGACCGTAAGCAGTACGCCGCATACGATCGTATTTCAGATTATAGAAAAAAGCTGCTTCAAAATCATGAGCTTATTAAAGTCACCGATTTAGGTGCGGGTTCCCAAGTGATGAGTCACCAAAAGCGTAAGATTTCTAGCATGGCAAAAAACGCTGGATCTACAACAAAACGCGCCAAGCTTTTATACCGCTTAAGCGCTTATCTTAAACCTCAAAACATTCTTGAATTAGGAACTTCCTTAGGGATTGCTACGCAAGCTTTAAGTCTTGGTAATCCGAGTGCCAACATCACCACCATTGAAGGGTGTCCGAATATTTCATCATTCTCGAAAGCAGCATTTAAAGACCAAAACCTTAATAATATAACCGCTATTACAGGAGATTTTTCTTCGGAAATACAAAAACTTCATTCAAATACTTACGATCTGATTTTCTTTGATGGCAATCATCAAAAGGAAGCCACTTTAGCCTATTTTGAGGCCTTGTTACCAACTGCTACAAATGATTCTGTTTTTATTTTTGATGATATTTATTGGTCTGAAGGCATGACTGAAGCCTGGGAAATCATAAAAAAACATCCTAAAGTCACCGTGAGTATCAATACTTTTTTCTGGGGATTTGTTTTTTTTAGAAAGGAACAGGTTCGGGAGGATTTTGTGGTTCGAGGGTAGGATTATTGTTGATTTGTGTAATTGTGTAATTGAGGGTTCAATAGACGGCTTTTTATTGATAGAAGCTACAATTTTTCATTCAAATCTTGTCTTCCTATAATTGCCATTATCTCTACAATGTCCTTATTTACTTTAAAATAAATACTATCAACGCCACAAACACAACGTCTGTAGTCCTTTTTTATATAGTCAACCGATTCGAATGAAAAGGGTCTTTGAGCAATAATTTCAAAATATTTAAAAAATGATTCAAAGTATTTGTCCGCTTGAGTAATTCCAAATTTTTTCACACCATAATGATGAATGCGTATCAAATCATTTTTAGCTTCATTACTTAATCTATATTTAGCCATTAAGCAAAGACTTTGATTGCGCTAGGATGTCATTTTTACTTTCACTTGTAAACCCGTTATCTTCGGCTTTCTCTAATTTAGCTCGTATCCAGTTAACTTCAATTTGCTGTTTTCGAGCTTGTCTAATTAAATCATTTACTAGTTCGCTCTTACTTGAATATTCTTTACTATCCACTTGAGTTTTTAGCCATTCATCGTTTGGCTTTGTGAATGATATACTTTGTCTTGGCATAATTTATTTGTTTGATGTAAATATACACCGAATTCGAATCAATAAAAAATAATTACCAACTTATAGGTTTCAACATTTGTTTTCCAGTAATCACAGCTCAACAATGAAACACCCCTATAATCCCCTAAAGGGGATAGTGATTCGCGTTCTTAATTCATCAGTTGGCTGAAATTAATCTTCATACTTTCAACAATTAATAGTACATGTGTCGCATTGTGTCCTCGAGGATTATCGAGATGAAAACCACTGGTTTTATCGAAGATACCTAGCGGAGCTAACAGAAATGTTTTGAAAATGGCTTTTCTAGCTAAAACCAGATCTACACACATCTACTCTTACCGATTACACAGTTAAACAATTACATAATTAAACACCAATATCAAACCACCTCTACCCCATTCAAATAAACACGTTCGATTTGATGATTTCCGAATGAATATGGTATAAAGTGATAAGAACTGATAGCTTTTGTTAAGATCAAGTTGGCTTGTTTTCCTTTGGTAATTGACCCTACTTTATGTTCTAGGCCCATGGCGTAGGCGCCGTTTATAGTCGCTGCATTGATGGCTTCTTCTGGCGTTAATTTCATTTTTATACAGGCTGCCGATACCGCAAAATTCATATTTCCTGAAGGTGACGACCCCGGATTATAATCGGTGGCAAGTGCTAAAGGCAGTCCGGCATCAATCATTTTTCTGCCTGGAGCAAATGGAATGCTTAAAAAGAAGGAACAACCTGGCAAGGCTACAGGCATGGTTTTAGAATTTTCTAAAACCACAATATCTTCATATTTCATGACTTCCAAATGGTCTACCGATAATGCTTTTTGTTTCACTCCTGCTTGCACCCCTCCTATTGAATTAAACTGATTCACATGAATTTTGGCTTGTAAACCATGCAACTTTCCGGCTTCTAAGATGCGATTAGTATCTTCAACAGTAAAATACCCCTTTTCACAAAACACATCTACAAAATCGGCAAGCCTAGCTTCAGCAACTAAAGGAATCATTTCTTTAATGATATGATCGACGTAACCGACTTTATTATTCTTATACTCTTCAGGAACAGCATGAGCCCCCAAAAATGTGGCCTTAATAGGGATTTGATGATTTTCCTTTAAGCGCTTAATCACGCTAAGCATTTTTAATTCAGCTTCTAAAGTTAACCCGTACCCTGATTTAATTTCAACAGCACCTGTACCTAAGGCTATGATTTCATCTAAGCGTCTTTTGGTTTGCTTATACAGTTCACTTTCTGATATATTTTGAACTTTTTTAGCAGAGTTTAATATCCCTCCACCTTTATTGGCAATGTCTTGATAGCTTAATCCTTTTATTTTATCTACAAATTCGCCTTCACGCTGACCAGCATAAACCAAATGGGTGTGTGAATCGCACCAAGTTGGTAAAACCATTTTACCTGTAGCATCAACCACATGGTCTACCGCTCCATCGGGACAGTCTTTCATCGGACCAAAATCATAAATCACATCATTTTTTACGAGAAGAAAAGCATCTTTAATCGTTGGTAACTCATTCATGGATTTTCCAGAGACAAAACGAGTGTTTTCATCTCTAATTTGAAGTAATTCCTTGATGTTTTTAAATAAAACTTTCATGTGTTAATATTTATTGTTTTTTAGTGGTCACATGGAACACCCAATTATCATTTCGCCGTGTGAGTAAGCTTAATAATGGGTGCTTCATTAAAACAGGTTTTCTAGTAATTGATTATCGACTAAGTTAGGTAAAGTTACTTTTAAATTTGGAGTACGATTCATTTCACGTCTAATCGCAAAAAGTGCTTCCTCGTTTCTGGCCCAACTTCTACGAGCAATACCATTATTCACATCAAAAAACAACATACTTTTTAGGCGTTCTTCAGCTTCCGAAGAACCATCCAGTAACATTCCAAATCCGCCATTCATCACTTCACCCCAGCCTACGCCTCCGCCATTGTGAATGGACACCCAAGTAGCGCCTCTAAAGCTATCACCAATCACGTTATGAATAGCCATATCAGCGGTGAATTTACTACCATCATAGATGTTAGAAGTTTCACGATAAGGTGAATCTGTACCGCTCACATCATGATGATCGCGCCCTAAAACCACAGGTCCAATCTCGCCATTGGCCACAGCATTATTAAAAGCTTCAGCTATTTTAGCACGACCTTCGGCATCGGCATACAAGATGCGCGCCTGCGAACCGACAACCATTTTATTTTTCTTGGCATCCTTAATCCATGTGATATTATCTTGCATTTGCAATTTAATTTCATCTGGTGCCGTTTTCATAATTCCTTCTAAAACAGACGCAGCAATATCATCAGTTTTATCAAGATCTTCCGGTTTTCCTGAAGTACAGACCCAACGGAAGGGTCCGAATCCATAATCGAAACACATCGGACCTAAAATATCTTGAACGTAAGACGGGTATTTAAAATCGATATTATTTTCGGCCATCACATCAGCTCCAGCACGAGAGGCTTCTAATAAAAAGGCATTTCCATAATCGAAGAAATACGTGCCCTTGGCCACATGATTATTAATAGCATGAGCATGACGGCGTAACGATTCTTGCACTTTTTCCTTAAAAGTCTCTGGTTCTTCGCGAATTAATCGGTTGGATTCTTCATAAGTTAATCCTGCAGGGTAATAACCTCCTGTCCAAGGAATATGTAATGAAGTTTGATCGGACCCCACGTGAATAAAAATATTTTCTTCATCAAAACGCTCCCAAACTTCAACCACATTACCAATAAACGCGATAGAAACCACTTCTTTTGAAATTTTTGCTTGTTTAACTCTAGTAACTAAATCGTCTATGTTATCAATTAACACATCAACCCAACCTTGTTCGTGACGTTTTGTAGCTGCTTTGGCATTCACCTCAGCACAAATGGTAATACAACCTGCTATATTTCCTGCTTTAGGTTGCGCCCCACTCATACCGCCTAATCCTGCGGTTAAAAATATTTTACCTTCTGAAGTATCGACTTTTTCCAACACTTTTCTAAAGGCATTCATAACCGTAATTGTGGTACCGTGTACGATGCCTTGCGGACCAATATACATGAACGATCCTGCTGTCATTTGCCCATATTGCGTAACACCTAGCGCATTAAATTTTTCCCAATCGTCTGGTTTGGAGTAATTAGGAATCATCATACCGTTAGTTACAATCACACGAGGTGCATTTTTTGACGATGGAAATAATCCCATAGGGTGACCAGAATACAGATGCAACGTTTGCTCATCGGACATTTGAGACAAGTATTGCATGGTTAACAGGTACTGCGCCCAATTTTGAAAAACCGCGCCATTACCACCATAGGTAATTAATTCTTCGGGATGTTGAGCCACAGCAGGATCTAAATTATTCTGAATCATGAGCATGATAGCCGCTGCCTGCGTTGATTTTGCAGGATATTCTGAAATCCCTCGTGCAAATATTTTATAATCGGGTTTGAATCTATACATATAAATTCTACCGTATTCTTTAAGTTCTTGAGCAAATTCTGAAGCCAATTCCTCATGCCAATCTTTAGGAAAATAACGCAAAGCATTTCGAATCGCTAATTGTTTTTCTTCCTTAGATAGAATATCTTTTCGCTTTGGCGCGCGATTAGCACCTTCAGGGTAAGTATATTTTGATGGCATTTTTGTTGGAATGCCTTGTAAAATTTGTTCTTTGAATGTCATTTTTTTTGTTTTTTGATGGTTGACAGTTGGCCTTTGACGGTTGACTCTTGACTCTTGACGACTCGCCCCCCCTATTAGCTGTGCTATATACCTTCAACGAAAACGATGTTTTCATTTCGGTAGTCCTCAAGGATAAACACCCCGTGATCTCCGAGGATGAACACCCCTATAATCCCCTCAAGGGGATAACGCTCGTTTTCAATTCGAAGATGCGTCTATCGCTCTTCATGTCATGTTTCATAATTAGCGCTTCAAGCTTTCCTATTACACGGTTAAACAATTACACGAATAAACTATATAAATAAAACTACCTTAAATTAAACGCTTGAGTTTTCACCAAATCAATCATATTATTGATATCATCTTTTAAAAGTCTATCATCCTCTAATTTCGGAACTTTTTCTCTAATTATTCTGTGGTTTTCTTCAATAATATCTGAAAAAGTATTCGGACGCCTAAACTCTAAAGCCTGAGCACCGTACATCAATTCGATGGCCAATATTTTTTCTAGATTCCCTAAAATCTGATTGAATTTACGCCCTGAAATACTGCCCATAGACACGTGATCTTCCTGCCCTAGTGAGGTTGGAATACTATCTGCTGAAGGCGGAAAACACAGCGATTTATTTTCAGTAACCAAGGCAGCCGTAGTGTATTGCGGGATCATAAACCCAGAATTCAGTCCGCCACCAGTCGTTAATAAACGTGGCAATCCGAATTTACCTTCAATTAAAAGGTAACAACGTCGGTCTGAAATATTACCCAATTCCGCGGCAGCGATAGATCCATAATCTAAAGCCATCGCTAAAGGTTGTCCGTGAAAATTACCACCCGAAATCGCCTCGGTATCACTTAAAACAATTGGGTTATCGGTCACTGAATTCATTTCTATTTCTGCCAGTTCTAACAGATGATAATAGGCATTTCGAGACGCCCCATGCACTTGCGGAATACAACGCATAGAATATGGATCTTGAACACGCTCGCAGTTTTCATGAGAGTTTACATTTTGTGAAGAATACAACAACATCGTCATACGCTCGGCCACTTCGATACAGCCTTTAAACGGACGAATTCTGTGCAACTCATCTCTAAAAGGCGACGAACTGCCTTGATAGCCTTCAATACTCATAGCACCACAAACATCGGCCAAATCTAATAGGTATTCCATTTTATTCAACCCTACAATCGCATGAGCAAGAATGAATTGTGTACCATTTATTAAGCCTAAACCTTCTTTAGCTTGGAGCTCTATTGGTTCTAAATTATGCTCTTTTAATATCGCTTTCGCGGATTTAATAGAATCTCCAATCCAAAATTCGCCTTCACCCAGAAGCGGTAAAAACAAATGTGACAAGGGTGCTAAATCACCTGAAGCGCCTACTGAACCTTGCTCTGGAACCGTTGGTAGCAAATCGTTTTCAATGAAATATAAAATACGCTCTACAAGTTCTAAACGTACCCCGGAATACCCCTGACTTAAAGCATGTACTTTACAAATCATCATGATTTTAGACAGGTTTTTATCTATAGGGTTCCCTACGCCAACAGCGTGCGTAATGAGTAAATTTTCTTGAAGTTTATTAGTTTCCTCTGGTGTAATTTGCACATCGCAAAGTGGACCAAATCCTGTATTTATACCATAAACCGCTTTGTTGGAGCTTGCCATTTTTTCAACTTTAGCACGACAAATTTGAATTTGTTCGATAGCTTCTTCACACAAGACCGCTTCCAAGCTTCCGTTAGCAATGGCTAGTACTTTTTTTACCGTTAAGGTGTCAATTCCGTATTTAAATATCTTTTTCATGGGTATTCAAGCATTAATAGTGGTACAATTACAAAATTATCGATAATTTTGATACCAAATAAGATCATTAGTTTAACCAATTAATAACTATGAGTTATCAAATAGAACTAAGACATATCAAATATTTTTTGGCTGTTGCCGAAGAATTACACTTCCGAAAAGCTGCCGAAAAGCTATACATATCGCAGCCTGGCTTAAGCCGACAGATTAAAGAAATGGAGGACTCCCTAGGCATAACGCTTTTCCACCGACACAACCGAAATGTGCAACTCACTCTTGCTGGTCAATATTTACAAGAAGAGCTTTCCAAAAACTTGAAGCAACTCGATAACATTTTACATCACGCCAAACTTTTGGAAGACGGTAAAGATGGTGAACTGAATTTCGGCTATGTGGGTTCGGCCATGCAACGAATTATCCCCGAATTGCTTATCAAGTTTACAAAAAACCACCCGAACGTTTTATTCAGTTTAAAGGAAATGGATAATATCAAGCAAATTGATGGTTTGTTGGCTCAAGATATTGATATAGGTTTTGTACGTTTGGAACGTATTCCACGAGGCTTATCCAGTCAACTGGTGTTAAAAGAACCTTTTTGTTTAGTGCTACCCAAAAACCACAGCATTTCTCACGACACCTTCAAAAGTGTGAGTCAGTTAAAAAACGAATCCTTTATTTTATTTGATCCTGAATACAGTGCCGCCTATTATGAGAAAGTCATGGGTATTTTTGACGATAGCGGCTTCACCCCCATTACTTCTCACAACACCATACATGCCGATTCTATATATAAATTGGTAGAAAACGGCTTCGGAATATCCATCGTTCCTAAATCTTTAAAATCTTCAGAAAACAGCAATCTTAAGTTTATAGATTTGGATATGATTCCGCAGCGCACCTCACTTTCGGCGGTTTGGAAAAAGGATAATAGTAACCCGATTCTAGCCAAGGCGATTGCCTTAATTCATAAGGATATCACAAATTAATGTCATTCTAAAATAAAAGACTATCTTTGCCGCTTGAAACTCAGAAAAATGGGTTTAAATTCCTCAGAGTGAGGATGTGTTACTAGAAGTTTAAGGTTAAGTATGTCGATTCGCTTCTTATGTAACACCACATAAAACAATCGAATACTTACATATAGAATGAGCACATTCCAAGAATTAGGTCTTAATAATGACCTATTACAAGCTATTACAGATTTAGGATTTACAGAACCTAGTGAGGTTCAAGCCAAAGCCATCCCTATTTTATTAGGATCTGAAGGCGATTTAGTGGCCCTAGCCCAAACTGGAACAGGAAAAACAGCCGCTTTTGGTTTTCCAATGTTAGAAAAAATTGATGTTGATAGCCGCACCACCCAAGGTTTAATTTTATCACCTACACGTGAGCTTTGTTTACAAATTGCCAACGAAATGAAATTGTATGGTAAATATTGTAAAGGTTTAAATGTGGTTGCCGTTTATGGTGGATCTAGTATCACCGATCAAGCCAGAGATATTAAGCGTGGCGCACAAATTATTGTAGCGACTCCAGGTCGTATGAAAGATATGATTAGCCGTAGAATGGTTGATATTTCTAAAATACAATATGCGGTTTTAGATGAAGCCGATGAGATGTTAAACATGGGCTTTAAGGAGGATATCACCGATATTTTATCCCACACACCAAAGGACAAAAGTACTTGGTTATTTTCTGCAACCATGCCTAGAGAAGTTGCTGCTATTGCAAAAAACTTCATGCACGATCCGCAAGAAATTACCGTTGGAAATAAAAATGAAAGTACCAGTAACGTATCTCACGAATACTATTTAGTAAACGCTAGAGACCGTTACCAAGCTTTAAAACGTTTAGCAGATGCTAACCCAGATATTTTTTCTGTGGTGTTCTGTAGAACAAAACGTGATACTCAAAAAGTAGCCGAACAACTTATTGAAGATGGCTACAATGCTGGGGCTTTACACGGCGATTTGAGTCAGAATCAACGTGATTTAGTCATGAATGCCTTCCGTAAAAATCAAATTCAAATGCTTGTTGCAACCGATGTTGCGGCTCGTGGTATTGATGTTGATGATGTTACGCACGTTATAAACTACCAATTACCTGACGAAATTGAAACCTACACCCACCGTTCTGGTCGTACCGGACGTGCTGGTAAAACAGGGGTTTCTATGGTTATTGTTTCTAAAAGTGAAGTACGTAAAATTAAAAGTATCGAGCGTATTATTAAACGTCAGTTTGATAAGAAAGAAATTCCAGATGGTATGGAAATCTGCGAAGTTCAGTTGATGTCTTTAGCCAATAAGATTCATAATACTGAGGTTAACCCAGAAATTGAAAAGTACCTTACGGAAATTAATGAAAAGTTTGCTGATACTTCTAAAGATGAATTAATTAAAAAATTCTTCTCGGTTGAGTTTACACGTTTCTTCAATTACTATAACAAATCTAAAAACCTAAATATTGCTGAAGGTTCTTATGATAGAGATGGTGGTCGTGAAGGCGGAAGAGATTTTAAAGGTGGAAAATCAGATTCGACACGCTACTTTATAAACGTAGGTAGTAAAGATGGTTTCGATTGGATGCAGTTGAAAGACTTCTTAAAAGAGAAATTAGAACTTGGTAGAGATGATGTTTTTAAAGTTGAAGTAAAAGACAGTTTTTCATTCTTTAATACTGAAAATGAAGCAAAAGAAAAGGTATTATCTTTTTTCACCGATTTCAAACACGAAGGTCGTTTTGTAAACGTTGAAGTGTCTGAAAACCGTGGTGGCGGAAGACGTAATGACAGACGTGGCGGCGGACGTCGTGATGGCGGAAAACGCGCCGGAGGAAGACGTGACGATCGTAAAGGTGCTTCTGGAAACCGAAGTGAAAGACGTCGTAGCGAAGGAAGTTCAAAACCAAGACGCTCGGATTCTGGCGGAGGAAACTTCGATAGACCAAGACGTTCTAGAAGATAGAATTTGGCTGTAGGCAGTAAACTATAAGCAATATGTTTTAGGCTTACTGCATATTGCACATAGCCTATAATCATACAGTTGTCACATTGAGCTTGTCGAAATGCACTATTTTAAACATAATGACTTGAGCTTCGACAAGCTCAGCTTGACAACAAGAAAACCAAATTGTGGTTAAACTATTTTGTTAATTTTTAGTCAAAATAAAAAAGATACCTATCTTTCAAACTTATTGTTTATTACTTTTATCCCATAATCAACTAAAAGGATTTATGAAACGTTACCTCATCTTATTAACTGTACTACTTATTTCTACCGTGGGTTTCTCACAAGAAGAAGCTGACAGGGTTTTAGGTGTGGTTATAAACGCTTCAACCGATAAGCCTTTAGAAAGCGTTAATATTGTAAACCTTAATCAGGTGATTGGAACCACCACTAATAGTAAAGGTGAGTTCTCTATTTCGGCGAAAGTTAACGATACACTTCACTTTTCATATCTGGGTTTTAAATCTATTAAAGTACGTGTTACCAATGACTGGTTAAAATTTGGAAGTTCGAATATCGAATTAACCGAATTGGCTTTAGCTTTAGAAGAAGTGGTTGTAAATCAATTAAAACTTACAGGCTATTTAGAAGTTGATATTGCTCAAGTTCCTGCTGTTAACGACAATTACCGATACAGTATATCTGGACTAGAAGGTACAGGCTACGAAGCCAGTAAAGAATCTGGTCTAACCAAAGTGGTAGGGTCCTTATTTAATCCCGCCGATTTCTTACACCGTATGTTTGGTAAAAAACCAAATGAGCTTAAGAAATTAAAGAAAATGAAAGAGGATGATGAAATTAGAAACCTCTTAGCTTCACGTTTCGACAGAGAAATGCTTACCGTTTTACTACAAGTAGATCGTGTGGATTTAGACGAAATTGTGAGTCAGTGTAACTACTCCAAAGGGTTTATTCAAACCGCAAACGACCTACAAATTCTTGATGCCATTAGCGAGTGCTACGAAGAGTACAAGGTGCTTAGCCGTGGTAGAAATCGTAAAATCTAAATATTATTTATTGTTTAATTGTTGATGTGTTTAACTGTATAATCGGGTAAAAACTAAGCGCTTGTTCGTTTTAGCGTAAGGCCTTAAGCTATATGCAAGTTACTTTCAACGATTAAGCCTAAAAACAAACATTGTCACACTGAGCTCGTCGAAGTGTTATTCCTCCCTTTTGACTTTGCTACTTTGCAACTTTGTTACTTTGAAACTTTAAAATTTTACAACTTTTCATAAAACCGAGCAACAATATCATCATAACTCTTCAAAGTCTTCTTACACCAATCCAAACGCTTCTCATTAATTTCATCTTCAGAGAGTTGCCAATTTATATCACTTCGTCTTAATTTTGTGGTAACATGCTGTAAAATAATAGCAGCAGACACCGAAATATTCAAACTTTCAGTAAAGCCAACCATAGGAATTTTCAGAAAACAATCGGCTTCATCTAAAACTTCTTGAGACAATCCTTCTGTTTCTCTTCCGAAGAAAAAACAAGATTTTTTAGTCACATCGAAATCATGCAATTCACAATCGTTGGTATGTGGTGTCGTGGCAACAATTTGATAGCCTTTTTGTTTCAAATCACTCATACAACTTTTCACATGATGATAGCGATTTAAATCCACCCATTTTTGGGCACCCATAGCGATTTCTCGATCAATGCGTTTTGAATTGCGCTCTTCAACTATATTCACCTCTTGAATGCCAAAAACATCGCAACTTCGTATCACAGCACTTGTATTATGCAGTTGATATACATCTTCGGTAGCTACAGTAAAATGTTTTGTGCGCTGTGGCAGTACGGTATCAAAACGTTGCTTGCGGTTTTCGGTGAGGTAAGTTTCTAGGTATTCTAAGAGTTTTAAATCTATCATGACGCAAAATTAGTAAACTTCTTAAAAATTAAACGAACTATCCATTACTGATGTAACCATAATTTCAAGATTAAGGACTCCTCTTTTTTTCACGATGCCATAAAAAATAATACCTTTATAACATGAAACATTTAGTCGTACTTACAGGAGCTGGCGTTAGCGCCGAAAGCGGTATAAACACTTTTAGGGATGCCAATGGTTTGTGGGAAGGCCATGATGTTATGGAAGTTGCCACACCCGAAGGTTTTGCTGCCAACCCTGAATTGGTGCTGAATTTTTACAATCAGCGACGTAAACAATTGTTTGAGGTTGAACCCAACCAAGCGCATTTTGATTTGGCTGAGTTGGAGAATGATTTCAAAGTGAGTATTATCACTCAAAATGTAGACGATTTACACGAACGTGCTGGCAGTAGCAATGTGATTCATTTACATGGCGAGTTACGAAAGGTAAAAAGCTGCTTTGATGAAAACGATATCATGCCATGGGAGAACGATATATTTCTAGGTGATCTTTGCAAAAAAGGCCATCAATTACGTCCGCATATCGTGTGGTTCGAAGAAGCCGTTCCTATGATGGACAAAGCCATTGACATTTGTGAAACCGCCGATATTTTAATGATTATTGGCACATCCATGCAAGTTTATCCCGCTGCAGGATTAAAAGATTATGTTCCCGATAACACCCCAACCTATTTTATAGACCCTAAGCCGAATATCAGCAGTAGAAAAAATCTAATTGTTATGGCTGAAACTGCAACCGTAGGCGTTCGTAAATTAATGCCGATTTTAAAGGCAAATCATTAAAGTGAACTCTTATACAAATCAAGCTTAACTTGTATCTTTACAAGAACAATCTAAATACTAAAAATCATGAAATCCATAAGTCGTAAAGTATTCCCTTTAGCCTTTTTTTGTGCTATCATGTCATTAACTAGTTGCGTTAATAAAGCAAAGAAAACTACCGAAAACGCCATTGTGAAAACCGAAAAAAGCAAGGTTTACCCTAGTGATGTGATTCCATTTATGGACCAATGGAAAATTCTTTTGGGTAATGGCGAATCGTCGAAAGATTTAAAAAATTACGAGCATGAAGATTTCTTTTATGTAGCGAACGATCAAGATACCAATTGGGTGGTTTATAAAACCCCAAATTCAGGAATTACCTCTAGAACCTCTAGTAACACGAGAACCGAATTAGGTCAGAAAGCGCATTGGACTCCAGAAACAGGAGGCAAACTAACAGGAACCTTAAAAGTAATGCATGTTTCTACAAGTGGAGATGCACGTGTAGCGGCTTCTTTTTCAACCGTCGTTGGACAAATTCATAGTGATGAAGGACACGAGAATGAACCTATAAAAATATTCTACAAGAAATTTCCTGGCCACACGAAAGGCTCTGTTTTTTGGAACTATGAAATCAATACGAAAGGCGATAACTCGAAACGATGGGATTATTCTACCGCGGTTTGGGGTTACGATATGTCGGTTGTTGGAGAAACCGCAACCACTTTCCCTGAAGAACCAAAGGACGGGATTGCTTTAGGAGAAACCTTTACATACGAAATAAACGTTTATCAAGGCATCATGTATTTAACATTTACAAGTGAAGGTCATGAAACGGTAAAATTCACCAAAGATTTAACAAAATCAGATTTTGCTACAAAAGCCGATATTCCAGAACAAATATGGACTTTATACGCTAGTATTGGTCGTGATGGTGTCGAGCGTGAAACGGCTTACTCAAACGAAATGCAGTATTTTAAACAAGGGGCTTACAACCAATCGAATGGTAAAAATCCGGAAGACAATATGGTTTGGAGCACAGGATCCGATCATTTTAATGGTGATATCGAGAAACAATATCAAAACAGAGCCTACACAGAAGTATGGTTTAAAGAAGGGACTGTAGGTCCTGGTGCACCCCCAGACAAAGAGTAAAAAGCATATTTATAAAGTAAAAGGATGTAGATTATTAAGCATTTTTTGCTTCAATCCACTTACTCATAAACTTGGTGCTTTGCATGGTATGATGTTGTAACATCTGTCCTGTAAAATTATGCAAGCGCTTGTCGTGAAGGTCTGTTAAAGTGTTTTCTAAAACTTCAAAAAACAGGTTAACGTGTTGCTGCTTATTAAACCGTTCATTAATCACCGGAAAACCATAGTGTTGTTTTTCAGTCCAAAGTGTTTCATTTTCGTAGAGTTGCACCGCTTTGTTTGAAAACTCTTGAGCATCATCGGCTATAAAACCATTGGGTTCAAAATCACCAAACATGCCTTCCGCAGCAATGCTAGACATCACACAAGGCGTCCCGTTTTGCATGGCATCAATGAGTTTTCCTTTTAAGCCAGCACCAAAACGTAAAGGCGCCAAACACACTTTGGCTTTCTGCATGACCTCATGAACATCTCCAGCAAAACCTTTTATAAAAAAACCCTGTTTTTCGTTATGCAATTGGGTCACTTTTTGAGAAGCATAAGCCCCGTAAATATGAAGTTCGGCTTGTGGTATTTGTTTTTTTATAAGCGGCCAAATGGTTTCTTTTAAGTACAAAACCCCGTTGTAATTGGGTTCGTGTAAAAAGTTACCGATGGTAATAAAATGTTCTCGGTTTTCAAATGTTGGAAGTTTTTTTATCGCTTCCGCGGAAATAGTCTCTAATAAAAACGGCAGATAAACTAAGAGTGCCCCATCGACCTTAAACTGATTTCTCAGAATATCCATCTCCACTTCCGAAATCATTAAACTCAAATCGCACCTGTAAATACTGGCGATTTCGCGTTTCGCCACATCGTTAAATAAATAGGACGTATCAAAAACCTGTTTGTCTTTAAAAGCTTGTTGACGCCCCTTTCTTAAGCAATGTAAATCTTCAGTATCTAATAACTTAATGGCATTCGGACAATTTTCAGTCACCCGCCATCCAAATTGCTCCTCCATCATAAAGCGATCGAACAAGACCACATCGGGATTTAAATCGACAATAAATTCATCAAAACTTGAATTATTGAGGGCTATCGCCACTTGTGAAACGCCGATACTATCTAAATTAAACGCGTTATCACTTTTAGCACACGGACTAGCAAAAGTGATGCTATAATCCGCTTTTTGAAACGCCTCAATAAGCTGCATCATCCTACTACCAGCTGCAGAACTTTTAGGTTCTGGCCATACGAATCCGATGATGAGTAGTTGATTGGGCATTGACAAGTTAGAAGTTAGAAGTTAGAAGTTAGAAGTTAGAAGTTAGAAAAGTGATCAATAAAAATTAAGCAAAATATGAACAATGAAAAAAGTAATAATTATATATAAACAACATTGATAATTATTATCTTTTTCATTATTAATTATTAACTGTTAATTATTCACTATTAATTGTTAGTTATTCAATATTAACTTTTCATTGCTAATCGTCAATTGTACATTGTACATTGTTAATTATTACTCCGCTTTCGGCTCCAAACCATATTTAATACGAACGGTTTTTGCCCAGTTAATTACTGATTCTATTTGTGCGTCGCTAAGTTTGGCTTCAGAATGCGTCCATGTGTATGAAGGTAAAGGCATTTCTTTTTCTTCAACCATTTCAATCAATTCTTCAAATTTGTGGTCTTTACGCTTTGTTGAATTATCCACCCAATCAGAAAAATTAAAATGTTTTTTTCCGTCTTTAACATGACTTGCTAACCAATAATTTACAGGCGTAATATTATTGTACCATGGGTAACGCGTCACATCACTGTGACAATCATAACAAGTTTCTTCCAAAATACGTTTTACATCTTCTGGCGGATTAGTCTCTGCCAAAAAAGGTTCGATAGATTTTAAATCACCTTCATTTTTTTCAGGCCCAAAAAACTGAGCGATAACAAATAATACCAATAAGGCTAACAGGATCTTTTTTAATATCTTCATTTTGATTAGTTTTAGGCATTAAAAATAAGAAAAGCATTTGACTACTTCTCAACTTTACGAGGAATTAAATAAGGTAGACCACTCCAAAGAAAAACGTTTACACTATGCTCATTTAATTTTAGCCAACCCCGAACTATTACCTCAACTCTTAGAAGTACTTTTTGTGGTTGACGATAAAATCTCATCAAAAGCAGGTTGGGTATTAGAAGCTATGTGCAGATTAAATCTAGAACCGCTTCTGCCCTACTTGAATCTATTTACAGAAAATATTAATAAGGTACATATCGACTCGGCGGTGCGTCCGGTGGCGAAAATCTGCGAACTTATAGCCTTGAGCTACACAGGGAAAGAACCGCATGCCGTGAAAACAGCATTAACAGCCACCCACAAAGAACGTATTATTGAAACCTGTTTTGATTACATGATTAACGAAGAAAAAGTTGCCGCTAAAGCCTATGGTATGACGACACTTTTTATGCTAGGCAAAGAATACGATTGGGTACACCCAGAATTAAAAATCATTTTAGATCGTGATTTTGCTGGCCAAAGTGCTGCTTTTAAAGCGCGTGCTCGTCATATTTTGAAAAAAATGAATAAAACCAAGAATTTATAGTAGAATTAGATTTAACACGTAAAAACTTAAGCTTCTCATATTCTGTATTCGCGTTAAAAAACCTATCTTTGCGACTTCTTAAAATCAAAATTTATGTCACTATCAGCATTAAATGCCATCTCACCAATTGATGGTCGTTATAGAAGTAAAGTTAGCGAATTAGCTCCTTATTTTTCGGAGGAAGCTTTAATCAAATACCGCGTTTTAGTAGAAATAGAATACTTTATTGCACTTTGCGAAATTCCGTTACCACAATTAAAATCGGTTGATGCTTCGCTTTTTGATAGTTTACGAGCGATTTACAAAGATTTTTCTTCGGAAGATGCCCTTGCCATAAAAAAAATTGAAAGTGTTACCAACCACGATGTTAAAGCAGTTGAATATTTCATTAAAGAAAAATTTGATGCCTTAGGATTGTCTGAATACAAAGAGTTTATTCACTTTGGTTTAACCTCTCAAGATATTAACAATACCGCTATTCCGTTAAGTATTAAGGAGGCTATAAACGATGTTTATATTCCAGAATATACGACGGTTGTAGATAAATTAAAAGAATTATCGAAAGATTGGTCTGCCATTTCTATGCTTGCTAGAACGCATGGACAACCAGCATCTCCAACACGTTTAGGGAAAGAAATTGAAGTTTTTGTAGTGCGTTTAGAAGCACAATTTGAGGTTTTAAAAACCATTCCAAACGCAGCCAAATTTGGTGGTGCAACAGGTAATTTTAACGCGCACCATGTGGCTTACCCAAATAATGACTGGAAAGCTTTTGGAAGCCATTTTGTTGAAGAAAAACTAGGGTTACACCACTCGTTTCCAACAACTCAAATTGAGCATTACGATTTTATGGCTGCTTTATTTGATGCCTTAAAACGTATTAACACGATTATTATCGATTTAAATAGAGATATCTGGACATACGTGTCTAATGATTATTTCAAACAAAAAATTAAAGCAGGAGAAGTAGGAAGCTCAGCGATGCCACATAAAGTAAACCCTATTGATTTTGAAAACTCTGAAGGGAATTTAGGTATAGCAAATGCCGTATTTGAACACCTTTCGGCTAAATTACCAATCTCTAGATTACAACGTGATTTAACCGATAGCACCGTTTTACGTAATGTAGGTGTGCCTTTCGGACATACCCTTATTGGTTTTAAATCGACTTTAAAAGGCTTAAACAAATTACTTTTAAATGAAGGTAAATTTGCTGAAGATTTAGAAAACAACTGGGCTGTAGTTGCTGAAGCTATTCAAACGATTTTACGTCGTGAGGCTTATCCGAATCCATATGAAGCTTTAAAAGGATTGACAAGAACAAACTCCAAAATAAATCAAGAGTCTATTTCTAGTTTTATCGATACTTTAGAGGTGTCTGACACAATAAAAGCTGAATTAAAACGTATTACTCCTAGTAACTATACTGGAATTTAATAATATTTATGTTAAGCGATAAACAATCATTAGGATTAACCATGTTGATGGTAGCTGGAATTTTTTCATTCGGAATTCTAGACATCCTAGATAATTTTATTGTTTTAACTATAATGACACTTATTTTTTCTGCCGTTGTGATTAACATCATTTACATGAAGACAAAATCACGACACAATCAGCAGAAGTAATTTAAGCTTGTAATAAAATAAAAAAGCTGTCTAAAAAGTAGCATCCTGTTAAACACAGATCGTAATACTTTTAGACAGCTTTTTTAGTATAAAGCATTTAGCTTACAGCCTATTGCTATGATTACCTAAAAAAATCACCAATTTTTTGAAACTGCGCTTCATCAATATTCGCGTTTTTCATAGCTTCAACCAAACTAATCATTTTTTCGGGTGTCATATCATGGCCTAAAACCCGTACTACGGCGAAGCCCCTTTCTTTGGCATATCCAAACAAGATAAACTCATCGGCTTCATCATTTTCACCCAAATATTTTACGGAAAGATGTTTGCCTTTATCGCTTAAGTCGATTAACTCATTGTATTTTTCGTTACTTAAAATGGTTTTAACCTTAGCGAGCTCCGTGTCATAAACCAACTGATTTTCGGGATCTACTTTAAAACCTAAAAAGTTTAGTTTTTGTACAGACTGATAAGCCTCTTGCTGCTTTTCGGTGAAATTGGATTGATCAACCTCGATCATCGATAAAGGAAAATCCTGCGACACAAAACCTTTGGCTTCTTGGTGCTCTACAAAATAGCGCTGTAAACTTTCACTATTATCACAGCTCGTAAATAAAACCGCAATTAAAAGCAAAGGCATGATGTTTTTGAATATGTTTTTCATGGTCATGATGATTACGATTATTTTTTCTTATCCAAATGTTTCCCTGCAGGTATATTCATTTTATCGGTAAGCTTAGAAATTTGCTTTAAATCGATATCACCTGTAAGAGAAACCACTACAGTTTCAATATCTCGATTTTCACCATTAACTTCTACCCCTTGATTCTTAAGCACTTTATCCACGCCATTTACAAAAATTAGAAGCTCTTTAACATGGTCTGAATCTTTACCTTCCTTAACATAGAACTTAACATCGGTACCTTCGTCCTTAACCTCCATGAGCTCTTCTAAACTGTTTGATCTTGAAGACACCCATTTAGAGATATCTCCCGCAATACCTTTATTAGCTGTTACAATCGTTTTAAAACTGGTGATACTTTTAACCATATCCATGTATGCTTCGGCCTCTGGGTCATCGACATTAATGCCCATTTTTGCAATCATCTGAAACATTTTTGGCTTGATTGAAACATAGGTCACTTCTGTATTATCGCTATATTTTTCAAAAATATCGCTTTGCGCCCATCCAGATAATGGCCATAACACTACCGCAAATAGCAGTACTAAAAATTTATTTTTCATAGTTTTTGTATTTATGTGATTTGAAGTTTTCATTTTTTCTCTTTTTTAAATATTATTTGTGTGGCATTTTCCATTTCATTCAGATAATTTAAAGTTGAAGTCCCTTTATTGACTTCATCTAAATAACCTACTGTTGAGGCGCCTTGATTAAACTTTGTTGAAATCATTTCTAACGACTTTGACACTTCCATAAAGGCCAACTCAGGATCGTTAAAAGTACCTAAGTCTTGATTTTTAGTTCGATTCCCCAGATAAAAACCTAAAAGCAATACTACCGTAGCCGCAACAGCCGTAAGCCATTTATAAGGAATAACCGGTGTCTTTTTTAAAGGCAATGCTTTGTTAAAAGTTTCCTGCTGATTTACCGAAAAATAGGTGAAAAGTGATTTATAAACCTCTAAATGTTCGGGAACATCAGATTCGGTAAAAAAACGTTTTAACTCCTGTTCCTCGGCTATAGAAGTTTCGCCATTTTCATATTTTTCTACTAATTTTTCTATCTTATTTAATACCATAATTATGCGTATTAGTCAGTTTTTCTCTAATTGTTTTTCTTGCTCTCGATAAAGCCACCCGTACTGCTGTGGGATTCATATCTAGTATTTTAGAAATTTCATCAAAATCGTAAGCTTCAATATCCCGTAGCTGAACGATTAAACGTTGTTGCTCTGGTAGTTGTTCCATAATTTTTTCAACCCAATGCAGACTATCATTCAACTCCACTTGCTTTTGAACCCCAACCTGTTTGTCTTCATAATTGCTATGCACAATTTTTAGGTTTTGCGACTGCTTCGATTTCAACTTATCATAACAATAATTTTTAGTCATCGTCATCGAAAAAGCCTCTACATTTTTATAGGCTGGGATTTTAGACTTATTATTCCATAATTTGATAAGAACCTCTTGGGTGGCATCTTCGGCTTCTTCCGTAGAAACCAATAAGCGTTTAGCCATACGAAACAACTTATCTTTAAATGGTGATACTAAATCTAAAAACTCCTTTTGGTTCATTTTTGGTTTTCGTTATCAAAAAAAACAGTTTTTTTATGCTTTCTGTTATTACGACGAGTTAACGATCGTTTTGTTACATAGCAAAAATATTCCCTGTCAAATTTAGCTCCAACTTAAGCAATAAGTATCAGCTTTTATTAGTTCTATTCAAATCTAATTTAGTTTTCCTTTTGCTATATTATTTTAAGTAACAGTAACATTATATTTTTTATTACTCGATTTTGTAAGTAATTTAGCTAATTATTTACCAACTATTTTATTTACCAAACTTTATGTACATTTTAAAACACTTCCCTCGACTTTTATTTTTTATTCTATGCTTCAATATAGTACTTACTAGCTGCTCCAAAGAAGATACACCTCCAACTCCCGATCCTGAAGAAGAACTACCTACTCCAGAAGAGGAAGGTCCTGTTGTATTACAAAATGAAGTGAATGATTTTGTTTGGTTGGGTTTGAATGAAATTTATTTGTGGCAGGATGAAATTCCAAATTTAGCAGATGACAAGTTTTCTAACACAGATGATTATTATAAATTTCTTAACACTTACAATTCCCCTGAAAGTTTATTTGAAGACTTGCTTTATAACCGTAGTGATGTTGATAAATTTAGCGAAATTGTAACAGACTACAACGACCTTGAAAACTATCTACAAGGAAACTCAAACTCAAATGGTTTAGATTTCAGATTATATAGAATAGATGATTTCTCTAATGACATTATTGGAGTTGTAAGATATGTTGCCAATAATTCTGATGCAGCAACAAAGGACATTAAAAGAGGTGATTTTTTTATAAGCGTTGATGGCCAACAATTAACTATTGACAATTATGTTAATTTACTCTTTGGAGCAAACAATACCTATAGCCTTGGCATGGCAACGATTTCTAATGGTTCTATAATGCCTATTAACAAATCGGTTTCATTAACAAAAACAGATTTTTCTGAAGACCCAATTCTTATTAATAAAGTTATTGAAACCAATGGGATTAAGGTAGGCTACATGATGTTGAACCAATTTATTAATACTACTGAAAATAATCTGAACTCAAAATTTGCAGATTTAAAAGCCCAAGGCGTTACAGAACTTGTATTAGACTTACGATATAACGGGGGTGGCCATGGCAGCACAGCTTTAGCTTTAAGCAGCATGATTACCGGTCAATTTAAAGACGACATTTTTTACCATAACATATGGAATACAAAATATCAGTCTTATTGGGAAGATACTGATCCTGAATTTCTAATAAATCGTTTTTCAGATAAATTAAATGATGGTACCGCTATTAATTCATTACATCTTAACAAAGTGTATATTTTAACAACATCTAATTCAGCTTCATCTAGCGAATTAGTTATTAATGGTCTTAATCCTTATATTGATGTTGTGCAAATAGGAACTACTACTTTTGGAAAATACGTAGGGTCTATAACTGTATATGATTCTCCAAGTTTCTTTTCCAAAACTGACATTAACCCGAACCATACCTACGCAATGCAGCCCATAATATTAAAAGCAGTAAATTCCATTGGTGTGTCTGATTATTTCAATGGTATAACTCCCGACTACACCATTACATATCAAACAAATTCGGGAAGTCAGGTTGAAGGAGAAAACATTTTAAATCTTGGTATTCTAGGTGATGAAAGCGAACCTTTCCTAGCAAAAGCATTATCTTTAATTGCCAGTGGCACTGCCAAAACTAATTATGATAAACTTAGTGAAATTAAGGGATTAGATGTTGAACCTATCGCCAACACTAAAGAATTCTCTCCATTTGGAAAGGAAATGATTCCTATAATAGAAACAATTGATTAATTAATGAAAACATTAAAAACCTCCATATTATTATTACTAATAGCTTTATTAAACATCAGTTGTTTTGAAGATTTAGATGATCAACCTATTACCACCAGTGAAATAAATGATTTTGTATGGAGCGGTATGAATCTCTTTTATTTGTATAAAGATGATGTTCCCGATTTAGCAAACAACCGTTTTGCAAATAATGAAGCCTACGTTAATTATTTAAATGGATTTTCTAGACCTGAAGACCTATTTGAAAGCTTAATTTATGAACGCCCGACTGTAGATCGCTTTAGTTGGATTGTGGATGATTTTATTGCTTTAGAAGAATCTTTTCAAGGCGTGAGCATCACCAATGGCATGGAGTTTCAGCTGTATCGCTTTTCAAGTGCTTCCTCGTCGCTTTTTGGAGTGGTTACTTATGTACTTCCTGATACCCATGCTCAAAGCAAGGGGGTTGCCCGCGGTGATATTTTTTATGCGGTTGATGGCACAAGTCTTAATACTGGCAATTATTTACAGCTATTAAATCAGTCAAGCTACACCATAGATCTTGGTGAGTATAACACCAATGATACCGACGACACCTCTGATGATAGCATCACGCCAATAAACAAAAGTATTTCACTAACGAAGACACAGTACGATGAAAATCCTGTTTATATTCAAAAAGTTATAGAACAAAGCCAAAGAAAAATTGGCTATTTAATGTATAATGCCTTCACGGGAACCGACGCTTATAATCAAGCTTTAAATCAAGCTTTTGGTACTTTTAAGAGTGCAGGTGTAAGCGATTTAGTTTTAGATTTACGCTACAATTCTGGTGGCTCGGTAAATAGCGCCATTTTACTTTCTAGTATGATTACAGGACAGTTTAACGGAGACATATTCTGTACCGAGCAATGGAATTCTGAAATCCAAGCTACTTTAGAGCAGGAAGCCCCAGAACAACTCATTAACCGTTTTGTAAACAGTCTTAACGGCTCTTCTCTTAATAGTTTAAACCTTTCTAAGGTATATGTGCTTACCACCGGTAGAAGTGCTTCGGCAAGTGAACTGGTGATAAATGGTTTAAAGCCCTACATCCAAGTCATTCAAATAGGAACGACAACCGCTGGAAAATATCAAGCATCAACAACTTTATATGACTCTCCAGATTTTGGCCGTCAAGGGGCCAATCCAGCACATACTTATGCCATGCAACCCCTTATTTACAAATCCTTAAATGCAGATGGTGAAACCGATTATTTTAACGGTCTAACCCCTGCAATTGAATTGGGAGAACAGGTGACTAACATGGGGGTTTTAGGTGATGTTAACGAACCGCTTCTATCTGCTGCCTTATCCACCATTACAGGAATAGCTAAAAAAGCACCATCTAAAACCTATCCACTTGAAATGATTAATAGCAGTGACGCTTTTAAAACCGTGCAACCAGGTATGCATGTGAATAAACCATTATCTTCAATACTCAAATAAATCTTAAATTTTGAATACGCATAAAATCTACTTCAATTGGAGCTCTGGAAAAGACTCTGCTTTAGCATTATATCATTTATTACAAGATGAAAATTACGCGATTGATGCCTTAATCACTACCGTGAACAGTCATTATAATCGGGTATCGATGCATGGCTTAAGAAAAGAACTTTTACAAGCTCAAACTGATGCGATTAACATTCCTGCGCGACTTATTGAACTTCCTGAAATGCCTAGCATGGAAGTTTATGAGCAAAAAATGAAAGAAACGGTTACCCAACTTAAAAACGAAGGGTTTACACACAGTGCTTTTGGCGATATTTTTTTAGAGGATTTACGTGTTTACAGAGAAAATCAATTGGCTAAACAAGGGTTTAAAGCTGTTTTTCCTATTTGGAAACGGGATACTAAAGCCCTTTTAAATGAATTTTTAGATTTAGGTTTTAAAACCATTATTGTTTGTGCCAACTCTAAATATTTTGGCGAAGACTTTGTGGGTACCGTAATTGATAAAGACTTTATTGCTAACCTACCAGAAGGCGTAGATCCATGCGGTGAAAATGGCGAGTTTCACACCTTTTGCTTCGACGGACCTATTTTTAATAAACCAATCCCCTTTACCATTGGTGAAAAAGTGCTAAGAGAATATAACCGACCTAAAACAAATGATGACGATGATAACATCTGCAAAAGTGATTCGGAAAAATATGGTGTTTGGTATTGTGATTTAATACCATAAAAAAGAGGCTTTCTTAGAAGTCTATTTTACGTCCATCTGAATTTATTTCAGATTCTCATAATCATTGAATTTCAATATCAGGAGATTCTATATCGCGTACAGAATGACGTTTGTTTTAACTTTTAAGAAAACCTCTAATTAGTAAGGTTTACACCTAAATGATATTAATTAAAATATATTTTAGAAGCTCCTAAAGCCACGCTTACTGTTTCTATTTTAGCTTGAGTTCCTAAATCGTAAACATGTAATTCACTTAAATCTGAAAAATTAGCATCAAGCAAATAAATATTATCATTTTCTACTTCTAATCCATATAAATAACCTTGAGATTCCACAATTGATGTCGTAGATAGTGAACCAGCGTTTTCATCAATAGTATACACTTTTCCATTTGAAGCATAATAAATATCACCATTATTAACAACCATTAATGAAGGATGTTCACCTTCTGCGAACACAATCTCTGAATCTACTTCTAATGAGCTCGTATTAATAGTAGAAATACTTCCTTCAGTGTTACCAATCACATTCCAGTCGGCATCATAAATGGTTCTTCCTTCAGATAAAACAACTAAATTACCTGCACTGTTAAACTCTAATTCATCAGGATTATCTTTTACAGTAATCTCTTGAAGGTTTTCAGTTGCTATATCAATAACCGAAACAATATTATTAGTAGTATATGCACCTTTATGAGACACAAATAACTTCCCGTCTTTTGCAATAATTCTTTCAGGTCCATTACCAACACTAATTGTACCTTCAACAGCGTAAGTACTTAAATCGACTACAGCCACAAAATCGTCAGTGTCATCCGAAGTAGATCCCCAGTTCGTTACATAACCTTTGTTTCCAACAATAGTCATAAATCTAGGTCCTGATAAACCTTCTGAAATTTCACCTTCATATTCAAAAGTATATCGGTCCACTACTGTAATGGTATTGGTATTATCTACAACGATAAACGCTTTAGAATCATTAAAAGCTATAGATTGCAAAAAAGTTCCTAGTTCAAGATCGTTGTTATTTTTTTTAAAAATTAAATTTTCAGAAAACGATAAATCTTCTGAAACAAAAGACACAGAACCGGTTCCAGCTCCGCTACCTTCACCGCTAATTAAAATACCATTTTCGTATGCGCCTTTTGGTAAGTTGTCACTCCCATCATCATCGTTAGAACATGAATTAAAAAGTAAAACACTAAAAATAAAAAGTGCTGATAATAATTTATTGATTTTCATAATTTAAAAAATATAGTTTATATTAAAATTAAAGTTTCTATTTGGCATCGGGCGTCTAGGCTGGGTTACATAGTATTTATTAAATACATTATTTACCTTAAGCCCCATTTTTAATTGCTGATTTTGAGTATTTAAAAGCTTAAAATCTATACCTGTATTAGCAACAAAGTAATGCGGTATTACAAAATCTTCAGAATTACTTGCTGTAGTATACACTTTACCATTATACAACTGCTGATAAAAAAAACTGAATCTTCTATAGTTGTAGCCTAAATTTCCATTAAATAAATTCTTTGGTACAAATATGACCTGAAGATCGGTGGCACCATCAATGGCAAGGGTGTAATTATAATTGGCATTTAATACTAATTGATGCTTATTAAAATTCTTTTTATAAGACATAACGACCTCAAGCCCTTTATTAGTGACTTCCGATAAGTTTATTGGCACCCAAACGCCTGGTCTATTTGCATCGCCATTAGGCGTCCAAATAATTTTATCTTTTGCCTGGATATAAAAGGCACCAACATCTATTGAAAACTGGTTGTTTTTATACCCCACTCCCACTTCTGATTGCAAAGCACTTTCGGGAATTAAATCTAGGTTCCCTTGACCTGGCCAATATAAATCGTTGTAAGTGGGCACTCTATAATTTTTAGACCCATTGGCTCTAATAAAAAAATGATTTAATGGTTTTATTTTTAATCCTAAAGCATACGTAAACGGCACTTGATAATCGGAGTTAAAGTCTTTTCTAATTTTAGCATCAAAATATAGGATTCGGTTGATATGCTGGTCGTAAATAAAAGACTGAGAAAACTGTTTTCTGTTTCGTTTTGTTATTTGATCTGTTTTTCCAAAAGCAGATTCATATTCAGAATAAGAAGATACGGTTGCATGCCACTTGGGTAAACGATAACTCACATTATAATTTAACAAATACCGATCTGATAACCCAAAATTGAATGTCTCAGAAGCTTTATCATCAAAATACCTATATTCTTGAAATAAATAAGCCAATTTGGCTTCATGGCTTAACCTTTTATTTTCGAAAGTGTATACCAATAAATTCCGGTAATTAATATCTTGATACTTATCATTAGCAGACGTCGGGTTTGGTAATTCTCCCGAAAATAAACGCTCTCCAAAATAGTTTGAACTGTAAAAATTTAGTTTAGAAAACTTCGTTAGCAAGAAAGAACCACTAACATTAAAACCCAAGTTTTCGTATGCGCCATTCGTGTTTTTATAATCTGTACCTAATAACGGATAATCATTTTCCGATTGATTATAGGATAGTCCTGCGTTTATAGTCCATTTAGAATTTGAAACTTTTAATTTATACAAGCTGTTATAAGTATCATAACTCCCCAATGAAGCTATAAACTGATTACTGACAAGCTCATCATTTGAAAATTTCAAATTATCGTTCAAATGAATCGTACCACCTATGGCTCCAGAACCATATTCTAAACTTCCACCGCCACTTCGAATATCAATAGCATCAAATAAACTAACCGTTAAAGAATTAAACCCTGTTTGCCCATTGTTAATGGAGTTAATATTAATACCATTCCAAATAACAGCAGTGTTGGAAGCGCTAGTACCCCTAAAACTAGCCGTACTAGTTCCTCCTGCCCCATATTCTTTAATGTATAAAGGAGAATTAAAACGTAACAAAGCGCTAAAGGATTCTAAATTGTTTACAATTATGGAATCGTTTAATGTTTCAACTTTATAACCTGCTGAATGATTTGTTAATTTTCTATCTGATACAATAACGACTTCACCTAAACGATTAACCAGGCTATCGTTTTGAGCAACACCATGAAACCAGACAAAAAACAATAATGTTTTAAAAAAGATTTTTTTCATAATAACTAAACCTTTATCCCGAAAGTTTTATTTTTTTGTTATGAAAATGGCAGGTCTCCTGACTTGCGTCTCCGTGTTGGTCTTCCCAAAGTTATCATGGCGCAGCAAATTATATTTGCTTTGGCAATCTCATACCTCAGTGACATTAAAG
Source organism: Pseudotamlana agarivorans (assembly GCF_001642835.1). Lineage (GTDB taxonomy): Bacteria > Bacteroidota > Bacteroidia > Flavobacteriales > Flavobacteriaceae > Pseudotamlana > Pseudotamlana agarivorans. The sequence goes on from NZ_LXEI01000008.1 coordinate 61,391, forward strand.
TGTAACACGAATCTCTTTTAAAGAGATACCCAATAAATTGGGTACTAAGCTTACAGTTGCGGGAACAGTTCTGGATTTTAACCAGATTCCCTTTTAATCGATAATGATAGTATTCTTATTCATTGTGAAGCATACTAAATTTGCTATCGAACCAAAATTCGCTGCAAATGTATAGTATTTTATTTATTATTTGGATACTAATAGATCCTTATAATTATAAAATTTTGAACTGAGTTCTGGTGATGTTTTATAGTAATCTGGATGAATCATTTTTGCTAAACTTTCAATACCATTTACCAACGTACTCGCCGAAGGTTGTGTAAACATATCAAAGTCTGCAATGTATACTTGATTATTTTGAACAGCTCTTAAACTGTTCCATTCTGGCTTTTCTTCCAAAAACTTCATATCCTCTAATGTTCTTGCTACCGTATAGCCACATGGAGCGATAACCAAAACTTCAGGATTATATTTTACAATTTTATCCCAAGGAATAACAATACTATCTCCTGATGGATGTGACAGCATATCAATACCTCCGGCATAAGCAATTTGATGAGAAATCCAGTGCCCGCAATTAAATAAAGGGTCTATCCACTCTAACAGCAAAACACTTTTAGGTTGCAATCTATTTTTTCTTTGAATATCAATAACGTCATCTATGCGCTGCATTAAGGCATCAACATGCGCTTTACCTTTTTTTTCTTGGCCAAGTACTTTTGCTATTGTTAAAACAGAATCAAAAACATCATCTAAAGACTGTGGTGTAATAGCAATAATTTCTGGTGTTTTTTCCAACATTGAAACTGCAGCTGCAGTACATTCGGTATCTATTTGGCATACTTCACAAACATCTTGGGTAAAAATGACATCGGGTAAAATCTGCTCTAACTTTTCTTGATCTACATAGTATAAACTTTCACCTTTATTTTTACTATTCGAAAATAACGTATCGATTTCCTTACTCGTATAATTTTTACCTTCCAAAACACATCTTACAACAGGTGTCTTTTCATTTAAAGCTTGGGCAGGGCATTCGAAGGTTATTCCCTCCAACAAATCTTGGAGTCCCATGTCATAAATCATTTGAGTTACTGCAGGTAAAAAAGAAGAAACAATCATAATTTTCAAATATTAAAAAACAAAAATACATACTTTTAATATAGCTTTCCTGTTTAAGAAATGTTTTTAACCTTTGCTACTTAACATCAGATCGAATTATGATTTACTACATCACAGGAGGCGAACGTTCAGGTAAAAGCAGTTACGCCCAAAACTTGGCTTTATCATTTTCTAACAGTCCAAAATATATTGCAACGTCACGAATTTGGGACGGTGATCACAGAAAACGCATAGAGAGACATCAAGCCGATCGTGATGAGCGCTGGACTTCCGTTGAAGAGGAAAAAGAAGTTGCTAATCACATCAACCCAAAAGATGTTGTTGTTATAGACTGCGTGACCTTGTGGCTTACCAATTTTTTTATCGACACAAAAAATGATATTGAAAAAGCTTTAGAATTAGCTAAAGTAGAATTCAACAAACTTTTAGATTTGGATGCTACCATTATCATCATTTCCAATGAAATTGGTATGGGCGTGCATGCCCAAACCGAAATTGGTCGAAAATTCACCGAATTGCAAGGTTGGATGAATCAGCATATTGCCAAAAACGCCGATAAAGCCACTGTAATGATTTCAGGAATACCACTAACGCTAAAATAATTAATCATGGTTAAAACCGATTTACAACAAGCCCTTCAACACAAAATAGACACTAAAACAAAACCGCTTGGTGCCTTAGGAAAATTAGAAAATCTAGCCTTTAAAATAGGCTGTATTCAAAATACTGAAACCCCAAAAATCACGAATCCAACCATCGTTGTTTTTGCTGGAGACCATGGTATTGCTGCCAAAGGTGAAGTGAATCCTTTTCCGCAGGAAGTAACCGCACAAATGGTTTATAATTTTGTAAACGGCGGTGCAGCAATCAATGTTTTTAGTAAAACAAACGACATCGATTTAAAAGTTGTTGATGCTGGCGTTAATCATACGTTTGATAGCGAAATAGGTATTATTGACGCCAAGATTGATTTTGGTACTAAAAATTACCAAAATGAGCCAGCCATGACATTGCAACAGTGCGAAGAAGCTTTCAAAAAGGCTGAAATCATTGTTGAAAACCTTCATAAAAATGGTTGTAACACCATAGGTTTTGGTGAAATGGGTATTAGTAATACCTCATCGGCTGCCTTGTTAATGAGTTATTTCACAAAAAACCCTGTTAAAGATTGTGTGGGTTCTGGTACTGGTTTAGACTCCCAAGGAATCTCGAAAAAAGCTGAAATTCTTGAAAGCGTTTTTCAAAAATATACCCCACAATCCCCTAAAGAAGCTCTGGCGACTTTCGGCGGATTTGAAATCGCCATGATTTGCGCAGCCATATTAAAAGCCAGTGCATTAAACATGGTTGTGGTTATTGATGGCTTTATTGTGACCTCAGCACTATTAGTCGCTAAAGCGATAAATCCTGAAGTGATTGATCATGTTGTTTTTGCCCATAACTCCAATGAGAAAGGCCATAAAAATATGTTAGCGTTTTTAAAGGCTGAACCTCTTTTAGATCTAGGTTTACGATTAGGAGAAGGTACTGGTGCAGCTCTAGCAATTCCGCTTTTAAGAGCTTCCGTAGATTTTTTAAACAACATGGCTAGCTTTGAAAGTGCTGGTGTTAGTGGAGAATCTGAAAACTAAAATCGTGAAGCACCCATTAAAGAAACTATAGTTATAAACATATGAAAAGAGAGCTCCAAATATTCCTTACGGCCATCATGTTTTTTACGCGAATCCCTTGTCCGAAGTGGGTGAATCATGAACCAGAATTTTTAACCAAGAGTTCCAAATATTTTTCTTTAGTCGGCATTATTGTAGGGGCTATCGGTGCCTTAGTTTACTATGCCGCCTCTTACGTGTTTTCTACTGAAATTGCTATCGCCCTAAGTATGGTCGCCACGATATATACTACAGGAGCCTTTCATGAAGATGGCTTTGCCGATGTTTGCGACGGATTAGGTGGCGGCTGGACCAAAGAGAAAATCTTACTCATCATGAAAGATTCTCGATTGGGCACTTATGGTGCCGCAGGACTAGGCCTAATTTTGGGTATTAAATTTTTAGCTCTGACTGATATGCCGGTATACCTCATTCCGCTCATCATTATTTCGGGACATAGCCTAAGCCGATTTATAGCCACGACCCTTATTTATACGCATCCCTACGTTCGCGACACCGAAGACAGTAAGGCCAAGCCTGCAGCAAAAAGCATGAGTATGGGTATGTTAGCCAGCAGCGCTATTTTTGGTGTTTTACCACTATTTTTTTTCAAAACATGGTGGGTTTTCGCAACCATAATCCCGTGTTATTTAGCCAAAATGTATCTGGCAGCTAAGTTTAAAAAATGGCTTGGCGGACAAACGGGCGATTGTGCAGGAGCAGTTCAACAATTTTCAGAAGTTATCTTTTATTTAAGTATTTTAGCCTTATGGAAATTTATCTAATTAGACACACCACGCCACAAGTTGAGAAAGGTATTTGTTACGGACAAACCGATTTGGATTTAATTGAAAATTTCCAATCTGAATTTGAAACCGTAGTTTCTAAAATTCCTCAAAACGAAAATATCAGCGTGTTTTCTAGTCCGTTGAAACGTTGCACCCAATTGGCGGACACCTTAAGCAATCAAGTCATTTTAGACAACCGCTTGAAGGAACTCAATTTTGGTGCTTGGGAACTAAAACCGTGGAACGACATTCCTGAAACCGAAATGAACCCATGGATGCAAGAGTTTGTGAACACCGCCGTACCCAATGGAGAATCTTACAGTGAACTAGCTTCACGAGTACGATCTTTTTTTCAAGCCTTATTAATTTTAAAAACTCAGAAGAACGTCGTTATTGTATCGCATGCAGGTCCAATTCGTGCGTTTCTTGCACACGTTTTAGATATCCCTTTAAAAGATTCATTCAAAATAAAAATAAACTATGGCGACGTGTTTCACCTTCGTTTACAGGGTAAGTCTTTTAAATTGGTTAGTGATGTTGACTTATAAGTTTCAAATTAGCAAAATTATAGTTGCTTGAAACAGCTTTGCTTTCTATATCAACATTAATTTTATGTTTGAAAAACGGTGCGTTAACCACCAAGGTATGGAACTCTCCATTTTCGCCACAGGCATCAATCCCTTTATTTTCCAACTCTTCTACTAAATCAGATGTCATTGTCCTTCCAAGGTAATCGGGACCTAACTCTTGGTTGCAAGACACAATAATGGCTTCAATGCCGACATCAATCATCTCTAAAACCAACTGTTTTCTATGCCCTTGCCATAAAGGCAAAATAGCCTCTAGCGCTGCTGCAGTTGAAACTTTTTCTTCCCATGCCCTATGCGATTCAATATCAATATCTCCAAAAACAGCATGAGTTATGGGGTAAGACTGGGTGATTTTCTTTAAATTTTCAATGTATTTAACCTCATAATCTGTCCATGTACTACTAAAAAAATGGATAGGTAAGCCTAAGGCTTCAGCTTGCGCTTGTAAGATGTCTTTAGGAATACCGTGAGACCGCGATCTGTCTCCAAATTCATTCATAACATTTAAAAGTACCGTTGGCTCAAAACCAAGTTTTGTAGCCTTATAAAAGGCGTAACAACTATCCTTACCACCACTCCATGAACACAAAAATCTCATATTATTTTATTTAATTTGTTCGAAAGTAAACTTAAGTATGTCGTAATACAAAAAAAATAATGACCTTTGAATTTCAATTATAATCCATGCGTTTTTTAATTTTACTTTCCCTTAGCTGCCTTTTTTTAACTTCTTGCAAGGATGAAAAGAAGAATACCCCTCCAAATCAAGAAGTTGTATCAACACCTGAAAACATCAAGTACGCCAAGGGATTTAGCATTACCAATTATAAAAATTATACCGAAATTATTGTCACCTCGCCTTGGCCAGGAAGCCAGGACGCTTTCAGATATCTTTTAGTGGATAACGATGAAGATATCCCTGAATTTCGTGAATCTACAGTTATCATTAAACGTCCTATCACTAAAGTTGTGGCCATGTCTACAACCAATATTCCTGCATTGGAATATTTGAATGTAGAAGACCGCTTGGTTGGTTTCCCTTCAACCAAATTTATTTCATCAGAGAAAACTAGAGCCCTTATCGATAAAGGCCATATTAAAGATTTGAATAACGATTTAGAAATAAATATGGAACTGTTTTTGGAGTTGCAGCCAGACTTAGTGATTGCCTTTTCCGTAAACGGAATCAATAAATCTTTAAACCAAATAGAAAAATTTGGCTACCCCGTGGTTTTAGACGGATCGTGGACAGAAGAACATCCACTAGGGCGTGCCGAATGGATTAAATTTATGGGAGCGCTTTTCAACAAACAAGATGAAGCTAATGCCATTTTTGAATCCATTGAAGCCGATTATTTAGAGGCTAAAAAATTAGCTATGGAGGTCAATGAAAAACCCGTTATCATTTCAGGATCCATGTTTAACGATGTATGGAATATGCCTGGAGGAAAAAGTTATATCGCTAAATATTTCGAAGATGCTAATACCAATTATATCTGGAAAGACGACCTTTCAAACGGTAGTATACATCTCAACTTCGAGAATGTTTTAGAACGTGGTCGTGAAGCAGATTTATGGATTGGTGCCGGGTCCTTTTACAACCTTGAAGACATGAAAAAAAGTCATAAAGGATACACTTATTTTGATGCTTACAAGAACAAAAATATTTACTCGTACACCAAAAAAACCGGTCCGAAAGGTGGCATATTGTATTATGAATTAGGTCCTCTACGCCCCGATCTTATTTTAAAAGATATCATCAATATTTCGCATCCTTATTTATTAAAAGATTACGAAAACTACTTTTATAAACGTTTAGACTAGTTGCAAAATCCTAAAAAATATCAACTCATATTTATAGCACTTATTCTGCTACTCATTGTTTGTTTTTTTATAAATATCAGTTTGGGGTCTATTTCAATTCCCAATAAAGATATTGTTAAAACCATTTTAGGAACAAGCGATAATGTATCTTGGCATCATATTATTATAAATTACAGACTCCCTAAGGCTTTTACCGCCATGATTGTAGGCTCTGGTCTGGGTGTTTCAGGCTTGATGATGCAAACCTTATTTAGAAACCCTTTAGCAGGACCTTTTGTATTGGGTATTACTTCTGGTGCCAGTTTAGGTGTGGCCATTGTTACCATGGGTGCCTCCCTATTTGGCGGGGTGCTTCTCGGTGTTTTAGCCTCAAAATGGACTTTGGTTATAGCTGCCACGTTAGGAAGTTTTTTAGTGTTACTTACCGTTTTAATTGTATCGACTAAGGTTCGTGATGCTATGGCCATTCTTATTATTGGTCTTATGTTTGGTAGTATTTCGGCTGCAGTGGTTAACGTCCTATCCTATTTCAGTTCGGCCGAAGAATTGCAACAATATTTCTTTTGGGGCTTTGGTAGTTTGGGCAATTTATCTTGGCAAGAGCTCCTTATTCTTTTTGCACTTTATGCTTTAGGCATCCTTTTAAGCTTAGCTGCTATTAAAAGTTTAAATTCATTATTACTGGGCGAAAATTACGCCAAAAGTCTAGGGTTAAACATTAAAAAAAGTAGGCTCCTCATTATAACCTCTACCAGTTTATTAGCGGGAACCATTACGGCTTTTGCAGGTCCCATTGCTTTTATCGGGCTCGCCATACCGCATATAACCAGACAAGTTTTTAGCACCTCCAATCATAAAATATTATTACCTGCCGTATTTTTATTCGGTGCTATAATCATGTTAATTTGTGATAGTATAGCGCAACTACCTACTAGCGATTATACCTTACCTATTAACGCCATTACCTCTTTAATAGGTGCCCCTGTGGTTATTTGGTTATTGGTTAGAAAAAGAAAAATGATGTTTTAATGACTAGGCCCGCTACACATATCGTTTTAAAAGCCGAGGATCTTTCCATTGGTTATACCTCTAAAAAAGAGCATCATATTATCGCTTCAAACATTAATATTGAGTTACACAAAGGGGAATTGGTAGGCTTAATTGGCGCCAATGGCATTGGAAAATCGACACTTTTACGCTCAATAACCAACGTACAACCTGCACTCTCTGGAAGTATCGCTATAAATGATAAAAATTTAAACAGCTATTCTAATTTAGAACTTGCTAAAGTTTTAAGTCTGGTACTAACTGAGAAACTAGCGTCTAAAAACTTAACCGTTTTTGAACTCGTGGCCTTAGGCAGGCAACCTTATACCAATTGGATTGGTAATTTTTCTGAAAACGATAAAACCAAGATTCATGAAGCGCTATCACACATTAAAATTGAAAACCTTATAAACAAAAAATGTTTTGAATTGAGTGATGGTCAGCTTCAAAAAGTGATGATTGCACGAGCCTTAGCTCAAGATACCGATTTAATTATTCTAGATGAACCTACCACACATTTGGACATGTATCACAAAGCCTATATTTTGAAACTCCTTCAAAAACTGGCTAAAGAAACCCAAAAAACCATTTTATTTTCCTCACATGAAATCGATTTAGCCATTCAACTATGTGACAAATTAATTGTGATGACTGAAGCCGCCGTAGTTTCAGACCAACCTTGTAACCTGATTTCAAAAGGCACATTCGACACCTTATTCCCTGAAGATTTAATTGCTTTTGATGCGAATACGGGAAGTTTTAGGGTAAAAAAATAATGTTTTCAGCTTTAAACAAAATTAACTATCTTTAAATATTTGATTTACTGAATATTACAAAACTCTCTCCTTAAGAAAATTAAAAGCAGACCTGAATTTTTATGCCATGCATCGGGATAAAAAATGGCATTGATCACTTTTAATTTTCAATCAAATGAAATCTAGATTCATAATTGCTATTAGCAGCACCCTATTACTGGTTCTGGTCTATGGCTCAATAACTTTTTCTTTATCTGAAGCAACCCCCAAATTACCAAAACTGGTGATGAGTACTATATCATGCACACCTGCAAAGTATTTGTTAGAAGACATAGATTCCACGAAACAAATTTCACCATTGTTTAATAATTTAGGAAAGCTCCATTTTAAAGTGACCACCAAAAACGATAGAGCTCAAGCATTCTTTAACCAAGGGGTGAAATTATCATATGCCTTTAATCATGCGGAAGCACATCGTTCCTTTATGGAAGCCGCACGCTTAGACCCTGATATGGCTATGGCATTCTGGGGACAAGCATTTGCCTTAGGACCTAACATAAATGATCCTACACCAACCGATGAGCGCAAAACAAAAATTAACGAAGCCATTACCAAAGCGCTTTTATTAAAACCAAATGCCAGTAATAAAGAACAGGAACTCATAAAAGCGCTTTCGTCAAGGTATAGTAACGATTTCAAAGCGAATCCAGACACACTCAACATGGCCTATATGAAAGCTATGGAAACCGTATTGCAACATTTTCCTGAAGATGCTAATATTCAAATTCTATATGCTGCCTCAGTTATGAATACCATACCGTGGAATTATTGGGACAAAAATGGAGAGCCATCTCCAAATATCAAAGAAGCTAAAGCAGCCTTAGAGAAAGCCATGACACTCGAACCAGAAAATCCAGGAGCCCACCATTATTTCATTCATATGGTTGAACTTCCTTATCCCGATATGGGCGTGGCAAGTGCCGATAAACTTGCTTCGCTAATGCCTGGAGCCGGACATATTGTACACATGCCTTCTCATATTTATATTCGAGTTGGCAGATACAAAGATGCGGTAACGACGAACCAAAAAGCCATATTGGCCGATGAAAACTATATTTCACAATGTTTTTCGCAAGGCCTTTATCCGCTTGGTTATTATCCGCATAACATTCATTTTTTATGGTCGTCGGCGAGTTTATTGGGCGCCAGCGATATTGCCATTGATGCCGCAAAAAAAACAGCCGAAAAAGTACCTATGGGCGAATTTTTAGAAATGCCTTTCTTGCAGGATTTTGCAGCCACTCCATTACTGGCTTACACACGGTTTGGCAAGTGGAACGAGATTTTAACCATTCCTGCGCCTAGTTCAAAAATCAAACATCTTAACCTGATGCGACACTATGCCCGAGGCATAGCATTTATAAGAAAAGGGAATATAGATAAGGCTCAAATAGAACTAGATAAAATTGAAATTCTGAAAAATGATCCTGAATTAGAAACCTTGGTGGCCACAGCTAATAATGCTTCCATACATTCAGCTCATATTGCCTTTGAAGTCGTTTCAGGAGAGCTCGAGGCTGCAAAAGGGAATTTAAATCAGGCCATCACACATTTACAAAAGGCCGTTGTTTTTGAAGATGCCCTAGTATACACCGAACCCGCTGCTTGGCACATTCCTACCCGTCAAAGTTTAGGAGCCATTTTAATGAAAGCAAAGAAATATAAGGAAGCCGAAAATATTTATACGGAAGATTTAAGCATTTTGAGACAAAATGGTTGGTCGTTGATAGGATTATACAATAGCCTAATCGCTCAAGGAAAAACAACAGAAGCCAAGACCATAAAAGCCGAGTTTGATAAAGCTTGGAAAGATGCAGACATTACCATAAACAATTCAATTTTATAAGTAAATCACACATAAGCTGCTTAATTTATTTTAATAATTTACAGAAAATCTGGAATTCCTAAAAATGTTATTAAATTGAATCTTGAGATTAATTCTTAAATCTAAAAAATATATATTTGAATATATTTCTTTTTTAAATGAACGACAATCTCATATTAATAATCGCTATTCTTATTGCTGCTGCCATTGGCGCTTATATTGGTAAACTGATTACAAACCTTAAAAGTAAAAGCGAAAAAAGTACTTTAGAAGAACGTAATAATAATTTACAACAACAATTAGCCGATTTTAAACAACAAGCAGAAAGTGACAAACAAAAGGAATTCAATCACTTCAACAGCCAGTTGGATGCCTTAAAAGAGACCATTTCTAAAATTGAAACCGAACGTGAAGCCATTCGACGTGAAAAGGATTTTTTAAACACCGAATTGACACGTAAAAATTCTGAATTTGAAAATCTTCAATTAAAAAATGATGAACAAAAAGCTGAAGTAGAAAAACTTCAAGAAAAGTTCACCAAAGAATTTGAGAATCTTGCCAATAAAATTCTAGACGAAAAATCTGAGAAATTTACCATTCAGAATAAAGAAAACATCAAGAATATTTTAAATCCGCTGCAAGAGAAAATTAAAACTTTTGAAGAAAAAGTAGATAGCTCTCAAAAAGAAAGCCTCATCATGCATTCGGCACTTAAAGAACAGTTGCTAGGCTTGAAGGATTTAAACCTACAAATGACCAAAGAAACCACCAATTTAACCCGCGCATTAAAAGGTGACAGCAAAATGCAAGGAAACTGGGGCGAATTGGTATTAGAGCGCGTATTGGAAAAATCGGGCTTAGAAAAAGATCGTGAATACTTTGTACAGCAAAGTTTCACCAAAGCCGATGGCACTAGAGTATTACCAGATGTGGTATTAAGCCTTCCAGATGGCAAAAAAATGATTATTGACAGCAAGGTGTCACTAACCGATTACGAACGCTTAGTAAATGCCGAAGACGATGACAAAGCCATTCACTTAAAAGCCCATGTTAATTCTATTAAGCGCCATGTAGACCAGCTTTCAGAAAAGAACTATCAAGATTTATACGATATGGAATCTCCGGATTTCGTATTGATGTTTATCCCTATAGAACCTGCCTTTGCTGTGGTTGTACATGAAGATAATACGATTTACAACAAAGCTTTTGAAAAGAATATTGTTATTGTAACACCATCTACCCTCCTAGCCACATTACGTACTATTGATACCATGTGGAATAACGAGAAGCAGCAACGCAATGCCTTAGAAATTGCTAGACAAGCCGGTGCGCTATATGATAAATTTGAAGGCCTAGTCACCGATTTAACAGGTGTAGGTAAAAAAATAGATGCTGCTAAGAGTGATTATTCAGCAGCTATGAATAAATTAGTAGACGGTAGAGGGAACATCATTACAAGCATTGAAAAGCTTAAAAAGATGGGAGCCAAAGCCAAAAAAGCACTTCCTGAAGCCATTATCAAACGTGCCGAAGAAGATCATATTTAATACGAAAACATCATGATAAAAGTAATTTTTAAAATTATTATCGCCCTAATCATCGTAGCTGCAGGCTATTTCTGCTTTATTTATTTTGCACATTATAGCGAAGGCGTTCGGGCAGGTGAATTGGTTAAATTCACTAAAAAAGGTATGGTGATTAAAACTTGGGAAGGTCAAATAAGTCAGGGCGTTTCAGAATCTCAGTTTTTTGAGTTTTCGGTAGAAAAAGGCGAACAAGCTGTTATAGACGACCTTAATAATTATCAAGGAGAATATGTAAAACTTCACTATTTCGAACGCTACAGAAACCTCTTTTGGCTAGGTCATACCAAACACTTTGTAACCAAAGTTGAAAAAATTAAAAAACACGAAAAAAACACACTCCTTAATAAATAGTTTTATGTTTAAACACGCATCAGAATCACAAGTTTCAATTACCCAACTCATGCTCCCATCCCACTCCAATTTTAGTGGTAAAATTCATGGCGGACATATTTTAGGCTTAATGGATCAAATTGCCTTCGCCTGTGCTTCAAAGCATTCGAGACATTATTGTGTGACAGCATCTGTTAATCGAGTGGATTTTCTTAATCCTATTGAAGTTGGTGAATTGGTCACTTTAAAAGCCTCTATAAACTACACAGGTAACACCTCTATGGTGGTTGGCCTACGCGTAGAATCTCAAAATATTCAATCTGGTGAAATAAAGCACTGTAATTCGTCATATTTTACTATGGTAGCTAAAGACGAAAATGGAAATAATGTACCTGTACCAGGGCTCATATTAGACGATAAGCAAAGCATACGACGCTTTGCTAGAAGTATTGCACGACAAGAGCAGTCAAAATCCAGAACTTCTACATTCAAGGCATCAGAATTTATAATGGAAGAACACCTTGCCTTGTTAAAAAATCAAAATGCCAAAATAGCATTATAAAAAAAGCCGCTTTAAGCGGCTTTTTTTATATCTATATCTCAGTAAATTACTTACTCAAGTACATTTTACGTCTTGCGTATAAGTCGTAAAACTGATCATCTTTTAAGCTATCTATAAATAAGATACTTTCACCTGTACTCTTCATTTCAGGTCCTAAACGCTTATCTACATTCGGGAATTTATTAAAAGAGAATACCGGTTGTTTAATTGCATAACCTTCAAGTTGAGGGTTAAATTTAAAGTCGGTTACCTTTTTAGCTCCCAACATTACTTTAGTCGCGTAATTTACATAAGGCTCTTTGTAAGCTTTAGCTATAAATGGTACGGTTCTAGAAGCTCTTGGGTTTGCTTCGATAATGTAAACTTTATCATCTTTAACGGCAAACTGAATGTTAATTAAACCTACCGTATTTAATGCTCTAGCAATGGTGTGGGTATGGTCTATAATTTGTTGCATCACCAAGTCACCTAAGTTGAAGGCTGGTAAAGTCGCATTAGAATCTCCAGAGTGTACCCCACAAGGTTCGATATGCTCCATGATACCAATAATGTATACATTTCCATCGGCATCGCAAATCGCATCTGCTTCAGCTTCAATAGCACCATCTAAGTAGTGATCTAATAACAGTTTATTGTTTGGAATTTTTCTTAGTAAATCAACAACGTGCTCTACTAATTCTTCTTTATTGATAACAATTTTCATCCCTTGACCACCTAATACATACGATGGACGTACTAAGATTGGGAAATCTAATTCTTCAGCTAATTTTAAAGCTTCATCAGCATTTTCAGCAACTCCAAATTCAGGGTAAGGAATATTGTGATCCTTTAATAGTTTAGAGAAACTTCCGCGGTCTTCAGCTAAATCTAAAGCCTCGAAACTCGTTCCTATAATTTTGATACCGTATTTGGTTAGCTTTTCTGCTAATTTTAAAGCGGTTTGTCCACCTAATTGCACGATAACACCTTCTGGGTTTTCATGACGGATGATATCGTAGATATGCTCCCAGAATACTGGCTCGAAGTATAATTTATCGGCCGTATCGAAATCGGTAGAAACCGTTTCAGGGTTACAGTTAATCATGATGGTTTCGTAACCACACTCGGCAGCTGCTAAAACCCCATGCACACAACAGTAATCAAACTCGATACCTTGTCCGATTCGGTTTGGTCCAGAACCTAAAACAACAATCTTCTTTTTATCGGTTACCACACTTTCGTTGTGTACGTATGTTTCGCCTTCGGCGCTTTCAATCGTATTTTCGAAAGTTGAATAGTAATATGGTGTTTTAGCCGTAAACTCTGCAGCACAGGTATCTACTAACTTAAACACACGTTGAATGTTAAGTTCTTCCCTTTTATTATACACCTGACTTTCTAAACAGCCCAACATGTGTGCTATTTGACGGTCACCATATCCTTTTTGCTTCGCTTCTAAAAGTAAATCGCGATCTAAAGTATCGATAGTGTATGTAGAAATTTCTTTTTCTAATTGGAATAATTCCTCGTACTGCTTTAAGTACCACATATCAATTTTAGTGATATCGTAAATCTGACTTAAAGGAATTCCCATGGCAATGGCATCGTAAATTACGAATACACGATCCCAACTTGCATTGGTTAATTTATCGATGATTTGGTTATAATCGGTATACCCTTTTCCATCGGCACCTAAACCATTACGTTTAATTTCTAAAGACTGAGTGGCTTTATGAAGTGCTTCTTGGAACGAACGTCCAATACCCATAACCTCACCTACGGCTTTCATTTGAAGACCTAAAGTACGATCAGATCCTTCAAATTTATCAAAGTTCCAACGTGGTATTTTTACGATAACGTAATCTAAAGTCGGCTCAAATAAAGCTGAAGTTGATTTTGTAATTTGGTTATCTAATTCATCTAAAGTGTAACCTATAGCTAATTTAGTAGCAATTTTAGCGATAGGATATCCTGTAGCTTTACTTGCTAATGCCGATGAACGTGACACACGAGGGTTAATTTCAATGGCAATAATTTCTTCTTTCTCATCTGGACTTACAGCAAACTGTACGTTACATCCACCTTCAAAATCACCAATACTACGCATCATTTTAATAGCCATATCACGCATTTTCTGGAAGGTGGTATCGCTTAATGTCATGGCTGGTGCCACGGTGATAGAGTCTCCTGTATGAATTCCCATCGGGTCCATATTTTCAATAGAACAGATAATAACTACGTTATCGTTTCTATCACGAAGTAACTCTAACTCATATTCTTTCCAGCCCATCATGGCCTTATCGATCATAACTTCGTGAATTGGAGATACTTCAAGACCATGTCTTAAAAGTTTATCAAAATCCTTCTCTTCGTAAACAATAGCGGCTCCTGCACCACCTAAAGTAAAGGAAGAACGAATACATAATGGGAAACCAAATTCTTGTGCAATTTCTTTACCTTTTAAAAATGATGTTGCTGTAGCTTGAGGTGCCATAGCTACACCAATTTTATTCATCAACTCTCTAAATTGCTCTCTATCTTCTGTAATATTAATCGCGTTGATATCAACACCTATTAATTCTACTCCAAAATCTTTCCAAATCCCCTTTTCATCAGCTTCAATACATAAATTTAATGCCGTTTGTCCTCCCATAGTAGGTAAAACAGCATCAATTTGAGGGTGTTCTTCTAAAATTTTAATAATCGACTTTGTAGTTAAAGGTAACAAGTACACATGATCGGCCATAGAAGGATCGGTCATGATAGTTGCAGGGTTCGAATTAATTAAAATAGTTTCAATTCCATCTTCTCTTAAAGATCTCAAAGATTGTGACCCTGAATAGTCAAACTCACACGCTTGTCCAATTACAATTGGCCCAGACCCTATAATAAGTATCGATTTTAATTTTGGATTTTTAGGCATTTTATGATCTAGTTATAATATTGAAAGTTAATGATTTACAAAAATAATAATAAGATGATATAAAAAAAGGCGTTACACTTAAGTAACACCTTTATTTTTATAAACAATTATTCATCAATTATTTTTTATGTCTAGTTTCAGATGATACAGACAATTTTTTTCTTCCTTTAGCTCTTCTACGTGCTAATACCTTTCTACCGTTAGCAGAAGCCATTCTTTCTCTGAAACCGTGTTTGTTTCTTCTCTTTCTTTTAGAAGGCTGAAATGTTCTTTTACTCATTGTCTTATATCTTTAATTCTGAAAATGTATGTTTTTTTTAATCCTTTGGCCTTTCTTCAAAACCGAGGGCAAATATACAAAGAGTTTTTACTTCCGCAAACCTAAATGTAAAAAAAATTGAATAATTTTTATTTTGTAACCCATAGCATGTAAGTCCTTTATATATTAAGGTTAAGACCTTTCTTTTGTTATTCCTTAATATATAAAATTTGATAAAAATTTAGTTTCTTTGCAATCTTAAATGACCAAAATACGTCGTTTTTTCAAGAACGACTTCTAAAAATTATTCGAAAATACAGATTATGTTCAACAAAAATATAAAACTTGTTTTAGCTGTAGCGATTATTGCTTATGCCGTGTATCAATTTACCGAAAGTAATATCGGCAACGGTATTATGCTTATCCTACTATCATTGATATTCATTTTTCTTTATTTCAAGAATGAATTCATACTATTAGCCTTTTTAAAATTACGTAAGCAAGATTTTGAAGGCGCTAAAGGATGGCTCAATAAAATTAAAAACCCGGAAGGTGCTTTAGTAAAAAAACAACAAGGCTACTATAACTACTTACATGGTATCATGGTTTCTCAAACCAATATGAATGAATCTGAAAAGTTTTTCAAAAAAGCCATTGCTTTAGGACTTTCTATGGATCATGATTTAGCCATGGCAAAATTGAATTTAGCAGGAATCGCTTTTTCTAAACGCAGAAAACAAGAAGCACAAAAACTACTTTCTGAAGCGACAAAACTGGATAAACAAGGTATGTTAACCGATCAAATTAAAATGATGAAGGACAACATGAAACGCGCACAAATGCCAAATCAGCATTACGGCGCTGGTGGTTCTTTAAGAGCACAAAAACGTCGCGGCTAACAATCCTTATAAAACACACATAAAAAAAGCTCAAAACTTTCAGTTTTGAGCTTTTTTTATTGGCTAAATCTTCTTGGTAAGATTTCAACCAAAATATTATTTATTAGGGTACACCCCTTTCATTGGGATTTCAATATGATATAGCTTACGACTGCTATTATTAAGTTTAGGTTCACGTAACCAAGGATTGTGAATTTTTAAAATCTTATAATTGATATCAAACTTTTTAGCAAATACAGCAAAATCGGTTACTGCGGTATCAACCTTAACCGTATAAGATGGCACTTCGCTATATAAATCTTTTTCTCTAAAATTGAATCCGTATTTCTTAGGGTTTGATAAAATTTCTTTTAAAGCTATGATTCTAAACACATAGCGCCCAGTTTCTTCTCCTAATAATAAATCGTAATAATCATCAACCATTTGATCACTTAATCGGCGCGACACTCCTGAATTCCCTGCATTGTAGGCCGCCGCAGCGAGCGTCCAACTACCTAGCAATTCTTTAGATTTTAGCAAGTACTGACAAGCCGCTTCCGTAGATTTCTCAAGATGATAACGTTCATCAACATTATCGTTTACTTCTAAACCATATTCTCTTGCTGTGGCTGGCATGATTTGCCAAATACCTCGAGCACCAGCTGGAGATACCACATTCACTAAGCCACTTTCTATAACCGCTAAATACTTAAAGTCATCTGGAATACCGTACTTTTTTAAAATAGGTTCTATAACTGGGAAACATTTATTTGCACGCTTAAACATGAGCAAGCCATTGGATTGCCAGTATGTATTTACGAGCAACTCCCTATCCATACGCTCGTAAATATCTGGATTTTTTAAAGGGACTGGTTCGCCTGCAAAATCTAAATGTTCTGGAATTTGTAAAGCATAAACATTATAGCCGTTTACCCTTTCTTTTTCGTAATTTTCATCGGTAGGCACATCTTGTACGGCGTAAATAAAAATCCCACACAAGCTTAATAGCCCTATAAATATAAAACCTTTTTGTATTCTTTTCATTGCTCTAATTTTACCTTAAAGGTAGAGAAATTTCGATTATTCTGCTAATATAATTTGAGGTAAATTCGCGTTAAACCACCTGTATTTATTAATAATCATGATATGGGTTCCCTCAGGAATACGGGTGCAATTGCTAATGTATTGCATCGGAAAAACAGGGTCTTTATCGCCATGAATGTGAATTAAATTTGGATCGTACGACTCTTGGTCCCAGCACACCATTTCCTTAATAGCCCAACTTAAATATTTAGGATCATTCACTGAAAGATACTTTTTATACAAGGCCAAGCGCTTGGTAACTTCCTTTCCGAAGGCGTATTTTTCTAGAACATCAATCTTACTTGCCAATTGCGTAGGCACGATTTTATAAGCACCTGTGGTTCTAGCCAATTGCATGGTTTTAGGCAACTCAAATTTACTCTTAACGCTTGAAACGATAATAAGTTTTCTCACCTGGATATGCTTACTCATTTCTTGAACCAACACTCCCCCAAAGGAAACCCCTATTAAAACTGGATTTTCATGCTTTATGTTTTTGGTCATTCTTAAAGCATAATCTGAAATAGGCTCATCTTTTAAAGGTAACATCCATTCTAAAAAATGCATTTCAAAAGTGTCTTTAGGCAGGTCGATATATTCAAAAATTTGTGAGCTTGCTGCCATGCCCGGCATGAAGTAAACAGGTATTAGCGACTGAATCATAAGGTATTAACTTTTAATTTACTTTCAGTTAACAATTTTTTTTCGTACTTTTGCGCAAAGTTATAGTAATACCCCCCTCGCTAGACTAACAATCCGAAACATAAACTTAGACAAAATGGTGGAAGCTGCAGAATTAATTGACAACGATTTTTTACGTCAATATGAACTTAAGATTGACGATCATTTAGCGAAAATTGAATACTCTTTACAAGAACGAAAAATTTTTTTAACCAAATTAGTAATTCCTGAAAGTATTACCAATGATGAATTTAAAAAAGATTTTTTAGCCCTTGTTTTCGATCAAATTCAAGAACGTAATTTAAGCGTGGTACCTACGAGTCCTGAAATCGCTAAATTCATGAGAAGTAACAGAAAGTACAAACGAATGCTTCCTGTAGGAGTAAGAATTTAATAGCATTAACAAAACGCTATAAAACAAGAAGCTGTCTCTAAAATCGAGGCAGCTTTTTTTATGATATATTATTGAGTACTTCTGCAAAATCAAATCGCACTAACCCATCGTCATCGATTTCAGTAAGTACCACTTCATGAAGTGTGTTTACCAATTCTGGATTCCAAGGTGTTTTTACTTTAACGTAATTCTCGG
Organism: Pseudotamlana agarivorans; assembly: GCF_001642835.1. GTDB lineage: Bacteria > Bacteroidota > Bacteroidia > Flavobacteriales > Flavobacteriaceae > Pseudotamlana > Pseudotamlana agarivorans. The sequence goes on from NZ_LXEI01000008.1 coordinate 79,921, forward strand.
TAAACCCATGAATGTAGCCTTCCTTATTTTCGCTTTCAAATAACACGGTTCTTTGCGTTCCTAACTGACTCTCATAAAAAGCACGACGTTTTTTAACCGATAACCCTCTAAGCATCTTACTACGTTTGGATCGCACATTATTAGGTACAACGCCATCCATGTCTACAGCCTCGGTATTATCACGTTCTGAATACGTGAACACATGTAAATAAGAAATATCCAGTGTACTTAAAAAATTATAGGTCTCTAAAAAAAGTTCATCAGTTTCACCAGGAAAACCAACAATAACATCCACACCTATACAAGCATAAGGCATGACTTCTTTAATTTTTGAAACACGATCTACATACAATTCACGCATGTAACGACGTTTCATTTTTTTTAGAATTTCGTTAGAACCAGACTGTAAAGGCACATGAAAATGAGGTACAAAAGCCCTAGATTTAGAAACGAGATCGATGGTTTCGTTTTTAAGTAAATTAGGCTCTATTGAAGAAATTCTTAAACGCTCAATCCCTTCCACTTTATCTAATTCGGTAACCAAATCTAAAAAAGTATGCTCGTGTTTTTTATTGCCGAATTCACCTTTACCGTAGTCACCAATATTAACACCAGTTAAAACGATTTCTTTAATATTTTGCTCCGAAATTTCTCGAGCATTTTTTAAGACGTTAGTCATGGTATCACTTCTAGAAATACCTCGAGCTAAAGGAATGGTACAATAGGTACATTTATAATCGCAACCATCTTGCACTTTTAAAAAGGCACGCGTTCGATCGCCAATGGAATAAGAACCCACATAAAAATCGGCATCTTCGATTTCGCAGGAATGCACTTCACCAAAATCGTTTTTAGATAAATCGTTAAGGTAGTCGGTAATTTTAAACTTCTCGGTAGCACCAAGTACCAAATCTACGCCATGAACATCAGCCAATTCTTGCGGCTTTAACTGGGCATAACACCCTACAGCTGCCACAAAAGCATTCTCATTGTTCTTTTGGGCTTGTTTTACAATCGTTTTAAATCGCTTATCGGCATTTTCGGTAACCGAACAAGTATTAATCACATAGATATCTGCTTTTTCAGAAAAATCAACCCTATCAAAACCTTCTTTACTAAAATCTCTAGCAATGGTAGAGGTTTCTGAAAAATTTAATTTACAACCTAAAGTATAAAATGCGACTTTCTTATTCATGGTATTTTGTCACCTTGAATTTGCTTCAAGATCTTTTAAAAATTATCTTTACCTTTTCTCATACAGAAACAAAAAGAAAGCATTCTAACAGAGAATGACACACTTGAAGCTCAAAAAATATGAGGGTGCAAATTTACAACTAATTAGTTATATGATAAAACCTAATCTTAAACAAATAATAAGCTATTTATCAGTTACTTATCTCACCCTTTTCTTTTTATCTTGTAAGACCGACCACGACATCAATAGAGATCATTTGGTTTTTCGGTACAACGAATACGCTAATATCAATACTTTAGATCCGGCTTTTTCGAGAACATTGCAAGACAACTCGGTTTGTAATCAGCTTTTTAACGGCCTCGTTCAACTGGATGACGAGCTCAATATTCTACCGTGTATTGCAAAGAATTGGACCATTTCGGAAGACGGCATGACCTACCAATTTAATCTGCGTCAAGATGTATGGTTTCATAACCACGAATTATTTGGCAAAGACTCTACAAGAACGGTTGTAGCAAACGATTTTAAATACAGCTTTAACCGACTTAGAGATGAAAAAATTGCCTCACCAGGCAGCTGGGTTTTAAACAAAGTGGACGATTTTGAAGCTGTTAACGACAGTATTTTTGAAATTAAACTTACACAACCTTTCCCTGCTTTTATCGGACTTTTAACCATGAAGTACTGCTCGGTCATTCCGCATGAAGTTGCTGATTTTTATGGATTTGAATTTAGAAGTCACCCTATTGGAACAGGTCCTTTTAAGTTTAAACGCTGGGAAGAAAACATCAAACTTGTTTTTAGAAAAAATCACAATTATTTTGAAACCGACCAAGAAGGCAGGAAACTGCCTTATTTAGAAGCCGTTGCTATTACGTTTCTCCCTGACAAACAGAGTGAATTTTTACAGTTTGCACAAGGAAATATCGATTATGTTTCTGGTTTAGACGCTTCATATAAAGATGAAATATTAACTGCCAACGGAAAACTCCAAAAACAATATGCCGAATCGGTAAACATGATTCGTGGACCCTACTTAAATACGGAATATTTAGGTTTTTATTTAGATTCTGAAACGCCCGAAATACAATCGGAACTCCTAAGAAAAGCTATTAATTACGGTTTTGACAGAAAAAAAATGATTGTTTACTTAAGAAACGGCATTGGCACACCTGCTAACGGTGGCTTTATCCCCATGGGTTTACCGGGATATGACAAAACCATTGGTTACGATTACCAACCTGAAAGAGCAAAAAAGCTAGTATCACAATTTATAACTGAAACTGGAATTGTCAACCCTAAAATAACTTTAGTAACGACTAGCAACTACCTAAGTTTTTGCGAATTTATGCAACGTGAACTAGAAAAAACTGGACTAAACATACAGGTTGACGTGATGCCCGAAGCATCTCTACGCTCGGCCCGCTCTAACGGTAAGGTGGATATGTTTAGAAGTTCATGGATAGCCGATTATTTGGATGCTGAAAACTACTTATCCATTTTTTACAGTAAAAACTTTGCTCCTCATGGTTCTAATTATTTTCATTTTAAAAATGACACTTTCGACCAATTATACAATAAAGCTTTTACAGTAACCGATATCGAGGAAAGAAAAAAAATATACACAACCATGGATTCTATAGCTATGGATAAAGCACTTATGGTTCCACTGTACTACGATGAAGTCATTCGTTTTACGAGAAAAAATGTAAAAGGCTTAGGGGTTAACCCTATCAATTTACTCGATCTCAAACACGTAAAAAAGACGCTTTAAACATCTTCTAAGCGTTTTTCAATAATTACGCCGTGCACCATGAAATAGACACCTGTGGCATAAAAAAACATGATACTAAAGTCTTGATAAGGCACATCTGTTTTAAAGGTTTTTATAACCATAATTCCTTCAGAAATCATATAACATATCACACCGTAAAACACCGAAAGATAACTTTTTCTATCAACGACTTCTTTACGCAAATAAGCAAACTGACATAAGAGTAATGAAATAAAGTAACTCATTAAAGTTGGCAGAAAATAGTTTCCTAAATCCTCATAGATATAACTCACTAATCCAACAGTATAAATAAAAATGGCTATAGAAAAAGGAATTAAACGACGTACTTGAAAATCTGATTTGTGAGAAAACCGAAAGCATAAAAACAATTTTGCCACAGAATATATAAACAAGCTAGTCATTAAAAGATACATGTTTTCGTGGTTGATAATTAAAAAATCTGCTAAAAAAAAACAAACTAAGGCTAGCATGGTCCATGAAAAATTACGCTTTATAGCAGCCTCATTATTAAAATAGTAGTACGCAATAAGAAGTCCTAAAACCCAAGGTTTTGAAAAATAACGATACGGAACTGCAGGCAAATTTATTTTTACAGCAGTATCAATTATTAAAACTGTAAAGAATAAGATCGCAAACTTTTTTTTGTCTCGTATAATGTTCAACATAATGTTTAATTTGGATCCATTCTTCAATAAAACCTAAATTAAGGTTAGGTTATTATTTTAACCAATGCCAAATTACAAAAAAAACAAATTCAATTTAATAAATAGAAAAATTGCAAACTTTAGTATTTGGCATACTAGTTAAAACATAATAATGAGTTTTATATTTTGTTTGTGATGGATTCTTTTTTCTGTAGAATGGATTAAAAATAGCTTTCTGGCTCCATTCTTTTCTCGGTAATTATACCGTGTATAATCAAATAAATTCCAGTCGCATAGAAAAACATGATGGAAAAGTCTTGAAAAAGCACATCAGTTTTAAAGGTATTTATAATAGTAATACCTTCAGAAACCATGTAACACAACACCCCAGATAATACAAAAAGATAACTCTTTTTATCTACAACTTCCTTTCGAAGATAAGCAAACTGACATAAGAGTAAGGATATAAAATAACTGATAAGCGCGAAGATAAAATAACTTCCCAATCCGTCGTGTATATACAAAATTAACACAACCGTATAAACAAATATAACGATGGAAAACGGAATTAAACGACTGACTTTAAAATCGGATTTATGTGAGAACCGAAAACACAGAAATATCTTTGCTAGGGTATATACTACAAAGCTAGAAACCAATAACACTTGATTTTCTCTATTTATTATCAACAAATCGGCTACAAAAAAGGAACACAAGGCCAACATGACCCAAAAAAAGTTACGGTTCTCTGAAGGCGAATAATTATAATAGTAATATAAAACGATTAGTAATATGGTTGGCGTCTTAGAGATAAAACGGTAAGGCCATGGGAAATTAGTTTTAACAATGGTATCGATGATAAGCATCACAAAAAAAAGCAAGGCAAACTTTTTTTTATCCTTTAGTATCGTCAACATATTATTTCGTTTGGGGTGGCTAGGGTAAAAACTAAATAAATTAAGTTTTAACCGTGCACAAATTACAAAAAAAATGCTAGTCCTTTAAAAAAAATACCAAGTCCATTATGGCTAAAAAATCATACAGCAAAACTATGCTCATAATTAGAACACCAAGTCAACATATTTAATCACGTCTAAACTTTTTAGAAACTTCAAAAACATGCTCTAGGATGGCCTTGTCTTGTTCGGTAAGTTCAATATTTCGCCTTGACATCACTACATGGGCAACTTCAAAAGCCTTTTTGGTTAAATAGGTTGTAAATCCACTGCTTCCACCCCAACTAAAACTAGGCACAAAGTTTCTTGGAAATCCGCTACCAAAAATATTGGCACTCACACCTACAACGGTTCCTGTATTAAACATGGTGTTAATTCCACACTTACTATGATCTCCCATCATAAGACCACAAAACTGCAACCCTGTTTTAGCAAAGCCCTCAGTTTGATAGTCCCACAAACGAACTTCGGCATAGTTATTTTTCAAATTAGAATTATTGGTATCGGCACCAAGGTTACACCACTCACCCAATACAGAATTTCCTAAAAAGCCATCATGCCCTTTGTTAGAATAACCAAATAAAACAGAATTATTAATTTCACCACCTACTTTACTATAAGGTCCCACTGTAGTAGGCCCATATATTTTAGCACCCATTTTCACTGTAGCATGGTCGCATAAAGCAAAAGGCCCTCTAATGATAGCGCCTTCCATTATTTCAGTGTTTTTACCTATATAAATAGGACCACTAGAGGCATTTAAAGTCACAAACTCTAAACGCGCACCATCTTCTATAAAAATATTTTCTGGTGCAATGATATTATTACTAGAAGGAATGGATTGAGATTTTCTACCTTCAGTAATGAGATCAAAATCTTCCTGAATCGCCTCGCCGTTTTTGGAAAAAATATCCCAAGTATGGTTGATTTGAATGGTTTCCGCTTCAAATTCTATGGCTTCGTAGGCATCAAAATCAATATCTTCTTGCTCTTCTTTCGCAAAAAAAGCAATCACATCCTCTCCATTAAAAATAGCCTGATTCTCTTGAAGATCTTTAATCATTTCCACCAGTTCTGGACTTGGAAGGTAGGAAGCATTAATCATCACATTGTCTTCCATTTCTACCATCGGAAACTTATCAGCTAAATAATCTTCGGTAACGGTGGTACTAGTGCAATCTAAAAAAGATTCCCACTTCTCACGAATGGTTAAAATGCCAACACGAATATCGGCAACAGGTCTTGTGTAAGTAAAAGGCAACAGATTGTTACGGGAAGGACCATCAAAAAGAATGTAGTTCATTTTTAGATATAAAATTAAGAGACATACCAATTCTTGTTTAAAATACCCTTAATAAAATGCTCTTATTTCCTTTCTATTTCAGAATAAAAAGAAACCGTAGCTCAGCTATGCTTTATTTTTCTTCTTTCTATAAAGAAAAAAATCAAAATTTTATTTTAAGATCATTTTAAACAAGAATTGGTATTAGGCCTTCGAGATTTTTTCTCAAAAATACCTAACTCATGTTTTGCAATCCAAAAATAGCTTAATTCGGTAAATAAAAAAAGCCTCTCTTTAACAGAAAGGCTTTTAAAATATATTTTTTTGCTAAATTATTTTTTAAACTTAGCGTACTTAGTTTTGAATTTATCAATTCTACCAGCTGTATCTACTAATTTAGATTTACCAGTGTAGAACGGGTGCGATGTTCTAGAAATCTCCATTTTTATTAATGGATACTCAACACCATCAACTTCAAGAGTTTCGTTAGTTTCTGCTGTAGACTTTGTTAAGAATACATCTTCGTTAGACATATCTTTAAATGCTACAATTCTATAATTTTCTGGATGTATCTCTTTTCTCATCGCTAAATGCTTTTTATTACTTTCAATTTTGGAGTGCAAATTTAGTTATTTTTTACAAACCTGCAATACTTTTTATATTTTTTTATCTTTTTATTTGTTTCTGTTTTAGGAACATGACGTATTCCTTGTCAAACAAATCGTAATGTCAAAATTTTTTCACAAAACAAATGTAACGTTTTAATATATTTGAATACTAAGAGAAGTCACTAAAAATTAATTAATCAAAAAACATTATGGAAAATTCTTTAAAGTCCATTGCAACACATTACGGCCTATACTTAGGAGCTCTATTATCATTTTTAACCGTTATAATTTATGCCGTTAATTTGGATTTATTTGTTAATGTATATTATGGTTTTTCCTTGTATTTTATTGTTATTATTTTCGGTATCATAACCGTGGCAAAAGTAAAAGCGAATTACAACGGCTTCTTATCTTTTAAAAACGCCTTTACCTCTTATTTTATAACCATTTTAATAGGCTTAACTATAAGTTCACTTGTTTCGTTTGTTATTTTCAACTTTATAGACCCTGAAGCGGCCGAAATTTTAAAAACCAAAACTATAGACATGCTAGCTAATACTTTAGAAGGCCTGAATACCCCGGTAGACCAAATTGATGAAATGGTTGAAAAAGTTGAGTCTCAAAATATGTTTTCAATAGGTAACGTTTTTCAAAGTTTAGTAGTAAATTATTTAATCCCATTATGTATCATCGGACTCATAGTTGCGGCTGCATTGAAAAAAAGTAACCCAGAGGCCGAATAAATTCTGTATTTTTGAATATTATTTCGAAAATATTCAAATGAACATATCTGTAGTAATTCCACTACTTAACGAACAAGACTCTTTAATCGAACTTCATGATTGGATCGCACGCGTGATGCTATCCAATCAGTTTTCATATGAAATCATCTTTATTGACGATGGCAGTACCGATGATTCCTGGAAGGTTATTACCGATTTGGCTTCACAAGACATTCATGTAAAAGGCATTCAATTTTTAAGAAACTACGGAAAATCACAGGCTCTTCACGCTGGTTTTGAAAAAGCTCAGGGCGAAGTGGTAATTACCATGGATGCCGATTTACAAGACAACCCCGATGAAATCCCCGAGCTTTATCATATGATTAAAGCAGAAGGCTACGATCTTGTTTCGGGATGGAAAAAGAAACGCTACGATTCCGTATTGTCTAAAAACTTACCTTCTAAACTGTTTAATTGGGCTGCCAGAAAAACTTCGGGGGTAAAATTAAACGATTTTAACTGTGGCTTAAAAGCTTATAGGTTAGAAGTTGTAAAAAACATTGATGTCAATGGTGAAATGCACCGCTACATCCCTGTACTTTCAAAAAACGCAGGTTTTAGCAATATTGGTGAAAAAGTGGTACAACACCAAGCACGAAAATATGGTGTTACAAAGTTCGGAATCGATAGGTTTTTACATGGTTTTCTAGACCTCATTACCATTTGGTTTTTATCCCGTTTTGGCAAACGCCCCATGCATTTATTCGGAGCCTTAGGTTTTATTATGATTGCCATAGGTTTTGCTTTTGCTTTTTACTTAGGACTAGATAAACTCTGGATCAACCCTCAAGGCAGACTCATAACCGAGCGTCCGCAATTCTACATCTCACTTTCCACTATGATAATAGGAACACAATTTTTTGTGGCTGGCTTTTTAGGAGAGATCATTTTACGAACTAAATCAGATAAAAAACGCTATACCATTAAAGGGGCGTTAAACTTAAATTAATATTTCAAAATGCAGTATGATCATTTCTTTATGTTTTCTGTATTAACAACTAAATAAAAAGAGGAATTAACTATTTTTGTATCCCTTTACTTTACAACATTATGATACACATTGAACCAAAAATTTTAGAGAGAATAAACAGTTGGTTAACACCAGCGTTTGATGAAGAAACACAAAACACAATTAAAGAAAGCATCGCGCATAAACCTAAAGATATCCAAGAAAGCTTTTATAAAGACTTAGAGTTTGGAACCGGAGGTATGCGTGGTATCATGGGAGTTGGAACCAACAGAATAAACAAATACACCCTTGGAAAAAGTACCCAAGGCCTTAGCGATTATTTGCATAAACAATTTCCTAATGAAACTCCAAAAGCTGTAATTGCTTACGATTGTAGACATAACAGCAAATCTTTAGCTAAAGTAGTTGCCGATGTGTTTTCTGCAAATGGCATTGAAGTTTATTTATTTGAAGATTTACGTCCAACACCAGAATTATCTTTTGCTGTAAAACATTTAAATTGTCACTGTGGTATCGTGTTAACCGCATCACACAATCCTCCAGAATACAACGGATATAAAGTGTATTGGCAAGATGGCGGACAATTAGTACCACCACACGACAAAGGTGTTATTGACGTGATTAACACAGTTGATTATGCCAACATAAAGTTTGATGCTAACGAGCAACTTATTCATACTATAGGCAAGGTCGTTGATGATGTTTTTATTGATGCCTCAGTAGAAAAAGGAAGTGTTGGTGCTACTCAAAAAGCTAAAGATGATCTTACTATCGTTTTCACTTCGCTTCATGGAACATCAATTACTGCTGTTCCTGAAACTTTAAAACGTGCAGGTTATAAAAATGTACATATCGTAAAAGAACAAGAAGTACCAGATGGCGATTTCCCAACAGTTAAATCACCAAATCCTGAGGAACCTGCTGCTTTAAAAATGGCTTTAGAACTTGCCGAAAAAGTTAATGCTGATATCGTTATTGGTACCGATCCAGACTGTGACCGATTAGGGGTTGCTGTTCGTAATTCCGAAAATGAATTACAACTACTTAACGGAAATCAAACTATGGTGATGATGACGGATTTCTTACTTAAACAATGGAAAGCCGAAGACCGTATTAAAGGTAAAGAGTTTATTGCTTCGACGATTGTTTCTACCCCAATGCTTAGCAAATTAGCAGCATCATATGAGGTAGAAAGTAAAATTGTTTTAACCGGATTTAAATGGATTGCTAAACTGATTCATGATTTCCCAGAATTAGATTTCATAGGTGGTGGTGAAGAAAGTTTTGGTTATATGGTAGGTGATTTTGTTCGCGATAAAGATGCCGTAACCTCTACCCTTTTAGCCTGTGAAATTGCAGCCATAACGAAATCTCATGGCAGTTCTTTCTTTAACGAACTTATTCAGTTGTATACCGAACACGGTTTTTACAAAGAAAAACTCGTTTCACTTACTAAAAAAGGCATAGAAGGCGCCGAAGAAATTAAACAAATGATGGTCGACGCTAGAGAAAACCCGCTTGCTATTATCAATGGCTCTAAAGTGTTAAAAATCGAAGATTACGATTTATCTGAAGCCAAAAACATGCTAACCGGTGAGACCACTAAAATTGACATCCCTAAATCGAATGTAATCATTTACTATACAGAAGACGGTAGCCAAGTAGCATTACGACCAAGTGGTACAGAACCAAAAATTAAGTTCTACGTTAGTGTAAACACCGCTTTATCGAATGTCAACGATTTTGCAGCTACAGATACGGAACTTGACAACAAGGCAGAAGCCATTTTAAAAGACATGAACCTTATTTAATGAATAATTTTTATAACCTTTTACAATACGCCAAACCATATAAAAAGTTTGCTATTGGGCATGTCATATCTAATATATTCTATGCTCTATTTGGCACCTTGTCGTTCGTTGCCCTCATCCCCATGCTTGATGTTCTTTTTAAGCCTAAGGAAGTTAGTGCAGCACCTGCTGTAAAACCCGTTTATGAAGGGCTTGGCAGTATCGACGATTACGGTAAGGACCTACTAGCATACGAAGTTAGTCAGCACGCTGGCAACGATCCTCAAAAAGCCCTATTTCTTGTGGTTAGCCTAATTATTATCCTATTCTTGTTAAAAAACATTTTTGGATATATGGCCAACTACTTCATGGTTTTTCTAAGAAATGGCGTGGTAAGAGACTTAAGAACGGCTGTTTATAAAAAAACCGTAAGCCTACCACTCGCCTACTTTTCTGAGCAGAAAAAAGGTGATATCATGTCTAGAGTAACCTCCGACGTTTCGACTTTACAGTACTCTATGCTTCCCATGTTAGAACTTATCGCTAGAGAACCTCTAATGATTATTTTCACCATCGGGACCATGTTTATTTTAAGTGCAAAACTCACCCTATTCGTGTTTATTTTTATTCCTATATCTGGATTCATTATTTCTAGAATTGGTAAAACACTAAAAAGAAAATCTGATCGTGTACAAAGAGAACAGGGTACCATTCTTTCTATTTTAGAAGAAACCTTAACGGGCTTACGAATTATTAAAGGTTTTAATGCTGAAGATAAATTTAATGCCCGTTTTCAAAATTCATCCAACAAGTCTTATCACTTTTCAAATAAGCTATTAAACCGACAAAACCTAGCCTCTCCAACCAGCGAGTTTTTAGGCATTTTGGTTATTGGTATTTTACTTTGGTATGGCGGACAATTGGTACTTATAGACAAATCGTTGGATGGCAGTTCGTTTATTGCTTTTATGGGATTAGCTTACAATATTATGGTGCCTGCAAAAGCTATTTCTCGTGGCATTTATAATGTAAAGCAAGGTAGCGCTTCCGCGGAAAGAATCCAGGAAATTATTGATACGCCTAACCCTTTGAAGGATATTGAAAACGCCATTGAAAAAGAAAGTTTCGATAGTGAAATCAAATTTGATAACATTTGGTTTAAGTATAAAGACGATTACGTTTTAAAGAATTTCAGTTTAAACATTCCTAAAGGAAAAACCGTTGCTCTTGTAGGGCAATCTGGTAGTGGAAAATCTACCATTGCCAACCTCATCACCCGTTTTTACGATGTAAACAAAGGTGAAATACTTATGGACGGGATTAATATTAAAAATTTAGCAACAAAATCTTTGCGTGATCAACTCGGTATTGTGACTCAAGATGCTATTCTTTTTAATGAAACCATAAAAAACAACCTAAAACTAGGGAATGATCAAGCTTCTGATGAAGACATCATTGAAGCTTTAAAAGTTGCTAATGCTTGGGAGTTTGTTAAAGAACTTCCTGAAGGTATAGAAACCAATATTGGTGATGCTGGAAACAAATTGTCTGGCGGACAAAAACAACGTTTAAGTATTGCTCGTGCCGTACTTAAGAGTCCACCAATCATGGTTTTAGACGAAGCGACATCAGCACTTGATACCGAAAGCGAACGTTTAGTTCAGGAAGCTTTAGAGAATATGATGAAAAACAGAACCTCTATTGTTATCGCACACCGCCTTTCAACCATACAAAAAGCCGATGAAATTGTAGTTCTAAACAAAGGAGAAATCGTTGAACAAGGCAAGCACAGTGAGCTTATGGATAAAAAAGGCGTTTATCAAAAGTTGGTTGCCATGCAAAGTTTCGAATAATCTTGGTATTTGAAGAAAAAAAATAAACCTAACTTAATAGAAAATTAGAAAAAGGATAGAGATTTGGGTTTCTATCCTTTTTTCTGTTCCTGTCAGACTTGGGGACATCTAACAACATAAGTTAGGTTGTGAAACAAAAATAAACTACAAGTCTTAATTTAGCAAGGAAAAATACAGTTAATCGTCATTTACGAACGTTTCGTCGATAAAACAATCTATAATCCTTTGATTTACAAATCATTTAAAATCTGAGTAAAACAAAAAGCATACGGCATTAAACTTTTTGTAATTTTAGGAGTCCAATATGCAAACATTACTTAGTGACCGACGAAATAACACTAATAAAACAGCTACAATCTGAACACCAAAAGGATCAAGCCTTTAAGGCGTTGCTAAGCCAATATAAAGAACGTTTGTATTGGCACATTCGTCATATTGTTAAATCTCACGACGACGCCGATGATGTTTTACAGAACACCTTTATAAAAATTTATAAAAACATACATAATTTTAAAGGGGACAGTAAGTTATTTTCTTGGATGTACCGTATTGCAACAAACGAGTCTTTAACTTTTTTAAGCAAAAAAGCCAAGCAGTTACAAATTACCAACGAAGAGCTTCAAACCGCTTCCATTAATAATTTAACCTCAGATGTTTATTTTGAAGGCGACGAAATTCAATTAAAATTGCAGCAAGCCATTGCATCCCTTCCAGAAAAGCAACAATTGGTATTTAATATGAAATACTTTCAAGATTTAAAATATAAGGATATGGCCGAAATATTAAACACAAGCGAAGGCGCATTAAAAGCTTCATACCATATTGCTGTAAAAAAACTTGAAGCCTATTTAACCCAAGATTAAACCTTTACAAAAAAACTAAGTCTTATTAATAAGATGAAAACAAATAAAATACATAATATTAAGTCTTCTGGTTTTAAAGCCCCGCAGGATTATTTTGATGCTTTTGATGACAAACTCATGAACAAGCTTAAAAATGAGTCGCCTGTACAGGGTAAAAAAACTAGTGGTTTTGAAGTGCCTAAAGATTATTTTAAAACTTTAGACGATACCATTATTAAGCAGATTGAAAGTGACAAACCTACAACTAAAGTCATTCCGCTTTTCAATAAAAAAATGATTTTATACGCTACAAGTATCGCGGCTGCTGTGCTATTACTATTTAATTTATCGTTGTTTGATACGAATAGCAAACCAACGTTTGATAGCTTGGATTCTCAATCTGTTGAAAATTATATTTTGAATGAAAACATAAGCTTTTCAGAATTGGCTTCACTTTTTTCTGATGAAGAATTGAATGCAACCATATTTTCTGAAGACCATATAGACGATGAAAACATAGAGAATTACCTCCTTGATTATTCTGATATTGAAACTTTATTAACCGAATAAACACATGAAAAAGATACTTCTTATACTTCTATTTTGCTGTTCACTTTCTGTTACAGCACAAAAAAACAAACGTGATCATATCAAGGCTTTGAAAGTTGCTTATATCACAGAGAAACTAGACTTCACGCCTAGCGAAGCACAAAAATTTTGGCCTGTTTACAACGCTTACGAAGAAAAACATAGCCAAATTAAACATGATGAATTAAGACAAATTCGAAGTGAGATTAAATCGAATTTCGATACCATGACCGATGAGCAAGCGAAAGCCTTAATCGAAAAAGAAAATAAAGCTGAGATGCAATTACATCAGCTTCGCATGGATTTTAATAAGGACCTTGCTAAAATCATTCCTCCGAAAAAAATAATTTTACTTAAAGTTTCGGAAGAAGATTTTAGAAGAAAAATGTTTGAAGAGTTTAAAAAACGTAGAGGCGAAAAACGTTAGTACGTTACATTAATACTATCTTTAAAAGTTAGTTTAGCAATTTTACCAGGCCCTGTACCATAAGCTACCGAATCGTTTAAAAAGCGTAAGGCATAAAACCCAGCTTCGGTAACCTCTTTCCAACTATTACCAGAATCTGTGCTATAATAGACACCTTGAAAACTGCTTGCTACCAGAGCCTGACCACCACTTCTTGGCACATATTGAACACAGCTGCTATATCCTGGCTTTTGATTTTGAGCTACTAACTCCCATGTTTTACCTCCATCGGAAGTTCTAATTTTATTGGCTGCATTCAATTCCGGATGCTTATAGTCCCCGCCAATTGCAAAGCCATGTAATTCATCATAAAAATCGATCGAGTAAATACCTTGAGTATCTCCTTCACTAGAAATATCTGTTTTAGTAACCTGCCATGTTTGGCCGCGATCTTCAGTATAATAAATGTTACCATGAGTTGTTCCAAACCACGCTTTATCACCTAAGGTTTTTATATTTGTGTTACTTGCAGCAAAAGCACCTTCACCAGCTTCGGCTTCTGGCAATTGTGAACAATCCAGTTTTTTCCAAGTGGCACCGCCATCTCTGGTGATGATAACTGAGATACAACCATTCACACTATCTCCAATAGCAATACCATCTTTGTCGTCCCAAAACGTCATCGCATCATAAAAAACACCTTCACCCTGTTCTTCATAGACCAATACCATACGCCCTTTATCACCTGTTTTATAAAGCAAAGCAGGATTTTCAATACTCAACATAAAGAAATCTGATGAAGTATGTGCCGTTGCTCTAAAGTTTAGAGTCAAGGTATCGCGCTCTATAATGGAGGTTTGCCACATGCCTGTTTTAAGATCATTCATACCAAAAATTCCTTTGTTGGCAGCAAAAGCTAAAGTTTTATCTTTTAAAATTTCAAGTGTTCGGATACTGACGTCGGCATCACGAAAAATACCTTCAACCTCAACAACGTTTACATTTTTAAGAATTATAGGCTCTTCAACGGTTATAGGAGAAATAGCCAAACTATCGTCGTGTATCACAACAGGCATTTCATCAATAGGTTCTAATGAAGATTCGGTTGAAGTATCACGACCTTTTTTACAGCTAAATACAAACAATACAAGGAGGAATGGTAAAATATGTTTCATCTAAAAATTTTTTATAAAAATAGGAATCTAGGCCAACTAACTAAAGCCATTTACTTAATAAAATAGTAAAAATTAAAAATGTCGTGAATTCGTAGCAATTAACGTAACTTTGCACCCTTATTATAATATACGATGCGAATACACAGAAATTTAAGCTTTGCGGTTATTGATGGTTTAACACTCATCTTTAACGAAGGGAAATATGCCGATAAGGTGATTCAACAACTTTTAAAACGTGATAAACGTTGGGGATCTCGTGACAGAGGTTTTGTTGCCGAAACCACCTACGATATTGTGCGTTGGAAACGCTTATATGCTGAAATCGCAGAAGTCAAAGCACCTTTTGATCGGGACAACCTATGGCGTATGTTTGCTGTTTGGGCAACTTTAAAGGGTATTAATTTACCTGATTGGAAGTATTTTGAAAACACGCCTACTCGTAAAATTAAAGGCCGTTTTGATGAACTTTCTCAAATAAGAAAATTTAAAGAATCGATTCCCGATTGGCTTGATGAAGTTGGTGAAAAAGAATTAGGAGCAGAATTTTGGACTAAAGAAATAGCAGCCCTAAACGAGCAAGCCGATGTTATTTTAAGAGTGAATACTCTAAAAACGACCAAAGAAAAATTACAAGCCGAATTATTCGATTTAAATATAGAAACCGAATTTATTAAAGGCTATCCAAGCGCTTTAAAGCTAAAAGAACGTGCTAATGTTTTTTCTACTGAAGCTTTTAAAAATGGGCATTTTGAAGTTCAAGACGCCTCTTCTCAACTGGTTGCCGAGTTTGCTAATGTACAACCTGGAATGCGTGTGGTAGATACTTGTGCCGGTGCTGGAGGTAAAACGTTACACTTGGCCTCTTTAATGGAAAACAAGGGGCAAATTATTGCCATGGATATCTATGCCAATAAACTTCATGAATTAAAACGTCGTGCGAAACGTAATGGCGCTCACAATATAGAACCTCGAGCCATCGATTCGACTAAGGTGATTAAAAAACTTTATGATAAGGCAGACCGTGTGGTTATTGATGCGCCTTGCTCTGGTTTAGGTGTATTACGAAGAAATCCGGATGCTAAATGGAAGCTACAACCAGAATTTCTTGATAAAATAAGAAAAACACAGCAGGAGATTTTACAACAGTATTCCAAAATGGTTAAAGCTGGCGGACAAATGGTATATGCTACTTGTTCGGTTCTACCTTCTGAAAACCAAGAGCAAGTTGCAAAATTCTTAAAATCGGAAGCAGGAGCGAATTTCTCATTATTAAAAGACAATAAAGTATCAGCTCATAAATCTGGGTTTGATGGTTTTTATATGGCTCTATTGGAGCGTAAGGCTTAATACCTTCGGTAAGAATGTCTGCCTATATCTGCCTATCGCAGACAGGTATAGTCAAATAAGTTTCGGTGATAAAACACCAATTCGACTACGTTTTCTTTAAATCTAAATCAATTTCAACAGAATTTCACCTGTAGATTTTGAAACGATACGATTCTTTGTATTTTTAATACATGGATTCGACCTTACGGACACATATCTCTGAAATTATAAGCAAACCCATCCATCATGTCTCAGATTTACAAGGTGGAGACATCTCCCATGCTTACAAAATTATTTGTGATGGCCATGCTTATTTTTTAAAAACTAATGAAGCCGCTTATGCCTTAGAAATGTTTCAGAGTGAAGTGACTTCGTTAGGTGCTATAAAGCATACCAATACCATAAAAACACCTGAAATTATATCTTGTGGGATTTTTAAAAACCGCGCCTATTTGTTATTGGAATTTATTCCCACCAAAACTGCTGATGCTTCCGATTTTAAAACTTTAGGAAAACAACTCGCCCAACTACACCAAAACACACAGGAAAACTTTGGCTTTCCCCAACATAATTTCATTGGAAAACTCACTCAAAGCAATACCGAACACAACAATTGGTTAGAATTTTACACTTACGAGCGTTTACTTCCGCAGCTAAACTTAGCCACAGAAAAGAGTTTATTAAAAGCCAATGAAGCACCTAGCGAAGCCCAAATCCTTTCCACTTTAAAACCACTTTTTGAAAACATCAAGCCAAGTTTAATTCATGGCGACTTATGGAGCGGTAATTATCTCATTTCTGATAACGATGTGCCCTACCTTATTGACCCTGCTGCTTATTATGGGCATTATGAAGTTGATATTGCCATGAGCCAACTTTTTGGTGGTTTTGACCAAGAATTCTATGAAGCTTATTTGCAGGAAGTTGAACAAGAAAGCTTCAATCAAAAACGAATAGAAATTTATCAACTCTACTTTCTTTTAGTGCATTTAAATATGTTTGGCTACTCCTACTATACCGATGTTGTGCACATTCTACGTAAGTATTTTTAGCCCTACTTTCTGTTTCAAAAAACACCAATAAAAAACCAAACACAAATCATTAAAATTGTGTATTTTTGCCTTTTTTAAAACTTACACATAATACATCTAAAATGATTCATTTCTTTGGAAACGTAACCAGCAAAGTTTTCGCTGTTCAAACAACAAAAGAATTATCAACTGAAACTATTTCTAAATTAGAATGGTTATTTGGCAATCAGCCAAAAATAGAACAAGCATCATTGGATGCTTTTTTTGTTGGACCCCGAGCTGCTATGATTACGCCTTGGAGTACGAATGCTGTGGAAATCACTCAAAATATGGGGATTTCAGACATTATTAGAATTGAAGAATTTCAAGCTGTCGCTGAAAACTTTAAAGATTTTGATCCGATGATTTCGGAAAAATTTAAGGGGCTAAATCAGGATTCATTTACTATTGATATTCAGCCTGAAGCGATTTTAAACATTGAAGATATTGCTGCTTACAATACGCAAGAGGGTTTATCTTTAAGTGATGAAGAGGTGGCTTATCTAGAAGGTGTGGCTAAAAAAATTGGTCGCCCGTTAACCGATTCTGAGGTTTTCGGATTTTCGCAAGTGAACTCTGAGCACTGTCGTCACAAAATTTTTAACGGAACCTTTGTGATTGATGGCGAAGAAAAACCTACCTCTTTATTTAAGTTAATTAAAGAAACATCGAAACAACATCCTAACGATATTGTTTCGGCTTATAAAGATAACGTGGCTTTTATTAAAGGCCCTAAAGTGGAGCAATTTGCACCAAAACGTGCCGATATTCCTGATTTTTACGAAACTAAAGATTTCGATTCTGTGATTTCGCTTAAAGCGGAAACTCATAACTTCCCTACTACTGTTGAGCCTTTTAACGGTGCTGCAACTGGTTCGGGTGGTGAAATTCGTGATAGATTAGCCGGCGGAAAAGGTTCTATTCCTTTAGCTGGAACGGCAGTTTATATGACCTCGTATTCAAGATTAGAAGAAAACAGACCTTGGGAACAAAAGTTTGAAGCTAGAAAATGGCTATACCAAACCCCAATGGATATATTAATTAAAGCCTCCAATGGTGCTTCCGATTTTGGTAACAAATTCGGTCAGCCCCTAATTACAGGTTCTGTATTAACTTTCGAGCATAATGAAAATCAGTCTTCAAGCGATGCTGCTGCCAGACGTTTAGGTTTTGACAAAGTGATTATGCAAGCGGGTGGTATTGGTTATGGAAAAGCAGATCAAGCCTTAAAAGACAAGCCTAAAGCAGGTGATAAAATAGTTATTCTTGGTGGTGAAAATTACCGTATTGGAATGGGTGGTGCTGCGGTATCATCGGCCGATACTGGAGAATTTGCTTCAGGAATTGAATTAAACGCGGTACAGCGTTCGAATCCAGAAATGCAAAAACGTGCTGCTAATGCCGTTCGTGGTATGGTGGAAGGCGATGAAAACTTTATCGTTTCGATTCACGATCACGGTGCAGGCGGACACTTAAACTGTCTTTCGGAATTGGTTGAAGACACCGGTGGAAAAATCGATTTAGATGCGCTTCCAGTTGGAGATCCAACTTTATCAGACAAAGAAATTATTGGTAACGAATCGCAAGAGCGTATGGGCTTAGTGATTGCCGAAAAACATATTGAAACCTTACACAAAATTGCCGATCGTGAGCGTTCACCAATGTATACTGTAGGTGATGTTACTGGAGACGACCGTTTTACGTTTCAGTCTAAAACCAAAGGAAATACACCAATGGATTTAGCCCTAGAAGATATGTTTGGAAGTTCTCCTAAAACCGTTTTAACAGATAAAACAGTTACTAGAAAATATAAAAACGCCAGATACAAAACCAAAAACATTAGCATTTACTTAAATCAAGTTTTACAATTAGAAGCGGTAGCTTGTAAAGATTGGTTAACAAACAAGGTAGACCGTTGTGTTGGAGGAAAAGTGGCGAAACAACAATGTGTTGGACCTTTACAAATCCCATTAAACAATGTTGGGGTTATGGCTTTAGATTTTAAAGGCAAAGAAGGTATTGCAACAACCATTGGTCACTCCCCTATTTCTGGGTTAATTAACCCGCAAGCAGGAAGTAGAAACTCAATTACCGAATCGCTTACCAACATTGTTTGGGCGCCATTAAAGGATGGCTTACAATCCGTTTCGCTTTCGGCAAACTGGATGTGGCCTTGTAAAAATGAAGGCGAAGATGCGCGTTTGTATGAAGCAGTTCAAGCAGTTTCAGAATTTGCGATCGATTTAGGTGTGAATGTGCCAACAGGTAAAGATTCGCTTTCAATGAAGCAAAAATACCCTGATGGTGATGTGATTTCTCCTGGAACGGTTATTATTTCTGCAGGAGCTAACTGTAACGATATCAACAAAGTGGTAGAACCTGTTTTAAAACAAAACGGCGGAAACATATACTACATTAACATCTCTCAAGATGACTTTAAACTAGGTGGAAGTTCTTTCAACCAAGTATTAAATGCTATTGGTAGCGATGCGCCTGACGTGAAGAATCCTGCTTTTGTTAAGACAGCTTTCAATACCATTCAAGATTTAATTAAAGCGGATAAAATACAAGCTGGGCATGATGTAGCTTCTGGTGGTTTAATTACCACTTTATTAGAGCTTTGTTTTGCTGATGTAAATTTAGGTGCCGATTTAGACCTTTCTGCCTTAAACGAAGAAGATTCTATTAAGGTTTTATTTGCTGAAAACAGCGGATTAATTTTCCAAGCGGATGCTTCGGTAGAAACAGTTTTAGCTGAAAACAACATTGAGTTCTTCAACATTGGTTCTGCGAATGACACTGGAAACCTCAACATTAAAAATAACGACGATACGTTCACATTCAACGTTGTTGAAACTAGAGACGTTTGGTATAAAACATCTTTCTTATTAGACCAAAAGCAAACGGCAAATGGTTTAGCTCAAGATCGTTTTGATAATTTTAAAAATCAACCGCTACAATACACATTCCCTGAAAACTTTACAGGTGTGATGGCAGACATCGTGAAAAATACAGCCCCAGTTGGCAAACGCCCTAAAGCTGCTATTCTTCGTGAAAAAGGATCTAACTCAGAACGTGAAATGGCCAATGCTATGTTTTTAGCTGGATTTGATGTGAAAGACGTACACATGACCGATTTAATTTCTGGTCGTGAAACTTTAGAAGACATTCAGTTTTTAGGTGCTGTTGGTGGTTTCTCTAACTCCGATGTTTTAGGATCGGCTAAAGGTTGGGCAGGAGCCATTAAATACAACGAAAAAGCGAATAAAGCGATACAGAATTTCTTTAAAAGAGAAGATACGCTTTCTGTAGGAATCTGTAATGGTTGTCAGTTATTTATGGAACTGGAAGAAATTAATCCAGAACATGACATTCACGGAAAAATGCACCATAACGATTCTCAGAAACACGAGAGTTCGTTTACTTCTGTAAAAATTCAAGAGAACCACTCGGTAATGCTTTCTAGCCTTGCTGGAAGTACTTTAGGCGTTTGGATTTCACATGGTGAAGGAAAATTTAATTTACCTTATGCAGAAGACCAATACAATATTGTAGCAAAATATGGTTATGAAGGTTACCCAAATAACCCTAACGGCTCTGATTATAACACAGCCATGCTTTGTGATAAAACAGGTCGTCACTTAGTAACCATGCCACATATTGAACGTTCTACGTTCCAATGGAACTGGGCAAACTACCCAAAAAACAGAAAAGACGAAGTAACACCATGGTTGGAAGCGTTTGTGAATGCACGACTTTGGATTGAGAAGAAATAATTCTTTACAACATAAATATTTTTCTTAAACGAGAGGTTGCCTAGTTCGGCAGCCTCTCGTTTATATTTATAATACAATTTAATTTTTAACGTAATGAAAGTCTGGAGTATTATATTTGTAGATGGAACATTCCTACAGCGAAAATACCCCTAATGAAAAAAACGTTTTTAATTATTTCACTTCTACTATATGGTTTTAGTCATGCACAAAACGATATTGACAAACGTCATGCGGATGCCTTAAAAAAACAAATAGATCTAGAAGTAAACAAACCAAAAAAACTACAATTACTAGATAGTCTAGCAACCTTTGTTTGGAAAAAAAAAGTATTACCTTATGATTCTATCTCTAGAATTGCCATAGACTTTGCTGTAGAAATCGACTCTTTTAACAGTGCTGCCTATAACACAACAAACCTCATTAATTATTACAATAATTATTTAGGAAAACCGAAAGAAGGTTTAGCAGTCTTTACAAAATATTTTAACATTTTTAAAGGTCAAATAAGTGACCAAAATATGGCCTGTTTATTTATAGATTCAGGTGACAGTTACTATTTTATTAAAGAAAAAGATTCTGCCTTGCTGCAATATGATAAAGCTATTGAATATGCTAAAAAAGCTAATAACGAAAGACTCTTAGCTACTGCTAAATTATACCAAGGTTACGCCTATACCGATGAAGGTGATTTTGTAAATGCTTCAAAAACTTTACAAGAGGTATCTAAAATTTTTATTAAACTAAAAGACACTTCTAAAATTGTTTCTGTAAAAAATTCACTTTCTATATTATACAGCTATAATGGCTTCTCAAAAGAAGGTCAACAAGAGCGACGAGAGGCGATTTCCCTGGCTGAAAAAGCTAATGACCATGCCTCTTTAACAACCTTTTATTTTAACCAAGCTTTTGACAACAAAAAAGAAGGTTTAGAAAAGGAACGTTTAAAAAACCTACACAAATCCTTAACTGCAGTAAAAAAAACCAACCGTTTCAATTACTTTAAACCTATAATATTTACAGCCTTAGCATCTGCATACGCTGAGAATGACAGTATAAAAAAAGCTAAATGGTACTTAAAAAAGGTTGAAGAAGACAAAGAAAACACAGAAGGTATTTATGAGCACCACTATTATAAAGCACTAAAAAAGATTGCTTTTGCCGAAAGAAAATATGCTGAAGCTGAACAGCTAGGTTTAAAACACCTCAAAATTGTAACATCATCCAACCAGATCGAGAACATACAACTTGCTCAGGCATTTTTAGCAAAGGTTTACGAAAAGCTAAATAAACTTGACCTAGCCTATAAATATTATAAAATCTATAAAAAATCTGAAGATTCAATACTTTCTGTTCGGAAAACAAAGGCACTAGCCTATTACCAAACACTGTATGAAACCGCCAAGCGAGATCAACAAATAACGGAACAAAATACTCAAATTGAATTATTAGATGAACAAAACAAGCGTAAACAACAAGTCCTTTGGTTTGGAGGTCTCTCTCTCATTGCTTTATTTACTATTATTTATTTATGGCGTTCCTATAAGTTTTCACAACGTAAAAGCTTACTAGAAAAGACTTTTGCACAAGATTTAATTAGAAACATTGAAACAGAACGAAAACGTATATCCAGTGAATTACACGATAGTGTCGGACAAAGTTTGTTATTGATTAAAAATAAAATTTTTCTAAATTCTGAAAACAAAACCGACACAGGTTTAGTTGATGGGGCTATTGAAGAAATTCGCACCATATCGCAACAACTTCATCCGTTTCAATTCGAGCAACTGGGACTTATAAAATCCATAAAAAATACTGTTGAAAATTTTCAACAAAACTCAGAAATTTTCTATTCGGAAAATATAGAAATCACGGAATCAAACATACCTAAGGACAGTGAAATTTTCGTTTTTAGGATGATTCAAGAATGCTTAAATAATGTAGAAAAACATTCGCAAGCAAAAGCTTGTAACATAACGATTGAAGTCCATAAAAAAATGGTATGGTTTCAAATTAAGGACAACGGAATTGGTTTTGATATCACCGAAAACAGTAAAACGCTTAATAGCCTAGGTATGAAAACCCTTAAAGAACGTGCTCAAATTATCAACGCTCAAATTCATATAGAATCAGTAAAAACTAAAGGTACAACTGTACTAATAAAAGTTCCTAAAGAAAAATAACATGCCAACTTCTATAATACTAGCCGACGACCATCCACTTCTTCTTAATGGATCCAAAGAGTTTCTAGAAAAGCTCGGTTATAACATTTTAGACACCGCAACCGATGGACAGAAAGCATATAATAAAATATTAAAACATAGACCTGACATTGCAATTTTAGATTTTGAAATGCCGACCCTAAACGGGCTAGAGGTTGCAAAAGACCTAAAACGCAACCAAATTCCTTCTAAAATAATTATTTTAACATTACACAAACAAGAAGCTTTACTTAATGAAATAGGAAAAACCATTGATGGCTATTTAACCAAAGACAGTGCTTTGGAAGAACTTGAAGAGGCTATCAATACAGTTAAAAAAGGCAAAACATTTCTTGGCTCCATTTTAAGAAAATCAGATCTTAAAAAAGATAAAAACACTTATAAACTAACTGCTTCAGAAATAAAAATCTTAAAATATTTGAATGAAAACTATACAAGCAGTCAAATCGCTGACGAACTTTTCATATCCATCCGTACTGTTGAAAAACACAGAAGTAATATTATAAAAAAATTAGGATTAGACTCTTCTAATTATAGTGCATTAATAATTTGGTTAAAAAACAATCCTGATTTTTTTAATACTTAAGTTTGTCGCTTACAAAAATGTACTTTTCAACTTATGAAAAACTTACTGACTGTCCTGCTATTTCTAACTTCAATAGGAAATTTGATTGCTCAATCTGAAAAATCAAACATTACGAAACGCTATTTCTACCATGATAAAGTTATCGCTAGAGAAAAATGGTTTGGTGATGACAGGAAAATAGACAGTCTAAAAACATACTACAAATCTGGAAAACTTGATGAATGCTTTTATTTTCATAATGGAAGATATCAAGGAAAATCATATAAATACAACCCTGCTGGAGAAAAAATAACCACTTGGGAATTTGATAACGGAGAACTTATTAGTAGAACGGACCACATCATTGAGTTTAATAAGAAAACAGAAGAAAAAGTCCTAAAAGCACATGCTACGCTTAAAGAATTGAATCTTGAAATAAAGAACGATCCTAAAAGTTTAAAATTAAGGTTTCAAAGAGCACGCATAAGAAAATATCTTGACAACAACACATTAGCTCTTAATGATTTTAAAACAGCAGAAAAGCACCTATTAAAAATTTCGGAAACCAAAAAAGTACCTGAAAAAATATTAGGAAGTCTTTACGACAATTTGGCTAATATTTATGCAGATTATGAAATGCACGACTACTGCATTCAATACAAACTAAAAGCTATAAAAGCTTCACCTAAAGAAAGTAGGCTTTACCATAATCTGGGTTCTTACCTTATAACCGTTAAATCATACCGGCTAGGCATAGTATATTTAAACAAAGCCATTGAAATAGTGCCAAACCATTCGTTCGCCAATTGGGCACTCTCGGCCGCTTATACCGATTTAGGAGAATACGATAAAGCCATGATTTGTGTAAATACCGCTTTTAAGAATGAAGCGAATTTATATAAGCGAGGTGAAAAAAACACAGAAAGAGACCTAAGAACCATTCGAGGTTTATTATATCATAAATTAGGCGATTCGGATAAAGGCATAGCCGATTTAGAAGAAGCCTTAATTATAAATAACAACAATTCTTTTGCCTATAGGAATTTAGGTGAAGTTTACTTCGACCTAGGCAATTACAATAATGCTTGTGAATTATTAACCAAAGCTAAAACACTGGGCTACGAAAAAACATTCGACCGTGATGATTTACAAGACTACCTTGATTATTCTTGTGAACACGTTGTTGATGAAAACCAAATAGCAGAAACAACATCTGAAACATTTGAAACTACAAAATTAGCCGAAAAACCATATGCTTATCCTAACCCAACAAAAGGTGAAGTAAACATTAAAAATCTGCTGTTTGAAGATTACGATTTTTTAATTTTTGATTTTTCCGGAAAACTAGTTAAACAAGGTGAAAAAAACACAGGTATTAATTTATCTGAATTACCAAGTGGTGTTTATATTATTAAAGTAATCCATAAGGATAAAAGTGAAACCTTTAGAGTTATTCGAGAATAAATCTTAAAACAAAATAACTAAAAAGGGTGTCTTTCATATATTGAAAAACACCCTTTTTTATTATAATTATTTCTGTTATTAACTGATAATTTAAAACTCTTAATTCTCTTCTTTCCCAAACAAATATCCATAAGGCATCCCTACAAATAAGGCGCCTCCAACAATATTACCTAAAGTGGCAGGAATTAAATTTTTAATAAAGAAAGTACTCCAAGTAATATCGGCACCTTCAAAAATAGATAACGGAATAAAGTACATATTGGCAATACTGTGTTCAAAGCCCATCGTTACAAAGGCCATAACAGGAATCCAAATGGCTACTATTTTTCCAATCGTGTTTTTAGCGGCTATACCTTGCCAAATTGCTAAGCACACCAACCAGTTGGCTCCGATCCCTTTTATAAAAGTCACGAGAAACGTATTGCTTGTTTTGCTTTTGGCTATTTTATGAACCATATCAATATACGGTGTATCTGCTACTAGGTGCGTTAAATAAGTTATGATATAAGCCACAAATAAAGCGCCGACAAAATTTCCTATGTACACTAATCCCCAGTTTCTTAACATGGCGTATGCACGCTGTCTTTTGGTTAAAATATTAGGAATGAAATAGGCATTATTTCCTGTAAAAAGTTCGGCGCCAACAATAACCACCAAAATAAGTCCGAGCGGGAACGCTGCGCCAAATAAAAATTTCGCAAACCCCGGATTATTAGCTGCTATTCCAGGAGAGCCACCAGATATAATAATGGCTAATAAACCTCCAAAAGCGACGTAAGCTCCTGCTAAAAATGCTAGAATTAATGTTTTACTAACTTTATAGCCTTCTTTATTCAAGGCTATTTCATTCACTATTTTTATACCTTCTTTAGGGGTGTGCATGATATAATTGATGTAATAAATTTTAAGGAGAATACTAATTCACCTTAACTTCTTTAAAATATTGATTTAAAATTTCTACAGCAGCATCGATCTCCTCCTTCGTGTTTTCACGAGCATCTTTCAACTCATACTCCCAACCTAAGGCTTCCCATTTATGGATGCCTAATTTATGATACGGCTGAATTTCTAACTTTTCAATGGTTTTATAATCCTTGAAATGTTTTCCAAGAGCATGAAGTAATTCGGGTTTGTTAGTAATACCAGGAATTAACACGTATCGCAGCCACATCGCTTTTCCTGATTCTTCACGATGTTTAGCAAAAGTTAAAGCTGTTTTCATATTACGTTGCCCGGTTAAAGCTTCGTAACCTTCTTCGGTCATGTGTTTAATATCTAACATGATTAAATCGGCATAATCGTCTAACAAAGTTTTTGCGAAGTTGTTTAAAAGTCGGCCGTTTGTATCAATATTAGTATGAATCCCCTCTTCTTTTAATCGCTTGAAAAAAGGAACAAGCGCTTTCGATTGTAATAAAGGTTCGCCCCCTGAAACGGTAACACCTCCTTTTTTTCCGAAGTAAGGCTTCACTTTTAATACCTTTTCAACCAATTCTTCAATCTCGTATGGTTGACCTCCAGAAGTTTCAATCGTATCTGGATTATGACAATACACACACTTCAATTTACAGCCTTGTAAAAAAACTACAAAACGAATGCCTGGTCCGTCATGGGTCCCAAAAGATTCAATGGAATGAACATGTAATATATGGTCTTGAGTTTTTGCCATGTTAGTTATCTTCAAATTTAAATAAAAAAATAAGCATCTGAAAAATACAGTATTTATACTTCATTTCCAGATGCTTTTTCAAAATATAAATAAAACTCTACATGGATTCGTGGAAAGAACGTGTAATCACTTCTAATTGCTGTTCTCTTGTTAATCTAACAAAGTTCACAGCATATCCAGAAACACGAATGGTTAATTGAGGATAATCCTCTGGGCGCTCCATAGCATCCATTAACATTTCTCTGTCTAAAACATTCACATTTAAGTGCTGTGCTTTTCTACTGAAATAGCCATCAATAATAGTTGCTAAATTGTCGATACGATCTGTTTCAGAAGATCCTAAGGATTTTGGCACCATTGAGAATGTGTTTGAAATACCGTCTAATGAATCTTTATAATCAATTTTAGAAACTGAATTTAAAGAAGCAATAGCACCGTTACAATCACGACCGTGCATTGGATTTGCTCCAGGAGCAAAAGCGACACCACTTGGTCTACCATCTGGCGTAGCTCCGGTTTTCTTACCGTAAGACACATTTGATGTGATGGTTAATACAGACATTGTTGGTTCTGCATCTTTATAAACTGGCAATTGTTTTAGCTCGTTATTAAAATCGGCTACAGCATTAGCAGCTAAGGTATCTACGCGGTCATCATCATTTCCGTATTTTGGAAACTCACCTTCAATTTTAAAATCAACCGTTAAACCATCTTCATTTCTTATCGGTTTTACTTTCGCATATTTAATAGCTGATAGTGAATCGGCTACAATAGACAATCCTGCAATACCATAGGCAATATTGATGCCGGGGTTAGTATCGATTAAAGCCATTTGCGCTTTTTCGTAATAGTACTTATCGTGCATGTAGTGAATAATATTCATAGAATCATTATACACACGAGCCACTTCTTTCATAGCGATTTTAAAGTTCGCCATTACAGTATCGAAATCTAAATACTCACCATCCAATTCTTTAATACCATCAACCATAGGTTTTCCAGTATTTTCACAACGTCCGCCATTAACAGCTAACAATAATGTTTTAGCTAAGTTGGTACGTGCTCCAAAAAACTGAATAGATTTCCCTAAGCTTTGGTAAGACACACAACATGCAATTCCGTAATCGTCAGATCCACGTTGTGCACGCATTAAATTATCATTTTCAAACTGAATTGAAGAAGTATCAATCGCTACTTTAGCACAATAATCTTTAAAATTTTGCGGTAACTCTTGAGACCATAAAATCGTCATATTCGGTTCAGGTGAAGGCCCTAAATTATATAAGGTATTTAAGAAACGGAACGATGTTTTAGTTACTTTCGTTCTACCATCTTCAAACATACCACCAATAGCCTCGGTTACCCAAGTAGGATCTCCTGCAAAAATTTCATCGTAAGCCGCCATTCTTAAGTGACGTACCATACGTAATTTCATAACGAACTGATCGATGTACTCTTGAGCTTGTTCTTCTGTAATTAAGCCTTCTTTTAAATCATTTTCAATATAAATATCTAAGAAGGTAGACACATTACCTAATGACATCGCAGCACCATCTTGCTCTTTTACAGCAGCTAAATAAGCCATGTAAGTCCATTGTACTGCTTCTTGAGCGTTTTGAGCTGGACGACCTAATTCCAAATCGTATTTAGCACCCAATTCAAGCATATCATTTAATGCTTTTATTTGCGATGACACTTCTTCACGTAAACGAATAACAGCTTCTGTCATTGGTCCAGTGATGTTGCTTAAGTCTTCTTTTTTAGCTTCAATTAAAGCGTTAATTCCGTAAAGGGCCACACGACGATAATCTCCTATAATTCTACCTCTAGCATAATTATCAGGTAATCCAGTTAAAAACCCTAGGGAACGGAATTTTCTAATTTCAGCATTATAAGCATCAAAAACACCATCGTTATGGGTTTTAACGTATTTAGAAAATAATTCGGTTAAATTATCATTAGGTTTTACGCCTTGTTCCTGTAAAGCTTTTTGAACCACTTTAAAACCTCCAAAAGGTTTCATAGCACGCTTTAATAACTCATCGGTTTGTAAACCAACAATAACTTCATTGTCTTTATCTATATATCCCGCTTCAAAAGCGTTTACTGAAGAAATTACTTCTGTATCAACGGCACGTACACCGTTTCTTTGTCTCTCTTCTTGGGTCGCAACTTTACAAACTTCCCATAATTTGTTAGTTTTCTCGCTTGGTCCAACTAAAAATTCATGAGTTCCATGGTACGGTGTGATGTTTTGAAATACAAAATCTCTAACATTAATGTTCTCCGTCCAAATTCCGTTTTTAAACTGTTTTACTTCCATGTGTTTTATATTAATCTTTTAAATATAATTTCGCATCCATGATGTGTATACAAAGGTATAACCTGTTCTCATCTAATAAACTGACATTTATCAGTTTCCAGTTTAAACTGAGGATTTTACCTCTCGAAAACGTTTGAAATTCAATTATTAGACTTTAATTATTTCAATGTTTTCAGTTTTTTTAAAGAGGAGTTATTTTAATTCCACCATAGACACCAGAAATCTTCAATATTTCAACCTCAACATTAAAAGATTCATAAAAGCTTTATAATTTATCTTTTTTTATTGTTAGGGTATATTTTGAACATGGAAATGCATTAATCTTATTCTAAGGCTAAAAAATTAACAAATGTTTATCTTATCTTGTAAAGTCTTATTTGATAATCTTATTTAATTTCATATTTTGCGCGATACCACACTATACTAGAAACATAAGATGACTGAAATCACTAGATTATTTGATTTTCCTTATTTTCAACTTGAAAATAAACCAACTGATTCTGCTTTAGTTACAAAATACAACGGCGAATGGGTTAAAACATCCACTCAAGAATATATTGATAAAGCCAATGCCATGAGCCGCGCTTTGTTGAAACTTGGGGTCAATAAAGATGATAAAATAGCGGTTATTTCATCTTCTAATCGAACCGAATGGAATCTAGTAGATATTGGTGTTTTACAACTTGGTGCTCAAAATGTACCTATATACCCAACGATTTCTGCTGAAGACTATGAATTTATTTTAAATCATAGCGAATCGATTTACTGTTTTGTTTCAGATGAAGAGGTTTTAGAAAAAGTTAATAAAGTTAGACATCGTACAAAATTAAAAGAGATTTATTCCTTTAATATCATCGAGGGATGTAAACACTACTCTGAATTGTTAGAGCTTGGAGCTGATACTAGTAATCAAAACGATGTTGAAACCAGAAAAGATGCTGTATCCCCTAACGATCTAGCAACGATTATTTACACCTCAGGAACCACAGGTAAACCCAAAGGTGTGATGCTTTCTCACTGGAATATTACTAGCAATGTATTAAATAGTATTCCAAGGTTACCTATAAGAGGAGAAAAAACCAAAATTTTAAGCTTTTTACCTATTTGCCATATTTTCGAACGTGTATTGATTTACATCTATCAGCATGCGGGAGCATCGATTTATTACGCCGAAAGTCTTGACAAAATTGCCGATAATGCTAAGGAAATTAAGCCTAACCTTATGAGTGTGGTCCCTAGACTTTTAGAAAAAGTTTATGACAAAATCATGGCCAAAGGCACCGAGCTTACCGGTGTTAAAAAAGCACTATTCTTTTGGGCTGTAAGCCTAGGTGAAATATGGGAGCCTTATAAACAAAATGGCGCTTGGTATGAATTTAAACTGAGTATTGCCAACAAACTTATTTTTAGTAAATGGCGTGAAGCTTTAGGAGGTGAATTGTATACGATGGTTTCTGGAAGCGCTGCACTACAGCCCCGTTTAGCCAGAATATTTTGTGCTGCTGGCATGCAAATTATGGAAGGTTACGGACTTACAGAAACATCGCCCGTGATATCGGTTGGAAAGTACGCCGATAACATGTTTAAAATTGGCACCGTTGGAAAACCTATAGCGAATACTGAAGTAAAAATTGCTGAAGATGGTGAAATCCTAATTAAAGGACCAAACGTGATGCTTGGTTACTACAAAGACCCTGAAAAAACAGCCGAAGTTATAACAGGTGATTATTTTCATACCGGAGACAAAGGGGAAATTGATAGTGAGGGCTTTTTAAAAATAACAGGGCGTAAAAAGGAAATGTTTAAAACTTCTGGTGGTAAATACGTAATTCCTACCCTACTTGAAAACGATTTAAAACAATCCCGCTTTATTGAACAAATCATGGTTATTGGCGAAGGCGAAAAAATGCCAGCAGCCCTTATTCAACCAAACTTTGAATTTATTAACGAGTGGATTGAACGCAAAAAACATCAAATTGATACGCGCGATACGACAGCCATTGCTAATTCTGAAGTCGTCATAAATCGCATTCAAAAAGAAATAGACCATTGCAACAAAAAATTTGGTAAGTGGGAACAAATTAAAACTTTCCGGTTAACTCCAGATGTGTGGTCTATAAAATCTGGACACCTTACACCTACTATGAAAATGCGTAGATCCGTGATTAAAGAAATGTACCATGATCTTATTGAAAATATTTATAGACCTTAATACCACGAATAGCTAGACTTTATTTTTTCACATTAGCAGAATTAACAGGACTAATTTTTTGTATATTTATTACATAACCCCTTAATATTAAGGATTATGAATAAAAAATTTACATTTTTAGTGCTAGTACTTTTACTTGGACTTTTGCCTCAAGTTTCCACTTCCCAGGTTTCTGATAAAGAAATTGATGCCATTGTTAAAAAATCCATGGATAACTTTACAGTAGCCGGGGCCTCCATTGCCGTTGTGAAAGATGGTAAAATTATTATTCAAAAAGGATACGGCGTAACCTCTATCGAAACCCATCAAAAGGTAGATAAAAACACCATTTTTGGCATTGCTTCAAACACAAAAGCATTTACCGCAGCAGCCCTAGCTATTCTTGTTGATGAAGGTAAACTAACATGGAATGACCCCGTAATTAAGCATATTCCAGAATTTAAAATGTATAATGCTTATGCTACAAACAACTTCAACATTATCGACCTCATCACGCATCGTAGTGGTTTAGCAGAAGGTGCTGGAGACTTGATGCTGATGCCTACAGGCTCAGATTTTACAATGAATGATGTTCTAACTAACTACCAATACTTTAAACCTGTTTCAGCTTTTAGAACAGAGGCCGCTTACAATACCGTTCTCTTTTTGGTAGCAAGGGAAATTATTACCAGAATTAGTGGTATTTCTTACGGAGCATTTATTCAGAAACGAATTTTAGAACCACTTAACATGAACAATTCCTGTTATGGCTATTCCAAAACTTTAAATAAACCCAATGTCTCAAAATTTCATATCAGCAAGGAAAACAAATTAAACATTGAAGAAACTCCTAATTGGGATAATAAAAAAGTAAAAGATGCTCTTGAATTTGACTTCGTTTACTCTAATGCCCATGATATGACGAGTTGGATGCTTCTTCATCTTAATAAAGGAAAATATGGCCCAGATTTGAAGCAGCAACTTTTTTCTGAAAAAAATCTTCAAGAAATATGGAAAATCCACACGGTAATAACTCAATCTAAAAACCCAAGATACCATTCAAATTTCTCAGGAGTTGGATTAGGCTGGGGATTAAAGGATATTAACGGTCATTTACAGGCTTCACATATAGGCGGTTTTATGGAGAATAGAATTACCTTAATTCCAGACTTGAATCTTGGTATTATGGTGCTAACAAACACCTCCTTTGATGGTTATGGCTTAATAAATGCCGTTACTCAATCCATTTTAGATAAATATTTAGGTTTAGATGAATTTGATTGGATAAAGACTTATAAAGACTGGCTAAATTTCGATAATACTGAAGCTGATGCTGTGGTCGATAAAGTATGGGCTACGATTAAAACAACCGATACCAAACATCTCGATTTAAAAAACTATATAGGTTCCTACAAGGACCCTTGGCTAGGCACCGTAGAAATCTCAAATAAAGAAAATAAACTCTGGTTTGAATCCTTACGTTCTCCGAAATTATCTGGCCCCATGTACTTCTATAAAGCAAACACCTTTGCTGTAAAATGGACCGATTTTGGTATGCCAGACACAGATGCCTTCGTCATGTTTCAATTGGATGAAGAAGGTAAAGCTATAGGTTTTAAAATGAAAGGTATTTCACCTATAACAGTCCCTAGCAACAATTACCCTGATTTAGATTTTACTAAAATGAAGGACAACTAATCTCTTTTTTTAAATGCGAGTCATTCCAATTTAAACAAGACTTATGTTTGTCCTGTAATCTTTTACTTTTTAATAAAAAATTAGCTTAAATTTCTCGCATCTTTGTTATGCGTGCATAGCAAAATTCGCTATATTTGGGAAAATGATCCAAATATAACATGAAAGACAAGACCATTGATTATATATTGAGAACGACCTGGTTAACGGTTCAAAAAATGTATAATGAGGAAGCTGCAAAAATAGACAGCACCATGGCTACAGGCTTTACTCTACTGAGTATCGATCCAGAAAAAGGAACACCATCAACGGCTTTAGGCCCTAGAATGGGCATGGAAGCAACTAGTTTATCGAGACTACTAAAATCGATGGAAACCAAAGGATTTATTGAACGAAAACCAAATCCAGAAGATGGTAGAGGCGTAATTATTACACTCACAGACTATGGACTCGAAAAGAGAGAAATCTCTAAAGACAAGGTTTTAACCTTTAATGAAGCCATCCGTAAAAATGTTTCCGAAGAACAATTAAATCATTTCTACGAAGTTGCCGAAGTCATAAATCAAATGGTGTGCAACAAAAAAATCTACAACTAAACCCAATAGCTAAACTATAATGAGCAAAAGAAGAATTAATAAGGTAGCCATAATTGGCTCTGGAATCATGGGAAGCGGTATAGCATGTCATTTCGCCAATATTGGTGTTGACGTCCTTTTGCTAGACATCGTTCCTAACGAACTTAATGCTAAAGAAAAAGCACAGGGACTAACACTTGAAAACAAATCGGTAAGAAACCGTATCGTTAACGAGGCTTTATCTGCAGCTTTAAAATCTTCTCCTTCTCCGATTTATCATAAAAGTTTTGCCAGCAGAATAACAACCGGAAATTTAGAAGATGATATTGAAAAAGTGTCTCAAGTCGATTGGATTATGGAAGTGGTCGTGGAGCGACTTGACATCAAAAAACAAGTCTTTGAAAAGCTTGAAAAACACAGAACTCCTGGAACGCTTATTACAAGTAACACCTCTGGGATTCCAATAAAATTTATGAGTGAAGGTCGTAGTGATGATTTTCAAAAGCATTTCTGCGGTACACACTTTTTTAATCCTGCGCGTTACTTAAAATTGTTCGAGATCATTCCTGGTCCTAAAACAGCAGATTCTGTAATTGACTTTTTAAATCAATATGGCGAAAAGTATTTAGGAAAAACATCTGTAATCGCAAAAGACACGCCTGCGTTTATTGGAAACCGAATCGGTATTTTCAGTATCATGAGTTTATTTCATACGGTTAAAAGTATGGACTTAACCATCGAAGAGGTTGATAAACTAACAGGTCCTGTTATAGGTAGACCAAAATCAGCTACCTTTCGTACTGTAGATGTTGTGGGCTTAGACACCCTCGTTCATGTGGCCAATGGTTTGTTTGAAAATGTACCAAATGATGAACGTCATGAGATTTTTAAAATCCCCGATTTTATAGCCTCTATGATGGAAAACAAATGGCTAGGTAGTAAAACAGGACAGGGTTTTTATAAGAAAATTAAAAATGAAGAAGGCCAGAGCGAAATTTTATCTTTAGACCTTAATAATTTAGAGTATCGAAAGAAAAAATCAGCAAAATTTGCCACTTTAGAACTCACGAAGCCAATTGAAAAAGTTATCGATAGGTTCAAAATATTAGTGAATGGGAAAGATAAAGCTGGTGAATTCTACCGTAAAACCTTTGCGACTTTATTTGCTTATGTATCACATAGAATTCCTGAAATTTCAGATAAAATTTACAAAATAGATGATGCCATGAAAGCTGGTTTCGGTTGGGAACACGGTCCTTTTCAAATCTGGGACGCTATTGGTGTTGAAAAAGGTTTAGAACTTATCAAATCTGAAGGTTCGGAGCCTGCTCCTTGGGTCAATGAAATGGTCGCTCTAGGAAACACATCTTTTTATACGGTGAAAGAAGGTGCCTCCTATTTTTATGACATACCTTCTAAAACACAACAAAAAATTCCTGGACAGGATGCTTTTATTATTCTAGATAACATCAGAAAATCTAATGAAGTATTTAAAAATTCAGGTGTAGTTGTTGAAGATTTAGGTGATGGTATTTTAAACTGTGAATTTCAGTCTAAAATGAATACCATTGGCGGCGATGTTTTAGCGGGACTTAACAAAGCAGTCGATATAGCTGAAAAAGATTTCGACGGACTCGTTATAGGAAATCAAGGAGCCAACTTTTCAGTAGGCGCTAATATCGGTATGATTTTTATGATGGCGGTAGAGCAAGAATATGACGAGCTTAATGCTGCTATAAAATATTTCCAAGATACCATGATGCGCATGCGCTATTCATCAATCCCAACAGTTTCTGCGCCTCATGGCATGTCCTTAGGTGGTGCTTGTGAACTTTCTATGCATGCCGACAAAGTTGTGGCAGCTGCCGAAACTTATATCGGACTGGTGGAATTTGGCGTGGGTGTCATCCCTGGAGGTGCAGGATCTAAAGAAATGGCCCTTCGTGCTTCAGATAGCTTTAGAAAAGGAGATGTAGAATTGAATGTATTACAGGAATATTTCCTCACTATTGGTATGGCCAAAGTAGCAACTTCGGCTTACGAAGCTTTCGATTTAGGCATTCTACAAAAAGGAAAAGATATTGTGGTAACAAATAAAGATTGTCAAATAGCGACAGCAAAAGCTCATGCCAGAATTTTGGCCGATGCAGGCTATACCAAACCCGTAAAGCGTAAAGATGTAAAAGTTCTAGGTAAGCAAGCTCTTGGTATGTTTTTAGTAGGAACGGATTCTATGGAAGCTGCGAATTTTATTAGCGAACATGATCAAAAAATCGCTAACAAACTGGCCTATGTTATGGCTGGTGGTGACTTATCAGAACCAGCTCTAGTTACCGAACAATATTTATTGGATCTAGAGCGCGAGGCTTTCCTAAGTTTATGTACCGAACGTAAAACTTTAGAACGCATTCAGCACATGCTAAAAACAGGGAAACCTCTTAGAAATTAGAAGAGCCCCCAAACCCCCAAAAGGGGAACGTAAAAACTTGTGCGTGAAAATTTGTAACCATGAAAAAATAATCAGAAATAACTAATAAAATCCTATTGACCCCTAATAGGTATTTCCCCTTCGGGGGGCTAGGGGGCTAATATGAAACAAGCATATATAGTAAAAGCATATAGAACAGCCGTTGGAAAAGCGCCGAAAGGTGTTTTCCGATTCAAACGCACCGATGAATTGGCTGCCGAAACCATTCAGCACATGATGAAAGCCTTACCTCAATTGGATAAAGATCGCATAGACGATGTTATTGTAGGTAATGCTATGCCTGAAGGTTCACAAGGTTTAAATATGGCGCGTTTAATTTCCTTAATGGGATTAAACTCTGTTGAAGTTCCTGGTGTTACGGTCAATCGTTTTTGTTCTTCTGGTATTGAAACCATTGGTATTGCAACCGCTAAAATTCAAGCTGGCATGGCTGATTGTATTATCGCCGGTGGCGCTGAAAGTATGAGCGCTGTTCCTATGACTGGCTACAAACCAGAACTGAATTACGATATCGTAAAAGCAGGTCATGAAGATTATTACTGGGGTATGGGAAATACCGCTGAAGCTGTGGCGAATCAATTTAATGTGTCTCGTGAAGACCAAGATGAATTCGCTTATCATTCACATATGAAAGCTTTAAAAGCTCAAGCTGAGAACCGTTTTCAAGATCAGATAGTGCCCATTGAAGTTAATGAAACGTATATTGATGCCAACGGCAAAAAGGCAAATAAATCATATACAGTTACTAAAGATGAAGGGCCTCGTGCCGGAACAAGTCTAGAAGCACTTGCCAAACTTCGTCCTGTTTTCGCTCAAGGCGGAAGTGTAACAGCAGGAAACTCGTCGCAGATGAGTGATGGTGCTGCTTTTGTCATGATTATGAGTGAGGACATGGTAAAAGAGCTTAACCTTGAACCTATTGCTAGATTGGTAAATTATGCCGCTGCAGGTGTCGAACCACGCATTATGGGTATCGGACCAGTAAAAGCGATACCAAAAGCACTTAAACAAGCGGGATTACAACAAAAAGATTTAGAGCTTATAGAACTTAACGAAGCCTTTGCATCGCAAGCCCTTGCTGTAATTCGTGAACTAGACCTTAACCCAGATTTGGTAAATGTTAATGGGGGCGCCATTGCTTTAGGTCATCCATTAGGTTGTACTGGTGCAAAACTTTCTGTTCAGTTATTTGACGAAATGCGCAAAAGAAATATGACAGGAAAATACGGTGCCGTCACCATGTGCGTAGGAACTGGTCAAGGCGCTTGTGGGGTTTTTGAGTTTTTGAAGTAAAGGCCCCTCCTAGCCTCCCCAAAGGGGAGTAACTATATAAAGTAGAGAATTTAAACTAAAGTATAACTAAAAACCACCCTGCATCAATTCTTCCACTTTGGAGGAGTTATAGGGAGCATATTATGGAAAAAGACATTTTACGTGGCGGACAATTTCTAGTAAAAGAGATTAACTGCGAAGACATATTCACACCAGAAGATTTTAATGAAGATCAACTCATGATGAAAGAAGCGGTTACCGAGTTTATTGACCGCGAAGTATGGCCCAAAAAAGCTCAATTTGAACAAAAAGATTATGCGCTTACCGAATCCTGTATGCGAAAAGCTGCAGACTTAGGTTTTTTAAGTATCTCTGTACCTGAAGCTTATGGAGGTATGGGCATGGGCTTTGTTGATACCATGTTAGTGTGCGACTATATATCTGGGGCCACAGGCTCTTTTAGCACGGCTTTTGGTGCCCATACTGGTATTGGAACTATGCCAATCACCCTTTACGGCACTGAAGAACAAAAGCAAAAATATGTACCTAAATTAGCCTCTGGCGAATGGTTTGGAGCCTATTGTTTAACAGAACCTAGTGCAGGAAGTGATGCTAACTCTGGAAAAACTAAAGCCGTACTTTCTGAGGATGGTAAGTCCTATAAAATTACAGGACAAAAGATGTGGATTTCTAACGCAGGATTCTGTAGCTTAATGATTGTTTTTGCACGTATCGAAGACGACAAAAATATCACAGGTTTTATCGTAGAATACAATCCCGAAAACCCGAACGGCATTACTCTAGGTGAAGAGGAACACAAACTTGGTATT
Organism: Pseudotamlana agarivorans; assembly: GCF_001642835.1. Taxonomy (GTDB): domain Bacteria; phylum Bacteroidota; class Bacteroidia; order Flavobacteriales; family Flavobacteriaceae; genus Pseudotamlana; species Pseudotamlana agarivorans. The sequence goes on from NZ_LXEI01000008.1 coordinate 118,270, forward strand.
CGTGCTTCTTCTACAAGACAAGTATTTTTTAATGATACCGTTGTTCCTACAGAAAACATGTTGTCCACTCGAGGAAACGGATTCAAAATTGCGATGAATGCTTTAAATGTAGGCCGTATTAAACTTGCTGCTGCTTGTTTAGATGCCCAGCGCCGTGTTATTACAGAATCTGTAAAATATGCCAACGAACGCATTCAATTTAAAGTGCCTATTTCAAGTTTTGGTGCCATGAGACAAAAAATTGCTGAAATGGCAACCAATTGTTGGGTGGGTGAAGCAGCAAGTTATAGAGCAGCAAAAGACATCGAAGATCGCATTGAACTTAGAAAAAGCAATGGCAAGGACTCTGAGCAGGAAGCCGAATTAAAAGGTGTTGAAGAATATGCTATCGAATGTTCTATTCTAAAAGTAGCTGTTTCAGAATTTATCCAAAAATGTACCGATGAGGGCATTCAGATATTTGGAGGTATGGGCTTTTCGGAAGACACCCCAATTGAATCGGCTTGGAGAGACGCAAGAATTTCCAGAATTTACGAAGGCACCAATGAAATTAACCGTATGCTTTCTATAGGTATGCTTATCAAAAAAGCTATGAAAGGCCATGTTGATGTCCTTACCCCTGCCATGGCTGTAAAAGAAGAATTAATGGGAATACCTTCTTTTGAAACACCCGATTATTCTGAGTTGTTTTCGGAAGAAAAAAATATCATCAAAAACCTTAAAAAATTATTTTTAATGGTGGCTGGTGCCACTCTTCAAAAGTACGGTGAAGAAATAGAGCACCAACAGCAACTCATGTTAGCAGCTTCCGATATTTTAATTCAAATTTATCTGGCTGAATCAGCCATTTTACGTGCCGAAAAAATGGCAAAAAAGAATGGTGAAGAAAAAGTTAAAGAACAAATTGCTATGGCAAAACTTAACTTATTTCACGCCATCGATGTGATTGAAACCGCTGGTAAGCATTCTATCATATCGTTTTCCTCTGGCGACGAACAACGTATGATGCTCATGGGACTAAAACGCTACATCAAATACGTAAACATGCCTAACATCATTGAATTAAGAAATATTATTGCTGAAAAAGTAATTAAGGAAAATAAATATTGTTTTTAAAAAAATATTCAGTATTTTTAATTTAAGACTCATCTTTACTTTTGTTATTTAACTGAAAATAAGATGACACTTATCCAGATAAGTACTTCTGAAATTTATTCCGAATTACTAATAAAAAGTAAAGATGAGTTCTTAGTGACTAACTCAAATTATAAAAACGCTTCGAAAATTCATTTCGAGGCGTTTTTTGTTTTCGGTACTATTAAACCGTATTAGTTTCAAAACACGATCTTAAACCATTAAAATTTAATAATTTTACCTTCTAATTTATTTATAATGAAACAACGTTTACCTTGGCTCATACTCTGCTTATATCTTATTTGTTTTTCCGCGGAAGCGCAACATTTATTTTCTAACAGCAAAAACTTCACACGGCAAGACACCCTTAGAGGTAGCATTACTCCCGAACGTACTTGGTGGGATTTAACATACTACCATCTGGATATTATAGTAGAGCCAAATAATAAATTCATTTCTGGAAAAAACACCATTCAATATAAGGTTTTAAAAGAAAATCAAGTTCTACAAATTGATTTACAACAACCTCTAAAAATCACGAAAGCGACTCAAAACAACAAAGAGTTACACATAAAACATGACGGTAACGCTCATTTTATTACTTTAAAAGACCAACAAAAAATAGGTAGTATACAAAATGTAGCGGTGTATTATGAAGGACAACCTAAAGCTGCAAAAAATGCACCTTGGGATGGTGGATTTTCATGGAAAAAAGACAAAAATGGTAATGATTTTATTGCGACGTCCTGCCAAGGATTGGGTGCAAGCGTTTGGTGGCCATGTAAAGATCACATGTACGATGAGGTAGACAGCATGCTCATTAGTGTAAATATTCCAAAACACCTTACGGATGTTTCTAATGGTAGGCTGCGAAGCGTAAAAGAATACGACCACACAAAAACCTATACTTGGTTTGTAAATAACCCCATTAACAATTACGGGGTTAATGTGAATATTGGCGATTATGCACACTTTTCGGAAGTTTATAATGGTCTAAAAGGAAAATTGGATATGGATTATTATGTGCTTAAAGACAACCTTGAAAAAGCCAAAGTTCATTTTAAAGATGCACCAAAAATGATGAAGGCTTTCGAACATTGGTTTGGCCCATACCCATTTTATGAAGACGGCTATAAACTTGTGGAAGTCCCTTATCTGGGTATGGAACACCAAAGCTCTGTAACCTATGGAAACCACTACCAACAAGGTTATTTAGGAAGCGATTTGTCTGGTACTGGCTGGGGTTTAAAATTTGATTTTCTTATTATTCATGAATCAGGACACGAATGGTTTGCGAATAACATTACGAATAAGGATATTGCTGATATGTGGATACATGAAAGTTTTACGGCGTACTCTGAATCTCTATTCTTAGATTATTACTACGGAAAACAAGCCGCTTCGGAATACATGATTGGAACACGAAGAAGTATCTCAAATGACAAACCCATTATTGGTGAATATCATGTAAATAATGAGGGCTCAGGAGACATGTATTATAAAGGCGCTAACATGCTACACACCCTTCGACAACTTATTGAAGACGATGAGAAATGGCGAAAAATCCTCGTTGGAATGAATAAAACCTTCTACCATCAAACGGTAACAACCCAGCAAATTGAAAACTATTTAAGTCAAAATTCTGGCATCGATCTAACGGCATTCTTTAATCAGTATTTAAGAACCATACAAATCCCTACTTTAGAATACCGTATAGACGACAGCGTCTTAAAATATCGTTGGACCAATATTGTTGAAGACTTTGATATGCCTATTCAAATTACCATAAATAACATTGAACAGTGGCTATATCCTAACTCGGAATGGAAAACTTTAAACAACGAGAAAACGATTTCCACATTTAATGTTGATGAAGATTTCTACATAAACACAAAAAATCTTTAAGTTTTGAATGAGATTCAGGAATCATACTTTGCAAGGGATACAGATTGGTTTGATTGGCTTCTTAAAAATCACAACAAAGAAAAAGGCGTCTATTTAATTTTTTACAAGCTAGAAACCAACATCCCCACAATGCGCTGGGAAGAAGCTGTAAAAGTGGCCTTATGCTTTGGTTGGATAGACTCCAAAGTACAAAGCTTAGGTGACGGTAAAAGACGTCAATATTTTTGTCCGAGAAACCCTAAAAGTAGCTGGAGCGCTATCAATAAAAAATATGTAAACGAACTCATTGAGACTAGCTTAATGCAGGAATCTGGATATAAAGCTATTGAAATAGCTAAAGAGTCGGGAGCTTGGACAGCTATGGACGATGTTGAAAAAGGCGTTATTCCAATAGAACTTCAAGATGCATTCAATAATAATCCACAGGCCTATAAAAATTATAAGAACTTCGCTAAAGGTTATCAAAAATCGTATTTATTTTATCTCGAAAGTGCTAAACGTGAAGCCACCAAACAGAAAAGGATAGTTGAAATTATAAATCTTTGTGAGGCTAATAAAAAGATGCGTTAGCTTTAGGCTTTAGGAAATTTAAAAAATCTGATTAAAGCCTATGAAATAAAATATATCGCAAAAAAAACCCAAGATCTTCACCTTGGGTTCACGCACTAATATTACTAAGATGTTAGGTTTATCGTAATCGATCTACAGATTTTACAAGATCTTCATCCTTCTTGATGGCCTTATTGGCTAAAGCCAAAAATACGATAGAAACAATAGGGAGAAGCATCCCAATACCTTTCTCAGAAACCGCCGTTTCTCCAGATACATTTAGAGATAAATACACAAAAAATCCTAATAAAAAAAAGTTTAATATGATGTTAAGACGTCCCAACATAAACTGAGACTTCCTATTTTTGTAACGCAAGATAGAGGTTATAGAAAAAAGCGCTGAGGTTAAAAACATAAAGTAAATGTATGTAGTGTCATCGGCGTAAACTTTTACCCCATCGACAGTTTCCCATAGGTTAAAGGCAAAAATTAGTCCGCCAGAAACTCCAGCTGCTAACAATAAATATATGGTTTGTATACGTTGTAACATGTGCTTTTTCTACTCTGAAAGGCAAAAATAAAAGAATTAATGCAATAAAATAAAATAAAGTTGTATAATTGCATTAATAATTCTCAACAGTCGCAAATACAAGCGATTAAATCTTCAGATTAAACTCATTTTTTCAGAATAACTTAAGTTAGTGTTCAGTAACAACATATTCAATTAAACATCAATGTTTGAAATTTCACAATTAAAAGAAAAAAAGCTCGCTGATTTACAGGAGATTGCTAAGAAATTGAACGTTCCAAAGTTTCGTTCATTAAAAAAATTAGATCTTGTATACCAAATATTAGATCAGCAAGCTGCAGACCCTAAAGCGGTTAAAGCAGCTGTAACACCAACAGAACCTATTGAACCAGCTAAAAATATAGAAGAAAAGGACACAAAAACAGCAAAGCCTGCGACTAGAAAACCTAGACAACGTGTTCAAAAACCAGTTAGAAATACCCCTCAAAAAGCAGAAGAAAATGCTGCTACACCAACCGATAAAAAAGAAGAAGCTCCAGTTTCAGAACCAGTGAAAACTGAAACAGCTCCTAAACCAAAAAAAGAAGCTCCAAAACAAGACAATAGCCCGAAACCAAAAAAACAAACCGATACGCCGGCTAATAAACAAGCTTCAAGAAATCAAAATAACCAAAATCAGAACAATCAAAATAAAAATCAACATAGAAACCAAAAAAATGGTAATGTTGAAAAAGGCAATAAAGACAACAGAAACCGTTACCGTGAGCCTGATTTCGAATTTGATGCCATCATTGAAAGCGAAGGTGTTTTAGACATCATGCAAGACGGATATGGTTTTTTACGTTCTTCCGATTATAACTATTTATCATCACCAGATGACATTTATGTGTCTCAATCACAAATTAGATTGTTTGGTTTAAAAACAGGTGATACAGTTTTAGGTCATGTACGTCCGCCTAAAGAGGGTGAAAAATATTTCCCTTTAATTAAGGTAAGTAAAATTAATGGTCAGAATCCAAATGTCGTTAGAGACCGTGTATCGTTTGAACACCTAACCCCACTTTTCCCGCAAGAAAAATTTAATATAGCTGAAAAACAAAGTACCATTTCTACGCGAATCATGGATTTGTTTGCGCCAATTGGAAAAGGACAACGTGGTATGATTGTTTCTCAACCAAAAACAGGTAAAACAATGTTATTGAAGGATGTGGCTAATGCTATTGCTGCCAACCATCCTGAAGTTTACCAAATGATTTTATTAATTGATGAACGTCCTGAAGAGGTTACTGACATGCAACGTAACGTTCGTGGTGAAGTCATTGCTTCTACTTTCGACAAGGAAGCACATGAGCATGTAAAAATTGCAAACATCGTACTAGAAAAAGCAAAACGCTTAGTTGAATGTGGACATGATGTAGTTATCCTATTAGACTCCATTACACGTTTGGCTCGTGCTTACAATACCGTACAACCAGCTTCTGGTAAAATATTAAGTGGTGGTGTTGATGCCAATGCTTTACACAAACCAAAACGTTTCTTTGGTGCTGCTCGTAATATCGAAAATGGTGGTTCATTAACCATTATTGCTACCGCTCTTACTGAAACAGGTTCTAAAATGGATGAGGTTATTTTTGAAGAATTTAAAGGAACCGGTAACATGGAACTTCAATTGGATAGAAAGATTTCTAACCGTAGAATTTTCCCTGCTATCGATTTAACCTCTTCAAGTACACGTCGTGACGATATTTTATTAGATGACACAACAGTTCAACGTATGTGGGTAATGCGTAAGTATCTTGCCGACATGAACCCAGTTGAAGCCATGGAATTTATTAACGAACGCTTCAAACAGACTAAAAACAATGAGGAGTTTTTAATTTCTATGAACGGATAAATTTTAAAAACATAAATAATTTAGCCCTAACAAAATTGTTAGGGCTTTTTTATGTTCTTCATTTAGATTATATTTAATCAGAAGAAAGCTTATTTATTTCTTATTTAATTGCCCAATAATCACAGTAATCTACACTCCTAATATCATAATAGAAGTTAGAGCTCCCTTTCCTTTAAAAACAAAATATCAATCATGACCAATAAAATACGCTTACTATTCTTAACCTTAACGTTCACAACCACAATGTTCGCTCAATTATCTTCTCATAAAAAAGAAGCGGTTAACCGAGTAGAAATGCAATATTTACTATACACGCCTACACAAAATAACGAGAAGTCCCCACTTGTTGTTTTTTTACATGGTGGTGCAGAAAGTGATAAAGATTTAAATGTCGCCAAAGCTCACGGCATACCAAAACGTATTACAGAGGGTAAAGATTTTCCTTTTTACGTTTTTGCTCCACTTAACCCCAATAAAAAAGGTCTTTGGGACGATCGAACTATTCATAACATGGCTATGAATTTAGCAGACTCGCTACCTATTGACAAAAAACGCATCTATCTCGCCGGACTTAGTCGTGGTGGTGATGGCATATGGCGAATAGCTGTAAATAACCCTAACACCTATGCCGCTATGATTTCGGTATGTGCCGCAGATATTCCAATGATTTATATAAAATGGGCTAAAAACCTTCCTGTATGGTTTTTTCATGGCGAAAAAGACGCTGTTGTTCCGGTAGAACAAACCAAAGAAGCCTATAATACTTTAAAAAAACTAAACCCAAATACAAAACTAACTTTATACCCAAATGCGACTCACGATAGTTGGACCGAAACTTACAATAACGAAGCGGTGTACTCCTGGCTACTAAAACAGCATTTGTAAGCATTTAATGAGTACTATCTCGACAACAAACTAGGATATGTATTATCATAAAAAAGCCCCTCAACGCTAATCGTTAAGGGGCTTTTAGTATTATTATATAACTTAAACCAAAATTAATACGCTAATAAGAGCTCTTTATATGCTCTTAAATCGGCAATATTCGTTTTATTTTTAAGATTTCTAGTTAAAGAAATAACATATTTAAGACTTTCTACAGGATCTACAACAGCAGCTTCTTCTTCAACGGCTGCAACTTCACCATCCTCTGTTAATAACTCATCATCATCTTCTAACATAGGAATTAGAAATGAATCATGCTCTTCAATATGCTCGTAAGTATATCTTAATACTTTAACCACTAAAGGGGCTTCTTCTTCTATAGCGTAAGTTCTTAATTCTTTAATATCATTTATTAAAGTATCCGTATTAATTCCTGTGTTATCTAAATCAACAAGAATTTTATCTATTAATTTTATTGCTTTTGAATTTTCCAAAGAGGTAATATTATGAGTGTTATTAACTTTTATTACTGCAAATTTAGAGTATTAAAATAAAATTCACTCCATTTTGACTGCTTTTTTTACCCCTATAGTAACATTAAAATCAGCTCAATATGGCGCAAAAAAAAAGCTTCTCATTTCTGAGAAGCTTTCGTATATATTTTAAAATCTTAAGTCGAAAGAATTATAGAGCTGCAACGTGCTTTGCTAAACCAGATTTAAGGTTAGCAGCTTTGTTAGCATGTATAATGTTTTTCTTTGCTAATTTATCTAGCATAGAAACTACAGAAGGATATAAAGTCTCAGCCTCATTCTTATCACTTAACTCACGTAATTTTTTGATAGCATTACGAGTTGTCTTGTGATGATACTTGTTAGTTAAGCGCTTAGCTTCGTTACTTCTTATTCTTTTTAATGCTGACTTATGATTTGCCATTTTCTTTTTCTTTAAAATATTGTAGCCCGTAGGGGAATCGAACCCCTCTTACCAGGATGAAAACCTGGCGTCCTAGCCGATAGACGAACGGGCCATTTGTTTTTTTGAGTGTGCAAAGATAAAACTAATTTACAAATCTGCAACTAAAATTTTATTTTTTTTACTCCTCAATAATTTTTCAAATAACTGTCACAATGTTTCCATTGCGGGTGCAAATGTACAACTAATTTTCACTTTCGCAAGTGCTAAATAACTTTTTTTTAAAAAAAATTTTCAAACACTTGCTTTAGTATTGATTAATAAGCTTTTGCAAATAACACGCGACGTGCCGAAGGTTTACCGGAATAAACACAAACTCCAGTTTCTTCCTTAGCATCTAAAGGAACACACCTAATTGTTGCCTTAGTTAATTCTTTTATTTTATCCTCTGTTTCGGTAGTTCCATCCCAATGTGCCGAAATAAAACCTGTTTTCGTTTCTAAAACAGTTTTAAAGTCTTCGAACGTATCAACCTCCGTGATATGACTATTTCTAAAATCTAAAGCTTTATTAAATAAAGCATCTTGAATCTCTTTTAATAAGCTTTCTATTTTTTCAGCTAAAACATTCAGATTAACCACCTCCTTAGTTAAAGTATCACGACGGGCAATTTCAACAGTGCCATTCGCTAAATCTTTTGGTCCAATAGCAATTCTAATAGGTACGCCTTGCAATTCATGTTGAGCAAATTTTGCTCCCGGTCTGTGCGTATCTCTGTTGTCATACTTAACCGAAATATTTTTAGCTCTTAAGTCGGTTAAAATACTGTTAGCGACTTCTGTGATATTGTTTAAATCTTCCTCACTCTTATATATAGGAACAATAACCACTTGGTTTGGCGCTAAACTTGGTGGTAAAACTAATCCGTTATCATCACTATGTGTCATGATTAAGGCCCCCATTAATCGAGTTGAAACACCCCATGATGTTGCCCAAACATAATCTTGCTTTCCTTCCTTATTCGCAAACTTCACATCGAAGGCCTTTGCGAAATTCTGTCCTAAGAAATGTGATGTTCCTGCCTGCAATGCTTTTCCATCCTGCATTAACGCTTCAATACAATAGGTTTCATCAGCCCCTGCAAAACGTTCACTTTCAGTTTTCAAACCTTGAATTACTGGAATAGCCATAAAATTCTCGGCGAAATTAGCATATACGTTATTCATTAAAGCAGCCTCTTCTAAGGCTTCCTTTTTAGTTTCGTGAGCCGTATGTCCTTCTTGCCATAAAAACTCTGCGGTACGTAAAAACAAACGAGTTCGCATTTCCCAACGCACCACATTAGCCCATTGGTTAATTAATAAAGGTAAATCTCTATATGATTGTACCCACCCTCTAAAGGTATTCCATATAATAGCTTCACTTGTAGGCCTAACAACAAGCTCCTCTTCTAGCCTAGCTTCAGGATCTACACGTAGTTTTCCTGGTTTATCTGGGTCATTTTGTAATCTATAATGAGTTACAACAGCACATTCCTTAGCAAAACCTTCAGCGTTTTTTTCTTCTGCTTCAAATAAGCTCTTAGGAACAAACAATGGAAAATAAGCATTTTGATGTCCTGTTTCCTTAAACATTTTATCTAATTCGGCCTGCATTTTTTCCCATATTGCATAACCATAAGGTTTGATAACCATACACCCTCTAACCGCAGAGTTCTCCGCTAAGTCAGCCTTGACAACCAATTCGTTATACCATTTCGAATAATCTTCTGCTCTACTAGTAAGTTTTTTACCCATAAGTTTTTTTTGGCACAAATGTTGTACCTAAGTTAAATATAAAAATAGTTCAGCAAAACTAACTATTTTTGTAATGTCCAACAATAAAATTTAGAGATATGCAATTTATTAAATACTTAAAAAGAAAAGCACCGTTAGCAAGCCTACTAGGGTTAGCCCTTGTATTTGCTTCTTGCGGTTCTTACGAATATGTTGGCGCAAGCAATGATGGTATTTACGGTGGCACTGTTGCTCAATCGCAACAACAAAGCAATGAAGTTCCAGCGAATAACAATTACTACGAAAATTACTTCAAAACAAAATCAATAGAAGCTGAAAACTTTACTGAAGACCCAGCTATTTTTACAGACATTGATGCTTACGAGAATTCTGCCTATGTGGAAAATGACTCTTTAGTAGATGACTATCAAGGTTATGCTGGCTGGGGACAAAACAACAGTAGCGTTACAGTGAACTATATCGACAATGGCTGGAATAATTGGGGTACCGGTTGGGGCTTTGGCTTTTACTCTGGTTGGGGTTATGGTTATGGCGGCTGGGGTTATCCTGGTTATGGTTGGGGATATCCAAGCTACGGCTGGGGTTGGGGCTACCCAAATTACGGCTGGGGATATCCCGGTTATGGTTGGGGGTACCCAGGATATGGTAACTATTATAGAAATAACAGATATTACTCTTATGGGGCTACGCGTAGAGGAAGCTATGGAAGAAATTACTACGCTGGCACGAATGCTACAAGAAGAAGCTCTTACACGAGAAACAACATCAATGCTTCTAACACCACAAGACGCAGCTCTGCGGGGGTTACTTCAAAATACAACACAACGCGTAGAAGTAGTACCGCAAATGGTAATTCACAAACAACGACTAGAAGAAGTTATACCACCAACAGAAACCTATCTCAAACTGGCGTAACTAGACGATCTTCAACAGTAACGCGAACACCTTCTAACAACTCAACAAGAAGATCATCCAACGCTACGACTAGAAGAAATTCTAGCACGGTTTACAAACAACCTTCAAGATCAAATTCTACGAACTATAATAGTTCTACGTCAAGAAGTTCGAGTTACAATTCTAGTTCTAGTTCACGAAGTAGCGGAAGCTCCATGAGATCATCTGGTGGTTCGAGCCGAAGTTCTTCATCTAGAGGAGGAAGACGATAACATTAAAAACAATAGAAATTAACCAAATAAACTGGATTCAAATCGGTTTATTTGGTTAATTCATGCTCTTAAATCAATAACATATATGAAAAAGATTAGTTTACTACTCTTAAGCGCTTTCACATTTACAGGTATTTATGCTCAAGACATTACTGATGCTTTAAGATATTCGCAAAATGAACCTCAAGGAACTGCTCGCTTTAGAGCACTAAGTGGGGCTTTTGGAGCTCTTGGTGGAGATATGAGCGCTGTAGGTTTGAATCCTGCAGGTTCCGTTGTATTTAGTCATAGTAACATTACAGTTACAGGGTCTAATGCCAATGTGAAAAATGAAACCCTTTACTTTAATGAATACACAAACACTAATGACTCTAATTTTAGTATCAACCAAGGTGGTGCTACTTTAATTTTTGATAACAGAAACAGTTATTCGAAATGGAACAAATTTGCCATGTCCTTTAATTACGAGCGAACGAGTAATTTTAATAACTTTTGGAATGCCAGAGGACTTAACACCAATGACGATGGAAATTTCAGTAATTCGATAGCTAGCTATTTTTATGATTATGCCGATGGACAAAGACTCGCTGATATTTCTGCGATAAATGGAGAATCCATTGATCGTGCCTACCGAGAAATAGGTAATCAATTTGGCTATGGTAACCAACAAGCGTTCTTAGGATATGAATCTTTCATTCTTGACCCTGAATTTGATGATGATGACAACACTACTTATTTTTCAAATGTAGCTGCAGGAAATTTTTACCACGACTACACTTACGTAGCTACTGGCTATAATGGCAAAATGACCTTTAACTTTGCAACACAATTTGAAGACAAGCTATCTTTAGGACTAAACCTAAATTCTCATTTCATTAATTATGAACGCACTACAGCATTACTCGAAGACAATAATAACACTGGGTCTGTGGTAAATCATATTAATTTTCGAAACAGTTTACTTACTACAGGTGCTGGATTCTCTTTTCAACTTGGAGGGATTTACAATATCACGCCAGATCTTAGAGTTGGTTTAATTTACGATTCACCAACATGGTACTCTATCGACGAAGAAACGACACAATATATTAGTACTGAAAGAGATGTTTCGGGTGTACCAACCACACAAATTGTAGACCCAAGAATTATTAATGTGCTACCAAGATATCAGCTTCAAACACCATCGAAAATAACAGCTAGTTTGGCTTATATTATTGCGAAACGCGGGCTCATCAGCTTTGATTACTCAAATCAAAATTTAGCCAACACAGAATTTGGACCAACGTATGACCCCTATTTTATGGATCAAAATGCATTCATCCAAAATTCTTTAACCAACGTATCAACTTATCGAGTTGGTGCAGAATACAGAGTCATAGATTTACTTAGTTTACGTGGTGGTTACCGCTATGAAGATAGTCCGTACAAAGACGGTGTAACGGTAAGTGATTTAAGCGGTTATTCTTTTGGTATTGGTTTAAATTTTGGAAACACCAAACTAGATTTCACGTACGATCAAGCAAATAGATCATACCAAAATAACCTTTACAATCTAAATGGTGGTGGATCTCCATTTGCTTCAATTGACAGAAAAAATCAAAACTTTACGATATCCCTAGGATTCAGTATTTAACAATATAAAAACACCTCAACACTTAAAGACCATTTGAAAGCTCCATACAGTTTTAAATGGTCTTTTGAATTGGTCATAATTTATATAAAAAACGGCTTGTAATGAATAGGGCAATATTCAGACTAAAGCAAAAAATTAATATTTTATCAACACCAAGTATAACAAAACGGAATTGCTTATCTTTGCAAACTAATTTTTGAAATACAAATCATTCGTCATTCTAACATAAAACTCTTGTTAACAAAGAAGTAACAATGAATGACTTTTATGATTGTTGAAAAAACAATAGATTTTAACAGATGAAATTCGATAGTAATTTAGACGATTTTGACGCCTTAGGAGAAGAACACATTGGTACTTCGGAAGATACACCAATGCGAAATGATGCTTTTAAACTGTCTAACGAAGAAAAAATAGACATTATTAAAGATGATGTGCGTCATATCATGGAAACTTTAGGTTTAGATTTAACCGATGACAGCCTAAAAGGAACTCCAAACCGTGTAGCAAAAATGTTTGTTAAAGAAATTTTTGGCGGATTAGATCCTGCTAAAAAGCCTAGCGCTTCAACTTTCGACAACAAATACAAGTATGGCGAAATGCTGGTTGAAAAAAACATCACGGTTTATTCAACTTGCGAGCACCACTTACTCCCTATAGTTGGTAGAGCACATATCGCTTATATTTCAAATGGTACTGTAGTTGGTTTATCTAAAATGAATCGTGTTGTAGATTACTTTGCAAAGCGCCCACAAGTTCAAGAACGTTTAACCATTCAAATCGTTAGAGAACTTCAAAGAGTATTAGGCACAAAAGATGTAGCTTGTGTGATTGATGCTAAACATTTATGCGTAAACTCAAGAGGTATTCGCGACATTGAAAGTAGTACCGTAACTTCAGAGTTTGGAGGAAAATTTAAAGATATGGGTACCCGTCGTGAATTTTTAGACTATATAAAATTAGACACTACTTTTTAGTTCATTCATCAAAAAAACTTGTCATCTAAATCCGCATGCAGCTATACCAATCGCAATCCCTAAAGATTTACAATTCATTATCCGGAAAAAAAGAAACATTTAAACCTATTAATGAAGGCCACATTGGCATGTATGTTTGTGGTCCTACGGTTTATAGTAATGTACACTTGGGTAACGTGAGAACATTTATGTCTTTTGACATGATTTTTCGCTATTTGAAGCATTTGGGTTACAAAGTACGCTATGTAAGAAACATTACAGATGCAGGGCATTTAGAAAATGATGCTGATGTTGGTGAAGATAAAATCACCAAAAAAGCGCGTTTAGAACAAATTGAACCTATGGAAGTCGTACAACGATACACCGTAGATTTTCATAACATTTTAAATACCTTTAACTTTTTACCGCCAAGTATTGAGCCTACTGCTACGGGACATATTATCGAGCAAATTGAACTCATAAAAAATATTATTGACAACGGATTTGCCTATGTCGTAAATGGCTCGGTGTACTTTGATGTCCATAAGTTTAATGAGACGAATGAGTACGGCAAGTTGAGTAAACGTAAACTTGATGATTTAATTCACAACACACGAACCTTAGACGGACAAAGCGATAAAAAGAATCCTCAAGATTTTGCGCTTTGGAAAAAAGCCGAACCACAGCACATTATGCGCTGGCCTTCACCTTGGAGTGATGGATTTCCTGGGTGGCACTTAGAATGTACCGCCATGAGCACCAAATACTTAGGAGAACAATTTGACATTCACGGTGGCGGAATGGATTTAAAATTTCCACACCACGAATGCGAAATAGCTCAAAATGAAGCCGCTTTAGGAAAATCACCTGTAAATTATTGGATGCATGCCAATATGCTAGAGTTAAACGGGCAACGTATGTCTAAATCCACTGGAAATACTGTGAATCCTCACGAATTACTTTCAGGAGACAATAAATTTTTCAGTAAAGCTTATGCACCAAGTGTGATTCGCTTCTTTATTGCACAATCATCTTACCGAAGTGTTTTAGACTTAACGGACGACGGATTATTAGCAAGTGAAAAAGGCTTTAACAGATTGATGGAAGCCATGAATTTGCTAGGTGGCATACAAGCTTCAAATGCTTCATCATTAGACATTGAATCATGGAAACAAAAATGCTATGATGCGATGAACGATGATTTTAATTCGCCAATTTTAATCGCTCATTTATTTGAAGCAGCAAAATATATCAATCAGCTTAAAGAAGGTAGTGAAACCCTCACTTCTGATGACTTAAACATCTTAAAAGACACTTTAAACACCTTTGTTTTTGATGTTCTTGGTTTGGAAAACAATGCTGATAACAGCACTGGAACCGATAAACTTTCTGGAGCTGTCGATGTTTTAATTAAACTCAGACAAGAAGCTAGAGCGAATAAAGATTTTGCTTTATCAGATAAAATCCGTGATGAACTGGCTGAAGTAGGTATTCAGCTCAAAGACGGCAAAGACGGCACTACTTTTTCAATTCAATAAAAAGATACCATCTATAATAGAATACACTTTATTAAAAGTAAATAAGCATGCTTAAAAAAATACTGATAGCGCCTTTTTTACTTTTAATAAAAGTGTATCAAACACTTATTTCCCCTTTAACCCCTGCGACTTGCAGATTCCACCCTACTTGCTCTCAATATGCCAAGGAAGCTTTGACCAAACATGGTTTTTTTAAAGGCGGTTGGTTGGCTATAAAGCGAATTTTCAGTTGTCATCCTTGGGGTGGTTCGGGTTATGATCCTGTACCTTGATTTTGTTGTTTATTGGTTGATTTGTTGAATCGTTTAATTGTGAGTGTCACTTGTCATGTCAAACACAGTGAGACATCTTTTAAATAAAAACTTACACTTAAAAAGATACCTCCTACCGTCGGTATGACAGAAATAGTTCAATGAATCCACTGTTTAACGGTTAAACAAATCCATAGTTAAACAAATAAACCTATTTCACAGGAATCTGCTTCAAAATCTCTAAAACAAACTTCCAATACTTTTGAACTGAAGAAATCTGAGCACGTTCATCTGGAGAGTGTGCACCTTTAATGGTTGGTCCAAAACTAATCATATCCATTTCTGGATAATTCTGACCTAGAATGCCACATTCTAGTCCGGCGTGACAGGCGGCTACATGAGGTTTTTCATCATTTAAATCTTCATAAACTTTAGTCATCACTTTTAAAATAGCAGAATCCATATTAGGTGTCCACCCAGGATAATCGCCTGAAGCCTCAACCTCGCAGCCTATCAATTCGAAAGTTGATTGTAAAGCATTTACTAAATCAATTTTAGAACTTTCTACAGAAGATCGAGTTAAGCAACCAATATGCATATCACCATCTTCAACAATGACTCTAGCAATATTATTAGACGTTTCTACCAGTTCTGGAATATCAGCACTCATACGATACACACCATTTATTGCCGCATACATAGCTCTTGTGAATCCCTCTTGGGTCATTAAATCCATAACCTTTTCCGGCGTTTCACATTTTGAAGCTGTGATACTTAAATCGGGCTCCATGGTTTTAAGCTCCTTTTTTATAATCGCTTCTAGGTTTTTAATCTCGGCAACAAAATCATCCTCCTTCATAGCGTCAATAGCCACAATAGCTGCACTTTCTCTAGGAATCGCATTACGTAAACTTCCTCCGTCAATGGATGAAATACGTAACCCAAAAGCTTCAAATTTATCGTGTAAAATACGATTCATCAATTTATTAGCATTCCCTAAGCCTTCATGAATTTGCATACCTGAATGTCCGCCTTGCAAACCTTTCACTTCAATTTTATAGCCAATTTTAATTTCTGAAGTTTCTTCTTCTTCATACTGTCGTGTCGCGGTAACATCAATTCCTCCGGCGCAGCCCACTCCAATTTCATCGTCTTCTTCGGTATCTAAATTCAACAATATACCTCCTGAAAGTAACCCGCCTTTTAAGCCCATGGCACCAGTCATACCGGTTTCTTCATCAATAGTAAAAAGAGCTTCTATAGCTGGATGAGCAATAGAATCACTTTCTAGAATCGCCATAATAGTAGCAACACCTAATCCGTTATCGGCACCTAAAGTAGTGCCTTTAGCGCGTACCCAATCGCCATCAACATACATATCAATACCCTGTGTGTCAAAATCAAAGTCGGTATCGTTATTCTTTTGGTGCACCATATCTAAATGTGATTGCATCACAACGGTTACTCGGTCTTCCATACCAGAGGTTGCTGGCTTTTTAATAATCACATTACCAACGGCATCAACCAGTGTTTCAAAACCTAAATTTTCACCAAAAGCCTTCATAAAAGCGATGACCCTTTCTTCTTTTTTAGAAGGTCGTGGGACTGCATTTAAATCGGCGAATTTATTCCAAAGGGCTTGAGGTTCTAATTGTCTTATATCTGTGTTCATTTTGTGATTATTTTATCCGTCAAAGATAGAAAAATGGGGCGACCTCAGCATCTTAATGATTCTGTAATATTTAAGATTTAACAAAGTTTAACCTTATAAAAACTTTAAAAATTGAAAATTATATGCTCTATTTTTTTTACTATTTTTGATGATGCTCAAAGACAAAAAAACAATCATAGCACTTGCTATATTTCCTCAAATTATCATTGTTAGAATACTTTCCAATTACCCTGATTTTGTTGAGACCTACTACAGCAAAGCGTTCTACCCATTAATCTCCAAACTATCTCGTTATATTTTAGGATGGATTCCTTTTTCCTTTGGTGATTTGGTTTATGCTTTAACTATAGTTTATGGGATACGTTGGTTAGTTTTAAACAGGAAACGTTTACGCCTGGACACCAAAAATTGGCTTATTGATGTTTTTGCAACGCTCTCTATTTTCTACTTTGTTTTTCATCTGTTTTGGGGCTTAAACTACTACCGACAACCGCTTCACAAAAGTTTAGAACTGGAACATGATTACACCACAGAGCAACTGATAAGTTTCACAGAAAGACTCATCAAAAAGTCGAATGCTATCCATATAAAGATTACGAATAATGACACTTTAAAAGTTGAGATGCCGTATAATAAATCGGAATTATTTAAAAAGGCTCCTGAAGGGTATACATATTTAAAGGAAACCTTTCCGCATTTAGCTTATCATCCACAAAGCGTGAAACAATCTTTATTCAGCTACCCTTTAACCTATATGGGATTTAGCGGGTATTTAAATCCGTTTACCAATGAAGCACAGGTAGACGGACTAATTCCTATTTATAAGCTTTCGACAACTACCACACATGAAATCGCCCATCAATTAGGTTATGCTGCCGAAAATGAAGCCAATTTTATCGGAAGTATGGCGGCTATAAAACACCCTGATCCTTACATTCAATACACGGGTTATACTTTTGGACTGCGTTTTTGCTTAAATGAAATTTATAGACGAGACCCCGATATTTTTGAAAGGATGGAAAAAACTGTAAACCCTGGTATTCTTAAAAACTACAAAGAGGTTCGTGAGTTTTGGGAGAAACACCAAAATCCAGCCGAACCTCTTTTTAAATCTTTTTACAACGGTTTTTTAATAGCCAATAAACAAAGCAAAGGCATGCAAAGTTATAATTATGTCGTTGCGCTTTTAGTTAACTATTTTGAAAAAAACAGTTTATAATTTACTCTATAACTTGAGCGTTTTCAGGCATTTCAAATAATTCCTGATTCGGTTTTTCTTTAGAAACTTTCACGTTTTCAAAATGGTTTTCGCTATGTACAGTTGTAGGTAAATTGTTTTCATATTCATACCTCACAATTGTTTTTGGTAATAACAAACCTTCCACATTCATCCACTCACTGTATTTTCTAAAATGCCATTCTTTAGCTTTTTCTTGAGTAAAGAAGGTTACAGTATAACCTAACCACTCCATTTTATAAGTTTCTGGGTTGTAGTAAATAGCATATTCATCTTCTGGAGACTCCCCTACACCATTTTGGTATCCTATTCTTATCCCTGGATAGGTTTTACCTTCAAAAACCAGTGGTTCTATATCACCATAAATAATACCATCATCAGATAAAATAAAGGGCATGGTATAAAAGTAGAACATCAAATTGTAGTAAAATTTAGGTTTACCTTTGTATTCGGCATCATTCTTATTCTTTAACCAAACTTGTTCCCCATCATAACCTAAGGCATGATCTGGAGTTTCAATTAAAGACTTTCTGTTCCATAAATCGGTTGAAGTAACCTCATTAACACCATTTTTCTCCATGGCGAATTCTAAAAACCGCATGCTTTTCCAAAGATCCAAGCCACCATGAGCTTCAAATATTTTTTCTAAAGCTTCAGGATATTTCTTTTCTTCAGCTATTTCCTTAGTTTCTGTCTCTACAGGTGTTACTACAGTTTCTTTTTTCACATCTTTACAGTTCCAAAAAGCAAGTGCTACAAATAAGTAAATAATTTTTTTCATGTTATGTTTTAATAGGTTTCTTGTTTTGACGTGTTCATTTCGGATTAATTACATAAAATCCTTTACTTTTGTTTTTCAAATATGAAAGCCATTACCAGCATACAAAATTCGTTTGTAAAACAACTTTTCCAATTAAAAGAAAAGTCTCGAGAACGACGTAAAACAGGTCTTTTTTTAATAGAAGGCGCTCGTGAAATTATGTTAGCCATACAAGGCGGATTTGACATAGAAACCATATTATTCAACCCTGAATTACATCCTTTAGAACGTGTAGAAGCGCTTAATGCTGAAGACGTTGATATGATAGAAATTTCGAAAGAAGTCTATCAAAAGCTGGCTTATAGGGAAACTACGGAAGGGATTTTAGCAGTGGCTAAATCAAAGTCACATCAGTTAAATGCTTTAAAGTTCAATACAAAAAGTCCTTTAATTTTAATTGCTGAAGCTCCCGAAAAACCAGGAAATATTGGTGCTATACTTAGAACTGCTGATGCCGCTAACGTAGACGCTGTTATTATTGCCAATCCGAAAACCGATTTATACAACCCGAATATCATCCGTTCTAGCGTTGGTTGTGTATTCACCAACACCATTGCAACAGGAAGCACCACTGAAATCATTAAGTTTTTAAAGACTGAAGGCATTCACATTTATTGTGCTGCACTACAAGCGTCAGAACCCTACCACACGCAAGATTTCACAATACCCACAGCTATAGTTGTAGGCACCGAGGCAACTGGACTAAGTGAAGAATGGCGAGAAAATGCAACACAAAACATCATTATCCCCATGCAAGGTGCTATTGATTCCATGAATGTATCGGTTGCAGCGGGTATTCTTGTTTTTGAAGCTAAGAGGCAGCGAAACTTCAACTAACGGTAGATTAAAGAAATGTGTTTGAAAAAAATATTTATTCCTATTATTTTTGTAGTATTTACTTTTAACTCTTGTCATTTACCAAAATACACTTTAGGAACGATTACTCCTTATGTTGATTTTAGAACTGGAAAATGGTTATTAAATGATGTCCAATCTTCAGAAGACATTAAACCTATTTTAAATAAAATAGCTACAAAAAACTTCAAGATTTTCCTAAACGACAGATTATTTAATGTATCAAACACAAATGGAATTATTGTACCAAATTTTATTCCGTTAAACCCAACTGAAGACATCTTAAAAGATTTAAGAAATGGTACTGCTTTTGATTATTACATAAATATCAAAGCCCAACCCATTAAAAATGAGCTAGGATCAATTCTTATTGGAGACAATAATGATAATTATACGAATCAAGGAAACATTACTGTTGAAATTTATAATTTGAATACACTACAAATCATTTTTCATCAAACTGCTTTTGGAACAAATGGAACTGCCATTTTCACTAAGAATATATCATTTGCGAATAACGCGAACAGTTTAATAATTGGAGGGCTAGAAAAAATAATGAATGAAATAAAGAAAACCTCAAAATACTAATGCTAAAATAGCTACTTAAAACTCCAAGAATCAGAATAAAAATCGCAAAGTCGTAATAAAATAACAGCACACAACTAAATGACCGCACAAAGCCTTTTTTACATCATTATTGCAATTATTATCGTCAATTTTGTTGTCGATAAAATATTAGATGCTTTAAATGCCAAACATTATAATGATAAACTCCCCAAAGTACTGGAAGATGTTTATGATGAAGAGGCCTACAAAACATCACAAAAATATAAAGCCACCAACTATAAGTTTGATTTATTAACCTCATCATTTTCTATTGTTTTAACCTTAGCTTTTTTGGGACTTGACGGATTTGCATTTGTAGACAATTTGGCTCGTAGTTTTAGTGAAAACCCTATCATTATTGCGCTTGTTTTCTTCGGCATTATAATGATTGGTAGCGACATTTTAACCACACCCTTTTCTTATTATAGCACTTTTGTTATTGAAGAAAAATTCGGATTCAATAAAACGACTAAAAAATTGTTCTTTTTAGACAAACTAAAGGGCTGGTTAATGATGGCCATACTCGGCGGTAGTATTTTAGCACTCATCATCTGGTTTTACCAAGTTACAGGCACACAGTTTTGGTTATATGCCTGGGGACTTATGGCCATATTCACATTATTTATGAATATGTTTTATTCAAAATTAATCGTGCCTCTATTTAACAAACAAACACCTTTAGAAGCTGGAAGTTTAAGAAATGGCATCTCAAAATACGCTGAAACCGTAGGTTTTAAACTCGATAAAATATTTGTTATTGACGGTTCCAAACGAAGCACGAAAGCCAATGCTTATTTTTCGGGGTTTGGAAGTGAGAAGCGCGTTACTTTGTATGATACCTTAATTAATGATTTAGATGAAGATGAAATTGTTGCTGTTTTAGCCCATGAAGTTGGTCATTATAAAAAGAAACATATCATTTTTAATTTGTTTGCTTCTATCCTTTTGACAGGAATTACATTGTACATCTTATCTTTATTTATATCAAATCCCTTACTATCAAACGCTTTAGGTGTTGAAACCCCCAGCTTTCATATTGGCTTAATTGCCTTCGGGTTGCTGTACGCACCAATTTCAGAAATTACGGGACTTATTATGAATTTATTTTCAAGAAAATTCGAATACCAAGCGGATGATTATGCTAAAAACACTTTCAAAGCAGAACCTTTAATAACCTCATTAAAAAAGTTATCAAAAAACAGTTTAAGCAATTTAACACCGCACCCTGCATATGTTTTTATGCACTATTCACACCCTACTTTACTGCAAAGGGTGCAAAATTTGAAGAAGTAACACAACGGCTTCCTCATAAATTTCAGAAAGCAAAAATCATAAAAAAACCTGTAACGTGTCTCGTTACAGGCTTTTAAATTATATAATTCTAAAAGGATTATTGTTTAACTAAAGTAACTTCTACCCTTCTATTATTTCTTCTTCCTGCAGCGGTCGAATTATCATCAATAGGGTTAGATTCACCATAACCTTTACTTGTTAAACGATCGGAACTAATACCGTGTTCGATGAAATAAGTCATTACAGTACTGGCACGTTCTTCAGATAATCTCTGGTTTAATGCCTCAGATCCTGAACTATCGGTATGACCGTCAATCGAGAAATGAGAATCAGGATACTCATGTAAAATACCCACAATATTATCTAAAACTTGCTTAGACTCATCTAACACCGTTGATTTTCCATTATGGAATAAGATGGTTTTAGCATAAGCATTTAAAGTTTTCATTACCGCTTCTGTAACTTTTGGTACTTCAGGACACCCATTATTTGCTACGGTTCCGGCTACTTCAGGACAATTATCAACGTTGTCTAAAACACCGTCAGCATCAGTATCAGGCCAAGGACAACCATTGTTTTCAATAGGTCCTGCAACTGTTGGGCACTGATCTACATTATCAAGAACAGCATCATTATCATCATCTCCCCAAGGGCAACCTTTATTTTCCTTTGGCCCAGCCTCGTTAGGACAAGCATCAACGTTATCAAGAACACCATCGGCATCAGCATCACCCCATGGGCAACCGTTGTTTTCAATTGGACCTGCTACTTTAGGACATTCATCAAGTTTATCAATAACACCATCATCATCTTTATCTTTTGAACGACCTTGGTAAATAGGAATTTTTACACCAGCATACACATCGGCTGCCTTACTGTTATCACTCACTAAAGCTGATAATACCGATCCCGAACCAATATATAAAGGCCCTGCTCTAAAGCCTGCTCCTGCTTGGAATCCGCTATACTGCACTATACCCATTGGTAAATAAAAACTAAAAAACTTAGATTCAAAACGAGGTGTTAAAGACACGGTGTTGGCCACACGAGTTGCACTTACTTTTTCTTTAGACACAAGCGATAAATCGGTGTTTAAATTCAAATAGAAACGATTCGTAAAACTCCAATCCGCATTAAAATGTAAAGCCGTAGGTAAATTCACTTTATACCCCGTACTAGAATTTACTATAGTGTAATAGTTATTTAAAAAATCTTCAATGTCATCAGCATTGTCAAAATCATCTTCAATGTCCTCTACACTTACAGCTCCCCTGGTTATATCATAAGTTTCCTCAACACCTTCTTTATAATTGATGCTTCCTATATCGGTAATAGACAAACCTAATTTCAGTTTGTATTTATTTTTATCTTTTAGATAATGCGTTTCACCTTTAGCATTTGTTTTTTGGTAGTCTGGATAATTAGTTCTCCATTCGTATACAAATCCTAAATCAAATCCAACACCTGAAGCTTTTGGCAATTCATATTCGTACCCATCTTCATCAAAAGAGGTATCGAAAGCCGCGTATGTAAGTTCACCAGTAGTTTCGAGAGTTGGCATATTTGGACCAGCGCCATCGGCAACCAAATTAGCCGTGACATTATTTCCATTTAAACGAGCAGATCCACCACCTTGCAAATACTTAACCGTTAAACCTCCTTTTAAAAACTTGGTACGATCGTTTATAATAACGCGCGCGTAGGTAACTCCTAGTTCTCCCCAAGCGTGACCTGTTGTAATTAAATTTCCAGCATCCACATAAACATCTTCACTATCATCACTATCAAAGTTCTTGATAAGATTTCCGTTAACGTTATGAGCTGTTACAAAGGCTCTAGCTCTAGTGGTTACCGCTAAAGAACTGTTTTCGTTAAGATTAAACATGAAAGCAAGCCCTAAAATATCGGTATTCCATAAGGCATTGTTATTATCTGATGGATATGTGTTTGCGTCATCATCAAAATCGAAATCCCCTTTTACCGCATCCATAAAATTAACCCCAGTGTAGTCGTTACCCACAAATGTGCTGGCACCTACAATATTGATATCGGTTTTAAAACGAGAGTCTACAATATTAGCTGGGTTGAGGATGACACTATTCACACCGCTGTAGTTATCGGTGAGAAACCCATTAAAAGATTGACTATGCATGTAAATAGATGCACTAAGCGTCAATAGTAACAAAGTAATTTTTTTCATAAGTTTTTAATTGTTTGTTGTTTATTTTGTGGCTAAAATAGGATATTTGTGTTAACAAAAAGCTAATTTTCTATAAAACGTCATTTTTCCTATCTGTAATGAAAATAGGAAGTCGTTTTCATTTCATACCTTATTAAACCCAAACTTTTTCTTATATCACAAGCTTGGTTTTTACTAAAACCACTAAACACATAAAACATGAAAATTTATACAAAAACAGGCGATAAAGGCACTACAGCTTTATTTGGAGGCACAAGAGTTCCAAAACACCACATCAGAATTGAAAGTTATGGTACTGTAGATGAACTCAACTCATATTTAGGTTTAATACGCGATCAACCCATTCATCAAGATTATATTGATTTAATTATACGTATTCAAGACCGCTTGTTCACGGTAGGTGCCGAATTAGCAACCGATCCTGACAAAGCCACATTAAAAAATGGTAAAGAGCGACTAAATATACCCAGAATCTCTATTGAAGATATCGAGCGACTGGAGCATGAAATGGATATGATGAATGAAGCCCTTCCCGAAATGACTCACTTTATTTTACCCGGCGGAAATCAGTCTGTGTCATTCTGTCATATAGCACGTTGTGTGTGCCGTAGAGCCGAGCGACTAGCTTCTCAACTTAATGAAACAGAACCTATTGAAGCCAATACTTTAACCTACCTTAACCGACTATCTGACTACCTTTTTGTGTTGGCACGGAAGTTGTCTTATGATTTAAGAGCACAAGAAATTAAGTGGATTCCTCAAAAAAACGAAAGCTAATTGACTTTAATTTCATGCGCTATTGAGCTCGTCCATTTTTAATAGGCGATACACAATAAACAAAGACGTTCTTGTAATTAATGATAAATGCATTTTAAAAAATCTTACTAAAAATTTGAGATGATTTTTAATAAGGTTTTTACTCATGTTGAGCCCTTTATATTCAAAAGTCACCATTCTTTTGAGCTTTAAAAACAAAAAAACTCATTGAATATGAAATAATTCATTTTTTTCTTGCTTGTTTAAACTAAAAATTTATTTTTGCACAAAATTAAACACGTAAGAAATGTATTGGACTTTAGAACTAGCATCTTATTTAAGTGATGCACCTTGGCCAGCAACAAAGGATGAGCTTATAGATTACGCCATTAGAACAGGGGCCCCTTTAGAAGTTGTGGAAAACTTACAATCTATTGAAGATGAAGGAGACTCTTATGACTCTATTGAAGAAATTTGGTCTGACTATCCTACAGATGAAGATTACCTTTGGAATGAGGATGAATATTAAACAAACACATAAAGAATAGTTAAAAAAGTCTCAATTTGAGGCTTTTTTTTATCCATATCTTTAAACAAGATGTATCTTTGGAAGCACTTAAAAATGCTTGAAAAGAACCATTTAAAATATATTAGACAACCCTAGTACGTTCTAGGTGTAACACATAAAATAACTCTCATGAATCTTTTAAATTCTGTATTAAAAGTTTTTGTTGGCGACAAATCGAAACAAGATGTCAAGGCTATTACGCCAATAGTTTCCAAAATAAAAACTTTTGAATCTGCTCTAGAAGCATTATCTCACGACCAATTAAGAGCAAAAACAGCCGAGTTTAAGGCTAAAATTGCCGAAGCTAATAAGGCCATCGATGAAAAAATCGCGAATCTTACTTTAGAGGCTGAAAACACCGAGGACATTGATAAACGTGAAGATATATACTTGGACATCGATAAGCTTAAAGATGAAGCTTACGAAGTCACTCAAAGTGTATTAAACGACATTCTTCCTGAAGCTTTTGCTGTTGTAAAAGAAACTGCAAAACGTTTTGTTCATAATACCTCTATTTCAGTTACAGCTAACGAATTTGACCGCTTAATTTCAAGCGAAAAGGATTATGTTGTTCTTAAAGACGATCAGGCTGTTTGGGCAAACTCTTGGGATGCTGCTGGTAAAGCCATCACTTGGGATATGATTCACTACGATGTACAACTTATTGGTGGTATTGCCATGCACCAAGGTAAAATTGCCGAAATGCAAACGGGTGAAGGTAAAACATTAGTGGCAACACTTCCTGTTTACTTAAATGCCCTAGCTGGTAAAGGAGTTCACTTAGTAACGGTTAACGATTACTTAGCGAAACGTGATAGCGCTTGGATGGCGCCAATTTTTCAGTTTCATGGTTTAAGTGTTGATTGTATTGATTACCACAGACCAAATTCTGAAGAAAGAAGAAAAGCTTATAATGCCGACATCACTTACGGAACCAACAACGAATTTGGTTTCGATTACTTACGTGATAACATGGCACATGCTCCAGAAGATTTAGTGCAACGTCCACACAACTACGCCATTGTCGATGAGGTCGATTCTGTATTAGTTGATGATGCCCGTACGCCATTAATTATTTCTGGACCAATTCCTAAAGGTGATCATCACGAATTTAATGAGTTAAAGCCTAAAGTTGACGACATTGTTTCGGTACAACGTAAATATTTAACGGGTGTTTTAGCAGAAGCTAAAAAATTAATTAAAGAAGGTGATACTAAAGAAGGTGCTTTTCAATTGTTACGTGTTTACCGCGGAATCCCTAAAAACAAGGCGCTTATTAAGTTTTTATCTGAAGACGGTATCAAACAACTGCTTCAAAAAACTGAAAACTTCTACATGCAAGATAACAACCGTGAAATGCCTAAGGTAGACGCGGAACTTTACTATGTTATCGAAGAAAAAAATAATCAAGTTGAATTAACCGACAAAGGGGTTGATTACATTTCAGGAAAAGACAATCCAGACTTTTTCATCTTACCAGAAATTGGTGATGAAATTGCTAAAATAGAAAGTCAAGGGCTTTCTGCTGAAGAAGAAGCTACTCTTAAAGAAGATTTATACAAAGATTTTGGGGTGAAATCTGAACGTATTCATACCCTTAATCAATTACTAAAAGCCTACGCTTTATTTGAAAAAGACACACAATATGTGGTGATGGATAATAAAGTGATGATCGTTGATGAGCAAACTGGTCGTATTATGGACGGACGTCGTTACAGTGACGGACTTCACCAAGCGATTGAAGCTAAAGAAAATGTAAAAATTGAAGATGCTACTCAGACTTTTGCAACGGTAACCCTTCAAAATTACTTTAGAATGTACCGCAAACTATCTGGTATGACAGGTACTGCGGTTACTGAAGCTGGTGAGTTCTGGGAAATCTATAAATTAGATGTGGTTGAAATTCCAACCAACCGCCCAATCGCTCGTGATGATAGAGACGATTTAGTGTTTAAAACAAAGCGTGAAAAATACAATGCTGTAATTGACGAGGTAACCCAATTATCACAAGCAGGGCGCCCTGTATTAATTGGAACAACGTCTGTAGAAATTAGTGAGTTATTAGGAAAAATGCTTAGCATTAGAAAAATACCACATAATGTACTTAACGCAAAACAACATAAAAGAGAAGCCGATATCGTTGCTGAAGCTGGTAATGCTGGGCAGGTAACTATCGCTACCAATATGGCTGGTCGTGGTACCGATATTAAATTATCTGAAGAAGTAAAAAAAGCTGGTGGTTTAGCCATCGTTGGTACCGAGCGTCACGATTCGCGTCGTGTAGACAGACAGTTACGTGGTCGTGCTGGTCGTCAAGGTGATCCCGGAAGTTCACAATTTTACGTGTCATTAGAAGATAACTTGATGCGTTTATTTGGTAGCGAACGTATTGCCAAAATGATGGATAAAATGGGCTTAAAAGAAGGTGAAGTTATTCAACACTCTTGGATTTCTAAATCTATTGAAAATGCTCAGAAAAAAGTGGAAGAAAACAACTTTGGTGTTCGTAAACGTCTATTAGAATATGATGATGTGATGAACGCACAACGTGAAGTGGTTTATAAGCGTCGTCATCACGCCTTACACGGAGAGCGTTTGCGTGTAGACTTAGCGAATATGCTTTTCGATACTTCGGAAATTATTTCTGAAAAAAACAAAATCGCTAACGATTATAAAAACTTTGAGTTTGAGTTGATTCGTTATTTCTCAATGGGTGCTCCAGTTACT
This sequence comes from Pseudotamlana agarivorans, assembly GCF_001642835.1. Classification (GTDB taxonomy): domain Bacteria; phylum Bacteroidota; class Bacteroidia; order Flavobacteriales; family Flavobacteriaceae; genus Pseudotamlana; species Pseudotamlana agarivorans. The sequence goes on from NZ_LXEI01000008.1 coordinate 146,155, forward strand.
GAAGCTGAATTCGGAAAATTATCGGCTCAAGAAATCACTTCTAAAGTTTACCATGCAGCCTTCGATCATTATAAAGAAAAGATGGCGCGTAATGCCGATATGGCTTTCCCTGTTATTAAAAATGTGTACGAAACGCAACGCGATAAGTTTAAACGTATCGTAGTACCATTTACCGATGGGATAAAATCATTAAACGTAGTTACCGATCTTGAAAAGGCCTATGAAACTAACGGTAAACAATTAATTACCGACTTTGAAAAGAACATTGCTCTAGCCATTATCGATGATGCCTGGAAAACGCATTTACGTAAAATGGACGAATTAAAGCAATCGGTACAATTAGCGGTTCATGAGCAAAAAGATCCTTTATTAATTTACAAATTTGAAGCTTTCGAACTATTCAAAAGCATGATTGACCAAGTTAATAAAGACGTGATTTCATTCTTATTTAAGGGTGAGTTACCTCAAGAAACTCAAAATACCATTCATGAGGCCAGACAAACACGTGTAAAAGAAAACACGCAAACTCAAAAAGAAGAAATCCCAAATCTAGACGAGCGTTCTGCTCAAAGTAGAGCTGCAAGTAACACGCAACGTCAACCAGAAGTTGTGGAAACTGTTGTACGTTCGGCTCCAAAAATTGGACGAAATGATCGCGTAACGATTAAAAACGTTATGAATGGTGAAAATAAAACCATGAAATTCAAACAAGCTGAACCTTTATTAGCTAAAGGTGAATGGGTTATTGTTGAAGATTAATTCCTGCGTATACAGGAAACTTATAAATGAAAAGCGGGTGTTGAAATTAATTTCAACACCCGCTTTTTTGTTTTAAATACTATATCTATTCGAAATACTAAGAGTATAAGAATTCGACGAGATCAGAATGACGCTACAACTATTCATTGAATTTTGAACCATACTAAAAATTGTCTTCATTGTTTTGAGTTACTCCACCTCCCAAACAAAATCGAAAGACTGTATTAACAAAGTTGCTAAGAAATAATTAAAATGAAGCACAGTAACAGATAAAAGACTATTAGTACAAGGTAAATTAGGACAAGTTTTAAGGGTGTTAAAAAGATAGTTTTGTAAAAAAACTAACACAATGAAATTACAATTACTCTTAGTCACAATACTTTTTAGCAGTATTCAATCTTTTTCTCAAACCCCTGTAAAATTAAGTTCTGGTCAATTTAATTTTATTGAACGCCCTGTTTGGGATAGAAATGATCATATTTATTTTTCTGATGTAGGAACAAGGAAAGTTGAAGTTTATACCGTTTCTACAAATAGCTTTTCTACGGCATTTACTTCTAGTGTAAGAACAAATGGCCTTATGTTTGACAAGAATATGAATATAGTTGTTTGCGAATTTCAAGGCGGACAAATAACCGAAAAATCTACTATCGGCACATTACAAGACACCTATGCAACTGGCTTTACAAACCCAAATGATTTATGTATAGATAAAAAAGGAGGTGTTTATGTTACAGACCCTAATGTAAAAGAAATCTACTATTTAAGCCCAGGCACAACTAAAACAAAAACTTTAATTGATAGTAGTATTGAATTTCCTAACGGCGTAATTATTTCTAATGACGGAAAGACCTTATTTGTAAGTGACTCAAACAACTATGACATTTTAAAATTTGACATCGATTTAAACACCGGGCTTATTAGTAACAAATCGGTTTTTGCTACATTAACAGATACAGATAACTCGGAACCAAAATCGCTTGCTGATGGTATGGCGCTAGATACAGATGGTAACTTATACGTAGCTGCAAAAAAATCGATTCAAATTTTTAACACATCCGGTACTTTAATTAACACCATTAATTTTACAGAAAATCCAACCAACTGTACTTTCGGCTGTTCTAGTTTAAACACTTTATATGTAACAACTCCTAATGATTTTTATAAAATTGATTTTAGTGGTGTTACCGGATTTCAACATCCATTCGATTTACCCGAGACATCACTTTCGGTTAACAAAAAAAGTAAGGATTTTCAATTTAAAACATTTCCTAACCCTACTTACAACCATCAAATAAAAGTTGCTGTTGGCGATAATAACATAACAGAAATAACACTATACAATAATGTTGGTCAAAAAATTAAATCATACGATTTTAAAAAGACAAGTAATATTATAGATATAAATTTAGATCCTAATTTAAAGGCAAATCTTTACATCTTGACTATAAGAACAGCAGACGGCAACATGGCATCTAGTAAAATATTGGTTCTGTAATAAAAGTACTAAAGAATTGGTATAAGTAAAAATTAGACCATATAAAAAAATCCCGATAGGCATTTGCTATCGGGATTTTTATTTAGAATAAAAGGATATTCTTTTGAAATTAAAGTGCCAAGCTGTTAGTCTTCAGAACTTACATTTATTTCTAACTTGAAATTTGCTTTTTCATTACGTCTTGCTGCACTACGCATTAAGTAAACACGGATGGTATAATCACCACTTTCTGCCAATTCACCTTCATACATGTTCTCGTCCATAGAGCTGTTATAAATAGCAACATACTCTTCACCTGGCTCCATAATATTAAAATAATTTGCCGTATTATCAGTTACCATACTCACGTTCATAAATTGACCTTTTCGCACATTGATTTTATAATCGACAATTTGTTCTCCTTTTATACTTGACTCTATAAAAGTTCCTGATGTACCCTTATCAAAATGAACCTCTTCGGTTTTGATGGTAGCTGTTTGTGCGTTTACACTAGAAAACGCTAATAAAACAGCCAAAACGCTAAAGCTTAATTTTTTAAATAAGGGAGTTTTAAAAGCACCAAAACTGTTTAATGGATTAAAATGTTTCATAAGTTTTTATAATTAATGTTCTGTATTAAATGTACGAAAAAAACATATATCTAATTCTAATAGCAAATTAATTTAGCGGAAGAAAGTTATGGTTACAACTTTAACAATAGTTCTGGATTCGGACAATTCTTTTCGTAAAAATCTAAAGTTTGTTTACTACAAACTCCTGGATAATCACCTTCAAGACCCTGAATATCTTTTATGATTTGAAAATGCAAATGTGGCGGATAATTACCATTAACTTCTGAAGCACCCAATCGCCCTAAAACATCACCTGGATTGAAAGTTTGTCCGATTGAAATTTGAGAAATACTATCCACACTTAAATGCCCATAAAGTGTATAAAACGTATGTTTCTCTACCTCATGTTCTAAAATAATCGTTGGACCATAATCTCCAAAATTGGTATTGTTTTTAAAACTATGAACCTGACCAATAATAGGTGCTAACACGGGTGTATTCTCGGGACACCAAAAGTCCACACCCAAGTGTATATTTCGAGCTTTTCGGTTATCTTCTAAAAAATAGGTGCTGCGTTTATAAATATTGCGCACTTCCAAATAGCCTCCATAAGCTACTTCAGACTCATGATTGGCAAGAAAGCTATCGATATAAGCACTAAATTGCTCAACAGAATTCAAATCGACTTTTGAAAACGCACTATTGGTAATCGATAAATCTATAGGCACATATTTAGAAGCTTCAAAAAGTTTTATAGGCTGTTCTAGACTTTTAATAATATCTTCTATAACATTCACATCCATGATAACACAAGTTGTTTTAGCATTTATAATTTAAGTGAAGTACTGTAAAAAAGCAGCAAAGCAAAATACTGCTTTTCACATTGAAATCATAAGTTAACAACATAAATCAAAGCTACATTTTAAGTTGATGTTAACATCATATTTTAGTGAAATTTAGTTGTTATTTATAATTCCAGAATATGACATAAAGTAATACTTTTGCAAGATGGAAAGTATAGAACAGGTTACTAAAAAATTACATCGCGCAACAGGCGAGGCCATCAAACAATATACAATGATTGAAGATGGCGATCGTATTATGGTATGTCTTTCTGGCGGAAAAGACAGTTACACCTTACTTCAAATGTTGTTGCACTTTAAAAAGGTGGCTCCCGTTTCTTTTGAAATTATAGCTGTGAATTTAGATCAGAAACAACCAGGTTTCCCTGAACATGTACTTCCTGAATATTTAACGGATCTGGGTGTACCTTATAAAATCATTGAAAAAAACACCTATAAGGTGGTAATGGAAAAGACGCCTGAAGGGAAAACTACCTGCAGCCTCTGCTCCAGATTACGACGTGGCACCCTCTATGAAGCCGCAAAAGATTTAGGCTGCAATAAACTAGCGTTAGGCCATCATAGAAATGATATTATTGAAACGTTTTTACTGAATTTCTTTTTTGCCGGCAAACTAGAGTCCATGCCTCCGAAATTTAAAAATGATGCTGGCGATTTAATTGTATTACGTCCGTTAGCCCTTTGTAAAGAATCAGACATTGAAGTTTATGCCCAGCATATGGACTTCCCTATAATTCCTTGTAATTTATGTGGTTCTCAAGAAAATTTGCAGCGTAAAAAAGTAAAGGAAATGATTAGTCAATGGGAAAATGAATTTCCTGACAGAAGTTCCGTTATGCTGAATGCCTTGCAGAATGTTTCGCCTTCTCACCTTTTGGATAAGAATATTTATGATTTTGATGTTTTGGAATAGGTAATGACCGAAATTCAATTAACTCAAAAGGTTCTCCATTAAAAAATTAAAGTGACCCCTCTACACTTCTTGTGTTGTTGTCATTCCGATACGCAGTGAGAAACCTCTTTTAAAACTAGGATATTCGTTAACGAGAAGATTTCAACTAATGTCGAAATGACAGTAGCCGCGAGTTATGTAGATAAAAACTTACCTCCTTTAATAGGGGGTTCGAGCAGAGTCGAGAACATTATAGCTTCAATTTAACAAAACTTCTCGACTCCGCTGGAAGACCTTGAAAACTTCTAGGGATAAGATGCTTCAGTCGTACCTCATTCTGCATGACAGCGCATAAGCATTTACTAAGAAATTACCTCGCCGTATAAATCGAAATCTTCAGCTTCTATAATTTTAACCTTAGCAAACTCACCGGTTTTCAAATAGGTTTTAGTCGCATCAATTAAAACTTCGTTATCTACATCAGGCGAATCGAATTCGCTACGTCCCACAAAATAATTACCTTCTTTTCTATCGATAACCACTTTAAACTCCTGCCCTATTTTTTGTTGATTCAGCTCCCATGAAATTTGAGATTGAATTTCCATGATTTGATTAGCGCGATCTATTTTCACTTCTTCAGGAACATCATCTTCTAAATTATAAGCATGTGTATTCTCTTCGTGACTATAAGTAAAACAGCCTAAACGCTCAAAACGCATATCGCTTACCCATTGTTTTAATTCTTGGAAATTCGCTTCAGTTTCACCTGGATAACCTACAATCAATGTCGTTCTAATAGTCATTTCAGGCACTTTAGCACGAAATTCTTGAATTAACTTTGTTGTTTTATCCTTAGTGGTTCCTCGACGCATACTCTTCAGTATATCATCTGAAATATGCTGTAATGGAATATCTAAATAGTTACAAACCTTTGGTTCACGATTCATGATATCTAACACATCCATAGGGAATCCTGTTGGAAATGCATAATGTAAACGAATCCATTCGATACCTTCAACCTTTACCAAGGCTTCAAGTAATTCGGCAAGGTTACGTTTTTTATATAAGTCTAATCCGTAATACGTTAAATCTTGAGCAATTAAAATCAATTCTTTAACGCCGTTTGCCGCTAATTTTTCGGCTTCAACAACCAAGTCTTCAATAGGTGTACTTTTGTGCTTACCACGCATAATTGGAATGGCACAGAAAGAACATGGTCTATCACATCCTTCGGCAATTTTTAAATAAGCATAATTTTTAGGCGTCGTGGTTAAACGCTCACCAATCAACTCATGCTTATAATCGGCACCCAAAGCTTTTAATAAACCAGGTAATTCGGTAGTTCCAAAATACTGATCCACATTAGGAATTTCCTTCTGTAAATCTGGTTTATAACGCTCACTTAAGCAGCCTGTAACAAAAACTTTATCGACTTCACCATCCTCTTTCTTCTGCATGTACTCTAAAATAGTGTTCACACTTTCCTCCTTGGCATTATTTATAAAACCACAGGTGTTAATCACAACAACGTTGCCTTCTTCTTCATGCACAACATCTTTACCGCTAGCTTTTAATTGCCCCATTAGGACTTCACTATCGTAAACGTTTTTACTACAACCTAGAGTAACCACGTTTATTTTATTTTTCTTTAGAGTTTTTGTACGCATAACTTGAATAAATGAGGGCGCAAAGATACGGAATGATTTAGGATATTGCGTAGCAAAGTGCCAAAGATTCAGAGTCTCAAAGACTCAGAGTTACAGAGACTCAAAGATTCAAAGATGCAGGGGCTGAAAATACTGTAGGCATTAGGTATAACGCATAAAGCTTATGGCATACAGAAGTTTTCCTTAAAGTAACTTAGTGTTAAAACCTAAAACTGATGAGATTCCTGCTTTCGCAGGAATATTGTTACTTAAAAAAAGAGTCGACGAATTCGAATTTATTGAAAACCTGTAAATCTTCAATACCCTCGCCTACTCCGATATATTTAACTGGAATTTTAAACTGATCAGAAATACCGATAACGACACCACCTTTGGCAGTACCATCTAGTTTGGTTACTGCTAATGAAGTCACTTCTGTAGCCGCCGTAAATTGCTTAGCTTGCTCGAAAGCGTTTTGTCCTGTAGAACCATCTAAAACCAATAAAACATCATGAGGCGCATCGCCAATTACTTTTTGCATGACACGTTTCACTTTAGACAATTCGTTCATTAAGTTTACTTTATTATGCAAACGGCCTGCTGTATCGATAATAATAACATCGGCACCTTGATTAACACCAGATTGTAAAGCATCGAAAGCCACAGAAGCTGGATCACTTCCCATATCTTGGCGTACCATAGGTACATCAACACGATCTGCCCAAACTTGTAGTTGATCTATAGCTGCCGCCCTAAAGGTATCAGCTGCTCCTAAAACAACTTTTAAACCTTGTTTTTTAAACTGATAAGCCAGCTTACCAATAGTAGTCGTTTTTCCAACACCATTAACACCAACAACCATTAAGATATAAGGTGTTTTTGAACCATTCGGTTGTTTAGGAAGTTCAGGGATGGTGTATTCTGTGTCTTCACCAGAATTGGTTTCACTTAAAAGTCCCGCAATTTCTTCTCGCAATATTTTGTTAAGCTCATCGGTGCCTAAATATTTATCTTGAGCAACACGTTCTTCGATTCGCTCAATAACTTTAAGCGTCGTATTTACACCGACATCACTAGAAACTAAAACTTCTTCAAGGTTATCTAAAACATCATCATCGACTTTAGACTTCCCTGCTACAGCTTTACCTAATTTATCAAAAAAACTAGATTTTGACTTTTCTAATCCTTTATCTAAGGTTTCTTTTTTTTCTGAGGAAAATATTTTTTTAAAAAAACTCATATTGCTTTGCGGTTCATTGTTTAATTAGATGGCTACAAAAAGCTTATTTTAAAATCCACTTTTGATGTTACCTGCTGTATTCTTGTCAATTTCCTTACCATTTTAAACAAACTGTTAATATGTCAGAAACATCGAAAATCATTTCAAATATAAAAATAAAAAAGCTGCTTTCGTAAAGAAAGCAGCTTATAATATCTTGAAACGCTACGTTTTAGTTTTTAGCTAAAAAGTCGTTAACTTCTTCTGGACTCATGATAGATTCAACAAACATGTAAGCTCCAGTTTTAGGAGACTTTACCATCTTTATTGCTTTAGTTAATCTTTTAGATCCTGTTTGTAATGATGCTACTGATTTCTTTGCCATGACCTATTTGGTTTTATTTGGCATTTTTAACAATGTAAAAATGTCTAATTATTTAATTTCTTTATGAACTGTCATACGCTTAAGAATTGGATTAAATTTCTTAATCTCCATTCTATCTGGCGTGTTCTTTTTGTTTTTCGTAGTAATATATCTAGAAGTTCCTGGTTGTCCAGACTCTTTGTGCTCTGTGCACTCTAAAATTACTTGTATTCTGTTACCTTTCTTTGCCATGTCTTTTTACTTTTAAATACAGCTATTATTTTAAAAATCCTTTAGATTTCGCATCTTTAATCGCTGCAGATATACCAACTTTATTAATGGTTTTTAAAGCAGATGCAGAAACCTTTAAAGTTATCCAGCTGTCTTCTTCTGGAATGTAAAAACGTTTCTTTAGTAAATTCGCATTGAACTTGCGTTTAGTTCTGTTTAATGCATGAGACACGTTGTTTCCAACCATCGCCTTCTTTCCTGTTAGTTCACAAACTCTTGACATTTCTATATAACTTTAATTTCTTTGTTGCTTAAAATCGAGGTGCAAATATACAACTAATTTATATTCTAACAACAGAAACTTAATCAATTTTTAAAAATTTCTTTTAAAAGCATTTCCAAGGCCTTATTTACCGCCTTATTTATGACCTTAATTCTTAAATTTCCAAAGTTAAATTCCTGAGAATAAACGGCATTTTGAGTCGCCACAGCAATAAAAACAGTACCAACTTCGGCCTCTGAATCGCCTTTTTTAGGTCCTGCATTACCTGTTGTTGCAATCGCGTAATCTGACTGAAATAATTCGCGTGCATTTCTCGCCATACTTTCTGCAACCTGTTTACTTACAACAGAATGTGTATTAACTTCTTCTTCAGAAACCTTTAATACATTAATTTTTGATTGTGTTGAATAAGTCACCAGTCCGCCTTTAAAGTAAGCCGAAGCACCTGGATTTACCGTAAATCTCTCGGCCACAGCACCTCCAGTACAACTTTCAGCAATGGCTAAGGTTTCACCTTGCTTGGTGAGTTGTTTAGCGATTATAATCTCTACCGAGCCTTCTTTATCTTCTATACCTGCAAACTCCTCTTGAATTAGAGGTATAACGGCATCAATCTGACTTTGTACGTCTTGAATCAATACTTTTTTATCAAACCCTTTGGTCGATAATCGTAATCGCATTAAACCCAAACTTGGTAAATAGGCCAACCTTATATGTGACGGTAGCGCATCTTCCCAAGCCTCAATACGTTCGGCTAAAGCACTTTCTCCTAAGCCATAAACCAATAAGGTTTTATGAAGAATATATGGGCAATTGTATTTACTTTTTAAATGAGGAACCACTTCATGTTCAATGAGGTACTCCATTTCATAAGGCACACCTGGAAGAGAAATAAAAACCTTTTCTCCTTTTTCCATCCACATGCCAGGAGCCGTGCCTAGCGTGTTCATTAAAACTTTAGACGTTGATGGCACCAAGGCTTGGTCTCGATTAACCTGAAGCAATTGTGTTCTAACGTGTTGTTTCCAAATCGACTCTATATTTTCGAGCACAGAAGTATTTAAAACCAACGTATCATTGAAATACTCTGCTATGGTTTTTTTAGTAATATCGTCTTTTGTAGGACCTAATCCTCCGGTAAGTATAATAATATCGACTCTGTTTTCAGCATCTTCAAGAGCTTGTAATATATGCCCTTTATCATCTTGAATGGAGGTGATTTGATATACCGAAACCCCTATTTTATTGAGTTGCTTGGCTATAAAAGCAGAATTTGTATCGATAACCTGACCTATAAGAAGCTCGTCACCTATGGTTATTATTTCTGCTAGCATGTATTCATTTATAAATTGAAATCCGCCTTTAATTCAGCCGCAGCATTTTCGACAGCTGTTAAGACAATATTTAATTGTTCAGTGATATCTTGATCTTTTTTCTCGAACTTGCCCCAATCTTGAACCTCAATTAGTGTTTCTAAAACCCCTAATTCGAACAGATCGACTGTTGGCTTCATTTTATGAGCTGCCTGATAGGCATTGTAATAATCTTTATTAGTAACAGCAACTTTCAATCTTTCAGCATCCTCTGGCACTTCACCTAAAAAGGCATCTGCCAAAGCCGCTATAAAATCTTCATCATTGTCTGCTAATTCTCGTACCCTAAATAATTTGTAATGTTGTTCCATTTACTTAACTGTTATTGAAAACATTTCTTTGTCTTCTAAGAATCCTATTAACTTATCATTTGCGTAAACTTTACCTACGCCTGCTGGGGTACCGGTAAAGATAATATCTCCTATCTTTAATGTGAAATATTTAGACACATATTCTATGATTTCATCGATTTCCCAAAGCATGAGGTTTGTATTTCCATTTTGAACAATATTTTCGTTCTTTTTTAAACAAAATGCAATATTGTTTACATCTGGAAGTTCGGCTTTTGGAATCCAACGCCCTACTACAGCTGCCCCATCAAAGGATTTCGCTTTCTCCCAAGGCAAACCTTTTGCTTTTAATTGACTCTGTAAATCTCGGGCAGTAAAATCAATCCCCAAGCCTATTTCATTATAATATTTATGCGCAAATTTCTTATCGATATGCTTCCCTACCCTATTTATTTTTACCAACACCTCCACCTCATGATGTACATCATCAGAAAAATCTGGAATAAAAAATGGTTGTTTTTTAAGTAGAATGGCGGTATCTGGTTTTATAAAAATAACCGGATCACTGGGCTTTTCATTTTGTAACTCTTTGATGTGTTCGGCGTAATTACGTCCGATGCAGATAAGTTTCACTCAGATTATTGATTATGAATTATTGATTATTGTTTATGGAGTAAGTCAAATTGTTAATGATCTACTACCCCAATTTGTTGTTAAAATTTCTAAGCTTGATGGCTGTTAATACCTTTTTAGTATACAATGGAAAATCGGCATTTAATAACCATCCAAAATACCCAGGCTCCTTTTCTAAAACTTCGGTTACCAGTTTACCTTTATGCTTTCCGAAAGAAAAACACTCTTCGCCGTTTTTATTAAAAGCGATAAAACCTGCAAAATCGGCAAACTTTTTTCTAGAACTGAATTCTGCCAAAAACTTCGTGTCGTTCTCTAAGCTGTCGTATTTTGACAACTGAGCCTTTAACACCTCGTAGGTAGCATTGGTGTCAGCTTCAGCACTATGCGCATCATCTAAATTTTTATCACAATAAAACTTATAAGCGGCACTTAATGTACGCTGCTCCATTTTATGAAATATAGTTTGAACATCTACAGCTAAACGATTTCGCATATCAAAATCGATTTCTGCACGTAACATTTCTTCAGCTAAAAGCGGAATATCGAAGCGATTAGAGTTAAACCCTCCTAAATCGGAATCCTTTATCATATTATAAACTTCCTTGGCTAATTCCTTAAAAGTAGGTTCGTTAGCCACTTTTTCATCGGAAATCCCATGAATGGCAGTCACCTCAGCAGGTATTGGTCTTTCAGGGTTTACCAACCAGGTTTTACTTTCTTTATTTCCATTTGGAAACACTTTAAGTACTGAAATCTCTACAATACGGTCGGAGGTTATATTAATCCCTGTTGTTTCTAAGTCGAAAAAACAAATGGGTTTTTTAAGGTTTAATTCCATGAATTATTATCTATAGTAATTTTAAATACGATTGGGTACTCTACAAAAATAAAAAAACCCAACCGTTTAACGGTTAGGTTTTTCAATAGTTTATTTATAATCGTTATTACAACACTCGATTAACATCCCAAGCTTCTAGATAATCCTTAACAGCTTTAACAAACATACCACCTAAGGCACCGTTTACTACGCGATGATCGTAAGAATGAGATAGGAACATTTTATAACGAATACCTATGAAATCGCCTTCAGGAGTTTCAATTACCGCCGGCACTTTTCTAATGGCACCTAGGGCTAAAATACCAACTTGTGGCTGATTAATAATAGGCGTCCCCATGATACTACCAAAAGACCCAACATTAGTAACCGTGTAGGTTCCGTCTTGAACTTCGTCTGGTTTTAGTTTATTTTCTCTGGCGCGATTAGCCAAATCATTTACCTGCTTTGTCATGCCTACAAGGTTAAGCTGATCGGCATTTTTAATAACAGGTACAATAAGATTACCATCTGGCAAGGCCGCTGCCATACCTAAATTGATATTTTTCTTTTTTATAATGGTATCTCCTTTTACAGAAATATTCATCATGGGATAGTCGCGAAGTGCTTTAGCTATAACTTCCATGAAGATTGGTGTAAAGGTTAAGTTTTCACCTTCTTGCTTCATGAAATTATCTTTAACTTTCTTTCTCCAATTCCAAACATTAGTCACATCGGCCTCGATAAAGCTTTGTACATGTGCTGACGTTTGAAGCGAATCGGTCATGTGATTTGCAACCAGTTTGCCCATTCTAGTCATTTCTATGATTTCATCTTCACCACTAGAAATAACAGAAGCTACCTTAGGAATTGCTTTAGCGGCAGGTTTACTTTGCGCAGCAACAGGTGCTTGAACCACAGGCTTTTCTTCAACCGGCTTACTATCTTTATTTTTTATATAATCTAAAATATCATTTTTGGTAACACGACCTTCACTTCCTGTCCCTACAATAGCATCTAACTCTGATTGTGAAATATTTTCAGCCTTAGCAATATTTCTAACTAAAGGCGAATAGAATTTATTATCACTAGAAACTATAGGGTTAACTGACTCTTGAACACTCGTAATACTTTGAGTGATTTCTTCAACAGCCTTTTCTTGATCTTCTGAAATCTCCACAGGCGCATCGTCTTCATTTGTATCTTGGTCTGAAACAGAATCTCCTTCCGTTTCAATAATTGCTAATACTTGACCTACTTGCACAACATCATCAACATCGAAAAAGCGCTCCACAATAACACCATCAACCTCACTAGGCACCTCACTATCCACTTTATCTGTTGCGATTTCCAAAATAGGATCGTCCATTTCAATAGAGTCTCCCACCTCTTTCAACCAAGATGTTATTGTTGCTTCTGCAACACTTTCTCCCATTTTTGGTAACTTAAGCTCGAACTTTGCCATATCAATAACGTAATAGTGTATTTTTAATTTTCAGTTGCAAAATTACTGAAAACACATGAATTTCTTTAAATTATTTGCAATAAAAACTACTTTAAACTTATAATCTCTCCTCTTGCCAATCCGTTGTCACTTCCTATAATAAAATCCGAATTATTTGGCAGTATCTTATAAGTTAGGGCTTTATTTTGAGAAAATGAAGATTCTATGAATTGAATGATTTCTTTAAAACTTAAAAAATTTCCATCAAAAATAACCTCAACATCGGTTTCAACAGTTTTTAAATCACTTTTCAAAACTACAGGACGATCTAGAAACTTTTCTAAAGATAAATTTCTGGCTTTAGACACCAAATAATAAGCCTGAATCTGTTTCTTCCTAACATGGGGCACCTTTCTTAATAAATAGAAAAACTTAATCCCTACCCAAACTACAAAATCAAAAACAGCATTAGATTTAAAGTGCTTTTCATAAAATATTTGCATGGCACCAAAAAAACGACGCGCATAATTTTTATCTCGTAAAGTACTTTCTCCTTTATAATGAATCACTGAAGTTTTACCATAATAATAATTTTTATAACCCGCCTGAAGCACGCTATAAGACAAGTCGATATCCTCTCCATACATGAAGTAATCCTCATCAAAACCTCCTATTTCATTGTAAACCTCTCGTTTTAAAAACATAAATGCCCCTACAAGTATCTCGACTTCACCAATTCCATCGTGACTCACATGGTTCGCATAATAGGTTTTGGAATGACCACAAATCTTTTTTAAAGCCACACTAACATAGGGTATATTTCGTTTGCTTTCTGGAAGAAAAACTCCCGATCCATTTATCAGTTTACAACCTACAATACCTAAGTCATCTTTTGTTTCTGAAAATTCTAATAATTTCAAAAACGTATCTTCAGCAACGACCGTGTCCGGATTTAGAATGCACAGGTATTCTCCTTTTGCCCGAGCTACCCCTATATTATTCCCTTTAGAAAAGCCGCCGTTTGTTTTTTCTTCTATAAGGATAACGTCTGGAAACAAGTTCTTTACCATTTGGCAGCTATCATCCTCAGAATTATTATCGACTACAATAATTTCTGAATGTATAGTAACTGTAGCAGCTTGAACACTTTTCAAACAAAGTTCCAAAAAGTGGCGCACATTATAATTTAAAATAACAATGGAGAGTTTCACGAGAGGTTTATCTTATTTAACGAGCAATTTACATGAGCTGAAAACAATCGTTTTAATAGTTTTGGTTGGTTGGTTTAATTAAGATTTTAATGAATTTTCAAAAGGCACACGATTAATAATACTTCTACTTAAGGTGATCTCATCGGCATATTCCAATTCATCTCCAACTGAAATTCCCCTTGCAATGGTTGAAGTAAAAACGTTGTAATCTTGAATTTGCTTATAAATATAGAAATTTGTGGTGTCGCCTTCCATCGTTGAACTTAACGCAAAAAGCAATTCCTTTATTTCACCTTGCTTGACTTTATCTACTAAAGACTCAATATTTAAATCGTGAGGACCGATACCATCCATAGGCGATATTTTGCCTCCTAAAACATGGTACAAGCCTTTAAAAGAACTTGTATTCTCGATAGCCATAACGTCCCGAACATCTTCAACAACACAAATTAAACTAGTATCTCTATTGGGATTTGAACAGATTTCACAAAGTTCAACATCACTTATATTATGACAAGATTTACAGAATTTAATATCATCACGCATAGTTTTTAAGGCCTCCACAAGAGCGGTGGTTTGCTCCTTGGGTTGCTTTAGCATGTGCAAAACCAAGCGTAAGGCCGTTCGCTTACCGATTCCTGGCAATTGCGACATTTCGTTTACGGCACGCTCTAATATTTTAGATGAAAATTCCATGTTTGCGAATTTACTATTTTTTAAAACATTTGAAAGCAAAGTCAAAAAAGAATAAAATCTGATGCTTTTTTGTACTTTGGCTCAAAATAAATAGTGATGACGCCTACTCAAATTCTTCTACTTATACTTGCTTATTTTGTTGTTTTGATCTTAATATCTTACTTCACAGGAAAAGAAGATAGCAATGATGCTTTTTTTAAAGCTAATAAATCAGCACCATGGTATCTGGTTGCTTTTGGAATGATTGGCGCTTCACTGTCTGGTGTTACTTTTATATCGGTTCCGGGAGCCGTAGAAACGAAACAATTTGGCTATTTACAAGTGGTTTTTGGCTACTTTTTTGGCTATCTAGTTATCGCTTATGTTTTGCTTCCTATTTACTACAAACTCAACCTAACCTCTATTTACACCTATTTAAGGGATCGTTTCGGACGCGTAAGCTACAAAACGGGTGCTGTAGCTTTTTTAATTTCACGAGTTGTTGGCGCTTCCTTTCGCTTGTTTTTGGTCGCTAAAGTATTGCAATTATTGGTTTTTGATCAGTATGGCATCCCTTTTACTGTAACCGTGATGATCACTATAGCTTTGATATGGTTATACACCTTTAAAGGCGGTATAAAAACCATCATATTTACAGATACTTTGCAAACCCTTTTCATGCTTATTTCGGTGGTGGTTACTATCGCATTTCTTGCCAATGCCTTAGATTTAAATAGCATTTCGGAAATATATAGTCAAGTGTCAACTAGTCCTATGAGTAAAACATTCTTTTTCGACGATCCTAACGACGCTCAATATTTTATAAAAAGTTTTCTGGCCGGGATGTTTATCACCATTACCATGACAGGTCTTGATCAAGACATGATGCAAAAGAATCTAACTTGCAAAAACCTAAAAGAAGCTCAAAAAAACATGATTTCCTTTAGTGTTATTTTAATTTTTGTCAATATTCTCTTTTTAGTTTTAGGGTTACTACTTACCCAATATGCGAATCAAAATGGCATAACCGCCAAAAAGGATGATTTATTTCCAACCATTGCTATGCTTCCAGAAATAGGCATTGTTACTTCCTCGTTTTTCCTTTTAGGTTTAATCGCAGCGGCTTACTCTAGTGCAGATTCTGCTTTAACCTCGTTAACAACTTCCTTTTGTATAGACATTATTGAATTAGATAAAAAACCAAAAGAAGTTCAGAAACGCATAAGAAAACGCACACACATCCTAATCAGTTTTATTTTGGTGCTAGTCATTGTGTTGTTTGATGCTATTTTTAAGGATGTTTCTGTAATTTGGGAACTTTTTAAAGCGGCAGGATACACTTACGGACCTTTACTAGGTTTATTTGCACTTGGCATTTTCACTAAAACACAACTTAAAGACCGTTATGTTTGGATCGTAGCATTAATCGCACCAATCGTATCTTATTTTATAAATGCCTATTCTATGGAGCTTCTAAATGGTTACCAAATAGGATTTGAGATTCTAATTGTTAATGGTTTACTAACCTTTCTAGGTTTAATATTGATTCGTAGAAAGCAAGACCAAAGTACAAGCAACCTCGTATAAAATACCTGCTTCATGAAGTAATTTATAAAACTCTGGGTTTTCTGTTCCGGGGTTAAAAATAACACGTTTTGGTTTTAACGAAATGATGTAATCGTAAAACGGTTTTTGTCTGGTTGGGTTTAAATAGAGGGTGACTGTGTGAATGTTTTCATAAGGCATTAATTCTGTGTCAATTTCTACACCCGAAACCACTCCTTTTTTCAATCCAAAAGCCACAACCTCAACCTGCAATGAAGCTAATCGTTGTACAGCCAAATATGAATAGCGAGTCGATTTTAATGAAGCTCCTATTACCAGTGTTTTTTTACTCATCATGTGAAATTAATTTTTATTAAAAATATACGTTTAAACAGGTTTTACAGCCGTTAATCAAGAAAACAATAATTTAAAGTATTTTTTTTAGGATTTTTACAATAAATAAGACGTTAAAACGTTACCAAAACATACAATCTAACCAGCGAGTCAAATATAATTATTAGAGTTAGTCATCTACACATATTAAAATTCGTCATAAAAGATTGGTATAATAAAGCTCGGAAAAAATTTCCGAGCTTTTCTTTTATGTTAAAATTCGTTAAAAATCAACAGGTTACGAAATGAACAAACAATTTCTACGTCTAAGCAATAAGATTTTTCACTTTAAGTGTTAATTGAAGTTGATTAATAGCTACAGAAGCCCGAATGCACCGTTCGGGCTTTTATATTTTTAGTGGTTAAGCCCATTTTATTATAGCACTCGCCCATGTAAAACCACTACCAAAAGCAGCGAGCACCACATTATCACCTGCTTTAATTTTTCCAGCTTCCCAGGCTTCAGTAAGCGCAATAATTACGGAAGCGGCTGTAGTATTACCATATTTCATAATGTTATTGAAAACCTGTTCATCTTGCAATCCGAATTTACCTTGAATAAATTGCGCAATACGCAAATTGGCTTGGTGTGGAATAAGCAAATCGATGTCCTCTTTTTTCATACCGTTTTTAATCAAGCCTTCCATAATCACTTCGCTAAATCGTACCACGGCATGTTTAAACACAAAGGTACCATCCATATAAGGGAAGTATGAAATATCTTCGCCATCAGATTCTAAAATCTCAGGTACCCAATGTGCAATACTTGGCGATTCTACAATAAGTTTATCGGCGTACTTACCTTCACTATGTAGATGTGTTGATAAAATACCTTTTGAATTATCCTCTTCTCGAGACAACACACAGGCGCCAGCACCATCACCAAAAATCACTGAAACCCCACGTCCTCGTGTGGTTTTATCCAAACCATTACTATGATATTCTGCACCAATAACCAGCACATTTTTATACATGCCCGTTTTTATAAATTGATCGGCCACCGATATGGCATAAACAAATCCGGAGCATTGATTTCTAACATCTAGAGCGCCTACGGTTGGCATATCTAACATATCTTGAATTTGCACGCCACAACCCGGAAAATAATAATCTGGACTAAGGGTTGCAAACACAATAAAATCGATATCATCTTTTGTTATGCCTGCACGTTCAATAGCAATTTTAGCGGCCTTCGCCCCCATAACAGCCGATGTATCTTCGCTTCCTTCAGGAATCCAACGACGTTCTTTTATACCTGTTCGCTCCTGAATCCATTCATCATTGGTATCCATGAGTTTAGACAATTCGTGATTAGTCACCACATTTTCAGGCAAATATTTTCCTAATCCTATTATTTTAGAGTTGTACATATTTAGCAAAGTTTTTCATTTCCGCGTAAGCGAAAATCTTAGTATTGCTAAGCAAAATACAAAATAATACCATGATTCTCGAATATAATACCAGAGTTAAGCTATTATTTCCTTTCAAATTGTGTCAGTTTGTCATATTTACCCAATTGGCATTTTTGTTGTCTGTTGGAGTACAGTAATAAAACTATAAATGAATTAGATTCCTTTTTTAAAGGGAATAAAAAATAATCAAAAGATTCCCTCCTCCGAGGGCACAAAAATTAAAACTATTTATCATGACAAAAGGAAACATTAATGTATCGGTAGAGAATATCTTTCCTCTCATTAAAAAATTCTTGTACAGCGATCACGAAATCTTTTTACGTGAGCTGATTAGTAATGCGACAGATGCCACTTTAAAATTAAAACACTTAACCAATATTGGTGAAGCCAAAGTTGAATATGGCAATCCTAAAATTGAAGTTAAAATTGATAAAGAAGGTAAAAAACTTCACATTATCGATCAAGGTTTAGGTATGACTGCTGAAGAAGTAGAAAAATACATTAACCAAGTAGCCTTTTCTGGAGCTGAAGAGTTTCTAGACAAATACAAAGATTCAGCTAAAGATTCAGGTATTATTGGTCATTTCGGACTAGGTTTCTACTCAGCTTTTATGGTGGCTGAAAAAGTTGAAATCATCACCAAATCTTTCAAAGACGAGCCTGCAGCACATTGGACTTGCGACGGATCGCCAGAATTCACTTTAGAACCTGCTGATAAAACCGATAGAGGTACCGAAATCATCCTTCATATCGCTGAAGACTCAACCGAGTTTTTAGAAGACAGCAAGATTAGCGAGTTACTTTTAAAATATAACAAGTTCATGCCAGTGCCAATTAAATTTGGAACTAAGGAAATTAACGATCCTGAGCACGAACCACAAACTGTAAAAGGTGAAGACGGTAAAGAAACTACCGAACCTCACAGAAAAATTACGGTTGACAACATTATTAACAACCCGAATCCTGCTTGGACAAAGCAGCCAGCAGATTTAAAAGATGAAGATTACACTGGTTTTTACCGTGAATTGTACCCGATGCAATTCGAGGAGCCTTTATTCAACATCCACTTAAATGTTGATTATCCGTTCAACTTAACAGGGATTTTATACTTCCCTAAATTGTCGAACGACATGCAAATGCAAAAAGACAAAATTCAACTGTACCAAAACCAAGTTTTTGTAACGGATAATGTTGAAGGTATTGTTCCTGAATTTTTAACCATGTTACGTGGTGTTATCGATTCGCCAGACATTCCGTTAAACGTATCGCGTTCATATTTACAAGCCGATGGGGCTGTTAAAAAGATTTCATCATACATTACTAGAAAAGTTGCCGATAAGTTAAAGTCTCTTTTCAATGCTAATCGTGAAGATTTTGAAGCGAAATGGAACGATATTAAAATCGTCATTGAATACGGTATGCTTTCTGAAGAGAAATTCTTCGAAAAAGCTGAAGCCTTTGCTTTATACCCTACAGTTGATGGTAAATTCTACACTTACGAAGAGCTTTTCAATAAAATTAAAGCCAATCAAACCGATAAAGATGGTAAGTTAGTGATTCTTTACGCTTCAGATAAAGATGCACAACACAGTTACATCCAATCGGCTAAAGCCAAAGATTACGAAGTATTGTTGTTAGATTCACCAATCATTTCGCACTTAATTCAGAAATTAGAAGGCACGAAAGAGAACATTACTTTTGCTCGTGTTGATGGCGATCATATCAATAATCTAATTAAGAAAGATGAAAATACCATCTCTAAATTAAATGAAGATCAAACGAAAGCTTTAGACGAGTTATTAAAAGAAGTGATTCCTTCTGAAAAATTCACCGTACAATTAGAAGCTATGGACAGCGCTGAGTCGCCTTTTACCATCACGCAACCAGAATTTATGCGTCGTATGAAAGAAATGCAAGCTACAGGCGGAGGCGGTATGAACATGTTCGGTAATATGCCGGAAATGTACAACTTGGTGGTTAATACGAACTCTAACTTAGTTGGAGAAATATTAAATACGGAAGCTAAAGACAAACAAGAACGCTTAATTAATCAGAGTTTAGATTTAGCACGTTTATCTCAAGGCCTACTAAAAGGTGAAGAGCTTACAAACTTCATTAAACGTAGCTACGAAATGATTAAATAAGATCGCTGTTAAGCTAGAATTCTTTTTAATTAAAAATAGCATTCTAGCGCTTTCGCGGAAATAAAACCCTAAAAACCACTTTGTTGATGCAAGGTGGTTTTTTTATGATTTTATTAAGGAATAATTTTTCAATCTTTACGCAACCTTTTACAACATATAACATCTAATAAAAAATTGTATCTATGAAATTGATTAAAACCATTTCTACAGTCATTCTATTGACTATTTTAAGCACGTCTTGCAGCTCTAACGACACTGAAAACACTAGCTTTTGGGTAAACAGTATGAAAGCAGACTGTGATGCTGGAGCTGGGAAAGCACAATGCCTACAAATTTATAAAGGTGAGGATATTGAAAATGCCGAATGGACTTACTTCTATAGTACTATTGAAGGCTTTAACTTTGAACCTGGTTTACTTCAAAAATTAGAAGTTTCAGAAACCCATTTGGAAGCAAAAGATGTTCCTGCCGACGCTTCATCTATTAAATACAAACTGGTAAAAGTTTTGGAGAAAAAAGCAGACCCTAGAATGATATTAAACGACATTTGGGCAGCAACACATATTGAAGGCAACGCCATTGAAACCGATAACATTGACGTGCCTTATATAGAAATCAACATCGCCAAACTCATGATTTCAGGTACCGATGGTTGTAATAATTTTTCGGGAAGCATCAAAAAACTTAACACGAACACCATAGCGTTGGGCCCTATTGCCATGACAAGAAAAATGTGTCCCAATATGGAAGTTCCTGATCGTTTTAGCAAAGCTTTAACCCTTTCTACAACCTATAAAAGAGACGGTTTAACGCTTTATTTTTATGATTCGGAAGGTCATGAAACCCTACGTTTTAATAAAGCAGACTAAAACGTTTAATAATTCCGCTATTAAGACACCCCCTAATTAATAACACAAAATAATCCCCATGAAACAATTCCTATTTATTTGTGCCCTTGTACTTTTTACAGCCTGTGAAAAAGACGAGGCACCAAAAGATTATTCGGCTGAAAATGATGCAGAAATTCAAGCTTACCTCAGTGAAAACAACCTAGATGCAAGAAAAAGTGGTACTGGTTTATATTATATTATTGAAGACCAAGGAACAGGAGCAGTACCACAAGCCGACGACCGTGTAAAGGTTGCATACAAAGGGTACTTTACCGATGGTACCGTATTCGAAGAAAATGAAGAAGGTATATCTATTCAACTTAACTACCTTATCAAAGGTATGGTTGAAGGACTTGGGTACATGAAAGAAGGTGGAAAAGGGACTTTAATTATCCCTGCTCATTTGGCCTACGGCGATGAAGATTCAGGAGACATCCCAAGAGGATCTGTCATTATTTTTGATGTCGAACTCATTTACGTAAACTATACTACCGAAAACGAGCAAGAGATTAAAGCCTACTTAGAAGAAAACGATATAGAAAACGCTACTAAGTCCTATTCCGGCCTATACTATACCATTCACAACCAAGGAACGGGAAATAAAGCTAAAGATACCGATATTGTAAGCGTAACTTATACAGGATACTTTATAGATGGTGAAGAATTTGATAAAAGCGCTTCTGAAGTGACTTTCGATTTAACTAATCTCATAAATGGATTTTCGGAAGGAGTATCCTTGCTTAATGAAGGTGGTAATGCAACCTTGTACATTCCTGCTCATTTAGCTTACGGAAACACTGGACAGGGAAGTATTCCTCCTGGAGCCGTTCTTATTTTTGATGTCGAACTTGTTAAGATAAATTAAGTTTTTTTTAATAAATCACCATTTAACAACCTAAACCACCTTGTTTATACAAGGTGGTTTTTTTATGAAAAACTTTTAAAAAAACCTCATTTTAAACTTCTAAACCGCCAAATAAAGCTAATCATCCCATTTATTTTCACAAATCACACCAATTCAATACTTTAAAACCAATATTAATGTATTAACCACTCAAGCTCTTTACATATGAATTTACAAATTAGTAATTTAAGTAAAACCTATCACAATGGAGTTCAAGCCTTAAAAAATGTATCTCTTGACATTCCAGCAGGTATGTTTGGTTTATTGGGACCTAATGGCGCAGGGAAATCGTCATTAATGCGCACCTTGGCTACTCTTCAACAAGCAGATTCTGGCACGGTAACCTTAGGCGACATTGATGTATTGAACGAGAAAGAAAAGGTTAGAAAAATATTAGGATACTTACCTCAGGAATTTGGCGTTTATCCCAAAATTAGTTCTTACAACATGCTTGATCATATTGCAACTCTTAAAGGTGTTTCAAACAAAGCAGAACGTAAAGAATTGGTAGAATCTCTACTTAATAAAACCAACTTGTGGCAATTTAGAAATAAAAGCTTGGGAAGCTACTCTGGCGGTATGAAACAACGTTTTGGTATTGCCCAAGCCCTAATTGGTAATCCTAAATTGATTATTGTGGATGAACCTACAGCTGGATTAGACCCTGCCGAACGTGTTAGGTTTCACAATTTATTAAGTGAAATAGGCGAAAACACTATTATAATTTTATCCACACACATCGTTGAAGACATTTCAAACTTATGTAGCAGTATGGCTATCATTTGTTTAGGAGAGGTGGTTATTAAAGGAAATCCTATAACTCTAACCGAAGCTGTAAAAGGTCGTATTTGGGAGAAAACTATTGAAAAAGCAGACCTGGTTAATTACCAAAAAGAACTTCAAGTTATCTCAACTTATCTTAAAAGTGGTCAAACGGTCATTCATGTTTTAAGTGACAATCAACCAGATCTCTCGTTCAAACCTTCTGTTGCAAATTTAGAGGATGTTTACTTTTCTGAAATTACAACACGCATGGAAGCCATGCCTGTATAATGGTTTAATTCTACTTAATAAATTCGATCATTTATGTTTAAAGAAATATTTTTATTTGAATTAAAGTACAGACTAAAACGACCTGCGACTTGGGCTTATTTTAGTATGCTTCTAGTTTTTGGACTCATTTTTTCAATAAGTGGTGATGTTCCCGCTTCAGAGAAAGCCTTTGTAAACTCTCCGCTATCCATTGCCAGAATGATAAACGTTGTAAGCATTTTTGGCATTATGCTGGCAAGCGCTATAATGGGTGTTCCTGTGTATCGAGACCTTGAACATAAAACAATGAACTATTATTTTACTTACCCTATTACTGAAAAAGGGTATATACTTGGTCGCTTCTTAGGTTCTATGTTTATTTTGTTTATGGTAAGTTTAGGTTTTAACCTAGGACTTATATTAGGTTTTGAAATAGGGCCTTTTGTTGGAATCATAGAACCGGAACGCTATACATCGCTTAATCTTTGGCATTACATTCAACCAACACTTCTTATCGGATGGACAAACTTTTTCTTTGCAGGATGTATTTTCTTTTCCCTAGTAAATTTAACAAAAAACATCATGCTTGCTTATGCCGGTGGCGCTATCTTATTTATCATTTACCTAGTAGGTTTAACTTTATTAGATGATATTGAGTTTAGAAAAACGGTAAGCCTTTTTGATCCTTTTTGCTACGCAACACAAATTAATATTACGAGATACTGGACCCCTGTAGAGCAAAATACTTTAACTGTTCCTTTAACTAAAACACTTATATGGAACCGTTTGATTTGGGTAGGCCTTGGTCTCATAATATTTTTATATACCTTGTTTAAGTTTGATTTCATCAAATTTGCTAACTATAAATTTAAAGCTCAAAAAAAGGATCTCAACTTAGATAAAGCAAATCCGAATGCCGCTTTAATCAAAATCCCTCAAGTTTCTCAAGTTTTTTCTAATAGTCTCAATTTTAAACTCCTATTTAGCCTCGCTTTTTTAGAGTTTAAAAATATTGTACGAGATCATTTTTTTAAGGCCATTTTAATTGCGGCAGTAGTATTCTTAATTTTTGATGCTTTTTACGGAGCTCCTTTATATGGCACCCCCTCACTACCTCTTACCTATTATATGCTAGAAGTGAAAAACTTCAACTTTGTTGTACTCATTTTTATTCTTATCGTATTTATGACTGGGGAAGTGATTCATAGGGAACATACCGTGCATTACAACCAAATTTTTGGCGCACTTCCGATACCGAATCGACTCATTTACGCCTCTAAATTTTTAGCCATAGTTATGATATGTTTCATATTAGTTAATTTGGTACTTGTAAGTGGTGTGATAACCCAAACAGCTAAAGGGTATTTTAATTATGAATTTCAAAAATATTTCACCGATTTATACCTAATTGAATTTCCTAGATACATTATCTACACCCTACTAGCATTTTTCATTCATTCGTTAGTGACTAAAAAGTTTTTAGGTCATGTTATAACAATTGCCATTTGGGCAACACTTTTTGCTTTAAATTCTTTTGCAGATATAGACAACAACCTCTATTTATACGGATATACACCTCGCTATATCGTTTCTGACATGAATGGTTTCGGACATTTTGGCCCTGCATTATTCTGGTTTTTATTTTACTGGTTAAGTTTCGGTGGTGTCTTACTTTTAATTGGCTACCTGTTTTGGAAACGCGGAACAGATTCAGGAAGAAAAGCACGATGGCAAATTGCTAAAGAAAGACTGAACATTAAAACCATTGGGGCTCTTATTGTATTATTTGTAGCTTTTTTGGGGTCTGGAATTTTTATTAATTACAATACCAAAACGCTCAATAATTACCGTACTGAGAAACAACAAATTGCCCAGACTGCAGCTTACGAAAAACAACTAAGCAAATACCACCAATTACCTCAACCAAAAGTTATTGACGTTAAAGTTGTTGCCGATTTATTTCCAGAAAACAGAACTTCAAAAATAAAAACAACCATGCTTATGGTGAACATGTCAAACGTAACTATTGACTCCCTACACCTTAATTGGGGCCAAGAAGCATTGTTAAAAAAAGCAATTAACAGTTTCACCATTGGCGGCTTTACTCCTGTTTTAGGAAAGCGTTATGACAATTTTGGTTATGAAATTTACGCTTTTAAAAAACCTTTAAAACCAAACGATACTATCGAAATGATTTTAGATGTCACGGGCTCATACAAGGGGTTTCCTAATGAAGGATACGGGTCGGAAATTGTTTATAACGGTACATTTATAAATAATGATTTTTTTCCTTCCTTCGGTTACGATATTAGTAAAGAGCTTACAAGCGACAAAGACCGAAAAAAGCATAATTTACCAATTAAAGACTACATTTTTCCAGACCAAAATAATCCGTGGGGAAAGGATAATTTACTTTTTAATAAAGATGGCGATTATATTAATTTTGAAGGGGTCGTGAGTACGGCTCCCGACCAAATAGCTATTATGCCAGGGTATTTACAAAAAGAATGGACTGCCAATGGAAGAAGGTATTTTTCATATAAAATGAAAGAAAAACTAGATTATTTCTACAACATTTCTTCCGCCTCCTATAAAGTCCATAATGACGTTTGGCACGGAGCATCTGGTGAAGAAATAAATATTGAAATTTTTCATCACCCCTCTCACACCTATAATATTGATCGTTTTGTAAAAAGTGTCAAAAATTCCCTGGACTACTTCACAAAATATTATGGACCATACCAATACAAACAGATTCGCGTTTTAGAATTCCCACGATACGATACTTTTGCACAATCATTTCCAAATACGGTGCCTTACGCCGAAAGTTTTGGTTGGGTTGGTGACTTTAGCGACCCTGATGATTTAGACTATGTTTATACCGTTACTGCTCATGAGGTAGCTCACCAATGGTGGGGCCATCAAATTACACCTTCCATGACAAGAGGTGCCAATCAAATTTCAGAATCAATGGCAGAATACTGCTCTTTAATGGTTATGAAAGAAGAGTACGGCATTGATGCCATGCAAAAATTCTTAAAAGAAGAATTAGATAGATATCTCACAGACAGAGCTAACGAAAGTAAATTTGAAAAAACACTGCTAAACAATGATACCCAAACCTATGTATGGTACAGAAAAGGCGGACTTATCCTATATGCATTACAAGATTACATAGGAGAATCTCAATTAAATAGTGGATTTAAAGCTTATGCAGACGCCACTAAATTTAGTGAATCCCCTTTTACAACCTCCATAGAATGGTATGACTATATCAAATCGGTTACTCCTGATTCCATACACTATTATTTAGAAGATAGTTTTGAAAAAATAACCTTATACTCCAACAAAACTACGGAAGCCAAATACAAAAAAATAAATGACAATACTTATGAAGTCACACTGCAGGTAGAAAGTAAAAAAGAATATTTTGGCGGTAATGGTGAGTTACTAACCACTAGCAGTGACCCCAACCTTTTAGATATTGCCATTTTCGATCATGATGAAAAAAACAAAAAAGGTATGACCGTTAAAAAACCGCTTTTAATTAAAAAGTTATGGGTTAAACCTGGAAAATCGACGTTGACTTTCACAACAAACAAGCTTCCTATAAAAGCAGGAATTGACCCCTACAATAAAATGATTGACATGATTCCAGATGATAATTTAATTCCACTTGAAGAAGTAACCGATTAACCCTTTGATGATAAAATAAACACTAGATTTAGCATATTTCGTTATTTTTACCTCATGAAAATAACATCCACCAATACGGCCAAACCAACCACTATTATTTGGAATAATAAGGAGGTAACTACCGGCATTTACAAAACCCCAACCTCATCACCTATTTTTTTAGGTCAAAGCGATGTTGAAAACGATACTGTAACCGACAGAAAGTATCATGGAGGTGAATTTAAGGCATGTTATTTATTTTCAGAAGATCAATACCCTTACTGGAAAGGACTTTATCCAAATTTGGACTGGAACTACGGCATGTTTGGCGAAAACCTAACTGTAGAAGGTTTAGATGAAACTAAAATTCAGGTTGGAGATATTTACCGTGTGGGAACTGCTTTAGTACAGATTAGCGAACACCGAGAGCCTTGTTTTAAATTGGGCGTTAAGTTTGAAACACAAGAGGTTTTAAAACAGTTCATACATCATGGTTTTTGTGGTACCTATATCCGAGTAATTGAAGAAGGCCATGTGCAAAACGGAGATACATTTACTTTGGTTAAGCCAGCAGAAAACAGCCTAACAACCTCAGAACTCTTCCATTTAATTTTTGAAAGAACTAAAAACCAAGACCTGCTTCTAAAAGCCATAAATAACGAAGCCTTAGCTCCAAAGCTTCGAAATGATCTTAAAAAGCTTATAGATTAAAGACTTGCTATTTTATAAAAATTAGGTTTTGTTGTATCTCATTTTTTTGTACTTTTAGTTTATGAGCAAGACAACAAAAAAATTAAAGTTACAGCAGTATAGCGATATTTATATTCTGAACAAACCGGAATCTTTTGATGATACTTTCAAAGACATTTCTTATTCAGAATCTATTGTAACCACCTCCTGTGTGGAGTGCGCTTTGGTGTTCTCACAAACCAAAGATGAATTTATCAATCAAATGCTCACCTTATTCCCAAGGTTGTTAGACCATTCTGTAGTTTGGGTATTTTATCCTAATGATACTTCTATTAGTGAAATTTCAAAATTACATATCGAGCTAGACTGGGATTTTTTAGGCGATTACCGTTTAAAACCCACTAAATTAATCGCCATAGACAACACATGGAACGCTATGAAGATTAAAAAGATTCATGTCTAAAAGATTCTTTTCGGAATAACACTACTTTTCAGCTCCTATTCAAAATACTAGGATTCCTTTTTGAAACTATCTATTGTTATTTTTAAAACTACATCCCTAATTCCTTTTCAATTATCTTTGTGCCCATATATTGCATAAATTTTGAAAGACCTCTTACTTATTACCCCGCCTTTTACACAACTCAATACGCCCTACCCCGCTACGGCATACTTGAAAGGCTTCCTTAAAACGAAAAACATTAGTGCTTTTCAAATGGATTTAGGGATTGAAGTTATTTTAGAATTATTCAACAAAAAAACCTTCGCGGAATTGTTTGATTTAGCTGCCGAAAACCAACGCATTGTATCAGATAATTGTCAGCGTATTTACGCCCTAAGAGAGGCTTATTTAGAGCCTTTAGATGATATCATCCAATTTCTTCAAGGCAAAAACCAGAGTTTAGCTCGACAAATTTGTACCGATCATTATTTACCTCGTGCCTCGCGTTTCAATCAGTTGGACGATATGGACTGGGCTTTTGGCTCGATGGGATTTCAAGACAAAGCCAAACATCTGGCTACTTTGTATCTCGAAGATTTATCCGATTTCATTATTGAATGCATCGATGATAATTTTGGATTTAGCCGATATGCCGAACGCTTAGGTCAGAGTGCTCATAGTTTTAATGAACTCTATTCGAATTTAGAAGCGCAGCCCACTTACATCGATCAAATTACCTTGGAAATTCTTGAATCAAGAATGAGATCGACACAACCTAAGTTAGTTTGTTTTTCTGTTCCCTTTCCTGGGAATTTATATAGTGCCTTTCGATGTGCGCAATTCATTAAAGCGCATTTTCCAGACATAAAAATGGCTATGGGTGGTGGATTTCCAAACACCGAGTTACGGTCGCTCACCGATGTTCGTGTTTTTGAGTTTTTCGATTTCATCACTCTAGATGATGGAGAATTACCCATCGAATTATTACACCACAACCTCATTGGAAACGATTCTCCCCCACTTTACAAACGCACCTTTTTACTAGAAAACGGTAAGGTTTCATATAAAAACAACAACCCGAAACCTGATTATAAACAGCTTGAATTAGGGACTCCCGACTATTCCGATTTACACCTAGACAAGTACATTTCAGTAATTGAAATTGCAAATCCCATGCACAGTTTATGGAGTGATGGCCGATGGAATAAACTTACCATGGCGCATGGTTGCTACTGGGGAAAATGTACTTTTTGTGACATTTCATTAGATTACATTAAAATCTACGAACCTATTACGGCTAAATTATTGGTGGATCGTATGGCGCAAATCATTGATCAAACAGGAGAAAACGGATTCCATTTTGTAGATGAAGCCGCGCCTCCATCACTTATGAAAGCCCTAGCTCTAGAGATTTTAAAACGAAAAATGACAGTGACTTGGTGGGCAAATATCCGTTTTGAGAAAAATTTCACCCACGATTTATGTCAGCTTTTGAAAGCTTCTGGCTGTATTGCTGTATCGGGAGGTTTGGAGGTAGCATCCGATCGCTTACTAAAATTGATAGACAAAGGGGTTACCGTTGAGCAAGTTGCCCAAGTGACACGCAATTTCACCGAAGCAAACATCATGGTACACAGTTACCTCATGTACGGCTACCCAACACAAACGATTCAAGAAACTATTGATAGTTTAGAAATGGTGCGCCAATTGTTTGAACTTGGCATTATTCAGTCTGGCTTCTGGCATCAGTTTGCTCTTACCGCTCATAGCCCTATTGGTCAAAATCCAGACGCTTATAACATTACCCCGCATTATAAAAACATCAGCTTTGCGCACAACGATATCGATTTTTCCGACAACACAGGCATAGACCACAACATGTTTAGTTTCGGATTAAAAAAATCCTTGTTTAATTTCATGCATGGTATTGGTTTTGATTTACCTCTACAAGACTGGTTTGATTTTAATATTCCACACACCACTATTCATCGTGATTTCATTTATGATAGCCTAGAAACACCTGTGGATTTCAAACTAAAACCACGAGGCAAAGCTCTTTGGTTAGGATCACTCCCTTCAGTTAATGAATTTTCAAAAACTAAAAAAGCAAATACCTATGCCTATTTAAAACTATCATTTCATTTAAAAACGGATACGATTGATATTACGCTAAACAAAAATCATGGCGATTGGTTTATAGATATGCTTAGTAAACTCACACCAAATAATGAGCAATTATTAACGCTTTCCGAATTGAAAAAAGATTATGAAAGCCATTTTGACAATTTTGAATTGTTTTGGTTTTCAAAACCTATTATGACTTTAAGGGGAAACGGACTTTTGGTTTTATAAAATTGAAATCGCTTTCAGATAAAAAAGAATCATATTCTTATTTTTTCCGCTAAAGGAAAGCCAACACAATTTCCACTATCTTTGCGGAAACTTTCTACATGTCATTTAAAGATTTAAAACTCAACAGGCCAATTTTAAGAGCTGTAGCTGAAGCTGGGTATGATAACCCGACTTTAGTACAAGAAAAAACCATCCCTATAATATTAGAAAAAAAGGATATGATTGTTTCGGCTCAAACCGGAACAGGAAAAACAGCGTCTTTTGCCCTGCCAATACTTCAATCTTTATTTGACCGACAAGATGCTCCTAAAAAAGGCAAACAAGTCAAAGCTTTAATTGTAAGCCCTACAAGAGAATTGGCATCACAAATTAGTGACAACTTTAATAAATATAGCACCTATACTAATTTAAGAACAGCTGTTGTTTACGGTGGTATTTCTATTGAACCTCAAAAGGAAGTTTTAAAAAAAGGAGTCGATATTTTAATAGCAACTCCAGGTCGTTTATTGGATTTACACAAACAAGATATTGTCAATCTAGATTATGTAGAAACGCTAGTTTTAGATGAAGCCGATTTGATGTTAGACATGGGTTTTATTGATGATGTTAAAAAAATTGAACGCCTTTGCACCAAAGAAAAACAAATCTTACTTTTTTCGGCAACTATTCCATACAAGGTGGAACAATTAGCTAATTCAATATTAAATAACCCTGAACGTGTTGAAGTTGCTCAAAACGCTTCAACCTCTAAAAATGTAAACCAGTTGCTTTATTTTGTACCTAAACGCAATAAAATTGAATTGTGTTTACACTTACTAAGAAATACGATTAAAGGCCATATCATCATTTTCCGACGTACCAAATTTGGCGTTGAAAAACTGGAACAAACCTTGCTTAAAAATGGTTATAAAGTAGAAAGTATACATGGTGACAAAAGTCAGACTGCAAGACAGGACGCTTTAAGTAAATTCAAAAATAGGGATGCTAATATTTTAATAGCTACAGATGTTGCTGCCCGAGGCATTGACATTAATGATTTAGATGCTGTTATTAACTTTGATTTACCAAATATCCCTGAAACTTATGTTCACCGTATAGGACGAACTGCTAGAGCGGGTAATAAAGGCGTAGCATATTCACTGTGTTCTGCTGATGAGAAGACTTATGTACAAACCATACAACAGCTCATTCAAGTCCAATTGGACGTAATTGAAGAACACCCATATCCATTAGACCCAAAAGCCAAACCTATTGTTCATAAATCCAAAAAAACGGGGAGTAAACACAAAAAAGGACGAAAAAGTGAGGCTTCAAAAAAGAAAAAGAAACGCTGGTATTAAGTTTATTCCACAGGGAAATCAAAATAGGTATGAGGAAAAGGCTCATGACGTAATGTAAAGTGCCACCACTCTTTAGAATAACCTCTAAAACCGTGTTTAAGCATGATATCATGAAGTAGTTTTCTGTTTGCTTTTTGCTTTTCAGTAATCTCTTGATTGCTATACCAAGATACTGGTCCGAAAAAATCAAAAGGGCTTCCCATATCCAAAGGTTCACCCGTATTTCCATCAATAATGGTTAAATCCACAGTACTTCCTTTACTGTGTCCAGAATGTGTTGCTATGTATTGTTCTCTAAACAAGTTTTTCTTTCTAATATGCGGATAAAAGATTTGTTTGGTTAAAGTATCATTCACGTCCCTAGCCCACTTCATAAAATGATTTACGGCTCGTTGTGGTCTATAGCCATCATAGACTTTTAAACACAAATTTTGCATTTGTAAATCATCATTAACTAGTTTCAGGGCATGGGCGGCTTCCTTGGTTAAAATAAGTCTATTAGCATGGTAGCCCTCTACAGGTTTACCTACAAAATTAAAGCTCGTGTGATAGCGTAGTTCAACATCCAAATCGGGAATCACTTCTTTTACGTAAACAAAACCTTCAGGCAATTGGGCAAATAAACCAAAACTAGTCAAGCACGCTAGTATAAAAACTTTAAATTTCATTTTATTATTATTTCTGCGAATTTAAAAAAATAAAAGCCTATTGGGTAACTAATTTAAATATTGGCTTTTATTATTAGGACTGATACATTTGACAAGAATCATAATGTCATGACGCACTGATAGTGCTGCCTAAAATTAGGCATAAAAAAAACCGAGCTCCCTCAAACTCGGTTTCTTATCAATTTGCTGTTAGTTTTATGAAGTTAGATTTGGGATCACCCCATTAACAACATATGCAAATATTAATTAATTAATCCATTGAACTAAAAAAAATGTATTATTTAGTACACTTCAAATATAAAACAAACATCCTAATTTAAACGACTAAATACCGTTATTTTCGATTAAATACACGAATTATTAACATTTAACAACAATTTATAAGAAACACCGTACAACTAGAATCTAACCCCAGCAAATTATGTAAAATTTTTCTTCTTAGTAAAATCCAAACTAATACCATTTAAAATGGAAAAAGCACCTCTTAAAAAAAAGGTGCTTTTTCACTAACTAACCAACCAAAAATATGAATCACATTTACTAGTTTAAAGTAACCACTCAATAAACCATATCGCAAATGCATTCGGTACAAAATTAGCAATAGATATACCAAATGAATTATAGTTTTGGGCTTTTGTGAATAATTTAACAATGTTCATATTATTCATAGTATTTAAAAATTAATTATTAGATATTTGCCGATAATTAAATACCCTATTCATGAAAAAAATATCTATACTACTTTTAACCTTCATATGCCTATCTTGTGGAGATAACAGCAACGATTTAACGGTAAAAACCCATGTAAAAGGACTTAAAAAAGGAACCGTATATTTAAAGAAAGTAGAAGACACGACCCTAGTAACTGTCGATTCGATTGTAATTAATGGTAATTCGAGTTTTGAACTGCATAGTAAACTGGAATCTCCTGAAATGTTTTACTTAGATCTTGATAAAAATAGTACAGAACAAGATCGCATAGGCTTTTTTGCCGATCGTGGTGTTACAGAAATCAATACAACTCTTAAAAACTTCGTATATGATGCCAAAATTAAAGGCTCTAAACAACAGGAAGTACTAGAGAATTATAAAGCGCTTATTTCCAAAATAAATAACAGAAACTTAGATATCATTAAAGAAAAGTTTGAAGCTCAAATTGCCAAAGACACTACTAAACTAATAGAGCTTCAAAAGGAAGAAAACAGTGCCATAAAAAGAAAATATTTATACACGGTAAATTTTGCAATACAAAATAAAGATAGTGAAGTTGCTCCTTTTTTAGCGCTTTCAGAAATTTACAATGCGAGGTTAGATTTACTAGATACTATTAATAAATCTTTAACCCCAAAAGTTAAAGACTCAAAATACGGAAAGGAACTTAACAGTTTCATTGAAACTATTAAAAGTGCGGAGAAATAATCTTAATTACACGCTCTAAAAAAACAGCCTTGTAAATAATTTACAAGGCTGTTTTTTTTTAGTCTTAATACAACACAATAAGGTTAGTAAAAAGCATAAAAAAAGCTTCACTTTTAGTGAAGCTTTTTTGAGCCGATGGAGGGACTCGAACCCACGACCTGCTGATTACAAATCAGCTGCTCTAGCCAGCTGAGCTACATCGGCTTATTTAACGGGTGCAAATATAATCGCATTTTTTTTAATTGCAAGCATTCCGTTAAAAAATTTTATCCTAATGCATTAATTTTATCAATCAACCCTTTTCCTTTTGTTTCTAGCTCGTTGCTAATCGCCTTAAAATGAGCTTTTGGGTTCTCAGATTTAGCGTTTACCTTAGCAATTAACTCATCAAAAGTATTTATTGCTTCATCGATAATTGCTTCACTCTTTTTCGTGTCTTTATCAGTGTTTTCGTATTCCCAAACATAAACCGCTTCAATAATATCACCCAAAACAAAATTTATATCTTTTTTTAGGTCTCTAACATTTGCCATAATTTCTTAATTTATTTTGAGCAAAATTACATATAAACTTCCAATAGACCGCTATTTTAAGATATATTTTACAGTCTAAAACACTTCTAATATTTTGAGTGTAAGCCTAGCTCGATGGGATTATTTTTAAGTTAGTCTCCAGAATACCGTACAAAATTACGAGGCGTTTCATAAAGTGTTATTTCAAGCTCTAACGCAGCATCTAATTTAGGTTTTAACTTATTATAGATAACAACAGCAATATTTTCGGCAGTAGGGTTTAGGCTTTCAAATTCTGGAACTTCAAGATTAAGGTTTTTATGATCAAAAGCTGCTTCAATTTCAACCTCAATTAATTCCTTTAATATGGCGACATCAATAACAAAACCGGTCTCCTCATTAATTTCACCAGTTACACTTACAATAAGTTCGTAATTATGTCCGTGATAATTAGGGTTATTACATTTACCAAAAACAGCATCGTTTTTCTCAAAACTCCAGTTTTTGTTAAACAATCTATGAGCTGCATTAAAATGAGCCTTTCTACTTACAGTTGCTTTCATGTATTTAACTTTATACTATCGTAAAACTTATCGAAAATAACTTTAAACCAAGCTGTGTAAATTTCTGGTTGTTTTTCAATATCCTCTTTAACGGCTTCAAGTGGCATCCATTTCCAGCTCGCCACTTCATCGGGATTAATATTAGGTTCGCCATTATAAGTTCCTAACATAATATGATCGTATTCATGTTCGGTTAATCCGTTATCAAAAGGGGCTTTATACATAAAAGAAATCGATTCTTCTAATGGCACTTCAAAACCCATTTCTTCTTGTAATCGTCTTCTACCAGCATCTAAATTAGATTCACCATCACGTTGGTGACTGCAGCACGTATTGGTCCAAAGCCCAGGAGAATGATACTTATCCAAAGCGCGTTGCTGAAGCATCAATTCATTTTTATCATTGAAAACAAAAACAGAAAAGGCACGATGTAATAAGGCTTT
The DNA here is from genome assembly GCF_001642835.1 of Pseudotamlana agarivorans. Taxonomy (GTDB): domain Bacteria; phylum Bacteroidota; class Bacteroidia; order Flavobacteriales; family Flavobacteriaceae; genus Pseudotamlana; species Pseudotamlana agarivorans. The sequence goes on from NZ_LXEI01000008.1 coordinate 181,328, forward strand.
TTCATGAGCCTCCATTTTTGGCATCAAGCCTATTTTTTCATCTTTTTCATTTACAAGTATTACTTTTTCTTCTTCCATCTATCAATTTCTGTTTTTAGAATTAAGGCTTATAAATTCCCTAGATTAAAGGAATTTATAAAATTTTATCATTTAGAATTAAATCATAAAAAACAAAAATACCAAGTAAATTTCGAATACCGAATGAATACAAATAGAAATTTAAAAAGTGTTTTTATCTGCTATGCTTATTGAAGTTATATCTTATCTTTGCAACCCATTTTGCAACAAGATTTATGAGTTTTTTAAAAGAAATACAACGACGACGTACTTTTGGTATTATTTCGCACCCCGATGCTGGTAAAACCACATTAACTGAAAAATTATTACTTTTTGGTGGAGCGATCCAAGAAGCAGGCGCTGTAAAGAGCAACAAAATAAAAAAAGGGGCTACGAGTGACTTCATGGAGATTGAGCGTCAACGTGGAATCTCTGTTGCTACTTCGGTCTTAGCTTTTGAGTACAACGGTATTAAAATTAATATTTTAGATACGCCTGGTCACAAGGATTTCGCCGAAGATACCTTTAGAACCTTAACAGCGGTAGACAGTGTGATTGTTGTTATTGATGTTGCAAAAGGTGTTGAGGAGCAAACAGAAAAACTGGTTGAAGTTTGTAGAATGCGTAACATCCCGATGATTGTTTTTATTAATAAAATGGATCGCGAGGGTAAAGATGCTTTTGAACTACTAGATGAAATCGAGCAAAAGTTAGGTTTAACTGTAACGCCTTTAAGTTTCCCTATAGGTATGGGGTACGATTTTAAAGGTATTTATAATATCTGGGAAAAAAACATCAATTTGTTTAGCGGAGACAGCCGTAAAAATATTGAAGAAACCATTGAAATATCCGATTTAGAATCTGAAGAACTTAATAAATTAGTAGGTGACAATGCCGCTGAAACCTTAAGAGAAGAGTTGGAATTGGTTGATGGTATCTATCCGCAGTTTAACCATGAAGATTACCTAAACGGTACGTTGCAACCGGTGTTTTTTGGATCGGCATTAAACAGTTTTGGTGTTCGTGAACTCCTAGACTGTTTTGTTGAAATTGCACCAAAACCACAGCCTAAAAACAGTGAAGAACGCCTTGTTAAACCCGATGAGGATAAATTTTCTGGATTTGTATTTAAGATACATGCCAATATGGACCCTAACCACCGAAACCGTTTAGCCTTTGTTAAAATAGTTTCTGGTGAATTTAAAAGAAATGCGCCTTATTTACATGTGAGACATGGTAAAAAGGTCAAGTTTTCGAGTCCGAATGCTTTTTTTGCTGAAAAGAAAGAAATTGTAGACATTTCCTACCCTGGTGATATTGTAGGTTTACAAGATACAGGAAACTTTAAAATTGGTGATACCCTGACTGAAGGTGAAATTTTAAATTATAAAGGTATTCCTAGCTTCTCACCGGAACATTTTAGATACATCAATAATGCCGACCCTTTAAAATCTAAACAGCTTTTTAAAGGCATCGATCAATTAATGGATGAGGGTGTTGCCCAACTATTCACCTTAGAACTTAACGGAAGAAAGGTTATTGGAACTGTTGGAGCTTTACAATATGAGGTGATTCAATACCGATTGGAGCATGAATACGGGGCTAAATGTACCTATGAAAATTTAAATGTTCATAAAGCGTGTTGGGTAGATCCGAGTAACTCAAAAACAGATGAATATAAAGAGTTTGTTCGTGTGAAGCAACGCTTTTTAGCTAAAGACAAACGTAACCAATTGGTATTCCTGGCTGACTCTGCATTTTCACTGCAAATGACGCAACAGAAGTACCCGAATGTTAAGCTTCATTTTACTTCAGAATTTAATTAGTCTTTTTAGATAACCCAAATTTTAACTAAAGTCTTCGCTGATTCTAAAACTATGAAAACAACGGAATACGGAAACCGAGAAATTAGTATCACCTATTGTCCTTTTCAATGTCAACAGTCTAATATCTGTACGCAAGAGCTTTCAGATGTCTTTCAAAACTCGGTAATTCCATGGATTGATCCAGAAGGTAGTACTACTGAAAAAATCATTAAACAGATAAAGAAATGCCCCTCAGGAGCATTAAAATATAAACTCCACAAAAAGGAAATGGCCTTTTAATAAAAAAGCCATTGAACAAAAATTTGTTCAATGCTTTTTTTTATGCTTGACCTGTAGGCCCAAAGTTTAAAGGAATTGGTGGTTGATCGTAATCTTTAATTTCACCATGAGCATTTTCAAATCGCGCTACATTTTCTCCAAGCGCCTTTAATAAGCGTTTAGCATGTTGCGGTGTGAGAATGATTCTTGACTTCACTTTGTTTTTAGGAACACCAGGCATAATATTAACAAAATCTACCACAAATTCTGAAACAGAATGGTTTATAATGGCCAAATTAGAGTAAGTACCTTCAGCTACTTTTTCATCTAATTCTATATTTATTTGCCCTTGTTTTTGCTTGTCTTGTTCGTCTGCCATATTTAAATATTTTTTTCCAATATAGAGGAAATGTTTTAAAGTTATGTGATTTTAAAATAAAAAAGCCTTCAAGTATAAATACATGAAGGCTTTTATTTTTAAGATTCCCGCCTTACTCATCGACACTTACCTTCAAAAAGGTATTCGTGAATCTTCGATTTCGCGGGAATGCTTTAGTTGTAATTTAACTCTTGTTTCACTTGCATCATTTCGTCAAACTCTTCTTTAGAACCTACAATGATATCAGAGTAACGTCTCATACCAGTACCTGCAGGAATTCTATGTCCAACAATAACGTTTTCTTTCAAGCCTTCTAAAGCATCTACTTTACCTGCTACTGCAGCTTCGTTTAATACTTTAGTTGTTTCTTGGAAGGATGCCGCAGAAATAAATGATTTCGTTTGAAGCGAAGCTCTTGTAATACCTTGAAGTATTGGAGTCGCCGTTGCTGGTTGAGCATCTCTAGCCGTAACAAGTGCTTTATCTTCACGACGTAAAATAGAATTTTCATCTCTTAACTGTCGTGGAGAAACAATTTGACCTGCTTTAAGCGTAGAAGAATCTCCAGCGTCTTCAATCACTTTCATTCCGAAGATATCATCATTTTCTTTAATGAAATCTGCTTTATGAGCCAATTGATCTTCTAAGAAAATCGTATCACCAGAATCGATAATTCTAACTTTACGCATCATTTGTCTAACAACAACTTCGAAGTGTTTATCATTAATTTTCACCCCTTGTAAACGGTATACCTCTTGTACCTCGTTTACTAAGTATTGTTGAACAGCTGAAGGTCCTTTGATATTCAAGATATCGTTTGGTGTAATAGAACCATCAGATAATGGCATACCAGCTTTAACGTAATCATTCTCTTGTACTAAGATCTGATTAGATAACTTCACTAAGTATTTCTTAACATCACCTAATTTAGATTCTACGATAATCTCACGGTTACCTCTCTTAATTTTTCCGAAAGAAACCACACCATCAATAGCAGAAACAACTGCTGGGTTAGATGGGTTACGCGCTTCGAATAACTCGGTAACACGTGGAAGACCACCTGTAATATCCCCTGCTTTTGCAGATTTACGAGGAATCTTAACTAAAATCTTACCAACATTAATTTTCTCTCCATCATCAATCATAAGGTGAGCGCCAACTGGTAAGTTGTAAGAACGCATGGTTTCACCACTAGCATCTTCAATATGAAGTGTTGGAATAAGCTTTTTGTTTCTAGATTCAGAAATTACTTTTTCTTGGAAACCTGTTTGCTCATCAATTTCAACTTGGTAAGTTACCCCTTGTTCGATGTTTTCATATCTTACTTTACCAGCAAATTCTGAAATAATTACACCGTTATATGGATCCCAAGTACATACGACATCACCTTTAGCTAATTCTTGACCATTTTTAACAAAAATAGTAGAACCATAAGGAATGTTATTAGTACTTAATACAATACCAGTTTTCTTATCTGTAAGTTTAAGTTCAGACGTTCTAGAAATTACGATATCAATCTCGTTTCCTTCACTATCTTGACCTTTAACTGTTTTTAAATCTTCGATTTCAGCAATACCGTTAAACTTAACAGCAAGCTTGTTTTCTTCTGAAATGTTACCCGCAATACCACCTACGTGGAACGTACGAAGTGTTAACTGTGTACCAGGCTCACCAATTGATTGTGCCGCAACAACACCAACAGCTTCACCACGTTGTACCATTTTACCTGTAGCTAAGTTACGACCGTAACATTTCGCACAAATACCTTGTAACGCCTCACAAGTTAAAGCAGAACGTACTTCAATACTTTCTAAAGGAGATGCACCGATGGCTTTAGCAACAGCATCATCAATTAATTGACCAGCAGAAGCTAATTTCTCTTCAGTTAAAGGATTAAATACATCGTTTAATGAAACACGACCTACAATTCTTTCCTGTAAAGTTTCAACAACTTCGTCATTCTTTTTCAATGGTTCAACTTCAACACCTCTTAATGTACCACAATCTTCAGTATTGATAATAACATCTTGAGAAACGTCTACTAAACGTCTTGTTAAGTAACCAGCATCGGCAGTTTTAAGGGCCGTATCGGCAAGACCTTTACGTGCACCGTGCGTAGAGATAAAGTACTCTAAAATTGAAAGACCTTCTTTAAAGTTAGAAAGAATTGGATTTTCAATAATTTCTCCACCACCAGCGTTAGATTTTTTAGGTTTTGCCATTAATCCACGCATACCAGTTAACTGACGAATCTGTTCTTTAGATCCACGAGCTCCAGAATCAAGCATCATAAACACCGAGTTAAACCCTTGTTGGTCTTCACGAATACGTTTCATAGACAACTCTGTCAATTCAGCATTTGTAGAGGTCCAGATATCAATAACTTGGTTGTAACGTTCGTTATTGGTAATAAGTCCCATGTTATAGTTACCAGTAATACCATCAACTAAGCCGTTAGCTTTATCGATCATACCTTGCTTTTCTGGCGGGATGATGATATCTCCTAAACTGAATGATAAACCACCTTGGAAGGCGAATTTAAATCCTAAAGTTCTAATAGCATCTAAGAAATCGGCTGTTTCAGGAACTGAAGTTGCTTTTAAGATATTACCAATAATATCTCTTAACGACTTTTTAGTTAATACTTCATTAATATAACCAGCTGCTTGAGGCACGTGTTGGTTAAATAATACACGACCAACTGTAGTTTCGATGATAACCGGAGCAAGTTTACCTTCCTCATTAATATCAATCGTTCTTACTTTGATACCAGCATTCAAATCAACGCGTTGCTCATTGAAAGCAATTTCTACCTCTTCTGGAGAGTAGAATGTTAAACCTTCACCTTTAATTGGCACTTCTGGTGTAGACTTACGTAGCTTGGTCATATAGTAAAGACCAAGTACCATATCCTGAGAAGGTACCGTTACCGGAGAACCATTAGCAGGGTTTAAGATATTGTGAGATGCCAACATTAACATTTGACACTCTAAAATAGCCTCTGGCCCTAATGGTAAATGCACCGCCATTTGATCCCCATCGAAATCGGCGTTAAATGCCGTACATACTAATGGGTGTAACTGAATCGCTTTTCCTTCAATTAATTTTGGTTGAAAAGCTTGAATACCTAAACGGTGTAAGGTAGGCGCACGGTTTAGTAATACTGGATGTCCTTTAAGAACGTTTTCCAAGATATCCCAAACCACAGGCTCTCTTTTATCTATAATTTTCTTTGCAGATTTTACTGTTTTAACAATACCTCTTTCAATTAGTTTTCTAATAACAAAAGGTTTGTATAATTCAGCTGCCATATTTTTTGGCAATCCACATTCAAATAATTTTAATTCTGGTCCTACAACAATTACAGAACGTGCTGAATAATCCACACGCTTACCAAGTAAGTTTTGACGGAAACGACCTTGCTTACCTTTTAATGAATCTGATAAAGATTTTAAAGGTCTGTTAGAATCTGTTTTTACGGCAGAAGACTTACGTGTGTTATCGAATAACGAATCCACAGACTCTTGAAGCATACGTTTTTCATTACGTAAAATAACTTCAGGAGCTTTAATTTCAACCAATCTTTTAAGACGGTTGTTACGAATAATAACACGACGGTATAAGTCATTCAAATCAGACGTTGCAAAACGACCTCCATCTAGTGGTACTAGAGGACGTAATTCTGGCGGAATGATTGGAATTACTTTCATAATCATCCATTCTGGACGATTTTCTCTATTTTGATTTGACTCACGTAAAGACTCTACAACTTGTAAACGTTTTAAAGCTTCCGTTTTACGTTGTTTAGACGTTTCGGTATTGGCTTTATGACGTAATTCGTATGATAAAGACTCTAAGTCAATTCTTGCTAATAATTCGATTAAACATTCAGCACCCATTTTAGCTAAAAACTTGTTTGGATCTGAATCGTCTAAATACTGATTATCTTGAGGAAGGGTTTCAAGAATGTTTAAGTATTCTTCTTCTGTTAAGAAGTCCATTTTTTGTAATGGTTCACCTTCTTCATTCTTAGCATTACCTGGTTGAATAACTACGTAACGTTCGTAGTAAATAATCATATCTAATTTCTTAGATGGTAATCCTAATAAATAACCAATTTTATTCGGTAACGAACGGAAGTACCAGATGTGTGCTACAGGAACCACAAGGTTAATGTGCCCAACACGATCACGACGTACTTTCTTTTCTGTTACTTCAACACCACAACGGTCACATACAATACCTTTGTAGCGTATTCTTTTATATTTACCACAAGCACACTCGTAATCCTTTACAGGACCAAAGATACGCTCACAGAACAAACCATCACGTTCTGGTTTGTGAGTTCGATAATTGATAGTTTCTGGTTTTAAAACTTCGCCTCTAGACTCTGCTAAAATAGACTCTGGAGAAGCTAAACCGATTGAGATTTTATTAAATCTCTTAACTGTATTTTTATCTTGTTTTCTTGCCATGTTTTTTAAGTCTTCAGTTTTCAGTCACAGTTCAGAGTAATTACTGAACGCTGTGACTGAAAACTATTATTTTACTCCTCTAATCTGATGTCTAAACCTAAACCTTTCAATTCGTGCATAAGTACGTTGAATGATTCTGGTAATCCTGGATCTGGCATTGGTTCACCTTTTACGATTGCCTCGTAAGTTTTAGCTCTACCAATAACATCATCAGATTTTACAGTTAAGATCTCACGTAAGGTACTTGATGCGCCATAAGCCTCAAGTGCCCAAACTTCCATCTCACCAAAACGCTGACCACCAAACTGTGCTTTACCACCTAATGGTTGTTGCGTAATTAATGAGTAAGGTCCAATAGAACGCGCGTGCATTTTATCATCGACCATGTGTCCTAATTTCAGCATGTAAATCACACCAACTGTTGCTGGCTGATCAAAACGCTGTCCGGTACCACCATCATAAAGGTAGGTATGACCATATCTTGGAATTCCAGCTTCATCTGTGAATTCATTAATTTGATCAATTGTAGCACCATCAAAAATAGGGGTTGCATATTTGCGTCCTAATTTTTGTCCAGCCCAACCAAGTACCGTTTCATAAATTTGACCAATGTTCATACGAGAAGGTACACCAAGTGGATTTAATACAATATCAACCGGTGTTCCATCTTCTAAGAATGGCATATCTTCTTGACGAACGATTCTAGCAACAATACCTTTGTTACCGTGACGTCCAGCCATTTTATCACCAACTTTAAGTTTACGTTTTTTAGCGATGTAAACTTTAGCTAATTTTATGATACCTGCTGGTAACTCATCACCAACAGAAATTGTAAACTTCTCACGACGTAAAGACCCCTGTAAATCGTTTTCTTTAATCTTATAATTGTGAATTAAATCAGCTACCAATTGGTTAGTATGATCATCAGTAGTCCATTTTCCAGACACTAAATGCGCATAATCATCAACAGCATTTAACATTTTAAGTGTGAATTTTTTACCTTTTGGTAATACTTCTTCACCTAAGTCATTATAAATACCTTGAGCTGTTTTTCCGTTTACAATATTGAAAAGTTTTTCAACTAAAATATCTTTAAGCTCGTCGAACTTTCTATCGTATTGTGCTTCAAGAGCAAGAATATCATCTTTATCTTGTGCACGTTTACGTTTATCTTTTACGGCTCTTGCGAATAATTTCTTTTCAATTACAACACCATTTAAAGAAGGTGAAGCTTTTAAAGAAGCATCTTTTACATCTCCGGCTTTATCACCAAAGATCGCACGTAATAATTTTTCTTCAGGAGTTGGATCAGATTCCCCTTTAGGAGTAATCTTACCAATAAGAATATCGCCAGGTTTAACCTCGGCTCCAACGCGAATCATACCGTTTTCATCAAGGTCTTTAGTAGCCTCTTCAGAAACGTTAGGGATATCGTTAGTTAATTCTTCATTACCTAATTTCGTGTCTCTAACTTCTAGAGAATACTCATCGATATGAATAGACGTGAAAATATCTTCACGAACCACTTTTTCAGAAATTACAATCGCATCCTCAAAGTTATACCCTTTCCAAGGCATAAAGGCTACTTTCATATTTCTACCTAAAGCTAATTCTCCTTTTTGAGTCGCATATCCTTCACATAAAACTTGACCTTTAGATACTTTATCACCCTTAACTACGATTGGTTTCAGGTTAATAGAAGTTCCTTGGTTTGTTTTTCTGTATTTTACTAATTGGTATGTTTTAACATCGCTATCAAAACTTACTTTAGCTTCATCCTCAGTACGTTCGTATCTAATTTGGATTTCTTTAGCATCTACGTAAAGTACTTCACCTTCTCCTTCTGCATTAATCAATACTCTAGAATCTGAAGCTACTTGACGCTCTAATCCAGTTCCTACAATAGGTGCATCTACTCTTAATAATGGTACCGCTTGACGCATCATGTTTGATCCCATCAAGGCACGGTTCGCATCATCATGCTCTAAGAAAGGAATAAGCGATGCTGAAATTGAAGAAATTTGATTAGGCGCTACATCCGTATAGTCTAATTTTTCTGGTTCAATAACAGGGAAATCACCCTCCATTCTAGCAATAACTTTATCGTGAAGAATTTTACCATCGTCATCAACTTTAACTGTTGCTTGAGCGATTAATTTTTCTTCCTCCTCTTCTGCACTTAAATAAACAGGATCATTTTTAATATCAACAACACCATCAGTTACTTTTCTATAAGGTGTTTCGATGAATCCCATTGGGTTCACTTTTGCATAAACAGAAAGTGAAGAAATTAAACCAATGTTTGGTCCCTCTGGTGTTTCAATCGGACATAAACGACCGTAGTGTGTATAGTGAACGTCACGTACCTCGAATCCAGCACGCTCTCTTGATAAACCTCCTGGTCCAAGAGCTGATAAACGACGCTTGTGCGTGATTTCAGCTAATGGATTGGTTTGATCCATAAATTGAGATAACTGGTTTGTTCCGAAGAAAGAATTAATTACAGACGATAAAGTCTTAGCATTAATTAAATCTATAGGCGTAAATACCTCGTTATCACGAACGTTCATACGCTCACGAATGGTACGCGCCATACGAGCTAAACCAACACCAAATTGTGATGATAATTGTTCTCCTACGGTACGAACACGACGGTTAGATAAGTGATCGATATCATCAATCTCTGCTTTAGAATTGATAAGCTCGATTAAATATTTAATGATGGTAATGATATCTTCTTTGGTAAGCACTTGCTTATCCATACCAATATCAAGACCTAATTTTTTGTTCATTCTATAACGTCCAACTTCTCCAAGAGAGTAACGTTGGTCACTAAAGAATAATTTATCAATAATACCACGTGCAGTTTCCTCATCTGGCGGCTCTGCATTACGTAGTTGTCTATAGATATGTTCAACAGCCTCTTTTTCAGAGTTCGTTGGATCTTTTTGAAGCGTGTTGTGGATAATGGCATAATCCCCTTGTTCTGTACTTTCTTTATGTAAAAGAATCGTTTTAACGTCAGCTTCAAGAATTTCTTCTATATTTTCTTTGTCAAGGATAGTATCACGATCAAGCACGATTTCATTACGCTCGATTGAAACTACCTCTCCTGTATCTTCATCAACAAAATCCTCATGCCATGTATTTAATACACGAGCAGCTAATTTTCTTCCTAAGTATTTCTTTAATCCAGATTTTGATACTTTAGCCTCTTCTGCTAAGTCAAAAATCTCTAAAATGTCTTTATCACGCTCGAATCCGATAGCACGGAAAAGCGTTGTTACAGGTAATTTTTTCTTTCTATCAATGTAAGCATACATTACCTGGTTAATATCTGTAGCAAACTCAATCCAAGATCCCTTGAATGGTATAACCCTTGCTGAATATAATTTGGTTCCATTGGCATGGAAAGATTGCCCGAAGAAAACTCCTGGTGAACGGTGTAATTGAGAAACAACAACACGTTCTGCACCATTAATACAAAAAGTTCCTGAAGGCGTCATGTAAGGAATAGTTCCTAAATACACATCTTGAACAATGGTCTCGAAATCCTCATGTTCAGGGTCTGTACAATATAACTTTAACCTAGCCTTTAGCGGAACGCTGTAAGTTAGCCCTCTCTCAATACACTCTTCAATAGCATATCTTGGTGGATCTACGAAGTAATCTAAAAATTCTAATACGAATTGATTACGAGAATCTGTGATTGGAAAGTTTTCCATGAAGGTATTGTAAAGACCTTCATCGCCTCTTTCCTCAGATTTAGTTTCTAATTGGAAAAAATCCTGGAAGGATTTAATCTGAATATCCAAGAAGTCTGGATATTCTGTTCTATTTACAATAGAGGAGAAATTTAATCTTTCAGCTTGTGTTGATAACATCAATGGACGGAATTTTGATTAAAAAAAATAATAAAAACGTATATACCTGTTATATACGCAAAATGGTTTAGGTCTTGAAGTAACTTCTTCAGACCTAAACCTTTATGTGTTTTAAGTACTAAGCTTACTTAAGCTCAACCTCAGCTCCTGCCTCTTCTAAAGATGCTTTTAAAGCTTCTGCTTCATCTTTAGATACAGCTTCTTTGATAGCGCTTGGTGCGTCATCAACTAAACCTTTAGCTTCTTTTAATCCTAAACCAGTTAATTCTTTAACTAATTTTACTACAGCTAATTTAGAACCACCAGCTGCTTTTAAGATAACATCAAATTCAGTTTGAGCTTCTTCAGCTTCACCACCAGCAGCAGGACCAGCAACAGCAACTGCAGCAGCAGCAGCAGGCTCGATACCGTACTCATCTTTTAATATAGTTGCTAACTCATTTACTTCTTTTACAGTAAGGTTAACTAATTGTTCTGCGAAATCTTTTAAATCTGCCATTTTTCTATCGTTTTAATAATTTTGTAATAATAATATAATTGTAATAAGTGCGTACTGTTTGATACTATCCTTCTCTTTCAGATAGTGTTTTAATAAGTCCAGCAATGGTTCCACCACCTGATTTAAGGGCTGAAATAACATTCTTAGCAGGAGATTGTAAGATTGTAACAATTTCTCCAAGTAACTCTTCCTTAGACTTGATATCAACTAACATGTCTAATTGTGCGTCACCGATGTAAACAGCTTCCTCGATGAAGGCTCCTTTTAATAGAGGCTTCTCAGATTTTTTACGGAAGTTTTTAATTAATTTTGCTGGTGCATTACCTGTTTCAGAGTACATCACAGATGTATTTCCTTTAAGCACAGAAGGTAAATCTCCGAAATCTTTTTCAGAAGCTTCCATGGCTTTAGCAAGTAATGTATTTTTAACAACCGCCATTTGTACGTTTGCTTTAAAAGCAGCACGACGTAAGTTTGAAGTAGCATCTGCATTCAATCCTGAAATATCTGCCAAATAAACATTGGCATTATTAGCTAATTCTGCAGTCAATTCCTCAATTACTAATGATTTTTCTTCTCTTGTCATAATAAAAGTTTTAACTTAATTAACCAATTTTAGAATCAACAGCGATACTAGGACTCATTGTTGAAGAGATAGAAATACCTTTCACGTAAACTCCTTTTGCAGTTGTTGGTTTTAATTTTATTAATGTTTGTAATAATTCATTTGCATTTTCAGCAATTTTATCAGCACTAAATGATGCTTTACCAATAGCAGCGTGTACGATACCAGTTTTATCAACTTTAAAGTCAATTTTACCAGCTTTTACTTCTGTTACAGCTTTCGCAACATCCATTGTTACTGTTCCTGTTTTTGGGTTAGGCATTAAACCACGAGGACCTAATACACGTCCTAAAGGACCTAATTTACCCATAACGCTAGGCATAGTAATAATAACATCTACATCTGTCCAACCACTCTTGATTTTATCAAGGTACTCGTCTAAACCTACATAATCAGCACCAGCTTCTTTAGCTTCTGCTTCTTTATCTGGTGTTACTAATGCTAATACTTTTACGTCTTTACCAGTACCATGAGGAAGAGATACAACACCTCTTACCATTTGATTTGCTTTACGAGGATCAACTCCTAAACGTACAGCGATATCTACAGATGAATCAAATTTTGTATTGGTAATTTCTTTAACTAAGGCTGATGCATCTTCTAAAGAATACACTCTTCCTTTTTCAATTTTCGCTAAAGCTTCTTTTTGCTTTTTTGTTAATCTTGCCATTTTGTAATGTCTTTAATAGATTAAGAAGGAAATTTCCCTGTTACAGTTATTCCCATCGATCTTGCTGTACCAGCAATCATTTTCATAGCAGACTCTGGAGTAAATGCATTTAAATCTACCATTTTGTCTTCTGCTATAGTCTTGATCTGATCCCAAGATACTTTAGCTACTTTTTTTCGGTTTGGTTCACCTGAACCTTTTTTCACCTTGGCCGCTTCTAATAATTGTACTGCAGCTGGAGGAGTCTTGATAACAAAGTCAAATGACTTGTCTTTGTATACCGAGATAACAACTGGTAAAACTTTACCGGCTTTATCCTGAGTTCTAGCATTAAATTGCTTACAGAACTCCATGATGTTAACTCCAGCAGCACCTAAAGCGGGTCCAACCGGTGGCGACGGATTCGCTGCACCTCCCCGAACTTGTAACTTAACTACTTTACTTAATTCTTTTGCCATTTTTAATAATTTAGTTGATATCCTTCTTAATTTTGGAAGCTAAAGAAGATATCATTTATATAGTGTAACAATTATTATACTTTTTCAACCTGCATATAACTTAATTCTAATGGTGTTTTTCTTCCGAAAATCTTAACCATAACTTCAAGTTTACGCTTTTCTTCATTGATTTTCTCAATGGTACCGTCAAACCCATTGAAAGGGCCATCGATAACTTTTACTGTTTCTCCTTTTGTATAAGGAATCGCAACGTTGGCAGTTTCTTCAACAGATAACTCATCCACCTTCCCTAACATTCTGTTAACTTCAGATTGTCTTAATGGAACAGGATCACCACCTTTAGTTTCTCCTAAAAATCCGATAACATTAGTTACCGATCTGATTATATGAGGTATTTCTCCAGTAAGGTTAGCTTGAACCATAATATAACCTGGAAAAAACACTTTCTCCTTATGAATCTTTTTACCGTTACGGATTTGTACAACACGTTCAGTAGGCACTAAAACTTGATCAACATAATCTTGCATACCTAAACGAGCAATCTCGTTTTCGATATAAGATTTAATCTTGTTTTCCTGTCCACTTACAGCTCGAACAACATACCATTTTTTTTCACTTACTTCAGACATAAAATTCCTTTTTCTTTTTTAGTATTAACTAATCCATTGAAAGTAAGCTGATATCACCTTGCTGAACACTGTATCTACTCCCCAGATTACTAGAGAGAATATAATTGAAAAAACAGCGACTAAAACAGTCAAACTCTGTCCTTCAGCCCAAGTAGGCCAAGTAACATTATTCTTTAGTTCTCCGAATGATTCTTTTATATAATTTGCAAATCCAGCCATGGTGTTATTTCTTTTTGATCTAATTGAAACAATATCAATTTTAATATTAATAGGTAAAACCTATTTTATTTGCACGGGCGGAGAGACTCGAACTCCCGACACCTGGTTTTGGAGACCAGTGCTCTACCAACTGAGCTACGCCCGTAAACATAAATCAAGGTATCTCAAAAAAGAGATACCTTAACTTATTATATGTTTAAACTAATAATTAGTCTAATATTTCAGTTACTTGACCTGCACCAACTGTTCTACCACCTTCACGGATAGCGAAACGTAAACCTACGTTCATTGCAATTGGTTGGATTAACTCTACAGTAATAGTTAAGTTATCTCCAGGCATAACCATCTCAACACCATCAGGAAGCGCAATGTTTCCAGTTACGTCAGTTGTACGTACGTAGAACTGTGGACGGTAGTTGTTATGGAATGGAGTGTGACGTCCACCTTCTTCTTTTTTCAAGATATAAACCTCAGCTTTAAATTTAGCGTGTGGTGTTACAGAACCTGGCTTAGTAATTACCATACCTCTTGAGATTTGAGATTTCTCAATACCTCTTAATAAGATACCAGCGTTATCACCAGCTTCACCTCTATCTAATATTTGACGGAACATTTCGATACCTGTAATAGTAGAAGTTAATTTTTCAGCACCCATACCAATAATCTCTACAGGATCTCCTGTTTGAGCTACACCAGTTTCGATACGTCCAGTTGCAACAGTACCACGACCAGTAATAGAGAATACGTCTTCGATAGGCATTAAGAAAGGCTTATCCATATCACGTACTGGCTCTTCGATCCAGTTATCACATGCATCCATTAATTCTAATACAGTGTCAACCCATTTTTGCTCACCGTTAAGTGCTCCTAAAGCAGAACCTGAAACTACAGGACCATTATCTCCATCGTACTCATAGAAAGATAATAAATCTCTAACTTCCATATCTACTAATTCTAAAAGCTCTTCATCATCAACCATATCAACTTTGTTTAAGAAAACAACGATACGAGGAATACCTACTTGACGACCTAATAAGATGTGCTCACGAGTTTGTGGCATAGGACCATCTGTAGCAGCTACCACTAAGATTGCACCATCCATTTGAGCAGCACCAGTAACCATGTTCTTTACGTAATCGGCGTGACCTGGACAGTCAACGTGAGCGTAGTGACGGTTAGCTGTTTGATATTCTACGTGAGAAGTATTAATTGTAATACCTCTTTCTTTCTCCTCTGGAGCGTTGTCAATAGAAGAGAAATCTCTTGCTTCAGATAAACCTGCATCAGCTAATACTTTAGTAATAGCAGCAGTTAAAGTTGTTTTACCGTGATCTACGTGTCCAATTGTACCAATATTTAAGTGTGGTTTTGAACGATCGAAAGTTGCCTTTGCCATGTTTTTAAATAATTTTAATCTTAGTTATATAATAATATTAGTGTAATCTTTTTTTTATTTCAATATAGAGCCAATGACGAGATTTGAACTCGTGACCTCTTCCTTACCAAGGAAACGCTCTACCCCTGAGCTACACCGGCGTAAAGTTTTTATTTCCTATTCTTTTAAAACCACCTAAACGGCATTTTAAAAAAAGAGATTCCTGCCTCCGCAGGTTTTAGAGCGAGAGACCGGGTTCGAACCGGCGACATTCAGCTTGGAAGGCTGACGCTCTACCAACTGAGCTACTCTCGCATTTTGATAAGCTTTAAACTTACCTGGTATTCAATATTTCAAATAGATTTCTGCCTACGCAGAAATTTGTTGTGGGGAGAGCAGGATTCGAACCTGCGAAGACGTAGTCAGCAGATTTACAGTCTGCCCTCGTTGGCCGCTTGAGTATCTCCCCGGACCACTTTTAAATAAAATTCAAAAGTTATACTTCAATATTTCAGAGCCGATGGAGGGACTCGAACCCACGACCTGCTGATTACAAATCAGCTGCTCTAGCCAGCTGAGCTACATCGGCTTTTTCTGTCTTTTTTACATATAAAAACAGCCCGCTATTTCTAACGGACTGCAAATGTATAGTTTTTTTATATTATTCAAAACATTTTTGAATAAATTTTATCATAAATATGCTCTTAATTTTTCTTTTTTCTTTTTCAACTGTCTTTCTAGGGATGCTATCGCCATATCTGCGCCTTCTTCAAAGCTTTTACATTGCTTTTTTACCACAAGACTATCGCCGGGTACACTCACTTTAACTTCGAATATTTTATTTTCTTTATCACTCGTATTTTCAACTTTCAAAAAAACATCTGATTTGATAACCTTGTCATAAAACAAATCCAATTTATCCATACGCTTCTGGATAAAGGCTAATAATTTTACATCTGCATTAAAATTTACGGATTGCGTGTTTACTTTCATCTGTTTACTTTTAATTTAATAAATCAGTTTCATAATACAGGTTTTGAATATTTAAGCTTTCACCTTATTCATCACACAGTACATGTCACTCATTTAGGTTAGACAATATGTGAATTTATTTTTTACTTCTGGGATGTGCATTAATATGTACTTTTTTAAGTTCGGCTATACTGTTATGGGTATAAACTTGCGTTGCAGCCAAACTTGAATGTCCTAGAAGTTCTTTAACAGCATTTAAATCGGCACCTTGGTTTAACAAATGAGTAGCAAAAGAGTGTCTTAATATATGAGGACTCTTTTTTACTTTTGAAGATGCCAAACTAAAATAATCATTTATTATTCGGTAAACAAGAGTTTCATATATTTTAACGCCTTTTTTAGTTAAAAATAAACTTTCATTATCTTCTATCAAACTTAGGTCATCGCGCAATTTTAAATACGCCTTTAAAGTCACAACTACTGCATTTAATAACGGTACAATACGCTCCTTATTTCGTTTTCCAATAACTTTTAAAGTTTTATTATCTAAATCTAAACTCGATAGTTTTAATCCCACAAGCTCAATACGTCTAATTCCTGTAGAATAAAATATTTCAATAATTAATTTATTTCTTACGCTTTCAAAATCATCTCCTATATTAAGTTCATCTAAAACGGTATTAATTTCACTTTCAGAAAAAGGCACCTGTATTTTTTTACTTGTTTTTAATGCTTTATGTTTTGCAAGCGGATTGACATCCACATCACCAACCTTAATTAAGAACTTAAAATAAGTATTTAATGTAGAGATTTTTCTATTAATACTTCGATTCGTGATACCGCTTTCTACTAACAGAACAATCCAAGATCGGACTTGCGCATAATTTACATCTTGAATTGTATCACTTCCATAGGTGTCCTTTATAAATTCCGAAAAACTTACCAAGTCACTTTGATAAGCTTTAACCGTCAACTTAGAGTAGTTTTTTTCAAGTAACAAATATTCGGTGAATGGTTTGAAAGACATTTTGGGTTATGGTTATTGGTTTAAGGTTTAAGGTTTAAGGTTTAAGGTTTAAGGTTTAAGGTTTAAGGTTTAAGGTTTAAGGTTTAAGGTTTAAGGGAAACTACAAATTGAAACTTTGATTTTGCTCTTCCCTCAATAAACATATGAACAATTACTCGACAATATATGATTTACGGTTGGCGACTTGGCAATTGGTTAATAGTTAATAGAAATATGATTTAAGTGTTTTAAAGATACTAATTTATGAGGCGCCTTATATTTCAGAGTTAGTTAAAACAAAAAGATATTATTTTAAAACCCCGAAAAATCGTCATACTAAAATAGGTACAGTATCTCTCCTCTCTGAAAATCCATAGTAATGAGCATCTGAAATAAATTCAGATTAGCCTAAAATCAACTTTTCAGCTAGCCTGAAAACAAAAAAATCCCGCGTAAAGCGGGATTAGTATCTATTTAGTGCATTAATATGAATTAAATATTTTCTGCATCTCTTAGTCCTTGGATGTATTGAGCTTTTTGAATTTGCGCTCTACGAACAACAGAAGGCTTGTCAAATTGCTTACCAGTCTGTAATGCACGTTTAGTTCCAGTTCTATCGAACTTTCTCTTATAACGCTTTAACGCTCTATCTATATTCTCTCCTTCTTTAATTGGAATTATTAACATAGTGTCTTAACCTCCTCTCTTTTAAAATTTTTCGGGTGCAAATATAAAAATTAATTCTATTTAAATCTAAAAAAATAAAATATTTTACGTTGCCGGCTTATATGTTTTTTTATCTATAATAATTTTAGCTAAAATCTCACGAAGAATTTCTGATGTACCTCCGCCTATTGGTCCTAAACGGCTATCGCGAAGTAAACGAGCTAAAGGGTAATCTTCCATATAACCATAGCCCCCTAAAAATTGCAAACACTCATAAATAACTTCATCGGCAACTTTTGTAGATTTTAATTTCGACATGGTTGCTTCTTTTACAACATACTCACCTTTATTTAATCGGTAAGCCACGGAATAATTAAAAGCTTTACAAAATTCTACTTCGGTTGATAATTCGGCTACTTTATGTCTTAATGCTTGAAACTGATCAATTGTTTTTCCAAACGCTTGGCGCTCGCTCATATATTTCACAGCGTATTCTAAAGCAAATTCGGCTCTAGCATGAGCGTTAATCCCCATAATTAAGCGCTCTAACGAAAAATGCTGCATGATGTATGGAAATCCTTTACCAGCTTCTCCTAGTAAATTTTCTGCTGGAATTTTAACCTGATCAAAAGCGATTTCACCAGTATCTGAAGCTCTCCACCCCAACTTATCTAATTTCGTAGAAGAAAGTCCTGGTGTTTTACGATCAACAACAAACATACTAATACCCTTCCCTCCTACGGTTGGGTCAGTTTTTGCCGCCACAACAAGATAATCACTAAGTAAACCGTTTGTAATAAATGTTTTAGATCCATTTATGATATAGGAGTCGCCCTCCTTAATCGCAGTTGTGCGCATACCTGCAACATCACTTCCCCCAAAAGGCTCAGTAATACACAAGCACCCAATCATATCGCCAGAAATACTTGGCGCTAAATATTTTTGTTTGATAGCTTCACTGCCTTCAGCATTAAGGTGCGTCATCGCTAAATAAGCGTGCGCCCAAATAGCTGCAGCAAAACCTCCTGAATTCACCTTTTGAAGTTCTTCAAGCAGAATTACGGTATAAAACAAATCTAAATCCATTCCACCGTAAGCTTCAGGGTATTTAATCCCTAAAAAACCCATCTCTCCAAATTTCTTCCAAATAAACCGTTCTATTTCTCCCGTTTGTTCCCACTTATCTATGTAAGGAACAACTTCCTTTTGCAAAAAATCTTGAAGGCTTTTTCTAAAAAGATTGTGCTCTTCTGTGAAGTACAAGTTATTCATCTATGTTTTTTTCGAGGTGCAAATATAATTGAATTATCTTGAATTTATTTGTAGGGAAGTCCTTTACTTTCAATAATTCATTTATCGCTTTATAAGCACTTCTTAATTGTCGGTATTCAATAATATGATGAGCCAAATCGTAATCTATATGCGGAATGGTTACCAATTGATTCACCGTTGCTGTATTTAATTCAATTTTCTGTATCACTTTTGGTGTTTTCACAGCAAACTGTTTGGCCATATTTTCAATGACTTGAGGACTTAAACCATAAACATCTTCTAACTGAATAACATCGGAAAAACCACCGAGAAGACTGTTTCTATATTTTACAATACGATTTGAGAGTACCTTTCCTACCCCAGAAACTTCCTGAAGCTCGATTGCCGTCACTGCATTTAGATCTTTCTTTTCGGCATAAGTTTTTGTGCCTTTGAAATTGTTTGATGTTACTTTTTTAGCTTTCGAAGTCTTTACCCAGTCCGGAAATTTAAAATATGGCGAAATGGCTTCAAATAGGGAATCTGATATTTTAGTGACTCTTTGAAATTCTTCCGAAGAATTAATCCATTGATTCTGATTCCTAAAAACGAGTAACCTATCAATTTCCTTCGTGCTCATGCCTAAGGCTGCTCCTTTAAAATCATCAATATAGTTTGGGTTGAAGGCCTTTATCTTCGGTTTTAACTTTTGAAGCTTGTCTAAACGCAAAGAATCCATTGTTTTTTCAAACTGAACCAAGCGCCTATTATCGACTGCAACATCTTCAGAAGGAAAATCAATAAAAAAATAAACACCCTGTAAAATAATAATTACCAGGAGTAATAAAAAAATCCCATGCCGCTGATTTCTAGAAAAAGTAACATGGGATTTCATTTAAATAATCTATATTTTAAGACTACATATGTTTTGTAAGATCTTCAGCCCCTTCTTCCAAGGCATCTTTCTTCAAATTGATTGCATTCATATACTTTTCTAGCTCCTTACGAATTACTGGCGATAAAATCACTACACCAATAATATTAGGGACAACCATGGCAAAAATCATGGCATCAGAGAAATCAATAACAGCACCTAAGCTAATAGAGGATCCTACAACTACAAAAAACAAGAACAAGATTTTGTAAACTAAATCGCTTACTTTTCCTTTTCCGAATAAAAATACCCAACCCTGCATACCGTAATACGACCATGAAATCATGGTTGAAAATGCAAATAATATTACAGCAATGGTAAGTACAATAGAGAAGTGAGGTATCACGGTATCAAAAGCCACAGCTGTTAATTCTACACCTTCCTTAATTGGTACGCCATATTCCATAAAGCCACCATCAAAGTTCGTAATCACAATCACTAAAGCGGTCATGGTACAAATTACAACAGTATCTACAAAAGGCTCTAAAAGCGCTACAATACCTTCACTAGCAGCATATTTTGTTCTAACGGCTGAGTGCGCAATAGCAGCACTACCAACACCTGCCTCATTAGAGAAAGCGCCACGTCGTATACCTTGAATCATAACCCCTACAAGACCACCTGCAATACCTAAACCAGAAAAAGCACCATGGTAAATTAAACTAAAGGCATCATCGATCAAGCTCCAGTTAGCCACTAATATAATTAAGGAAGCCAATACGTAAATTCCAGCCATAAAAGGCACAATTTTCTCGGTTACCTTAGCTATTCTTTTAATTCCTCCAATAATTACTACGGCAACAATAATAGCCATAACAAAACCAAAATACATTCCTGCATCTTCATTCTCGAAGTTAAAAAGTTTGGTAAATTGAGCTGCTGCTTGATTGGCTTGGAACATGTTTCCTCCACCAAAAGATCCACCAATAACGAATATGGCGAATAGTACGGCAAGCACCTTACCAAAACCTTTCATGCCTTTTTCTTGGAAACCTTTGGTTAGATAATACATAGGACCGCCGTAAACCGTTCCGTCTTTACCAACATCTCTATATTTAACACCTAGCGTACACTCAGCAAACTTTGAAGCCATTCCTAATAAACCAGCCAGAATCATCCAGAATGTTGCTCCTGGTCCTCCAATAGATAAGGCAACAGCAACACCAGCAATGTTTCCGAGACCTACGGTTGCAGAAAGTGCTGCGGTTAAAGCCTGAAAATGTGATACTTCACCATGTGCACTATCATCTCTTAAGGTTTCGATAATATTTTCATCCTCATTAGGTGTTTGATCACCGTATAAAGTATCGGCTCCATGTTTTTCAATATCTTCATATTTACCTTGAACAACTTGAATAGCTTTTCTAAACCCTGTAAAGTTTATAAACTTAAAATAAATGGTGAAAAAAATCGCTCCACCCATTAAAACAATTAAAACCCAAGGTATTTGATAAGTTTCAGAAAATGGAATTTCATAAAAAATCGCCTCTACAAACCATCCTGTGTAATCTTTAAAAATACGATCTACTTGTTGTGAGGTTGATTCTTGGGCAAAAATTAAAATTGGTGAGATTAATGTGAAAACTGAAAGAAGATATTTCTTCATAAGGTAGTAATTATAACTTATTTTTGTGGTTTTTGTTTTAAAAGCAAGCAAGATGGTAAAAAAAAATGGTTTTTTAAAACCACAGCTGTTAAAAATGCAATGCGCACTATATAATATTGTACACCGAATTTAATAAAGCTATTTGCTCTGGGCGTCCTAAAAAGATCACTTTTGAGTTTGGAACCAATATCAAATCAGCCTCTGGATTTACAATATATTCTCCTTTTTCACTTTTAAATCCGATTACAGTACAGCCTGTTTTTCGTCGTACATCCAGTTCTTTTATACTTTTTAGGTTTTGTGTATCGTACAATTTTTCAACAGGAACTTCTTCGACATTAATATCAGACTTTCCTACGATAGATAGGTTATCGATAAACTCCATTAGCCCAGGCACCACGACTAAGGACGCCATGTGGTCGCCACCAATTTTATCAGGAAGAATCACATTATTTGCTCCGGCAAACTTTAATTTATCGTAAGACGACTCGTTTGAAGCTCGACTTATTATATTTATAGTACTATTTAATTGTCTTGCAGAAAGCACCACAAACAAGTTATCGGCATCATTGGGCAAAGCTGAAATAAAACTCGAAGCACGATTTACTCCTGCAGCATTTAGAACTTCATCTTCATTGGCATTTCCAATCACATAAGGCACCTCATCCAATTGAAGACGTTCTTCTAATTCTTTATTTTTTTCGATAACAACAAATTGTTTTTTATGAGCCATTAGTTTTCTGGCCGCTTGCTTTCCATTACGACCATAACCACATATAACAATATGTTCATTAAAACTATCAATCATTTTTTGCATCCTTTTGTGTTTTAATTCTTCAACATCGTTTTTACTTAAAATAAATTCGGTAATAATAGAAACAGCATAACCTAAAATTACAACACTAGCTAAAATTAAAAAAATGGTGAAAATTTTAGACTCATCATCCAGCGGCATCACCTCACTAAAGCCTACAGTTGTCATGGTAATAACCGACATGTATAAGGCGTCTATCCAGCTATAATTGGAGATAAAACGATATCCGAAAACGCCAATTAACAAGATAATGACAAGCAATAAAAGCGCCTTGTATATCCTAACTCTAAAAAATCGATTTACTAAATTCATAAATTATAAATCAAAAACAGATGAACGTTTCGTATAAATCAGATCTTTAATACGAATCCAAAAAGCTAGAAACAGATATAAGGCAAAACCAAAACCTAGCGTTACGAAGGTAAGATACATGAAAGAAGTGCGTACCACTTTAGCTCGAATCCCGAGTTTATCGGCAATACGTTGGCACACGTAGTATCCACGTTTCTGAAAAAACAATAGCAATTTATAAATATTGTTCATGCCGCAATTTAAAACATCCTGCTATCCTTTAAAAGTTATTTGCTTAAAAGTTGATGTCCAACAGCGCACTTTAAACACAAATGCTTGTCGCAATACGCTGTTTTAAGTTGAATTAGCGCTTGGGAGTCCAAAGCCGATTTTGATACACGTTTCAAATTATTGAAAGCTTTTATAACACTATTATGCTCTGAAGGGATTTGATGAGCCATTACCATAATCTTCGAAGCATTTTCATCGCCACAGTGTTTGGCGTATAAAAATTTAATAGGTAAAATGGTGTTGATTAATAACAAATTAATAAACCCCCTGCTTAGCGCTTTCGCGGAAGAATGAGATGTCTTTTGAAAAGTATAATGGGTTTTCCAGTAATCTGAAGTTTCCACGCGAAAAATATCATAAAACTCATTGAGGCTCGATGAAGTCATAACTTTTGAAAACAAGTTTTGATGTTTATGATACAAGCTTGCTAGCTGCGATAATCTAATCGTTGGGAAGTTTAATGGGCGCAACCTAAAAAATTGAACTGGTAAAACGTTTCGGTTTTCCAAGTTGAATTTTTGTTTCAAAAACTGATACTCCCTAACCAAATTTACATGATAAGCATCTTCAACTTTATTTTCCAACAAACCTGCTTGTCCAAAAAGCAGTGCTTCTAAAGTATTTTGATGGCTTAGCGTTTTGCGTACTACCGAAAAATCTACCGACTGCCCCAAACTCATAAAAGCTTCCCCGTTAACTTTTAGTCCGAAATTCTTAGCTAACATTTGAAACAACACCGCTTCCCAATCATTTTTAGAAGCTTCAAGAAGCTGTGTAATGGTTTTTGACTTATGTTCTAAACGTTCAAAAAACAAACGCTCTAACCAATTTTCTAAAATAAAATCATCAACCGAACTGAAATCGTTTTCACATTTTATCCAATGCTTTTGCTTTGAAAATAGCGTTTGGTACTTGTTAATCATTTCTGAAGTCACATAACTTCTAAGTTCTAAAGTAGGAATGCAAGTATTGTCCTTTCTATAAATATCGGTGTCGTGTTCCCAAACCACATGGAGAATAACATTATCATAAACAGGATCTTGCTCGTGGTTATGTACATACCAATCGGATGATTTTACATGTACCTCAACATTACCAGCCCAAACCTGTTCGTCAATTTTCAGTTTTGCATTAAAAAAGTCTGGTCCAGAATTGAAATTATGAGTCCCAACTGAGGAGATAATCACAGGCAAACCTTGGGTGGTTTTCAATTGTGTGATTTGGAATTTTTTATACTTCCATATATAGTGTAGAAAATCTTCATTCATTCAATAAATATAAAAATTCCTACAAAACTTTATGTATTTAATTTGATTTATATGGAGTCGTAAATTAAAATACCTTATATATCAGCAGTAACCAAAACTTCTCGTCTCCGCTCGAAGACCATACATAGAAGCTCTGTGGATCTCTGTATTACCGCTTTGGAACTTTGCAGCTTTGAAACTTTGAAAGTACAGATTCTTCAGTCGTACCTACTTCTGAATGACACTCCTCTATCATGCAGAACGAAGTGAAGCATCTTCCAAATCAAAATGACAGCTACATTAAAAACACACAATACAATTAGGTTTAGTAAATTTGTAAAAAATCTATTTATGCACGGACTTGATTTATCTACACCTGCGCTATTATTTTCGGCGATTTCCTTAATTATGTTAGCTTACACCAACCGTTTCTTAGCCTATGCTGCGGTGGTTAGAGACCTACATGATAAGTACCTTAAAAACCCTGACGAGCGGTATATCAAACAAATTAAAAACATCAAAAAACGTCTTTACCTAACTCGCGCTATGCAAATTGCAGGTATTTCTAGTTTATTGTTATGTGTGCTTACCATGTTTTTAATTTACATCGAACAAGGCATGCTTGCCGTTTGGGTATTCGGATTTGCTTTGGTTTTGCTTATTATTTCTTTAGGCTTACTAATTATGGAGATTCAAATTTCGGTAAAAGCCTTAGAGCATCACATCTCTGATATTGAAAATAGCTAACTAACTTTACTGAAAACGCATCGCCTTAACCGGAGATATTTTAGTAATGATGTAAGATGGTAAAAGCAGCATAAGTAAACACAATACTAGGGTTCCAATATTTAGGATTAGAATATAACCTAAACTGATGTACACCGGCGCTTCGGTAACATAGTACACACTAGGATCTAGATGTAAAAGCTTCAAATATTTTTGAGCAAAAAGGAGTCCGAGTCCAATAACATTACCCCAAAACAAGCCCAAAAGAATTAAATAGGACGCATTGTATAAAAACAATTTACGAACGCTCCAGTTATTGCTTCCTAATGCTTTTAAAAGACCAATCATTTGGGTACGTTCAAGAATTAGAACCAACAACGCCGTAATCATATTAATACCTGCGATTAAAATCATGATACCAATAATCCCGTAGATATTCTTATCAAATATTTTTATCCATTCAAAAACAGAATAGTAACGATCTTTGATACTTTCTGTGTTTAAGGTTGATGGGGTGTTTTCATAAATTTCACGAGCCTTTTCATCTAATTGATTGTAATCTTCCAAAAAGACTTCAAAATTCCCAATTTGATCATTTTTCCATCGGTTTATACGTTGAATGTGTCTTAAATCCCCAAAAATATATTGAGCATCCAATTCCTGAAATCCAGAATTATAAACGCCAACAATATTAAAAGTGATGATATTGGGTAGCTTTTCAGGATCTTCTTTTGCAAAAACCATTTGCATTTTATCGCCTACTTTAAAATGGAGACGGTTGGCTAAGTAGGAAGAAATTAAAATATCCTCATTACGCTTTTGTGTATAATCGGGTAAACGACCTTCAACCAGAAACTCTTTAAAATAGCGCCAGTCATAATCGGCTCCCACGCCTTTTAAAAAAGCAGCTTCAAAATCATTTTCCGTACGAATCACGCCAAATTTAGAGGCTACAGCTTGAATGTGTTTAACACCTTCCACCGACTTAAACTCAGGATAAAAATCGGTATTTGAAGAAATAGGATGCAAACTTTCATGAGAATGATTGCTGTCAAAATTAGAAATAGTAACATGACCATTAAAGGCCACCACCTTATCACGTATTTTTTGTTGCAAACCAATACCTGTAGCAATAGCAATCATCATAACGATGATACCAATAGCAATTGCAGCAATACCAATTTTTATTATTGGCGCCGAAACGCTACTTTTATACGCTTTACTACCAATAATACGTTTAGCTAAAAAAAATTCGTAATTCAATTTATATCATGAAGTTTAATATTTTCAAAAATACAGTTTTATTATTTGTTTTAGCAATCATTTCTTGCGCGTCTAAAGCGAAAAATGAAAATGTTGAAAATTTAGTCCATAACAATACCATAAATGAAGCCACTCAAAAAGCTTCAAAGGAGGCTAAAATTATAGTAGGCGCCAATCAAACAGAAAGATACCTGCCTTTATTACATGGTAAAAAGATTGGTATAGTAGCTAATCAAACTTCGGTGATATTCAAAAAGGATCAAACCTATACACATCTTGTTGATTCGCTTCTTACATTAGAAGTTGATATTCGAAAAGTTTTTGCTCCAGAACACGGCTTTAGAGGACAAGCTGATGCAGGAGAAGTGGTAAAAGATGGCATCGACACCAAAACGAAACTACCTATAGTTTCCCTTTACGGAAAAAACAAAAAACCTTCGGCCGAACAACTTAAAGGTTTAGACCTCGTGATTTTTGACATTCAGGATGTTGGAACCCGTTTTTACACTTACATTTCTTCCTTACATTATGTTATGGAAGCCTGTGCCGAACAACATATCCCTATGCTCATTTTAGACCGTCCAAACCCGAACGGAAGGTATATTGACGGACCTATTTTAGAAAAAAAGAACACCAGTTTTGTTGGCATGCATCCCATTCCGGTGGTTCACGGTATGACCATTGGTGAATACGCAAAAATGATAAATGGTGAAAAATGGTTAGCTGGCGAAATGAGTTGTGAACTCACCGTGATTCCTGTAAAAAATTACAATCGCGAGGTAAACTACAGTCTCCCTATAAAACCGAGTCCGAATTTACCCAATGACCAATCTATAAACTTATATCCTAGTTTGTGCTTTTTTGAAGGCACTAATGTGAATGCTGGTCGTGGTACCAGTAAACAGTTTCAAATATTTGGGAGTCCGTTTTTAAACCCGTCGGTTTTTAACTACCAATATACCCCGGTAGCCAATGAAGGCGCGAAATATCCAAAACATCAAAATAAATTATGCTACGGCAAGGATTTATCTGAAGAAAAACAACTAGACCACCTAAACCTTTCATGGCTTATTGAGGCTTATCAAAACACAAAAAACAAAGCTGATTTTTTCAATAACTTTTTCATCAAATTATCAGGCACTTCAAAATTACAAGAGCAAATTGAATCGGGTGTAAGTGCGGAAGCTATCAAAGCTTCGTGGCAAAGTGGCTTGGAAGCTTTTAGAAAAACACGTGAACAATATTTGATATACAAATAGATGCCTAAATAGTGGACATCTATGTATTTAGATTCAACCGATCCGTTTTTTCATGGCTTCAACGATATTAAAAGCTGCGGGACAAATATTCACATTTTTTAATGTTAGGTTTGAAATCTGCTGAAACTTTTTTCTGTCGGTATGCGGAAATTCACGACAAGCTTTAGGTCGCACATCGTAAATAGAACAATAATTATCGGCTCCCAAAAATGTACAAGGCACGCTTTGCAAAACATAATCATTCTCCTCGTCGATACGTAAATATTGATCTATAAATTGCTGGGGTTTCAACCTGAAAGATTTAGCTATGCGCTCAATATCCTTATCTGTAAAGAGCGGCCCTGTGGTTTTACAGCAGTTAGCACATTCTAAACAATCGGTTTTTTCAAACTCATCTTCATGCAACTCCTGCATGATATAGTCTAAATTTTTAGGCGGTTTCTTTTTAAGCTTGGCGAAGAATTTTTTATTCTCGTTATGCTTATCTTTGGCCAGCTTTGGAAGGTTGTTTATAATATCCTGCATGGTGCAAAAATAATCCTTTTGATGATTAGATGAAATATTACACCGAGTTTCACAGTGAATTTCACGCAGAATCACGGCGTTCTGATGTTAAGATAATATTTTTAACTCTGTGCATCTCTGTGTGACTCTGTGTGAAAGAAAAAATATTTAGTTATTATATCGGGGAAAATGTTTTCGCTTTCGCGGAAATAAAAAAAGAAAATTACTTTATGAAAGACCTTTTCGGAAAAGCTTTATTAGACTATCAAAATGGGAACTACACCGAAGACCTCATGACCTCAACCCATATTTCTGATGAGGACAGTTTACCACTACCCTATTTATTCCGCGATTTTAAGAGCATGCCTAAATTGGAACAAGAAGCTTTAAAATTAAGCAAAGGCAAAGTTCTAGACGTTGGCTGCGGTGCTGGAAGTCATAGTTTATATTTACAAAACAAAGGATTAAAGGTTAAAGCTATTGATGTTTCACAAGGCGCTATTGAAGTCTCTAAATTACGAGGTGTTACCCATACCGAAAACAAGGGCCTTTTAGAAGAAACTGAACAATTTGATACCATTTTATTACTTATGAATGGTACGGGGATTTTTCAAGAAACCGCTAAAATTTCACAATACTTACAGCATTTAAAAAGTCTTTTAAAGGCAAACGGACAAATTCTTATCGATTCTTCCGACATAAAATATATGTATGAAGATGAAGATGGTGGTTTTTGGATGGATATGAATGCTGGTTATTATGGCGAACTTGATTATTTCCTTTCATATAAAAACGAAAAAGAAACCCCAATGAAGTGGTTATATCTCGATTTTGACACTTTAAAACTAGCTTGTGATACGGTAAATCTAAAGTGTGAACTGGTTCTTGAAGGTGAACATTATGACTATTTAGCGCGTTTAACTTTGTAACCTTGTAACTTAACTTCTCGACTCCGCTCGAAGACCGTAGGTACAAACTCTGTGAAGCTCGATGTTAAAACTCTAAAAAACACCCCCAAGCCCCCTCAAGGGGGTATTGACAGCAACCTTACATTTAACGTTAACCAAAATTGGTAGTAGTATTTTCAAACACCAACAAAAGTCTGCTAGAGAAATTGTCCCCTTGAGGGGACCTTAGGGGTGTTTTAAAGAAAAGCTACAAAAACGACCTCTTTCAAACTTAGCGTCCCCTTTGTTAATCAGCAAATTACAACTCTGAAATTTTGAGCCTTTGTAACTTTGTAACTTTGTAACTTTACAACTCTACAACCTCTTATATCCCAAACTTATACGTGGCGCCACCAAGAATTTGTAATCCTTGAACCTGGTAGGTCTGCCATCTATCGTAACTGTTATTCGTTAGGTTATTGGCTTTTATAAAAATGGTTAATTGGTCGTTTACATGATAACCACCATAAATATTAACATCTAAATACCCGCCAACATCAATGGTTTGTTCGTCTGGATCTGAATCTAAACTTCGAGCATCTTTACGTTGTCCCATAAAGAACATATTAAGCCCTGCGAACCAATGTTCATCAATTTGATAATCCGCAAATAGGGATCCGCTTAAATTAGGTAAATTCCAAGCCTCGGCTTCAGTATCAGAATCATAAAGAAAATAATCGGCTTTCACTCCCAATTTCACGTTGTCATGCACCACAGCATCCAAGGCTCCTGAAAGTCCGAAACTCGTCACATCGTCATAAACAACACCAAAGGAATTTCCGTATTCATAATCATATACCCCCGAAATATCCTTAATTCGATTGGCTTTAAAAAGCGCTTTGTTTTTATCTGAAATATAGTGTCCGCTAACATCATAATTAACATTATTGGATAACTTCCCTTTTATACCAACAAAAGCATTATAAGCCTGATTAGTTGGAGTGATCTCCAATGTAGGCGAGACAAACGGATTTTCATTTGCAAAATCGCGGTACGTATTCTGGTTTAAACCACCTGTTACACCGCCATAAGCCACTAACAACTGATTTACGATACCGTAGGATGCCAAAATATTGGGGTAAAAATAGAATTTACTCTCACTGTTTTGCATATCATTAAAATAGGTAACCGCCACCCCAAGATTGAAAGTAAAATCAGATTCCTTAAGTTCGAAAGTTGGTGTTGCTGTCACTTGAAAATTACTAAACTCATACAGCTCATCGATATCATACGATCTATCAAAATCACCGCTTAAATAATCAAATTTAAAAGGAATAGAAATTTCAGAATAGTTAATAGGAATATCGGCTTGACCCTCTAAAACAACGCGACTTTCAGATGAACCTTTGTTATCAAAAAAGCGTTGTAAAATCACATTGGTTTTATTAAAATAAGAATCTTCAAAAGTCACATGACCTCCAAGATGGGCGTCATAAAAAGAGTGTCCCACATCTAAGTAATACACCAAAACATTATCGCTTGCAATAGGCTCTGGAATACCATACCAGTTATAAAACTGATGCTGAAACCCACCTGCAATACCCCAAGTTAAATCTCTTGATTGGGAATTGTAATGCAAATTTATCTTAGAATTTGAAAAACTGCTTGGCACAACTGCATCATCAATCCCGCCGTTGGATGAGTGATGACTTAAATACCCTCCAGCACTTTCATAACGACTAATCATATGATTCACGTAAGCTTCTGCCAATACGGTTCTATAATTTCCACCGCCTAACGAGGCATAATTATCGTATAATTTGGTTCGTTTTTTTCGTTGTAGCAAAGTCGCATTCGCTTTTGAAGGCGTAAATGTTGAAGCTACAGGAATTGAAAAAATATTGTACTGAATCTCCTTTTTAGTATCGGTAGTTTCATCTTCAAGTCTTGGTGTTTCTTTCACTTTAAAAGCGTCAGAAATTGTAGGCACGTAAGGCTTAACAACATCAATCACTCCGGTTTGTAAAGTATCGTTTTCTTTTCGTTGAGAAAAACCAACTGTAATGCTTAATAAGAAAACAACTGAAAATATATTTTTTATGTGCTTGCGCATTGGTATCGTTTTACTTTTATAAATAAATTAATCTTCTGAATGAATTGAGGCATTCGTTTTAGCTTCTTCTTCCTTAACTTTTGCTAATTCTTCTGAAGCTTCTATAACAACATCATCAAACTCTGAAAAGTTTTGAATAACACTTTCTAAAATGTAAGTGGCTTGAAAAGCATCCTTTAAAGCATAGAAATTCTTAGCCATAAGCACTAGACCTTTGGCGCTATAATATTTATATCCTGAAAAATCTTTAGCTAATTTTTGAACGGTTTCATTTGAAGCTTCAAATTCCCCTTCTGCATTTTTAAAATACGCGTTATAGTATAGAGCTTCAGCAGCTGTTTCGCCTGTGGCTACTTTTTCAACTTTTTGATATGCGGCTTTAGCTTTAGCCTTATCACCTGTTTTCATAGCCGATCGAGCAATAATAATATGCGCATCACTCTGAATTTTAGTATCGGCTTTAGAATTTGCCAATACTTTTTCTGCATAGGATACAGCTTTGTTATAATCGGTCATTTGATAATAAGCTTTCATCAAATTCGATTGAGCAAAAATAACGTTATGCTGGAATCGGGCTTCTCCCTCTAACCTCAACAACAATGGTGTAGCGCCATCCCAATTTTTATTATTCAATTGGTATTGAGCAAGTTTTGTTAAGGCTTCTTCGGTAAACTGACTAGGAGCCGCGTCTACAACATACTTATAATGTCCAGAAGCATTGTCTGGTAAATTTTGTTTGGAGTACAATTGTGCTACATAAAAATGGGCGTTTAAAGCATTTAGCCCTTTCGGGAATTGTGCCAAATAACCATTAAATTGTTTAATAGCCTTTTCTGTGTTATTGTCTAAATATTGTTTCTCGGCTGCTTCATAAGTAGCATTATCCAAATCGACATCGGTAACCTCTACATAATCTAAGGTTTTCACCCATGTGGCGTATTGATCAACTTCACCCATATCAATGTAAATTAAACGAGCGGTCGACACAGCTTGCACGGCCTCTGGACTACCTGGATATTCGCTGGCTACCTTTTTAAATTTTGTAAGAGCCTTAGTATTATCACTAGCATTGTAATACACCAAACCTTGACGCAGTAAAGCTTTAGGCACGAAAGAACTCATTCTATACTCGGTACTTAAAGCGTTGTAAGCCCCCATGGCTTTATCAATCTGGTTTTCTTTAACATAGGAATTCCCTAACTCATACATGGCATCGTCGCGCAGTTTAGACTTCGGATAATCCTTTACAAACTGATCTAAAGCTTGAATCTTTTTGGAAGCATTCCCCATATACCCGATACTCATAGCTCGTTGAAATGCTGGATAATCTGAATTTACTTTATCCAATGAAATCGCCTTGTCGTAAGCAGAAATGGCTTTATCGTAGGATGTAGACACGAAATACGCATCACCCAAACGTAAATACGCATCGTTGAGTCGCGCGTTATCACTACTAGTTCCAGAAACAAAACGATTAAAATATTCGGCCGACTGTTCGTATTTCTTCAATTTGAAGTACGTGTAAGCCATATTGTAATCAAGATTATCAACTTCCGGAATCTCTAAACCTTCAGCTTGCTGTTCAAACTGCTTGAAACTAATCAGCGCATCGTCATAATTAGTTAGGTTATAATCTGATTCAGCTTTCCAAAAGGTAGCTCTTGTAGTGTATTTAGGCTCTCTAGGTTCAGACAAAGAGTTTTCAAACATCTCCTTGGCAGCGATAAATTGACCTTCATCATACAGTTCTAAACCACGGTAAAAAGTCACTTTTTGGTAAGCCACTTTACTTTCAAAACTGCTTTTACTTTTTAGCAATTTTAAAGCTTCTTTGTAGTTTTTAGAGGTGATGTAAGAATCGACTAAAAGAGATTCAATTTCAGCTGTATGCGTCGATTTTGGATATTTTTTCAAGTAGCCCGTTAAAACCTGCGGAGCCGACTCGTATGGGTTCCCGATTTCATAACTAATTTTAGCATAATTTAACCAAGCATCTTCCTGAATCTTCGAATCGAAAGTCATATACGAAGCCGTTCTAAACGCATTTAGAGCCTCTTGTTTTTTATCTAAGTGAATATAACTCTCTCCTAAATGGTAATAAGCATTTTGGGTAGTGGGATTATTGCCTTCAACAATTTTATTAAATTCAGAAACCGCATTAGCATAATCCTTTTTCATGTAATAGGCATAGCCCAATTGGTAAAAGTCAGTGTTCGTCCACTTTCCCTTTTTACCCTCATATGCCTTTAAATACGGAATCGCTTCGTCGTATTTTTTTAAGTTAAAATAACTTTCACCTATAATTTTAGAAAGCTCGGACACTTCTTCTGGGGTGCTGGAATCCAAGCGTTCTGTAGCCATTTGAATGGCCTTTTCGAAGTTACCAAGCTTAAAATTTAAATCGGCTTGATAATAAGACATCTTTTCTTTGTAGCGTTCTTGATTACTTACCTGATCGAAATAAGCCGTAGCCTCGTCGTAATCGTCGCCTTGATAAGCCATATGCCCAATATAGTATTTGGCTTGTGAGCCATACTCTTGAGAATTTTCAACTTTGTTAAAATACTTTTTAGCATCGTCGTATTGCTTAGTTAAAAACGCGGTGTACCCTTGATTAAAATAAACACGTTCTTGATCGGCATAACTTAAAGCCTCCTCATCAACTTTAGCATACCATTTTCTGGCATAAGCGTATTTGGCGTTATCGAAGTAATAATTGGCCACATCAACATAAGCGTTGTTGCGCTTACTACTTGTAGGATAGTCTTCTACAAAATCTTCAACCATTTGCTCGGCTTGCTGTTGGTTTAGACGTATAGCGCAATTTGCTGCGTAATAGGCACAATCGGCTTCAACATTCAACTCCTTGGTCGTTTCCTGAACTTCTTGAAAAAGCGCTTGTGCTGCTCCATATACCTGATTATTGTATAACGAAACGGCTTTTTGGTAGTCTGCCAGAGGATTCGTGTAGGTGGCAGATTCTTGCGCTATTATTTGTAAACTAAAAGGTATTGCCACTAATAGGGATACCATATTTTTTTTAGTCATTAATAATTTGGTTTTAATTTAAACTCAAAGATATTTAATACAGCTTTTATAACGCAACAATCTTCGTATAATTATAAACCGATTTATTAAATGATTTAATTTATTGGAAATAAACTATCGTTTTACACGTTTTACAGTTTCACTTTTAAGTTATACATTTACGACACTAAAAATAATCGCGTTATTTCATGTCCAATCCCATTTTACAATTAAAGGAGGCCTCTATTTATCAAGGCGAAAACCTCATACTTTCAGATGTTAATGTTGAGGTTAACAAAGGTGATTTTGTGTATTTAATTGGAAAAACGGGAACTGGTAAAAGTAGTTTTATGAAAACCCTTTATGGCGATTTACCTTTAACAAAAGGCGATGGGCATATAGTGGATTTTGATTTAAAAACTCTTAAAGAAAAAGAGATTCCGTTTTTAAGACGAAAGCTAGGCGTTGTCTTCCAAGATTTCAAACTACTTACCGACAGAACGATAAACGACAATCTTACATTTGTTTTAAAAGCTACTGGCTGGAAAGACAAAAAAGAAATGGCTGCGCGTGTCGAAGAAGTTTTAACAAAAGTAGACATGAAAACGAAGGGTTTTAAATTCCCGCATGAGCTCTCTGGAGGCGAACAACAACGTGTAGCGATAGCTAGAGCTTTATTAAACAAACCTGAGCTTATTTTGGCCGACGAGCCTACAGGAAATTTAGATCCGCAAACGAGTATTGAAGTGATGGAAGTGCTTCAAGATATTAGCAAAAATGGTAATACTATTTTAATGGCCACTCACGATTATGCCTTGCTTCTAAAATATCCGAGTAAAACTTTAAAATGTGAGGATAATGCCATATTTGAGGTGGTTCAGCGCAAAGGGTAAGGCTTCTAAAAATTTCATCTAGTGTATACTTAATACGCACATGTAATTTAAACACTAAAACATTCCTTTTAGAATTACGAGCAGTTACAAATCAAATAATAAAGAAAAGTAAATTTTCACCTTATCTATAGGATTATTTTTTATAGATATGAGGGTTTTTTCTCAAACCTTTCTTAAAAATTTTCCGAATCAACATTCTTAAATTAGCATCAATATCTAATACAATATTAGTAAAAGTATCTTCCGGTCTGCCTCTGTATTTTGTTACATGAAATTTTTCATTTTCTTTTAATGGATTGTCACTGAAATAATAATTAGAGATACAGCACCGTTGGGCATTAACTTCAACTTTATTTACAGAATGCCATGACGTATCATTGGTTGCCATAACCACTAACCTATTAAACTTACTTTCTATAACAATAGGCTTTTGCTTAGGTCCATTTGGCCAGACTTCGAGGTTCCCACCATTTTTAAGTTCCCAATTAGGAGACACATAATATAATAGATTTAAAACACGCCAACGTTTGCGCTCTGCGTCATGTGAATTATCTAAATGCGGATTTAAAAAATTATCCTGATCCATTAAAGAAAGTCCTCCTGCATATAAAGAATCGTCAGCGTAGATGGAATCAATTTCACATATTTCACCAATTAAATTAACAATAGACTCATCCTGAAAAGCATAAAGCACCTTCTCTAACAACGGGTTATGCTTATCCATTTGAGCAGACACATATTTATATTCTCTAATGGTTTTCAAGCATCGCATGTCACTTTTAGCAGGAAACACATTAAAGCATTCTAAAGCTAATTCTTCTGGCAAAATATTATCAATATAAAAGTAGCCTATATTACTTTTTGAAGAATCGTAAAGGTGTTTTATCTCTTCCTTGCTGCTATTAATCTTATCAAAGATTAATTTTACAATCTCTTTATTTTTCAATTTCAAAAAATTTAATTATGCAAATTAACTCTTTTACATCAATAATTTTTATAATTAAAATGTATTTTTACGTTATTTTTCATTCAGCATGCTATCTATTCTCATCCCAACTTTTAACTACGATATAGTCTCCTTAGTGTTAGAGGTTCGAAAACAAATTTTAGAAGCAAAGATTGATTTTGAAATTATAGTTCTAGATGATGGCTCAAAATCTTTACTAAACAAAAAAAACAGTAGTCTAAATAAATTTGAGCATTGCAAGTTTGAAGCACTAAAAAATAATATAGGTAGAAGCGCGATAAGGAATTTATTGGCACAAAAAGCGCAATATGAAAATCTATTGTTTATTGATGCAGGGACGCTTCCCAAAAGCAATGATTACATAAAAAACTATTTAAAATATCTAAACAAAAACATTGTTATTGGAGGAATGACTCACAAGGCTGTTGCTCCCAAAAAGCCCTTTAAACTTAGGTGGTTGTACACAAAAAAAAGAGAAAGCATAAACAACAACAAAGTATTTTGCTCGTCTAATTTTCTTATCAAAAAAAGTGTTTTTTCCAAACACCCTTTTGATGAGAGTTTAAAAAAATATGGTTGTGAAGACGTAGTATTTTTTAATAACTTATTATCAAATAATATTAAAATTTTACAAATTCCGAACCCTGTTATTCATGACTGTGAGGATAGTGCAAATACTTTTATTTCTAAAAGTGAAGAGTCAATAGAAAATTTACTTTATTTACTTGAAACAAAAAAACTACCAATCGAATCTTATAAGCTTTCTATCATTTATAAAAAGATTGAAAAATTAAAGCTAAAAAAAACTATTGCCATTTGTTATAAAATATTTAAACCTGTCTTAATATTAAATTTTAACTCTTCTTATCCATCACTCATATTTTATGATTTTTATAAACTTGGATATTTATGCACATTAAAAAAATAAAATGACTCCGTACTTTTCTGTAGTAATTCCGCTTTATAATAAGGAAAAATATATTGAAGCTACATTATTAAGTGTTTTTAATCAGACCTTCAAAAATTTTGAGATCATCATAATAAATGATGGATCACAAGATAACAGCATAGCGATTGTACAAACTCTTAATGACCCAAGAATTAAACTTTACTCAATAGAAAATCAAGGCGTATCGTTTGCAAGAAACCTAGGAATCAAAAATGCTTCGTCTAATTATATTGCACTATTAGACGCTGACGACCAATGGTACCCCAACCATTTACAAACCATGCATGATTTAATTGTAGATTTCCCCAATAAAGGTTTGTATTGCAGTCGTTACGAGTTCGTGTTTAAAAATAAAATTGCAAAAAAATCAAAATTAAAAGATATACCTGAGTTATATAGAGGTCCCATTACCGATTTTTTTAGTTCAAACCTTTTTGATCCTATTATTCACACATCTGCTGCGGTTATTCCTAAGCATATTTTTAGCGAGGTTAATTTCTTTGACACGAATTTAAAATCTGGGCAAGATACCTATTTATGGATTCAAATCGCCTTAAAACACGATATTGTCATTAGTAATGCCATTAGTTCCAAATTTGTTAAATATGCCAACAGTCTTTCTAAAAGTCAACACACAAAAGGCCGTATTTTCATTTTAGATAAGTTTAAAAAGCAAGAAGAAAACAACAGTGCATTCCACAAGTACATGGATATGAATCGATACGCTATGGCATTAGATTATAAATTACACAATCAGCAAGCTCTAAGCCATTCCATATACAAGGCTATCAATAAAAAAAATCTAAACTCGAAACAAAAATGGCTTTATGGATTACCTTCTATTTTTATAAAACATTTATACAAACTAAAAAACAGCTTGGACCATATGGGCGTATTTTTCCATCTTTACAGATAAGTTTTGCTTGAAGTGCTATTTTAACAACATTTTCCATTTTTCCGCAATATGTTCAATGTCAAATTTTTGCACACTTGGTACCGCTTGGCTTTTAAACATTTGAACCAATTCGGTGTTAAACACCATAGTTCTTAAAGCCTGAGAAACTTCCTTTTCATCGTACGACTTTAATAAGATACCATTAACACCATCATCAATAATATCAGAAGGGCCAGTCAAGCAATCTATGGCGAATACAGGCGTACCAACAGCCAAAGACTCGATTAAAACCATTGGAAATCCCTCGTAAAAACTGGTTAAAACAGTACAAATAGCATTTTTCATGTAGACATAGGGGTTCTCATTGAAAGATTCAAAAACCACTTTATCATCTAAACTCAAATCTTTTACAAGCTTTTCATAAAACGGCTTATCTAAACCATCTCCCAAAAGCATCAATTTAACACCTGTTTTAAAAATTTCTGATTTCGCGTATGCCTGAATCAGCAGGCTTAAGTTTTTGCAATGCTCTTCCAATCTGCCGCAAAATAAAATATAGGGGAAATTAATATTTAAACGAACAGTTCCCTTTTCTTTTAAATCATTTAAATCCACTGCATTTTCAATACAGACCACCTCTTTATTCAAATGAATATCGTTTACTAAGGCTTGCAACTTTTTATTTACGGCAACTATTTTATAGGCATTATTTAACAACCATTTTTTCAATTTAGGCTGTGCTGCAACTTCCTTGATATACGAAAAACTATGAACAACATAAATAACCTTAAAACCTCTATAAGCGTATTTACACATAGCAATTTCGTTAAGAATACTATTGGTACGCATTCGATTATCTATGATAAAATCAAATTGATTTTTTACAAGGTATTTTCTTAAAATTTTGGTGCGGTCAATTTTATCTGAAAAGGTATTTTTACTATCATCTTTAAATTGCCCAAGATTAAACAACTTCCCGTTATAATTGTAACTCACATGATTGCTAATGGGGACTATGGAAACATCGTATCCCAAATTAGAGAGCATAATAGATTGCATGGCAGCCGATTTACCAGCGCCTCCTATGCCTAATGATGGTGTTATAATACAGATTTTCACAACTTGATATTTGCCTTTTGTACCAACGAGTCGTAATTCTTTCCATTTAAAATATTACGACGCGCCTTTTTAAATGTTTCACTAAAAATACTCTTTTCTAAGTTCACTGATGTATCGGTAACCTGACAGAGGTGGGCAATGCTATGATATAAGGCATTCGTTTGGTAGGGCCGATCAGAATTCCTAACAAAACTATCGTGATTTAAATTTTTAAAAGTTTGCGATTGCCACAAAACAAAAGGTATTTCGAACATAGGAAGCGAGCCCACATCGTCGGTATGACCAACAAAATCCATAGTATCGTAAACTTCCTCACCGTGATCGGAAAAATATAACAAAGCACTATTTAATTCTTGTTTTTTTAAGGCTTCAATAAAGGAGGAAACAACATAATCGTTATATAAAACCGCATTATCGTAATTGTTTATAGTTGAATTCACTTCCTTTCCCGAAAAAACCGATTTGGGTTCTGTATTAAAGTGTTCAAATGCCTTTGGGAACCGGTATTTATAATTAAAATGAGTCCCTTGTAAATGAATAAACACGACTTTTTTATCTCCTTCATCTGCCATAACATTTTCCAGATAAGACAATATCTTTTCATCAAAAATTTTATTATCCATATACGTCGATGTGGTTAAATACTCTTGTTTATCACAGGCTTTAGCTACTTTTGAAACAAAACTCTCAAAAACTCCTATCGGGTTTTGATTGGATATCCAGTAGGTTTTAAAACCTCTACTATTTAACAGTTGCACTATAGATCCTTTTTTATCATCAACATCGATGGTTAATGCCTTTTTTAGAGTTTCTACGGTTAGGGCATTCGGACTAATAACATCGTTATAAACCACTAAATCATCTTTCATGGCTGATAATCTAGGAGTTGTTTTTCGATAATAACCATAGAGTTGCATATGTCTTCTTGACGTTGACTCCCCTATAACAATAGTAATAATCTTTTTTGAGTTTTCGGTAGCTGTAGCGCTAAAAGGTCCTAGCCGATCTTGAAAATAATTATCATTGTCATAAAAAGAATCTCGCTTTAAATCATAAACCGCTTTAGCCACAATAAAAGGTAAGTTTTCGCGTCGCGTATAACTCACTAACATTAGTCCTACTGACAATCCCAAAAACAGAAAAATTCGATTTCTTTTAGTCTTTATTATGGTCGTAGGGTTAAAAAAACGCTTAAAAGAAAAGAAAAAGAACACCGTAATTCCCATCAATACCGTCAATAAAAACATTACCCGAGCATCTATATAAAAATCTAAAAACTCTTTGGCTTCTTGAGTATTGGTTTGCATAAACACAAACACCGATGAGGCATTAAATTTAGAATTGAAAATTAAATAATAGCCCGTTTCAAAACTAACCATAAAGACTATACCTAAGAAAACAAACTTGGCATATAAAAACCTGAATTTTTGACTCGCTATACCACTTATAGGAATGCTTAGAATAAAAGCAAATAAAATATTTTCTAAGAAGTTGTAAAAGCGTTCTACATAAATGTGACTATAACCTATTTCAAAAATAAAACCAGTGAGAATAGGTAGTAAAATAGCAATATAGAAATGGGCATTTTTAGTCTTCATAATCTGTTGATTGAATGATATCTTGTTTCCTAAATAAAGGCTTTTTAAACACAAATAATAAAACGAGCAAATAGACAAAACAAGCCAAAGTATGTGCTTGTACAACACCCTTTATTCCAAACAAATCAATAAAATAAATGCTAATAAAATAAATAAG
This sequence comes from Pseudotamlana agarivorans, assembly GCF_001642835.1. Taxonomy (GTDB): domain Bacteria; phylum Bacteroidota; class Bacteroidia; order Flavobacteriales; family Flavobacteriaceae; genus Pseudotamlana; species Pseudotamlana agarivorans. The sequence continues at coordinate 222,117 of NZ_LXEI01000008.1, forward strand.
CGACATATAAATAACTTCACAAAGGATATAGGGCCATACCATTTTCTTGGCTAAAAACTGATATGAAATTACCAAAAACATAATTCTGAAAAAATCGCCTAACAACTGCCATAAAAACAAATCTTGCATAGGCAAAAACGCTTCTGTGAGCACTATTTTTATGATGAAATACCTCAAAAAATAAATGGCCAAATAACAGACCAGAACTACTGGCAATACTGTTTTATAAAAGTTAAATACCACCAATCTTAAACGGCTGTTTTTTTGAGAAAGCTCGGGCAACACATACATCTGAAACAATGAGAATACAAAGAGCATAAAATAGTTTGAAATTTTTCGCATGCCTTCCCAATAACCTGCTTGATCTACCCCTATGTGCTCTATAACATAATTTCGAATACCTAAATAGACCAAAGGAGCCATGATTCCAGAAAACAGTGTCATTGAAAAAAAAGATACAATCTTTAAAAAAAAATCTTTTGAAACCGAAACTATCGAAATACTTTTAAAAATTTTTATAAGTAATTTATACTTAAAAAAAAGGGTTGCAAACAATACAAAAGGAGTCATAACCATGGCAAGAAGCGCGCCTTGCAACTGATTGATGTACATCAAATAAATAATTAATATGGCTGTCGCAATGGCTGCTATTATATTTATAAGAACGATAACATGAACCTGTTTTAAACCATTGTATATAGCGATAAAAAAAACTTGTAAGGAAAATAAGGGCACCATAAACGCTGAAACCCTAAACAAATAGGTGTACGTTTTGGTATTGAAGACAAACACGCTAAATGTATTAGAAAACACCAATAAGACGAAGGATAACAGCAAACCGATAGACAGCGCTACAAAAAATCCTGAAGACACTATTTTTTTAAATTCATCCGGATCGTCTTTATATTCTGAAACATATTTAATGATGCCATTTTTAAAACCTAAAGAGGATAAATTTTCGACCGACTGTGTGAAGTTGGATAAATTTCCAGTCATGGCCATACCTGAAGGACCAATGAAAATAGCCGTAAATTTAGAAATTACAAAACCTGTTATTAATCTAACTAAAACACTTAAAGAGTTTACAGATGCCACCCGAATAAGTTCATTAGATTTAAGCTTATTAAGTCCCCCTTTAAACATGCTAATTAAGATCTTTTAAATTTGTCTTCGTTTATCTCCCCCTCCTTCAACACCAAAAAGTGAGCCTCCAAAGATGAGTAAAACGATACCAAAGTACATCAAATAACTCACAAAATGCGCAATAACGGCCCCTTGAATACCATTAAATAAATTAATAAAATAGATACTCGAACTATACAACGTAATCATTAAAAAGGCTTCGGTTAATACATAATGCCAAAACATTTTTTTTGCCAAAAATTGATAAGCAATTACAATGGACAAAACTTTAATAAAATCACCTAGTAACTGCCATAAAAATAAATCTTCTACAGGCTGAAACTCATCGGTAAAAACTACTAGCACTATATATTTTCTAAGCAGATAAATTAGAAAAAGTCCGATGACTAGAAAAGGAATCATACGCTTATAAAAACGAATCACAGCCTTTTTAAATTGAATGACCTCCTTGAATTCCGAAAATCGGGGTAATCGATAAAGGGTGATTAACGCCGTCACAAACATTAAATAGTACTTTGAAACTCGCATCATAGCCTCCCAAAAACCTGCATCTTTATAGCCTATGTTTTCAATAATATGTGTTCGAATAGCAAGCGCTACTAAAGGTAATAACACCCCTGAAAAAAAAGCCATAAGCACAAACATGTGCATTTTTTTCAAGTACCCAAAACTAAACATACTAGCCTTAATGAGCGGCACTAAACTACGTCTATTAATAATACCCACTAAGGTAATAAGAAAGATTAATGATTCAGAAATAACCACCGATATCAGAGCGCCATCGATTTTGTTTTGGAAAATTAATATTAGAGTAATAGAAACACTTAAAATCTGGCCAATAATATTAATTACAATTAGGATTTTATATTTTGAAAATCCGTTCATTATTGAAAATGAAAACATATTCAGAATATAAAAAGGTAAAGCTATGGCGAAGATTTTAATCACATAGGCATAATCGTTATAATTGGGAAAGACCAGGTCATTAATCCAATCTGCCTTGAGGTAGCAAAAAAAACACACCATAACGGTGCACACAAACCCAGCGTAAAAAACCGAGGAAATAACTTTACTGAGCTCGGAGATACTGTCATTAAACTTACCTACATATTTAACAATGCCTTTATAAAGCCCACCAGACGCCACTGTTTGGGAAGCTTGCACAAAATTGCGTAAATTCCCAATTAGTGCTAATCCTTCGGCTCCAATAAATACGGCAATAGCTTTAGAGGTTAATAGTCCGGCTACAATTCTTGTGAATACGGCAAAAATTTGTAAGGAAGCAATTTTTACTAAAACCTTGCTTTTTATATAGTCTATTAATTCCTTCAATTAATGGTTTGGTTTGGTTAATTAATTGATATTTTAATCACACTCCTCTTGTGTGATTAACACATAAAAAGACTAATTATTGGTCTATTATCAATTTATAAGAAACCAAATATACAAAATCATTTAAATTATAAGGGTTCTTTTGAAGTTGATAAAACAGCTAGAGTTAAAGCGTTTAAATTACTAGCTTTTTCGAAAATACAGATAGTAAATATTAATACAGCAGATCGCTGAATTGGTAATAATAATGGGTAATGAAGAAGGACTTAAGGCTATGCCATAAAACACGAATAGTAAACACCCAACGGAGTTTACTATTCGTAATTTTTTAACAGATGTCATTAGGAAGGAAATCAAAAGGACAGCCATAGCAAGATAGCCAAGCCATTCTACCCAAGCGATTCCTAAAAATTCCATCTATCTATTATATTGATTTATTTCTTTTACGTTCAACCTCTGTTAAGTAGATTTTACGAATACGTAAGAAGTTTGGTGTTACCTCAACATACTCATCTTTCTGGATATACTCTAAAGCTTCCTCTAGAGAAAACTTAATAGCAGGTACAATTTTAGCTTTATCATCGGCACCAGAAGAACGTACGTTACTTAACTTTTTAGTTTTCGTTACGTTAACCGTCATATCATCACCACGTGAGTTTTCACCAATAACTTGACCTTCATAAATATCTTCACCTGGATCTACGAAAAACTTACCACGATCTTGTAATTTATCGATAGAGTAAGGAATCGCTTGTCCTTTTTCCATAGATACTAACGATCCGTTTTGACGTTCTGGAATACCACCTTTTAATGGTTGATACTCTTTAAAACGGTGTGCCATAATCGCCTCACCAGCCGTAGCCGTTAATAATTGATTTCTAAGTCCGATAATCCCTCTTGAAGGAATAATAAACTCACAAACCATACGGTCACCTTTAGCTTCCATACTTAACATTTCACCTTTACGCATGGTTACCATTTCTACAGCTTTACCAGAAACAGTTTCAGGTAAATCGATAGTCATCTCTTCAACAGGCTCACATTTAACACCATCAATTTCTTTAATGATTACTTGTGGTTGTCCAATTTGAAGTTCGTAACCTTCACGACGCATCGTTTCAATTAAAACAGATAAATGCAGTACCCCACGACCAAAAACCATGAATTTATCAGCACTATCAGTTTCGTTAACTCGTAAAGCTAAGTTTTTCTCAAGCTCTTTTGTTAAACGGTCTTTAATATGACGAGACGTTACAAACTTTCCATCTTTCCCAAAGAAAGGTGAATCGTTAATTGTGAATAACATACTCATAGTAGGCTCATCGATAGCAATGGTTTTTAAACCTTCAGGATTTTCAAAATCGGCAACCGTATCACCAATTTCAAAACCTTCTAATCCAACAATCGCACAGATATCACCCGTTTGAACTTCGTCTACTTTTATACGTCCAAGTCCTTCAAATACATGAAGTTCTTTAATTTTATTTTTAACGATACTGCCATCGCGTTTCACTAGAGAGATGTTCTGACCTACTTTAAGCTCACCACGTGTTAAACGTCCAATAGCGATTCGTCCTGTAAAAGAAGAGAAATCTAAAGACGTAATTAACATTTGCGTTGTACCTTCTTCAATTTTAGGCTCTGGAATATGCTCGATTACCATATCTAATAATGGTTCGATATTATCAGTTGGCTTTTGCCAATCGTCACTCATCCAGTTATTCTTTGCAGAACCGTACACTGTAGGGAAATCTAATTGCCATTCTTCAGCACCTAATTCGAACATCAAATCGAAAACTTTTTCATGTACATCATCAGGTGTACAGTTTTCCTTATCAACTTTGTTTACAACCACACATGGTTTTAAACCTAAGTCAATAGCTTTTTGAAGTACAAAACGCGTCTGTGGCATAGGTCCTTCAAAGGCATCAACTAATAATAATACACCATCAGCCATGTTTAAAACACGTTCTACTTCACCTCCGAAATCGGCGTGACCTGGTGTATCAATGATATTAATTTTAGTATCCTTATAGATAACAGAAACGTTTTTAGAAGTAATTGTAATACCTCTTTCACGTTCTAAATCGTTATTATCAAGAATTAAATCTCCTGTGTTTTCGTTTTCACGAAATAACTGACAATGATACATGATCTTGTCAACTAACGTAGTTTTACCGTGATCTACGTGTGCAATAATTGCAATATTTTTAATAGTAGCCATAAAAGTGCCTTAATTTGAGCATGCAAATGTACTTAACATTTTACTTATTTTATTACAATTATTGTTTTTATTATTTTTTAATAATTTTTCGCATCTGCTTAGTATCCCCAGCTTTAACCTGCAAAAAGTAAATCCCGTTTTGTAGCGTTTTTAAATCTAAGGTATATTCTAATGCTTTTCCTGTTATTATTTTGTTTTTTACAAGTTTACCACTGATATCAAAAACTTGTAATTCATTAATAGACTCACTTGCTTTTATTGTAAGTACATCTAATACAGGATTAGGATACAACACCAATTCTTGACCAACAAAATCGTTATTTACCGATAAGCTTGCTGTAGTATATTCGATAACCAAACGTGGTGCCGCTGTTCCATCAAAAGCTTCGGCTTCACGCTCTCCACTTCCTGAGATTACAAAAGTTATGGCATTTAAAATCTCCCATCCTGATTGGTCAATCACTTCTTGAACTAGTGCTTTTAAATCTGGAGTCCTATGGCTTTCCTCCGAACGACCTATTTCTTCGGTGGTCCATGATGGAATATTATCCCAAGCCACGCTAGATACCCCTAACGTTCTTGAAGATATATTACCATTAGTAGCTGCAAAAGCTTCAGAATTAGGATGCAATTCTGTTTTAATGATTAAGCTTGTAGCATCGTCATTATCATCATCAACCGTAAATTGGATGTAAGCGTTTGTTATTAATGTGTTTTCAGGTAAATGAATATCTGTAAATCTAATACCTACCAATTGATTTGTTGAACCACTTTCGGCGATTAATTCCAAATCGGTGCTAGTTATATCCATTTCTCCCGTAGAAACTTCTTCTTCAGCATCATTATTGGCGTTGTTTACAACATACTCTAAACTTCCGCTTTCAGAAATCCCTACACAGTTACAATTTCCATCTTCAATATCGAACATGGTGCTATCATCGCCATCATCACAAAGCGTGCCTTTAGGCGCACATGGTGTTTGATAAAACAATTTTAATATCGGAGCTGCTGATCCATCAAAAGCCTCTGCCACACGTTTTCCTGAACCTGAGAAAATAAACGTCACAGCGTTACCTGGCATCCAGTCTTGTTGAGAAACTATTTCATGTACAATATCTGTTACATACGGCGTGCGTTGGTTTATACCTGCTTCGCCCACTGTTTCCCATAAAGAAACTGTATTCCAAAGTGCGGCATTACTTGTAAGCGCACGAGATGAAATATTATTTAAATCTGATGTAAATGTAGCACTCGCTGGAGCCAACTCGCCATGAATCATTAAATTGGTTGGATCTTGATCCATGTCATCTTCATCCGTAGTAAACTGAATATAAGCTCTATGAAGTGTCCCACCATCTGGAAATTGTACATTATTAAAACGTACCCCCACCACTTGATCTTCACCATCGTGTATAAACTCTAAATCTGTACTTGATACATCAACTACACCTGTTGATAAAAACTCTTCGGCATCATCACTAGACGACAATACTGAAAGCGAATCTTCTTTAACATCATCGGGAACACCAACACAGTTACAAAAACCATCTTCTTCATCGTTTATCGTTAGAGCATCACCATCATCACAAGGAGTACCAATCACCGGACAGTTATTTACTAAGGCATATTCAATGATTAAAACGGGCGCATCTTCTTGATCACCATCAAAAGCCTCTGCGGTTCTTTTTCCTGTTCCAGTAATGAAAAATGACATGGCATTAAACGGACTCCAACCTGGCTGATCCACAATTTCTTGTACAATACTATTTAAATTTGGTGTTTTTTGAGCTTCACCTGCATCGTTTACATTTTCCCATGCTGGCACATCTAACCAATTTACAAAGGCGCTTGTTTTAGTTCTATTAGCAATATCACTATTCGTTTCTGTAAAAGCAATACTATGATTTGTTTGTTCACCTGTTATGATTAAGCTTGTAGGATCGCTTCCCGTTTCATCTACAGTAAACTGAATATTAGCATTTAAAATGACAGCCCCTTGAGGTACCGTAATATTATTAAATCGAATCCCTACGGTTTGATTAAATTGATCGGCAAAAGAATCGTAAACCAACTCTAAATCCGAACTATCAATATACATCGCCACACCGGTTTCTGCTTGTTCCGCATCATCTTCGCGAGAATTTACTTGAAAGGATACTGTATCCTCTTCCTTAATTCCAACGCAATTACAATTACCATCTTCTAAATCTATGGTTGTTGTATCATCACCATCATCGCAAGGCGTTCCTACAGCAGGACATGGTTCTTGATAAAATAATTTTAAAACTGGTGCTGCAAGACCATCGAAAGATTCTGCAACACGTTTTCCAGATCCTGAAAACATAAAGGTTATCGCATTACCCGTAACCCATCCCGATTGTGAAACAATTTCTTGAACAATGCTCGTTACATAAGGCGTACGTTGATTTATTCCCGTTTCGCCAACCGCATCCCATAATGGAATAGAATTCCAAGCGATACTATTAGCCGTAAGAGATCGCGACGTTATATTATTAGATGCTGTAGTAAATGTTGCACTCGCCTCTGCCAATTCGCCATGAATTACTAAGTTGGATGCATCCTGAGCCATAGCATCTTCCGTTTGAAATTGAATATATGCACGATACAAGGTCGAACCTTTAGGGATTTGTACTTGATCAAAACGTATACCTATTACTTGATCGTCTGCATCATGAATAAGCTCTAAAGTAGCGCTATCTAAAGAAACTACACCTGATTGATTCTCTTCAGCATCGTCACTACTTGCAGCTACAGGCACAGTAAGTTCTTCCAGTTTTTCGGTAGGTAAACCTTCACACTCACAATATCCATTTTCCTCATCACTTACAGTAGCATAAGTACCATCGTCGCAAACTGTTCCAACTATTGGACACGGATTGTCTATTTCATTTTCATTAGAAATAACAACAACAGCTCCTGTGTCTGGTGTAAAAACATTTAAATTATCTGGTAAAACAAAAGGATTATCATTAGCCGTACTTAATTCTGTAACCTCTTGCCCGTTATTAATATCTATGGTTCTTAATTCAATTTTTTGTTCATCAACAAAAATCAATTTAAATTGATTAAAAGCTCCTGAACTTCTTGTCCAACTTTTATCATCATTGTTGGTACGTAAAGGTGCGCCCCAACAACCTTCTCCAGTGTAAACAGTTCCTTTCTTTTCATCGATCACAAAACCTTCATCATGACCTTCCTCGCTTGATGGTTTTATTGGCCAAGTTGTTTTAGCGGTATGCGAATCGCAATCAACGACCAAGCGCACATCCTCATCATAAAATAACTGCGCCCAAGCGTTATAAATATTATTACCTTCAGATTTTCCAGAAGTATGAGGACGCATGGGTTTATGGTACTGTGCCATTTTCCAAGTTAGCTGGCTTGACGCAGCTAAATCGTTTTCTAACCATGTTAATTGGTCTCCTAAAACAGAAATTTCTGAATTCAAGGTATAGGTTCTAATTAAATTATTTCCCCAAGTTAAACCGTAATATGAATCGCTGGTTGGTGTATTAAAGAGCTCGAAAATAGAATTAGCACCTTCATGATTTCCTCGTGAAGGGATAATTGGAATCATTCGTCCATCGGTTGCGGTTGTTAACTGCCAATCATCAAACCAATCTTGCCATTCGGTATTAGTGTCATCATCTGTCATATCACCTCCAAACAACACCGCATGTGGTTTTAACTTGCTTACTAATATATTGGCATTTTGACGAGGCACACGATTGTTTCGAGAATCGCCTCCAGCTATAAAAAACAACCTGCTATTATCACTTGGTGCTGTTTTAAACCAAAAGCGTTGGCTCACCCCTTCACTGTCATTTACAACAAAATAGTAAATGGTGTCTGGAGTTAACCCCGATAGGTTTACAAACATGTTATGCATGCCTTTTGCTGTGGTCTCATGGTCAACCGTTTTAGAAAACGAATACATTGCGGCATTGGTACCTTGATCTACAGTACCATAATGCACCGTAGGATTTTCACCCGAAATCTGATTAAAAGCAACGGTTATTGTTGTTGCTGGGTCATCAACAAGTATGAGTCTATACTTGTCGTTGTTAGCATTTAAACATAAGTTAAACACTAATAAACAAAATGTTGTAAAAAGTAATTTTAGGTTCATTTGATAATATTTTGATGGTTGTTTGTAATTTTAAATAGTGTAAATGTTGCCAATGGCAGTAAACCATGAGGTATTCGATATATGGTTAAAAAGGCAGAATTATGTAATGTGCTTAAGAAAAAGTGACTATTAACACCAACAATTACCCGTGCGAAAGCGGTTAAAAATCCCCAAACTATGATATACATAAAGGCATATTTTGAGAGTTTGGGTAGAAATATTAAAACAGATGCTACCACATCTAAAAAGCCCACGGTAAACAGAAAATACTTGGCTTGAGTTTCGGTAACTTTTAGAATGGAAATCGTTAAATCTATAAAGTGCCCTGGCACATAAATTAAACCCATTGCAAAAAGGCCGTGTGGAATAAATGTTAATGCAATGGCTATTTTTAACCACAGCAGTGTGCTTTTCTTATTTGAAGCTTCCAAATCACCAGAAAACAATAATGCTATAGGAGCTGCTATTTGAATAGACAACTCAAAAAATTGAAGCGGATCGTAACTTTTTTCTTTGGTAAGACATATCCCTATTATAACTAACAGCAAAGTGCCAAGTATTATAATAGTCCTTTTTAAGACCTCAAACTTGATACGTTCCCAAAACAAGCTCAATAAAGCTCCTAGAAGAAAAATAAATGCCCCGAATTTCGTAAAGCTTTCAATACTGTTATTAACCGCTGCGCTCGTGGCATAATCTTGCCATGACATATTAAAAAACCCTTCAACAATAGGTGTTAATAAACTTTCGTCCCACAACAAGGCTCTAAACGGAGCTCCAAAAAAGAAAAATTGATAAGCTCTTCCAAAGAACACAAAAAAGACACTCAATTTTAAATAAAATAAATACTGTTTCATGACCGCCAAAATTAGAATTAGAAACTAATAAACCCGGTTATGTGTTATTAAGAATAAATTAAGAGTAGGTTACCTAAAGTCGTTAAATCGGACTATGAAATAATACATCTCATCACTTTTAGATAACATTCAAGTTATTTAAGCCTTTTCAAACAACCTCAACCCCTGAATTTCTATGGGGACAGTAAAATTTAAAGTTTAAATAATATAGTTTAATAGAAAGGTATTTAATGCGTAAATTTGCCGCATAAAAAATGAAGTCTATGAACCTTAACGACGTTCCTAAGTTAAAACACACCAATTCTAATAACTTCTTTTTGCTTTGTGGCCCATGTGCTATTGAAAGTGAAGACATGGCACTGCGTATTGCCGAAAAAGTTGTGAACATCACTAACAAGTTAGAAATACCTTATGTTTTTAAAGGGAGTTTCAAAAAAGCTAACCGCAGTAGAATTGATAGTTTTACAGGCATTGGAGATGAAATGGCTTTAAAGATTTTAAAAAAGGTTTCGGAAACTTTTGATGTCCCAACGGTTACCGATATTCATGAAGTAACAGATGCTGCTATGGCTGCGGAATATGTAGATGTACTACAAATTCCGGCATTTTTGGTGCGTCAAACCGATTTGGTTGTTGCAGCGGCAAAAACAGGTAAAGTGGTTAATTTGAAAAAAGGCCAGTTTATGAGTCCGGAAGCTATGAAACACGCCGTACAAAAAGTAATAGATGCTGGTAGTAATAAAGCATGGATTACCGATAGAGGTACGATGTTTGGTTACCAAGATATGATTGTAGACTTTAGAGGTATTCCTACCATGCGCGAGTACGCGCCAACGGTTTTAGATGTGACACATTCCTTACAACAACCGAATCAATCGGCTGGAGTTACTGGCGGTAGACCCGATATGATTGAAACCATAGCAAGAGCTGGAATCGTTAATAACGTTGATGGTTTGTTTATTGAAACCCATTTCGACCCTGCAAATGCTAAAAGTGATGGAGCCAACATGCTTCATTTGGATAATTTAGAAGGGCTTTTAACCAATTTAGTTGCCATTAGAAAAACGATTAATGCTTTGTAGAATTTATGTAGGTTTCCAAAGCGTAAAGTTTCATAGATACAGAGTTTCAAAGCTACAGAGGTAAATTTAGGAACTCTGTATTTTAATAGTGTTTATCAAAAACAATCATCCTGAGCTTGCCGAAGGACATTAGCAGATATAGGCTTAAAGCATTAGGCCGTATGTTTTAGGCCAGAGCCTCGCCATAGTGAACTTCTTAAACTAATCTAGTACTTCTGAGACTTTATTACTTTGAAACTCTGACTTTTTGTTACTAACAGCTCTAGTCTACAGGTAAGAACATTTCCTGTATCTATTTAATAAACAGGCTTTTATATTTATCTCGCTTAAAAGTCACTCTTTTTCATTTAAACTTATCAAAAATAATAATGTTTATATCAAAACATTTTACTTACTTTGTATTTCAAAGTACTTTAATATGGAATCAAAAGATTATCTAAAAAACATAAGTGAGATTAAAGACTTAATGAATAAGTCATCTCGCTTTATTTCACTAAGTGGTTTATCAGGTATCATGGCTGGTATTTACGCTTTAATTGGTGGCGCCATCGCATATTGGTTAGTTGACAATTCAGGAAATGACTATTTAATTCTTGATGGGAGAATATTTACTTTGGCCATGCTCGATTTATTCTTAATTGCTTTTTTTAGTATCATTACAGGAATTTATCTTACTACAAAAAAAGCAAAAAGAAACGGTGCAAAAATCTGGGATAATACCTCAAAAAGATTAGTCATAAACTTTATAATTCCATTATTAGCAGGCGGACTTTATATTTTAATTATTTTAGGGCAAGGAAAATACGGGCATACCGGTGCACTCATGCTAATTTTTTATGGTTTAGCGCTAATTAATGCCTCAAAATATAGTATTGGAAATATTAGATATTTAGGTTTTACCGAAATCATTTTAGGGCTAATCGCAGCATTACTGCCCGGTTACGGTTTCTGGTTGTGGATTTTAGGTTTTGGAGTAGCCCATATAATTTACGGCACATGGATGCATTTTAAATATGATAAAAATTGATTTCATCTAAAACCCAAAACACGAAACCTAGCAGTAAACACCCTAGCTTCTCAGACTGAAAACATAAAAATGAGCATTATAACCAACATAAATAAAGTATTCGATCATAGAATTAGATTGGGCATCATGTCAATTTTAATGGTGAATGAGTATGCCGATTTTAATATGCTGAAAGAATTATTAGAAGCCACAGATGGTAATCTTGCAAGTCACACGAAAGCTTTAGAAAAAGCAGATTATATCAAAGTGGAAAAACAATTTATTGGTAGAAAGCCAAACACCCGCTATTCTACCACCGAACTAGGCAGTATGGCTTTTAAAAAACATATTGAAGCGCTTGAAAAATTAATAAATAAACAATAACAAAAAAATTTATCAACTTACTTTGAATTTCAAAGTACTTTACATTTTGCAATTATGAAAACACCCGAAAACACATCTCAAAACAACAAATTTGGAAATTGGTTAAAATATTCAGCTACTACAAGAATGCTTATGGTAGGCTTCCTTGTTATAATTCTATTAATTCCCCTATCGTATATCAAAAATTTAATAGAAGAAAGAGCCTATAGACAAAAAGATGTGGTTAATGAAATTAACGAAAAATGGGGAAACAACGTTTTGGTGTACGGTCCTATTCTAAAAATCCCATATAAGAGTTACACGGAAACTAAAACATACAATAACATAACAAAGACCTACTTAAAAGAAACACAAACCCATATAAAACATGCTTATATTTTCCCTGAAAAACTTAATACTTCCGTTAACGTAAATTCAAAAACATTAAATCGAGGCAATTTCGAATCGGCAGTTTTTACGTCAAAAATGGACTTTACAGGACATTATACACCAATTAATTTAGAGTCCAAAGGCATTAAGCCCGAAGATATAATTTGGAATAAAGCCTCTGTAATTATTGAAACCTCCAACTTAAAAGGCATTAAAAGCGAAATACAATTAAAATTTAATAACAAAACCTACAACTTTGAAACCAATCTAAACGAAAGAAAAAACACCGATTTAGACGTTTTAGAATCGAATTATATAAATCAAGAAAATTATTTACAGAATAACAATACAGAATTTAGTTTTTCAATAACTTTTAATGGTAGTAAACAAATACAACTCATTCCTATTGGAAAAACAACACAAATGCAAATGGTTTCCAACTGGGCCGACCCCAGTTTTATAGGTAACTACCTCCCTAACGATGAAACCAAACAAATTTCTAAAGATGGATTTAAGGCAGACTGGAAGGTACTTCATATAAACCGAGCATTTTCACAACAGCATTTAAAAAACATCCCAAATTTAAAACAATTTGCCTTTGGCACTAAATTTATGGTTATGGTTGATGAATATCAAAAAAGTGAACGCTCTGCTAAATATGGTTTTCTGGTTATTGGGCTTACCTTTTTGATATTCTTTTTAATACAAACCTTAAGCAAAATAAATATACACCCCTTTCAATATTTAATGATAGGAGTTGCACTAACCATGTTCTACACATTATTAGTCTCCATATCAGAACACAGCAACTTTTTAAAGGCCTACCTTATCGCAGGCACTTCAGTAATCGTACTCATCACGTTATATGCTAAATCCATTTTAAAAACATATAAGTTTCCACTGTTCATAAGTCTAAGTTTAGCCGCATTATACACCTTTATATATGTTATCATTCAGTTAGAAAACTACGCGTTACTTGTAGGAAGCATTGGTCTATTCCTAATTTTAGCAAGTGTTATGTTCGTTTCAAGACGTATTGATTGGAATAACGGATAATCAATTTGGGCGTTACCCCCGAGAAAAATCGGGGGTCATGCTTTCCGCTATATCTTTCTTGTGCCGAACTTGTTTCAGTATCACATCAAATAAGTGACCAAGATCTAAGTTCGAAATAATTTAAAATTTTAAACTAAGCACAAAAAAGGATGCCGCTACAATCATTAACGCAAACAGTAACTCCCAATGAAAAACCTCATATACTTAGGAAAAGTCACAGCTGTTTTAAGCTTTATCATAGGGACAACAATACTTTCCTTGTTCCTATATTTTGACCATTCGAACCTCATAGAAGACATCGGATTTCAATATGTTTTAATAGCCACATCATTCAACTTAATGGTATTTATTATAAACCTGATAGCAATAATAGCAAATAATAAACACCGTGTAGAATTATTAAAAACATGTGGAATTATGCTTCTAAATATTCCAATCGCATGCTATTACATTTTCATTGTTATAACCATTAAATATTAAAAAAAACTACTTATTCTCATGGCATTTAGCCTTAATAAAACATATATCATAATCACCATACTCCTATTTTTAATAGAAGTAGGAATCGCAACCTTTATAAAAACAGGATTTATACGCTACACGTTTGGCGACTATCTAGTTGTTATATTACTGTATTACTTTTTCAAAAGTTTTATAAAGGGATATGAATTTAAAATAGCCTTTTCTGTATTAGTATTTGCATTTTTCATAGAATTCCTACAACTCATCAATATCTTACAAGTCTTTAATTTACAAGACAATCACATTATAAAAATCATATTAGGTAGTACATTTAATGCTTCCGATTTAGTTGCTTATACGCTAGGCATACTAACTGTTTTATGTATTGATTTTTGGGTTTAGTAGGTTTGTAAAAAACCTAAAAACAGTTTTTAGGCAGATTTAGGTAATTTTTTATAAAATCGATCTTAATCGTTTCTATTTTTGGCTTGAATTTTTCTAACAATGTTAGTAGCTGTATTACGCGGAAGAAAACGTGGCAAGATGGCTAAAAACTTATTAAAGCCTCCAGGAATGGCATAGCTTTTCCCTTGTAACATGGCTTTGTAACCATACTCGGCAACACTTTTAGCACAAGCCATATTAAATTTAATTTTATTATCGGTCGTATTCTCCGAAACGGTTTGCTGAAAAGACGTTTGTGTCGGACCAGGGCATACTGCGGTTACGGTAACCCCTGTGCCTTTTAATTCATTCGCGATGGCTTCAGAAAAAGACAGCATGTAACCTTTAGAAGCATAGTAAATAGACATTAATGGCCCAGGTTGAAAGGCTGCTAATGAGGACATGTTTAAAATTTTTCCCGAACCGCGTTTCACCATGCCTTCTAATACCAGTTTGGTTAAATGTGTGGCGGATAAAATATGCACATGTAGCATGGCCGATTCACGTTTCCAATCAGTTTCGGCAAAGGTTCCAAACAAACCAAAACCAGCGTTATTTATTAGCACATCTACAGGTTGGTAATCAATAGATTTCATAATGTCTTCCGCCACATTAGGAACGGCTAGGTCTTTTACTAGCGTGATGACCTCCACATTAAAATCCTGTAACAGATTGGTTTTGGCTAGCTCTAATGCTTCTGGATTCACATCAACCAATATGAGCTTATAGTGATCTTTTGCTAATAATAGGGTGAGTTCATATCCCAGTCCGGATGCTGCTCCGGTTACCAAAGCTGTTTTCATGCTTATTTTGTTCTATTTAGTAATCAATTATAGTTCGTTGTCATCTACAAAATCTTGCAGATAGGAAAATTTAGGCGTTAGTTTTCCGTTTTCGGTGATTTTTGCCCGCTGCAAAATACCATCTTTATCCTTATTAAAAAAGGCCGGTATGATTTCTTGTGAAAATACTTCTCCAAAGCCTCTACTGGCATCTTTCGGAATTTCACAAGGCAAATTACTTACCGCCATAACAGCAATAGCTTTTTGATCTCTATAATCGACTTCCTTTCCTGTTTCTGGATCGTAACCATAAATAGGATTATTGATGTTTGAAGCTCGAAGGGTTGTAGCCAAAGGTCCGTTAACATCGCAACTAATATCGGCTACAACTTTAATATTAAAATGGGGTGATTTTACATCAGCTTGGGTGTAAAATTTAGGAGCGCCTGCACTATAAAAATGCCCTGTAATTAATAAATCGGCCACCTGAGCAAATCGCATAAAATTGGACTTGTAGTCCTGTGGGTTTTTATAAAAATCAGCGTTCACAAAGGCCTTTCCTGATTTATGCATGTTATAGTCACCCACATGAACTTTGCAATACACTGGCTCATCAAAAGACCCGTTTAGAAATTCGGCAACAGAAACTGCTTTAATCCCCATAGTATCTAACATCATATGCACGCTTTTCGCGACGCGCCCATTACCGGTTACTAAAATTTTAATGCTAGGCAGTTTTAGTTTGCTGAGTTCTACTTGTAAAGCTGTGGTACTATTTAAATGTTGCGCTGTAGGTAATTCCCAACTGTTAAATTTCAACCCCCAGGTTCTAAATGCATTATAAGCGCCTACAATACCCGCGTATTTTCCAAATCCAATAAGGCGAACACCATGACGATCTACCAGCGTTTCATGATCGTAAAGTGTGATGTTTTTATCTAGAATGGCTTTTAATAGCTTTCGGTTATGAACTTGCTTTTTTATGGTATGCGAAAAAAACATATAGGTTTTATTAGGAAGAAGGGCTTCCACAGGCACTTCCTTGATACCGATGAAAACGTCACAGTCGGAAACATCGTTTGTTACCTCAAACCCTTCCTTTCTATAAGCATCATCGGGAAATGTGCGCTCGTTTGAAGCTTCAATTTTAAATTGTGCTTTTGGAAACCGACGTGTTACTTCCTTTAATTTTGAAGGCGAAAAAACCACTCTTGGGTCTGGCGGTGTGATACGTTCTTTGATAATGGCAAATTTCATAGATTTTGTTCTTAGGTGCTAGGGATCTGTTTTTGTAGCGTTGTAGTTACTAAGATACGAAGTTAGACTGTTAGAAAGTTACAAAGCCTTAAAGTTGCAACACAAAGATTCCCCGAACTTATATTAACGGTCTTCGAGCGGAGTCGAGAAGTTTTGTATAATCGAAGGTTAATGTTCTCGACTTCGCTCGAACACCTTGTATTTGAGTTAGAAAGCTTCGAAGTTGTGACACAGAGAATCACAGAGGGTACGCTGAGTTTCGCAGAGGTTTTGTTAGACCTCATGGAGATGCTTCACTTCGTTCTGCATGACAAGATTAGTAGTTCATTCAGAAAGAGGTACGACTGAAGAATCTGTTTTTTTCGCCAAATTTAATCTTAAATAAAATAGCTTAAACGCCTCCATAATATAATTTATAAAATGGTTCATGTGGACAACTAAGTATGGAGACTAAAGGCTGAATAACTTGTAAGTTTTATAAGTGTTTAAATTCTAAAAAAACCTTTTTCGAGGGAAATACAAATGCTCCTATTGAAGTTGAAACTTTTTTAATACCTTTGACGCCCGCGTTAAGGATTGGAGCGGCATCCTTTTTTATGCTTAGTTTAAAATTTTAAATGATTTCGAACTTAAATCTGAGTCACTTATTTGATGTGATACTGAAACAAGTTCAGCACAAAAAAGATATAGCGAAAAGCCTGACCCGATAGGGAAACGCCAAAAAAACGCATTCAAGCGAAACCGTTGTTTTCTAAAAAGTAATGTGAAGGTGATAGCTTTTTTAAGTTTTTCCGACAAACTTGATAAGTTCATCCGCATTAGTTTTAATGCATTTTTGAGTTAAAAATACGTTTCAGTTATAAATTACTTGCTAGCGCAAGCATATTGGGGTCGACTGGTTTTGACAGCGAGATTAATTGAACGGTAAGCACGTCGTGTAATGGCATTGAAACACGTAAAAGGCTAGACCAAATTTTAAACGGCGAGAATAACTACGCTTTAGCTGCATAATCTGAATTATAGTAAGATTGGCCTAGTCCCGCAAGGCGGGAAAGCTTTATGTCTCCGGAAAGCCTTGATTGACGGCGTTCCATTTTGAGGCATCGTAAATGTCAATATAGTTTAAGCAGTGCTTTGATGCTTTTACGAAACTAAAGAAGCTAAGTTATAAGTAGGTTGTCTTTAACCAGCTTATAATCGAAAAAACAAGAAAAGAATAAACGTGTAGAAAGCCCTTTGGTTACTTGTTTGGACGAGAGTTCGATTCTCTCCGACTCCACAATTTTAAACGCAATTACTTTATTTTTAAGTGGTTGCGTTTTTTATTATTAAACTTTGCGTTATTGTTGTATTGCGAAAAGGTTTAACTGTGTAACTGTTGATTTGTTTAATCGGGTAATCGCTCTTCTCCGATTTTACGCCCCACTAAAATAAAACATTAACCTATTTTTACTTTTTATTTTTCACTTCTAATATCTAAAATTTAACTTCTACCTTCCATGGCTAAATTGTTTAACTGTTGATTTGTTTAATCGGGTAATCGCGGAGACTCATTTTTATCCTCTACTATTATCCAATCCGCTGTAACTATCAACTAATTTCTCCTTCTAATATTTAATATTTAACTTTTAATATCTAATACTAAACTTTCACCTTTCATTGTTAATCCGGGTAATCGTTACGCTACATTTATAATAAAAACATTACTCCAATACATCAACCAAAAACAAACAACCAACTTCCCCTTCTAATATTTAACTTTTAACATCTAACTTTCATTGATAAATTGAACTAGATAAAAACTAAACAACATCACTTTATATGAAAAGCACAATTGTTGAGTTATTTCATAGTCACACTTAAGAACTACCAAATGCTAACGTTATCAAATCGTTAAACTATACAACTGTTAAATTAGGTTTATGACAATTTGTTGCTTTGACATCTAATTTCAATATCACATAGCATAACTATTGAAACTTCATTTTTTCATTTAAGTCACGGTTAACCTCAAAAATTGATAATATAACGAGTATTTTTTTAGGCATCTCACAAAAGTCATAAATTCGCAGTCATCTTTAACATCTAGTTAAAGTGATGTTAATAAAATTCCATAACTTTGGTATACAAATATTACATTATGAATTTGATATAAAATAAAATTTTTAATCCATTAATCCCTTAAACGTGAAAAAAATTAAACTTATTAGTATCATTTCTCTCTCCCTACTAATTATTGGCTCATCATTATCTGTATTATATGTTATCATGTGCTGCTAAAAACACAACTAACATTTAATTAGAGTACAATAATGAACTGGAAAGTCTTGTATGTTAAACCAAGAACCGAAAAGAAAGTCGCTACGGCGCTTTCTCGTCTTGGCATAACGGCCTACTGCCCTTCGGTAACTGAAATACGTCAGTGGTCCGATAGGAAGAAAAAAGTAGAAGTGCCGTTACTAAAATCCTATGTCCTTATTCAAGTAAAAGAAAGCGAACACGAATTGGTCTTTCAAGTTCCAGGTGTGGTACGCTATCTTTTTTGGTTGGGTAAACCAGCAGTGGTTAAGGATAGCGACATACAAGTTATGAAAGATTGGCTTAGCCATAAAAACACCCAAGCCCAAGTTGAAAGCATTCAACCCGGTGACCGGATAAAAATAAAAACAGGGCTTTTTGAAGGCAAAAAAGCACTTGTTCATGAAGTTAGCAACAATAGAATCCAATTATTACTTTTGGATTTAGATATGAAAATTACTTTTAATAGGAATTAAGCCTATTTTAAAGTATTTTTCGCCTTGAATACCAACCTTTGCTGTGACTCAGGAGGCGGAGCGGTGGAGTGAAGTGAAGGAATCACTGAAGAACAAAACATTAAAAAACGAACCTACAACACTGAAAACCTTATATTTACAACAACCCATATACATTTTTAACGCATTTGCCCACCTACTGTTTTAAAATGCGCTAATTATGATTTTTATTTATTCCCCAAATTAAAAGTTTACCCTTAACCTACTAAATTATTTATGAAATTATTAAAACTGGCCCTGCTCCTACCTTTCTTATGGTGCAACTTCGCGAATGCACAATCGTGCTGTGTCGTTAAAAGTGAAAATCCTCAATTTGAAAACAACTGGAGTTTTGGAATCGGACTTAATGTCGTTGATGATTCTGGAAATGCTGTAAAACACTTATTCGACATCAAAGAAAACAGACGTTATCATTGGGCTTTCGAAAACCCCATCACTTTAAGCGTAGAATATTACTGGCGCAATAACATTAGCTTTTTTTCAACCACATCCTTTAATCAATTTAAATCAGGAAAATCTATTGATGGGACCGTGGTAGGCCCTGAAAACCAGCCTAATTTTTTCGCGGTAGATATCGGAAGCAAATATTCCTTTAGAAAATTTATTAAATCGAAAGTATTCGACTTTTACGCTGGCGCTAGTTTAGGTTATACCACTATTGGTGATTATACCAATGACGTTACAGGATTACCTGTAGATCCTAAAAACCGTTTTACCATTAACCCAACAGCGGGACTAAATATTTGGATGACTAAAAACATAGCCCTTAACATGTCTGGATCTGCAAAATTCACCTACACTCCAGACACGAGTCATTATTTGCAGTATAACCTTGGGTTAGTTTATTTATTATCTAAAAGAAATTAATTATAATTTATTCTCTTTAACACAGCCATTGAACACATCGTTAAGTGAATTGCTGATAACTGATGGAATAAAACTGATGTCACACTGAGCCTGTCGAAGTGCTGCCGAAGTGGAATGAAATAAGATTGAACCTCATCCTCAAACTGTCCTTCGACAAGCTCAGGATGACAACTTCGACAAGCTCAGATGACAGCGTCAATAATTACAGAAAACAATACAACACACCCTATAACTCATCTAGGGTAATAACGTAAAAATTCAAACGTGAACTAAAAACATGAGTCAAAAAGTAGCATTTATTACGGGAGTAACTGGCCAAGACGGGGCCTATTTAAGTGAATTTTTATTAAAAAAAGGCTATATTGTACATGGTTTAAAACGTCGTTCATCTTTATTTAATACCGATAGAATTGATCATTTGTATCAAGATCCGCATATTGAAAATCGCAACTTCATTTTGCATTATGGTGATATGACCGATAGTACAAACCTTATTCGCTTAATTCAGGAAATTCAACCTGATGAAATCTACAATTTAGCAGCCATGAGTCACGTACATGTGTCTTTTGAAATGCCAGAATATACGGCAAATGCCGATGGCATTGGTACTTTAAGGTTATTAGATGCTATACGCTTGTTAGGCTTAGAAAAGAAAACACGTATTTATCAAGCCTCGACTTCCGAATTATACGGAAAAGTTCAAGAAGTACCGCAATCGGAAACCACGCCTTTCTACCCGCGTTCGCCTTATGCTGTAGCCAAAATGTATGCCTTCTGGATTACGGTGAACTATCGTGAAGCTTATGGCATTTATGCTTGTAACGGTATTTTATTTAACCATGAGTCTCCTATTCGAGGAGAAACTTTTGTAACTCGTAAAATTACACGCGCAACGTCAAGGATCGCCTTAGGAATGCAAGATAAATTTTACTTAGGAAACTTAGATGCTAAACGCGACTGGGGACACGCCAAAGATTATGTACGCATGATGTGGATGATCCTTCAAGCGGATGAAGCTGAAGATTGGGTGATTGCCACTGGAAAAACCACAACCGTTAGAGATTTTGTAAGATTAAGTTTTGCTGAAGTGGGTATCGAGTTAGAATTTAAAGGTGAAGGTGTTGATGAAAAAGCGTTTGTAAAATCATGTAACAACCCTGATTACCAATTAGAAATCGGTAAAGAGGTTTTAGCTGTAGACCCAAGATATTTTAGACCTACTGAAGTAGAACTCCTTATTGGTGATGCCTCTAAAGCCAACAAAAAACTAGGTTGGGAATGCCAGTATGACCTCGCTGACCTGGTAAAAGACATGATGAAAAGCGATTTACACCTTATGAAAAAAGACCAGTATTTAGCTGATGCTGATTATAGAACGTTGAATTATTATGAATAAAGGCTGTAGGCTGTAAGCTATAGGTAGAACACTTAAACATTGTATAAAACTAGCATAAAGCATACGGCATAGAGCATACGGCTTTGAGCATAAAGCTTAAAAAATGAACAAACAATCCAAAATATACATCGCCGGCCATCGAGGCATGGTAGGCTCAGCCATATGGCGTGCCTTAGAAGCCGAAGGGTACTCAAACCTTATCGGAAAAACCAGTAATGAACTTGATTTACGCAATCAACATGCAGTAAACGACTTTATAAGCACTGAAAAACCTGATGTTATCATCGATGCTGCAGCCAAAGTAGGTGGCATTTTAGCGAATAGTCAATACCAATTTGAATTCTTGCTTGAAAACATGCAAATTCAAAATAATTTAATTGATGCCGCTCACAAACAAAACGTTTCGAAATTTATTTTCTTAGGAAGCTCTTGCATTTACCCAAAACTTGCGCCTCAACCTTTAAAAGAAGATTATTTACTCACAGGCCCCTTAGAACCAACAAACGATGGTTATGCCATCGCTAAAATTTCTGGGGTTCGTTTGTGTAAAGCCATAAGAGACCAATACGGTAAAGACTTTGTAAGCCTTATGCCAACAAACCTTTACGGTCCCTACGATAATTTCGATTTAAAATCATCGCATGTTTTACCAGCGATGATTCGAAAATTTCACGAAGCAAAAAACGTCAATGGCCAAGAACCGTCAAAGGTCAACAGTAAACAGTCAACGGTCACTTTATGGGGAAGCGGCACACCCATGCGTGAATTTTTACATGTTAACGACTTAGCAAAAGCCGTAATTTATGCCGTAGAAAACAAATTACCAGAGCACTTATATAATGTAGGTACAGGCACCGATGTCACTATAAAAACCCTAGCCGAAACCATTCAAAAAATAGTTGGCCACCAAGGCCAAATCATTTGGGATACAAATAAACCAGATGGCACCCCTCGAAAACTTATGGATGTTTCTAAAATGAACAAGCTAGGTTGGAAAGCAGCAATTGGTTTAGAAAACGGTGTTAGAGATACCTATGAGTGGTTTTTGGCCAATGAAGATTCATTTAAAGAGGTGAAGATGTAAGCAATATGCTATGAGCTGTATGCCTTACCCTATATGCTAAATCACGTTTGTCACACTGAGTAATGTCACACTGAGCCTGTCGAAGTGCAGTCGAAGTGCGGTCGAAGTGCAGTCGCCCCCCTATTAGCTACGCTAGGTATCTTCGATAAAAACGATGTTTTCATCTCGATAGCCCTCAAGGGGACAATAACCAACGTAAAAATTGAAACTTTAGTTAAGAACATAAACAAACAATAGCAAACGGCCCTATGTCACACTGAGCTTGTCGAAGTGCAGTCGAAGTCTCAACAGTCTTCGGTCCTCCGTCTTCTGGCAACAGTCAACCATCAACAGCCAACAGTCAATAGTCAATAGTCAATAGTCAATAGTCAATAGTCAATAGTCAAAAATATTATGTCCGTAGAAACAACAAACACAACAGTAACAACCAACAACCAACAACCAACAACAACTAACCACAAAAAAATAAAATCAATCTGCTGTATTGGCGCAGGCTATGTAGGTGGGCCTACCATGGCGGTAATCGCACAAAAAAACCCAGATATTAAGGTAACGGTTGTTGATTTAAACGAGCAACGTATTGCCGATTGGAATGACGCCGATTTATCGAAACTCCCCATTTTCGAACCAGGTTTAGATCAGGTAGTTGAGGAAGCTCGTAGTAGAAACTTATTTTTCTCTACTAATGTGAACCAAGCCATCGATGAGGCCGATATGATTTTCATTTCAGTGAATACACCTACTAAAACCTATGGTTCAGGAAAAGGGATGGCGGCCGACTTAAAATATGTAGAACTTTGTGCCAGACAGATTGCTGAGGTCGCTACAACAGATAAAATCGTTGTTGAGAAATCTACCCTTCCTGTAAAAACAGCACAGGCTATTAAAAGTATTCTTGACAATACAGGTAATGGGGTAAAATTCCAAATTTTATCAAACCCTGAATTTTTAGCTGAAGGTACAGCGATGACGGATCTTGCGAACCCAGACCGTGTGCTTATTGGTGGCGATCAAACATCAGAAGGTAAAGCAGCCATTCAATCCTTAGTGGATGTGTATGGTGCTTGGGTGCCTCAAGCACAAATTATTACCACAAACTTATGGTCCTCAGAGTTATCAAAACTCGTGGCCAATGCCTTTTTAGCACAACGTGTCTCTTCAATTAATGCCATTTCAGAACTTTGTGAAGCTACCGAGGCCAATGTGGAAGAAGTAGCCAGAGCTATTGGTATGGATTCTCGAATCGGACCAAAATTTTTAAAAGCTTCCGTAGGGTTTGGTGGATCTTGTTTTCAAAAAGATATTCTAAATCTCGTTTATATTTCTAAATCATTAGGTTTAAACGAAGTGGCCGATTATTGGGAGCAAGTTATCATCATGAACAACCACCAACGTGATCGCTTCGCCAACAATATCGTATCCACTTTATACAATACCGTTTCGGGAAAGAAAATCGCCTTCTTAGGCTGGGCCTTTAAGAAAGATACTAACGATACGCGTGAGTCTGCAGCCATTTACGTAGCCGATCGCCTTATCGATGAACAAGCTCAAATTTGGGTGTACGACCCTAAAGTTTCTGCTAGACAGATGCAAGCAGATCTAAATTACCTGAACACTCGAACGGAAACAGAAAACGCCAAGTACCTACAAACTGAAACCAATCCGTACAAAGCCTTAGAAGGCGCTCACGCTATTGCCGTGTTAACCGAATGGGATGAGTTTAAATCTTACGACTGGCAAAAAATTTACGATAACATGAGTAAACCTGCCTTTGTTTTTGATGGCCGTAACGTGTTAGACCAAGAAGCCTTAGAGGCAATCGGATTTCAAGTGCAATCTATTGGTAGGTAAATGATGAAAGGAAAGACTATATTAGTTACTGGGGCTGCTGGTTTCATTGGATATCACCTATGTGAAAAACTTATTAGACTAGGTCATCATATTATAGGGTTAGATAATTTAAACGATTATTATGATGTTAATTTAAAACTATCAAGACTTAAAAATCTAGGGATTTTATCAAAAGACTTCCCTTATAATAGCACTATCATAAGTGCAATATATGGTAAACAGGTAAAATTCATTAAAATGAATTTAGAAGACGAAACTAACCTCCCACTTTTATTTAAGGAAAATAAAATTGACCTTGTTTGTAACCTTGCTGCACAAGCAGGTGTTAGATATAGCATTGAAAATCCTTCAACATATGTAAAAAGTAACATATTAGGGTTTTCAAATCTTCTAGAATGTATAAAAAACGCTCAAATTTCTAAAATCATATACGCTAGTAGCTCTAGTGTATATGGATTAAATGACAAAGTACCTTTTTCAACGAAAGACAACGTTGATCATCCCATAAGTATGTATGCAGCAACAAAAAAAAGT
This sequence comes from Pseudotamlana agarivorans, assembly GCF_001642835.1. Lineage (GTDB taxonomy): Bacteria > Bacteroidota > Bacteroidia > Flavobacteriales > Flavobacteriaceae > Pseudotamlana > Pseudotamlana agarivorans. Next base: position 247,210 of record NZ_LXEI01000008.1, read on the forward strand.
AATGAACTCATGGCGCATACTTATAGTCATTTATTCAACATAGAAACCATTGGGCTAAGGTTTTTCACAGTATACGGTCCTTGGGGAAGGCCTGACATGGCAATGTTTCTATTCACAAGTGCTATTTTAAATAACAAGCCAATAAAAGTTTTTAATGAAGGAAATCTTTATAGAGATTTTACTTACATAGACGACATTGTTGATGGTATTGTAGCTACACTTTTCAGCGATAAGCAAGAAAAAACGTCCTACTCCATATATAACATAGGAAATAGCCACCCTGTTAAGCTGATGGATTTTATTAGTGCCATAGAGGACCTAACTAATAAAACTGCTTTAAAAGAAATGAATCCCATGCAGCCAGGAGATGTTGTTAAAACATGGGCGGACACTACAGATTTATTTAATGATTATAATTATAAACCTAAAACAGATTTAGAAACAGGTGTCTTCAATTATATAAGTTGGTATAAATCATACTACAAAAACAGTTCATTTTAACTTTTTAAGAATCCAAAATAAAGGTGAATATAAAAAAAAGACATTTTTTTAAAGCCATAACCTGGCGTATCATCGGGACTATAGACACCATTTTACTGTCTTGGCTAATCTCTGGAGACCCCTTTATAGGCTTAAAAATTGGTGCTTTCGAGGTGGTTACCAAAATGCTTTTGTATTACCTGCATGAGCAAGTTTGGTTTAAAATTAACATCACCTCAAGTAAAAAGAGACACCTCATAAAAACCATAACCTGGCGTCTTGTAGGTACTTTAGATACCATGATATTAGCCTGGGTCATTACAGGAAATCCTTTAACAGGTTTAAGTATTGGTGCTGCAGAAGTCATTTCTAAAATGCTGTTATACTACCTACACGAACGGGCTTGGTATAAAATAGATTTTGGATTAGAAAAAAGAAAACGATTAACCGAATGGAAAAAAACATAACCAACCACGAATACAAAATATGTCGATTAGAGCGTCAAAAGCTCAATGGCCATAATTCCTTTTTAATATTCTTTACAGGGCTTTCAGGCTCAGGAAAATCAACTTTAGCAAACGCTTTAGAAGAACGCTTGAATTCTGAAAAAATCCACACCTATGTATTGGATGGTGACAATGTACGCCGTGGTATTAATCAAAATTTAGGATTTTCTCCCGAAGACCGTTCAGAAAACAACCGTCGTATTGGTGAAATTTCAAAGTTATTTATTGATGCTGGATTAGTGGTCTTGGCAGCGTTCGTGGCGCCTTATCAAAAAGACCGTCAATTCATAAAGGATACGGTAAGCCCTGAAAATTTTGTGGAAGTTTTCGTGAATACCAGCCTCGAAGTTTGTGAACAACGTGACGTTAAAGGGCTGTACAAAAAAGCTAGAGCAGGAGAAATTAAAAATATGACGGGCATTTCAGCGCCTTACGAGGCCCCATTAAATCCTGATGTGGAAGTTTCGCATCTAAATACCATCGAAGAATCGGTTGAAATCATTTATCAAGCTATTAAAAATAAATTAGAACTAAGAACACATGAGTAAGTACTATTTAAATTATCTAGATGAATTAGAGTCTGAAGCGATTTACGTGTTACGTGAAGTTTGGGCGCAATTCGAAAACCCTGTCATTTTATTTTCAGGAGGTAAAGATTCTATCTTAGTCACACACTTAGCTAAAAAAGCATTTTACCCAGCGAAGATCCCTTTCCCATTAATGCATGTGGATACCGGACATAACTTTCCAGAAACCATCCAATTTAGAGATGATATCATTAAAGATTTAGGTGCTACCCTTATCGTTGGGTCTGTTCAAGAATCGATAGATGATGGACGTGTTGCCGAAGAAAAAGGAAAAAATGCTACGCGGAATGCTTTACAAATTACAACACTTCTCGATGCTATTGAGGCCAATAAAATAGATTGTGCTATTGGTGGGGGGCGTCGTGATGAAGAGAAAGCCCGAGCTAAAGAACGTTTCTTTTCTCATAGAGACGATTTCGGACAGTGGGACCCTAAAAACCAACGCCCAGAACTATGGAACATCTTTAACGGGAAACATTTTGAAGGCGAACACTTTAGAGCCTTCCCTATTTCAAATTGGACCGAAATGGACGTTTGGAACTACATCAAAAGAGAAAACATCGCCATTCCATCACTTTACTATGCTCATGAACGCGAAGTGGTATGGAGACAAGACACCTGGATTCCAAATTCAGAGTTTTTAGTTCTTGAAGACCATGAAGAAATTGTAACTAAAAAAATCCGCTTCAGAACTTTGGGTGACATCACTATTACCGGTGGTATAGAATCAGATGCCGATACCTTAGAAAAAATTGCTGATGAAGTTGCTGGCATGCGACAAACAGAAAGAGGTAATAGAAGTGACGACAAACGTTCAGAATCCGCTATGGAAGACCGTAAGCGTCAGGGGTATTTTTAATTAAAGGCAATAGGCAGTAAGCTTTAGGCTGTAGGCTGTAAGCGGTAAGCAATAGGCAGTAAGGTAAAACTAAGTTTAAACTAGCATATAGCAATATGCAGTAGGCTGTAGGCAGAAAGCCGTAAGATTAAACACAGAACAAACCACGCGTAAAGCATTAAGCTGTAAGCAATAGGCAGTAAGCTAAAACACTGTACAACCAAGCATACAGCATAAAGCATTCAGCATAAAGCAATTAACTGTAAGCAGCATCCTCTAAGTTCAAACACCGTACAAACCTAGCATATAGCATACGGCATAAAGCATATAGCCGAAAGAATAAAACCACTTTGAGAAATTTTAAGAAGTATCATGTTTGGGAATTGAGTCATCAACTAACCTTAGAGGTTTATCGTTTAACTCAGGCTTTTCCTAATTCAGAAAAATATCAATTAATTTCTCAAATGCAACGTGCAGCCTACAGTATTCCTTCTAACTTTTGTGAAGGTTGCGGAAGAAAATCCGATAAGGAGTTTTCAAGGTTCATACAAATTTGTCTAGGCTCAGCGCACGAACTAGAATATTTTTTTATTCTAGTTAAAGATTTAAAATACATATCGGAAAATGACTGTCAAGGTTTTTCTGAAAAATTAAATATTATTAAAAGGAAATTATACACATTAGATAAGAGGCTGTAGGCAATAGGCTGTAAGCAGTATGTAGTAGGCTAAAAAACAGTATAAACTAGCATAAAGCTATAAGCAGTAAGCAATAGGCAGTAAGCTACAACACTCTACAGCCAAGCATATAGCTTACGGCATAAAGCTATAAGCAGTAAGCTAAAACATAGTATAAACTAGCATAAAGCTATAAGCAGTAAGCTAAAACATAGTATAAACTAGCATAAAGCTATAAGCAGTAAGCTAAAACAAAGTACAAACTAGCATATTGCATACAGCATAAAGCCTAAAGCATAAAGCATTAAAAAAATGATAAACAACAACCAACTCCTAAGATTCACAACAGCCGGAAGTGTAGACGATGGTAAAAGCACCTTAATTGGACGTCTACTATACGATTCGAAATCTATTTTCGAAGACCAATTAGAAGCTATAGAAACCACCAGTAAAAAGAAAGGTCATGAAGGTGTCGATTTAGCATTATTCACCGATGGTTTAAGAGACGAGCGTGAACAAGGGATTACCATCGACGTGGCTTACCGATATTTTACAACGCCTAAGCGTAAATTCATAATCGCCGATACTCCTGGACATATTCAATATACCAGAAATATGGTTACTGGTGCTTCTACAGCCAATGTGGCTACCATTCTTATCGATGCACGCCATGGTGTTATCGAACAAACCAAACGTCACGCTTTTATTGCTTCCTTATTACAAATACCACATGTAATTGTATGTATTAATAAAATGGATTTGGTTGATTTTTCAGAAGACGTTTTTAATAATATTGTAGCTCAATTTGAAGAAATTGCGTCTAAATTATTAGTGAAAGATGTACGTTTTATTCCTATGTGCGCCCTTTTAGGGGATAATGTAGTAAATAGATCAGAGAACATGCCGTGGTACCAAGGCGCACCAATGCTACACACCTTAGAAACCATGCATATTAGTAGTGATATAAATAAGGTCGATGGACGTTTTCCAGTACAAACCGTACTACGCCCACAAAATGACTCACATAGAGATTATCGTGGTTATGCAGGTCGTGTGGCTAGTGGGATTTTTAGACCGGGAGACGATGTTACCGTGATGCCTTCTGGTTTTACCTCTAAAATAGAAACAATCGACACCTTGGACGGTACACTTGATGAAGCTTTTGCGCCGATGTCCGTTTCTATAACCCTAGAAGACGATATCGATATTAGCCGTGGCGATATGATTGTACGTTCCAAAAACCAACCCGATGCATCTCAAGATATTGAAGTTATGCTATGTTGGTTACACAACGATGCAGCAAAACCAAGAGCAAAATACAGTATTAGACACACGTCTAACGATCAAAAGGCCATGATTAAGGAAATCATCTACAAAATTGATATCGAAACCTTAGATCGCATTACAGACGATAGCGCGCTTAAAATGAACGATATTTCCAAAGTTAAAATAAGAACCACAAAACCACTTATGGTAGATTCTTACAGAGAAAACAGGTCTACTGGAAGTTTTATTTTAGTTGATGATGCCACGAATGAAACCGTTGCTGCCGGGATGGTGATATAGTTAATGGTTAATGGTTGTTAGTTTTTAGTTAATGATCAACCATCTGTCATTCTGAAGGAGGAACGACTGAAGAATCTCAAAAAACGAACATGAGATTCCTCACTCCAATCGGAATGACAAATCAACGATAGTACGAACTATATTTAACTTGAAACCTTAAACTTGAAACTAAATTTTACACTCTACTTACCAGTTCAACGATTAAACAATTAAACGAATAAACCATTTCAACCTGTATGTCATTCAGAAGGAGGAACGACTGAAGAATCTCTAAACATGAACATGAGATTCCTCATTACAACCGGAATGACAAGTCACCAATAGTACGAACACTATTTAACTTGAAACCTTAAACTTGAAACAAAATACACCATTCGAAGTATCAGTTCAACAATTAAACCTCTCTTAAACTTGAAAAATCTAACAACCCTAGCCATAAAAGCCGCCCTAAAAGCCGGAGCCCGCATCATGGAAATTTACGAAAATGAAAATTTCGACGTCAATTTCAAAAGTGATGATTCCCCGCTAACCAAAGCCGATACCGAATCCCACAATATTATTGTTAAGGAATTAGAAACACTCACCTACCCGATTCTATCAGAAGAAGGCCAACACCTACCTTTCGAAGAACGAAAAAATTGGAACCAATTATGGATTGTAGACCCCATTGACGGCACTAAAGAATTCATCAAAAGAAACGGGGAATTTACAGTCAATATTGCTTTTGCAGAAAACCAGAAACCGACCATCGGTGTTATTTATGTGCCTGCGCTTAACACCTTGTATTTTGCCAATGCCGAAATTGGCGCCTATAAAGTGACTAACCCGTCTTTGGATTTTACTCTAGATGCATTAATTAGCTCAGCAGATAAACTCCCTATAGCACTAAAAAAGGAAAAATTTACCATAGTTGCTAGTCGTTCTCACCTGTCTCCTGAAACACAAGACTTCATAGATGACATGAAAGAAAAACATGGAGAGATTGAAACCATTTCTAAAGGCAGTAGTTTAAAATTATGCATGGTGGCCGAAGGCGTTGCCGATTGTTATCCGCGCTTTGCTCCTACCATGGAATGGGATACCGCAGCAGGAAATGCTATTTGCTTAGCAGCAGGATTTGACGTGATCGATCAAGGTACTGGTGAAAATATGCTGTATAACCGGAAGGAGTTGCTTAATGATTGGTTTTTGGTTAGTTAAAATACCTTTTTTATTTATAAAAAAATTATCTCTAATATTAAAAACGAAAATGCCTAACCCAAATCTAAATTTTGTCACTAGTTAAAACACTTACCCAGGGCGTAAAATGGACGGCTCTAGACTCCACTTGCAGTGCCATCATTCAATTGGTCAGGGTTTTTATTCTGACGAAGCTTTTATCGGCAAGTGATTTTGGCCTTATGGCTTTAGTTCTAATTGTTACTGGTTTTAGTCAAATGTTTGTAGATTTCGGTTTAAGTAACGCAATTATTTACAAGTCTAAAAATTCCAATGAGCAACTATCAACCCTTTATTGGATTAATGTGATGCTAGGTGTGTTTACCTGTTTCATTATTTTAATAATAAGCTACCCTATTGCCTCTTTTATTTTTAAAGAAGGTAGACTTAATTCGATATTAAGAATAGTCTCCTTTACCTTTGCTTTTAATGGTTTTGCTGTACAGTATAAAGCGCTTCTTTCTAAAAAACTGGAATTCAGAACCCTAGCCCAAATTAATATTATAACACCCTTAATTGGTTTTATCGTAACCATAATTTTGGCATACAAAGGATATGGGGTGTATTCTCTTGTCATTGGATATATGGTTGAAAATATGCTACGTGGAACTTTGTTTATCACTTATGGTATTAAGTACCATAAACCTCAATGGTACTTTAACATAAAAGAAGTAAACTCATATCTTCAATTTGGAGGATATCAGCTATCTGAAAGGATAATAACATATTTTAGACAACAAGGCGATAATGTACTCATAGGAACCTTTTTAAGTACTGAAACCTTAGGTTTCTACAACTTGGCTAAAATACTCGTTATGAAACCCGTTCAATTGATCCGTAGTGTTTTTAACAAAATGGCATTCCCTGTTTATAGTGCCATAAAAGATGATAAGCAACTAAAATTTATGGCGTTAACAGTAAATAAAATTGTGTATTTAGCTATCATACCAATTATGCTTTTACTTATTGCATTTCCAGACGTAGTTATATATCATTTTTATGGAGAAAAGTGGATGGAAAGTTTACCTTACTTACAAACCTTAGCCATCTTGTTCTCTATCCGTTTATTTAGAGCAACCTTCGGCCCTTTACTACTAGCTAGAGGTAAAGCCAAACAGTCATTTCTATTTAATCTATGGTTTTCTTTACTGGTATTTATGGCTTTAGCTTTTGGGTTACAGTTTTCGATATTACATGCCTTATATGGATTAATTCTTATGGAATTATTTGTTTTTCAAGCTATGAATTTTAAAATGATTTTAAAGCCTGTTTTAGATTTTGGTGCAAAGGATTATTTAAAAGCTGTACTTAGCAGTTTCCTACCCCTTTTTTTCTCTGCAATCATAACAACCATCACATACCAAGTATTTTCGAAAAAAACATCTTTATTAATAAATTTAGGAATTTACCTTAGCGGCCTATGTATTGGGATAGCTCTATTTTATATATTGAATAGGGAAAGTGTAAAAAACATTACAACCATGCTGTCGAAATTTAAAAAAGAAAAATAATTAATGATTTCATATTCTAAAATAAATTCTAAATTGTCTACTTCGTTTATTGGAATACAACTCCTAACGACCCTATACAACATTAGAAACACTTGTTTTAAACTAATTCGTTTTAATTTTAAAAAGAGTATCCCACTTCAACCTAAAAATCACATTAATAATAATACTCAGGTATTTTTTATTGTAGGCGCAGGCAGATCAGGAAATACTCTGCTGAGAGCCATTTTAGATACTAACGAAAATGTTGTAGTACCACCAGAGCTATATTCGTTTAAACATATAATCAAAACGGCTCTTAAAAACAGGTTTTTAACTTGGGAAAAATTATGTTGCAAAGTTGTAGATGTTTTTTTTAACACGCCCGATACTGATGTTTGGGAAATTGATAGAGCCAAATTGACAGCTGATTTACTTAGTTACAAAAAAGAACACCAAAATATAGCAAAATTAGCAATATGCTTTCATGAATATTATGCCAAAAATAGAAAAAAGACGGGAGCACTTATTGGAGATAAAACCCCTCTTAACTCTTATAATCTTTGGTGGATCCATAAGCTTTATCCTGAAGCCAAATATATTCACATGCATCGCGACGGTAGAGATGTGGTAATGTCTTATAAAAAATCTGGTTTATATAAAACTTATACTAATGCAGCACACAGGTGGAATAACAGTGTAAATAACGTTCATGCATTTGAGAGAAAGTTTAATATGACACCTAAAGTACATAAATGTGGTTACGAGGATTTAGTTTTAAACACAGAAACAGTGATTCAGAACGTTTGCAAGTTTTTACAAGTTCCTTTTAATACTAAGATGATTACCTCCTATCAAAAACAATTTAAATCTATGGGGGATACAACTAAGTTTTCACATCATAGCAACGTTCAAAAATCTGTATTTACCTCTTCTATTGGTAAATGGCAAAAAATGGATAAAGAAAAATTAGAACAAATAACCCCTATAATGGAAAAAAATCTCAAGAAATTATCTTACTGAAAATAATTAATAAAAATGAATATTATTTCCGAAAAATTACAATCAATAGAAATACATCAGCATAAAAGTAGTGATGTTGTAATTGTAGCCTTTGGTGGAATAAAAAACAACATAGGAATACCTATATTCGAATTCTTTAATATGATGAAGAATAAACCATGTACAAAAATTTTTGTAAGGGATATAAAACAATCATGGTATCATAAAGGTATTGATACTGCAAAAGACATTCTTGAAACAAAATCACTGTTAAAGGAATTAATAACATCAATAGAGTCGGAAAATAAAAAAGTGATATTCATAGGAAATTCTGCAGGGGGATATGCAGCAATAATATTTGGTGTGCTTTTAAGTGTTGACAGAGTACTGGCTTTCGCTCCCCAAACATTTTTAGGCAAATGGAAACGATTAATATTAAGAGAAAAACGATGGATATCTGCTACAAAATCTTTAGCTTACCACAACAATAACCCTAAATATTTTTTTGATTTAGCTCAATTCTTTAAAAAAGTGCCTATTAATAATACTAAAGTAGAAATCTTTTATGCCACAGATAGTGTTATGGATATGAAACATTATTCCAATATTCGTAAACAACCTTTAACTTTTCATTTATATCCAAAAGGAAAGCATAATTTAATCAAGAAATTAAAAGAAGAAGGCGTTTTAAAAAACATCCTTGATAATATCTAATCTCATAAATTTACAATTAGTCTTCTCTAAAATTAAAGAAAGAAAACCTTGACCATGAAAATAGGATATTTTAATAATACGAATATTAGAATTTCAGAGACCTTTGTTTATGACTTGCTAAAAGGAATTTTCGAAAAACATGAAGACATTATCTACTTTTCTGGAGAACAAGAACAAGTTCTAATTGATTTTAATATAAAATCAAAAAATGTAGGGTTCAATCATGAGAATGCCTTTTTAAATCTTCTTCAAAAGATTTCATTAAAACTTCCTAGTTTTAAAAGTATATATCACACTAGAAAGGTAAAATCTATCAATAGAAAGTTAACATTAGCCAAAGCACAATTAGTAAATGTTGCTTATGTAGATTATGCCACCAATGGTATATTACTCATGGATTTTTTTAAAAAACATGAAATCCCTTTTATTGTACATGTTCATGGCCACGATATCACCTCAAAAATGCGTGACCCTTATTATAAAAAACAATTTCAAGAATTAACCTCATCATGTGCTTATTTTGTAGTGGCCAGTCATGCTATGAAACGTTTATTAATTTTAAACGGATGTCCAGATGATAAAATAAAAGTGATAAGGCTTGGTGTTGATTCAGAAAGTATAACTCCAATGAGTTGGGAGGAAAAATTTAAAAACCATACAGCAATTGTGTCTTTAGGAAGGTTAACTCCCAAAAAAAATCCCATTGCATCACTATATGCCTTTAAGTTAGTAAATAATGAAATCCCTGAATCAACATATACCATTATAGGGGAAGGAGAGTTAAAGCCACAACTCATAAAAAAAATTAAAGAATTAAACTTAGAGAATAAAGTACAGCTTCTAGGGGCCCTACCTAGGCACGAAGCTTTTAAAGCATTACAAAACAAAAGTGTATTTATACAGCACAGCGTAACAGCCTTAACTGGAGACCAAGAAGGTTTTGCTATTAGCTTGGCGGAAGCTCAAATGTTTAAAATTCCTGTGGTATCCACTATACACAATGGAATCACCGAAAATGTCATTAATAATAAAACAGGGTTTCTTGTTCAAGAATACGATTATGAAGCTATGGCACAAAAAATCATATTGCTATTAAAAAACAAAACAATGTGTCAAAAATTTGGTGAAGCTGGTAGACAACACATTTTAAGTCTGTGTAATACAGATAATCGTGTAAACAGCATATTGAATTTACTATTGGAGTTAAATAAAAAACAAATATCTAAACAATAAAAAATATTATGCCCGACAACAAATGGATATCAAAATTCCCAGAGCAACTTCCTGATTTCATTATTGCTGGTGGAATGAAATGTGCGACTACAACCATGCACGCGATTTTAGACAAACATCCAGATGTATTTATACCTAAGGGAGAGCTTCACATGTTTGATATAGATGATATTTTTGAACATTCAGATTTTAACTATTATAATCATGAAAAAGATAGGTGGTACTCGGCGACACGTAATTTCAACGAAAACTGGGAAGCATACCATACAAAATTTAAAGGTAATGAGTCGAAAATAAAAGGAGAAGATTCAACATCTTATTTACCTTCTAAAGATGCTTTTAGAAGAATTTCTTTGCAAAAGAAAACTATTAAAGTTATCGTAATGCTAAGAAACCCCACGTCTAGGGCTTATTCTAATTACCACCATTTACTTAAAAGTGGTAGAGCACTATATTCCTTTGAAGACACTATACAATACCTACCCTATACGGTTTTGCATAAAAGTATGTATAAGCAGCAATTAGAAAACTTGTATAAATACATACCTAAGACTGAAGTTAAAATTGTAATTTTTGAAGATTTTATAAAAAACCCAAAAGATGGTATGAAAGAAATTTCTAATTTTTTAAACATTGATTTTACAAAGTTTAAAGAAGAAGACTTTAATACTCATGCAAACAAAGGAAATATTCCAAGAAATGTACATCTTAAATATATATTTAGCAGGAACTTTAGAGGTTTTGGCAACAAACTTTATTTTAATAAAACATTAGATTTTAAACCTAAAAAAGACAGTTTTTATAAACGTTTAATGTTTGTAACTCATAATTTATTAAACCCAATAAAGGAAGGTAAACCAGAAAAAATAAAAATATCAACTAAAGTTTTTTTAGATGAATATTTTTTAAAGGAATTAGAAGGCCTTGATGAATTAATAGAGATGCCAGTTTTAAATAAATGG
>NZ_LXEI01000009.1 GCF_001642835.1 Pseudotamlana agarivorans
CTCGTGTATGATTAGTGGCGTGATTTAGTACGAAAGTTAACAAATAAAAACCGAATAGAATATTCCGCAGGAATATTCGTAAGCAAGCTCGAACTAGCCATTAATTATACACCTTGTTAGCCACAGTTTTTTTCTGTCGTTTTATTATTGGGTCAATTCGTCTTTTGTTTTCCTGTTGTAATAAAGTAGGATATAAATTCATAAAAATATTTATAATCATTATTATCAGACCGAATAAAAAGTCGTGAGTAATACTTTTATAAACAGCAAAGAATGTCACGAATAAAAATCCAATTAAATGACTTATTTCCGCAATTGTCATTTCCTTTCGTATTTCAGTCAATTCCGTTTTTTTATTTTTCAATTTTATTTTCTGATTAAAAAACTTAAAAAATGAATTTTTCACAATCCATTTAAAATAGTCAATTCCAATAGTTTTATTTAAAGATTTACTTTCAATAAAATTCAGATTTGATATTTTTTTGTAGTATTCAGTTTTGACAAGAATACTATTAATTATCATTCCGACTATCCAAGATATAAATGATATTGATATTCCGAATGTTAAATATTTAAGCATATTTCTCTTGAATTTCGTGTTTTTTCAAATTCTGACTAACGTAAAATTATGTTTCTGAAAATCAGTAATTTACAAATAGCCGGTTTTTTAATAATTATTAAAATTTTCTGCTCCAATTTACTCAAGTTTACGTTAGCTTACATACTGATGATTTTTTGGGGTTCTATGGGGATTGTGGCTAACGGTCTCGGCTATGAGTAGTTGCGTGAGTTAGCACTTAACTTTGCAAGTATACACCAAACTGAAAATCCGCGAGGATTTTCAGAAGTAGGCGAGGACAAGCAATTACTTATAGCCATTGTTGTAGGTAGTTATTTTTCTATAAATACTTTTAAATTTTCATATAATTCCACGGTTTCATAGTCAGTTCTAATTTCATTAATTTTTTCTTCATTATAAATTGGATAGAATGATTGTATTCGATTAAAACTAACATTTCCTTTGCCTTTTAATTGTTTGGTTCTTTTCTGAATCCATAATTGATAAACAACACCTTTGTATTCAAATATAATATTATCAGTTTTACTAATATCAATGCGATTAAGTTTATCGATTTCAGTCAATATATTTCGTAAATCTAAATGTAACTCTTTAGGGTAGAAATGGTCATAATGATAAGTTTTTTCAGGTTTGTCTTTAATGTGTTCAGAGTAATGTCTACTCATAATATGAACAAAGGAATATATTGTTAATTCAACTGTTTGACCTGAAAATGGGATTTCAAACTCAGATTTCTCATAGTCTTCAATGACAGATTTTGTCAAATGGTAAATGAATTTAGATTGCATTATTATTTTATCTTTTTGCAATCTGTATCTGTCTTGTTGCCTTCTGAATTTTCTTACTAATCTTGGGTATTTTTTATCGAGCTCTTTTAAGTCTTTTCGTGTTTCAGTTGCAACTTCCTGTAAAATTTGGTCTTTATGATTGGTTTTCTCAATTTCTCTCTGCCATTTATTTGAGAAAATTTGAAGTTTTTTAAAATCTTGGACTTGTTCTTTTTGTGTTACTTCAACAATTTTTCCCTTTTTCGCTTTATAAAAAGGTCCTTCAAGATTGTTGTGGAAATATGTCAAGTATAATTCTCTAAATATAAAGTCATCACAGAATCCGAAATTTTCGGGTCTACCGTCACTTTGTTTTAATGTCAGTTTAAGTCCTGTACACAAAAACCTTTTCTCCCGTTCCAAAAGCTTTTTTCCATCAATTGCTTTTTGCTTTAAGTCTTCAAAGATTTTTCTTGTTCTGATTTGTTCCTTTTCAGACCCATCTTTGAAGTCAAGTTCATTTGGAAGATAGTGTTTCATTAATTTTTCAGAATGGTTTTGGATAATTACCTACAACAATAGTATATCGAACATTATGTTCTATATGTTACCAAATATAGGGATATGAATGTAATGTTTTATAAACCTTTTATATCAAAATGTGAAAAAAATGATCCGAATGTTCCGACTTCAGTCATCCAAAGGGTTTTTAATAGCCTTAAATGTTGTGGTCGCTACATGTGTGTAAATTTCGGTAGTTTTCGTAGAACTATGACCAAGTAAAACCTGAATTTGTCTGATATCAACACCATCTTCTAACAAATGAGTTGCAAAACTATGTCTTAGAATATGTGGCGATACTTTTAGTCGGATACTCGCTTTCTTTGCGGCTCTAGAAACAATTTGCGCAACACTTTGAGCTGAATATTGTTGACCATACGTGCCTTCTATTAGGTAAGTTTTCGGCCGCCATTCTTTATAATATTGACGTAAATCAACCAGTAAGTTTTCAGAAAGTATCGTAAACCGATCCTTTTTTCCCTTACCTGCATTAACTCGAATAACCATTCTGGAGCTATCAATATCCTGGAGTTTCAAATTGATCAGTTCACTACGTCTCATACCCGATGAATATAAAATAGAAACGATACATTTATGTTTTATGTTATTCGTATTGGCAATAATGCGTTTTATCTCGGCTTTAGAAAGTACCGTGGGCAACTTCTTTTCCTTTCTTGGTCGCTCAATTTGATAAAACCTATTTGGCATGCCTAATACCATTTCATAGTAAAACTTAATACTATTTATGGCGATGTTAACAGAGGAATCCGATTTACCTTCCTGAACTAATTTTAATATATACAGTCGTACATCATTTTCATTAATCGCGTCGATCTCTTTACTGTAGTAATAATTAATAAACGCTTCAAAAGCCGAAATGTACATTCTGGCCGTATTGTTAGCGTATTTTTTAATTTCCAATTTGTCTAAATATGAAGTAGGGCATAAGCGGTAGTTTTGTGGTATCGCACGATTTCTAAACCAAGTAATATCTAAAGGTTCTGTGTTTTCATTTCGTGGCTTTTTGTCAAAAAAATAATTCGCATTTACCCAGGCAACACCCGTAAAAATCTTGTAAATTAAATCAAGGTTTTCTTTTGTGTTTTTAATATAAGCCATATTAAACTCTTTACTCCATTTTACTTCTGGCAGTTGTTTTACAAGTGCATGAATAACCTTATCGGTGTTAAACTGTAATCCAATAAAACGCTGGTCTTTAATTAATAAATGCTTTAACGTGATGCTTCGACCTTTATACATGTTTTTTTTGACCAATATAGATGAGGAAAAAATATTAGTAGTATATTATTTACACAATATTCGTATATTATGCTTTTAATGTGAAATTTATGAGGTTTTATAAAAATTGTTTGTATTGTGATGACGCTTTAGGCGGAAGAACTGATAAGAAATTTTGTGATGTACAATGTAAAAGTGCTTATCAATATCAACAATCAAAATTACAGCCCGAACGGTTCTATAATAAAGTAGATAATCAGCTGAAGCTTAATCGGAAAATTTTAAAAGAATTCAATAAAGGCGGAAAAGTAACGCTTCGTGCGGAGCTGCTCATGGATCAAGGTTTTAATCCCAATTTCTTTACTCACTATTGGAAAAATCATAAAGGCGAAGTGTATCTGTTTGTTTACGAATACGGATTTCTTAAAATTAAAGAGAACAATAAAACCAAATACCTCTTAATTTTATGGCAAAATTATATGGAACATAAAACACACGAATAGTTTGTAATTAACAACTTATAACCGGTCACAGAGAATTTCATATGACACCAATTTTAATGATACTTTTGGTATCAAAAAGCTATTACAAATTAATCGGTGATTATTAATTATTTAACGCAATACTAATGAAACATACATATAAAATACAAGGAATGAGCTGTAATGGGTGTCGTTCGCATGTGGAAAAAACACTATCAGAAGTTGAAGGTGTTTCTGATGTTTCGGTAAATTTAGAAAAGGCCGAAGCGACTATAAGCATGGCCAATCACATGCCCATTGAAACGTTTCAAGAGGCTTTAAAAAATGATGGCGGACAGTATGCCATTCATAATCTCAATGAAAAACCTTGTTGTAGTAGTCAGCATAAAAAAGAAATGGTAAAGCCTGGCCAAGGCACTGGTGTTTTTTACTGTCCTATGCATTGCGAAGGAGATAAAACCTACGATAAACCTGGCGATTGTCCCGTTTGCGGTATGGATCTCGTTGAAGAACAAAACCTTTCGGTAGGGCATACTAATCAATGGACTTGCCCCATGCACCCTGAAGTCATCAAAGATGAAGCTGGCGATTGCCCAATTTGTGGGATGGATTTGGTGCCTTTGGAAGCAGATTTGTCTTCCGAAGAGAAAACCTATAAAAAACTACTTGGTAAATTTAAAATAGCTGTGGCGTTTACATTACCCATTTTTTTAATTGCCATGAGCGAAATGCTTCCAAATAATCCATTGTACACGTTTCTTGATCAAAAATATTGGAATGGGGTACAGTTCTTTCTGTCTATTCCCGTGGTTTTTTATGCAACGTGGATGTTTTTTCAGAGGGCTTATAAAAGTATCCTAACATGGAATCTAAACATGTTCACCCTAATTGGCATTGGCGCCGGAATATCCTGGTTGTTTAGTGTATTCGGATTGATTTTTCCTAATGTTTTTCCCGATCAATTTAAAACCGAATTAGGTACTGTACATGTGTATTTTGAAGCGGCCACAGTTATTTTAACCTTGGTTCTTCTCGGTCAGCTTTTAGAAGCTCGAGCTCATAGTAAAACCAATGCAGCCGTTAAAGAGTTACTTAAACTAGCGCCCAATAAAGCCATTAAAGTGGTTGATGGTGAAGATGTTGAAGTGCGTATAGATAACATCGCTACGCAAGATATTTTAAAAGTAAAACCTGGAGATAAAGTGCCTGTGGATGGCGTCATTACCCAAGGTGAATCTCGTATTGATGAATCTATGATTACGGGTGAGCCCATGCCTGTAACTAAAGTTTTGGGCGATAAAGTAAGTAGCGGTACCATAAATGGTAATCAAATGTTTCTAATGAAAGCCGAAAAAGTGGGCAGCGATACCTTGTTATCGCAAATTATTCAAATGGTTAACGATGCCAGCCGTAGTCGTGCGCCCATTCAAAAATTGGCTGATAAAGTCTCTGGGTATTTCGTTCCCGTGGTCGTGGCTATTGCCTTAATAACCTTTGTGGTTTGGGCTGTTTTCGGACCAGAACCTGCTTATGTTTATGCCTTAGTTAATGCCATTGCGGTGTTAATTATCGCTTGTCCGTGCGCACTTGGTTTGGCTACGCCTATGTCGGTAATGGTGGGCGTGGGTAAAGGTGCTCAAAACGGAGTGCTGATTAAAAATGCAGAGGCACTCGAAAAAATGGATAAAGTCAACACCCTAATTATAGATAAAACAGGAACCATTACAGAAGGAAAACCCAGCGTTGAAAAAATTGAGGTTTTCAATAACGATTTCTCGGAAGTAACCCTGCTTCAATTCATGGTAGCGTTAAATACCAATAGCGAACACCCATTGGCTGAGGCGACCGTTGCCTATGGCAAGACAAAAAACGTTCAGGTTTTGAAATCTGAAAATTTTAATGCAGTGACAGGAAAAGGTGTTGAAGCAACTGTTGAAGACAAAAAGATAAGTCTTGGAAATCCTAAAATGATGGAACATGACCATGCTGAAATCACTTCTAAAATGTCTGAAAAAGCTAAAACCTATCAGCAACAAGGCAAGACCGTGTCGTTTTTAGCGGTGGATAAAAAGGTTGTTGGTATTGTGGTGATTGCCGATAAAATAAAGGAAACAAGTGCTCAAGCTATCAAAGAACTGCAAGATAAAGGTATTGAAGTGGTTATGCTTACTGGTGATAATTATGATACGGCTCAGGCTGTAGCGCAAACACTAAAACTTGACGATTTTAAAGCGGGGATGCTTCCTGAAGATAAACTCAATGTTGTTAAACAATTCCAAGAACAGGATAGAGTGGTTGCCATGGCTGGAGATGGTATTAATGATGCTCCTGCACTCGCTAAAAGTGATGTGGGATTAGCTATGGGAACAGGAACCGATGTAGCTATAGAAAGTGCCATGATAACCTTAGTTAAAGGTGACTTACACGGTATTGTAAAAGCTCGAAACCTTAGTGATAAAGTGATGCAAAACATCAAGCAAAATTTGTTTTTTGCATTAATTTATAACACCGTAGGCGTGCCAATCGCTGCAGGGGTATTATTTCCGTTTTTCGGTATTCTCCTCTCCCCAATGATTGCGGCTCTAGCGATGAGTTTTAGTTCGGTTTCAGTAATAGCGAATGCCTTACGTTTAAGAAATGCTAAAATTTAGAGCTTTAAAAAATATCTTTTTCTTTTAATGTTTAATTGTGGAATAGTTAAAGCGTGTAATCAAGCAACAACTCACAATAGAAGTAGTATCCCTTAAAAAGGGGATTATAGGGGTGTTTTTTAAGGTTGAACCGTCGAATAGTTAAATCGTAGAACCGAATGGAGGTTCGTGAACTTGCTTGTCATACCGACAATAGAAGGTATCTCACGATTAAAATGTGCTTTGAAGAGAAGCCTCACTAGGTTCGATGTGACAACCATGTGTAATCAAAGACATAACTACAAATTGAATCGATGAGCTAGTATCCCCTAGAGGGGATCATAGGGGTGTTATTAAACCGTCGAAATATTTCACCGTATAATCCAATCAGCCAATCATTAAGTCAAATATCAATAATTATCAGAATCTGAAATAAATTCAGATTGACGTGAAATCAATTTTTAAGACCGCTTCATTGGGGCGCTACCCAACCACATTCACAGGATTCTCCGCTATAAAGGCCTCTAAATTTTCAATAGCAGTTTTCATCAAACGGGTACGAGCTTCTATTGGAGCCCATGCAATATGTGGTGTAATGATGCAATTTTTAGCCGATAATAACGGATTAATTGCCTCAATAGGTTCAACCGAAGCTACATCAATAGCAGCTGAGCTAACTTTATCGTTGTTAAGTGCTGTTTTTAAATCTCCTTCATGGATTAAGGGACCACGAGAAGTATTAATAATCATAACACCATCTTTCATTTTGTCGATGTTTGCTTTGCTGATAATATGCTTCGTTTCTGGAAACAGCGGACAATGAAGACTGATGATATCAGAGTTGTTTAATAATTCGTCTAGAGATACAAATTTACAGGTTTCCGATTCTAATTCCGGATATTTTGTTCGACTGTAAGTCAGAATATTTAATCCGAATGCTTGCGCTATTTTAGCAGTAGCCTGACCAATATTTCCGAAGCCGATAATGCCTAAAGTTTTACCATCCAATTCGATGAGCGGATGGTTCCAAAATGAAAAATCAGGACTAGAACTCCATGTGCCATTTTGAACCGCCTGGTTGTGTTTACCCACATGATGACACATTTCGAGCAATAAAGCCATCGTAAATTGCGCCACGGATTTAGTACTATATTCAGGAACATTGGTCACAATAATATCACGACTTTTAGCAGCTTCAACATCAACAACATTATATCCAGTGGCTAAAACACCAATATATTTTAAATTTGGAGCCTTTTGTATAACTTCTTTTGTAAGTGGTGTTTTATTAGTAAATACAATTTCAGCATTGCCAATATTCTTTAAAATAACTTCCGATTCAAATTTAGTACGATCATAAACGGTTAAATCTCCAATTTTCTCCAAACCTTCCCAGCTCAAGTCTCCCGGATTTAGGGTATATCCATCTAAAACTACAATTTTCATATTTTTTCATTTTATAGCAATATACAAAGCAAATTATATTATTTCAATTGTTGTACTAAGTAATTGCTCGTGTAGAAGGGGAGAATAAAAGTGTTTATTTGCGTTTATTTGTAGAAATATTGAACTGTGTTAATATCCCCTTGAGGGGATTATAGGGGTGTTATTTAACTGTAACTGTTTACCCGTGAAATCGGGCATCAACTCACAATTGAAGCGCTAATATCCCCTAGAGGACTATCGAGATGAAAACACCGTTTTTGTCGAAGTTACCCAGCGTAGCTGATAGGGGTGTCATTTTTGAAGATCCTTGAAGAAAATCACCCCAAATATAAGCTCAAAAAAAGAGTTAAATTGTAACACGATTCATGTTACAATTTAACTCTACTATAAAAACGAAGTATGCTTATGCTCCTAGCTTAAATACAATTCCAGCACTAATTCCAGCTAAAGCAATGGTGCTTTGTGTGCTAACACCGCTACCTCCAGTGCCGATATAAAATCCTTCGTATTGAATTGGTAAAAATAGATTTCCTTGAACGTTTAAGCCAATTCTATCGGTTAGCATAAAGTTAGCGCCTCCTTTAAAAAAGAATGTAAAACGTGTTGAATTTTCATAATCTTCAGGAGATACAAAAACAACTCCTAAACCACCTCCTAAAAATGGTTTTATATTCTGACTTCTTCCTAAGTAATGATTAGCTCCTACAAGTAACCAGTCCATGTTAAGGCTTGATGTCTTGTTGAGTATTGGTGTATTGTAATACTCGTCTCTTAGCTCTGTCCCATGGTGGTAGTAGCTAATTTCTCCCATCAAATTAGGTCTTACTTCCATACCTAAAGTAACTCCAAATTGATCGCTATTTTCTACTTTTAAATAACCGTCAGGAAAATTTAATCTAGCTCCAAATTGAGCTCCATAAGATGGCGTAATTTCAAAGTTCTGAGCAAATACAGCACTTAAGGGAATAAGAACTAGTACAGCGCATAAAAGGGTAATTTTTTTCATAATGTTCAATGTTTAAGGGTAAATTAATTTTAATAATTCAAATACTAATATATAAAAAGTAATAATAACGGGGTGTTAAATTGAATTTAGGAAAAAACAATTATTTCTTTTTAACACCGTTAATTATCGTTTTGGCATAATTTTTTGCCAAATTATGTCCCGTTTCTAAATTGTCTATTTTAGACGTAACCGAGGCTACTAGCTGATCTTTTTGTGGTAAATCTAAATTATAAACAACTGTTTCCAATACGTAGATTTTGGCTGTTTGAGTGTCCACTTCAAGAGGTTCGTAAACCCCTTCAAAACTCGGACTAGGTAGCGGATAACTATAAAAACCATAAAAGCCCATGTCAAATAAATTAGAATAATCACTTAAAATTGTTCCAGCTTCGTAACCTCCAGAAGTGGTTGTTTTAGAAATCTCTTCAACACCAATAACGCGACTATACACAACACCGTTAAACCCATCTTTTTCTAGTTTCTCCTTAAATTTAGAAACAGCTTCTTTTGAAACAGAATCATTAGGATTTAAATCGGGATACTGCTTGTAACTAGAGGTAGCTTTTATATCTTCAGCTTTTAATTGCTTTGTGATTTGATCTTCATAAGCCGCCCTAAGTTTTGGCTTTTTTACTTTAACAATCACTAAAACATTTTTTGATTTTATAGATGCAACATTGCCCGAAGTCCAGTGGTTTACTTCTTGTACACTAGAGCATCCAGAAAGAATAAAGATAGTAGCGAGAATTAATAATTTGTAAATTGAAAGCTTCATATTTATATTTTGTAGTTAATGAAATGATGTTTTAGTTCGTGAGGGTAATAATTCCTTAAACTTAGCACAAATATAAACTTTGCATTGTATTTATATGATGGCCTTAGTTATTTAATTGTGATGTTTTTTAAAAGAAAGGTATTTTACGTGATTTTAGTTTGAAACTAGTCTATTCTTAGGACAAGAGGAGGTGATCAGTTTTCTTTAGAAACTTTAGAATAGGGAGTAAAGCAGAAATAAGTCAAATAAAAAACTTAGTAAACAAAGAAAACCTACTATTTTTAAACTTATTAGTTACCCCTTATATCATGAGTTAATATTGACCTTTAGTAGATTTTATTTAATATCTTTTTTTAAGTTTTTGGGATTTTGTCTTGTATCAAAAATTGTGATGATTTCAATTTCATTTTTATCAAAGTTTATTCTATAATAAAGCGTTGTTTGTTTTGTTACTACACATTTATATAGGTTATGAAATTCAGATGATTTTGGACAACTTTCAGGATGAGTTGAAATTTTTTCAATTTTATCAGTTAATTTAGAAATAAATTTATCTCTAGTATTTAGACTCCAATTTCCTAATAGGTATTCTGAAAGCTTTAGAAGTTTTTTTTCAGCAACTTCTGATAAGTATACCTTCATTTAGGATGAAATTTTCTTTAAAAAAGATTCATAGGAAACTCTTTTTCCATTGTCAAGATCTTGAATTCCTTTTTTTATTTCTTCTTGTTCAGTCAAACTTAACTCATTCCAAAAGTCTTTCTTCTCCTTGTTTACGAAATCGGCTATACGTTGGATGAACTCAGTATTATCATTTTCCAAGATAATCTTCATTAACTCTAGTTTTGTAGTTTGAATGTCCATTGTGAAGTCTTTTAAACAAATTTACGAAAAAAAATCTTCCAAAATTTTTGTAAGATAAAGGTGTAGATCAATTTTACTGTAAGATAATTAAGGTAAAATGTTTTTACCATTACAATTCCTCAATCATCAAATTAAAATCATACTGTAAATCCTCGTGAAGGGTACTTATAATTTTCTTTGCAAGTGCCAATTGTCGGTTATATAGATTCTGAAGTTGTACGCTCTTAGAAATGGATGGTCTAAAGGCTTTAAGTTGTTTACAAAAATAGAGTAGTAGTTCAACTTCTGTTTCTTTTTTCGGGGAGTATCGAATAAACTTTTTAACGTTGCGGAGAATTTTTCGTGTGCTTTTTCTAATATAAAAAAAACTTGTACGATTTATAGTTTTAAACTCGTCATCCATGTAACCCTTAACACTTTCAATATAGTCATCTTCATGATGGGATTCGAAAAGTAAATAGGTGAGGAGTTCCTTGTTTTCTTTTTTAAAACGTGACAAGCGTAAACAAAGAGCTTGTAGTTCTTCAGACGATAAGGTATCTAACTCTTTTTTTATTTCTCTTACGGAAACAGCTTTCATGTTATTTTAGGCGGAATTGTTTAATGGTTTAATCACCTCACTATTTGATCAGTTAGTGGTTTTTGGTTAACTGAAAACAAGTTGTTGGATGAAATAATCGTGGCCTCTTCGACTTTTGTAGAGTAGCATTTTTCCGAAATTTAAATACAAAATAAGTGATTAATCCTGAATTTTAACCAATCTAAAAATATTTAATTCACTGAAAGTAGCCTACCTACCTAATTTTAGGGAATTTCGTAGGGTTACTTTCGTGCATAACCTGGTAAATACCTTCAAAAATATCTTCGGCTGAAGGTTTAGAAAAGTAGTCGCCATCATTACCATAGGCAGGTCGGTGCGCATTGGCAGTTATGGTTTTAGGCGCACTGTCTAAATATTGAAAGGCTTTTTGCTCGTTTAAAATATGGTCTAGAATATATGCCGAAGCACCGCCAGGTACATCCTCGTCAATAATGACTACACGATTTGTTTTGGCTATACTTTTTACAATATCATGATTCAAATCGAAAGGCATCAACGATTGTACATCAATAACTTCAGCATCAATGCCTGCTGCTAATAATTCTTTGCTCACCTGTTCTACAATACGAAGCGTAGATCCGTAAGAAACTAAGGTGATATCTTGACCTTCTTTTAGTGTTTCCACAACACCAATTGGCGTTTTCATAACTCCTAAATTATTCGGCATTTTTTCTTTTAAACGGTAACCGTTTAAACATTCCACCACAATGGCAGGATCGTCACCTAATAATAAGGTGTTATAAAACCCTGCAGCCTTGGTCATATTTCTAGGTACAAGTAAGTTTACCCCTTTTACAAGGTTTAAAATACCTCCCATTTGTGAACCTGAGTGCCAGATACCTTCTAAACGATGGCCACGGGTTCTTATAATTAAAGGCGATTTTTGTTTTCCTTTTGTTCTGTAATGTGTTGTTGCTAAATCATCGCTTATAATTTGTAAAGCATACATGATATAGTCTAAATATTGAATTTCAGCAATAGGTCGTAAGCCTCTTAACGACATACCAATACCTTGTCCTAATATAGTAGCTTCACGTATACCAGCATCGGCAACACGAAGTTCGCCATACTTGGCTTGTAAGCCTTCAAGTCCTTGATTTACATCGCCAATATTACCTGTGTCTTCGCCGAAAATTAAAGATTCGGGGTAGTTTTTAAAAATGGCATCAAAATTATCACGTAAAATAATGCGTGCGTCCACCATTTCAGCATGGTCATCATAGCTTGGTTTAACTTCTTTAATACGTGTATTTCCACCTTGAGTTTGTGAGTATAAATGTGAGCTAAATGCAGGTTGAACATTTTCAAAAATAGTATCGATCCAAACTTGAAGCTTGCGTTTTTCTTCGAAATTTTCAAATACTAAATATCTTAATACTTTTCTAGCATTAGAAAGCAAGTCTTTGCGTGTTGGCTCATCTATGTTTGTAAGCGACTCAATTATTTTAGCGATAAAAACACCGTTAGCACTTATTTTTGCTATAGGTTTTAAGAGCGCAATTAATTCTTGCTGTTCTCTGCTAATTGGTCTTAAAAAAGTGTTCCATGCATTTTTCTTAGCCTCTCTAACATCACGTTTGGCAGCGCGGTCAATTTCAATAAGGGCTTCATTAGTTGCAATGCCACTTTCTATAATCCAATTACGGAATTTAAGATTACAGTCATTGTCGGATTCCCATTCTAATCGTGAGGCATCCTTATAACGTTCATGTGACCCCGAAGTAGAGTGACCTTGAGGCTGAGTTAATTCTGTAACATGTATTAAAACAGGCACGTGTTCTTCTCTAGCTATTTTACCAGCTTCTTGATAGGTTTCAACTAAATTTGCATAATCCCAACCTTTTACGCGTAAAATTTCGTAGCCTTTATTTTCGCTATCACGCTGAAAACCTTTAAGGATTTCAGAGATGTTTTCTTTAGTAGTTTGGTGTTTGGCGTGTACTGAAATACCGTATTCATCATCCCAAACGCTTATCACCATAGGCACTTGTAGTACGCCTGCAGCATTTATAGTTTCAAAAAATAAACCTTCACTAGTACTGGCGTTACCAATAGTTCCCCAAGCAACTTCATTACCATCAATTGAGAAATTACTAGCATTAATACCTTTTACATTTCTAAAAATTTTTGAAGCTTGAGCTAGTCCTAATAATCGTGGCATTTGCCCAGCTGTAGGTGAAATATCGGCACTAGAATTGTATTGTTCGGTAAGGTTTTTCCAGCTTCCGTTTTCATTTAAACTATGGGTTACAAAGTGGCCTCCCATTTGGCGACCAGCAGACATAGGTTCTAATTCTAGATTTGTGTTGGCATAAAGTCCTGAAAAGAATTGTTCTGGAGTAAGTTCTCCAATGGCCATCATAAAGGTTTGGTCTCTGTAATATCCAGAGCGCCAATCACCTTTCTTAAAAGCTTTAGCCATAGCTAATTGTGGTACTTCTTTACCGTCGCCAAAAATACCAAATTTAGCCTTTCCAGTTAGTACTTCACGTCTACCCAAAAGACTACATTCTCGACTTATTATGGCTATTCTATAATCATTTAATACTTCTGTTTTAAAATCTTCAAATGATAGGTTGTTGCTCAAATCTGATAAGGTTTGCATAGAAGCCGTGCTTTTAAGTTGTTGCAAAAGTAGTTAATATTTAGCTTTTTTGCAATTATAAAAGATCTTAAGTTGTTGAGGATAATTAAACAGAGAAGCCTATATGGAGTGTTTTGTTAGAATAAATTAATCAAAATCACTGTTTTATTGATTATTTTTAAATCTTAATACTTAAAACCAGCGTCTTCTGAATAATCCTAGAAGGGATTGTGGATCCACAGTAAAAATGAATCTAATATGCTGACTGTAATTTGGTTGAGTTATTTCCCAACCTAAATTTGAATAAATAGGGAAGTAGAGTTCAAAATAGTCTGTTACCAAATTTACACGTATTCCTGTGCCATAAACAAACTTAGGGTCTTCATATCTGTTTTTCACGAAACCTACATCACCATAAAGTAAGATATAACGCCATAGGGTAGTACTTGCGTTTAAAGTGGTGATCCATTGATTGGCAAAAGCAGGATCTAATTTGGATTTGAATCCGCCTTCTGCAGGAATGTATTGCTGACTGAAAATCCCTGTAGTTTCAGAGCGTCCTAAATAGTTGTAGTCGAATAAATAATCGGTTGGACGGTCTAAGGCAAAACTGAAATAATCTGAATTAGGATCGTTATTATTCTTTAAAAAAGTACCCGCAAAAGCCCTTAAATTGATTTGGTGGTTATTTTCAAATAAATGCCTGTATTCATAATTTAATGACAGTTTGCTAAACTCATTACTAAATTGTAAATCGACATACCACTTATAAAAATTGATAAGATTGTCGTTTGAATAAATAAATCGCGTATTAAAGAGTGAGTAATTGGGTTCGTCACTTGTTATAATGTGTTGTTCATCTTCATCTCTATGGATGTCTACAAATCGGAAGTATAAAGCACCGCGCTTGTTCGATCGAAAATCGTTATTATCACGATACAATAAAGACACTGAAGGGGTAACGCGTCGCACAAATAAATCTTCAGCATAAGACATATATGAACCTGTAAATCCGTAATTGAGGTAATATAAATTACGGTTTTGGATATTATGGGTTTTTGAAACCGTTACCGAACCCGTTACCGAGTTAGAACCAAACGAATACTGTGGCGCAACTTTATAATAAAACATACGACGCAAAACGGTTTTGTTATACGCCTTTAATCCTAGGTTAATACCGTCGTAAATGTTATTGAATTCTAAAATGGGCATTAAAAAAACCTGACTGTAGTTCGGATCTTCAATATCTTTAAACAAACGTATTTGTAATGGTTTGTTATTTGAAAGGGGGCCTTTTAAAGATTTCCAGTTGTCCCTTAAATTGAACTCTGGTATCGTATTATCATAATTTAATACGAGTTTATCACCATCATTTCTAGGTATGGTGAGGGTTTTGTATTCTTTAATATCTTCTACCCATTGTTTAGCGACTACACTATCGTTTTTAAGGGTATATAAAGAAACAGGCATGTTATTCTTGCCTTTGTTTTTAATGGTTAATGTGATAGAGTCTTCGGTTTTACTGACTTTTTTAATCTTGTAGTCCATCACTTTTCTAGTCGCCAAGTAATCTGTAAAAAACCAATCGATATTCTTATCAGTGTGTGATTTTAAATGCTCTTCAAAAGCAGAAACAGACGTGTTTTTAAGCTTTGATGTTTTTACATAATTTTCTATGCTTTCTTCAACCATTTCTTTATCGGTGAAATCGTCTAGATATTTAAATCCGATACCAGCCTTATATTTATTAGCGATGTTAGCATTAAACTTTAAAAGCGAATCTTTTGCTGTAGTTAAGGCTTGATCGCGATTGGTTCGGGCCATAATCATAAATGCAAGAATGTACTTGTCGTTGTACATCATATCTGAAGCATGAAAGGGTCTGGCAGCCCAAAAATCGGCAATAGAACCCAAAAACTTCATATCTGGATAAAATTGATCTACATATTGCATCATGTAGTAAACTTGAATCCCATCAATGAGCCATTGTTCGGTTCTCGGATTAAGAAGTAAAGTGTTTTCTAAATAATTATATAACGCAACCTTTAAAATTTTAAGCTCATATTCGAAACTTATAGGGTGTGTTTTTATAAATTTTGGTAGAAAATTTAAACCATAAATAGGGTCTTTGTCGTAATCGATTTGCGAGAGTAAAAGTTTTTTATGAGGATATGCTCCAAAATTATCTGTTATGAATTTGACTATTTTTTCCTTGATAACTACCTGATCTAAAAGCTCTACACCTTTGCCTGAAATATCAGAAACTAACGATAAATTATCGGTTTCAACAGTATCAAAATGTGAAAACTTTTGAAGGAAAAGTTTGTTGGAATTTCTGTTTTCCCCTTCAAGTGTAATAGTTTGATTTTTAGAGCTTTCAGTTAGGTTAACTAAATCTAAATCTGAAGTGAGTTGATAGCTTGTAGGATAGGTGATTTCTAAAGAAATATCAGCCTTTGGAATAAATAAATCATCTAAATTCTTGTTACTGAAATAATGCCAAGTACCATCGTAAACCGCAGGGGTTATATACCAATATCTTAAACTTATTTCACCTGTATCAGTAATACCATATCGCGTAAATTGCGCATGAGGAATTCTTACATTGTATTCTAAATCTAGGGTGTAGCTTCCGTGTGGTTCTATGGGTTCCTTTAGATAGACTTTTAGGATATCTTGTTGATTATTCAATACATCATAATCTAAACGCTTTCCATTTTGCTTAATGTGTTCAATGGTTGTAAAGCCGCGATCCTCGTCTTTAACCAACTGAAATTCGTCTTTGTACTCTTCAGCCAATCTCTTAGCCAATGGTGTATGTTTAGAAGAATAACTGTTATTCCAATCGTTAAGGTAAATGCTTTCTAATGTGTAATCAGAATCATTATAATATTGTATGGTTTGAGATATTTTTATAGCTCTGTTTTCCACATCAAATACAGCCTTAACCTCAATTTTATTCTGACTAAAACTAAGAAGGCATGATAAGATGAAAATACAATTAAAAAGAGCTTTTCTCAACAATAATAGCATTTGGGTTAATGTATATTAGGTAACTTTTGGGTACGACTACAATGTATCACTTTAAATTCAATAACGATGGAATCTTCATTATAATACGAGTTTGGCATTAAAAATTCGGACTTAAATCTGAGCTTTTATAGAATTCGTCAAGGATATCAATAACTTCATCTTCGGTGTCTACCATGTGAATGAGGTCTAGGTCTTGCGGACTAATATTCGCATAGCCATCTAAAAGCGTAGTTTTAATCCATTCAAATAAGCCTGCCCAGAAATCTCTTCCGACTAAAATGATAGGGAATTTTCCAATTTTATGAGTTTGGATAAGCGTAATGGCTTCAAAAAGCTCGTCTAAAGTTCCAAAACCCCCTGGCATAACTACAAAACCTTGAGAGTATTTTACAAACATCACTTTACGCACGAAAAAGTAATCGAAATCTAGGTTTTTATCCGAATCAATATAAGGATTGTCGTGTTGTTCAAAAGGCAATTCAATATTCAATCCTACAGAAGTTCCTCCAGCTAAATGTGCGCCTTTATTTCCTGCTTCCATGATTCCTGGTCCGCCACCAGTAATCACACCATAACCACCCTCAACAATTTTTTTAGCAACGCTTTCTGCCAATTTATAGTATTTATGATCTGGTTTTGTTCTTGCAGAACCAAAAATGGACACACACGGACCTATTTTGCTCATTTTTTCAAAACCACTTACAAATTCTCCCATAATTTTAAAAATGGCCCAAGAATCGTTTGTTTTAATTTCGTTCCATCCTTTTGGATGCTTTTCTGCTCTCATAATTTAATATTTTTTTATGCTTTATGCTTTATGCGATATGCTGTAGGCTTTATACTTATAGCTTAGAGTTTACAGCTTTTAACTCTTTTTTTAAAAATTTAGCCGTATGGCTTTTCTTGTGTTTGGCAACTTCTTCAGGCGTGCCTTCAACAATGACTTTTCCGCCGCCTTTTCCGCCTTCGTAACCAATATCTATAATGTGGTCTACGGTTTTAATAACATCTAAATTGTGTTCAATAATGAGTACCGTATTGCCTTTGTCGGCAAGCTTGTTAAGTACTATCATAAGTACACGAATGTCTTCAAAATGTAATCCTGTGGTTGGCTCGTCTAAAATGTAAAAGGTATTGCCTGTATCTTTTTTAGACAATTCGGTTGCTAGTTTTATACGTTGCGCTTCACCACCAGAAAGGGTTGTACTTTGTTGTCCTAGCGTGATGTAACCTAAACCAACATCTTTAATCGTTTTTAATTTTCGGTGTATTTTAGGAATGTGCTCAAAGAAATCGACCGCCTCATTCATGGTCATCTCCAATACATCACTTATACTTTTTCCTTTATATCGAATTTCTAAAGTTTCGCGGTTAAAACGCTTGCCTTGGCAGGTTTCACATTCCACATACACATCAGGCAGGAAATTCATTTCAATAACACGTAAACCACCGCCTTGACAAGTTTCACAGCGTCCGCCTTTAACGTTAAAACTAAATCGTCCAGCTTTGTAACCCCTAACCATAGCTTCTGGAACTTTAGCAAATAAAGCCCGAATTTCGCTAAAAGTACCTGTATAAGTAGCAGGATTACTTCGTGGCGTTCTACCTATGGGCGACTGATTAATATCAATAACTTTATCGATGTGCTCTAAGCCTTTAATGCTTTTATAAGGCATGGGTTTTTTAACCCCATTAAAATAATGTGCATTTAAAATAGGGTAGAGGGTCTCGTTGATTAAAGTAGATTTTCCACTACCAGATACCCCTGTAACACCTATCATTTTTCCTAAAGGAAATTTTACGGATACATTTTTTAAATTATTACCCGTACACCCTTTTAACTCTAAAAAGTGTCCATTCCCTTCACGGCGTTTTTCAGGAATTTCAATTTCTTTTTTGCCGTTTAAATAATCGGCAGTTAAAGTATTGTGGGTTTTTAGTTCATCAGGATTACCTATACTGATGATTTCTCCACCATATTTTCCGGCTTTAGGGCCAATATCAATAACGTAATCGGCACGTTCAATCATGTCCTTATCGTGCTCCACAACAATAACAGAATTTCCAATATCACGTAAGGAGACTAAAGAATTTATGAGTTTTTCATTATCACGCTGATGCAATCCTATACTAGGTTCATCCAAAATATAAAGCACACCCACCAATTGCGAACCAATTTGTGTGGCTAATCGGATACGTTGTGCTTCACCACCAGAAAGTGATTTTGAACTTCGGTTTAAGCTTAAATAATCTAAACCAACGTCTAATAAAAACTGTAATCTTGATTTAATTTCTTTGAGAATTTCTTCTGCAATTTTTAGTTGTTTCTCCGAGAGTTTCTCGTTTAGCTCGTCAAACCATTGGGCTAATTCTACAATATCGGTTTGGGCTAATTCGGCAATGTTTTTACCGTTAAGTTTGAAGTAAAGGGACTCTTTTCTTAATCGTGAACCTTCGCAAACAGGACAGTCAACCTTATCCATAAAATCTTTTGCCCAGCGTTTTATAGAGGTCGATTCGGCATTATTATATTGATTTTCAATAAAATTAGCAATGCCTTCAAAATCAATTTTATAATCTCTCGTAACACCTAAAGTCTTACTTTCTATAGAAAATTTTTCATTGCCTCCATACAAAATCATTTGTTTTGCTTCTGCAGGAATGTCTTTATAAGGATCTGTTAAACTGAAATTAAAGCGTTGAGCAATCGTTTCTAGCTGTTTAAAAATCCAACTGTTTTTTTTAGGTCCCTGTGGTGCTAATGCGCCGTTATTTATGGAAATAGAATCGTCGGGAATTATTTTGGCTTCGTTTACCTGATAAAGGTTTCCGATACCATTACAATTTGGACATGCTCCTTTTGGGGAGTTGAAAGAGAAATTGTTAGGTTCTGGATTCGGATAGGATATTCCTGAACTCGGACACATTAAATTACGACTAAAATAACGCGTTTCCTGAGTGTCTTGATCTATAATTAATAACACATCGTCGCCGTGATACATGGCTGTATTTATGGTTTCAGAAAGTCGCTTGTCGTTATCGGCCGAATCGTTAATAACCAATCGATCTATAACTATTTCGATGTCATGATTTTTGTAACGATCTAATTTCATGCCTTTGGTGATGTCTTTAATCTCACCATCGGTGCGCACTTTTACAAAGCCTTGTTTTCCTATTTGCTCAAATAATTCGCGATAATGTCCTTTTCTGGAACGTACCACCGGCGCTAAAATATTGATGCGCTTTCCTTTAAAATCACTGTAGATGAGTTCTTTTATTTGGTCGTCGCTATAGCTTACCATTTTTTCGCCAGTGTTGAAACTGTATGCATCAGAAGCACGAGCAAATAGTAAACGCATGAAATCGTAAATCTCAGTAATGGTACCAACGGTAGATCGTGGCGATTTACTGGTTGTTTTTTGCTCTATGGCAATAACGGGAGATAAGCCATCAATTTTATCAACATCCGGACGTTCCAAGCCCCCTAAAAACTGTCTGGCGTAAGCCGAGAACGTTTCTATATATCGGCGCTGACCTTCAGCATATATGGTGTCAAAAGCTAAAGAAGATTTCCCGCTCCCCGATAAACCTGTAATAACGACAAGCTTTTCTCTAGGAATGGAGACATCAATGTTTTTTAGATTGTGAACTCTAGCTCCTTTAACCTCAATAAAATCGTTGAATTGGCTCATAAATTTGCAAAAGCGCAAAGTTACAATTTTAGTTGTTAAATTCTTGTGAAGTTTTATAGTCTTCCGCGAAAGCGTTATATAAATTTTAGCTTTGGTTTTCAACTTTATTTTTCTTTAAAATTTCTTTCGAAGACCTTATATTTAGCTGAGTAAAACCATTAAGATAATTTAGACTTATGAAAATATTAGGAATAGGATCACGCATAAATCATTCTGAATTTGGTAAAGGCGTGATAACCAACGTTACAGCTCAGTATTATTGGGTGACTTTTATTGATAACGGCTTAGAAACCATTGAAATTGATAGTGATTTTGAGGTTATTGAAGCTGCCGATGGCGATGTAGATACCATTAGTTTTGCTGAAGTTGAAAGTAGTTTGGTGCGTATATTGAAAAAATATAGTGATGTGAGCGAAGTGGTGCCAATTGCTGATAAATACAAGGGCGGAAAAATAATTCTTGAACCTGGCGATACCAATTTGAAAGCTTACGAATTGCCTATAGATAAATTTTTTAACAAGATTATTATGGTTAGAGATCGCCTGCGTGTTATGGAACAACGTATTAATTCGAGCGATTTAGATGAACAAAGTAAAGTGGACTTGCAGCAGTACATTACCAGAATTTACGGTAGCTTGACGAGTTTTAATGTGCTTTTCAAATCTGACAGCCATAAGTTTGTAGGGCAGCGCAGTAAGTAAAATTATTTTAGTTGACTTCAAAAAAAAAGGATTACCTTATTTGGAAATAAAGTAATCCTTTTTCAAGTTTATGTAGTATATGAGGACTAATTCTTATAATCTAAAACTTTAATTATTTTTTAGATATTTCGCCAGAATTTAAGGCTTTCGTTAAATCGGCATCTACAGCGTTTAAATAACCGAAGAATTTCTTTCCATTTTTACGTTCTAAAGTGACTTGTGTGTTACCTTGATTGTTGGTTGTTACATTTTTTACCACAACAACTTCTCCATCTACACTGCTATAGTTTCCAATACCCCCACGTTTTACAATAAAATTAAGTCTAGGGAAATCAACATGATTGAACTTGTCTGCTTTTTGAACGTTAATCACAAGCTCATCACCAACTTGAACATCTTGACTAATTGGATTTGTAGTGTTCGCAAAAGAAAAACTAAAGGCTAAAAACAATAAAAAAGTTAATTTTTTCATAGGACTATAATATTAAAATTTATGGGTCTGTTTAAGTGCTTTACTTAAATCTTGTACTAAAGTACACAAGAAAAACAGGCTGTTAAAATCCGTTTTGAAGTCCTTAACAATTGTTATTTATTGGCTCTTTTTATGCGAGGGATATAAATTTTAGGGTATAGGTATCTATAAAAAATCTTTTATAAATTTTAGGGGTATCTTTTGGATGGGTAAGTAGAATTATTACCATAAAAGTTATGTGATGGTACCCTAATTTGTAGGGTTGTTAATTTTTAAAAATTTGTAAAAAATTAACAAACTTTAACAGTTTTACGTCGATAATCTCTGTTTGATATTGAGTATTTCCTATTATTCAACAAAAAAACAAAGAATTTTAATTTTATGATTTAGTTATATGCTTTAATATCAGTGATTTCTAAACCTAAAAACAACATTTTATGAAATTCGGGGAGTAGTGCTCCAGTTTCAGTCGTTTTCCATCGGCTCCATGAAGCTTCTAATCCATCGATAGGTAAAATAGAA
This sequence comes from Pseudotamlana agarivorans, assembly GCF_001642835.1. Lineage (GTDB taxonomy): Bacteria > Bacteroidota > Bacteroidia > Flavobacteriales > Flavobacteriaceae > Pseudotamlana > Pseudotamlana agarivorans. The sequence goes on from NZ_LXEI01000009.1 coordinate 21,956, forward strand.
GTCCACATTTTAAATGCAATAGGTTTATAATTATCATCCAATAACCATAAATACGAATCGCCAGTGGTCGAGCCTCCTGAAGTGTAAGTAACTAATAAGGCATCATTGTTTGTAGTTTTAACCAATCGGCGTTCAACACCCTTGTCAAAAACCTTATAAGGAGCGACGAGCCAAAAGGAATCGTTGTTAAAATAGTTGGTAGCTGCTTCAATAAGTTCAGGTGCTAATTCACTCTGATTAATAAAACCTTGAATATAAACCTTAGTGTTTTCTTTATTATTTAAATCTAAAACAACCCGATAGGATTTCCAGTATACTTCGCAGATGTTATTCTTTTTGTCCCATTTATAATGGTGACGCTTTTTAAACGTCCACTCAATGTGGTCTGTGTTTTTGTAGGCTTCATAGTTTAAAGCCTGTAACATATTATGGGCTAATTGGTCGGCAGTTTCTCCTTGAACGCCAGTAGGTAGATCTTCATTATATTTAAAATAAAGGAAACCGAAAAAAAGTAAACTAGGAAGAGTGAAAAAAATAATGACACCGGCTATAATTTTAAATACTTTAGTTGATTTTTTTGGCATAAAACGTTTTTTAGGGCTTGGTTGGGTCTAATTTACTAATTACTTCCTTTTAAAGATAGTAAATTAATTAAAACCCTACAGCGGTATCATCACCTCGATAATCGGCACCTCCCTCGTAAGAATAATCTTCTGTAACTAGAATACCGTCTACTTTACCTATAATAATAGATTCTCCTTCTTTTATTTTATAACCTAAAGTTTCAAGTTGGTTTAAAACGCTTTTATCAAATGAATTCGGTTCCATAGTTATAACGTCTGGTAGCCATTGATGATGAAAACGCGGTGCATTAACGGCTTCTTGCATACCCATTCCAAATTCATGTACATTAAGTATGGTTTGAAGTACCGAAGTAATTATCGTAGAACCCCCAGGGGTACCAACAACCATGTATAACTTGTTGTTTTTTTCAACTATGGTAGGGGTCATAGAGCTAAGCATACGTTTTTCGGGGGCAATACTGTTGGCTTCAGCTCCTATGAGTCCAAATAGATTAGGAATACCAGGTTTACTGCTAAAATCGTCCATTTCATTATTTAAAAAGAACCCTAATTCACTGCAATAGAGTTTGGAGCCGTAATAGGTGTTTAAAGTTGTGGTTGTGGAAACGGCGTTGCCAAATTGGTCTACAATGGAATAGTGTGTGGTTTCATTGCTTTCAATAACCTGTACATTGCCGTGTGAAATAGCTTCGGAAGGCGTTGATTTGTTAAATGAAAAATCAGACATTCTATGATTAAGGTATGAGGTGTCTAGCAGTGTTTTAGTGGGGATATTAACAAAATCGGGATCACCTAAGTAATAACTTCTATCGGCATAAGCACGTTTTTCAGCCTCGGTAATTATTTGAATGCTTTTAAGAGTATTGTGCCTCATGTCATGAAGATCGTAAGGTTCAATCATTTTCATTATTTGTCCCAAACAAATACCGCCGCTTGAAGGTGGTGCCATGGAAATAATCCTCAAATCATCGTAATTAAAAGTGATAGGACGGCGCCATTGCACTTCATAATTAGCCATGTCTTCTTCAGAAATAATTCCACCGTTATTTTGAATAAACCTAACCAAAGTTTTAGCCATTTCACCTTTGTAGAATTCTGCCTTACCGTGATTCATAATCGCTTTTAAAGTTCTGGCTAAGGCAGGTTGTTTTAAAGTATCTCCAGGCTTAAAGTTGTTAATGAATAATATGGAGTCTTTGTTAACGTTTTTAAAATCATTTTGTTTATTTCTAAATCGTTTTTCCTGACTTTTAGAAATGCTATAGCCTTTTTCGGCGAGTTCTATAACCGGTTTTATAATGGTCTCAAGAGGTAAGGAACCGAATTTTTCATGCACGGCCATAATACCGGCTACAGTGCCTGGAACGCCAACAGCCATAGCGCCTTTAATACTTTTATCTGGAATAATATGACCTAAGGAATCTAAATACATATCTTTTGTTGCTGCTTTTGGTGCTTTTTCCCTGAAATCTAAACTTCCAATGTCACCATTAGCCTTTCTGTAGACCATAAAACCACCGCCTCCAATATTACCAGCACAAGGGTACACTACAGCTAGTGCTAGTTGTGTGGCCACCATGGCATCAAAAGCATTGCCGCCTTTTTCTAATATATCACTACCTATTTTAGAAGCTTCTACACGAGCAGAAACTACCATAGCGTTTTTAGTGACTAAGCCTCTTTTAATGTTTTTTTTACATGAATATATTAGGGTGAGAAGCGCTACTAAAACAATATGTATATTTTTCATTTATATGCTATTTAGTGCATCAAGCTTTTGTTTTGAAGAGCGAATTAATTCATCAAAAAATGAAGAAAACTCAGCTTCAAACTCATTATAATACTCTTGTAGTTCAAAGACAGCTTCATTCATACCCGATCGGTTTTTAGTACGTCTGTTCATACCATCTAAAACTCTAGAAATGCCATCAATAGAAGCATAACTTAATAGCCAGTTATCGGCGAGCATGTAGGGTAGTAGCTTTTGAATATTAAGCGGTAATATATCGTAATGCGCTTCCAAGGCATTGTAAAAATTCTCGGTATACTCAATTAGCGGCGTGTCGGAATATTGCTGCCAGTTTTTAGCTAAAAAATGATCATATATTATGTCTACAATCACACCAGAATAATGCCCGTATTTTTTATGAAGCCTTTTTGTGCTTAACCTTACCGTTGGATGTGCATCGGTAAAAGTGTCTATATGTCGATGTAACAAGATTCCGGTTTGAATATCTTTAGGGAAATGCATGTACTTTTTTCCCTTAACGCCATCGGCAATAAAGTTTCCTATGGTAACCAATTCATTTTCCCCCGAAAGATAGATGTGCGCTAAATAATTCATTTGGGAAATTTACGAATTCCCTTTTAAGAATTCCGATTTTGAAATACTATATTTGTTTCGGAAATAGATAGTTTATGTACTCTAATCTATAAGTTTTTGTTGTAGTAGGGTACTGAGGCTTTTTTATTTGAACACAACATAAAAATCAACAATAAACACTATTAATTAATCCATAGTCAATATAAAAACATATGACACTTATAAAATCAATTTCAGGCATTAGAGGAACTATAGGCGGTGCGGTTGGTGAAAATTTAACACCCATTGACGCTGTAAAATTTGCTTCGGCTTATGGCGTTTGGTTAAAACAACAACGTAATAAAGAACACTACAAAGTGGTTGTAGGTCGTGATGCACGAATTTCGGGTAAGATGATCCAGAATTTAGTCATGAACACCCTTATAGGGTTAGGGATTGACGTAGTTGACGTCGGACTCTCAACAACACCTACAGTGGAAGTTGCTGTACCGATGGAAGTTGCCGATGGAGGGATTATTCTAACGGCAAGTCATAACCCTAAACAATGGAATGCTTTAAAACTTTTAAATAATAAAGGCGAGTTTTTAAATGCTGTTGAAGGCGCTAAAATTCTTGAAATTGCCGAAGGTGATGCCATAAATTTTGCTGATGTGGATAGTCTTGGTAAAATCACGAAGAATAAAGCATACATCGATTTACATATTATAGAAGTATTAGACTTAGATTTAGTAAACGTTGGTGCTATTGAATCGGAGCGTTTTAAAGTGGTTGTTGACGGTGTGAATTCAACCGGAGGGATTGCGATTCCGTTATTATTAGAGCGTTTAGGTGTTGAAGTAATTAAATTATACTGCGAGCCTAATGGTGAATTTCCACATAATCCAGAGCCTTTAAAGGAACATTTAACCGATTTATCGGAAGCGGTTAAAAAACATAATGCCGATTTAGGTATTGTTGTCGATCCTGATGTGGATCGTTTAGCCTTTATGGATGAAAATGGTGAGATGTTTGGCGAAGAATACACTTTGGTAGCTTGTGCCGACTATGTATTAAGTAGAACCCCTGGAAACACGGTGAGTAATATGAGTTCGACGCGAGCCCTTCGTGATGTTACTGAAAAGCATGGCGGTATGTATGAAGCGAGTGCTGTAGGTGAAGTGAATGTGGTAAACCTCATGAAAAAGAACAAGGTTGTTATTGGTGGAGAAGGAAATGGTGGTATTATTTATCCAGATTCACATTATGGTCGCGATGCTTTAGTTGGGGTGGCCTTATTTTTAAGCTTGCTAGCTGATAAAAAAATGAAGGTGAGTGAACTTAGAAAAACATATCCAAGTTACTTTATGGGCAAAAAGAAGATTGAATTAACACCTGGTTTAGATGTTGATGGTATTTTAAAAGAAATAGCTATCCGCTATAAAAATGAAGAACTAACCACTATTGATGGTGTTAAAATCGATTTCGCAGAAAGCTGGGTGCACTTAAGAAAAAGTAATACAGAACCTATTATTAGAATTTATACCGAAGCTAAATCGCAAGATGAAGCCGATACTTTAGGTGATAAGTTTATTGCTGAATTAGGTGAAATAGCAAAGACTCTGTAAAATTATTAACCTTAAAAAAAGCTGTTTAAAAAGTGAAGTATAATTTTCTTTTTAAACAGCTTTTTTATTTCAGTTATTTTATAGGTTTCTTGTTCCTGTGTTTGAAACGTTTGTGTGTCCAGAAATAATATTCTGGTGCCTGGTAAATTTGTTTTTCTACTTCACGTAAAAACATGTCGGTTAGCTCGTAATTTGGAAACTCTTTAGGGTTTTCCGATAAAAGAATGAATTCCGATTCGTAATATCCTCGTTTTACTTTGTTGACTTTTAAAAAGGCAATAGTTAAGTCTAATTTTTTGGCAATACGCTCGGCACCAGTAAAACAAGGTACTTCTATTCCCATAAATTCTGCCCAATACACATCTTTAGAAAGTCTAGGCGATTGATCGCTTAAAAAGGCAATAACACTTTTAAGGCCTTTGGCTTCATTATGCGTTATGGTACTTATGGTTTCCTTAGTCGTAATTAATGTGGTGTTGTATTTGGCTCTAATATTTCGAACTAAGCGATCAAAATACTTATTATTAAGTTTTTTGTAAACGCCAAAACCAGGAAGCGATGTTTGATTTTGAAGTTCTAAAACCCATTCCCAGCTAGCATAATGTCCAAACATAAGTAAGATGCTTTTATCGCCATTTTCAATTTCTTTAAAAGCTTCAGGGTTTTTAAGGATAAAACGTTTTTGTAAGGCCTTTCTAGAAATAGTCATGGTTTTAGCCATTTCAAGAAACATATCACACATATGTTTGTAGAATTTTTTTCGAATGGCCAGAATATCCTTTTCAGATTTTTCAGGAAATACCAACTTTAAGTTCTCTGTAACGACTTTTTTGCGGTACCCAATAATATGGTAAACTAAAACAAATACCATATCCGATATAAAATACAGTATCCTAAATGGTTGAATAGAAATTATCCACAATAAAGGATAAACAATAATATAAGCTAGTAAATGCATTAATTAATTTTAGATTTGCAATAGCAAATATATGTTAAATCCTATTTAAACTTTAAATCCTTTATGGACAATTTAAGCTTAGTCACTATTATCATCATTGTAGCCAATGCTATTATATCCTATAAGGGATTTGGTGATTTTAATTTTTTCGAAAAATATAAATTCCATATTGGGGCTATTCAAAAAGGGGAAAAAATTAGAATGTTTAGTGCTGGATTTTTACATGCCGACACACAGCATTTGATTTTTAATATGCTGTCCTTGTATTTCTTTGCTGATGTGGTTATTAATAATTTAGGAGCGTTTCCATTTATTGTCATTTATATAGGAAGCTTGCTTCTAGGAAATTTATTGTCTTATTACTTTCATAAAAATGAATTTCAATACAGCGCCGTAGGGGCAAGTGGTGCGGTTTCAGGAATTATATATTCAGCAATTTTGTTACAACCAGGTATGAAACTCATGTTTTTCTTTATTCCAATTGCTATTCCCGCATATCTTTTCGGAATAGGCTATTTACTATATTCTATTTATGGTATGAAAAACAGCATTGGAAATATCGGCCATGATGCGCACTTTGGAGGTGCTGTTGGTGGCTATTTAATCACATTACTTTTAGCGCCTTGGCTTTTTCAAACCAATCTATTAATGATTGCCTTGTTGGCTTTACCTATTGTTTTATTGTACATTTTGAAAAGAACAGGGAAGTTGTAAGACTTTTTACTTTTAAATGATTTTGGGCTCATGAATCATTTGAGATCTTTTTAGCTTTACTATTATGGCATAAGTATTGAATTTATACTACTACCGAATATCATTATCATTTAGTAAATTACTGATATTCAATAAAATAAATATTTTATTTAAGAATCAAAAAAATGGTTGATTTGGTCTTTAATGACAGATTGACCTAAAATAATATATGAAGAAATCTAATTTTATAACTCTTGACAGTTTGTCATTACAGGAGTTTGATGAAAATGCAGAATTAATCCCGTTAATGACCCCTGAAGATGAGGAAGCGATTAATAATGAAGAGTTACCAGAAACTTTACCCATTTTGTCTTTACGAAATACCGTATTGTTTCCTGGGGTGGTTATTCCTATCACAGCCGGACGTGACAAGTCTATTAAACTGATAAATGATGCTAATAAAGGCGGAAAAGTTATTGGAGTAGTAGCTCAGAAAGACGAATCGATTGAGGATCCTTCGGCTAAAGAAATTCATGAAACAGGAACGGTTGCTAAGATTTTACGTGTTTTAAAAATGCCTGATGGTAATGTTACCGTAATCATTCAAGGTAAAAAACGTTTTAAAGTGGCCGAGGTGCTTACGGAAGAGCCTTACATGACGGCTACGATTAGAGATATTCCTGAAGCCAAACCGGCTTTAAAAAATAAGGAGTTCACTGCTATTATTGACTCTATTAAAGACTTAGCCTTAGATATTATTAAGGAAAACCCAAATATTCCTAGTGAAGCGTCTTTTGCCATCAAAAACATCGAGAGCAATTCCTTTTTAGTGAATTTTGTGTCTTCTAACATGAATCTTTCAGTAGCTGAAAAACAAGAGCTTTTAGAAATCAATGAGTTGAAAAAGCGTGCACTTGCGACCTTAAAATATATGAACGTTGAATTCCAGAAACTTGAACTTAAGAATGATATTCAGTCTAAGGTTCAGATGGATATGAGTCAACAGCAACGTGAATATTTCTTGCATCAACAAATGAAAACCATCCAAGAAGAATTGGGCGGTGTGAGTCACGATCAGGAAATAGAAGAAATGAAAGCCAAAGCTAAAGATAAGCTGTGGGATGAAAAAGTAGCGAAGCATTTCGAGAAGGAGATTGCAAAAATGCAACGTATGAATCCGCAAGTTGCCGAATATTCTATTCAACGAAATTACTTGGAGCTGTTTTTAGAATTGCCTTGGAATGAGTTTTCAGAAGATAAATTTGACTTAAAACGTGCTATGAAAGTTCTAGATCGTGATCACTTCGGATTAGAAGATGTGAAACGACGTATCATAGAATATCTTGCCGTTTTAAAGTTGCGTAATGATATGAAATCACCAATCCTTTGTCTATACGGACCTCCAGGTGTTGGGAAAACCTCATTAGGAAAATCTGTTGCCGAAGCTTTGGGGCGTGAGTATGTTCGTATTTCATTAGGTGGTTTACGTGATGAAGCAGAAATTCGCGGACATCGAAAAACCTATATTGGTGCGATGCCAGGGCGTATAATTCAGAGTTTGAAAAAGGCAGGAACCTCAAATCCTGTGTTTGTTTTAGATGAAATTGATAAACTATCAAATTCTCACCAAGGTGATCCTTCTTCTGCATTATTAGAAGTTTTAGATCCTGAACAAAACAGTGAGTTTCATGATAATTTCTTAGAAATGGGTTACGACCTATCTAAAGTGATGTTTATAGCCACTTCTAATAGTTTGTCTACCATTCAGCCGGCTTTATTAGACCGTATGGAGATTATCAATGTAACAGGCTATACCATTGAAGAAAAGGTAGAAATAGCCAAACGACATTTACTTCCAAAACAATTAAAAGAACATGGTTTAAGTGATAAGGATTTAAAAATCGGAAAACCACAATTAGAGAAAATTGTTGAAGGTTATACACGTGAATCTGGTGTTCGTGGCTTAGAAAAACAAGTGGCAAAAATGGTGCGTTATGCAGCCAAAAACATTGCCATGGAAGAAGATTATAATATTAAAGTGACTAACGAAGATATTATTGAAGTGCTTGGCGGACCTAAATTAGAACGCGATAAATACGAAAACAATAACGTTGCTGGTGTTGTTACAGGTTTAGCTTGGACACGTGTTGGTGGTGATATTTTATTTATTGAGTCTATTTTATCTAAAGGAAAAGGTAGTTTGACCATTACAGGGAATTTAGGTAAGGTCATGAAAGAGTCGGCTACCATTGCCATGGAATATATCAAATCGAATGCCGATGCTTTCGGAATAGACGCTTCTGTTTTTGATAAATATAATGTACACATTCACGTACCTGAAGGAGCTACTCCAAAAGACGGACCTAGTGCTGGTGTTACGATGTTAACCTCTTTAGTGTCTTTATTTACACAAAAGAAAGTGAAGAATAATTTAGCCATGACAGGGGAGATTACACTTCGTGGTAAAGTATTGCCCGTAGGAGGTATTAAGGAAAAGATTTTAGCAGCCAAACGCGCCAGGATAAAGGAAATTTTATTGTGTGAGGATAATAGACGTGATATTGAGGAGATAAAACCAGAATATTTAAAAGGTTTAACTTTTCACTATGTAACAGATATGAGTGATGTTGTTAAAATAGCGGTGACTAACCAAAAGGTGAAAAACGCGAAAAAACTATAGTGCTACTGCATAAAATTTGATAATTTAAAAAGCCTCGATATATTTCGAGGTTTTTTTTTTGATTTAAAATAAAAGATACATGCTATCGTTTTAAGATAGATTTACTTACTTTGTGTCGTAAATATGGTGAAAAAAACTATTCTCTCTTTTTGCTTACTCATGGGTACTTTCGCTTCAGCACAAGTTGGAGGAGAGCATACGTATCAATTTTTAAATTTAATTTCTTCTCCTCGTCAAGCTGCTTTAGGAGGCAAGGTCTTTACAAATGTAGACTACGATGTTACCCAACCCTTATTTAATCCAGCAACTATAAATGTGGATATGAATAATCAGTTGGCCGTAAATTATACCAGTTATTTAGGAGGCATAAGTTATGGATCTGCCGCTTACGCTTATACGTACGACAGACGTGTTCAAACATTTCATGCTGGGGTAAACTATATAAATTATGGTTCTTTTGATGGTTATGATGAAGACGGAAATTCTACAGGAACTTTTTCGGGGAATGAAGCATCTCTATCTTTAGGATATGCGTTTCAGTTAGGGTATTCCGATTTCTATTTTGGAACTAACCTGAAATTTATTTCTTCAAAACTAGAACAGTATAATTCTTTTGGTGTTGCTGTCGACTTAGGACTAATCTACATAGATGAAGATTTAGGATTGAATGCGGCTTTGGTGGTTCGAAATTTCGGAACACAAATTACAACTTATGCCGATGTTCATGAAAAACTACCTTTTGAAATCGGTTTTGGTATTTCTCAAAAATTAGAAAACGTGCCTATTCGTTGGCATGTCACTTTAGAAAATTTACAGCAATGGCCGATAGCTCGACCAAATCCGGCACGAACAAGTAGTGATTTAGCAGGTAACGAAACAGAAGAAAGTATTAGCTTTTTAGGTCAGGTTGTGAGACACACGATTGTTGGAGCAGAATTATTCCCAGATAAAGGTTTTAATGTGCGCTTGGGTTATAATTTTAGAAGAGGAGAGGATTTGAGAATTATCGATCAGCGAAATTTTTCAGGTCTCTCAGCAGGCCTTTCTATAAAAATGAATAAAATGCGTTTTAGTTACACTTATGCCAGTTATACAAGTGCGGCTAACGCTAACTTCTTCGGACTTCAAATTGATTTACAATAATAGAAGTACTTAAAATTGAAAGTATTTAAAGTTATAAGTTGTGTATGCAATAATTCAAAAACACTTTGACCCTAAACCGATTTTTAGAATTTTCACTTATAACCTTATAACCTTATAACCTTATAACTTTTTAACCATATTACTGTCTAACATTATAACTATATATCTATTTAACTCCTTAACTTTACAACCTCATAAAAAAAATTAATGAACAAGATTACCATTGCCATTGACGGCTTTTCATCTACCGGAAAAAGTACAGTCGCTAAACAACTAGCAAAACATTTAGGCTATGTATACGTCGATACAGGTGCCATGTATCGCAGTGTAGCTTATTATGCCATGCAAAACGGACTAATAACTAAAGAGGCTTTCAACGTTGAGGCTTTAGTGGATCAACTTTCAAACATCAATATTACCTTTAAATTTAATGATGACTTAGGTTTTGCTGAAGTTTACTTAAACGATGTGAATATAGAAAAGGACATACGCACCTTAGAAGTGTCTAAATTTGTGAGTACGGTAGCCTCCGTTTCTGAAGTTCGAAAAAAACTAGTAGAGCAGCAGCAAAAAATGGGAGAAAATAAAGGTGTTGTAATGGATGGTCGTGATATTGGTACCGTAGTATTCCCAAATGCCGAACTTAAATTGTTTATGGTAGCTTCCGCGGAAACAAGAGCTAAACGTCGTTATCAAGAACTTATTGAAAAAGGGGATCAGGTAACTTATGAAGCGGTACTAAAAAATGTAGAAGAACGTGATTTTTTAGATACAACACGTGCAGATTCTCCTCTTGTTAAGGCTGAAGATGCTATTGAGTTTGATAATTCGATATTAACCAAAGAAGAGCAGTTCCAAAAGTTACTTGCCTTAGTGGAGGCTAAATTGTAATCAATTTTCACAAAGAGATACCTAGTGGGAAATAAACCAATACTTATATAACGCTGTGTGTTCTCTGCAAACCTTCAAACTATGACAAAAAAAACGAACCTCTAAAAATTTAAAGATTCGTTTTATATAGCTTGTAATTTTGTGAAGTTACAGATTAGGGATAATTAACTCTTGGCCTGGATGAATTAAATCAGGATTCTTTAAAATATCAGAGTTTGCTTTAAATATATCTTGATATTTTGATGCTTTTCCGTAATACTGAACAGCAATTTTACCAAGGGTTTCACCACTTTTAACCACATGTCTGTGGAAAACACTAGTATCGGCAACAGTAATATTAGCTTTAATATCAGCAGGGTTTTCGCCACCAATTTCTTTAATTTTATCCCAAAGGATATTTTTTTCATATTGGGTTTTAGCTTCTCCTTTAACTTTTAAAACGCCTTCATCTTCTCTTACTTCGCCGTTTTTAATGTTTAATGATTCTCCTAAGTCTAGTACGGGTTGATATTTTTCTTTTGCAGTCATAATGGATTAAATAAATTGTTATTGATTATTTCAACCTTAACAAGGTATGAAAATTATTAGTTAAAAGTAATACCATAACTTGAGAAATTAAAGGATAATTTGAATTTAAAAGGACCGGACATACTATATTATGACAAACTTTTGACTATCAAATATCTTATTTCATTTTTACTAAGCTGATTGTCACTTTTATTGTTATGAAAACTAAAATGAAATTTCACACATTTACACTCTAAACAGCTTCAATGTCAGGGTTTTAAATTTATGTATTCATTTTTAGGTAATTACATCATTATTATGTATTTTTGCACTCCTTTTAGCGGATTATTGGAAAGATAAAAGGAATGAACTCAATTTTATATAACACTTCTGTGTGTTAATCGCTTAAATCTTCCAAAGCATACAGAATACAAAACATAATGTATTAAGGTTAAAAAAACTAAGATACATTATCAATTAACAAAATGGCGGAAAACGCAAAACAAGCTGAAGTTGAGGCAACTGAAGCAAAAACTGTAGAAGCTCCAGTAGTATCTGAAGCTAAAGCAAACCCTGAAAAATTCTTAAAAGAGTTTAACTGGCACAACTACCAAGAAGGTATTGATGAAGTTGACGATTTACAATTAAAAGAATTTGAAAAGTTAGTAGCTGAAAATTTCGTTGACACTTTAGATGACGAAGTTGTAGAAGGAACTGTGGTACATATTACAGATCGTGATGCTATTATCGATATTAACGCTAAATCTGAAGGCGTTATCTCTTTAAACGAGTTTCGTTACAACCCTAACTTAGCGGTTGGAGATAAAGTAGAAGTATTAATTGATGTACGTGAAGACGCTACAGGTCAATTAGTATTATCACACAGAAAAGCACGTGTAATCAAAGCATGGGATCGTGTAAACGCTGCTCATGAGTCTGGTGAAATCGTAAATGGTTTCGTTAAGTGTAGAACTAAAGGTGGTATGATTGTAGATGTTTTCGGAATTGAAGCATTCTTACCAGGTTCTCAAATTGACGTTAAACCAATTAGAGATTACGATCAGTACGTAAATAAAACAATGGAATTCAAAGTTGTTAAAATCAACCACGAATTTAAAAACGTTGTTGTTTCTCATAAAGCGCTTATCGAAGCTGATATTGAAGAACAAAAGAAAGAAATTATTGGTCAATTAGAAAAAGGTCAAGTATTAGAAGGTGTTGTTAAAAACATTACTTCTTACGGTGTATTCATCGATCTTGGTGGCGTAGATGGTTTAATCCACATTACTGATTTATCTTGGTCTAGAATTAACCACCCTAACGAGATTGTTGAGTTAGATCAAAAATTAAACGTTGTTATCCTTGATTTTGATGAAAACAAATCAAGAATCCAATTAGGTCTTAAACAATTATCTAAACACCCTTGGGAAGCTTTAGCTGAAGAAGTAAAAGTTGGTGATAAAGTAAAAGGTAAAGTTGTTGTAATCGCTGATTACGGTGCATTTATCGAAGTTGCTGATGGTGTTGAAGGATTAATTCACGTTTCTGAAATGTCTTGGTCTACTCACTTACGTTCTGCTCAAGATTTCGTATCTGTAGGAGATGAAGTTGAAGCGGTTATCTTAACTTTAGATAGAGAAGATCGTAAAATGTCTCTTGGTATCAAGCAATTAACTGCTGATCCATGGACTGATATTACTGGAAAATACCCTGTAGGTTCTAAACACACTGGTGTTGTACGTAACTTTACAAACTTTGGTGTTTTTGTTGAATTAGAAGAAGGTATCGATGGATTAATTTACATCTCTGATTTATCTTGGACTAAGAAAATTAAGCACCCATCTGAATTCTGCGCTGTAGGAGATAAATTAGATGTTGTTGTATTAGAATTAGATGTTGAAGGACGTAAATTATCATTAGGTCACAAACAAACTACTGCTAACCCTTGGGATAAGTATGAAACTGAATTCGCTTTAGGAACTACTCATACTGCTGAAATCTCTGAAATCGTTGATAAAGGAGCTACTATCGAATTTAACGAAGATATCGTTGCATTTGTACCTTCTCGTCACTTAGAGAAAGAAGATGGAAGCAAACTTAAGAAAGGTGAGTCTGCAGAATTTAAAATAATTGAATTTAACAAAGAGTTTAAACGTGTTGTAGCTTCTCATACTGCTATTTTTAAAGCTGAAGAAGTTGCTAACGTAAAAGCTGCTGTTAAGAAAGCTGCTAGTGCTGCTGCTGAAGCAAAACCAACTTTAGGTGATGCTAACGACGCTTTACAAGCGCTTAAAGATAAAATGGACGGGAAAAACTAATTAGTTCCTGTGTAAACAGGATTCTCATTCATTTAAAACTTAAAGCCTCTCGTGTATTCGAGAGGCTTTTTTTTGTTTATTATGATTATAGGTATAGGTGTTAGAGCGAAGTCGAGAACATTTTAGTAAAAATCAAAGACATAAACTTCCACACACTACCAATATCAGCAAGACCTCTGTAACTTCGTTGTTATGAAACTCAGCAATTTTCTAAAAAATAGATACTTCAGTCGTACCTCCTTCTAAAAGACAACTTGGGTTTATCATGTAAAGGATAGAAGCGGCATCCTTTTTTGAGGTAGGAGAAAAAAGATATAGCCTTTCGGCTCCGCTCAAGATAAACTCTAGCAAGACCTTTCCATGGAAATAGGGAAGGATACGCCCTAATAAAGTTTAGTGTTATTGGTTTCAACTTCTAATATTTTGCATTACCTTTGTTCTCCAACTTACGTTTTGGATAATATATGAGTCAGAAAGTTTTACTTAACGAGAAAGAGGTAAACATCATTCTTCACCGATTGGCTTGTCAACTTATTGAAAAACACAACGATTTTTCGAATACGGTGCTTATAGGTTTACAACCTCGTGGCGTGTTTTTAGCAGACCGACTTGCCAAAATTTTATCAGAAGATTATAAGGTTAAAAATATACAACTCGGGCATTTGGATATCACGTTTTTTAGAGATGATTTTAGAAGAGGTGAGAAGCCTTTAGAAGCCAATAGCACGAAAATTAATTTCTTGGTTGAAGATAAAAATATCGTTTTTATTGATGATGTACTTTATACTGGAAGAAGTATTAGAGCTGCTCTAACAGCCATTCAATCTTTTGGTAGACCTAACGAAATTGAACTGTTAACGCTTATAGATAGACGATTTAGCAGACATTTACCTATTCAGCCTGATTACCGTGGCAGACAAGTAGATGTGATAAATAATGAAAAAGTAAAAGTAAACTGGAAAGAGCATGATGATGCCGACGCCGATACGGTTTACTTGATTGAAAAATAAAATAAATAACTAAAGTTCGAGTTTTAAAAGGCATATCTAAATGATTTTTAAGCTCTAATTTTTAACTTTTACCTTGTATAATGAGCGAATTAAGTGTAAACCACTTATTGGGAATTAAATATCTTAACCGACAAGATATTCAACTAATTTTTGAAACAGCCGATCATTTTAAAGAAGTGATTAATAGACCTATTAAAAAGGTCCCTTCGCTTAGAGATATTACTATTGCCAATCTGTTTTTTGAAAATTCAACGCGTACAAAATTATCTTTTGAACTTGCCGAAAAACGGTTATCTGCCGATGTTATTAATTTTTCTTCCGGACAATCGTCTGTAAAAAAGGGTGAAACCTTAATTGATACAGTAAACAATATTTTATCCATGAAAGTGGATATGGTAGTAATGCGCCACCCAAATCCAGGTGCTGGTGTGTTTCTATCTAAACACGTCAATGCAAGTATTGTTAATGCTGGCGATGGTGCTCATGAACATCCTACACAAGCCCTTCTTGATTCATATTCCATAAGAGAAAAGCTAGGAGAGGTTAAGGGCAAAAAGGTGGTTATTGTTGGTGATATTTTACACAGTAGAGTAGCGCTCTCTAATATATTTGCCCTGCAATTACAAGGTGCTGAAGTGATGGTTTGCGGACCAAAAACACTCATTCCAAAGTATATAGATAAGCTTGGAGTAAAGGTTGAAACTAATTTACGTAAAGCCTTGAATTGGTGTGATGTAGCAAACATGCTTCGTGTGCAAAATGAGCGCATGGATATTAGTTATTTTCCTTCTACAAGAGAGTATACACAGCAGTTTGGTGTTTCTAAAGATTTATTAGATTCGTTAGATAAAGAGATTACAGTTATGCATCCAGGTCCTATAAATAGAGGTGTAGAAATAACTAGTGATGTTGCCGATTCGCAGCAGTCCATTATTTTAGATCAAGTTGAAAATGGCGTGGCTGTTAGAATGGCCGTGATATATTTATTAGCATCAAAAATAAAACAGTAAATTATGATTTTAGACCAAAACGGAAATACTTCTATAATTACACAAGAAAAAGTTACTGTTATAGAACTCGTTAAAAAAATACAGGCTTTATATCCTAAATTTAAAAACAATAATATTATTGTGGCTTTAAATACTTTAGGAAGTTTTACCAAAGCAGATATCGTTGAATTCTTGGAACTTTCAAAAACGCATAAGGCCGCAAAACAATCGTTTGTGATTGTTACCAATAAAATTGATTTAGACTTGGTTCCTGAAGAAATTTCAGTTGTTCCAACTATTGAAGAAGCCTACGATTTTATTGAAATGGAAGATATGGAACGTGATTTAGGTTTTTAGTCAAGTTCCATAGATCGTAAAGTTGTTTGTTGTGTAAACTTTACTTAAACAACTCAACATGCAACGCTACCAGAAATACCATTATGAAATTATCAATATTAGGCTGTTATAGTGCAACGCCAAGAACTTTAAATAACACCACGTCGCAAGTATTAGAAATAAACAATCACATGTTTCTTATCGATTGTGGCGAAGGCACACAAGTTCAGTTGCGAAAACATAAGGTGAAATTTAATCGCATCAAGCATATTTTTATTTCTCATTTGCATGGCGATCACTTTTTTGGCTTAGTGGGGCTAATTTCTACCTTCAGATTGTTAACTCGAGAAACTGATTTGCATGTTTATGGACCTAAAGGCATTAAAGAAATTGTAACGCTTCAATTAAAACTTGCCGATTCATGGACCAATTACAACTTGTATTTTCATGAATTAACTTCGAATGAATCTGAATTAATTTTTGAAGATGATAAAGTAGAAGTTCATACCATCCCTTTAAATCATAGAATTTATACTAATGGCTATCTCTTTAAGGAAAAAGAAGGGGATAGGAAGTTAGATGTTTATGCTGCTGAAGAAGCCAACATCAATGTGGCTTACTACAGAAAATTGGTTCAGGGATTCGATGTAGAAAATGAAGACGGTGTATTAATAGACCATAAAAAAGTAACCACACCTGGACCTAAACCTTTAAGTTATGCTTTTTGTAGCGATACCATGTATAAGGAGGATATTGTTCCCATTATAAAAGATACCGATGTGTTGTATCATGAATCTACATTTTTAGATCAACATGAAAACTTAGCGACAAAAACAAAGCATTCCACAGCAAAACAAGCAGCCCAAATAGCAAAGCAAGCCCATGTAGGCACCTTAATTTTAGGACATTATTCGACTCGCTATGACAATATTCAGGTGTTTAAAAAAGAAGCTAAGGAAGTCTTTAATAATGTGCAGCTAGCCAGAGACGGAAAAACCTTTGAGTTTTAGATTATGACTTTTTTTTCACTAACCCAAGAGATTGATTCTTCTAAGGTTTTAAAAGTTTCTATATTTTGAACTGAAAAATGCTTTTCTAATTTAAAGCTTAACTCTGTAGCAAAAGTATAAGATACAACTGCTACTTTGATAATTTGTTTTGCATTATTAACTGTTCGAGACCATTCTTGGAGATCTATAGAATAAGAATTTACTCGGTTAGAAATTACGGAAATTTTACACTCACTGCCATAGTGAGAAATAAGGACTTCAGCAAGTGCTTCAATTTTATATTTATCATAATGTACGCCTTCGTGAATTTCTGAAATAACTATATCTTTACAGAGAAAAAAATCACCAAAAGGCAATTCAACTTTATTATAACTATATATTTTACTTAGAGGGGAATTTTCAAATTTCATTATGGTTTCTTAGAAGCTGCAAATTTAAATTGTTTACTTCGATATTTGTGTTAAAAAAGTATAATTTTTTGTTATTTTGTAACTTATGGAAAAGGATTTAAGTAAATATCGTAAGTCATACGAAAAAGGCGCGCTATTATTGACAGAAGTGCCTGAGAACCCATTGGAATTGTTTCAAAAATGGTTTCATGAGGTCGATGCTTTTTTTATTGAAGATGAAACCAATGCTATGACAGTGTCGACTATCGGCTTGGATGGCTACCCAAAAAATAGGGTGGTGCTATTAAAAAAATACACCTATGAAGGATTCATTTTTTACACCAATTATAATAGTGAAAAAGGGAAAGCCATAGCAAAGAATCCTAATGTATGCTTGTCTTTTTTCTGGCATGGCGCAGAACGTCAGGTGATTATTAAAGGTAAGGCTGAGAAAATTGCTGAAAATTTAAGCGATGGCTATTTTGAGTCTCGTCCACGTGGCAGTCAAATAGGAGCCTTGGTATCTAACCAAAGTGAGGTTGTTGAAAATAGGCAAGTTCTAGAAAATAAACTCAAAGCTTTAGAACTTGAATTGGAAGGTAAGGAAGTTATAAGACCAAAACATTGGGGCGGCTACTTGGTTAGACCTGTAGAAATTGAATTTTGGCAAGGACGCCCAAACCGTTTACACGATCGCATCCGTTATAAATTACAGGATAATTACGATTGGCAGATTGATAGACTGTCCCCATAAATTCTAATATAGAATTTATAAATATCTCTTTTTTTGATTATTCTTTAGGTTGTAAATCATTTTAGTTTTTTCACTATAATCCATTATAATTGGCAAACATTACGCTTATTTAATCGGATTGTTGTTGATTATTCCATAATTAATCGACTTTTAAAACAAGGTAAGTACGGCACTTTTTCTTTGTGCATTATAGTTGATTCATTCTATTCTCTTTAAAATTTTATATCAAACTTATTTCATATAAGTTATTTCGCACTTACTATGTAGTATTTCTACAAGAATTTTAACTGTCCGTTGTTAAGACCAGCGAAATGGGCACTTAAACGATTTTTTTGAAATTATAAAAGGTTCGTCTTTACATTTGAGTATTCCCTCATTTTTTCGAACTTAATTTATTAATTATGAAGATTTTGTATTTATTGTCAATTCTGGCATTTCTCTCAATTTACAGTTTACATCCTCAAGAAAAAGATTATTCGTTTAACAGGCTGAATACAAGAATACAAACATTAAGAGGGCAAGCCGTTTCTGAAATTTATTCTGTTACTTATACAAAAAATGAAGCTTCCTTAAATCCTCAATACGTCAAATTGAAAGGTAAATTGGACCAATTACTAGCCGATAGTATTTCAATAAATACAGCTTATAATAAGGCTTTTAGTAGATATGATACCATATCTATCATTAAAAATAAAATCATAGCATTTAATAGTTCTACCGAATCTTTTGGTAAAAAAGTAATGCTTTTGAAGGAAGCCCAAATTCTTGCAACTAAGCATCATATTAAAGAACTTCTGTATTCAGATAATCAGATTAACAAAGAAATGAAGGCTGGTTTCTTACTTCTTAGATTAAATTTGAACGATTTGACTTCTCATTTAAATAGTGTTTTATCAAGGTTGGAGGACAAATATAAACTGCCAGAAACACCAGAATATACTTCTACTATTGATTTAAGAAAGAAAATATCTAACACGAATAAATTTAATACGAATACTAACTCGAAACTAGAAAAGGGTTTCATATTACAGGATAAAATAGTACCTCCAGAAAATATAACAGGTGATTTTGTACTTGTAAATAGTTACTATGTTTTAAAAATGTCAACTAATGGGTTTTCGAAAAACCAGTTAGTATCAAAAAATACGATTTACAAGTTAGGCATCTCGCGAAAAAAATTACTCTCTAAAAAAGTAAAATTGTTAATTCAAAATAAAATGACTAATGATATGTATTTGGTTGATCATAAGTTTTTGGACCACTTTTCTGTTAAAAGTTAATTAGTTCTAATAGACTGATTAATAAGTTTCTTTTAAATAAAAACAATTTTATTATGAAAAATCACTCATCAATACTTTACTTGCTCATAATCATTTCTGGTAGTCTTAATGCTCAACAAGAAAAAGGCATCATAGGGGCTAATAATTGGTTAAGTTCTTGGACAGAATTTATGCCCAATAAAATTAATTACGACGAAAACGTTAAGGTTTTATCCGGAATTATCTCCGAAGATATCATTTTGTATAAAAAACACACTTATTTACTGAAGGGTAATGTTTTTGTTACCAATAACGCTATTCTAGGTATTGAACCAGGAACAGTGATTATGGGAGACTCAAAAACTAAAGCTACACTAACCATAACTCCCGGTGCAGCTATAATAGCTGAAGGAACTTCATTAGATCCTATTGTTTTTACATCAAATGCTTCAAGGAAAAAAGCGGGTGACTGGGGAGGCATTATCATCCTTGGTGATGGGTATACCAATAAATTAGGAAAAAGCCATGTAGCTTCATTATTTGGAAGCATAGAACCTACAAATTATGAATACACCAAATTTGGTGGAGAAAACTTAAAAAGTAATTCCGGATTTATATCCTATGTTAGAATAGAATACGCTGGAGCTACTACTAGCAAAGGTGTTATTTCAAATGGATTATTATTCGCAGCCGTAGGAGCTAGTACAACAGTAAATCATGTTATGGTAAGTTATTCATCTGGTCATTCGTTTGGCGTTATTGGAGGGGAAATTCAAATGAATCAAATGGTTTCAAACAAACCTAAAGGGAATGATTATGATTTTAGATATGGTGCCGTTTGTAACATAAACAATTCGCTGGCTGTCCGTTCACCTTATTTATCATTAAGTGGATCTCGATGCATGAACGTTTTATCGCATACTAATTCTAGTAAAGTTGTTGACACTGAAAAAGAAACCATGGTAACAGCAAAAAACATGACGCTTTTAACAGATTCAGAAGACATAGATTCTGATGTTAAAGTGGGTTTAATAAAGGAATCTATATTTATTGGAAAAGGTACTAACTTTAGCCTTGAAAGTAGTGTTGTTTCTGGTTTTAATAAAGCCATATTACTTAGCGAAAACATCAAAATTAATGATACTGATTTGTCTAAAATACAGTTAAGAAATATATGTTTTAACATATGTAAAAGGGCTATTTCATTAAATTTGAAGGAAGACGATATTACCTTAGAAAATTGGCATAAAAATGCTTCATTTTATAATGATTATACTAAAACCAATCATTCAGAATTATTTATAGACTTAAGCTCAAATAATAAAAGAGATTATAGATTGAAAAATAATGAAACTATCGCTATGAATACTATTTCAGGATCTACGGAAAATTAAATGGTATTTTGAAAAATAATCCATCTAAAAATAATCTTTAATGAGTAATTATTGTAGTTGGTTATTCCTTTATCCGGTTATATTTTTTTAGGGTTTTAATGAGCAAGTCGTGAGGAATTGCATAGGCTTTGTTGTCATTGATTCCTTTCATATCGTCTGCTGCAATCATGGCATTTATTATAGCTTCCTCAACAGCTTGTACAGTACTTTGAAAAAACCAATTCATTTGATCATTTGGCAAACTCTCTATACTTACTTTTTCTTTTCTATTAAAAGCATTTTCATTAGCTGTGGAAAAAGCAATGAAGATATCGCCAGAACCATTTGATCCTCGGCCTCCAACATTTCCAATACCGATAGGTACTCTTTGCGCTATTCGTTTAAGTTGGTGAGGGAGTAGTGGTGCATCTGTAGCCACGACCACAATGATTGAACCATCGCCTTCTTGTCTGTTGGATTTTGGTGGTTTTTTCATTTCGTAATTTAAGGTGTCCATCAACTCACGGCCAACAGGAACACCTGCAATTGTTAAATTGAATTTAGCTCCAAAATTAGCTTGAACTAATACGCCAATAGTATAAGTCGATTCTGCAATTTTGAATTGTCGAGAAGCTGTACCAGTTCCTCCTTTGAAACCTAAACACATCATTCCTGTGCCACCACCTACATTTCCCTCTTGAATTTTACCCGTAGAAGCCTTATTGATGGCTTCTAAAACATGCTTTTCTTTAACATGGAAACCATAAATATCATTTAAAAAGCCGTCATATGTTTCAGCAACAACAGGATAAGTATACCACCAATCTTCTCCTTTATACCAGTCTGTATCAACATACCATTTTAAAACAGCATCTCGAACAACTCCGACGCTATTCGTGTTTGTAATCATGATTGGAGTTTCAAGAAATCCAGATTCTGTAATCCATGTTGTTCCAGTCATTTCTCCATTTCCATTTAGACTGTACCAATTTGCGAAAACTGGACTAAATTTATTTGCTTTTCCTCGAGGAAAAATTGCTGTTACACCAGTTCTTACAGGACCTTTTCCAATTATATTTTCACCTTCTCCGGAGATTATAGTAGAATAACCAACTTCAACACCTTTAACATCAGTTATTGCATTCAATTCGCCAGTTTTTCCATAAAAGGGAACGCCTAGATCTCGGGCTCTTGGTTTTTGTCCATAAACTTGAATGAATAAAAACATGATTAGTAAGGCAACTTTTGTAGTTTTCATAACGATTGATTTTAATGTGGTACAACCTATAATTAAAAACAACTCAACACAGGTTCTGTTTTAATATTTTGTTTTTTAAGTCTTTATGATGAAGATACAAAATTCACCGCCAAAACAGATTAAAACTTATTTTAACTGTTTATTCCATTTTAACCACAATAAATTGGGTTCTACGGTTGAGTTGATGCTCTTTTTCTTCACAGTCGGTATCATTTTCGCAGCCATTGGTCAATTGGCCTTCACCCAAACCATCATGAGCCACAATTCTACTGGAATCAATGCCATGGGAAACTAAATAATCGTAAGTGGCATTGGCTCTATCAATAGATAGTTTTTCATTATAACTTAAGGAACCTCGAGCATCGGTATAGGATTCAATTCTAATAACCATTTCAGGATAGTCATTTAGCATGAGGTTTACAATTTTATCTAATTCTATTGCAGCGTCTTTACGGATTTCATATTTGTCAAAATCGAAATATATGGTTTCCAATTCAGCGAGCTTAACCACATCGTGTTTCGGATTTAAAAGCAAGTTAGTGTGAACGGTAATCAATTCTGTTTGAATATTTTTTGAAGTAAACTTCCTGTAATCTTCTATATATTTATCTTGAGTAGCCACAATTTTATAGTCTTTATTGCGGTCGATATTTATTTGGTAATAGCCATTTTCATCCGTTAGCATATAGGCGATTTCTTTATCATTGGCATCGTATAAGGTGATTTTTGCACCTTCAATAGGATTCATATTTATGGCATCAATAACTTCGCCTTCAACGTGTAGTACTGGTTCACGGTGATAGGCATAAATATCATCGCTACCTCTTCCGCCACGACGGTTTGAAGCAAAATAGCCTGTAATACCATTAGGATTCATGGTAAAGGCAAAATCATCGGTACTAGAATTAACAGGAATTCCTAAGTTTATAATGTCGATAATACTATCATTTTCATCATCATTTAATGTTGCAAAAATATCCATCAAACCTAGTCCCACATGGCCATCCGAGGAGAAGAACAAAATGCCTTCGTTGTTAATAAAAGGGAAACCTTCTGATTTTTCTGTGTTTACGATTTTACCCATATTTTGTACATCGGTTATAGAACCATCAGGATTGATATTAGCGACCCAAATATCAGATCCTCCGTAGGTTCCTGGTCTATCAGATGCAAAATACAATTTAGTATCATCGCTATTTAAGGCCGCATGTTGCGTTGAAAAATCATCGCTATTTATTTCTAAGTCCTCAAGGTTTGTCCATTGCCCATCCACGAGGTGCGCTCTATATATTTTCATATTTGTGATTCCTTTAGCATCCTTTCGTTCAACACCTTTTGCAAAATTATTTCTAGAAAAGTACA
Source organism: Pseudotamlana agarivorans (assembly GCF_001642835.1). Taxonomy (GTDB): domain Bacteria; phylum Bacteroidota; class Bacteroidia; order Flavobacteriales; family Flavobacteriaceae; genus Pseudotamlana; species Pseudotamlana agarivorans. Next base: position 45,397 of record NZ_LXEI01000009.1, read on the forward strand.
TGGTTTTCCCATCTTTAGTAATGGTTACGGGACCGTCATGATATACCGAATTAACATCTCCAGGAACTTTAGCGCCATGATCCACATTTCTACGCGTACCTGCTTTAGCGACATAAACATCTAGAAAGGGTTGCTCATTCCATCCGTAAACACGTTTTGTTAGTACCCCTTGATCTCTAGAGGAGGCAAAGTAAACTTGCCCTTGGTGTTCAAATGCTCCAAAGTCACTGTATTTAGAATTAAACCTTACTTTATCTAGAAAATACTGTTGTTTTGCTCCAAATACACTACTTATAAAGTTTACGTTTTTAGTAAAATCGTTGTCACCTGGTACACCACCAGAATCGATGTAGCGTTGTAGCCAAATTTCAGATTCTTTATATTTTTTCATACCTCGAAGAGACTGCGCATATTTGTAGTAATACTCTACAGGAACATCATCTTGTTTAACCACGCTTTTATAATACCTGTTGGCATTTCTTGGATCTCTTAACAGTGCGTAGCAATCGGCAATTTTACGAGTAGCATAATCTCTATTATAGTTATTTTGAATAAGTTCCTGATAAAGTTTCGAAGCCTTTACAAATGAAAATTTATTAAACAAGGTATCAGCTTTATTTTGTTTTCCTTGCTGCGAGAATACAGAAAAACTGATGAGTAGCGTGATATAAAGGAAAATGTAGCTTTTATTTTTCATAAATAATCGGATTAGAAATAACGAGGAGATTTTAGTTCTGTTTTTATGAATTTAAATTCATACATGAGTAAAAGTTCATGAGTACCTGTAGTGTATCTAGCGATATCAGAAATGGGCTTTTCATAGGCATAACCTATACGGAGTTGTTTTGATATTTGGAAATCAGCAATACCACCAATGGCAGCCGTTACTTCATTGATTCTATAAGAAGCTCCAAGCCAAAATTTTTCGTTGTACAAAAAGTTCGCGGTAATATCGTACGATAGTGGAGCACCACTAACAGCTTTAACTAAAAAGGCTGGCTTAAATTTGAATTTATTGCTCAAATCTACGACGACACCTCCAGTTAAATAATAACTGATATTTTCAAGTGCTTCAAATCCATTTTTTTTGTGGATATCGGTGTTTAAAAGCCTAGGAGCCGATAAACCAAAATACAAACGGTCTGTACTCCAATAAATTCCTGCACCGATATTGGGAGACCATCGGTCTTCGGTTCCATAGATTTGTGGATCAAATTTATTATCCTCATCCAAACGAAAATCTGAATCGAAACTAAAATGTGTAAATCCTGCCTTAACCCCAAAAGCTAAACGTCCATTTTTACCAGTTGGAATGGCGTAAGAGAAATCACCGTAAACATAAGTGAAATTCGTCGGGCCTAAATCGTCTTCAATAAACGACAGTCCTAAACCGATTCGATCATTTCGTAGCGGGGTATTTATAGATAATGTTTGAGTAATAGGGCCGTCTTTAAAACCAACCCACTGACTCCTATGCAACCCAACAATACTAAGAGCTTCACGACTTCCAGCATACGCCGGATTTATAGAAATGGTATTGTACATGTACTGTGTGAATTGCGGCAATTGCTGAGCAACACCTAGAGTACAATGAAGCAATAAAACGGCTATTATGTAATGTTTTAATAATTTCATAGGTTAAGTGTTAATTGGTTCCTATATAAACAGAGCCAGTCAATGGACTAATTCCACTATTTTTTAAATTAATGATATAATAATATGTGCCGGAAGGTAATCGTCCGCTAGACCCTAATGATGAACTAGGTGATGACCCATCCCAGTTGCCGTGTACACCAGAAGTTTCAATACTTCCTAAAGTATAATCGTTAGATTGGTAAACGAGAGCTCCCCAACGATTGAATACTTGAACCTCAGCAGTATATCCGCATAAATCAATACCTTTAATATCGAAAGTATCATTATATCCATCTCCATTAGGTGTAATGGCTGTTGAAATTTTTATGTTATCAACACCACATGGAAGTACCACACAATCGGCATGTAAATTCATAACCACTTCATTAACACTCATACAACCATTGTCTGTTGTAGTGTATCTAAATCTATAAAGAATACCATCAGTGCCAGGGCGGAAGTCTTCACTCATTCTAATATTAGTAGGATCGAAAATATGCCCTACAAGGGTTGCAGCAGATTCTCCTTCAATAATTTCCCATAATCCAGTTTTATTTAGGTCATCTGGTATTAAGCTGTTTAAATCTACTATACCCTCATTAAAGCAGGTGTCTGGAGCGACAAATTCTGTATATATTTCATCAAGAGTAACATGTAGAGTTTGAGTGTAAGTGGCTTCATTTAAACATTCATCTTTTACAGTCCACGTTCTTATAATTTGATAATCCTGAAGCACATTTTCATCGAATGAATTAGTTTCTTCAAAATCGATTGTAATGTTCGAAGAACAATTATCTGTGAAAGTCACATTCGGAATTTCAGGAATATTGGTACAACTCACATCTAAATTGGCTTCAAATGAGGTTGAAGGTGTTGGAGCAGTGGTATCCTGAACTGTTATTATTTGGGTATGGGTCGTGGTTAAACCACATTCATCTTTTGCCGTATACGTTCTTTCGATAACATAGTTATTGGCACAATTATCAATAATTTTAACATCACTAACACTAACAGTTGCATTTCCGCAATTATCTGTAGCCGTTAAATTTTCTGGAAAAGGTATAGCATCACACTCCACCGTAATATCCGTAGGTGAGCTCTCTACAAATAGTGGTGCTTTAGTGTCTTGCACGGTGATGATTTGTGTATGTGTTGTTGTTAATCCGCATTCATCCTTGGCAGTCCAAGTTCTGGTGATACTGTAGTTATATTTACAATAGCCATTGGTTCTAACATCGTTAACGGTAACAGTGGCCGATCCACAAATATCGGTTGCAGTTAAAGTTTCAGGAGACGGCACGGCATCACATTCAACAGTTAAGGTAGTTGCTGGTAAAGTTTCAACAAATACAGGTGCTTTAGTGTCTTGAACGGTGATGGTTTGGATATGTGTGTTTGTAAGTCCGCATTCATCAGTAGCCGTGTAAGTCCTTTTAATGATATAGTCTGAAGGACAGCTACCATTAATTCTTCGATCAGAGACACTAACCGAAGCATTTCCGCAGTTATCAGAAGCCGTTAGAACTTCGGATGCAGGCACGTTATCACATTCTACAACCACATCGACAGGTAAAACTGATTGGTCGAATGTTGGAGCAGTGGTATCAGAAGTTGAAATAATTTGATCTGCTGAAACGGTATTTCCACAACTATCTGTTGCGGTCCAGGTACGTGTAATGGTATAAGTTCCAGAACAAGATCCGTTGGTTTTTACATCATTATAAGTAACAACAGGTGCAGGATCACAATTATCGGTTGCCGTGGCTGTTCCGAATATAATAGGTGATAGGCTATCACTACATTCGGCAGTTACATTAACCGGTAAATCAAGCACAGGCGCTGTGGTATCGGTAACGGTTATAGTTTGAGTGGTTCTAGATGTATTAGAGCAGTCGTCTGTAAAGGTCCAAGTTCTTTTAATAATGACATGACAAGGATTTGTATCATCAATAACATCAACCCCTATAGCTGTAATGAGACCGCTACATTGATCGGAAGCCGTTAAAGTACCCACTACAGGAACATCACTTAAACACTCATAAGTAATGTCTGAAGGAGTAATTGGAAGACTTGGAGCTGTAGTGTCTTCAATAGTAAAGGTAGCTGAAGTGATTGTGGCATTACCACAGCCATCGGTAGCCGTAAATATTACCGTTGCTGAGCCAGTTTCTCCACAACTATTTGAAAGCCCTGTAAAATCATTCGTCCAAATTATAGTTGAACAATCTTCGGTAGCAACAGCATTTCCGTTAGCATTTAACCAATTGTTTAATGCGGTTAAGTTGCCCGTACCATCACATTCAACGGTCAAATCGGAAGCAGGAGTTACTAAAGTTGGAGGCGTAATGTCTCTAATATGATAGTAGGCGCTGATATTGCTTGTGTTTCCACATTCATCTTCTGCAGTGAAGATAACTTCAATACCTTTTCCTAGTTTACATTTTACGGCATTATCACCACCATAGTTGTTGCTCCAAGTTATGGAACTGCAACTGTCGGTAGCGGTTGCTCCTGCATTACTATTTAACCAATCGGTTAATTCCTTTTCGGTATCTCCTTGGCCGCAAATAATTTCGATATCCGCAAGATTTTGTGAATCAATTATAGGAGCTGTTGTGTCTTCAATCGTGAATGTGGCTTCTTTCGTTATGAAATTTCCACAGTCATCAGTAAGCGTGAAAGTCACCATTTCTGTACCTGTAGCACCACATAAATCGGATAATCCAACGCTGTTGTTAGTCACGGTTGCAATTCCGCAAGTATCTGTCCCGCTGAAAGAGGCTAACCAGTTAGCAAAAGCACCACTAACATCTGTTGTACCATCGCATTCTACCGTTAAATCTGCAGGTTCGTTAGTCCAAGTTGGATTGGTGGTATCTTCAATTGTGAAGGAGGCTACTTTAGTGATGGAATTTCCACAGTCGTCTGTTAAAGTGAAAGTGACCGTTTCTGTACCTGTAGCACCGCATAAATCGGATAAACCTGTACTGTTGTTAGTCACGGTTGCTATTCCGCAGGTATCTGTCCCACTGAAAGAGGCTAACCAATTAGCGAAAGCGCCACTGGCATCTGCAGTACCGTCACATTCTACAGTTAAATCTGAAGGTTCGTTAATCCATGTTGGGTTCGTATGATCTTCAATCGTAAAAGACGCTTCTTTGGTGATGGCATTACCACAGTCATCTGTAAGTGTGAAAGTCACGGTTTCTGTACCTGTAGCACCGCATAAATCAGATAAACCGGTGCTATTGTTAGTTACTGTAGTTGTTCCGCAGGTATCTGTCCCACTGAAAGATGCTAACCAATTGCTAAAGGCTCCACTGGCATCTGTTGCACCATCGCATTCTACTGTTAAATCTGAAGGTTCGTTAGTCCAAGTTGGGAAGCTGGTGTCTTCAATTGTAAAAGTTGCTGAAGTGGAAGCCGTATTTCCACAAGCATCAGTAGCTGTAAAGGTTACAGTGCCTGAACCGGTTTCTCCACAATCATCGGAAAGTCCTGTAAAATCATTAGACCAGACAATGGTAGAACAATTTTCGGTTGCTGTAGCACCACCATTTGTATTTAGCCAATCATTTAATTGGGTAGTATTTCCTACACCATCACATTGCACTATTATGTTCTGTGCTTGCGTAGTCAGGGTTGGTGGTACATCATCCTTTATTAGGTAAGAAGCAGTAGTGGTACTAGAGTTTCCACAATCGTCTGTAGCTGTGAATACCACTTCAATACCGTTTTCTCCAATACACTTAATAGCCGTATCACTTCCGTAATTGTTGGACCATGTGATGTTGCTACAATTATCGGTAGCTGTTGCTCCAGCGTTGTTGTTTAACCAATCGTTTAATTGCTGTTGTGTGTTTCCAGCTCCACAAACAATATCAATATCCATTTGATTGGTGGTATCTATAGTTGGTGCTGTATTATCTTCAATAGTGAAAGTCGCTTCTTTGGTGATGGCATTCCCACAATCGTCTGTTAAAGTGAAAGTCACGGTTTCTGATCCTGTAGCACCGCATAAATCGGATAAACCCACACTATTATTTGTTACAATAGCTGTTCCGCAGGTATCTGTCCCACTGAAAGACGTTAACCAGTTAGCAAAATCACCACTGGCATCAGTTGTACCATCACATTCTACTGTTAAATCTGTAGGTTCGTTTGTCCAAGTTGGGTTGGTGGTATCTTCAATAGTGAAAGTAGCATCTTTGGTGATGACATTACCACAATCGTCTGTTAAGGTGAAAATCACGGTTTCTGATCCGGTAGTGCCACATAAATCGGATAACCCAGAACTGTTGTTTGTTATTGTTGCTGTTCCACAAGTATCTATCCCACTGAAAGAGGCTAACCAATTAGCGAAAGTGCCACTGGCATCTGTAGTACCGTCGCATTCTACAGTTAAATCTGAAGGTTCGTTAGTCCAAGTTGGGTTTGTGGTATCTTCAATAGTGAAAGTAGCATCTTTTGCAATTGAATTTCCACATTCATCTGCTAGGGTAAAAGTCACGGTTTCTGTTCCGGTAGCCCCACATAAATCAGATAACCCAGAACTATTATTAGTTACTGTTGCCGTTCCGCAAGTATCAGTTCCACTGAATGATGTTAACCAATTAGCAAAAGCGCCACTGGCATCTGTAGTGCCATCACACTCTACCGTTAAATCTGAAGGTTCGTTAGTCCAAGTTGGGTTCGTAGTGTCTTCAATAGTAAAAGTTGCTGAAGAGGAAGTCGTATTTCCACAAGCATCGGTGGCTGTAAACGTTATAGTAGCTGAACCGGTTTCTCCACAGTTATCTGAAAGTGCAGTAAAATCATTTGACCACACTATAGTAGAACAATTCTCTGTTGCTATAGCACCACCATTTGTATTTAACCAATCATTTAATAGGGTAGTATTTCCAAGGCCATCACATTGCACTGTGACATTTTGTGCTTGTGTAGTCAGGGTAGGAGGAACATCATCCTTTATAAGATAAGTAGCGGTAGTGGTGCTAGAGTTTCCACAATCGTCTGTAGCAGTGAATACCACTTCAATACCGGTTTCTCCAATACATTTAATAGCTGTATCACTTCCGTAATTGTTAGACCACGTGATGTTGCTACAATTATCGGTAGCGGTTGCTCCAGCGTTACTATTTAACCAATTGCTTAATTGCTGTTGTGTGTTTCCAGCTCCACAAACAATTTCGATATTCATTTGATTGGTGGTGTCTATAGTTGGCGCTGTATTATCTTCAATAGTGAAAGTAGCATCTTTGGTGATGGCATTACCACAATCGTCTGTTAAAGTGAATGTCACGGTTTCTGATCCTGTAGCGCCGCATAAATCAGACAAACCAGTACTGTTGTTTGATACGGTGGCTGTTCCACAAGAATCTGTCCCACTGAAAGAGGCTAACCAATTAGCGAAAGTGCCACTGGCATCTAATGTTCCATCGCACTCTACCGTTAAATCCACAGGTTCATTAATCCAAGTTGGGTTCGTATTATCTTCAATGGTGAATGTCGCCTCTTTGGTGATGGCATTACCACAATCATCTGTAAGTGTGAAAGTCACGGTTTCTGCACCTGTAGCACCGCATAAATCAGATAAACCTGCGCTGTTGTTAGTTACTATAGGTGTTCCGCAGGTATCAGTACCACCGAAGGATGTTAACCAATTAGCAAAAGCATCACTAGCATCTGTTGTACCATTGCATTCTACCGTTAAATCTGCAGGTTCGTTAGTCCAAGTTGGGTTCGTACTATCTTCAATAGTAAAAGTTGCTGAAGTGGTCGTGGTATTTCCGCAAGCATCGGTAGCGGTAAAAATTACTAAGGCTGAACCGGTTACTCCACAGCCATCTGAAAGTGCAATAAAATCATTAGACCACACTATGGTAGAACAATTTTCGGTTGCTGTAGCACCACCATTCGTATTTAACCAATCATTTAATTGGGTAGTATTTCCAACGCCATCACATTGAACTGTGACATTTTGTGCTTGCGTAGTCAGGGTTGGAGGAACATCATCCTTTATAATATAAGTAGCGGTAGTAGTACTAGAGTTTCCACAATCGTCTGTAGCTGTGAATACTACTGGAATACCGTTTTCTCCTATACATTTTATTGAGGTATCACTACCGTAATTGTTAGTCCATGTGATATTGCTACAATTATCGGTAGCAGTTGATCCAGCGTTACTATTTAACCAATCGTTTAATTGCTGTTGTGTGTTCCCAGTTCCACAAACAATATCAATATTGACTTTATTGGTATTATCAATAATTGGCGCCGTATTATCTTCAATATTGAAAGTCGCTTCTTTAGTAATAGCATTACCACAATCGTCTGTTAAAGTAAAAGTCACCGTTTCTGATCCTGTAGCGCCACACAAATCGGATAGACCAGTGCTATTGTTTGAAACGGAGGCTGTTCCGCAGGTATCTGTCCCACTGAAAGATGCTAACCAATTAGCAAAAGCTCCACTAGCATCTGTAGTACCGTCGCATTCTACGGTTAAATCTGTAGGTTCGTTAGTCCAAGTTGGATTCGTATGATCTTCAATAGTGAAAGTCGCTTCTTTGGTGATGGCATTACCACAATCGTCAGTAAGCGTGAAAGTCACGGTTTCTGTAACTGTAGTACCGCATAAATCAGATAAACCGGTGCTGTTGTTAGTCACGGTTGCTGTTCCACAAGAATCTGTCCCACTGAAAGACCATAACCAATTAGCAAAAGCTCCACTAGCATCTGTAGTACCGTCGCATTCTACGGTTAAATTTGTAGGTTCGTTAGTCCAAGTTGGATTGGTGGTATCTTCAATGGTGAAAGTGGCTTCTTTGGAGATGGAATTACCACAATCGTCTGTTAAAGTGAAAGTCACTGTTTCTGTTCCGGTAGTACCGCATAAATCAGATAAACCAGTGCTATTGTTTGAAACGGAGGCTGTTCCGCAGGTATCTGTCCCACTGAAAGATGCTAACCAATTAGCAAAAGCTCCACTAGCATCTGTAGTACCGTCGCATTCTACGGTTAAATCTGTAGGTTCGTTAGTCCAAGTTGGATTGGTGGTATCTTCAATCGTGAAAGTGGCTTCTTTGGAGATGGAATTACCACAATCGTCTGTTAAAGTGAAAGTCACCGTTTCTGTTCCGGTAACGCCACATAAATCAGATAAACCGGCGCTGTTGTTAGTTACAGTAGCTGTTCCACAGGTATCTGTCCCGCTGAAAGAGGCTAACCAATTAGCAAATACGCCACTTGCATCTGTTGTGCTATCACACTCTACAGTTAAATTTGCCGGTTCGTCTATCCATGTTGGTGAGGTTTGATCACTTCCTGTATGTGTAATGGTTTGATTTACTAGTTTATTTCCGCAGTCATCTACAACTTCGTAAGTGTAAACTAAAGTCCAAGAACAGCCATCACCTGTTTGTGTGGTATTTGTGAGGTTAACAGTAACATTATTACAGTTATCAGAATAACTCGTCGCTATTGCGGTGGCATCAAAAGGATAATTGGTTTGAGCATCAGCAAGACACAAATCTGCATTAGTAACCCCTGAAGGCGCTGTTCCTGTTAAGGTTGGCGCAGTTTGATCACTTCCTGTATGTGTAATAGTTTGATTTTCTAGTTTATTTCCGCAGTCATCTACAACTTCGTAAGTGTAAACAAAAGTCCAAGAACAGTCATTGCCAGTTTGGTTAGTATTTGTGAGGTTAACTGTGACGTTATTGCAATTATCAGAATAACTAGCTGCTAATGTTGTGGCATTAAATGGATAATCGGTTTGAGCATCTGCAAGACACGCATCGACATTTGTAACTCCAGAAGGTGCAGTTCCTGTTAAGATTGGCGCAGTTTGATCTCTTCCTGTGTGTGTGATGGTGATATCAAAATCATTTGAGTTATTGCCATCAGAAATAATGTAAACTCGCGCCAACGACCAGCCACAAGAATCTCCTGTCAATGTCTGACTTTTAAAAGTAGCACTTACGATGCCACAGACATCTGTGTATGCTCCTTCAATTGCACTAATGTCACTGGCTATCGTTACAATACTATCAATTGCACTTTCTTCTGCACAAGCATTAACACTAGTAGTTCCACTTGGAGCTGTTCCCGAAGCAGGTGTGTTGTCTTCAACAATAACCAATTGTGTACAGGTCGTTTTGTTTCCCGAATTGTCTTCAACAGTCCAAGTTACTGTGGTACTTCCTAAAGCAAATGGTTCAACAGCATTATTGGTAACACTCACTACCATACAATTATCAGAGGTCACAGGGGTTCCCAAATTCACCGAAGAAGCGGTACATAAACCACTATCGGTATTTATAGTGATGTCATTCGGACAAGTAATCGTGGGGGCTACGGTGTCGGCTGAAGCTGAAACAGTAAAATCATCAATAATTTCACAACCGTTACTATCTGTAACTTTAACTTCATAATCACCAATAACTAAGTTTGTAAGGTCTTCTGTGCTTGCTGTAAACCCATTAGGGCCAGTCCATGAATAAGTGTATGTAGCTTGTCCTCCAGAAACAGTTATGTCTATTTCTCCTGTAGAATCTTGTTTGCAAGTCACATCGGTTACAGTACCTGTAAGCACTAAATCTTTTAAAATAATAGGGTTAGAACTATTTTGTTTTTCACAGTCGGTAGCAGTGCTTTTTACAATTAAACTGTACGAGCCTTCGGTTAAATTATCAAATGTGGATGAACTTTGAAAAGTACTGCCGTTGTCTATGGAATAAGCATAATCTCCTAGCGGGGAAGTCACTTCTAAAGTAAAATTATTTGTACTGTTGCAAGTAATAGCGTGAGTGGGTTCGGGAGGGAGATTAACATACTGTAATGATACAGTGCCTGATTCACAAACAGTGGTGTTTGGTGGAGGTAAACATAGTTCGTAACTAAAAGTAATAGTACCCGTATATCCAGGAGCTGGGGTAAATGTATACGTTCCATCTGTATTAGAGGTAAATGTACCACCACCTGTTATAGTAGGGGGTACAATGGTGTATGTAGAATTAGCAGGTGCATTGTTTAAAACATTTAAATCACCATTATAGGTATTATCTAAACATTCAATTAATTGCTGATCTACAGCATATTTTTGAAGTAAAAAGAATTTCCCATCGCCATGGTCTTCGGTAGCTCCTACAAATTCTATTCTTGTAATTAATGAACCTGTTGGTGCTAAATCATCAAGATAAAAAAGTGCAATTCCAATACCTTGACCATTGTCATTACAGCGATCGGAAGCCCAATAATCTGAGCCAGATACAGGAGCCGTTGTCATAGTACAACTACCAAAATTACCATTGGTTCGTACAAATGTATCTCCTAAACGTTGCTCTGTTCCGCCTGTAGATCCGGCTGGATAGCCGTAAACTTCTACATATAAACAGTTATTTCCACCTCTTTCGGTAATGGCTAAAATTCCATCATCATTAGATGGTATGGCTGGCGAATAAATTAAAGATTGCCTTTGCGATGTAGCCGTGCTACTTGCAGCAGCAGCAAAATCGCCACACAAATCTTCGCCATTACTATCCGATGTAAAATAATGGTTTAAGTTTTTATCTTGAAATGCATCCAAAGCAGCCGTATTCCAAGCATCTCTTGGAGTAGATGAACCGACGACTTCATTACCATCCTTTCTAATATTATTTGCACCATTACCATTTGGTCCTAATGTTGTAAGTTCGTAGCTAGATGGTACTACAAAGGTATTATACTCAGTGCTGTTAACTGTTACTTTCTCAATGGTTGTATTATGTGTGGTAGACCAGCCGAAATTAACTCCAGTACGTATAGAGGGTGATTGTGTACTCAATTGAGCAAAAATGAATAACGGAAACAAGATCAATCCAAATAGAAGTAACCTGCTTTTTATATGTTTATTTAAAATACAATGGTAATTATTTCTCATATTGCATTTGATAAAGTGTTTATATAAATTTATCAAGCGTTACAGATTAGGGCTAGTGTTCAAAATAAATTTGAACCGTAATAAGCCGTTTAAAGTAACGCTGTAATTTTATGTTGTTTGTAAAAAATGAGGGAAGGCATTGTAAAACAATGTGATATAATTTATTTTTAGTTGGATTTGAGAGCATAGGATCATCATTGTAGGTATAACAAATGAAGTTATATGCCTCTTTAAGTTCAAAAAAAAATGTTAAATCACTTATTTATTCGATTAAGAGTTTGTTAAGAGAACTTAATCGGAAGAATTTGATAATTATCGTGTGATGATTAATTATTTATAAAATTCTTCTATTTTTTATGAGGTTTAGTGTCGTTTTATTGGATATTAACTCTAAATAGTGTGATTTTTTCAAATTATTTTGGCCCTGAAATATTAAAAAATTATAAATTATTATGAAATATTTAATTTTAGTTAGACATGCTAAATCTTCTTGGGAGTTTGATGTCATAGACCATGAACGCCCTTTGAATGCTAGAGGTTTAGAAGATGCCGATTTGGTTTCAAAACAATTAGCTAAGGAAGATCTAGCTGTAGATAAGCTAGCTTCGAGCGATGCTTATCGGGCAAAAAACACGGCTGAAATCTTCATTAAAAACCTTAAAATAGATGCATCGATTATAAGTTTCGATTATGATTTGTATGATTTCGCAGGTTATAATTTAATTGACTTCATAAAATCTTGTGATGACCAAATCAACAATCTTATGATTTTTGGTCATAATCATGCTATTACCGATTTTGTAAACACTTTTGGTAATCAAATAATTGATAATGTGCCAACTTCGGGATTCGTAAAAATTGAATTTGATATCGAGCATTGGAAAGACATCGAAAAAGGTAAAACTATTCAGATTTTATTTCCGAGAGATTTGAAATAATTCAGATTACCAGTAAATAATACCTAATCTTAAATTATCATTAATTCTTCATTTTTTTTGTCAATAACCAAACGTATTTGTTAACATTATTCAAGCTAAATACGATATATTTGTTATGATTATTAAAAAATACCTTTAATGACTAAATTAGAATCCTCAGTACATAATAGTTATATAAATAGAGAGATAAGTTGGTTACAATTCAACGCCAGAGTTTTACAAGAAGCAGAAGATGAAACCGTTCCTTTAATTGAAAGGTTAAGGTTTTTAGGTATATTTTCTAATAATTTAGATGAGTTTTTTAAGGTACGATATGCTACTGTAAAACGTATTGTGGAGGCTGGAAAAGGTGCCAAAAATGAACTTGGGGGTATTCGAGCTAAAGAGCTACTCGAAATTATTACACAGATTGTAATTGATCAACAGAGTGAAAGTTTAGATATTTTATACGATATCGTTAAGAAACTTAAAAATGAAAATATTTATATCATCAATGAAACTCAAATTGATGATGCTCAGCACGATTTTATAAAAGAATATTTTTTAAAAGAAGTAAGTCCAGCCTTAGTAACCATCATTCTTAATGATGAGGTGGTGCTTCCAAACTTAAAGGATAGTGGTGCTTATTTGGCTGTAAAAATGCTAATGCCTGATGATACCAAACAATTTGCTTTGATAGAAATTCCTAAATCTGTTAATCGTTTTGTGGTTTTACCAAAACAAGGAGAAAAGTTCTTTATAATTGCTGTAGATGATTTATTACGTCATTGTTTAAGCGATATTTTTAATATTTTCGACTATAAGAGTATCTCAGCGCACATGATTAAAATTACCCGCGATGGTGAGTTGGATTTTGAAAGTGATTTAAGTAAAAGTTTTATAGATAAAATTTCAGATAGTGTTAAACATCGTGAAGTTGGCGAACCTGTAAGGTTTGTTTACGACAAAACCATCGATAAAGACACCTTAGAATTTTTAATGTCTAAAATGGGTATCGATGAAACTGATAGTATCATACCTGGAGGACGTTATCATAATAGAAGAGATTATATGGGATTCCCAAGTTTAGGGAGAACTGATTTATTATACGATAAAATTGAAGCGCTACCTATAAAAGGTTTGAGCCTACAAACTAGTATTTTTGAAGCCATTGCTAAAAAGGACTATTTACTTCATGCACCTTACCAAACGTTTTCATACGTTGTTAAATTTTTAAGGGAAGCAGCCTTAGACCCGAAGGTTAAAACTATAAAAATCACCATTTACCGATTGGCTGAGATTTCTCATATCGCAAGTTCATTAATTAATGCGGCGATTAATGGAAAAACAGTTACGGTGTCTATAGAGTTGCGCGCAAGATTTGATGAGCAAGCGAATATCAACTATGCGAAACAAATGGAAGAAGTTGGTGTTAACCTTATTTTTGGAGTTGCTGGACTTAAAGTACACAGTAAAATGTGTGTTATTGAGCGTGAAGAAGGGAAGAAATTCCATCGCTACGGCTTTATAAGTACAGGTAATTTCAACGAATCTACAGCTAAAATTTACACCGATTATACACTTTTTACCGCCAATCAAAAAATATTAAAAGATGTCGATAAAATCTTTGGCTTCTTTGAAACCAATTATAAAATTAATAAGTACAAACATTTAATTGTTTCGCCGCATTACACGAAAAGGGAAGTGTTTAAACTTATTGATAAAGAGATTGAAAACGTTAGTTTAGGAAAAGAAGGCCTTATTAGACTAAAAATGAATAGTATTTCTAGTTATGATATGGTCGATAAACTTTATGAAGCGAGTAGAGCTGGTGTAAAAGTGCAAATGATTGTGCGCGGATTGTGTTGTTTAATTCCTGGCGTTCCTGGAATGAGTGAAAACATTGAAGTGATAAGTGTGGTCGATAAGTTTTTAGAGCATTCAAGAATTTATATCTTCGGAAATAACGGCAACCCTAAATTATACATTTCTTCAGCCGATTGGATGACAAGGAATATTGAAAATAGAGTAGAAGTGAGTTGTCCTATTTATGATGAAGAAATTAAACAAGAAATTATTGACACCTTTAATATTTGTTGGAATGACAATGTAAAGGCAAGAGTATTAAGTGATTCTCAAGAAAATAATTACCGTGTTAACGACAATAAAAAAATTAGATCGCAATACGCTATTTACGATTATTACCTTAAAAAATTAGAAGATTAATATGCTTTCATTAAAAAAATATGCTGCTATAGACATTGGTTCCAACGCAGTTCGCTTACTTATTTCAAATATTATTGAACAAAAAGGGCGTCCTGTGCAATTCAAGAAAAACTCTTTAGTTAGGGTTCCTATTCGTTTAGGTGCAGATGTTTTTGTGAAAGGTAAAATTTCTAAAGAAAATACGCAGCGTATTTTAGATACTATGCTTGCTTTTAAGCTATTAATGAAGTCGCATAAGGTTGTAAAATACAAAGCCTGTGCAACTTCAGCCATGCGTGAGTCTTCAAATGGAAGTCAGATAGTTGATTTGGTTTTAGAGCAATCGGGGATTAAAATTGATGTTATTGAAGGTGAAGAAGAGGCAGCTATCATCGCTGCTACCGATTTAAATAAATACATCGACCCTAATAAAACCTATTTGTATGTTGATGTAGGTGGTGGTAGCACTGAATTTACAGTTATAGATCAAGGTAAATCCATAGCCTCACGTTCCTTTAAAATAGGGACTGTAAGATTGCTAAATGACATGGTTAGAAATGAAGCCTGGCAAGAACTTCGTGAGTGGATTGCTTCCAACGCTTTAGAATTCGATAAAATATCCGTGATCGGTTCTGGAGGAAATATTAATAAAATCTTCAAGATCTCAGGAAAAGCTATGGGAAAACCGCTTAGCTACTTTTATATGAGTTCTTATTATAACACCCTTCAAAATTACTCTTATGAAGAGCGTATCACAGAACTAGATTTAAATCAAGACCGTGCCGATGTTATCATTCCTGCTATGCGAATTTATTTATCGGCCATGAAATGGAGTGGTGCTAAAAACATTTATGTGCCTAAAATAGGATTGGCAGATGGTGTGATAAAAAGTATTTACTACGATACGGTTTCTAGCAATACACAGTAAAATTTTGCACTTCACCTTGTATTGTTGTAAAGCAATATAATTATAATATATATTCGCCCTAATAAGTTTTTGGATACTGGAATTAAGAAATTCTTTAAAATGTAGAACAAAGATATCTCGTAAATGTCAATGACTCGAGTTCCTTTTTTCAAGCCTTAAAGAAGTTTATTGAAAATCTAAAAGCTAAAAAATAATTGGGACCTACTACCCATAAAAATGTTTTAAGACTGTTTCCAGAAGTTATATTTCCTAAATGGAAAAAAATGTTCGGAGCATTAATTGAAAATTAAAAAATATTCAATCCCAAAATACCTATTTATGAAACAGTTCTACTTTTTTGTCGTGGTCATGTTTTTGTCCTTAAAGGGGATATCACAAAACGTAAAATACGGTGTTCGTGCTGGTATGAATATTTCAAGCTTAGACTTTTCTTCTGAAATTCCTGAAGAAAACAAACACCGAAATGGTTTTTACATAGGTTTTTTAGCCGATGTAAGTTTATCTAAAACTGTTTCAATTATCCCTGAACTTCAATTTTCTTATGAAGGCTCTAAAGCAGACGATTTACAATTTGATTACATTCAAATGCCTGTTTTAATAAGTGTTAAATTGACTAAGAAAATCTTTTTAAACCTAGGGCCGCAAGTTGGTTTAAAAGTGCATAAAGTTGATGATATGGCTAAAAATTTTGGTTTTTCATCCATTTTAGGACTAGAATACCGTATAAATCAAGCTCTTTTTGCCGATATACGACATGCCAACGGACTAAATAATGTATATGATGATGATTCTGGTTTAAACGCTAAAAATAGAACCTTTCAAATAGGTATTGGCTATAAGTTTTAACCATGAATGGTTTCAGAGGTTCCTAAATCTCTCATGATTTCAGCTTCATACTCCAAAAGATCTTGCCATTTGGCATCTACTTCTTTTTTATTCCCATATTTTCTAGCAAATCCTAAAAACATGGTGTAATGATTTGCTTCACTTACCATTAAATTTCTATAGAAAGTTGCGAGTTCCTTATCTTCTAATTCCTCCGATAGTAATCTAAAACGTTCACAGCTTCTAGCTTCGATTAGTGCTGCATATAATAAACGGTGAACTAGTTGTGTGGTTCTGCTACCACCTTTAGGGAAAAATTTTAAAAGTTGAATCACGTATTCATCACGTCTGTCTCTTCCCAATACCCAACCGCGTTCAATAATTTTGTCATGTACCATTTTAAAATGACTGATTTCTTCTTTAACCAAAGCGGTCATTTCTTGTACTAAATCGGTGTACTCAGGAAAACTAACAATTAAGGATATGGCGGTACTGGTAGCTTTTTGTTCGCAGAAAGCATGATCGGTTAAAATTTCTTCAATATTCTTTTCTACAATATTCACCCATCTTGGGTCTGTTGGTAGTTTTAATCCGAGCATAATTTTATTTTTTAGTAAGATTAAAGACCTAAGTCGAAAGTTCTTCTCAAAAGATCAATACTTGGGTTTTTTTCCTTTAATTTTTCAAATTTTTCAACCGTAGTATAGGCGTATTGCTTTTCCTTAACCTCATTTATGGTAATTTCTAAAGCAATGTCATAATTACTTAAAGTCTTTCTAATGTAAAGTAATAAATCATATTGCTGACGTTCAACTTCTACCTTATTTGTAGCATTAGGGAACTCTAGATGAGCCGTGGTTCCTTTTAGTTTGGGCGTGTCAATGGCCAAAATAGAAGCTAAGTTATGTTTACCTTCCTTTCTTAAAAAGCTGATATATTCATTCCAAACTTTTAAAAACTCACCTTCGGTAAAGGGTTCAGTAGGTAGGTTTTCCTCATCTACGACCACTTCCATCTGTTTGATTTGGTGCTCTTTTTTAGCTCTTATACTGCTAAGCGAAAGTCCAGATGTACGCTTGGTTTCTTTTTTTAAAACAATGGTAGGTGGTTTCTTTTCTTGAAATTGTTCCACAACCTTGTTTGTGGTATTTGAAGCAGTACCAACTGGATTTTCTTGTTTTTCTGTTGTCTGTTCTTGCTTTTCTGGAACTTGAACTGCTATAGGAGTAATGCCTTTACTTTTAAAATATGAAGCAGGAATTATGTAATGTTTACCATTTTTTTTTTCTCCATCAAAAGTGATAGAGGCAAGCTGCATGAGGCATAATTCAACGAGGAGTCGCTGGTTTTTACTGGTTTTATACTTCAGGTCACATTCATTGGCGAGGTTAATACCTTGCATTAAAAAGTCTTGTGAGGCCTTTTTAGCTTGTTCTAAATACTTGGCTTTAGTTTGATCGCCAACTTCAAGAAGCTCGATGGTTTCTTGATTTTTACTCACCAATAAATCTCTAAAGTGAGAGGCCAAGCCAGCAATATAATGGTGTCCATCAAAACCTTTTGATAAGGTATTATTAAACTGAATGAGTAAATCCGGAATTTTATTTTCCAGGATTAAATCGGTGCTTAAAAAATACGTTTCGTAATCTAAAACATTTAAGTTTTCGGTAACGGCTTGTCTGGTTAAATTTTTTCCAGAGAAACTAACAACCCTGTCAAAGATAGAAAGCGCATCACGCATGGCACCATCTGCCTTTTGAGCGATAATGTGTAAAGCGTCATCTTCAGCAGTTATACCTTGTTCTTCTGCAATATATTTTAGATATTCTTTAGCATCTTTAACGGTAATTCGTTTGAAATCAAAAATCTGACAACGCGATAAAATAGTTGGAATGATTTTATGTTTTTCAGTAGTTGCGAGAATGAAAATACAATGCTTTGGTGGTTCTTCTAAAGTTTTAAGAAAGGCATTAAAAGCCGCTTGAGATAGCATGTGTACCTCATCAATAATATAAACTTTATACTTTCCAACTTGAGGTGGAATACGAACCTGATCTGTTAGACTTCTAATATCATCAACAGAGTTGTTCGAGGCGGCATCTAATTCAAATACATTAAAAGCAAAATCTTCGTCGCCTGTTACTTCACCATCACTATTAATCATTTTAGCCAGAATACGAGCACAAGTTGTTTTACCAACACCTCGAGGGCCTGTAAATAAAAGAGCTTGGGCTAAATGATTGTTTTCAATGGCATTTAGTAAAGTATTGGTAATGGCTTGCTGACCAACAACGTCCTTGAAGGTTTGTGGTCTATATTTTCGAGCCGATACAACAAAATGTTCCATTGAAAAATATTAGAGCAACAAAGTTAAAAATTCAACGCTTAAATCTGAATTCAGAAGCTTAAATTTAATAGGAGTTATTAACAATTTACGTACTTTTGCCGCCAAGTAAATCGCCTTATCGCTCTTTTGCTAAACTTGTTTTAGTATGAAGGGAGGAAAGTCCGAACACCATAGTGCAACATAGTGGTTAATGGCCACCAGTCGTGAGATTAGGAAAAGTGCAACAGAAAGTATGTACAGGTAATGCTGTAGTGAAACCGGGTAAACTCTATGTGGTGCAATGTCATGTAAACTAGCGTTTGAAGGCTGCACGTCTGATGCTAGAGGGTAGGCAGCTAAAGTGTATGGGTAACTATGCATTCAGATAAATGATAAGGGTGATTTTAGTTTTATTTTAAATTAAAATCATACAGGATTCGGCTTATAGATTTACTTTCAAATAAATAAACCCTTCTTTGTTTTAAAGAAGGGTTTATCATTTAAAAACTAGTGACTAACTAATAATTATAATCTTTAAAAAGTCACATTAATATGCTTAATGGTTTTTCAGTTTAGCTTTAACTATAAAAACAATACTTACAATTCTACATTTTTAAGTGTTTCATGTAGATTGTTTTTAAGGCTATTTGTATTGCTACGTGCTTAGGGATACTCCTAAAGTACTGAAAAAAAGTGAATTATAATAAAATTTTATTCGGCAATTTCGAAAAAACTAAACATATTACCACCATAGCTTTTAGAATACGAGAAATTACTTACACCTGATAGGTCTGTGTGTTTAGAATGTTCTACAATAAGTAAACCGCCATCAAGTAATAATTCGTTTGAAAATACTAAATCTGGAATCTTAGAAAATTGCTCTACAGTAAAATCGTAAGGTGGGTCGGCAAATATAATATCGGCTTGAATTTTAGAAGATTCTAGGAATTTAAAAACATCACTTTTAATTGTTTGAATGGGCATATCAAACGTTTCAGCCGTTGAATTAATGAATTTAATACAGCCAAAATCTTGATCCACACAAGTAATTTGCTCAGTGCCTCGTGAAGCAAATTCATAGCTTATATTTCCGGTTCCTGCAAAAAGGTCTAAAACAGAAATATCATCAAAATAATAAAGGTTGTTAATAATATTGAATAACGACTCCTTAGCCATGTCTGTTGTAGGGCGTACAGGCAAGTTTTTAGGAGCAATGATTTTTCTACTTTTATATAATCCTGAAATAATTCGCATTAAAAATTGTTTATTAAGGTGAAGTGAGCATAAGGTGTTTTGGGAGCGCTTTCAAATTTAAATCGGTCATTACGACTACCAAAGCTAATGTTTCTAATGTATTTATAGGCTATTTGATATAAGGAGTCCTCTTTTTCAATTTGTCCTAAGAAGACAAGCTTTAGTGTTTCGGGACTTAAATTTAATTGTTCTGCAGTGAATAATATAAAGTAAATAAAATCTTCCTTAGAACTGTACCCAAAGGTATTAAAGAGCTTTAATTTAGAGTTCTCCACCACTATAATTTCAAAATGATTTTTGTTAACATGAACATACATACGTGTGTTCATCTTAATTTTTTCAAGTTGCAGGATCTTTTCAATAAGTACCGTGGAAATGTGTTTAAAAGTAAAGGCCCCATATTTATCATATATAAAATTATTAATATTTATATAAGGGACATAGACATTTACACTGTTGTTTTCTGAAATACGATCATAGGTGATGTAATCAGATTTAAGAATTTTAGAGTTGAATTTTAAATAGTCGGCTAGGCAATCTTCACTAAATAAAGTTTCAGGAACTAAAGACGATAAGTCGTTATCATATACAACGAAAACATTAGAGAAGTTGTAAGACAACATTTTTTCAGAATCAAAAAGACCTTTTAATCGGTCTAATAATTCTAAGGGGTTGAGTTTCTTTTCAAACTGAATGTCATTCAAATGAATGATCGTATTTAACTTACGATTCAGTATACAAAAAGAAAGTCCACTCAAACTAATTTGAATGGACAATTCTATATTTGTTAATTCGTTAGAATTATTATTCGTTATCGCCATATGTTTTAGGCCAGTTTCCAGTCGTTTTAACTTCATTCATAGAACCTACTTTAAGCGCATCACCGTTAACTCCATCAACAGAAATTACTTGATTCTCTTGAATGATAAGATCATTGCTTTGATCAAATAATAAGTCACGTTTTTTAACTGAAGCTTCAAAAACAGGAATGTTAATTTTGTTTTGCTCGATAAAACCAGCTTGTAAATTGAATTTTGTACCAGGCTTTCCAACAGGAACATCCATCATTGTTTTATATCTGTTAGATGATTTAAATAAAGAATCTTTTACAGATACAAATCCTAAAGTATCAATAACTACAATTTCTTTATAAGAATCAACACCATATAATTTTGTTTTTTCTTCATCTAAAATGGTTGAATCTCTACGTTGTGTAATGGTATATTTAGCAGTATCAATAAACTTAATTAGTTTATTAAAATCTCCTTCAAATTTTCCAGTTACTTGTCTGTGTGCTAATTCAGCATCTCTAATATCTTTTAAACTCTCAATAACTTGAACGTAACGCTTGTTTTTTACTTTATTAAATTGAATTGGCTCGTAAATAGACATATATGTTAAATACCCTAGGTAGCCAATTAAAATCCAAAGGGCGATAGTTAAGACAGGTTTAAGTTTAGATGGAATAATTTTGTCAATTAACTTAACCAAGCCAATTGTAAGTAGTATCACAGCAACTGTAATAAGAATAAATGTTAACATAGTATGCTATTTAATTAAAAATTTATTTTAAAGGTATTTAGCAAATCTACAATTTTTTTTTAACCGTAAAAACAAAGAGAGTAAAAATCATTTCTATCTTTGAATAAAAAAAAACGCGCCCCCTTCCTTAATGAATGCTTCTCAATTTTATTTGCTTATAAAACAGCAGTTTCCGTTCCAACCAACGCTAAAACAAAATATTGTTCTACAGCAACTTTCTGAATTTATTTTAAATAAATCTACAGATGTGCTTTATTTGCTTAAAGGGTATGCCGGAACCGGAAAAACAACAATTGTAGGCGCCATTGTATCCAATTTATGGAAAGTAAAAAAGAGCGCCGTCTTACTAGCACCAACGGGTCGAGCTGCAAAAGTCATCTCAAATTACTCAGGAAAAGAAGCCTTTACCATTCATAAAAAAATATATTTTCCTAAAAAAGAAAAGGGAGGAGGGGTTAAGTTCGTTCTTCAGCCTAATAAGCACAAAAACACCATTTTTATAGTAGATGAGGCGTCGATGATTCCAGACACACCTGGAGAATCTAAATTTATGGAAAACGGCTCTTTATTAGACGACTTGATCCAATATGTGTATTCTGGACATCAGTGTAAATTACTTTTAATAGGTGATACCGCACAGTTACCTCCGGTAAAAGTTGATGTTAGCCCGGCGTTAGATGAAAATAACTTGGCTTTAAATTACAATAAGGAAGTCACAAGAATGGAACTGGATGAAGTTGTACGTCAGGAACAAGATTCTGGTATTCTCGTTAATGCGACGGTGTTAAGAGAAACCTTAGCAAGTAGCTTTTTTGACAGTTTTAAATTTGATATTGCACCTTTTAAAGATGTTATAAGGTTGATTGATGGTTATGAAATTATGGAAGCCATTAACGACGCTTATAGCGAGTTAGGTAATGAAGAAACAGCAATTATTGTAAGAAGTAATAAACGTGCTAATTTATACAACCAACAAATTAGAAGTCGAATTTTATTTAACGAAAATGAATTGTCTGCAGGAGATTTTTTAATGGTTGTTAAAAACAATTATTTCTGGATTAAACCCACTACAGAAGCTGGATTTATTGCGAATGGCGATATTATTGAAGTTTTAGAAATTTTTAAAATTGAAGAACTTTACGGATTTCGTTTTGCTGAAGTTAAAGTACGAATGGTCGATTATCCTAAAATGGCTCCCATTGAAACCGTATTACTTCTAGATACTATTGAGGCTGAAAGTCCGTCACTAACCTACGAAGACTCTAACCGTTTATATCAAGAAGTACTTAAAGATTTTGAAAACGAGGGGAGTAACTATAAAAAGTTTTTAAAAGTTAAAGCTTCTAAGCATTTTAACGCTTTACAAGTAAAGTTTTCCTATGCGATAACCTGCCATAAATCTCAGGGTGGGCAATGGGATACTGTTTTTGTGGAGCAGCCTTATTTACCGAATGGTATCGATAAAGATTATTTGAGATGGCTTTATACCGCGGTTACAAGAGCTAAAGAAAAATTATACCTCATAGGTTTTAAAGATGATTTTTTTGAAGAATAGCTTTAAAATTAAGTACTTTTGATTTGAATTTAGATGGCTATTAACAAATTTTAAAAATTAAACTTGTGAAAATAATTTCAATGATTCCTGCCCGATATGCGGCTTCGCGTTTTCCGGGAAAACTTATGCAAGATCTTGGTGGTAAAACGGTTATCCTTCGTACTTACGAGGCCACAGTAGCAACTGGCTTGTTTGACGATGTGTTTGTGGTTACCGATAGCGATATTATTTATCAAGAAATTGTAAATAATGGCGGAAAAGCGATGATGAGTAAAAAAGAACACGATTGTGGAAGCGATCGCATTGCTGAAGCTGTTGAGTTTATGGATGTTGATATTGTCATTAATGTACAAGGTGACGAGCCGTTTACAGATAAAGAATCCTTAAGTAAACTTATTGAAGTTTTTAAAACGGACACTGATAAAAATATCGATTTAGCTTCTTTAATGGTTCATATCACTAATGAAGAGGAAATTCAAAATCCGAATACCGTAAAAGTTATTGTCGATAAATTCAATTTTGCTTTGTACTTCTCTAGAAGTCCTATTCCTTATTTACGTGATAAGGAAGCGGGTGCGAAATACTTTAAACATAAGGGCGTTTACGCCTTTAGAAAAGAAGCTATTTTAGATTTTTATAGACTTCCAATGTTGCCTTTAGAAGCTTCAGAAAAAATTGAATGTATTCGCTACTTGGAATATGGAAAACGTATAAAAATGGTAGAAACGGATGTTGAAGGTGTTGAAATCGATACTCCTGAAGATTTAGAACGTGCCAAAAAAATATGGTAGACTACGAAAACATAAAAGTTATTGGTTTTGATGCCGATGACACCTTATGGGTTAACGAAACCTATTTCCGAGATGCGGAAGCAGAATTTTCTAAACTTTTAAGCAAATACGAGACACCTAATAAAATAGACCAAGAGTTATTTAAAATGGAAATCGGTAACCTTGGTCTGTATGGCTATGGAGTAAAAGCATTCACGCTTTCTATGGTAGAATGTGCTTTAGACTTATCGAATAAAAATGTCTCTCCAAAAACGATTGAAGCCATTTTAAATATTGGGAAAACCATGTTAAATCAACCTGTAGAAGTGTTAGATGGTGTTGAGGAGGTCTTGGAGGTTTTATCAAAAAAATACCGACTTATTTTAGCTACCAAAGGTGATTTACTGGATCAAGAACGAAAATTAGAAAGGTCGAAATTAAGCCCATATTTTCATCATATTGAGGTGTTAAGTGATAAAAAAGAAAACAATTATTCAAAATTATTGAAGCATTTAAAAGTAGATTCTTCAGAATTTTTAATGATTGGAAATTCTTTGAAATCTGATGTTTTACCCTTAGTAAACATTGGTGCTCAAGCGATTCATGTGCCATTCCATACCACTTGGGCACATGAAGAGGTAGAAGAAAAGGAAAAAAACGGTAAATCTTACCATACCATAGAAAATATAAGGGATGTTTTAAAACTTTTAAAATAAAATTTTTTAATTGATTTGACGCACCATTTTCAAGTAGACGTTGTCTATTATTTAAACTAAATTTGAACCCTTAGAATTTAAAATTATAGTATTTTTGTCAATTCTAAAAAGAAACCTATTAAATGAGTTATAAGAACTTTCCAATGGTACCAAGAGTTATTTTTGGTAGAGGTAGTTTTAATCAATTGAACGACATTTTAGCGCCAAAGCGCCAAAGTATAAACGCTCCATTTATCTATTTAGTTGATGATGTTTTTAAGAACACTACTTGGTTAACTTCAAGAATTTCTTTGTCTTACGACGATAAAATAATTTTTGTATCTACCAAAGAAGAGCCAAAAACAACTCAAGTGGATGAACTTGTTGAAGACATCATTTTAAAAACAAAAGCACGTCCTTCAGGAATTATTGGTATTGGAGGAGGCTCTGTTTTGGATTTAGCAAAGGCTGTTTCCATTATGATAACCAACGAAGGTGAGTCTAAAGATTATCAAGGCTGGGATTTAGTGAAAAATCCAGCTATCTACCATGTTGGAATTCCAACCATTTCTGGAACAGGGGCAGAGGTATCTAGAACAACTGTTTTAACAGGGCCAGAAAAAAAACTGGGCATAAATTCAGATTTCACACCATTTGATCAAGTGGTGTTAGACTCCGAACTTACTAAAGATGTACCAAAAGACCAATGGTTTTATACGGGTATGGACTGTTATATTCACTGTATTGAATCATTAAATGGTTCTTATTTAAATGCTTTCAGTAAAAGTTATGGTGAAAAAGCTTTAGACTTATGCAAGGAAATATTTCTGGAGGATAATATAGGCCCATCCAACATTGAAGCTCAAGAAAACCTTATGATGGCTTCATGGCACGGAGGTATGAGTATCGCGTATTCCCAAGTTGGAGTAGCACACGCCATGAGTTATGGCTTGTCTTATTTATTAGGGACTAAGCACGGTATTGGGAATTGTATTGTTTTTGATCATTTGGAAGAATTTTACCCAGAAGGTGTTGCTTTATTTAAAAAGATGAAAGCATTGCATGGTATTGAGCTCCCTCAAAGCATATGTGCTCAATTAACCGATGAAGAATTTGAAATCATGATTAACGTGGCATTAGGACTTGAACCGCTTTGGGAAAATGCCGTTGGTAAAAACTGGAAAAAAATTATTACCCGAGACAAGTTAAAAGCACTTTATCAAAAAATGTAAACCATGCAGCGGCTAGCTAAATTAATTTATTTTAAATGGTTGGGCTGGCGTATTGTTGGTAATACAGACTTCTCTAAAAATACCGTAAAGAAAGCCATTATTATAGCAGCACCTCATACTAGTTGGCATGACTTTTACATTGGTGTTTTAATGCGAGCTTCAGTACAGCTTAAAAGTCATTTTATAGGGAAAAAGGAATTGTTTGTGTTTCCATTAGGTTGGTTTTTAAGATGGCTTGGTGGGCGTCCTATTAACCGTCATGAAAATGAAAACAAGGTCGATGCTATTGCTAAACTTTTTGATGAAACTGATGAGTTTAGAATTGCTTTAGCTCCAGAAGGGACACGTAAAAAAGTTGAAAAATACCGCACAGGATTTTACTATATCGCTAAAAAAGCCAATGTACCTATTATCATGTTTACCTTGGATTACGAAAACAAACAAAACTTAGTTTCCGAGCCTTTTTATCCCACACATGATATGGAAGCTGATTTCAAATATATTTATAGTTTTTTTGAAAATGTGAAAGGGAAAATTTCAGAGTATTCTTAGTTGAATTATTCCTTTTAAATTATTTTAAAGCAAAACACCTATCTAAACTAAGGCTTTCACAAAAGCAACGCAAACTACTAAAAAACAAGTAATTAACACTAAAACTGCATTATGTGTTAATCATAATTTTTTCAGATCCTTATAACCTAAAGTTTTGATGTGATGAGATACCGAGTCGAGCACAGCTTGGAGAATGTTGTAATTTTAAGTAGTAAACAAAAAAAAAGCCACACGACATGTGTGGCTTTTTTGTGATATATTTTTATCTACTATTTCACTTCTTTAGTCGCATTGTCTATTAAAGTTTTTAGGTGTTGCTTATGTGCTTTCGAAGAAACATCACCTGAAGGTGCAGACCAATTTCTAATATTTTTTAAGTTGTATAGTGCCATAGATTTCGCATTGTTAGTATATCTACCACTTTGTTTACCTGTCAACATATCTATTAACATTTGGGTGTATTCCAACTGTAAATTTTGTCTGAATGAATTTACATTACCACTGATATCCGATTTAAAAATAGCATTATTTAAATCACTCATTACAGCCGACAATTTATATGTATTACCATAAAGTTCGGAGTCTGAAATGCGTTGTAACGTATGTGGATGTAAAAGGTGTGTTAATACATTCTTTTGATAAGTTAATATTTGCTCGTGAATTTTAGGGTCTTCGGGTTCTCTAAAATTGAAACCACGTCGTTGCATGGCTAAATAATTATACAAATCGTTTGGTGCAGTAAAAGCATCTGGAGCAAATACATAATCACTTAAAGCTTTCATAGCTCTTTTTTGATCTTCATAGGATACGGGAGTATAAGGCTGTGTACCGCCTTCTTGTCCTGCCATAGCACGATCTACATAAACCCCACCAATATATCTAGAAATAACACCTGCAGCAGTCGATTTTTGTCCACTTAATAGATAGTAAACACGACGAAGTTCTTGGTAAGATTCATCAGTCTTTGTAAAATTATGTTTTACTGTTTTCATCAAATCATTAGATAATTCAATACGGTCGATAGAATAACTAATAGCATCGTTAGAGAGGTCGCCAATCATAACACGAGGATCAATAGCTTTTCCTGGTGCACGCATATCATCAGCGTCATTTCCAAAAATAAGTTCTGGTTTAGTCGATTCATTTAATAAATCGTGACGCTCTTTAGCGGTTTTAAACGGTGTGTAACCAAATTGTACAGCCCATACATCGTATGGTCCTACAGCAACATCACTATACTGCCCTTGTTTACTACGATCTCTTGTTATGTTTAAAGCAGCATAATCCATAACAGATCCTGTTAAACATTTTCCTTTTATAAATTCAGCATCTGCAAGTTGTTCTGGAGAAAATAACTGACTTGCTTTCATGTTATGATTTAAACCTAAGGTATGTCCAATTTCATGCATGATAAGCGCTAACATAGACTCCTTTTTAATGCCTTCAAGCTCTAAATCTGAAGCACCATTAGCTTCAGCCACAGCATTAGCAATCATAAATTCATTATGCATGGTGTCGGCAAAAGCACAAGAATGCATACTTTCTTCTTCAAACTCATGATCATCGGCATTATAAGCTTTTTCAGGAGTAGCAAGGTTATAAACTTTATCATAGAATACACGGTTTGTGAAATGTACAAATTCCAGCATGATATCAGCTCCTAAAATTTGTCCTGTTCTAGGGTTTACAAAACTTGGTCCATAACCTCCAAAGGGTGGTTTAGGAGAAGACGTCCAACGTAAAACATTATATCGAATATCTCCAGCATCCCATTCGGCATCATCAGGTTGTACTTTAACAACCATAGCGTTTTTAAATCCTGCTTTTTCGAAAGCAACATTCCACTGTAATACACCTTCTTTAATGGTTTCACGCCACTCTAATGGCGTAGAATTCTCAATCCACCAAGTAATTGGTTCAACAGGTTCAGATAACGCTAATTCAGGGTTTTTCTTTTGTAAATCCCATCTGTGTATTAAATCTCTAAAAGGTGTAGAATTTGTAGCAGTTTGATCATTAACTTCAGTTAAAAAATAACCAACTCTCGGGTCGTCAAAGCGAGGTTGGTAATTATTTTCAGGCATTGCAATAAAACTATGATATATTTTAATACTCACATTTCTACCATCGGCAACAGCATCAGAACCATTGTTTAATACGGAAGGTGAGGAGTATACGTATTCGATAGCGACATCAGTGTTTTCAGGATAATTCTTAATAGCATTAATTTTACTTTTATCCTTACTTAATTTTCCAAGTTTAAAAGCTGTAGGAGATTGTCCAGGGCGTGCTGCAGGTTTAATTTGGGCTAAGGTCTCGTCTAGAAATAGTTCGTTAGCATCAATTAAATACAATCCTTTGTCTTTATCGTAGCTTTCTACTTTAATGCTTGCCATAGTACCGTTACTAATGTTAGCATTTTCAGATTTTGAAAGTGGACTTTCCGGATCGAAGTAGAAAGAGGTATTTTGAGTTACGAATTCTATCTTATTAAAATATTTCTCAATTTTAAATACTTTTGAACCTTTGTAGGATCCTCTATTTATTCTTCCAGCATCCATAACCCCATCGGCAATCTGGCTGAAATAAATAAATTCCTTTCCAATTTGGTCCTCTGAAATCAGCATTTTTATAGAACCCGTTATGGAATCTTGGTATATAGTAAATAAACCTTCCGATTTTTTACTAGATTTGGTTAAATCTGCAATAGATTTTTCTTTTGATTTTTTTTCTGAAGATGGCGCTTCGGTTTCGGTTTTGTCTTTCTTTTTTTTCTTGTTTTTTCTTTGTGCTTCAGCATTTTGAGGCGAAAAAATCAACAAAGAAAGAAACAGTAGACAGACAAGTCTAAAGGTTTTTTTTGGTAAACTCATGGTTTAAATTAATGATTATGTATGAATAAAATTTGAATTAGTCGCTATAAATGTAATTAGTTATAAATTTTTAAATAATAAAAAAAAGTTAAAAAATATTAAAAGGCAAAATCGTGATAATGGTTACGATTTTGTTTATTTTTAAAAAATATGATAAAAGACACTAAAATAGCCGTATTAATTGACGGCGATAATATCCCTGCCAAGTATATTTCAGAAATGATGGAAGAAATCACTAAATATGGAACACCTACCATAAAAAGAATTTATGGGGACTGGACAAAGCCTTATTTAGCCAAATGGAAAAACGTTTTATTAGAAAACGCTATAACACCTATACAACAGTATGGGTATACCACAGGAAAAAATGCTACAGATTCGGCTATGATTATTGATGCCATGGATATTCTCTATTCAGAAAAAGTAAATGGTTTTTGCCTAGTTTCTTCAGATAGTGATTTCACAAAACTAGCCACACGATTGCGTGAAGCAGGTTTAGTGGTTTATGGCATGGGAGAAAAGAAAACACCTGATCCCTTTATCGTAGCCTGTGATAAATTTATTTACCTTGAAATTTTAAAGAAGGAGACAACAAGTCCTAAACAAGTTGATGGTTCTACTAAATCAAAAGAAAACCTTTACAATATTACACCTAAAGTTATTCAGTTTTTATCTCATGCTGTAGATGATTGTGCAGATGACGATGGCTGGGCTTTTCTTGGTGATGTAGGTTCTTTAATCATTAAAAAGCAGCCTAATTTTGATTCCCGTAATTTTGGTTTTCAAAAATTAACACCACTTTTTAAATCTTTAGATCAATTTGAGTTAGAACAACGCGATCAAACGAATGGTCGTTTTAAATTGATTTATGTAAAAAATAAACATTAAATCTGTCCTAATATTTTATCCATAACCCAACTGGTATGTAATGCTGTTTCTCCAGTTGAAGGATGTGTTTGAGCTGGGTCGTCAAAATAGAATCTCATGTTTTCAACATGAGGAAATTGAATATGGTTTGGGTTTTCAATATACACTTCTTTTCTTCTGTCTTCACATTTAAGCACAATAGAGTTATCGTGAAATACAGAAAATTTAATGGTGCCTTTAGAACCATAAATAATTACTTTATCTAAGTGTTCGCTACATCCAAAATTCCATGTTCCAGACCCTGTTACACCATTTTCATGTACCCAACTTGCAGTAACGGCATCCTTTGCAGAATATAAATTTTGTTGATTAACACTTACCCCATGGGCATCTTTAATATTGCCGAAGTAATAAGTAAATAAATCCAATTCATGACTTGCCAAATCATCAAAATAACCACCTGGAGCAATTTTAGCATCGGTTCTCCAATTGTATGCCTTTGATAAATCTTTTTCGCTTGGTGGTTTACTCAAATGGGATGAGATATGTCTAACTTGACCAATTAGTCCGGTATCTATCCAAGATTTAATTTTTAAAAATCTAGGTAAAGAACGTCTATAATAGGCAACGAATAAGGGGATGTTTTTGTCTTTAAATGCATTATAAACCTCAAGGCTGTCAGCGTAACTTGGAGATAAAGGTTTTTCAATACAGCATGGTTTTCCTGCAGCTGCTACTTTTAACGCATAATATTTATGACTATCGGGTGGTGTGGCAATGTAAACAGCATCTACATTGGGATCATTAATAAGTTGATCGGCATCTGTGTAATAAGTATCAATTTGATGACGTTTTGCATAATCTTTTACCTTTTTAGCATCGCGCCTCATTACGGCAGAAATCGTAAACCCACATGTTATTTTATAAGCAGGACCACTTTTAACTTCTGTGACATTACCGCATCCTATAATGCCCCATTTAATTACTTTAGATACGTACTTCATTGTTGTTTAGTAGTTTTTGTTAGTTTCAAGAAATAGTTTATATGATTCTGTTGGTAAGGAGAATCATATCGTTGTTTAGTTAGTTATAACTACTAAAATACTAATAAAAACAGACAAACTCAGTAAAATCAAGAAAATGATTTTATAGAAATTTCTTATAAAATTAAAACTATGGAGAAGTTTTGAATCAGTAATTTTCCCAAATAAAAAAGAGAGCTTTTTGAGCTCTCTTTTTTTAATTTTTTATTCTGCACTTTCTTCCATCGTATGATAAACATTTTGAACGTCATCGTCATCGTCGAGTTTTTCCAATAGCTTTTCTACATCGGCGGCTTGTTCCGGAGTTAAAGGTTTAGTAACCTGCGGAATACGTTCAAACCCAGAAGATAAAATTTCAATACCTCTGCTTTCTAATTCCGATTGAATAGCACCAAAACTTTCAAAAGGGGCGTAAATTAAAATACCGTCTTCATCAGCAAAAACTTCTTCTGCACCAAAATCTATAAACTCTAACTCTAATTCTTCTGGATCAAGTCCTTCAGCGTTAATTCTAAAATTACAAGTGTGATCAAACATAAAAACAACAGATCCTGAAGTCCCTAAGCTGCCATCACATTTATTAAAATAACTTCTAACATTTGCTACTGTTCTGGTATTATTATCGGTTGCAGTTTCAACTAAAACAGCCACACCATGTGGTGCATAACCTTCAAAGATAACCTCTTTGTAATCACCTTGACTTTTGTCGCTAGCACGTTTTATGGCACGCTCCACATTGTCTTTAGGCATGTTAACAGCCTTTGCATTTTGGATCACAGCACGTAAACGCGAGTTACTATCTGGATCTGGGCCACCTTCTTTTACAGCCATCACAATATCTTTGCCAATACGAGTGAATGCTTTACTCATGGCAGACCAACGTTTCATCTTTCTTGCTTTTCTAAACTCAAAAGCTCTTCCCATAATTATATGTGTTATGCTACTTGTGGCAGCAATTGTATTAAATTAAATGATTTGACAAATTTAAAAACCTTCAAATCAAAAACAAATAAATAGTATTAATCTTCTTCTGGTTCTACTATAAATTCAATGGCTTTGGCCAACTTAAAATCTTTTTCTGTAACGCCATTTTCACTATGTGTTGATAATGAGATTGTAAGCACATTGTATACATTTGTCCAATTGGGGTGATGGTTTAGTGCTTCACATTCGAAAGCAATACGGCTCATGGCACTAAAGCAGTCTTTGAAATTTTCAAATTCAAATTCACTATGAATGGCATCATCATAATAATCCCAATCTGGAAATTGTAATAATTTTTTTTCGATGTCTTGTTCAGAAAGTTTACTCATGATTTTATGTCTTTTTAAAGTTTAATGACAATTTAAGGAATTGTATGGGGCTTATCAACTATAATTTCAAATCACTTAAAATATCCTCGCTTTTTAACTGTAAATGTTTCGGAAGCTTATTGAATTTTGGTAAAACAGCCAAATAACGTTCATCATTAGTCGTGTAAACCTGTTTAAAAATGGCTTTTTGCTCTAAATCGTAGGAGGCTATAATTTCCTTAATGAAATCGTCATGATGCACTAAATCTTCACTTCCCAAATGAAAAACACCATATTTATTACGGTTGATGATATAATGAATTTGCTGCGTCATTTTGGAATCGCTAGAAACATTCATAACCAAATTTGGAAATACTTCAATAGGCTCTTTTGCTTTTAAGAAATGAAGAATTTCTTGTATTCTTGGCGATTGTGCTCCGAAAACCATGGGGAGTCTAATAATAACGATTTGCTTTTTAGGCAAACGCAGCAGCATGTTTTCAATTTTAATTTTAAAATGTCCGAAAATACTATTGCTATAAGTTTTATCTAACTCGTAACTTGGGTATTTGCTATAGGCATCGAAAACATTGGCAGAAGACAAAAATATAAGCTTTATTTTTTCTATAAGCACATAATCGGCTAGATGTTGATGAAGTAAAACTTGCTTTGAAAAATCACCACGAAGGGCAGAAATGATAATGGTAGGCTTTACAATTTCTAATATTTCATAGATATCATCCTCTTCAAAATTATATTGAAAAAAATGTTTGTTTTTTTCTAGAGCACGGTTACTAATATTATAGGTGCCAAACGTTCTAAAATAGGAGCAGAGCTCTTTGTAAAGTGCACCACCAAGAAAACCACTAGCTCCTAAAATTAAAATAGTATGTTTGTTTTCTCGTTCAATCATATAACAAGGGCACTTTGGAGCAACCTAAAATATAGATAATTTTGCTTTTGTAGTAAACTGCTCTAAAGCATGCATACCTAATTTTGAGTTGCCTTTTTTGTTTAATCCGGGAGACCAAACACTCACAATAAATTGATCGGGTAGTAAGGCTACGATGCCTCCGCCAACACCACTTTTTCCTGGTAAACCCACCTCAAAAGCAAATTCTCCAGCTTCATCATAAAACCCACAAGTTAACATTAATGCATTAATACGTTTAACTTGCTGGTTGCTAATATGTTGTTTTTGCTGCATACAACTGCCTTTATTTGCAAATAAATAAAAGGCTTTTGACAGCTGACTACAAGTCATTTCGATAGCGCATTGATGAAAATAGAAATCTAGAACAGCATCTACTGGGTTTTCTAAATTATTAAACGATTTCAAAAGGTTTGCCGAGGCGTAATTTTTAAAACCAGTAATCTTTTCAGAATAGGCAACCTCCTCATTATAATTGATAGAAGAATCACCAGCGAGCTCTCGTACATAATTTAAAAAATCTGCTTTCGGATTTTTTAAGTTAGAAAGCAAAATATCGGCTATTACAATAGCTCCAGAATTTATAAACGGATTTCTAGGAATACCGTTTTCGATCTCTAATAAAGCCAAAAAGTTATACGGATTTCCGCTAGGTTCAACATCGACACGTTTCCAAATAGCATCACCTATTAAGGCCATGGCTTTAGATAAGGCAAAAACTTTAGAGATACTCTGAATTGAAAACAATTTGTCGAAATCGCCAACACCATAATTTTCACCTTCGGAAGTCCGTAAATGAATTCCAAAAGCTTCAGGATCTACATGAGCTAATTCCGGGATATAAGATGCTACAACACCTTTATCCTTAACTGCTCTAGCATCTTGATATATACTATTTAAAATGGCTTGAAAATCAACCATTATTATTTATAAAATGGCAATTTAACAACTGTTGCAGGCACTGCATTTTTTCTAATCTGAACACTAATTTTACTATCGACACCTGCTAATTCCGTAGGAACATACCCTAAACCGATACCTTTTCCTAAACTTGGTGACATAGTTCCCGAAGTTACCTTACCAATTACAGATCCTTCTGAATCCACAATATCATAACCATGACGTGGAATACCTCTTTCATCCAATTCAAAAGCAATAAGTTTTCTTTTAGGACCCTGTTCTTTTTCGGCTTTTAAGGCTTCAGAATTTGTAAAATCTTTAGTGAATTTTGTAATCCAACCTAATCCAGCTTCAATAGGAGAGGTGGTATCGTCAATATCATTGCCATATAAACAATAACCCATTTCTAAACGCAACGTATCACGCGCTGCTAAACCAATAGGTTTAATGCCATAATCTGCTCCAGCCTCAAATACTTTATCCCAAACTTGCTTAACTTCACTGTTTTTACAGTAGATCTCAAATCCGCCACTACCAGTATATCCTGTTGCCGAAATGATAACATTCTCAATACCAGCAAAATCACCAACAACAAAATTGTAAAATTTAATAGCTGCTAAATCATGACTTGTAATACTTTGCATAGCTTCAATAGCTTTTGGTCCTTGTATGGCTAACAAAGAGTAGTCGTCACTTAAATTACGCATATTGGCTCCAACATCATTTTTAGATTGAATCCAATCCCAATCTTTATCAATATTACTTGCATTTACTACTAACAAGTAAGTTTCATCTTTAATTTTATATATGATTAAATCATCTACAATACCACCATCATCGTTAGGCAAACAGCTATACTGTGCTTTTCCTATCGTTAATTTTGAAGCATCATTACTAGATACTTTTTGTATTAAATCTAATGCATTTTCACCTTCAATAAGAAATTCACCCATATGAGAGACATCAAAAACACCAACACCTTTTCTAACGGTTTCGTGTTCTATATTTACCCCTTCATATTGTACGGGCATGTTATATCCTGCAAAAGGAACCATTTTAGCTCCAAGGGATGTATGAGTTTCTGTTAAGGCTGTATTTTTCATTGTTTTAGTTTTATATGCAGCACAAAAGTATAGAAATTAATCTGGTTTAAAGATTGAATGAATTGTTAAATAGCGTTAAATAAAGGCGTAAAAAGGGATTATAAAAAATGAATTTCAAATATGAATTGAATCAAAAGCATGTCCATTATTTATTTATAATATATCCGTTGTTTAGCTTTTTCATAAGATTTTAAGAGGTTTATTTGTTTTAATGAAATTATCCTTTAAAATTTTTAACAAAAAGAAAAGTCCATTATGAATCAATAAAATATAATAATTATTACATTTGATTTCTCTTAAACTCTCAATGACACAGCCACTTAGAACCCTTAACTTTAAAGAACTTTTACAGAAAACTTCATTTAGATTAGCAATGAATGTTTATATCGCTGCTATTCTATTTAATTTATATTATGCTTATTTGAGTTATAAAAATGGCTATATCGAGTCTTTCATACTCATGCTGTTACCACTTTTAGGATTTTCATTAAGTATATATGCTTTTGTAGTTAAGCGTAATTACCTTTTCGGACCTTACTTCGTTTTTGTTTGTTTAGGCTCTGCAACTTTAGGATTGACCTACTTGGAGGGAATTATGGCTGGTTATTATTGGTTTCAATTCGGACTCCTTTTTTCATTGCCTTATGTTATTCGAAGGGAGGTTTATTTTAAAAAACACACCAGTACATTGTACGCCATAATTTTGGCTTTTATACTGCTTACCTTTTTAGTTTCACCAATGTATTCGGAGTATTACAAAGACTTAACTGAGGAGCAAATTCATTATCGTTTTATGTTAAATTCGGCTGTAAATTTTGGTGTGATGATGGTGTTTTCACTGCAAGCACTGAGTTATAATAAATCGGTTATAAATAAAATATCATTCGATAAAATCAATGCTGAAAGCGAAAAAGACAGACGAACCCGAGTGCTATCTAATTTAGGACACGAATTGCGAACACAAATAAACAGTATTAATGGTGTTACAAAACTTATTCTAGATAATGAATCGGAAGAGGTTAAAAACAAGCGTTATTTTGAAATTTTAGATCATTGTAATAACAATATGCTATTGTTGGTTAACGACATGTTAGACATGCATAAAATTGAATCAGGGCTATTTGAATTATCCTATGAACCCAAAGTATTATTTGATTTCCTATCCAAAATCACCGTTCCTTTTATTAATAAAGCCGAAGAAAAAAATTTAGAGTTACATTCCTATATCGATCCTAAATTGAAAGATTTAGTTGTTAATATTGATGAAAAAAGGTTAGCACAGGTTATTTACAATCTTATTTCTAATGCTATAAAGTTTACAGAACAAGGTAGCATTACCTTTTCTGCTCAAATAAATAATACCGAGGAAGATAAGGTAAGTATACAGTTTATGGTGCAAGATACAGGTATGGGAATTGCACCGAAAAATTTAAAAAAGGTATTTGAGAGTTTTCATCAAATTAAAAATGAAAAGAATCCGGTTTATGGTGGTACTGGTTTAGGATTGTCAATTTCTCAATCCATAATTAAAGCCATGGGCTCTGAGATACAAATAGAGAGTGTTTTAAAGAAAGGAACTCGTTTTCAATTTCCATTAAATTTAGAGCGCGGTATTTTAACTTCTAAAACTTCAAAATTTGAAGATGCTTTTAATGATGACTTTTTATTAAAACTAAATGTTCTATTGGTTGAGGACAACATGGTAAGTATGATGTATGCCAAAAAGCTACTAGAAAAACATGTTTTAAAAATTCATGAAGCCAACAACGGTATTGAAGCCATTGAATCTATTAAAGAGCATAAAAAAATAAATTTAGTGCTGTTGGATCTTGAAATGCCTAAAATGAATGGTTTTAAAGCTATTAAACATATTAAAAAGCTGCGACCTAATATTAATGTTGTTGCCTTTACAGCTAATATTCCGAGTACAGAGTTTATTTCCAAATTAGATAGCCTAGGTTTTGATGATATTCTTTCTAAGCCATTTAGTAAACAAGACTTATTTGAAATTTTAAAAAATTACTCGAAAGAAGCGGTTTCTTAAAAATCCATACATCATATTGATTATTAAATCATTGGAGTAATGTATTTAATAAGATATTCGAAGAATACTTTAAACAAATTCCGCTACTATTGTAAGAGATTTATTAAAAAAACACATTGTTAATCAGTAAGTTTCCTTGTATATTTGTTAGAAACCAACCTAATAAATGAGCAAAAAACTACCCTCAGCAAGAAGAAAAAACAATTGTTTTTTTGGAAGTTCATTTTTAATGTTCCTTTTTTTTATCTCCAGTTTTAATGGTTTTTCTCAAATTAATTATGAGTATGCCAAAAGTAAGAATCTAAATATTGGATCTTATGGTCGGGTAGGTGTAGGTTGGTCCTTCGATAATGGTGGCGCTGTGGGACGCAAATTAAACCTTAACAATATGGGAAGTATCGGAGGTCGATTGGAAGAACAAGATTATTTAGAATTAGCCCCAAATTTAACCTTCAACCCTCAAAAAGGAGACTCTACAGAAATACATGTTCAAATACGTTTAGCAGTTTATTCTACAAGCTTAACTACCATTGGAAACTCAACCACTAGTAGTGTTGGGGGCTTAACTTTTGCCATGCCAGAAATTTATGCCGAAGCTAGAAATATTAGAGGCTCTGGGCTAAATATTTGGATTGGTTCTCGGTTTTATCGTGGTCCTGATGCCCATATTGCCGATCACTTTTATTTTAATGATCACTCCGGACAAGGGGTTGGTGTAGAATATAAGAAGAGTCGATTATCAACTATTTTTGTCGCTTCCGTAGATACTACTTCAATCTTACCACCATATTTTTATCTCAATTTTAAAACGGGTACGCCAAGCGCAGCATTAAGACAACGCACCGTGTTTGTTGGTGAACACGATTTTGATATCGATGAAAACAATAGTATTACGGCCCTAGCAGAATATCATCACATGGAAGAAGGTGAGGACCACACCATTCCTGAAGATGCTAATCCTGATGTTTCAGATGCCGAAAACTTCCCAACCGATTATGGATATGTTTTAGGGGTTCGATATCACCGTAACTTAAAAAAATTGATGCCAGGTTCATTTAATGATTTTACATTAAGGTACGGCGGCGGTATTGCTAATGGCGGTGATGGCGGTTTATCTAAAACCTGGCTTACTTTTGGGGCTCCTGATGAAAATACATTACGGTACAAAAACGCCTATTCGGTGGCTCTAGTAAACCATTCAGTATTTAATTTTTCCGATAATTACACTTTAAATGCTTATGTCATTTATACAAATAGCAAAGGTGGTGCTGCATCCAATAATCTTGCACCAACCTATTTTGAGCAGGAGGTTTATAATAAAAAGATCGACTTTACCGTAGGAACACGACACCAATTCTATTTAAAAGATTATTTTCTTTTATTAGCCGAATTGCATTATTCACAGCGTAAAGACGGTACTAATCCTTATGCAAGCATGACTAAGTTAAGTTTTGCACCTGTTTTAGTACCTACAGGACAACGCGACTTCTGGGCGAGACCACATTTACGTTTTGTAGCTTCTCTAGCTTACTATAACGATTTTGCAAAGGAGACGTTGTACTCACCTTATTTACAATTTGCAGGAGAAAAGCAATGGGGGTATTATTTCGGATTTAAAGCAGAATGGTGGCTTTGGAAATAACTTTTTGAACTAGAATCTTAACATATTGACTCCTAAAGCATTTCATTTTTTTGAGGTGAAAATTTTTACAATTTTTTTGAAAAACGAAATTTCACTTATCTCTTTTGAAATTTTTATAGTCAAACTAGTGAAAATTAGAGGTTTAACCCAATAGTTTTAGTATTTTTGATAAAATTGCAGAAAAATGATTAGAAACTACTGGAAAGAAGCATGGAAAGAGATTGTGTTTGACGATAAAATCTCTGATCAAGAGAAATACAAGATTTCCAATTACGGTCGAATTTTGAACTGTAAAGGAGATGAAGATATCGAGCAAAAGAAATCACTAGTTAATGGTTATGAAGCTATACGTTTAAAATTGAAGGAAAAAAGGAAATGGACCAGTAGATATGTTCATAAACTTGTAGCAGAACATTTCCTTGAACAGAATGATGGTATTTATGTGATCCATTTAAATTATGACAAAACAGACAATCATGTTGACAATTTAAGATGGGCAACCAAAAGAGAAAAAGAAACGCATCAATTCAGTAATCCGGAATATAAAAATAAACCTAGGAAAAGAACTTACTCAAAACTGACAGAAACCAGAGTGCGGTTAATTAAACGCAAAATAAATGATCCTAATAGAAGAACGCGATTGAAAATGATTGCCAAACAATTTGGAATCTCTGAAATGCAACTTTACCGTATAAAATCAGGAGAAAATTGGGGGTCGGTAACTGAATATTGAAAATTAAGCTATTAAAAAAAGACTGTCTTAAAAGTTGAATTTACGTCAATCTGAATTTATTTCAGATTCTCATAATAATTGAATTCCAATATCATGAGATTCTGTGTCAAGCACAGAATGACGATTGATTAAACCATTAACACAGCCTTTTTATTTTATATACTGTTATCTCTTTAAAAGAAACGTTTTTAAGTCTTCGTAACTAGAAATTAAAGAAGCTTCTTTCTCTTTACCCATTACGGCTTGGATCTGCTCAGGTAAAGGCTGTTCTTCTTTAATAACATCTTCTACAACATCCAAGAATTTTGTTGGGTGAGCCGTTTCTAGAAATACACAATGCGCTTCAGGATTGTTTTTTAAATGTGATTTACAACCTAAATACCCCACAGCGCCATGCGGATCGGCTACATAGTTGTAGTTATTATAAATTTCTAACATAGCTTCTCTAGTTTCATCATCTGAAAAACTATAAGAAGACACATTGTTTTTTAAACTTTCGAAGTTATTTTTATATATTTCCTGAATACGAATAAAGTTACTTGGTGCCCCCACATCCATAGCATTACTAATGGTTTGCACTGAAGGTTTTGGCTCGTATAATTCAGATTCCAAATAACGAGTTACCACATTATTTTCATTGTTTGAGGCTACAAAATGTTTAATTGGTAAACCTAGTTGTTGCGCCATCATGCCAGCACATACATTTCCGAAGTTTCCACTAGGTACAGAAAATACAATATCCTCATACTTGTTATGTAATTGCTTGTAAGCAAACATAAAATAGAATAATTGTGGCAACCAACGTGCAACGTTTATAGAATTTGCAGAAGTTAACTGCATTTTACTCGTTAAACTTTCATCTAAAAAAGCTTCTTTAACCATAGCCTGACAGTCGTCAAAAGTACCGTTAACTTCTAAAGCTTTGATATTCTGACCAAGCGTGGTAAGTTGTTTTTCCTGTATGTCACTCACTTTTCCGCTAGGGTATAAGATCACTACATTAACCCCTTTTACTCCAAGGAAACCGTTGGCTACAGCACCTCCAGTATC
Source organism: Pseudotamlana agarivorans (assembly GCF_001642835.1). Classification (GTDB taxonomy): domain Bacteria; phylum Bacteroidota; class Bacteroidia; order Flavobacteriales; family Flavobacteriaceae; genus Pseudotamlana; species Pseudotamlana agarivorans. The sequence continues at coordinate 86,230 of NZ_LXEI01000009.1, forward strand.
TCCAGAAGTCGCAACCAAAACAGTAACTTCATTGCTGTTATCCTTGTTAAAATAACCTAAACAACGTGCCATAAAGCGTGCTCCCACATCTTTAAATGCCATGGTTGGTCCGTGAAACAATTCTAGAGTTGAAATGTTTTCATTCAGCTTAACAACAGGAAAATCGAAAGATAAGGTCTCTTCAACAATAGTTTTTAAGACATCCTTAGGAATTTCTGGTGAAACAAATTGTTTAATCGCTTCAAAAGCAATTTCTGTATTTGATAAATTATCAATATTTTCAAAAAACGATTTTGGTAATGGCGTAATGCTTTCAGGAAAATATAAGCCTTTATCTGGAGCCAAACCTTTTACAACAGCATTTTCAAAAGTTGTATTCGGGGCTTTATGGTTTAGTGAGTAATAGTTCATTGTTTGTCATTCCTGCGAAGGCAGGAATCTGTTTATTAATTATTAGTAATCTTTATGCTGTAATTTCTCAGTATTTTTAGAAATTGCAGTATAGCTATTTTAACCTTAATATATGGCTTTCACACCCTTAGTATTTATCTTCGAAACGTGAACTTCAAAAGCAATATCTGTTTTTGCGTACACATTTTCCATCGCTTCTTTAACTTTATTAGCCGTTTCCAAACCTTTATTTAAGGTAAAAATTGAAGGACCAGAACCTGAAATACCGCAACCCAATGCACCAGCTTTTAAAACTTCTGCTTTTACCTCGCTAAAATGCGGAATTAACTGACTTCTATGAGGCTCGACAATTACATCGTGGAGCGCATCTTGAATCAAATCGTAATTGCTTGTGTGTAATGCATGTACCAAACTTCCAACATTTGCCCATTGTGTAATGGCATCAGATAAAGCCACTTCTTTTGGTAAAATGGCTCTAGATTCAGAAGTTTTAATTTCTATCTGCGGATGAATAATCGTCGCATAAAGATCATCCGGTGTTGGAATCTCTAGAATTTGTAAAGGCGATACACTTTTAACTAATGTAAAACCACCAAAAAGGGCAGGGGCTAAGTTATCGGCATGCTCACATTTACTAGCTAAAGCTTCTCCTTTAATAGCAAACTCCGTAAGCTCTGTTTTATTAAATGGTCTTCCAAGAAGCTCATTCATACCAAAAACACTCCCCACGGCACTTGCCGCACTGCTTCCAATACCACTTCCTGGTTTTATGTTTTTGTATATTTCAATTTCAAAACCATAATTAATACATAAGGTATTATACATCGCTAAAGCGGATACACCTGCTACGTTTAATTCGGCTTCTTTAGGTAAATCAAAACCTTCTATATGGGTAATATGAATGCCTTTTTTCTCAACCTTTCTTATCACCATTTCGTCGCCAACGCTGTCTAAGCAAAAGCCCAATACATCAAACCCACAAGCCACATTAGCAACCGTTGCCGGCGAAAATATTTTTATTTCGTTCATACTGTCTAGCAAATAACCCTCTGGGGCGCTAGAACAAAAACAAGAATCTTTTTTATGTAACATGATTTAGTCGTTTGCAATTCTAATTATATCGGCAAATAATCCTGAGGCCGTTACGTCGGCTCCAGCACCAGCTCCTTTAATAATCATAGGGTTTTTAGGGTAACGTTGCGTGTAGAACATCACAATATTATCACTTCCCTCTAAGTTATAAAAAGGATGCCCTTCTGGGATTTCTTGTAAACTTACACTTGCTTTTCCTTGATCGAATTTTGCTACGTATTTTAACTGACAATTATTCGCTTTCGCGGAAGCATATAAACTCTGGTAATGTGCTTCATCAGCAATTAAAGTTTCATAGAAATCATCAACCGTATCACTTTTTAATCCAGCTTCAGATAAAAATGATTTGTTTTCGATGTCATCTAAATTCATCTCAACACCACTTTCTCTAGCAAGTATTAAGATTTTACGAGCTACATCAACACCACTTAAATCAATTCTAGGATCTGGTTCGGTATAGCCTTCAGCTCCAGCTTGCTTAACCACATCATAGAATTTCGTTTGATCATTAAAATTATTAAATACAAAATTCAAACTTCCCGATAAAACGGCCTGAATAGAATGTATTTTATCTCCTGAAGCTACCAAATTATTTAGGGTATCAATAATTGGTAATCCAGCACCCACATTGGTTTCAAACAATAATGGTGCATTATATTTTAGAGATAAACGTTTTAGTAATTTATAGTTTTCAAAATCACTAGAACAAGCAATTTTATTACAAGCAACCACACCAATACTTTCTCTTAAATACTGAGCATAAAGGTCGGCTACATTTTTATTCGCAGTCACATCAACAAAAATACTGTTGCGTAAATTCAAACTTTTAGTTTTTTCAAAGAAACCTTGTAAAGTTGCAGCTTCACCTTCTTCTAATTGTGCTTTCCAGTCGGTTAAATCGATACCTTCTTCAGCAAAAATCATTTTTCTAGAGTTCGATAAACCAACAACACGCATTTTTATTTTTAAGTTGTCTTTAAGGAATTTCTTTTGCTGATGAATTTGCTCTACCAAACGCTCTCCAACATTTCCAACACCTGTAATAAACACATTAAGTTGCTTTGTTTTAGACTCGAAAAACTGTTCATGAAGCGTATTTAATGCCTTTTTAACATCTTTTTCAGCAATAACAGCCGTGATATTTTTTTCTGAAGCCCCTTGAGCAATAGCTCTAACGTTCACGTTATTTTTTCCTAAGCTGCTAAACATTTTACCACTAATGCCTTGGTGATTTTTCATATTATCCCCCACAAGAGCGATAATAGATAAACCAGTTTCTATAATGATAGGTTCAATTTTGTTTAGAGCGATTTCATTTTCAAAAACGGCATCAATAGCTACTTTGGCATTTTCAGCATCTTTCTCTTCAATTCCTAAACAAATAGAATGTTCAGAAGAAGCCTGAGTAATCATGATGATATTAATTTTTTCCTGTGATAAGGTTTCAAACAAACGTTTTGAAAAACCAGGAATACCAACCATACCGCTACCTTCTAAAGTAAGTAAGGCGATGTTGCTAATATTACTAATCCCTTTTACCGGTTTTGTTGAAGTTACTTCATCATTAGAGATAATAGTTCCTGCTGCTTCAGGTTCTAAAGTGTTTTTAATATGAATTGGAATACTTAAACTCAATACAGGTTGCACCGTTGGCGGATATAAAACCTTAGCTCCAAAATGTGATAATTCCATGGCTTCTTGATATGAAATTTTATCGATAGGGTAGGCCTGTTTTACCAATTTAGGATTGGTCGTGTACATACCACTCACGTCTGTCCAAATTTCTAACTGCTCTACTTGTAATGCCGCCGCAACAATAGCAGCAGTAAAATCAGATCCACCACGACCTAAAGTTGTTATTTCTCCTGTTTTAGATTTCGAAATAAAACCAGGTAAAATGGTAACTGTTTTGGAATCAGATTTGAAGTAATCTTGAATATTTTTGTTTGTAGCCTTATAATCTACTTCAGCTTTTGTGAAGTTTGAATTGGTTACAATAAGTTCTTGTGAATTCTTTCTTTCAGCTGAAATACCACGGTTTCTCATCGTTTCAGCAATAATGTAAGATGACAATAGTTCCCCGTAACTTACCAGCTTGTCTGATGTTTTTGGAGATAATTCATTAATCAAGAAAATACCTTCTAATAAACTTTTTAAACCGTTAAGTTTTTCTTCAACCTCGTTTAAAATAGATGCACTGTTTTCAGGATTTAGCGTTTTAACAATATCGATATGTTTTTCTTTGATATCATTAAAAGTATTTAAAAATACCTGTTCTTTATTTTGTGCTTGCTTTCCAGCTAAAAGTAATTTGTCGGTTATACCTCCAACGGCTGAAACTACACATATTACCGTGTCACTTTTACCGTAGTTTTCTAATATACTTATAACTTTATTTATGTTTTTTGAAGAACCTACAGAAGTTCCCCCAAATTTTAAAACCTTCATTTTTTAATGAATTGATAATTAAAAATAATAATTGAAATGATGTGATTTTTTAAATCACAAATAATGCCCGAAGAATATGTAATTAGCAACCCCAAAGGGTTGTAATGTTTGTAGTTGTACCAAAAATAGTCATGTTTCCTTTGTTTGAAAGGAAATTAATGCCGTTAATATTTTGGTTGAAATGATTCATTATAATTACATAGTGCATTTCAAAAGTATTATTTTTAACCTTATAAAAAAACTTTAAGAACTTTTTTACAGTATTCTTATATAGATTGGTTTTTCGTAGAAAAAAGTTGAGAAACCTTTGTGAGAACTGAAAAATCCACAATAATAAATCACAGATGAAAATATATTCTAAAGAACAAATTTACGAAGGAGACAAATTAACGGTTGAAAGACAAAAAATAAGTTCGGTTGAACTCATGGAGCGTGCGGGCGTACAAATTTTCAATTGGATGCATTTACGTATGCAAGGGGCACCGGTGCCTATACATGTTTTTTGCGGTATAGGTAATAATGGGGGCGACGGATTGGTTTTAGCACGTCATTTGGTTTTACACGGCTACCATGTAAAAACCTATATTGTAGGTTATAGTAACAAGCGTTCCGATGATTTTTTAGCGCACTATGAAAGACTTAAAGGCGTTACAAAATCCTGGCCAGAACCTATTGATGACAGTGATGATTTTCCTGAAATTAATGAAAAAGACATTATTGTTGACGCTATTTTTGGAATTGGATTAAATCGTCCGGTTACCGATTGGGTTAAAGAATTGTTCGTTTATTTTAGAAAAACAAAAGCTTTTACTTTGTCTATTGATGTGCCTTCCGGACTTTTTGTAGATAAACCTGTAGCCGATGAAAATGATGTAGTTTGGGCTGGGTTTACCTTAAGCTTTGCTACTCCTAAATTGGTCTTCTTTTTACCAGAAACCGCTAAATATACCGAGCAGTGGGAAGTATTGGATATCGGACTAGATCCAGACTATTTGCTAACCACAGAAACTGAAGCCGAATTAATTAGCAAGGTTGAAGTGATCCCAAACTACATCCCAAGGGAAAAATTTTCCCATAAAGGTGATTTTGGACATGCTTTAGTAATTGGTGGAAGTTATGGTAAAATTGGTGCAGTCACCTTAACGAGTAAAGCCACTTTAACGACTGGAGCCGGGTTGGTGACAGCCTACACACCTAAATGCGGATATATCCCTTTACAAGCCTCGTTTCCTGAAGCCATGGTGATTACAGATGGTGATGAAGAAAAAATTAGTGATATTCAGTTTGATATCAATCCCACCGTGATTGGTTTAGGCATAGGATTGGGAACCCACGATGATACTATAAAGGCTGTAGAAGCTTATCTAAAAACCAATAAAAAACCATTAGTGATTGATGCCGATGGCATAAATATATTAGCGAAGAAAAAAACATTATTAAAATTACTTCCTGAAAACAGTATTTTAACACCACACCCCAAAGAGTTAGAACGTTTAATTGGTACATGGACGGATGATTTCGATAAGCTTAGTAAGGTAAAAGCATTTACAAAAAAATACAAACTGATTGTCATTATAAAAGGCGCCTTTAGCATCACTGTTTTTAATGATAAGCTTTATGTAAATACCACAGGAAATCCTGGCTTAGCTACAGCAGGTAGTGGGGATGTGCTAACAGGCATTGTTCTAGGGTTATTATCGCAAGGATACCACCCAACTTCTGCGGCCATTTTTGGAACTTACTTACATGGAAAATCAGCAGATCTTGCTGTTTTACAATGCGGATTTGAGAGTTTAACCGCTAGCCATGTTATAGCGTATATAGGAGATGCTTTTATAGATTTATTTAAACAACCAGAACAACCTGTTAACCCAACGCCTACAGAAAAGGAAGAAGCAGGTACACCAAAACAGGTGAAAGTTAAGAAACGCCATTAAATTTCAAATAGACTTAGATACATTTTAATTGGTATCAATAAAAAAAGCCATTTTAAAGGATTATATCACTTTAAAATGGCTTTTTAGAGTATTAGAATGTTTCTAATTATATATTCAATGCGCTAAACATTTCAACCAATTTAGGATCTGAAGGTCTTGGTGCATTAGGATCAACAATGTTTCCAGCAGTGTCGATTAAAATAAATCGTGGAATACCTTGAATTTGATAATCTTGTACAAATTTAGATTTCCAGTCATTATCAGCTAATAACTGTACACCTTGTAAATTTTCAGTTTCAATCATTTTTTTCCATTTATCACGATCTGAAACTTTATCTATTGAAAGACTAACAAATTCAATGTTTTTGTCATGGTATGTTTTTTCCAATTCCTTTAAGAAAGGTATTTCACGTTTACATGGTCCGCACCAAGTCGCCCAAACATCGATATAAACATACTTACCTTTTAAATCGTCTAATGAAGTTGTACCCCCTTTGTAGTTTTCATAATTTACAAATTTAGGAGAAGGCTTACCTTCAGCTACAGCTGTAAGTTTGTTGTACTTTTCAGTAATTACGGCTTTATTATCTTCATTTGTTGAGATACTCATAAACTCTTTATAAAACGTCTCAATATCCTTTGATCGTGCTAAAGACTGATTTGCAAAATCAAATAAGAAGGTGTTTTTAATAAGTTCTGATGGAATAGATTTTGCTGTTTTGAAAAATGCTTCCTCTTGAGATAATGAATCTTTAGCCATTAAATCAGTCATTTCTGTAACATAATGATCGGTTACAATTTTCTTATAACTAGGAGACCCTTTATAATCTGCTTCATTAGAATAGTCGAAACCATCAAACTCTTTTAAGAAATCATCTGAGGCTTTAAATTCTTGGTCTTTAGCAAAATATCTATGCGCTTTTTCATAAACATTTAAACCAGCTAAATAATTGTATTGAAGTTCCTTTTGTTCTGAAGTTTTGAAATTTTCAGAAATTCCAGGGGTATTAGTTAAAAGTGTCGATAATGAGTCCTTTATACTAAGCAGTTTACTTTTAAAATCAGCTTCATTTAAAGAATAAAAACTAGCGTTATCACCCATTAACAATGGTGTTTTTTCTCTTTTTTCTTTAAGGTAGTTATTTTCAGCAGCACCTTCACCAGAAATGGCTAAGGAATTTTTAAAATCGGCTGCATCATAATTAATGTTTAAATTATAACCAGAATCTAGGTATAAAAAAACAGGGTTTTTAGAATCATATAAAACGTAAGAACCTTTTTCAACAGTTAATGTGTCAGTAAAAGTTCCATCGGCAGCAACCTCTATAACTTCAGTAAATGAACGGTCTTGGGTGTTTATTGATAACTCTGCAGGTAATTTATTTGTTATTTTCCCAGAAATCACAATATAATCTGGCTTTGTTTCTGTTTTACAGCTGAAAGCAGATACTGCTAAAGCTAAAAGTAGGAGTTTTTTCATTGTTTTTATTGGTTTTGCCCAAATGTAATAATTTGAAATAGGCTTGTTACTATTTTAGATTTATATTAACATTTTGTTTTTATGGTTAGTACTGAATGACAAGCTATTATATTATAAACCATAATTTAATATCACTGCTAAGGTGATTTTAAAGCATAAAAAAAAGCAGATGAAAAATTCCATCTGCTTTTAAAAGTATGTTATTAACCTTATTTTTTAATAACGCGTTTGTTTACTGTATTATTTTTTCCTGAAAATTTGAAGATGTATAAACCAGATTTTAAGTTTGATATATCCATTGAATTTCCTGGAATAGCTTGTTTTGAAACTAATTTACCTACTAAGTTGTAAATTTCAACAGTTTCAAAATCTTTTGCATTAGCAATATTTATAACATTACTAGCAGGGTTAGGATAAATGGATAATGCATTGTTATTAGCATGTACATCACCAGTGCTTAATGTTGAACAACTTCCATTTTCTCCATAAATATGTACCTCGGCAATACTGGTCCAACCAGAATTCGCACTGTTTCCATGTCCGATAATTTTAACATAACGACCATTACTACCAGTTAAATCAAATTTTTGTTCATCATCAACCGTGTAACCTGTCGCATAACTATCTTGTGCAGTAATTACATTTGTATATGTAGCACCTTCATCATTTGAAACAGCAACATCAAATTTTGTAGTTCTAGCATCTGCTTTTAGGAAATGAATACCTATTTCGGTTAAGTCACGGTTACAACCTAAATCGAAAGTAATAGAAGCTTCACCTACTGAAGCATCAGCAGCCCAATAGAAATCTGCTGTTACAACATCATCAAAGGCATAAGGTGAACCTACATTATTTTTACCTGTTTCGGTACCTACACCTATTGCATCTAAAATAGTTATTTCATCTTCTGCTGGTGGAGTCGTTCCTGGAGCCGGAGGGTCTACACCACCTTCAGAACCACCATCAACAACACCATCATGAATCACACTAAAGTTATAAACTTCAACTTCACCGTAATTTAAGGCATTTGGATCGTAAGTTAGTCCAGCTTTATTAGCGTACTCTTCTTCTCTAGAAACATTAGATTGGGTATAATTTCCAACTTTAAAATAGGTTTGGTTATAGTTTAAATCCATGACATAATCAGTCCCATTGGCTATATCCTTAACTAAATACTGGGATGCAGTTCCAGCATCGTAACTTGCTTTTAGATTACCGTCTTCTGAATAATAACAATAATGTTTACCATCAATAACTTCAAAAATAACTTCGTGTTTTGTTCCTATTTGATAATTTGTTTTAATAGTAAAATCAGGTCTTAATTTGCCACCGTTAAATGACAAAAATAAGTGTTGACCTTCCAATCTTAACACCATAGCATCATCAATACCATCATCTTTGTTGCCATGAATTTGAGTAGCCACTAAATGATTTTTGTAAGTAGGTAAGTGGGTAATAGCTTGCTCGACATAAATAACATGTTGTCCAGCGGTTGTCCAATACACATCTAAACTCCCATCAGGTAGTCTTTCGCGAAGTTCTGATCGGATGTAATTAGAGTTGGCTGTAGAACCATTGCTTCCGTTAATTTCTACTCGAAAAACAATAGCATCTTTCGCTGTATTCAAAAAATAATAGTCTTGTTCGGGGTATTGACACAATGGTTTTTGTTCTGAACCATCAGGTTTTGTGATTTTCCACTGACTACAATTATTCATCAAATCAGCTGGAATTGTTTGGGCTGTTAACACTGGGTTAAAAGCAAAAAACATCATACAGATTGTAAACAATCGCATGATCTTAAGTAAATTTAGTTTCATTTGTTATAGTTTAGGGTTATTGGTTTGTCACGAAAACTGGTTTACCAATTTTCGTGAAGTAGCGAATTTATATAAAAGAAGCTAAATAGACAAACTAAATAAAATGAAACCCTACTAATCTAAATAAAACAGACAACGATATTGCTATTCGGAAGTACATTTGAAAACGATAAAATTTATTATCAAAGCCTTAAAAATGAGGTGAAATGGTATAAACTTAGAAGAAAATTACAAACTATGCGTTAAGGTCTCATAACCAACTATTTTAGAAATAATGCCTAATTTATGTAATTGCTCTTGAATTTCGGTGAGTGTTTTTTCATCAATTAATTCTTGAGACCATTCCGTAAGGTTTAACCAGTCTTGAACATCTTCCAATTGCAAATTATATCGGTTTGCAATGGTTTTGTCGATACTAGGAATACCTTTGAAGTCCGCAGTAGTATTATTAATAATTTCTAGAATGGTTTTGAGTTCATCAGAATGATTTTCAATAAAATCTTCTCTCGCAGCCACAACAAAGCAGGGCCAAGGGGTTGGACAATCGGAAATACGTCTAAAAACACCTTGATCTACAATAGGTTTGGTCATAAATTTTTCCCATAAAAAATAATCTGCCTTACTTTCAGTAAGACCTATTACAGCACCTTCAAGGTTATTTATGATTTCAAAATTTAAATCTTTGTCTAAGTTCCAATGATGATTTTCAGCATTAATATAGGCCATAAGATGTGAACCAGAACCGTATCGACTAATAGCAGCCTTAGTACCTTTAAGGTCTTCAACAACTTTAAAAGTAGAATCATTAGCCACATGAACGCCCCAAATTAATGGCGACTGCACAAAAGTTTGTACAATTTTACTAGGATTACCTGCTATAATATCCTTGACAATGCCTTCCGTTAAAATGACAGCCATATCTATATCACCAGCTCTTAATCCTTTACACATCGCACCAGTGCCATCGGGATAATCTTGCCATCGTAAATTGATATCCTCTGCTTTGTATTCACCATTTTTTATAGTCAGGTACCAAGCTAAGTTAAAATGTTCCGGAACGCCACCAATCTTTACTTTTTTCATATCAGGATAAAACTATTCTACAAGTTTATTTAAAGTGTAACTAATTAATTTTTCTATAGCCGCTAAAGGATTTTTACTGAAAGTACCATTCGCACGATTGGCTATTATGGCGTTTAAAGATAAGGCATCATGGCCTAGTAATTTTGACAAGCCATAGATGGCTGAGGTTTCCATTTCAAAATTAGAAATTACAACACCATTAAAGTTAAAATTATCCATTTTGGCATTTAAATCGGGATCTTGAATATCTAATCTTAACACACGACCTTGTGGACCATAAAAACCACCTGCTGTAGCCGTTAATCCTTTATGGATTAAGTCACTTTCTAGTTTCTTTTCTAGGATTTCACTACCACGAATAATTATGGGTGTCGCTTTATGAGAACTCCAGTTGGTGTGTTTAATAAAGGCCTTTTCGATATCTGGATTTGCAATATGATCTATTTGATAGGCACGTAGTAATCCATTAATATCTAAACCATGCGTACTTAAAACAAAAGCATCAACCGGAATATTGTCTTGAAGCGATCCTGAGGTACCAATTCTAATAATGTCAAGCTTAGTAAGCGATTCTTTAACCTGTCTGGTTTTAAAGTCGATGTTTACCAGAGCATCCAATTCATTCAAGACAATATCAATATTATCGGGACCAATTCCCGTAGATAACACGGTGATACGTTTTCCTTTATAGGTGCCTGTATGGGTTTTAAACTCACGCTTCTGAGTTGTAAATTCGATATGATCAAAATGTTTTGATATTTTTTCTACACGATTTTGATCACCCACTAATAAAACGGTATGCGCAATATTTTCAGGTTTTAAATTCAAATGATATATACTACCATCTGGATTCAGAATCAGTTCAGACTCTTTAATCGTCATAATGCACAGATTTTATAAGTTTATTTTCCGATCGACTAAAATAGAATGCTGCTTTTTTAACACCGCCATACATCATGTGGTTTTCAATTTTATCAGCACAATTAAGCTGATTTTCAAGGGCCAAATAGCCATCTCTATTCAGTTCAATATGATCTTTTTTAATAGTATATAAAACCTCCAATTCATCAATAATCCTAGAGAGTTGAAGATCGCCATAACCAAAAAAGCCTTGATAATTTAGAATATAACCTAACAGGTGATTTTTAGAAGTAATTTTGTTTTTATGAATGATTTCAAGAATGTTCTTTTCCAGGTCATTTAAACCTGAAACTGAATCTGGAAAACGCTCTAAATGGGCTTTTAAGCAATTGCTTAGATAATTAAACGATGAACTTTTTACAATGAGTGGTTTTAATAAATTATGATCGACACCACAATAAATACTCCACACATTTCGTGCAAGTTCTAAATCTTCTTCGGTAAGGCGTACCTTATTTTTATAATGTGCTAGAAGTTGTTCCGAACTAAGTTCTGAAAGGCCTTTTAAAGTTTTACTACCTTTTACACGGCCGCTACAGACCAAATAGACGGGCAGTTTCAACTTTTTTTGTTTTAGCAGACTTATAATGGCTACCATGTTAAGGTGACAAAATAAATCGTATTCGAACCACAATACAATTTCAGAATAATCATCGGGATGATTAAGTTTTTCTAATTCACTTTTAATAAGATCATTATCTACTTCAACATCATAAAAGTCTTTAAAATGTACTCTACGCAACTCTAAAAATTCTTCTGAAAAAACCTTTTCAGTAGTAGGACCTTCACATAACATCGCCTGCCATGTTAGAAATTCACCTTCAACTTTCAACTCATTTAAAAAGTTGGTTAAAACAGAACCATTGGTAATGTGAAGTATCTTCTTTTCCATAAATTAACCGCCTACGCGTTTTACGTTAAATCCTTTTTTCTTAAGCATTTGCATGATTTTATCACGGTAATCTCCCTGAATGATAATTTTATCATCTTTAAAACTACCACCAACACTAAGCTTGGTTTTTATTTCCTTGGCTAATATTTTAAAATCCTCAGTAGCACCGGTGTAACCTTCTAAAATGGTAATAGGTTTACCTTTACGCTTCTCGTATTTACATAAAATAGGATCGTCCTGCATCCAGATATTATCATCACTATTTGTAGTGTCTTCTGGAGTTTCTTCAATGTGATCTGGAAATAAATTTTTTAATTGATCTTGTAAATCCATTTTCTATTTTTTAATAGGGTATAAGGTAGTTTTTTTAGAATGCTTTTTCAGGAAGCTAATTATTTTATCAAGCCCAATTCAATTAAACGCTCTCTTAAAAACTCGCCAGCAGTAATATCTTCAAAAGCTTTTGGGTTTTCGGCATCCACGCAATCCTCTAGGACATCTAATTTCATAGCGCTTATGGGGTGCATGAAAAAAGGAATGGAATAACGTGAAGTTCCCCAAAGTTCTTTTGGCGGATTGATAACACGGTGTATGGTGGATTTTAATTTGTTATTAGTATGTCTTGACAGCATATCACCAACATTAATCATCAGTTCATCAGGCTCTGCAATAGCATCAATCCATTCGCCTTTATGATTTTGAACTTGTAAACCACGCCCTTGAGCTCCCATTAATAAGGTAATTAAATTGATGTCGCCATGAGCCGCGGCACGTACCGCATCTTTAGGTTCTTCGCTAATAGGAGGGTAGTGAATAGGTCTTAGAATAGAGTTTCCATTATGGATGTATTGGTCGAAATAGGTTTCTTCTAAATTGAGATGAATCGCTAATGCACGCAATACATATTTGGCGGTTTTTTCAAGCATTTGATAAGCTTCTTTTCCTGTTGAATTAAAACCAGGAAGCTCTTCAACCATAACATTATCAGGGTATTCAGCCTTCAATGCATCATCGTCCTCAACATATTGCCCAAAATGCCAAAACTCTTTTAAATCCCCTTCTTTTTTACCTTTGGCACTCTCTTTTCCAAAAGATACATAACCACGTTGTCCACCAATTTCAGGAATTTCGTATTTCTGTTTGGTTTCAATAGGTAAGTCAAAAAAGTTTTTAATTTCTTTGTAAAGATTTTCTTCAAGTTCTTGGTTTAAAAAATGACCTTTTAAAGCCACAAAACCAATCTCTTCATAAGCTTTACCAATAGCATTTACAAAATTTTGTTTTTTGGCAGCGTCATTAGAAATAAAATCTTTTAAATCGACACTCGGAATCCTATTCATGAGTTTTATTTTATGATGTGTATTTAAACAAATGTAAGAAAAACATTGAAAAATTCAGGCTCGCTTTTGAGACTTAAAACCCTTAGAAAGCAGTGCATTTTATGGTATCTTTGATTTGCTTAAAAATAGTAATTTAAAACACTTTTAACGGTCGATTTGACATGCCATATCAAGCAGAACATCTCCATGAAAATGATTTAATAGCATTGTACAAAAACATGCTGTTTCCTAGAATGATAGAGGAAAAAATGCTGATTTTATTAAGACAGGGTAAAATTAGCAAATGGTTTTCGGGTATCGGGCAAGAAGCGATTTCAGTAGGCGTGACCATGGCTTTAAAGTCTGATGAGTATATTTTGCCTATGCACCGAAACTTAGGTGTATTTACAACTCGAAAAATACCGCTTAAACAATTAATTTCGCAGTGGAATGGTAAGGCTTCATGCTTTACAAAAGGGCGCGATCGCTCTTTTCATTTTGGTTCTCAAGCCCATAAGATTATTGGAATGATTTCACATTTAGGTCCGCAATTAGGCGTGGCCGATGGCATAGCATTAGCACATAAATTACAAAATAAAAATCGAATTACTGCGGTGTTTACTGGGGAAGGCGGTACGAGTGAAGGTGATTTTCATGAAGCTTTGAATGTCGCTTCGGTTTGGCAACTGCCTGTTATATTTTGTATTGAAAACAATGGCTACGGACTTTCAACACCTACCAACGAGCAATATAATTGTAAGGATTTAGCTGATAGGGCTATAGGTTATGGCATGGAATCACATATTATTGATGGCAATAATATTGTAGATGTTTTTACTAAAGTGAAAGCCATTGCCGAAAGTATTCGTCATAATCACAGACCTGTTTTAATCGAGTTTAAAACTTTTAGGATGCGTGGTCATGAGGAGTCTAGCGGAACCGATTATGTGCCAAACAGCCTTTTTGAAACATGGAAAACCAAAGATCCCATTGATAATTTTGAGCAGTTTTTGGAAAATAAATCTGTGCTTACGGAAGATTTAAAAAATGAAATTAAAACCGATTTCAGTCATATTATTAATGAAGCTATAGCGACTAGTTTTAAAGAAAGTGACATAACACCTAGTGAAAGTTTAGAATTAAATGATGTTTATCAACAATATAAATATCAAGAAGTTAGTGTTAAAAATAATTTTAACAACATAAGATTTATTGATGCTATTTCAGAAAGTTTAAAGCAAAGCATGGAGCGTCATGACAATCTCATAATGATGGGACAGGACATCGCTGAATATGGTGGGGCTTTTAAAATCAGCAAGGGTTTTGTTGAGCAGTTTGGAAAAGGCAGAATACGCAACACGCCCATTTGCGAATCCGCCATCATTGAAGCCGCTATGGGATTATCTATAGCCGGAATGAAAAGTGTTGTTGAAATGCAGTTTGGAGATTTTATTTCGTCAGGATTTAACCCCGTTGTAAATTTATTAGCAAAATCGCATTACCGATGGGGGCAAAATGCCGATGTGGTGATTAGAATGCCTTGCGGGGGTGATGTAGGCGCTGGACCTTTTCACTCACAAACCAACGAAGCATGGTTTACTAAAACTCCAGGATTAAAAGTGGTTTATCCAGCGTTTCCTTACGATGCCAAAGGCCTTCTTGCTACGGCCATTAACGATCCAAATCCCGTGTTGTTTTTCGAGCATAAAGCCCTTTATAGAACGATACAGCAAGATGTTCCAGAGGATTATTACACCTTACCTTTCGGCAAAGCATCAGTCGTAAGAAAAGGGGAGCATGTTACGATCATTTCTTATGGCGCAGGTGTACATTGGGTCTTAAATACTTTAGATAAACACCTAGACATCTCGGCAGATTTAATTGACTTAAGAACCCTTCAACCATTAGACACCGAAGCGATTTACGATTCTGTTAAAAAGACGGGGAAAGTCATTATTTTACAGGAAGATTCACTATTTGGAGGAATAGCGAGTGATATTTCCGCCTTAATTATGGAGCATTGTTTTGAGTTTTTAGATGCTCCAGTAAAACGCGTTGCGAGTTTAGAAACCCCTATACCTTTTACTAAAAATTTAGAAAATCAGTATTTACCTAAAGAACGTTTTGAAAAAGCTTTATTAGCACTACTAGCTTATTAATCCAATGCTCTTCATATAAAGCCTGAATACATACGAACCTTGTACCTAAACGCGTTATTTTCGGAATACTTATTGTTAAACATCTACTAAATATGAATGAGAACCTTTTGATTTTCAAAGAAAAAAATATCTTTGCTATCAATAACAGGCAAAATTCTCAAATAAAATACAGAAGATTAATGAAATCTTACATCTTATATCTCTTTGTGATTTTATTTTCACTATCTGCTTATTCTCAGATTGATAGTCGAAAAAAATCCTTTAATATTCCTGCTATTGAAGCCCCACAAGACACAAAAACTGAAACTCCGGAAATCAAGCCTGAGGAAAATTTAGATTTACCGAAACCAACACCTAATACACCTTTTCCAAAAAAGGAATTTTCGATGTTTGCAGAGGAGGAATTTGGAGATCCAGGTGAATTATACGTCGATAAAATCAATAAAACCCTAGATCATTTAAAGTTGAGTAAAGAAGAAATTGAACTTCGAAACGGCAGTACTGTCGATCAATATTTAGGAGATTTTAATAGCAATGGTAAATTTGTAAATGTAGTATACCGTGATCATGGTTACATGGACGGCGATATTATTCAGGTTCGTGTAAACGACGATGTTGTACATGCTAGAGTGTTTTTATCAAATTCATTTAAAGGATTTAAATTAGACTTAAAACCAGGAATAAATAAAATTGATTTTGTAGCTCTTAATCAAGGAGAATCTGGTCCTAATACCGCCGAATTTCGTGTTATTGACGACATGGGTAATGTAGTAACGCATAACCAATGGAATTTAGCTACTGGTGTTAAAGCTACGGTGATTGTAGTTAAAGAATAAGAATTTTGCTTGTTTATTCGTTTACATGTTTAGTTGTTTAATCGAAGAAACTTGTACCTTTAATTTAAAGTACCTTATAAAATCATTGAAATTGATTACTAAGCTTGTTTAAAACTAGAATCACTTGGTAGTTCAAACACTTCCAAACCAAAATAGGGTAGGGCCGCTATTAAGTGGTCGAAAATATCAGCCATGATGTATTCATAATTTGCCCAACGTTTATCGCTACTAAAAGCATAAATTTCTAAAGAAATACCTTGTGTGGATGGTGCTAATTGTCGCGCCATAATCATCATATCCTTATTTATAGCAGAATGGTTGTTTAAATACGAGTCGATGTATTTTCTAAACACGCCTAAATTGGTAAGATTTCGTCCATTAATCAACACCTCTTTATTGATTTGATTAGACGAGTTATATGAATCAATATCGCCTTGACGTGTTTCAAGATAATCGGTCAACAACTGTATTTTCTTTAAAGCTTCCACATCTTCAACAGACAAATACTTAACACCACTTTGCTTGATAATTAAAGAACGTTTAATGCGTCGGCCACCAGAAGTTGACATACCACGCCAGTTTTTAAACGAATCAGAAATTAGGGCATAAGGCGGAATGGTGGTGATGGTTTTATCAAAATTTTGCACTTTAACCGTAGCTAAATTGATTTCAATAACATCACCATCGGCACCATATTTTTCAACCGTGATCCAATCGCCAATACGTACCATATCGTTGATAGCCACTTGAATACTGGCAACAAAACCTAAAATAGTATCCTTGAAAACCAACAAAATTACAGCAGAAATAGCTCCCATACCTGTAATAAAGTTTATAAACGGAATACCGGTCATAATGGCAATTGCCGAAAATACACCAACGGTCCACGCAAAAATCATGAAAACCTGAATGTAGCTATCGATAGGTTTATCTCTTAATCGAGGTAAGGTTTTAAAATAATCTTTAACTGTATTTAAAACACTTCTAACCACCCAAAGCGTGAGAATAATAGCGAAAACTTGAAGCCCTTTTTCAATAATTATTTCGAAATCTGAAAAATCTTCAAAAATATCTGGAATAAATTCTAAGGCAATAATAAAGGGAATAATATGAGCGACGTTACGCGGCACTTTATTAGCGATTAATAAATCGTCGAAATTGGTTTTAGTACGACTTGATAACTGTGCAAAAGCTTGAATAATAATCTTCTTAATAATGAAATCTATTATGAAAATTATTATTAATAACCCTAGAAGAAAAACGAAGGCATTGATGTATTGCGCTAAGTTTTCATCTAAACCCATTGAAATTAAATAATCAAAAAAACGACGTTTTAAAATATTCATTTCGCGCTTAATTTTTTCAGGTACACTTTATCGATATAAAAAGTTCCGAAAGGGATCACTGAAGCAATTAATACGGTTAGGAATTGCTTGGTGTTCCAAGCAAATTCTTTTTTAAACATAAATGCAAAAGCAACATAGGCTACAAATAGTAAACCATGAGGCATACCTAGCATTTTAACATATTGCGGATCGTGATATAGATATTTTATTGGTGTTGCGATAAACAACAATAAAATATAGGAAACACCTTCTAATAAGGCAATAAGTCTGAAAATATTGATTGATGAAAACATGATATCTTTTTTAAATAATTTTATTAATTTTTGACCAATACCACACTAAATGTCAGCTATTACAAGGCGTGGAAAATAACCAATCCGTAGATTACAAATCGTAATAAGCGCAGTGAACCATAAAGGATTACCGCTCTAAATGGAAATTTAATAATTCCGGCAGCGATACATGATATTGAAAAGGGTAGTGGCAATAAAGCTCCAACAACAATTAAAAAACCACCCCATTTTCGGGAGTTTTTAAGTTGTTTTTCCATTTTAACTTCCAAGTAGTTATGCACCGAAGGTATTTTTGTAATGGTACGGCCCATCCAATACGCCAGTAATCCACCGACATAAGAGAGCACGGCTAAAAGTCCGAGAAAAAACCATGGACTATACATTTTTCCGGCCCAAGCAATAAAAATTTCGGGAGGTATAAGTCCTAAAAGGGTTTCAGACACGAAAAAGAAACTTAAAACACCCCAAGCAGGAAGAATTTCGGTAAGTTCGGTTAAAGCCTTGTTGATATCAAAAAAATGATTAATCACATAAACTAAAACAACGACACCAATAATAATGGGCAATGCTTTCTTAACGGCTTGCCAAACAAAATTATAAAACCCCGTATAGCTGTAATACTGATGTAATAGCTTAATACGAGACTTTTCACTTTTAGATTTCGAGCTGTTTTTCATGCTTTAAATTAAGATGCAAATATACAGTTAACTCTAATATTTACATAAATTAAACTGTACATTTATATGTGTTTTATGTTAAATGTTAATGACTATATATGTAACTTTGACGTATAAAATTGGATTACCTTTCTGTTTTCCAAACATTTATAATTGGACTATAAACACTGAGTTTTTTAAACAAAATATTTTGAATTTACGTTATACCAAAAAGTTAATGCAAATTAGAATTCCTGTTTTTCATCTAGGCACCCCAATAAAATTTATTCTACTTTTTATTATAATCTTTAATAACGCTTATTCCCAAGAGGTTAATAAGGATTCAATTTCATTAAAAAAGATTGAAATTGATTACACCAATAAAGGATTTCAATTTAAAACCACCGATAATAAACATTTACTTCATATTGAGTCCCGATTACAGTTTCGTTTTGCAACACCTGGAGACCAAAATCCATTAGATTACGATGATATATTTCCAACAAATAACGCCGTTTATAAAATTAATCGTGCGCGTTTAAAAATAGGGGGGCATGCCTTTCAACCTTATTTAAAATATTATTTTGAATACGAGTTATCTCAATCTAACTTGTTGGACTTTAGAATCATGTTTGAAAAATGGAAAGGTTTTAACATTAAAATTGGTCAGTGGAAAACTTATTATAATCGAGAACGCGTTATTTCGTCGGGTAAACAGCAAATGGTTGATCGTTCCATTATAAACCGTCCGTTTACTTTAGACCGCCAACAAGGGATTTCATTTTACGGACGATTATTTGAAGAAACCCCAGCCGATATCACTTACCATTTATCGCTTTTAACTGGAACGGGTAGAGGTTCTACAGAAAATGATGATAATAAAATGATGTATGTAGGACGCTTTCAGTGGAACTTATTAGGACGAGAAGTCTCCATGTCTGGTTCCGATTTAGAAAACTTACAGAAACCAGAAGCTTTAATCGCTTTTGCTGCAGCGACCAATACAAGTCCGTATACCAGATTTTCTCAAGCTGGTGGTGGTCAGTTGGAGGGTTTTGCTGAAGGTGTAGCTGGACAATATAAGGTGAATCAATTTATGATTGAAAGTGCATTTAAATACAAAGGGTTTTCATGGCAAAGTGAACTACATAGAAAAACTATTTTTGACAACATAAACCATACTGAAACCCATTTAAGTGGTTTGTATGTACAAGCCGGTTATTTTTTCTCAAATGTTTTTGATTTTATACCAAAGCCATTAGAAGTTGCAGGTAGATTTGCTAATTATAATCCGAACACAGAAATTCCAAAAGATTTAGAACAAGAATTCGGCTTGGCTATTAATTGGTTTTTTAATGGACACCGGAATAAATTAACCTCAGAGATTACTTATTTCCAAATTGACGATAATTCGCTTCTTGATCCTGCAGATGGTTTCCGTTTTCGAATCCAATGGGATATTTCATTTTAATTCATAAATCAAATAAATGAAGGATAGTAGATGGAGAACGAAATATTCTATTTTACATAATATAAATTATAGTACAAATGTGTTGTGTGATAAAAATGACGAATACTGTGTATTTAACATAATTATAGATATTATTAAGCGTTTAATTTTAATATTCTGTACAATTGTTCAACTTTTTTTAAATACGCGATTCTCAAGAAACATCGTAACTACAAATTTTATACTATAATTAGTCGTTATGTAAAATTGCCGCCTTCAAACGCTCGATTGTTTATTTAAAACATAATTGTTATTGCAATCATTTTTAAAATTCAATTATCCATCGCTTGCAGCCGCCAAAAAAAAGCTAGCTTTTAGATGTTATTGAAATTCTCTTAAACTTGAAAAATCCTGCTTTAATTTTTTTCAGAAGATTCTCGTTGACTTGCCACAAGAGTATAAAATTTTCCATCGCTCAAATCCTTGCTTTAAAATTTCTATACACTATGTTTATAGATATGATTTAAAGTTTGTCAACCATATTCTCTAAAGCATATTTGCTTAATTCTGGGATTGCATTAGTAAATACGCTAATTTTGTTTTAACTCGCTCAATAGTTGATTTATCTTTAACTTTCATCCTCAATTCAGATAATAATTTCGGATTTTACATAATTTTATAACGCAACAGCTTAGGCTTTCAATAACAATACATCTGTTATGTCACACCATTTAGGTGCTAATTAATAAAATTATGTTATAAATTCAGGAAGAGAAAACTATGTAACTTATTTATAGATAAGTATACTAAAAAATCCCAAAGAAACCGTTAATAGCAAAACCGGTTTTCTTCGGGATTCGTTAATAACTGTGTTTTTAAAAAATTTAATTAGCAATAATATTTAATCCCTTCAACACTTTTAAAAACACAAAAATCAAATAACTTCAAAGATTAGTGTAACACTACCTTCCTTTACATATTTATGTGAGAGACTTCTAAATATAAACCGCTGTAGGAAAGGAACGTTTCCATCTAAAAGTATTTTTATACTTTCTCAATGTGAACCAACACCCCTGGCCCTTTGTAAATATAGGCTTCGTTAGGAACTACTAAAAATTCATTAATTTTGTTTTTATCTGGATGAATTTTGAAGTATTTACCAGATGCTGTTATCGTACCATAATTACCATGAGTAATATTGATTTTTTGCGTGGGTAACCAACACATGGAATCCATAGAATTATAAACATAAAAATCTACTGGTTTTCCGGTATCGTTAAATATAATTGCAGATCCTTTTGATACTCCCGAAACTAACTTACCAATATCATTCATACAAATATTGTAAAAATCATTTACGTTTATGATGGCTTCTGAACTCAATGATTTCATAGTCTTATAATTTAAATTAACTCCTACTCCATTCTGGTTTACAGATAGCACCCTTCTTAACTTTGATTATATCAAACATACTGTACTTACAAGGCAATAAAAAAATAAATGTGTGAATGACCCAAAAACTTTAGTAAATGCACCCTTTTATCCAGTGAATAATTTTAACTGTAGATTCGTTAAATATTTCTATATATTTGAATACTTTAACCAAACCATATATAAATTTATGACACAGAAAACGGTTACTACTAAAGAAGTTGTATTAGATCTTGATTTAGATTTTCACGAACTAAAAGAAACCATTCAAAACACTTATATTGGAGAAGGCTCCCACCATAACCCTATATTGTTAGACTTTTTTGTAAAATGTAATTCAAAAGGCTTCTTTTTTAATCTTAAATGTGGTGAAAAAGTAGAGTTTAAAATAAACTTTTCTGGCAGCGATATTCAACCTAAATTACACTATTTAAAGTTTGTTAACCTAAGCAAGGCTTCTAAATCTTTTATGACTTTACAAGATTGGCAAGAATACATCATCTTTAAAAAAAATAACAAATATACCTCGGTAGCGCCAGATGGCGGGCTTTATGTAACGCCTAGAACTTATAAAGATAGTAACGAAGAATATTTTTTAGTTAAAAGTAAAGCAAAACCAGATTGTGACGTCAAAGGGTTATACCTTTACTACACCATTGTTTTATCCTTCGAAATTGATAATAAAGAATATTTTTTCAAAATAGATCCTTTTGTTAGAATTCACTCAAAAGACCACTGATTATTTAAGAGATGTATTGTAAACTAAAGTTCTTTTTTTGTTTTTTCCTTTGTCTATTGCATATGATATGCTACAGTCAGGATAGACAAAAATCGGATAGTTTACTTCATCTATTAAAAACAAAACAGCTCACAAAAAAAGAGCGCGCTGCATTATTAGAGTCAATTGCTTATTCCCACCCTAAATTAGATAGCGCGCTTTTTTATGCTGAAGAATCTTTAAAGATTTCTAAAGAAATTAACTCCAAAAAGTTACAGGCAGAAGCCTTAGAAAGTATTGGCATGCTTGAACAAGGGTTGGGTAATTATAGCAATGCCTTATCGGCTGCCTTTAATGCCTTAACCATATATGAAGCGCTTCATTTAACTGAAAATCAAGCTGCAGTACAAACACAAATTGCGACGGTTTATAGTGTTTTACATGAGTTTAATTCCTCTATTACCTATTTAAAAAAAGCTGCATCTATTTATAAACGTCTTAACGACCAATTAAGATATTCCCTTACCTTAATTAATCTTGGTGAAACTTACAGAATTAGCGGTTCCCTCGATCTTGCCGAAAGCACTTTATTGGAAGTCTTAGAGCTGAATCAAGACCTAGATAACGAGCCAGTTTTAGGGTATACTTCTGGAAATTTAGGCATGGTATATTCAGATAAAAATGAGTTTGATAAAGCCAAAGTAGCCTTAGAAAAAGGTATTGAAATCCTAAAAGTGTTAGAAGATGATTATTTCGTTTCTATTTGTCTTGCAGAACTGGGTGAAATCTATAACAAGGAAGGCAACAAAGAATTGGCCGAAAAACACCTTATTAATGCTTTTAATATAGCCGAAAAGGCAGGTTTAAAAGAACAAATACAAGATATTAGTAACACGCTAGTTTCATTTAATCAGGAAAAACAGGATTATAAAGCGGCTTTAAAATTTCAGAAAATATATCAAGTTTATCATGATAGCCTTGTAAATAAAGAAAACATAAAGAAAGTAGAACAACTTAAGGCTGGATACATTATTAATAAAAGAGAGCTTGAAATAGAACGTATTAATGTGATTAGTGCTAATAGAAAAAACATTGTTATTGGGCTTTCCATTGGCATTTTAATATTTATTCTTTTAAGTTATTGGTTGTTCATCTTATCTAAACGCCTGCGTATTGTTAATGTTGATTTATCTAAAAGAGAAAAAGACAAAGCTTTTCTACTTAAAGAATTGAATCATCGTGTTAAAAACAATTTGCAAATGGTAGCAAGCTTACTAAATTTGCAAAGCAGATCGCTAAGTGAAGATTCGGATAAAGAAATTATTGTTTCGGGAAAAAACAGAGTTGAAGCGCTATCTCTCGTGCATAGTAAGTTATATCAAGATGGTTTAGAAACAAAAATTGAATTAAAAGATTATGTTGAAGAGCTTGTTTTAAACCTGATTTATGGCTACGGTACAGAGTTAAAAACAAACTTTAATATTGAACATATTACTGTTGAAGTTGATAAAGCCATACCTATTGCTTTAATTATTAATGAAATTGTTACCAATGCCATTAAACATGCTTTTAAAGACAATCCCGACCCTAAGCTTGACATCTTGGCACATGCTAATGAAAAAGGCTTACACATTGAAGTAAAAGATAATGGTAAAGGATTTGGGCCTTCACAACGCAACAAAAAGAACTCACTAGGACTGCAATTAATTAACTCATTAATTGATCAGCTAGACGGAAATGTTACCGTTGAAAGCGATCATGGTACCTTGTGGAAAATAAATTTAGTAATTTAACTTTTTATGAATCCGTTAAGCTCTAATATTAGGATCCTTATTGTTGAAGATGAAAAACTCTTAGCTCAGGACATTTCATGGCGACTTCTAGATATGTCTTATGAAATTGTAGGGGTTACAGATTCTGCCGAAAGTACTTTAGCCTTATTAGAGAAAACAACCGATATTCATCTTATTCTTATGGATATCATGATTAAAGGCGATAAAGATGGTATTGAATTAGCGCATTTAATTAATGAAAAATATAACATTCCTTTAATTTTTCTGAGTTCACTCACCGATGCTAAAGTGATTGATCGTGCTAAGCAGGTTGAACCGGATGCCTATTTGCTGAAACCTTTTAACGACAGACAAATAAGTATCGCCATTGAATTGGCCTTGTCTAATTTTTCTAAGCAGCAAAAAAATCAAAATAAAAAGGAAGAAAAATTAGCTGATGCCACTACCCTTCCCGAAAAGGATAACCTACCCATAAGCATTAAAAACGATCTGTTTCTTAAAAAGAACAATCACTACGAAAGGGTTGCCATGAAAGACATTCAATTTTTAGAAGCGGATAGTAATTATACCATTATCCATACAGAATCTAACCAATTTTTATACTCTACAGGCTTAAAAAATTTCGAAGAACAACTACCTGAAAACATGTTTTTTAGAGTACATAGAAGTTATTTAGTCAATATTTCGGCCGTTAGCGGTTTTGAAGGTAACATACTGTTTATTAGCGACAAAAAAATACCTGTTAGCAAAGCGCATCGTGTAGAAATTTTAAATTTATTCAACACCTTATAAACACAAGTTTACTCCTATAGTTTTACAAGTTTCTTTTCTTTACTGAAAGCATCAAACTTTATTTTAATCAAGCTAACCGTCTATTTTTATTCAAGTTATTTTTGATATAAGACGGTAATAATAACGTTTAAAATAAAAAACTCATGAAAAAGGAACAGGACAAAAAAGATAAATCCAAACAGGTAGATTTAGATGTACAAAACAATAAGATTCTTAAAAAAAGTGAAAATGAACCCGAAAGCGCCAAGGACAATTTAGATATTCCTGGCGGAAGAACGGCTAGGCCTTTAACCAATGATAGGCATCAGGATCAGAAGAAAGAAGATAAGAAACCTAAAAAAGAGCCTATAGAAAATATTGAGTTGGACACCGATCCGGGTAACGAAAAATAAACGCTTATTTTTTATCTTTCTGCTTTTGTTTTCTCCAAAGAAGATAAAGAATTGCAATAATTATAGGTAAAATGATAAATACAATGACCTCAAATGGGTCAGACAAATCCAGAGGCTGATTGTCGTCTGGATTTGGTGTTCCTATGGGTAATTGTAATGCTATAAAGTTTATGAGGGATTTCATGATTTTGAGTTTTTTGTTATTATTGATAGATGCTTCACTGCGTTCTGTACGACAACTACCTCCATTAAACGTTAACTTTCAAAAAGAAGTATATCATTCATTAGAAGGCACGAATGAAAAATCGTTTTATTTTGAATAAGCACCCGAAGAATATGTTAGTTCATAACTATGGGTGTAGATTTCAAAAACAATTCCAAATGGGTCTTCAACATAACACATTTTGAATGGCTTGTCATTTGGATAGTATGACCTAATGGGCATTCTTTGTTTTCCTCCATAAGACAAAATTTTATCAATAAGTTCTTCAATATTAGGGTCTTGAACGCAAAAATGAAATAACCCTGTATTGAAAGGATTAAATTCTGGTGCTTCTTTAATGCCATTCGGAAAAGAAAATAATTCTATTCCAATACCATCGGAAGTTGCTAAATGAGCAATTTCAAATGTTGTCCAATCGTCTCCGAAAACGTCAATGCACATTTGACCAATGGCAGTTTCTTTTTCCTTTTTTACTGTTGAAGGTTCCATAATGATGTACCAGCCCATAACTTCCGAATAGAATTTAACGGCCTCTTTTATATTTGGAACGGTTATTCCGATATGAGAAAATGATTTTGGATAATTGTTACTACTTGTCATATGTTATATTTTTAAAGCAAAATTAGTCTATATTTGTCTTATTGGCAATAACATACCAAAAAGTAATATAGTTACCAAAACGAGTAAATTAAAGAATATCAACAATATAAGTTTAAATTTTGAATAAAGAAAATAGTTGTCCGTTGAATTACACTATGAATTTAATAGGAACAAAATGGAAACCTTTAATTCTATTTCATTTATTAGAGGGCGGTTTGCGTTCAGGAGTATTACAAAAGAAAATTCCGGGGATTTCTAATAAAATGTTTACCCAAACAGTAAGAGATTTAGAAAAAGATGGCCTTATTTTTAGAAAAGTTTACCCTGTTGTTCCTCCTAAAGTGGAATACGAATTAACCATTCGAGGGAAATCTCTTGAGCATATTTTAAGAAGTTTGGATAAATGGGGATTGGAAGATAGTCAGAATTAATTAGTTGCTTCAATGCGTTCAAAATGACATCCACTTCCACTTTTCTTAAAGACCAAAAGGGTGTATTATTCAGAAGGATGTACGACTGAAGAATCTGTTTATAGAAAGTTGCAGAGTTTCATAGCTACAAAGTATCAGAGCTTTATTAGTAATTGTAATACGCTTCACTTTGTTCTGCATGACGGTTTTTACACAGAAGTTGCTCAGAGAATACACTGAGTTTCACAGAGCCTACAAATTAATTGGAGTGCTCACATAATAAGGTCTTCGAGCGAAGTCGAGAAGTTTTAATTTATTGAAGCTAAATTGTTCTCGACTTCGCTCGAACACCTTGCTATACGTTTTCAAGCATCTCGCTTAAAACCTCCTTAAACACATCAACCGGCTGAGCTCCAGTAACCGCACTTTTTCTGTTAAAAACCACCGTTGGAACCGATTGAACGCCGGCATTCTGCCAAAAAGCTTCCTGACTTTTAATATTATAACGCACTTCATCATTGTCTAATAATGCCATGCCTTCTTCAGCGTTTAAACCTACATCAATCAAAGCTTGCTTTAAAACTTCACGGTCGGAAACATCTTTTCGTTCGCTAAAAAACGCCGTAGTTAAACGCATTTTTAAATCGGTTTGCTTGTTATATTTTTTAGCATAATCCAATAATATATGCGCTTCGAACGTATTAACCATACGCATATTTTCAAAATAATCGAATTTAAAACCAAGCTCCTCACCTATTTCAGTCATTTGTTGTTGGGAGGCTTTTTGTTGTTCTAAAGTCGATCCATATTTTTCGGTAATATGTTCGGTAACATTTTGGCCTTCTTTAGGCATGTGAGGATTAAGCTCGAAAGGCTGCCACTCCACCTCTACTTGGTCTTCAATACCAAGTTCGGCAATGGCTTTTTCCAATCGTTTAAACCCAATGGTACACCATGGACAAACCACATCGGATACCATATCAATTTTTAGTTTCTTTTTCATAGCACTAATTTTATAAAGCAATTAAAGCGTTTTTATGCGTTAATATGAACAAAAATCAAAAGATTTTTAACTGTTTTAATTATCGCATCATAACCCTTAAGCTAGTCGTAGAAATGTCGTTTCATTACAAAACACGGCTTACTTTTTCAAATTACGCTTAATTTTCGGTGCCTTCTAAGTAGGATCTTATAAAATAGGTGCTTAAGAATGTTTCAACATTATCAGAGAAAATACGATCTACAATATCTTCTGATGTCAGTCCTAATTTTAACTCCGCAATTTCATTTTCATTGAAAAAACGGTAAGTTTCCTCTTCAATAGCTAAAATTTTAAAGCGCTTCCAACAGGGATCAAAATTCATATCTATGGCATTTTTTACCCGTGTTTTAAAATCTTTAAGCGTACTGGCTGTATTAAAATTATCGAAAGGATCTACGATGCCATCATTGTCTGAGCCTAAACAAATGCTTTTCCAAGCCTGAACTTCTGGAATTTTATTTTCCTCAATCGGTATCTGGGCATTTAATGTTCGAATGTGATCTAAATTAATCTTTACAATGTGAAACACATTGGTTAAAAACATCTGCGTATGCAGTTTACTTATAAACTCTTTTTGTGGCCAGCGTTTTTTATAGGATTTAAGTAGGTCTTTAAACTTTCCGCCAGGCATTCTACCATCATGCATACAAACGCCAATAATACCATTGGAATCAAACACTTCACGAATGTCTTCATCGGTAATATTAATGTCCCATCGGCTTACATAGGAGTTTTTATCTAGTTGATTGGTATCCAGACGTTCTGCTGCTTTTTCTCGTGTTGAAATGCCGTTTATTGCTGTATGACTAATAACGATGGGCACAGCATCGCCCTCATCTCTTAGGGCTTTCACAATAGCTGCATAATCATTTCGTGCTTGCAACGACATGTGCTTGGTGTCTATAAGAATACGCTGTCCGTTATGTCGGCTAAGTAAATGTGATTTGATGAGTTGCTTTCCAAATTCACTAATACCCACGTCTAAGCCATTTTTCTGATTAAAAACATTGGAAAACCCAGGCACACTCTTGTTTTTTGCTTCACCAAAACTTTTAGCATGTCCCGTAAGTAAATTATTAAAGTGATGCGCAAACGTGATGAAAAACGGTGTAAATTCGAACTTTTCTTTATCTTTTAATGCTGAAATATTCCTAATGAAACTGGCCTTAAGCTTCGCTTTATTTTCTTCTGATAAGTCATCAATCATTTTATTTCCCACCAAATCCTTAGAGTTGTATTCTCCCAAAGCATGAGCTCCTTCAACAGTAAGGATTCCTGCTATAATATTCTGATTTCGAAGTGCTACATACTCTTCATAATTAGATACTAATTGAAATGTAGCAACATTATCCTCAGCATTCGGCGAACAGCTTAAATGACTCTGATTGATATACTCATACTCTAACGAAAAATCGGTTTTGAAGTAATCGACGTACTCAGAATCATAAACACTTTTTAAATAATCGACCACTTTCGTAGAAGAAAACCCCGTTAGAATTTGAATGATTCTACTATCAATATGTCTTTTTAATTCTATACCAAATACTTGGGCCAAAATAAAACGCTGTATTAAAGTAGATGTAGCAAAAGGTCTGTCGGGTCTTAAAAACTGCCTTTCTATGGGATAAATGGAAAGAAACAGAAGTCGGTTATCGCCTTCGTAACAACTGTCTAAATTTGATTGGGTATAAGTAGCTAAATCTTTAACAAAAAGATTCACCATCCAGCGTCGCGGACTAACACCCAATACCCCCTTAAATAAATCTTTAGGATGAATGTTTTTTTTGTAGGTCCATATATCGCTTATGTCCGGATTATTGCTTGGTTTAAATGACGGGTGACAATGTAAATCGCCAATTGGTTTGTTCATCGGGTTGGGTTGGTTTTAAAGTTTAAAAATAAGATTTTCTGTGATATTCTTAAACTTTTAGGGTGTTCACTAACCACAAGGGGTCGTTGTTAAATAGGTTCCAATCGGACTCCAAAGCGTTGTAAAGTGGTTCAATTTCAGGGAAATCATTAAATAAATTTTCGTTTTTAGATTTCAGTTCCAAAATATAATCCATGAGTTCGTAACAGATGGTAAATTGTCCGCAAGCCAATAGCGTTTCCATACGGTTACTAGCAATATCTGTTTTATCCCACCATAAGGTTGTTGGTGTTTCCGAAGCCGTTAAACATACCTTTTTTAAAGCTTTACTTGGCGGTTTAATGTCTTTACTCAGACTAGTAGCTTGATTGTAAGCTGTTTTTTTACCACTTAATTTATACACCGTTGTGGTGATACGTTTATTTTTTAAAATGTCTTTTGAATAAAATAAATCGTAGTTTAAACGTCGCATTTGCTTTAAAAACACATCGTTTATCATGGTCATTGCCGAGCTAAATCGTTCTGAAAGCATTCTCTGAATTAATCCAATATCCAATTTTTGAAACGTTAAAACATCATCTAACAACGGTTCTGGAACATTTTTTTTGAAAATGGTTTTCAATTTAGACAGCACAGCCGATTTTAACACGGAAGCCAAGAGTCCTAAAACCGTTAATAAACCACCAGCCCCTAGAAAAACACCTCCTAGAATATACAGACTGGAATAAGATTGCGAACCAAAAACCTGCATATTATTCAAAGTTAAAACCAAAACGCCAATGATGAGCATAATAACATACAAAGGCTTGATGGTGAAATACTTTAAAATTTTGTTTATCGCTTGTTGGAGTGTTGATGTTTTTTCAATTTTAGACGCATCAGGTTCCCAGGGCTGCATTTTAAAGCTTCCCACATCATTAACAATAATTAAATCTAAGCCGTTTTTCATACGCTCGTTAATAAGCATCATACTGCCAATCCCCTGGTTATCGGCAATACCACCATCCATAATGCCTACACCTTTAGCAAAAGCATCTAAGGCTTTTAAATTTTTATAGTTTGTATCGTTATGATCTTTAAAGTAATCATCGGGAAAAACTAAAGGTTCAAATCCCACTGGAAAACATGATGATGACGCTATAACATCGCCTAAAGCGATTTGGTAACGCAGCGCATTTATTTCCTTTTGATTGGTTTTATACAAAGGATTGTTTCCAAAATATCCCCTGTTTTGAAAGCGATAGGTAAGTCCGAATGAAAAATCGGTAGCATTAAAACAAACCTGCTCCAGTTGTTTAATATGCTCCTTTTTAAAAAGGCTGAATTCCCCTTGAAATAAAGGCAATTCGGCGTAGGTTAAAGCAAAAGCATTAATTAAAGAACGTTTTTTAGAAGGATTGGCCTTCCAAACGGCATCATTTTCCAGTTTTGAAATGGCTTTTTCTAGTAAAGTATCATTTTCGGGAGTGAACGTCTCATAAAACCTATTAAAAAACACCTTAAAATCGAAGTCAGGATCCTGTACAGCTTTAGCATAAGCCACTCCGGTTAAAGTACCACCACTAACTGTGCTTAAGGCTTTGGTTCGTTTTAATAGCGGTAAGTTTTTATAATTCTGATGATTTAAATAAGATAAAATACCCAAGGCATAAAAAGTGGCTCGATATCCGCCTCCGCTAAAACAGAGTCCGATGTTTTCAAATGGTTTAAAATCTTCTGCCATGGTGTCTTTTAGTTTTTAAAATGTGGGAACATCTCTTTTAATAGGGTTATAAATATAAAGGTTTGTAAGTGTTTTCAGAAGAAAAATCAGTTTAAGAATTTTACTTATCCGTTTTCAATTAGCCACTAGAACACCTATAAGCACACCAATTACGGTTCCTGCTCCAACAGCGCCCATGTTTCTCCAAAATCGTTTTTTACGATAGGATTTTAATTCTGAAGATGCTGCTTCTAACGACGTGTTGGATTCCAATAAGGCTTGTTCTGTGCGATTTACCGAAGTTTCTAAATGATTTACACTTTCCTGAAACTCGCTAAGGCTTTGCTTATATAAATTTTGTTGAGTACTACAGTCTTTGGCAAGCTTATCATATAAATCCTGACTTTCTAAAATAAGTTGATGATAGCTGTTTATGACGGTATCAAGCTCCGTTTCATTTTCCATTTTTAAAAATTGACGTAATTCCTGAAAATATTTAAAACTCGGGGCATTAAACACATATAACTTACTATTGGTGTTGTTTTTTAATACCTCTTGAGGCTTTAAAATGAATGGTTTTTCAAGTTTTAAAACATAAGTGGAATCTATCGTTATGGTTTCAGAAAACTTTCGCTTTGGGCTCTGACCAAACATGTTGGTGTTTATATAAATCAAAAGGCATAAAATGAAGAAGCTGGTTTTCATTAAAGAGTATTTAATTGAATAACTGGTATTAATCGAACACGCTATCGTTGGCTATAAGCACAGACAGGCGTTCACGTTTTATTTTTAATAAAGAATCGATAGTTTGGCGTCTTTTAAAAGTTGCTACTTTGACGCGTTCTTGAAGCAAATTTGTGATGTCTATTTTATGCTGAAAGCGCTCTAATTCCGCTTGATAGTTGGTAAGCTGTAGGTTTAAATGCTCGATCTCCTTTTTAGCTTGTTTATTTGAATTTAAAGCCGCATTTAAACTTAGTTTAGTTTGCTGCAATTCAAATTCAATACGTTTTAGCGCGTCATTTTCCTCAAAAAAAGCTTTAACCAAATAGCCACCTGTAATAAGTAAAATGAATAATAAAACCCAGGTATAAGTTCTAATCATGCAGCAATGGGTTAGTTTGTTAGTTTGTAAAATTTTGGATTCAAAAGAGCGAATATATCAAAAATTAACAGGAAACTAACTACACAATTTGTCAATTCATCAATTTGGAATGTCTTATCAAATTCATAAACAGAATACTACATTAAATTTATGACGCTCTTCAGTTTTAACTTAAAAACAACATATACGCCCTCACCTCTGTACCTACAGTTTTGTAACTTACAGGTTTTGACAAATGATTTAACTTATCATTATAAACAACTCAATATCAATACATAAATATTTTAAAATGACAACTTTAAAAAATAAAAAAGCCATAATTACAGGTGGCAGCCGAGGATTAGGAAAAGCCACAGCACTTGCTTTTGCACACGAAGGCATTGATGTCGCTATTACAGGTAGAAATGAAAAACTTCTAAAAGAAACCGTTGCCGAAATTGAAGCGCTAGGCGTTAGGGCTACTTATGCCGCCTTCGACGTTGGTAATTATGAAGACGTAAAAGTAGCCATTAAAGAACTTATTGAAACATTAGGAGGCGTTGATATTTTAGTAAACAACGCAGGTATTGCAGCTTTTGGAACATTAAATGATATGCCTGTCGACCAATGGACTCAAATCATTCAAACTAATGTTATGGGTATGTATTATGTCACCAAAGAAGTTTTACCAAACTTAATCCATCAAAACGATGGTGAGATCATAAATGTGTCATCAACAGCTGGGTTAAATGGAAACGCAAGTACTTCGGCGTATTCTGCTTCGAAATTTGCAGTTATTGGTATGTCGGAATCCTTAATGAAGGAAGTCCGTAAAAACAATATTCGAGTGTGTACATTAACGCCAAGCACCATTGCATCAGACATGTCTGTCGACCTAGGTATTGCTACTAAAGACTCGGAAGATAGCGTTTTACAACCCGAAGATTTTGCTCAACTTATTGTTGCAGGTTTAAAATTACCAAAGCGTGCCATGCTTAAAAGTGCTGCTTTGTGGTCTACTAATCCGTAATAAATATTCATGGCAGCCGTACTATAAGGCTGTATAAAAAGTCTATAATTGTCATATTGAGCCTGTCGAAATATTTTAAGCTGGAACGACGGTATACATCGGTTTCGACAAGCTCATCTTGACAAATTATTATATGATCAACTCTTATAATAGACTCAATTTTTTCTCTCATTATTTTATCGCTTTCGCGGAAGAAGCCGCCCATTCCGGAAACACAGTCGGGTCTATTTCAAAAATTATAGTTCCCCAAAAAAGCGTCATGAGCACGATGATGATGGTTGCCACAATATCGATAATGAGTCCAGTTTTTATCATCTGAACCATTTTTAATTTTCCCGTACCAAAAACAATGGCATTTGGCGGTGTGGCAATGGGTAGCATAAAGGCCATAGACGCAGCTAAAGTCACCGGAATCATGATTAATAACGGGTTAACTTGAATTTCTGATGCCAATCCAGACACTATAGGAAGCATCATTTCTGTAGTTGCTGTATTAGAGGTAAACTCGGTTAACGTTGACATCATAGTTGTTAAAGTACCCACTAGCATTAGTGGCGACATATCTTTAGTACCTGCCAATAATCCTCCAACATAACTAGACAAACCTGAATCTATGAAACCTTTAGCAAGAGCAAAACCGCCACCAAATAAAAACACAATGTGCCAAGGGAGTTTCCCCATGATTTTCCAATCGACTAAGGCTTTGTTTTTTTTAGACGCTGGTACAATAAACAAAAGCATGGCCACAAAAATAGCTACCGTACCATCATTTAAATATTTAGGATTTTTGAAAAAACCACTCCACCCAGGAATACTTACAATTCCAAAATTTAAATCCGATCGAAACACCCATAATAATGCTAAAATTATAAAAAGTATAAAAACACGCTTTTCTTCCAGACTTACAGCGCCTAATTCACGGTATTTATCTCTAAAAAATGATTTATCAAGTTTTTCAATATGTCCTTTCGGACGGTATGTTAAATAAATTAAACCTAAGGATACAGCAAAAATCATGACGCTTATCGGAAAGGCAAAAACAACCCATTGACCAAAGGATATTTCGGGTGAATTCGGATAAATAATTTCAAAAATTCGTAGAAATGATAAATTTGGAGGTGTTCCTACCAAAGTTGCAATACCCCCTATAGAACAAGCATGAGCAATGGCTAATAATAAACCAGCGGCGAAAGAACTTATTTTTCCTTCGCCGTAAACTTCTTCCAAAGCAGCAGTCACCGAAAACGCAATAGGAAGCATCATCATAGCCGTTGCTGTATTGGACATCCACATCGATAAAAATGATGAAGCTAACATAAACCCTAACAGAATTCTAAACGGGCTCCCGCCTACTAGCGCTAATATTTTTAAGGCGATGCGTTTGTGTAAATTCCACTTTTCCATAGCCAAAGCCATAACAAAACCACCTATAAAAAGAAAAATAACATAATTGATATACGCTCCAGAAATAGATTTACCGTCCAGAACACCTAAAACGGGAAATAAAATTATAGGCAACAACGAGGTTACGCCTATAGGTAAAGCTTCGGTAACCCACCAAAAAGCCATTAAAAAGGCAATAGCCGCTGTATAAGTGACTTCAGGCATACCAGGTTGCAGATCTACAAAGAAAATGATGCTAAAAAATATTAATAACCCGGCGATTATTAATTTCATATTAATCGTGGTGTTTGCCTCAATAGTCGACATAATTAGGTGGTGGTTTAGTTGGTTTATGCGAGATTCAACTTAAAAACAGACTTTATCGCGCATTTAAAAATACATTAAAAACCTTTTACAGTCACATCATTTAAATTTAGTTGAAAAAATATTTTCTAAAAATGAGCTTTAATATATCTTCGCGGCCATGTGGATGTATTTAGGGCTTTTGGCCGCATTATTTTTAGGATTACATAATTTATGTAAAAAGCATGCTGTACGCGGAAACGAAGTGTTTCCGGTGCTTTTAGGTACCGTAGGCTCTGGTTTCACCTTTCTACTACCCTTTTATATTGCTTCGGTTTATTTTCCAGAATATGCTAAATCCAACGCCATTTATATTCATTCGATGGCCTGGGATTTACACGGATTTATTTTTATTAAATCAGCCATAATGGCAACGTCTTGGATTTTAGCTTATCAGGCTTTAAAGCACTTGCCCATCACCATTGTGACGCCTATTCGATCGGCAGGTCCATTTTTCACTTTTATAGGCGCAATACTAATTTATCAAGAACGCCCTAACACTTTACAATGGGTAGGTTTTTTTCTAATCATTTTTTCAGTGATGTTATATTCTAAAATAGGAAAAAAAGAAGGCATCAACTTTAAAAAAGACAAATGGATTCTAGCCATCATAGCTGCCACGTTTTTAGGAGCTTCTAGTGGTTTATACGACAAGTTTTTAATTCAATATTTAAACATTGCAC
This sequence comes from Pseudotamlana agarivorans, assembly GCF_001642835.1. Taxonomy (GTDB): domain Bacteria; phylum Bacteroidota; class Bacteroidia; order Flavobacteriales; family Flavobacteriaceae; genus Pseudotamlana; species Pseudotamlana agarivorans. Next base: position 121,889 of record NZ_LXEI01000009.1, read on the forward strand.
CACTAACCCTAATTTTTTGGTTTTGTTTTTATGTGATATTGATTCTGCTTGTCATTTTAAGCATCACTTGGTTCCCTTATGCCGAAAAACGTAAAGCCTTTAAGTTTAGATGGTCTATTCCAGCAGTAGGTATTTTATTGCAAGCCGCAGATTACTTTTATTTTAAAGCACTGCAAGATCCAGAAGCGTTAATTATGCTGCTTTCTGCCATTAAAAGGAGCCAGATTTTAATCGCTGTATTAGTTGGCGGCGTTATCTTCAAAGAGCAAAATAAACGTAAAAAATTGCTGCCTCTTGCTGGAATTATGCTTGGAGTATTTTTTATACTGTACTCCTAGTTAATAATTGATTATTTATTATTGGCAAATAAATTGACTAATTCCAATGTTATAGCACATTCTCACACAATAAAAACCTATTAATTTCTAGAGTTAAGGACTAAAATTTTTGTATTTAAAATTATTGTAAATTTGATGTTAATCAGATATTTAGCATTAAATAACAACAAAAAATGAAAACGATTTTTACCCTCCTCGCCATTTTATTAAGTTTTTATGGTTATTCACAAACTTTTCCTAATAAAGAATGGACAGTAAATCCAAACACATCGGATATAGGTTGGGATCCAATTAAAATGAAACATTTTAATGATTTTATTGTAGACAGTACCAAAGTTACAGGCTTAATGATAATCCAAAAAGGAGAGATCGTATATCAATACGGCAACCTTGAACAGTTAAGTCGGGTGGCTTCCTGTAGGAAAAGTATTCTTTCAATGCTTTTTGGTAAATATGTCGAAGATGGTACCATTAAATTAAATGAAACTATTGGAGACCTAAAAATTGATGATATAGGAGGAATTCTACCTATTGAAAAAAAAGCCACGGTTCAAGATTTACTTTCAGCAAGATCAGCAGTTTTCAAGAACACAAATATAACCGTACCAAATGCTAATTTACCTCAAAGAGGAAGTCACGAACCTGGGTCGTATTGGTTATACAACAATTGGGATTTTGACACCTACGGGACTATTTTTGAACTAAAAACAAAAAAAAATATTTATGATGAAGTTGAATCTCAATTAGCAATCCCTATAAATTTTCAAGACTGGAATCGAGGTGCTCAACACAAGGTAGCAAACCCATCATCTAATTCCCCCATGTATCATATGTGGCTATCTACTAGAGATTTTGCCCGAATTGGTTACCTTATGTTAAACCGAGGGAACTGGAATGGTAAACAATTAATCTCAAAATATTGGGTTGATGAAATGTTAAAAGAAAGAACCAACTATAAGGAAGTAAATGATCATGTTGACTATTTCAAGGGATCCCAATTAGATATAGGTTATGGATATTCTTGGTGGTTGGTACAAAATACAGAAGATTATCGATTCAAAAATGCTTTTTTTGCTGCTGGATCTTGGGGAAATGGCATTGTTGTGTACCCAAATATCGATACTGTTTTAGCGTTTGTTACCTGTGAATTATACGAAAGAATTAATAGTTCAGATATACGCCAGAAAATAAGATATAAAGCAGCTGATATATTTAATCCTGAATGGGACAAACAATACGTTACTACAAACAATAATGCTGCTATTACATTAACCGAAATTCAAAAGAAGGAATATTTAGGTCGATATCAATTAGCAAAGAGGCCACCAGTAACCATCAAAAATACAGTCCAAGGCATTTTTGTTGAATTACCTAATGGCAGAAACCAAGAACTTATTCCGATAAAAGGAGATAAATTTATACTAAAAGATCAATATATAGCAGGAAATATTCCAAAAACCATACAATTTGTTAGGGATGAAAAAGGAAATGTTAATGAGTTAGTTTTACTTGTAGATGCTAACAAAGAATTAAAATTTAAAAAAATATTATAGTTCTTAAAACCTAATTAAGAATTCAGTAGATTAATAACTCCGAGCAAGGTTTGTCAGAAAAATATACGCTATAAAATGGCCATTATTCATTCCACTTTCTCGCTTCCATCTGAAAATCCTAATAGATTTTAAGTTTAGTGTGTACTTGTAAAGTTAAGTTCTAAATCACATAATTACTCCTATATAATAATTGATTATTGCTTATTTATTATTTCCTAATATATTGCACTTAAGCAATTGCATATAGCATAAAGCTTATAGCTTCTTGCTTATAACCCAAACTTTTGTTAAAAAAAGAATGAACATTCATTTTTTATTATCTTTGTATTCAAATTTAGTAAGATGGCGAAACTTCAAAAAAGTATAGACAAGCGTAATGCCTTAATTAAAGCAACCATAGACTTGGTTAATAATGATGGATTTCACGCAGCTCCAATGAGTAAGATAGCCAAAATGGCTAATGTGTCCCCTGCTACCATTTATTTGTATTTTGAAAATAAACAGGATTTGGTTAACAAAACCTATATCGAAGTAAAAGCAGAATACACCAAATATGCCTTTGCTAATTATAATGAAGACGTTTGTGTCCAAAAAAGTTTTGAAATCATTTGGAAACGCATTGCTGACTTCAAACTTAAAGAGTGTGAAAATGCCATGTTTTTAGCACAATGTGATAATACCCCGATTATTGATGAATCCTGCCGACAAGAAGGTATAAAACATTTACAACCGCTTTTAGATTTATGGGCACGTGGTAAAAAAGAAGGGGTTATAAAACCTATTTCCGACTATCTGTTATACGCATATACTATAAATCCACTATCCTTTTTAATGATTAACCAAAAACGAGGTTCGTTTATCTTAGATGAAACCCTACTAGAAGAAGCGTATCAAGCGGCTTGGAGCAGTATAAAAGTTTGTAAGTAATATGAAAAAAACAGCCATAATTTTAGGAGCAACAGGTTTAACAGGTTCTATTTTACTTGAGAAATTGATTGCAGATTCTAGATATGAACATATCAAATTATTTTCGCGATCAAAAATCGAAAATCTACCAAACAAGGTCTCTCAGTTTATAGGTGATCTTTTAGAGTTCGAACAGTTTAAAAGTGATTTTAGGGCTAACGAAGTATATTGCTGTATTGGAACAACCTCTAAAAAAACGCCAGATAAAACGCTATACAAGAAAATAGATTATGGTATTCCGGTGGCTGCTGCAAAGTTAGCTCAGGATAATAATATCGAAACGTTTTCCGTGGTTTCTGCATTAGGCGCTAACCCAAACAGTAAAGTGTTTTACAATAAAACCAAAGGTGAGATGGAGCGTGATGTTCAGAAACAAAACATTAAGAACACCTTTATTTTTAGACCTTCATTAATTGGTGGTGATCGTGATGAGCAACGCACACTTGAAAATATAGGCTTGGCCATCTTTAAAGTGATTCAGCCTTTATTTATTGGTAAACTGAAACAATATAAAATTACCGAACCCGAAGATATCGCTCAAGCTATGATAGACCTATCGAATACTACAAATTATAACGAAGTGATTGTTACTTCAAACGACATAAAAAGCATTGCAAAAAATCATAAATAAAAAATTGAATATGGAATTATTAGATAAATTAAATTGGAGATATGCTGCTAAAGCCATGAACGGTGAAACGGTTGCAGAAGAAAAAATAGAACGTATTTTAGAAGCTGCACGCCTTGCTCCTACCTCAAGCGGTTTGCAACCTTTTGAAATTATAGTCATAAAAAATCAAGATATCAAAGAACAGATTAAACCTGTAGCTTGGAATCAATCGGTGATTACCGACTGCTCTCACCTACTCGTTTTTGCTGCTTGGGATACCTATACTGCCGATCGCATTAACCACATGTTTGATTTAACAAACGATATTCGCGGATTTAAAAATGAAGGTTGGGAAAACTACCGTCAGATGTTATTAAATTCTTATCCGCAAAAAGAGGCCGAAGAAAATTTTAATCACGCTGCAAAACAAGCATACATCGCTTTTTCTCAAGCCGTAATTGCTGCTGCTTTTGAAGGCGTAGATGCCACACCTCTAGAAGGTTTTGATCCTACTGCCGTTGATGAGATTTTAGGTTTAAAAGAAAAAGGTTTACGCAGTGCAGTCATGCTTCCTTTAGGCTACAGACAAGAAGATAAAGACTGGTTAGTAAACCTTGTAAAGGTGAGAAAACCTATGAAAGAATTAGTAACTGTAATTGAATAAAAAAATAGCTATGAAAAAGACCATTTTATTAAATAACAGACCCGAAGGGGAACCTACGGTTTCAAATTTTGAATTTGTTACTGAAGACAACACACTTCAAATTTCTGAAGGTGAAATGCTTTTAGAAACGACTTACGTTTCAGTAGACCCTTATTTAAGAGGACGTATGAGTGATGCCAAATCCTATGTGCCACCATTCCAATTAAATAAACCCATACAATCTGGTGTCATTGCCAAAGTGGTAGCTTCTAAAAACAAGAAATTCTTTGAAGGCGATTATGTTTCTGGCATGTTAGACTGGTCGACACAACAAATATCAAAAGGTGTAGACTTAAATAAGGTAGATCCCTCTAAAGCGCCCTTAAGCGCTTACTTAGGTGTTTTAGGAATGACCGGACTCACCGCTTTTTTAGGTTTACAAGAGATAGGAAAACCTAAAGCCGGAGAAACTATTGTCATTTCTGGTGCTGCAGGCGCTGTTGGAAGTGTGGTTGGACAAATTGCTAAAATTCTAGGCCTCCATGTTATAGGAATTGCTGGTACCGATGAAAAAATTGACATGTTAAAAAATGAATTTGGCTTTGATGCTGGTATCAATTATAACACCAGTGAAGATATAAATGCTGAGCTCAAAGAACTAGCTCCAAATGGTGTTGATATTTATTTTGACAATGTTGGTGGGCCAATATCGGATGCGGTACTTTTTAACATCAACCGTTTTGCTAGAATTATTATCTGTGGAGCTATTTCGGTTTACAATAAAACGGAATTACCAACAGGTTTAAGCGTACAGCCATTTTTGGTTAAAAACAGTGCTTTAATGCAAGGATTTATTGTATCTAATTATGCTGAAAAGTTTCCAGAAGCGATACAACAGTTAGCCACTTGGTTGAAAGAAGGTAAATTAACATATACCGAAACGATTGTTGAAGGTTTTGATAATATTCCAAAGGCTTTCATCGATTTATTTGAAGGAAAAAATAAAGGAAAAATGATTGTTAAAATCTAAAAATATAATGTAAAAAAGTTGTCATATTGAGCCTGTTGAAATATTTTAACTATGTGATAATCAATGAAGGTTTCGACAAGCTCAACCTGACAAGCTCATTTTTAAAACTTATTTACAACACACATAACCATAAAAATTAAGCAAATGAACACTTTTGAATTTAAAAACCCGACCAAAATTATTTTTGGAAAAGACACTATAAAAAATATAGAAAATGAAATTCCTAATGACGCCAAAGTTTTAATGCTTTATGGTGGTGGAAGTATTAAAAAGAACGGTATATACGATCAAGTAAAAGCGGCCTTATCATCATTTGATGTGGTTGAATTTGGTGGAATTCCTGCCAATCCGGAATATGCTGTTTTAATGCAAGCTTTAAAAGTGATTAAAGATGAAAACATCACTTATTTATTAGCTGTTGGTGGTGGTTCTGTGATTGATGGCACCAAATTTTTATCGTCTGCAGCATTATTTGATGGCGATACCCCTTGGGATATTCTAACTGATAAAATAAGAACAGAAAAAGGCATGCCTTTCGGAACAGTTTTAACCCTACCTGCAACAGGTTCCGAGATGAATTCTGGTGCTGTGGTTACCAGAGAGGAAACTAAAGAAAAACTTGCTATGGGTGGTCCTGGTTTATTTCCTGAGTTCTCAGTTTTAGACCCTCAAGTGATTGCTTCTATTCCAAAACGTCAGTTAGCTAACGGAATTACCGATGCATTTTCTCATGTTTTAGAACAATATATGACCTACCCTATTGGCGCCTTATTACAAGACAGATTTGCGGAAAGCATTTTACAAACTTTAATTGAAGTCGCTCCTAAAGTAATTAAAGATCCTACAGAATATACATCGGCAGCAAACTTTATGTGGAGTTGTACGATGGCCTTAAACGGTTTAATTCAAAAAGGTGTGCCTACCGATTGGGCTGTTCACGCTATGGGGCACGAACTTACCGCTTTATATGGAATTGATCACGCAAGAACATTAGCGATCATTTTCCCTAGTCATTATAAATTCAATTTTGAAGCGAAAAAAGAAAAGTTAGCGCAATACGCAGAGCGTGTATGGAATGTGACAGAAGGAAATACCGATGATAAAGCTTATGCTGCTATTGAAAAAACAGAAGCTTTTTTCCAAAGTTTAGAGATTGACACCAAATTATCTGATTATACTAAAGGTTATGAAGGTACTGCCGAAGAAATTTCAAAACGTTTTACCGACCGTGGTTGGTTAGGATTGGGTGAGCATCAAGATTTATCTCCAGAGAAGGTTGAAAAAATTGTAAAAATGGCTTATTAATATGCCTAATAGGCTTAAAAAGGTTTAGATACTCAAATTTCAAAAGTAAGGTTGCCCAATTTCGGGCAACCTTTTGTATTTACATGTGAGCTTCAAACCAAAAGTCAATACCAGCGGGTGCTTTCGATCGGTTTTCTCCACGATCTTGCTGATCGCCTTGAGGACGGCCACCACCGCCACGTCTACCTCCAGAACCACCTTCTGGACGATTACCTCTTCCGCCACCACGAGGCCCCATAGAACCATCTATATTGGTGCTCCCTTCAGCTTTTTTAGATCGATCTGGTTTCACTGTTTGTACGCCAATTAGTAATTTAGAAAGATCGTTTTTAGCCTTTTCTTTAATCTTATCCTTAGGAATTGTAAGGTTGTAGATTAGTAGATTTTCTTTTTCATTATAAGTATATGTAGCAGAAATACCCATGCTGTTTATAAGCACATTAAACGGCTGTTTGGAATCGTAAAATTGGAATTCAGCTTCTTCAGGAAAATCTTCTGTCACAATACTATGTAACTCAGCCTTAACCTTGCTGATTTCCGCTTCCGATTGTGGTTCATCCTGTCGATCGCCTTCAGGTTTCATCGGCATCCTAACCGGAGCTACAGGGTATGTTACCGCAACATTTTCTTTTTCTTTGCCTTTTAAATCAAAAAATACGGTAACACCATGCCTAAGCATAGTCATCATGGTTTTATTATCTTGAGTACTAATTTGCACCATGATATTTCCTTGATTTTGTGAAACTTTATATCGCACTGCTTCATGAGAACCAACTATAGAATCGGAAGTTATCCCAATATCTTTTGAATAGGCTGTAACAGTAAACGAGTATAAACTTAGAAGCAACAAAATGCCAACTTTTCTCATAATTATGTTTTTTTAGAATTTGAGAAGATAAAAGTATAGTGATTCTTTTAACTTAAGAAAAAGAATAGATCAACCCTTCAAATCTATCTATGAATTCGGGTATTCTAAAGACGTAAAATATTGAAAAAAATAAAGTCGTACTACAGTGAATTCTGATTAATGAATTCTAGGAATTTAGATTTATATTGTTCGGAAACAGTGATACGCTGGTTATTTATTAAAATCTGACTACGTTCTACAACTTCAATGTTTTTTAAAGACACTATAAAAGAGCGATGCACCCGCATAAAATCTGACTTTGGCAGTTCTTCTTCTAGAGATTTCAAACTCATTAAAGATAAAATAGCTTTGGGATTGCCTCTTAGCCAAATTTTGATGTAATCTTTTAACCCTTCAAAATACAAGACATCGGATAATTTTATACGTAATTGTTTGTATTCCGATTTAACAAATAGAAATTCCTTTTCTTCAGGTAATACAGTTGAAGTCTTACTTGTATGGCCTTTTAATAACTCATACCATCTTCTGGCTTTGTTCGCTGCAATTAGAAATTCGGCATAATCAAAAGGCTTTAATAGGTAATCTAAAGCATCTACTTTAAAACCTTCTATAGCATATTGGTCAAAAGCCGTTGTAAAGATAACACGTGTGTTTTTTGGTAACATTTTAGAAAATTCTAAACCTGTTAAATCAGGCATTTGAATATCTAAAAACAACAAATCTACAGTTTCGGTATTTAAGAAATCTAAAGCTTCAATCGCGCTACTACACTTTTTTTTAAGTTCTAGAAAAGGTGTTTTTTCAACATAACTTTCTACCAAATTTAAAGCCATTGGTTCGTCATCAACAATAACACAACTCAGTTTTATAGACGTCATAAGATTTAAGTTTCTATTTGTAAATCTACTAAAAATCGGCCATCAACGATATTTGTTTTAAAAACATGCTTGTTAGGGTATAGTAAATCTAGCCTCTTTTTTAAGTTTTGCAAGCCTATACCAGAACCACTTTTATCGTCGGATTGTTTTGGGAAATTGGCATTACCAATATGAAAGAACACTTTTTTTCCTTCCGTAGTCATTACAATGTCAATGTCACTTTTTTTATGGGCTGACACTCCATGTTTAAAGGCATTTTCTATTAAAGAAATAAATAATAAAGGCGCAACTTTTAATGTTGAAATTTCTGAAGGAAACTTGGAAACTACCTGAGTTTTATCGGAAATACGTAGCTTCATAAGCTCTAAATACTTTTTCATAAAATCGATTTCTTTAGATAAAGGCACCTCTTCAATATTTGTTTCGTACAATAAATACCGCATCAATTTACTTAAACTATGGATGGTAGATTTTGCTTCTTCTGGAGAAATATCGACCAAAGAATAAATGTTGTTTAACGAATTAAAAAAGAAATGCGGTTGTAACTGATAGCGTAAATGTTGCAATTCGGAATGTAATTTTACATTAGCAGCTTCTCTACGCTCGGCTTCGGTAGTTTGCCATCTTTTTGTTGTTTTTAAAGCAATAGAAAATAACAAAGGTGCCACATACGACAGCATTTGCATATAAATAAACATTTCGAAAGGGGGTTTATTATCAGCCTTTCGAAGATCTCTTTTAATTAGACCTTCAAAAAAGTGGGCTTCAATTTGTTCCTTCAGCACTAAAAACAAAGCAATAAGGACCATGTTTATAATTATAAATTGAACCGTTTTTTTATGGAATAAAAATGTATCAATGAGTACCACATAATTCAAATAAAATAAAATGGCATAAAACACTAATGGAACCCAAAAGTGAGCGATTATGCGGTTTAAATCCTGTTCCTGTCCGTACGATAAAAAGTAAGGCATGCTAAACAAGGCTAGCCAAACTAGTACGTGAGAAAAGATAATAATGTATTTATTCTTATGCATTGGATTTTGTTTTAATTCACTAAAGCACGCGCTAATCCCAGATATTCGTCTTTGAAACAGCATAACTTCCTGCGCCTGTAAAATACAAAACTAAAGCACCAAAAGCATACAATAAAATCATTTCAATAGCTAAACCTCCTGTTTTTGATAAGGCCAGTAAATGTTCTGAATGCGCCAAAAATAAGGCAAATAGCATCCCGAAAGCAAATACTAAAGCCGCTAAACGTGTTCTAAACCCCATAATTATTAGTAATGGCGCGATCAATTCTGTGATATACACGCCATAGGCCATAAATTCAGGTAAACCAAAACCAGTGAGCATTTGTTTTATACCATCTAGATGACTTAGCTTGGCTAAACCGTGAAATAGCATTAAGCCACCAATGGTAATTCTTAAAATTAATAGGCCGACGTTGATATTTTTTTTCATTGTTATAAGATTTAGTTATAAATTTTGAATCATACTTTTTCCTAACTGTTTTTGACTTTTTATATAATGCTGAACAACCTGGTTTTATGAATTTACCATGTCATGAATGTTATTCGTAACGTAAAGCAGTTATTGGATCTAAGGCTGAGGCTTTTCTTGCTGGATACCAGCCAAAGAAAATCCCTGTAATCGCACAAACAGCAAAGGATATTACTATAGAATATAAAGCCACACTGGTAGGCCAATGCAAAAAGCTTTCAATAAAAACCGTAGCACCTAAGCCCAGGGCAACACCTAAAACCCCTCCTGTTACACTTATTAAAATAGCTTCAATAAGAAATTGCATCAATATATCCGACCCTTTACCCCCAACAGCCATTCGTAGGCCAATTTCCTTTGTTCTCTCTTTTACAGACACGTACATGATGTTCATAATACCAATACCTCCAATCAATAATGAAATACCTGCAACAGCCACTAACAGAACCGTTAACATATCACTGGTTGAACTAAAAGTAGAAATTAATTCTTCCATAGAACGTACAGTAAAATCATCATCTTCGTTGTCTAATAATTTATGCTGTGTTCTTAATATTTCGGTTAATTGCGTTACAGCTTCGGGAGCATCATCTTCACTTATTGCTGAAGCCATAATTTGATTTAAGTAATCGATAGCCAGAATACGTTTTTGTACGGTAGTAAATGGAGCAACAACGATGTCATCTTGATCTTGACCAAAGGTATTTTCGCCTTTTTCCTCTAAAACACCAATAACTTTAAAGGGAATATTATTAAAACGAATCATTTGACCCACTGGATTATCACCGTTAAGAAATATATTATCAACAACGGTTTGACCAATTAAAGCCACTTTTGCAGCCGATTTTACTTCGGCATCGGTAAACATACTTCCGCTTTGTAAACCAACCACTTTAATGTTTATAAAATCTGGATACACACCATAGATCGTACTTGGCCAGTTATTAGAACCATTAATAGCCTGCCCACCACTATTTACTACAGGTGTGATATAGCTTAACAATTCACTACTTTCTTTTATAACCTCATAATCTTCTAGAGTTAAAGTTTGAACATTTCCTCCGCTTCCTCTAGCAGGACCTCTATCATCGGCGCCAGGGCGAATGGTAACCATATTAGACCCCATGCTGGAAATAGTGGCTCTAATACTTTCTTTAGAACCTTCACCAATGGCAAGCATGGCAATTACCGAAGCTACGCCAATAATAATACCCAACATAGTTAATAGAGTTCTTACTTTATTAAGAATAATGGCTTTATAAGCAATTTTAAATAGATTTAATAGTCTCATAATTAATGGTCTTCTTTAGGTAATTTGGCTAATTCTGCTGCCGCCGATAAAATGGTATCATTATTTTCATCTTTAATAATATGACCATCTTTTAAAACAATAGTTCTACTGCTAAACATGGCGATATCAGGTTCGTGGGTTACAAAAGTTATGGTTATACCTTGCGTTTTATTTAACTCTTGAAATAGGGACATAATTTCGTAAGAAGTTCTTGTATCCAAATTTCCAGTAGCTTCATCGGCCAAAATCATAACTGGATTATTTACTAACGCTCTTGCAATAGCCACACGTTGTTGTTGCCCTCCTGAAAGTTGAGATGGCGTATGATGTAACCTTTCTCCTAATCCAACCATTTCTAGAGCTTTTACGGCGCGTTCACGACGTTCGGTATTAGAAACCTTGCTATTGTATAATAAGGGTAATTCTACGTTTTCTATTGCCGATGTTCGAGCCAATAAATTATAGGATTGAAAAATAAATCCGATTTTTTCGTTTCGAATTGTGGCCAATTCATTTTTAGAAAGTGCTTTTACTTTAACACGGTCTATTTCATAATCGCCAGATGTGGGTTGATCTAAGCATCCTAAAATATTAAGCATAGTGCTTTTTCCCGATCCACTGGAACCCATTATAGTCACAAACTCCCCCTCTTTTATAGCAAACGAAATACCTTTTAACGCATGAACCGTTTCTGTTCCCATTGTAAACTCACGCTTTAAATCCTCAATTTTTATGATGTCTTTTTTCATGATCGTTTACTTTATGTTATTTTTTTCCTGGTGGTTTAGGCATAAATGGGCTATCTCCAGAGCCTTGTCGTTCAGGCATTTTAGACCCAGAATCCGATTTTAAACTGTACACAAGCTTTTCACCAGCTTGAATGCCACTTAATATCTGAACATTCACGCCATCACTAGCGCCTATTTTTATTGCTTTTGGTTTTAACAAGCCATTTTGACCTTCAACCCAAACAATCGTGCTTTCATCCGTTGTAGACCGAGGGCCATCAACATCCTTTGGAGAAGGGACATCTAATCCCAGTTGTTTATTAAACGCTTCTAATACAGGTGGTTCTGGATGAAAATTAACGGCTTTCGCTTCCGTTGTTAACACATCATTCAACTCTAATGTATAGATTGAAATAGTTGCCGTTAATCCTGGTTTAAGTTTTAAATCTGGGTTATCAGCTTTAATAACCACGGTATAAGTCACCACATTTGAGGTTATGGTTGGATCTAAACGAACTTGAGTTACAACCCCTTCAAAAATTTCACCTATATAAGCATCAACCGTAAAGGTGACACGCTGACCTTCTTTCACTTCACCAATATCAGCTTCATCAACATCGGCTTCCACTTGCATTTCTTTTAAATCTTTAGCAATGGTAAATAAAGTAGGTGTACTTAAACTCGCAGCTACGGTCTGCCCCTCATCTATATCACGTGATAATACCACACCATCAATTGGCGAATAAATATTCGCGTACTCTAAGTTTGTTTTAGATTTTTGAAGATCGGATAAACGTTGAATAGCGGTACTTTTAGCAGTTTCATAGTTATAAACTGCATCATCATAATCCGATTTACTAATGACTTGTTTTGAATACAAGGTATTTTGTCTTTCAAAAATCGTTTTCATATAATTGCGTTGCGTGACAGCATTATCATATGCTGCTTGGGCTTGAGTGGTTTCAGCTTTTAAATTTGTTTTATCCAACTCGGCTATAAGTTGCCCCTCTTTAACTACACTGTTATAATCCACGTATATTTTTTCCACCACACCAGAAACTTGGGTACCTACTTCTACTTGCGTAATAGGCTCTATAGTTCCTGTTGCGGTAACCATAGTTGTAACATCCCCTTTTTTAACCACTATAGTGTTTGCGGTTATTAAATTAGTAGTCTCCTTACCTATAAAGCTATAGGCGCCCCCTGTAATTACTAGTATCGCAATACTGAATAGAATAATATTTTTTTTCGTTTTCATGTCGATTATAATTTAATGTCGTTTCCTTGATAAAATTGAAGTAATTGGTGATATAAAATATTTAAGTATTTGGCCTGATTATAATTCTGTTGTGCAGTAGTATAAGTGTTTTGATTAATAATTAAATCTGTGGTACTTAAGTCACCTAATTCGTATTTAGTTTTAGCTAAATTATACGATTGTAAAGCTGATTCTTGTGAAGCCTCGGCTGCTAAAAGTTGTTTTTGGGCCGACAGTGCGTTTTGATAAGCAGTTTCTACTTTTTTAAATATTTCTTTCTCTGTAGATTGCTTCTGAATTTGAGCCCGTTCTATATTAATCTCAGCTGTTTTTACAGCATTTTTTGTTTCGTTTCTATTAAAAATGGGAATCGATAAACTCAATCCTATTTTCTGATTAAAATTGATATTCAATTGATCAGCAAAATTCACATCGGCAATACTTGTATACCCAGAACCTACGCTCCCTATTAATGATAACGTTGGCAAATAGGCGCCTTTAGCAATTTGTAGTTCCTTTTCATTTATAGCGATATCTAAATCGCTAGTATTCATTTCTGGAAGTATATTTAGCGCTTTATTATAAATAGCTATTTTATCCTCTTCAAGATTAATTAGATCTATATCGTCAGGAATTGATTCAACTTCAATAGTATCTAGAGGTCCGAGTTCTAAAAGTTGTTTTAAAGTAATAAGGTATTGCTGATAATTGTTTTTCGCAGTAATAACATTATACTTATTAGTTGCTGCTTGCGATTGAGCTTCGGTATAATCGTTTAGAGCTATAGTACCAGCATCCAAACGCGCTTTAGCTTGAACCACTTCGTTTTCTGAAGCTACTAAATTATTTTCTGCAATAAGAATATCTTCTTTAGCGTATAGTATTTGAAGGTAGTTTTCTAAAATACTGACGATAATATTATTTTTAGCTTCTTCTACTAAAAATTCATTTTGCTCAACAAATAATTTGTTTTGTTTAACCTGATTTGTAAGCTGGCTCCCTTGATACAGCGTCATGGAACTTGTAACTCCTATATTTGAAGAGTATATCTGATCTGTTACATAATCGCTCGTAATTGGGTCGATGGTATTTCCGTTAGAAAAATTTTGAGAAAGGCTACCAAATAGATTCGGCAATTTTTGAGATTTTGCACGATTGTAATCAACCTCCGAAATTTCCTTTCCTAAATCGGCATCTTTAACTGTAATATTATTTACTACGGCATAATTAATACAATCTTCTAACGACCATATTTGTGGTTTTGCTATAGTGTCATTAGTTTGAGCTGAAACTATAATCACAAAGAAAAAGCAAAATATTTGAGAAATTATTTTCATTGTTTTGAATGTGTTTATCATTTAACACTTCAAAATTCAGATTATATCCTCTACATATAAAAGACAATATAAGTTTGCCACTTTTTTCTAGACGAATCCCCGTATTTTAACGATGAGATTTTTTGAGACCATGGACTAAATTAAAAAAGCTCTAGACAGACTAGAGCTTTTTTAAAGTTTTATAAAAGGTTAATTAAGCTGTTTCAAGCTCACGTTTTGCCATTCTATATTGATACTTAGGATAAATAGAGCGTTTAGCAAATCGATTTAGTTTATTACTATTAATCATTTTAATATAAACCTGTTTTGTAACCCCAAAATACTCATAGGTGGTACCATCCGTAAAAGTGATTTCTAGCAACAAACCTTTGTGATGGTAATCGGCAATACCAGAATTTGTAATGGTTTCTGTATAGGCTTCTAAATTCGCTGCTAAGGTTTCTGGCGCAATACTTACTAGAAAATGGTAGCCATCAATAATTTTACGGCTATTAATTTCAGCTTCTTCTTTTAAAGCATCACCATCTTGAAACTTATCAGGATGCCATGCTTTAACCAAATCCCGGTAACTTTTCTTTAAAGCCTTTAACTCGATTTCGTTTTCAACTCCAAAGAGTTTTTTATATTCATTTATGCGCTTCATATCATCTTTATTTTGAAGCAGCAAAAGTAGGTGTAAAAATCACATGAAATACAAAAAGCAACAATTAAAAAATCACTGATTATAAGACGGTTACACGAACCTTCTTGTTTTTTAATCTGGTGTTGTTTAGTTTTTGAACTAAAGTATTAGCTAGAGCTAACGGAACTCCTACAAAAGCACAGTCTACTTTAAGTTCAATAACACCCAGCTGGTCTTTATTTATACCGCCTTGTTTAAAAAATAATCCTGCTATATCACCTTTTGAAATTTTATCTTTTCGGCCACCAGAAATAAACAAGGTTTCCCAATATTGTTCAATTTTAGGGGCTTTCTTTGAAATATTGATACCCTTAACATCTTTGATAAATTCTGGTAATATTTCGTTCTCCCACTTTAAAATATAGGCCGTTCCTTTAGCGTTAACACGCGCTGTTCTTCCGTTTCTGTGAATAAACTCTTCTTCGTGACGTGGTAATTCATAATGAATGATATGATTCATTTCTGGAATATCAATCCCTCGAGCCGCCAAATCTGTAGCCACTAAAACCTGACAACTTCCGTTTCTAAACTTTATTAGCGCCCTTTCTCTGTCTTTTTGCTCCATCCCACCAGAAAAGCAAGCATGACTAATTTTGTTGCGTTTTAAAAAAGCACTCACTTCGCTAATGCTATCTCTTAAATTACAAAATATAATGCCAGGTTTGTCGCCAATATGCGCTACCAATTCTAACAAAGTCCCTAACTTATTAGCCTTTGGAGAAACCACGGTTTTTATGGCTAATTGCGATGTTTTTTTGGTGTTTAAGTAATTGACTGTAATAGGCTTGTCCAACCTTACAAAACCAGGGATTTTAACACCTTGCGTTGCTGAGGTTAAAATACGTTTGTTAATACTTGGTAATTGCCCAATAATGGCCTTCATTTCTTCTTCAAAACCATCTTCTAGTGATTTATCAAATTCATCTAGAATAAGCGTTTTAATGCTTGTTTTTTCAAAACGATTGGCATCAAAATGATCTAATAATCTTCCCGGCGTTCCGATTAAAATGGCAGGATTATGCTTTATTTCAATTTTATCTTTGGAAATAGGTCTGCCTCCATAAACGGCATTCACTTTAAAACCAGATCCCATCGAGCGTACCACTTGTTCAATTTGAATCGCTAATTCTCTTGATGGCACGATAACCAACGCCTGAATTTCTTGCGATTCAGGATCCAAAACTTCTAATAAGGGTAGTAAAAACGCTAGTGTTTTCCCCGTTCCAGTCGGTGACAATAAAACAGTATTTGTATTCGATTCGATAACCGAAAAAGCCTCTTCTTGCATCGGATTTAAAGCTTGAATATTTAATTTATTTAAAATATCCTGTTGATTTTTTATGTCGTTAGCCATTATTGCTTTTTCTTTTTATGCTTTTTAGCGCCTTCAGGATTTGGAATTACCGTGGCGTTTTGAGCTAAATAATTTGCTAATATTTTATCAACTAGTTCTTCTTTGGTTAAATGATGAAATATGGTTTTTATCTTAGCTTTTAAATCTTCTGAAACCTCACGATTAGGTTTAGTTTTAAATATTTTTTTAGCCCATAACAACGTATTATTTTCTTCTATACTTTGAGCATCGGCTTTTTTAAAGGTCTTAAAAGTAATGCCTAATTCATCTTCAAAATCGGCGATATCAATAACTTCTTCTTCCTGTAAAATGGTTAAAGAAAGCCCTTTTGCTCCTGCTCTAGCCGTTCTTCCACTTCTATGTACATAGGCATCATAAGTATCTGGTAAATGATAATTTACAACGTAAGACAGGTTTTTAACATCAATACCACGAGCAGCTAAATCGGTAGCAACCAAAATATCGATATGTTCATCTCTAAATTGCCCCATAATACGATCACGAATACCTTGAGACAAACTACCATGTAACGCTCCTGATGAAAATTTATTAATCGCTAAATTTTTAGCCAATTTATTAACAGCAGCCTTGGTTTTACAAAAAATAATACCACGTTCTCCTTCTCTAGAGTTTAAAAAATGCATTAAAACCTCTAATTTTTCAATAGGCTCTACAACAACATATTGATGATCGATAGCTTGATGACCAACCGTTTCCATATCGGCTTCAATATGTACTACATGTTTAGACATGTAATTTTGAACCATTTGTTTTATGTAACCAGGCATGGTTGCTGTAAATAATAAGGTTCTTCTGGTTTTAGGAAGCTCATCTATAATGGCATCCACCTCTTCCTTTAAAGCACTTACCATTTCATCAGCTTCATCTAAAACAAAATAATTTATGCTTTTCAGATTAATGGCTTCACGTTTAACTAAATCTACCAAACGACCAGGTGTAGCAATTATAATTTGAGGCTGATTGGTTAAAGCTTCAATCTGTGGCTTTATGGGTGTTCCTCCGCATAAAGAGACGATTTTAATTTCTGCGCTATTTGAAGCTAAAGATTGTAAATTGTTATAAATCTGCTGTCCTAGTTCTCTTGTAGGTGCAAGGATTAAGGTTTGAATATCTTTATTTTCTACATCTACCAATTGTAATAAAGGCAAGCCAAAAGCGGCTGTTTTTCCTGTACCTGTTTTTGCTAAAACAACCAGATCATCTTTCTGATTTAAAACTACCGGAATCGCTTTTTTCTGAACATCTGTTGGTTCAGAAATTTGTAAATCGATTAAACTTTGTTGGAGTTGTTCGTTAATTCCTAAATCTGAAAACTGTTTTAACATGGCTATTTTTTTGAGCAAAGATAGCGACACTTTTGCTCTGGGGATTACTATTTACTTCGTAATTCCTTTATAAGATGAAATTGTTATGATATTTAGGCCAAACACAAACTATTAGAAGTTCACTAAGGTACTTTGAAAGTCAATTTAAAGTGTCAAAAGAAGTTCTGAAACTGAAAACAACTTTTAGTATTTTAATTTCCTTTGATACGAACCCATAAATCCGCCATTAGATTCTTAGCATCTCTACCATCTTTTGGAGTTTCTACAAAAATAACTTCTCCGTTTTCCAAAACTTGAATTTCATATTGAAAAACAAACTGATTGTTATCGGGTTTAATCCCCATGGTTCCAAAACGGAGGTCGTTAAAATATAGTTTGTCATTCTTCTTTGTAATAGTATACCAACCTTTCGAGATATGAATCATACGTTTTACTTTGTCGTTATTTCTCAAATCTCCCAAGTATTCATGATGTTTAGGGTATCTATGGAATGTTATGGGCTTTGTATCAAAAAAAGAATAATACCCTACCAAATAAGCATCTTTGGTATCAATATTTGCAGTCCATAAAATGGTATTTAACGGTGTAGGTCGTGTATCAATTTGAGTATATAATATGTTTTGAGTTGTTAGATCTTTCTCAAATTTAGTATAAGCCCATCCTTTTAACGGGACTGTGATAACTAAATAAGCACTACTCACCATAAGTCCGTAATTATTATAGAGACGCCTTTTTCGTGATACTCTTTTCTGAAACATCGTTAGAATTAAAAAAATAATAAATGGCAATGTGTAGAGAGGATCTATAACAAAAATCGACTTAAAAGCAAGAGGGTAATCTATAGGCCAAAACAGCTGTGTTCCCCATGTCGTAAAAGCATCTAGAAGCGGATGGGTTATAAAACACCAGAAAAAGAGCCAGGACCAGCCCTTAAAATCTTTATATTTTTCATACTTGGAGACGATCCAACCAAAAATAGGTCCGAAAATAACCGAAAAAAAGATGGAATGTGTAAATCCGCGATGAATTTCTAAAGCTGAAACCGTATCAGTAAAATGTGATGCTAATACATCTAAATCTGGAATGGTGCCTGCAATAGCACCATATAGCATAGCTTTATTGCCTATTTTTTTACCTAATACAGCTTCACCAACGGCGGCACCTAAAACGATTTGGGTAAGAGAATCCATTTATATCCTTGTATCTTTTTGAAATGGAAAAGTAACTATTTAAATTTTATAGTTAGTCGTATTTTTGATTCTAATCGGATTCCGTTTTATTTTGAATAGAACCTGAATAACGTATAGGTGTTCTTGTGTTACCAGTTAAAATCATTTCAGATTTTAAATTTGGAAATAGGGTGATATTAACTCGAAAGTTTTCCGAGTTACTTTTTGCTTCAAATGAAATATCATAACTAGAATCCTTCTTTTGCGTGACTTTATAATTTTTCATAAGCCCTTTAAAAGCAATGGCGCTATCATCACCACCATAACTTCCTCCCATTTGTCGCTCTCCAAAATAAGGCAAATATGAGGTGATACTATCTCCTGAAATCGTCAAAAAATTGCTGTTTCCTATTAAATTCACAGATCCGCCCTGATTCCCAGGAGGTAATAATCGAGCCGCTTGTTGCATGGCCATTGTAGTGGTTGGAAAAGCCCAATCTGAAACAATTTTAAAATCTTTATTGTTAACTGTAGTAGCTAATCGGTCTAATTCTGCTTGAGTCGCATTCGTTTTTCCAGAACCACAAGCCATAAGTAATACTACAAAAGTGGCCAATATGTATTTAATGATATTATTTTTCATCTTGAAATATTTAAAAGGTTATAACGAGGAAATTAAAGATGATAACCGTCGGTTATACGATGTTAATTTACATATAAATGAAGGTATTTCAAATGTAAATCCTAATTTTAGCACTTATGAGTTTCAAGAAAAACCAATTACAGCTACAATATCAGGGCTTTGTAAACACTCCTTTACTATGGAAAAAGTCAGATGTCATGGGATTACAGCAGTTATTACTTCCAGAACAAGATGTATCACAATTTACGACGCATGAACAACCAAATCTACGTTTAGGAAAACGTGTTGAGCAGTTTGTATTCTTTCAATTATCAAGCTATAACGACATCAATATACTTTTAAAAAACACTCAAATTCAAAACAATAAGCAAACTATTGGTGAAATAGATTGTATTTTACAGCTAGACCAAACCCTTATTCATCTTGAAATTGTCTATAAATTTTACTTGTATGATCCGAACCATGGCCAAACAGAAATCGAGCATTGGATTGGTCCCAACAGAAAGGATACGTTATTAAAAAAAATAACAAAACTTAAAGACAAACAACTTCCTTTACTTTATAATGAACATACACAAAAAGTATTAAAACCACTGCAACTACAATCCGAAAGCATAAAACAGCAGGTGTATTTTAAAGCTCAATTATTCCTCCCTTTTGAAGATATTGATGCCCCATTTGATATCCTTAATTCAGCATGTATTAGTGGATTCTATATCCATTATACTAGAATCACTGAATTACAACACTGTAAGTTTTTTATGCCCGACAAAATTGATTGGCTACAAGAAACCCAAAATCAAGTCGATTGGTGTTCTTATTCAGTCTTTTGTGATAGCATAGAACCCGTTATCCAACAAAAAACGGCACCACTTTGTTGGATTAAATTTCCAAAAGGTCGCATTCAAAAATGTTTTGTGGTCTGGTGGTCATAATCTAAAGCTTAAATGATTTAATCATCATCAAGCCTACTGGAAGTTGTTCTAATGCCCATACTAGAACACTAGGTTAGATGACACACATTTGCGTTTATTTTATTGCCATGTGTGAATATCATAATAATCCCATCAAAAAACTATCATTTTCACATAAAAACAGAGCTATTATATATACATTTTCAGAAGGTTTTTAAGCTTTTATTACTAATTTTATAATTAACTAATATTTTTATCATTTTGAAATAGTAAAAAGTACTTCCTTTCATTTTAAAGGGGGTATATTAGATTTTCCAAAATGTTTATTTTTTAAATTTTAGTTGGTGTTAAGTTAAACTCTAGCAGTAAAATCTGCTATTTACACGGTAATTTATGGCGTTAAAAATCGTAATCTCCCACAAAACAAAGTATAAGTACGATAGAAAAGTTTCTTTATCCCCACACATATTCCGACTGCGGCCAGCGCCACACTCAAGAACACCAATTGAGTCTTACTCCATAAAAATTAAACCAGAAGAACAGTTTTTTAATTGGCAGCAAGACCCTTTTGGAAATTATGTAGCGCGATTAGTGTTTCCTGAAAAAACAGACGAACTTTCTATTGATGTCGAGATTATTGCCGATTTAAAGACCATTAATCCTTTCGATTTCTTTATTGAAGAATCTGCCGAAGAGTATCCTTTTGAATATACTGATACTATTAAAAAAGAGCTTCTTCCTTATTTAGAAATTACCGATGATGGCGATTTACTAAAAGATTTTATAAAAACAATCGATTATACACCGCGAAAAACCATCTATTTTTTAATTGATATTAATAGGAAGATATACGAATATTTAAGCTATAACATTCGTATGGAGCCTGGTGTGCAATCTTGTGAGGAAACTCTAGAACGCAAAAATGGCTCTTGTCGTGATTTCGCTTGGCTTTTTGTACAAACTTTACGCCACCTCGGTTTTGGTGCTCGCTTTGTTTCTGGGTACTTAGTTCAGTTAAAATCTGATGAAAAGTCACTAGACGGCCCTTCAGGTCCTGAAGAAGATTTTACCGATTTACACGCCTGGGCTGAAGTGTATTTACCTGGAGCAGGATGGATTGGTTTTGATGCCACTTCTGGACTGCTTGCTAGCGAAGGTCATATACCGCTGGCATGTACACCTTCCTTTGAAAGTGCTGCCCCAGTGTCGGGAGCTACCGATGTTTGTGAAACCGAATTCTTTTTTGAAAACTCGGTAACCCGTATTTTCGAATCGCCAAGAGTTACAAAACCTTACACGGAAGCCCAATGGAAAGACATTTATAAACTTGGAAATAAGGTTGAAAAACAACTTCAAAAAGGAGATGTTCGTTTAACTATGGGTGGCGAACCTACGTTCATTTCTATTGATGATTTAGATGCTCCTGAGTGGAATACGACGGCCGACGGACCACTAAAACGAAAATTAGCCAAAGATTTATCTATAAAATTACATGAAGCCTTTGGAAAAGGTGGTGTGCTTCACCATGCCCAAGGAAAATGGTATCCTGGTGAACCTTTACCACGTTGGCAAATTGAAATTTGTTGGCGTAAAGATGGTCGACCAATTTGGTATAATAAAAACCTGTTAGCTACTTACACAGATAATATTACAATTCCAGCTGATACCGATAAAAAATTCTTAGAAACCCTTACCAAATATTTAAGGGTTACAAACGAACATATTCTACCTACTTACGAAGACCCTTTCTATTACTTATGGGAACAAGGTAATTTACCAACCGATTATAATCCAGCCGATGATGAAGATAACGAGCTGGCAAAGAAAAAACTAAACGCCATTTTTGAAAAAGGGACATCAACCCCGGTTGGTTACCTACTGCCCTTAAATAAAACTGAAAACAAGTGGTTTACAAGTGCTTGGACCTTTAGGCGTCAACATCTGTTTTTAACACCAGGCGACTCCCCTATTGGGTTAAGATTACCTTTGGCCTCCTTGGAAGCTAAACCTGAACATGAAATTTTCCCAATTTACGAACCCGAACTGTTTGGTATTAAAGGCAGACTCCCAAGTTTTAAAAATATTGTAAAAGCGCGTTATAAGGATTATTGCGATTTTGGAATTGATTACAATCAACCAAACTATTTCGTACGCACCGCGCTGTGTTCCGAAATTAGGGATGGAAAACTATATTTATTCCTTCCACCTTTAGAGTCTGCCGAAGTTTTTCTAGATTTAATAGCATCTATTGAAATGACTGCTAAAGAGCTTAATGTTCCAGTGATTTTAGAAGGATACGAGCCTCCAAAAGATAATAGGTTAGAATCTCTAAAAATCACACCAGACCCTGCAGTAATTGAAGTGAATGTGCATCCTGTGAAAAACTGGGAAGAATTATGTAACAACACATTTACATTATATAATCTTGCAAAAGAATCACGTTTGGGTACCGAAAAATTCATGCTCGACGGGAAACACACGGGTACAGGTGGCGGAAACCATGTGACTTTAGGTGGAACTAGTCCACAAGACAGTCCCCTACTTCGTAAACCTAGCTTGTTAAGAAGTTTACTAACCTTCTGGCAACATCACCCCGGATTAACATATTTATTTTCTGGAGCCTTCGTTGGACCAACCAGTCAGGCACCACGAATTGATGAGGCCCGCATGGACAATTTATACGAATTAGAAATTGCATTTTCTCAAATTCCCGAAGATGAGGAGGTCCCTTTTTGGCTTACCGATCGCTTATTCCGTCATTTATTAACCGATCTTACAGGAAACACACATCGCGCCGAATTTTGTATTGATAAATTATATTCGCCAGACTCGTCTTCTGGACGATTAGGTATTTTAGAACTTCGTGGATTTGATATGCCACCACATCCACAAATGAGTTTAACCCAGATGTTGTTGGTACGCACACTAGTAGCTTGGTTCTGGAAAAAACCTTATGAACACAATTTAGT
The DNA here is from genome assembly GCF_001642835.1 of Pseudotamlana agarivorans. Taxonomy (GTDB): domain Bacteria; phylum Bacteroidota; class Bacteroidia; order Flavobacteriales; family Flavobacteriaceae; genus Pseudotamlana; species Pseudotamlana agarivorans. The sequence goes on from NZ_LXEI01000009.1 coordinate 145,277, forward strand.
ACGTTGGGGTACCGAATTACATGACAAATTCTTAATTGAACACTACGTTCGTGAAGATATTAAAGATGTGGTTGAACAATTAAACAGAGCTGGCTATGCTTTTAAAGAGGAATGGTTTAATCCATTTTTTGAGTTTAGATTTCCACTTCATGGTATGGTAGAAATTAATAATATTCACTTAGAATTAAGAGCTGGAATTGAACCTTGGAATGTATTAGGTGAAGAGATGACCGGAGGCGGTACAGCGCGTTACGTAGACTCTTCTTTAGAACGACTTCAAGTTAAAGTTTCTAATTTCATAGATGAAAGATTTGTATTAACTTGCAACGGTGTAAAAGTTCAATTAAAAAGCACTAGAGTTAAAGGCGAATATGTAGCCGGAGTTAAGTATAAAGCTTGGGATCCGTACTCTGCATTGCACCCTACAATTCCTGTGGATACACCTTTAGTTTTTGATGTTGTTGATACTTGGAATAGACGCTCTATTGGTGGTTGCACCTATTTTGTGTCGCACCCAGGCGGACGTTCATATGAGAAGTACCCTGTGAATAGTTTTGAAGCAGAATCTCGTAGAATAAATCGTTTTTGGGAGTTTGGCCATACGCAAGGTGAAATTGATCCGGTTGAAAACATCAATCCAGATAAGGAAAATCCTAATAGAAGTGTTGAAGAAAAAGGAAGCTCTAAACGTTTTAAATATAAAGAATTACCTGTTAATTTTGAATTCCCTTACACCCTGGATTTAAGAAAAAAATAAAGAGAAATTTATCGGCTTCTTATGAAGTAGAAAGTCTCTTAAAGCATAAGGATTCCTAATTAATGGAGACGAAAGAAAATAGCATATTTGAAAATTACTTTAAGGATTTTAGTAAATATGACGAGTTACTAACTTCAGAACTAACAATCAAACCCGATTGGAAAATTCTGTTGGATAATTTATTGAAAATTGGGAGTAAAGAACTGGCCGCTAAGCAATCGGAAATCGATTGGCTTTTAGCCGAAAATGGCGTTACTTATAATGTTTACAACGATCCGAATGGTTTAAACAGACCATGGAATTTAAATATTATCCCCTTCATCATTCAACAGAAAGAATGGGAATTGGTTGAAAAAGGTATTAAGCAACGTTCTGAACTGCTAAACCTAATTCTTAAAGATATTTATGGTGAACGTAAATTACTTAAAAACGGAATCATTCCTCCTGAAGTAATTTATGCACACCGCGGATTTTTACGTGCTTGCGACCAAATTGATTACAAAACAGCAAAAACCTTATTAATTCATGCTGTTGATTTAGCTCGCGGTCCCGACGGACGCATGTGGGTGGTAAACGACCGCACCCAAGCACCTTCAGGCATGGGTTATGCTTTAGAGAATCGCTTCTCTAAAAGCAAAGTGATTCCTGAGATTTTTGATAATATTCATGTTACTCAACCTTCAGAGTTTTTTAAAGATTTTAATCAACTGCTTTTAAAGTCAGCACCAGGAAATAAAGAAAATCCTAATGTGGTTATTTTAACCCCTGGCCCTCATAATGAAACCTATTTTGAACACGCTTACCTATCAACCTTTTTGGGTTATCCTCTAGTTAAAGGAAACGATTTGGTGGTTCGAAATGGTAAGGTATGGATGAAATCACTTAAAGGCCTAAAACAAGTTGATGTTATTTTACGTCGTGTTGATGATGCCTTTATGGATCCTTTAGAACTACGTGAAGATTCGTATTTAGGGGTTGCTGGACTTTTGGAAGTGGTTCGACTTCAAAATGTAGCCATTGTAAACCCGATTGGAAGTGGCGTACTTGAAAACCCTGGACTTATTCCTTTTTTGGAAAATATTTGCAAATATTTTTTAAAAGAAGAGCTTATTTTACCGCAAATTGCTTCTTGGTGGTGCGGTCAAGAAAAAGAACGTAACCATGTTTTTGAAAATCTCACGTCATTTGTTGTTAAAAAAATAGATCGCTCTCAGCGTGAAAACATCATATTCTGTGAGTTTTTAAGTAAAAAAGAACTCAAACAATTAAAGAAAAATATACTTGCTAATCCAAACCAGTATGTAGCCCAAGAGAAAATATATTTCTCTACAGCACCAAATTTTATTAATGAAAAGCTTGAACCTCGTAAGGTGTTATGTCGTACATTTTCGATTGCTAAAGATGATCAATATAGTGTGATGCCTGGTGGTTTAGTACGAGTGGCTGCCGAACGCGAGAAACTTTTTGTTTCAAATCAGCGTGGAGGAACCAGCAAAGATTTTTGGGTTATTGGTGATCAAAACCAAGCACACTTAGCCCTCTACTCTTGGAATAAAAGCTTACCGAATAACATCGCCAGCATAAATGATGTCCCTAGTAATACTGCCGAAAATTTATTTTGGTCTGGACGTTACGTGGCAAGAACTTTACTCACAGCACGATACATTCGTATGGTATTAAACCGAATGACCAATGTGCAGTACAACAATAAATACCTACCTGATCCCGAGTGTTTAAATATTTTATATCATTCCATTACAACAATAACTTCTACATTTCCTGGATTTTACGATGAAGAGAACGCTGAAGCACTTCTTAAAGATCCTTTAAAAGAAATTGTTTCGGTTATCATTGACGAAAAACGTATTGGAAGTTTTGCTCAAAGTTTACAAAGTTTTAATGGGTCGTATTTCACGCTTCGAAATTTATGGTCAAAAGACATGTGGCGCGTTTTTGACAGTATTGATAAAATTTGGAAAAATTTCAAATCTGAAGAAAATTATAGCATCTATGGCTTAACGCGTTTTTTTGATAAAATTATTACTAGAATTATTGCTTTCATGGCGCTTACAGAAGAAAGTATTATGGTAAAACAGGGGCTTCTACTCTATTTTATTGGTTTGCAATTAGAAGAAGCTTCTATGACCATAGAAAAATTTAGAGCACTTATCGTGGTAAATCATGACGAAGACTTAGAATACGAAATTCTAGAATCATTATTGTCAAGTCATGAGAGTTTAAACATATACCGCTACAGTTATAAATCCTATTTGAGTTTAGAAAACGTCGTTAGACTGCTACTTTTAGATCAAGAATACACACGTTCTTTAACCTATCAAATAACTCGATTACAAAAGGACATTAGCAAATTACCTAATAACAACCCCAATGGTGAGCCTACAGAATGCTTAAAAAATATTGAAAAAGCACTTAGTTTAGTGCAAAATATTGATATTGATAGTATTCTTGAAGTCGATAGTGAAACAAAAATACGCTTGAAATTAGATCAGTTATTTTCAAAATTAAGTGATTTGTTTCATGTGACTTCTATGTCTATTTCAGACACCTATTTCAATCATTCGCTACAACAAAAACAGTTAGTAAAACGTAACATTACAAATTAAATGGTAGTTTTCGATCTCTGGCATAAAACCAAATACAAGTACGAGCAAGGCGCTTCTTTTTGTCATAATCTAGTGACTTTAAAACCTAAAAATTTTCCGGGTCAAGAATTACTAGATTATCGTTTAGAAATTAGTCCTACGCCTAGTGAAGTTTCTGAAAGAGTTGATTTTTTCGGAAATACCATTGCAACCTTTTCTATTCAGGAAAATCACGAAGAACTTACGGTTATTGCTCGAAGTAAAATTGCTAGGGATTATAAATCTCAAATTTCAAATGAAAACATTGAAGCTAGAAATAAGGTAACCATAGAAGAAGCTTTAGTTTTATTAAAAGGCATTGAGCCCGATATTATCAATGCGCGACAGTATGTATTATTTTCTCCTTTGATCACTAAAATGTCGCCGAAAATAAAAAAGTACGCCGAAGTTTCTTTTAAACCAGGTCGCTCACTTTATGAGGCAGCTCATGAACTCATGCAACGTATTTTCATTGATTTTGATTTTGTTTCAGGTTTCACAAATATTGCTACACCGCTAGACGAGGTTATGAACGCCAAAAAAGGGGTTTGTCAAGATTTTGCTCAAGTGGCTATTGCCTGTGTACGTTCTATGGGATTACCTGCAAGGTATGTGAGTGGTTATATTGAAACTGTTCCGCCGGAAGGCAAAGAAAAATTAATAGGAACCGACGCTTCCCATGCTTGGTTTTCTGTTTTTATTCCTCAATTTGGTTGGGTAGATTTCGATCCTACAAACAATCAGGTGCCAAAAGACCAGCATATTGTGGTAGCACATGGCCGCGATTACTACGATGTTCCGCCACTTAAAGGTGTCATTTATTCCACAGGAAAAAATGATATGGAAGTATCTGTTGATTTACGTCCAGCAAAAGAAAATACCATACAGAAGAAAGTCTGAAGAAAAACAAATTACTCCTTAAGCCTTGGCTTTAGCATCCAGCGTATGTGAAATATCGAAATAATCTTCCTCTAACTTCACTGCTATAGTAGCCAGTTTGTCAATCAATTCGGCAATAAATTCTTCTAAATTATTATCAATTTCTTCAATTAATTTATACTCAAATTGTGAGGTCATTTTTCCTATTAAAAAAGCTGCTGAATTAACCGGTTTTTCATGTTGCTTAGAAATCATACAAATGTATTTATTCATTTGATTTAAGCAGTTTTTAATGGAGCGCGGACATTTAGAATTTAAAATTAGAAATTCTAAGGTATTCGTTCTTTCGGGTGTTTTTTTATAGCTTCTACGCATCATATCATAAGCTAAAACACATTTCAATAAGGTAGACCACTGGTAGTTACCATCTACCAAGTCGCCATAAATCTTTTTAACTGTACTGGCATCACTTACTTTAGAGTTGATGATACGAGCCACTTGTAAACCACGTTCGATATTAATACCTAACATAATGATGGCATAAGCTTCATCATGTAACAGTGTACTTTGTATTTTGCTTTTAATTTCTGAAGCTGCATTACTTACAATGGTTGTGAAATCGTATAATTGACTTTTAACTAATTTCTCAACAGGGTATCCTTTTATAACATGCTTGAAACGGTTAACGGTTTCAAATAATTCATTTGAAATAAGATCTCTTGCACTTCTGGCGTTTTCATGAGCGTTAATAAAACCATTCACAATAGAATATGGAGATTCTATATTCAAGCCAACATTATATAACACTTCTTCTTCTTCCAGAATAATATCCGAATCGATAATTTCGTTAGCCGCCATGTACATTATGGAGCGCAAAACAAATTGTCTAGATTGTGATAATTCGTCAGGAGCATCCAGTGATGAAAAATAGTTGACTCTTAAAAAACGTGCTACATGTTCAGATCGTTCAATATATCTCCCCATCCAAAACAAATTATTTGCTACTCTTGCTAACATAAATATTCTATTTTTTTAATACCCAAGTGTCTTTTGATCCTCCTCCTTGTGATGAGTTTACAACCAAGTTTCCTTTTTTTAATGCGACTCTTGTTAATCCGCCTTTCAATACAAAATCAACATCTTTTCCTAATAAGGTAAAGGTTCTTAAATCGACGTGTCTAGATTCAAAAGACTGACTGTCATCAATATAAGTAGGATGTGTAGACAATGACATGATAGGTTGTGCAATGTATTTTCTTGGATCCTTTTTTATGTTTTCTTTTACCTTTTCAATCTCTTCTTTTGATAACTTATTACCTATTGAAATACCGTATCCTCCTGATTCATCTACAGGTTTTACCACCAACTTATCAATATTTTCCAGCACATAGCTCAATTCGTTTTTTCGACTGCAATGGTAAGTATGCACATTATTTAAAATAGGATCTTCATCAAGGTAGTATTTAATGATCTCAGGCATATAAGTATAAATGGCTTTATCGTCTGCAACACCTGTTCCTGGTGCATTAACTAGAGCTACATTCCCTTTTAAATACACCGAAAATAATCCAGGAACTCCTAGTAAAGAATCAGCTTTAAAAACTAAAGGGTCTATATACAAATCGTCTACTCTTCTGTAAATAACATCGACTTTCTCGATACCATAAATGGTTTTCATGTAAACAAAGTCGTTTTCAACAAACAAATCGCGTCCTTCAACTAAAAGAATTCCCATTTGCTTGGCTAAAAAACAGTGTTCGTAATAGGCAGAATTATACACACCTGGTGTTAAGATTACGCAGACAGGATTATCTACTCCTGTTGGTTTTACCGACTGCATGGTTTCTAAAAGTTTAGAACCATAATTTACAACCGTATGTGTTTTATACTGATTAAATACACCAAAAAGCGCATGTTTTACCGCGCCACGATTTCCTATAACATAACTCACTCCCGAAGGACAACGAATATTATCTTCTAACACATAATATTGCCCATCGGAATGTTTGATTAAATCTGTTCCAGAAATATGATTGTAGATACCTTCCGGCGGATCAAAATTAATCATCTCTGGTAAAAAGTTAACAGAGGAATCTATTAAAGACTTTGGTACAATATTCTGTTTTATAATTTTTTGATCGTGATAAACATCCCAAAGGAAAAGATTCAAAGCTTTGCTGCGTTGCAACACCCCTGATTCTATAGTTTCCCATTCATCATGATCGATAATACGAGGAAACAAATCAAAAGGGAATATTTTTTCATTCACCTCATTTTCACCGTACACTTGAAATGTAATACCTGAATTAAAAAAAGAATCCTTCGCCTGAATATTTAAACGATTAAATTCTGAAACGGAGTAAGCCCCAAAAAGTTCAAATAACGTTTTATAAATGACTCTAACATCATCTCTTTTAGAAAATAATTCATCATAAAACCTAGAATCAAACTCGTATGATGAAAATAATGGAAGGTTAACTGGGTCTTTCAAATCTTTTAATTTAGTGATTACGCCTTGAGTTATTCATTAAATTTAATAAATATTTAAGGACAAATTACTAAATATTAAAAGGACTTTTTTTTCGCGTTTATAGCACATGTATTATTAGCAAAAAATCACGCTATTTGTTAACAGATTTAAAATTTAAATCCTTACAAACGCTTCTTAAATGGTAATAATATTAGATTTATTGTGGAATTGATAATTTTAAAAAGCTAGAATAATTTTAAAAAAGATAGATTAAGAGCCTTATCTCATTAAAAATGAATCATTTAATAAGTAATAAAACTTAAAACTAGAACAAATGAATCATTATGGCATTATCAAATTGTGAAATTTGAGTAATTTTTATAAAGAGTGAGCACGCACCACTAACTATCTTTTCTTAAAATATTGTCGATAGCTGTGATCCAATCTTCGATATTAGTCTTATCCGTATGAAGCGCTACACTCCCATTTCCATAAGGTTTATAAATGTCTACTTTAGTTACCGAAAAGAAACCGATTGTAGGTGTTAAAGAAGCGCTAGCTAAGTGCATGACACCATTATCTGCGGCGATAAAAATACTCGTATTTCGAAAAATACTCGCCATTTCACGAATGTCATCACTATAAAAATTGGGAGCTTTAAAATTAATCCGTGAAATATTTTCTATAGGGAGCATTTCAATGATATTAAACTCTGGGTATTCCTTTTGTAATCTTGCGTAAAAGGTTTCCCACCAAGTTTCAGAATAGCATTTGTTCCCAGTGGCGTTCGTATAAATACAAATGGTTTTCTTTTCATTTTTAGTGATACCATACAAAACTTTTTTTCCGTTAGAAATTTCAGCGTCATTCAGTTTAATATCTAATAAAGGCATTTTTTGATGCTCACATTCAATACCTAATACCTCTAAATAATGCCTCAGATTATAAACCGGATATTTTGAAATGTGCTTATAATCTTCATACTTACTAATGATACTTTCATCTACATCACCAAAAATTTTAAATTTTGCATTGGCTAATTCAGTCAGTAACCTTCCAGAAGATGAATTTTTATCGGCATTTATTACTAAATCATAGGTTCTACTTTTAATAGAAATCCAACATTTAATATATTTAAAAAGATTGCTCCACGGTTTTTTGGGAAGTTTAATAATTTCTGAAACTTCTTTATAATTTTCAAATACAGGATGTGCCACACCGCCTTTAACAAACAAATCTACTTGACACCCAGGAAACGTACGAATAACTTCTTGAACCAATGGTGTTAAAAGTAATTGATTACCTAATCTATGGTTAGGACGTATAATTAAAACTTTCTTGATGTCTTTAATATGAAGATCTCCTTTTCGAGGCTCTACATATGAAGCGCCTACACGTTTTGTGAGCGCATGCATTATCTTTCTTCTGTAATTGTTTATTTTTATTTTAAAAGACATGACTTTTAATCTTAATTTTTAACTACTAAATGAAACAAAAATAAGTAAACTACTTTTTACCTTTATACAAAGCGTTTAAAGCTAACGCAGCAATAATCATTGTAATACCTAAAAGACTCCATAAGGTATAAACCTCTCCGAAAATAAAAGCACCAAACATCACTGTAAAAATGACTTCTAAATATTTTAATGGCGCAACCTGATTTGTAGCAGCTATTTGAAATGCTTTAGTCATATATACTTGGCCGAAATAACCAAAAACACCTAAGGCAAATAGCATAAGCCATTCAACACCTACGGGATTTGTCCAATTAAACAAGGCCATGGTTCCACCAATTATAGTTGAAATAACCATAAAATAGTTTACCACCACCACCGGGTGGTCTGCTTTTCCAATTTTACTTATAACCACATAAACTAAACCACTAAAAAGAGCAGAAACAAAAATGAGTAACAAACCATAAGGATCTAATGAAGAATCAAATCCTTTTAATATCACCACACCAACAAACGCCACAAGGAAAAAGAACCATTGAATAGGCTTAACCTTTTCTTTAAGTAATAAAACAGCAAAAACTGCAGCAAAAATAGGCGCCATATAACGCAATGAAACGGCTGTACCTATTGGCAGGTATTTTGTTGACATAAAAAATAAAGCCATGGATGTTACCCCAACAAGTCCTCTTAAAACTAACAGTTTTCTTTTATTTCCGAGGATTGAAATTTTATTTTTCAATAGGAATCCAAAAGTAAAAAACAAGGAACTCAATGATCTAAAAAACACAATTTGAAACGCATCATAATGTGTCAAATATTTAACTATGGCATTCATACATGTAAAAGCTAAGGTGCTTATTATCATGAATTTTATAGCGTTTCTAACGTCCATGTGCTCTTAATTTAAATTTTCGATTAGAATTTATGAAATATACCCCCGTAAGTAATACGATAGCTGCACATATAGATTGCAGTGAAATTTGTTCATTTAAAACCCACCATCCTAGAATCAAAGCAATGATAGGATTAACGTAAGTTGAAGTTGCTACTTTTTCAGGGGAGACTGTTTTTAAAAGATAGTTGAATGCTGTAAAAGCAATAAGGCTTCCAAATAAAATTAGGCCTAACATCGACCATTGTACTTCATTTTGCCAAGTATTTGGCCAAGACCAAGATTCGTTTAAAATAAGACTAATTAGTCCTAGGAACGTACCACCACATAACATTTGGTATCCTGTATTTACAAAATGATTACTTGGTAAATCGGCCTTTCCAACAAAAATACTGGCATAAGCCCAACTAACCATACAGGCAAAAATGGTTATCATGCCTAAAATTTGTCCGTCTTGATTCAAAATTTCTTTTTGTCCTACTAATAAAAAGATACCTATAAAACCTAATAAGACTCCAAAGAAAGACATGAGAGATATACGCTTACCTTGAAGCATACGCAAGAGTAAGAGCACGACTAAGGGCTGGGCAGATATTTCTAAAGCAGCAAAACCACTATCGACATATTTTAAGGCCCAAACAACAACACCATTACCGAAAGTTAAAAACAAAAAACCAGCTATAGCTGTGTTTTTAAGCTGTTTGGGAGTAATTTTCAGACTTATTTTAGAAACTTTAGCTATAAGAAAAATTAAGCCACTCGCTGTTAAAAAACGTAAGGAGGCTAAAAAAAAAGGTGGTAAATTGCTTACAGCTATTTTATTAAGTAAATAAGTGGAACCCCAAATCACATAGATGGCAAAAAAGGATAAAATGATAAGAATCGTTTTACGCGATATACTCATATATCTGCTTAGGGGTTTGTAGCTTACACTACAGGATAAAAATTTTTAAATCTTTTTTACTTGAACGGCGTTCATACCTTTTTGACCACGTTCTAGTTCGTAAGTCACTTTATCATTTTCTTCAATAGGTTCTAAAGTTCCGCTTATATGAACAAAATATTTTTCCTGGTTTACACTATCAATAATAAAACCGAATCCTTTAGAATGATCAAAGAAAGACACTTTACCTTCTTTAGCTACTGGCTCCTCTTCTATGCGATCTTCTTTTTTAGGAATTCCTAATTCAATTGATTCTGCTTCAATCTTTTCACGCATCGCAGGATCTGGAGGTGTGTCAGTTAAGTTCCCGTTAAAATCAACGTAAGCAAACTGAATCCCTTGTGGGTTTTCTTTAGCTTCCGCTCTTCGAGCTTCTTTCTTTTTTTGCTTTTCCTCACGCTTTTTTAAACGTTTCTTCTCTTTTTCAATTTTGTTAAAGGTAACTTGCGATTTTGCCATAGTTTATCTATTCGGACAGAATTTAATGAATTAATAATACTGCAAAGATAAACCTTATTTTAAGTAAGCTACAATTATTAATGTTATTATTATGGAATGACTTAATCTTCTGGTGGAAAACCGTGAATTTCTTCAAAAACTTCATCAAAATTAGAGCGTAAATAAGAATTTAGCTTTTTTCGATAATCCCCTTTTAACCAATCTACAAAGTTATAGGTGCTTTTACTTATACATTTTGTGTAACGCTGAATTCTAAAATCGATATCATCACCCAACATTTTAGCTAAACCAATGGCATCGTAAACATCTTCACTGTTCTCAATACAAATTTTAGCATGCTGTTCAATAGATCGTTCTAAAACCACTTTTGATGACTCTCCATTTCTAATAGAATCCACATACGTTTTTTGTATATCGAAGTAAACGTCTTTAGATTTACCAAACTCTGCACGAAGTTCTTCTGGCATTTCATATCTAAAATTACTCTCAAGATCTTCATCACTTAAAATAGAATCTAAGTAATAGGTTGGCGATTTAAAGATACGTTGCCAGTCTAAATCTTCTCCCCAAGGTCCAAATCTGTGGAAGTTATTCCCTAAATCGATTACAGAAAACGTTCTCTTATTTTTCAAAATACGTGATCCACGACCAATCATCTGGTAGTAAAGGGTTAAGGATTTAGTCGCTCTGTTTAAGATGATACTATCAACCGTAGGCTCATCAAAACCAGTAGTTAATATACTAACCGAAGTTAAAATGGCGTCTGGCGTATTTTTAAACCATTTTAATATCATGGCACGCTCCTTTTTACTATTGGTATTGTCTAAATGTGCAATAGGATATCCCGCTCTTCTAAAGGTGTCATAAACGTGTAAAGACGTGTTAATACCATTATTAAAAATTAAGGTTTTCTTACCCTTAGAACGTTCTTCGTAAGCTTGTAACAACTTGGATAGCATATCATTATCTGTATACAAGTCTTCCGATGATTTAACTGTGTAATCACCATTCGCTCCAACCACTAACGAGGTTAAACCTACATTATAGGTAAACATTTCAGCACGTGCTAAAAAGCCGTTTTCAATTAAAGATTCTATACTTTCACCTACAATAAGTTCATCATAATTATCGGTCATTGGCAATTCAATGCTAGAACTTAAAGGTGTTGCGGTAACCCCTAAAATAAACGATTGACTGAAAAATTTAAATAATTTTGTAAACGAATTGTAGTGTGCCTCATCAATAATCACCAATCCGATATCCGAAATATCAAGTTTATCGTCATTTAAACGGTTGTTTAAAGTCTCAACCATAGCAACAAAGCAACTGTAATCGGCTTGATCACTTAAATCAGCCTTACTATCTACCACTTTATTATGCACACCAAACTCAGTTAACACTTTAGAAGTTTGACGACACAACTCAATACGATGCGTCATAACTAATACCTTTTTCTTATGGTGCTTTAAATATTGTCTAACAATTTCAGAAAAAATCACTGTTTTCCCTCCACCAGTAGGTAGCTGATACAGTAAATGGTAATCATCTGGAGACTCTTCGAAGGCTTTAAATATTTTATCTATAGCGCCTTTTTGATAGCTATATAGATCTTTTCCTTCTTTTCTTTCTTCTAATTCCGCTTTTGTTGCCGACATGCTAAAAATTTTATGACGTGCAAAAATAACATCTTTAAAGGGTTTATCATACATGAATTGCCTTAAAATTATGTTGTGTTTTTTCAGAATTCACTAAGCAAAAGAGTATTAAGGAATTAATTGCATCTTATAAACTGAAAATAATGAGATAAAAAGTGATATCTTTAGTTTAAAATCTTGAAATTATTCTTTTTTAATAGAAAAAATGTAACAAAAAACACCTTATCCCTTCTAATCATCATAATTAATTAACTCCATATAGATTTTTTAACTTTACACATTCAAATGAAAAAAACAATTTTAAAACTCAGTAGTTCCTTATTCTTATTTTTAAGTATGATTACACAAACAAACGCACAAGACATCACTGGAGCGTGGGCTGGAAACATAAAACTCCAAAAAACCGAAGTTCCAATCCTATTCAATATTAAAAATGAAGGCGACGGATTAACATGTACTATGGACAGCCCTACTCAAGGCGTTGCCGATTTTCCTATGGATAAAATTGATTTCACTGATAATGTTTTAACCATTGAATTAAAACAAGTGGGATTAAAATATGTAGGGAACTACAAAAAGAACACTTTTGAAGGAACATTAACTCAAACAGGCACCGAAGATCACCCTTTAACACTAACTAAAACTGTTAAAACCTTACCTGGTAACACGGATTTACCATCCTCTGAAGCCGAATTAAGCAAGCTCATGCAGAAAGGCAAGGGCGATTTTAAATATTCAGTTGAAGATTATTTTGCAAAACCTAAAGCCAGTGCCTTTTCCTTTTCTCCGAATGGCGCTTACCTAGCGTATAAAGAAAAAGATGAAAATGCTAAAAACCACGTTTATGTTAAAAGTCTTGAAACCGATAAGGTAACCCAGGTTATCAAAGAAGAAGATGAATTAATTCGTGCTTTTGGCTGGGCCAATAACAACCGACTGGTTTATATCATGGATAAAGGTGGTAATGAAAACTACCATTTATTTGCTGTAAACCTAGATGGAAGCAATCAAGCCGAACTAACCCCTTTTGATGGTGTAAAAGTGAATATTCTCAATAGTTTGAAAGAGGATAAAGAACATATGATTATTTCTATGAATCAAAATAATCCTCAAATTTTTGAACCTTATAAAATAAATATTACAACTGGAGAATTAGTTCAGCTTTACAAAAATGATGATGCGGCTAACCCTATTGACGGATATGAATTTGATAAAGATGGCAAACTTCGTGGGTTCTCAAGGCTACGTGATGGTGTTAATATGGATTTTTATTACACCATCGATGGTAAGAACTATGAAATCAAAAAGAAATTAAACTGGAAACAAACTTTTAGCATCATTTCTTTTAACTATGCATCCGATAACCCGCATGATGCCTACGTAGTTTCAAACTTAGATACCGATAAAACCGAAATCTACTTATATGATTTAAAAGAAGATAAGGTTGTAAAAAAATTGTATTCTAATAAAGAATTTGATGTGTCTAGCTTAAGATTATCAAGAAAAAGAAACTACGAATTAGATTATTTCGCTTATGAAGGAGAAAAACAAGAAATCGTTCCGGTAAGTGATTATTATAAAAAACTACACAAAAAAATTACTGCGAAGTTTCCTAATTACAACTACTCTATTGCTGGTGTTACAGATGAAGAAGACAAGTATTTAATTTTCCTGCAGAGTGATAAATTATATGGGATGTATTATGCTTACGATCCTATTAAAGATGAATTCAAGTTACTTTATAATTTAATGCCAAATCTTAAAGAAGAAGATATGGCTGAAATGCGCCCAATTTCTTTTAAAAGTAGAGATGGTAAGCACATACATGGGTATATCACCTTACCCAAAGCTGCTATCGATGGTAAAAAAGTTCCAGTAATTGTAAATCCTCACGGCGGACCACAGGGTATTCGTGATTCATGGGGTTTTAACCCTGAAGCACAACTTTTTGCTAGTCGTGGTTACGCTACATTACAAGTTAATTTCAGAATTTCCGGGGGTTACGGTAAATCCTTTTTAGAATCTGGCTTCAAACAAATAGGAAGAAAAGCTATGGACGATGTTGAAGATGGCTTGCATTATGTTGTGAAAAAAGGCTGGGTTGATAAAAACAATGTAGCCATTTATGGTGGTAGCCACGGTGGATATGCCGTTCTAAGAGGACTAACTAAAACACCAGATTTATATGCTTGTGGCGTAGATTATGTTGGTGTTTCAAACTTATTTACCTTTATGAAAACCATTCCGCCATACTGGAAACCTTATATTAAAATCATGAAAGAAGTTTGGTATGATGAAGATGTAGCTTCCGAAAAAGTGATTATGGAAGAAGTGTCTCCAGCATACCACATTGATAAAATTAAAAAGCCTCTATTTGTGGTACAAGGTGCTAACGATCCACGAGTGAATATCGATGAATCTGATCAAATTGTAAAAGCTCTAAGAGAAAAAGGTGTTGATGTTCCTTATATGGTTAAATATGATGAAGGTCACGGATTTCATAAAGAAGAAAACCGATTAGACTTATATAAAGCTATGATGGGGTTTTATGCTGAACATTTAAACAATTAAACAGAAGTATTACATTCCTTTAAAAGCATAAAAAAAGCCAGAACATTCAAAATGTTCTGGCTTTTTTATATTAATTAATAAGCTTAGATATTAGCAGCTAACCAATCTCCAACTTCTTTAGTTCCATAAGCTTTTCCGCCATCGGCTAAATCTTCAGTAACAATACCTTCAGCAAGTGCTTTGTTAACAGCATCTCTAATTGCTTTTCCTTCTTCAGGTAAGTTAAAAGCCGTTTCGAACATCATTGCAGCTGATAAAATAGTAGCCATTGGATTAGCAATATTTAATCCTGTAGCTTGAGGATAAGATCCGTGAATTGGCTCGAACAATGCAATATCAGCACCCATAGACGCAGAGGGCATTAATCCCATAGATCCAGAAATCACAGAAGCTTCATCAGTTAAAATATCTCCGAAAAGGTTTTCAGTAATTAATACGTCGTAACTATTTGGCCATTGTACCAAACGCATAGCAACAGCATCAACAAACTCGTAGCTTACTTCTACTTCAGGATAATCTTTTTCCATAGCCTGAACGGTTTCTCTCCATAAACGAGACGTTTCTAAAACGTTAGCTTTATCAACACAACAAAGTTTTTTAGAACGTGTCATAGCTAATTCAAAACCTTTTTTAGCTAAACGTTGTACTTCAGCTCTTGTATAAACACAATTATCATAAGCCGTTTCACCTTCATCTCTTCTACCCTTTTCTCCAAAGTAAATACCACCAGTTAATTCTCTTAAGAAAACTAAATCGGTTCCTTCAATACGTTCTTGTTTTAAAGGTGATTTATCTAATAATGATGGAAAAGTAAATGTAGGACGCACATTAGCAAACAACCCTAATTTTTTACGCATTTTAAGTAAGCCTTGCTCTGGTCTTACTGGTGCTGAAGGATCATTATCATACTTTGGGTGGCCAATCGCTCCGAATAAAACAGCATCAGAAGATGCACAAATTTCATGAGTTTCATCTGGATAAGGCTCTCCAACTGCATCAATAGCAGCAGCACCTGTTAAAGCAGGTTTCCAAGTAATTTCATGTCCGAATTTTTTAGCAACAGCATCACTTACCTTTACGGCTTGATCTATAACTTCTGGTCCTATGCCGTCTCCAGCTAAAAGGGCTATATTAAATTTCATTTTTTAATTATTTTAGTCTTTATATTTTTATATGGTAACAAAATTGAATTTCAATTATTAAATTAATTAATAATGATATTCAACATCTTTTCGGTTGCTATTATCGCTGAAACCGTTTGATCTGAATCTAAACCTCTGGTTTTAAACTCCTTTTCGGTGTTTTTCCAAGTAATGATGGTTTCACATAAGGCATCCGAACGACTTCCTGGTGGAATTCTCACAGCATAATCGATTAAATCCGGTAAAACCATTAAGCGCTCGTTTTTGAATATACTTTTAATAGCATTCATAAAAGCATCAAATTGTCCGTCGCCCTGTGCATTCTCTTCAAAAGTTTCACCTTCTATAGTAATGGAAACTGATGTTGTAGGCTTCAGCCCTTTTGAATGGGTTAACACATAAGTATTAACCTTTACTTTTTCCTCATATGTTCTATCTAAAACATCGGAAATAATGTATGGTAAATCCTCCTTGGTAACCACTTGCTTTTTGTCACCCAACTCAATAATACGTTGGGTCACCTTTTTTAAATCTTCATCGTTAAGCTGAAGTCCGAGTTCCTGTAAATTCTTTTGAATATTAGCTTTACCAGATGATTTCCCTAATGCATACTTACGAGTTCTGCCGAAACGTTCTGGCATTAAATCGCTAAAATAGAGATTGTTTTTACTATCACCATCGGCATGAATGCCAGCAGTTTGCGTAAAAACATTCGCTCCAATTATAGGCTTATTAGAAGGAATAACTAATCCTGAAAAGTTTTCTACCAATTTACTAACCGTGTATAACATCTTCTCATTAACACCAATTTTAAGGTGCGGCATAAAATCGTTAATTACAGCAATGGTACTGGACATCGGGGCATTTCCAGCACGTTCACCCATACCATTTACGGTAAGATGCAATCCATCGGCGCCAGCATTTAAACCAGCCATAACATTGGCTACTCCTAAATCATAATCATTATGAGCATGGAAATCAAAATGCATTTTAGGATATGCTTCTTTTATTTCTTTAATGAAATTAAACGATTCTTCGGGCGTTAATATACCTAAAGTATCAGGAAGCATAATTCGTGTTACAGCTTGTGAGGATAAAAAGTCTAAAAACTCATAAACATAAGCTTTTGAATTTCGCATACCATTACTCCAATCTTCTAAATATACATTAGTAATGATACCGTGCTTTTGAGCAAGCTCAATATTTTCTTTTATTTCCTCAAAGTGTTGATTTGGAGTTTTTTTAAGTTGGTGAGTTAAATGATTTAATGAACCTTTAGTAAGTAGGTTCTGCACCTTAGCACCAGCCTCAAGCATCCAGTTTATAGAAACACCTTTATCAACAAACGTTAAAACTTCTACCGCTGACAAATGATTATTTTCTGCTGCCCATTTCGTGACATCTTTTACCGCTTGAAGCTCGCCTTCAGAAACACGTGCCGAAGCAATTTCAATACGATCCACTTTTAATTCTTCAAGTAAAAGCTTTGCGATTGTCAACTTCTCAGAAGCAGAAAACGACACACTCGAGGTTTGTTCACCATCGCGTAATGTCGTATCCATTATTTCTATTTTTCTAAAACTCATGCTTTAGAAAGGGCGTGTTTCAGTAAAACTTTCGATTTCACTTTTCATGCTCTGTAAGTAATCAATATCATCAAAACCATTTAACATGTTACCTTTTTTGTAACCATTAATATCAAATGATTCTTGTGTACCAGATGATGGTAATGTAATTGTTTGAGCCTCTAAATCGATTACTAGTTCCGTTTTAGGATCTTCGTAAACCGCTTCAAAAATTTCATTCAAAAATTCTGGAGAAATTTGAACTGGTAATACACCAATGTTCAAACAGTTATTTTTAAAGATATCTGCGAAGAAACTAGATACTACGCAACGAAATCCGTAATCATAAACCGCCCATGCAGCGTGCTCTCTTGAAGACCCAGAACCAAAGTTCTTTCCTCCTAAAAGGATTTTACCACTGTAAATAGGGTTGTTTAAAACGAAATCTTCTTTTGGTGTATCATCACCATTGTATCTCCAGTCACGGAATAAGTTATCACCAAAACCATCACGAGTTGTAGCTTTTAAAAAACGTGCTGGTATAATTTGATCAGTATCTACGTTCTCGATTGGTAATGGAACTGCAGTACTGGTTAATTTTGTAAATTTATCGTAAGCCATTTTTTCAAGTTAAAAGTGAAAAGTTAAAAGAGAAAGGTTTTGAATCCTTTACATTATTTTTCAACCTTTCATTGTTAATTATTAATTATAAAAGTTCTCTAGGATCGGTTACAACGCCAGTTACAGCAGCTGCAGCAGCCACTAAAGGACTAGCTAATAAGGTTCTTGATCCAGGACCTTGACGACCTTCAAAGTTTCTGTTTGATGTACTTACCGCATATTTCCCTGCAGGTACTTTATCATCATTCATCGCTAAACAAGCCGAACAACCTGGTTCTCTAAGCACAAATCCAGCTTCTTCAAAAATATCTAACAAACCTTCTTCTTTTATTTTGGCTTCAACAATGTGTGAACCTGGTACTAACCAAGCTGTTACATTATCGGCCTTTTTTCTTCCTTTTACAATCGATGCAAAAGCACGGAAATCTTCGATACGTCCATTAGTACAAGAACCAATAAATACGTAATCAATTTTCTTTCCGATCATTTGCTCATCTTCAGCATAACCCATGTAAGCTAAAGACTTATCGTAAGTTGCTTTACCTCCTTCAACAGATTCAGCAGATGGAATGTTTTTAGAAATACCCATACCCATACCTGGATTCGTTCCGTAGGTAATCATAGGCTCAATATCGCTTGCATCAAAAGTGTATTCTTTATCAAACACAACACCATCGTCAGTTTTTAAAGTTTCCCAATACGCCATGGCTTTATCCCAATCAGCTCCTTTAGGAGTCATTGGACGCCCTTTTATATATTCGAAAGTTTTTTCATCTGGAGCAATCATACCACCACGGGCACCCATTTCGATAGATAAGTTACAAACCGTCATACGACCTTCCATACTCATATTTTCGAAAACATCACCAGCGTACTCAACAAAATATCCAGTAGCACCAGAGGTTGTTAATTGAGAAATAATATAAAGACCAACATCTTTAGGTGTTACCCCTTTGCTTAAAGGTCCGTTGATGTTGATACGCATTTTTTTAGGCTTAGGCTGCATAATACATTGTGTAGTAAGCACCATTTCTACCTCTGAAGTACCAATACCAAAAGCAATGGCTCCAAAAGCACCATGAGTTGACGTATGTGAATCTCCACAAACAATAGTTGCTCCTGGAAGTGTAATACCATTTTCTGGCCCTACAACGTGAACAATACCATTATTTTGGTGTCCAAGCCCCCAGTGACTAATGCCATATTCATTAGCGTTATTTTCTAATGTTTTTAATTGATTAGCAGATAACGGGTCTTCAACAGGTAAATGCTGGTTAATTGTAGGTGTATTATGATCGGCAACTGCAAAAGTACGCTTTGGATATAATACGGTTAAACCTCTACTCTTTAAACCAACAAAGGCCACAGGACTAGTTACTTCATGAATTAAATGACGATCGATATACAACACATCTGGACCATCTTCAATTTTTCTTACAACATGGGAATCCCACACTTTGTCAAACAATGATTTACTCATAATTTTTTTATTATAATGTATTAAAACGCCTTCAAATCGAATTGATCAAGGCATACCTAGCTTTTTAAGGAATACAAATTTATGTTTTATTACAATTATTAAAAACTTAATACCTCTTTGTTATTAAATTTTTATAAAATTAACAGTGGATAAGACATAAACTGCTTTTTTTTCAACAGATTATTAAAATTGATTGCAATTTTCAATCAATTTTATTGTAACCTATCTTTAACGTATTCCACCTTTGTTTTACCGTGTGGTAAAGGCTTACCGTCGGGTCCAATATTAACCATCACTATATTTGAAATCGTAATAATGGTTTCCCTAGTCATCTTATTTCTAACTTCACAACTTAAGGTTAACGAGGCTTTACCAAACTTCACAGGACTAATACCAATTTCAATAATATCGCCTTGTTTTGCAGAAGCTCTAAAATCAATTTCACTAATGTATTTAGTTACTACTTTAGGGTTTTCTAATTGAATGATTGTGTAAAGCGCTGCTTCTTCATCAATCCAATCGAGTAAACGGCCTCCAAATAAGGTTCCATTGGCATTTAAATCTTCTGGTTTAATCCATTTTCTTGTGTGAAAATTCATATTATATAATTAAGTATTAAAATTTATTCTTCGTTTTATTCTAAAAATCAATGGTTTATTTTTCTTAAAAACAAAGTCTGACATCACCACGCATAGCAAGTGAATTCACAGCTTTCCATAAAATTTTTAAAGGTAAGAAATTCTCGAATGTTAATAAACCCGTTAATAATTATAAAGTTAATTTAATATCAAGCGCTTATTTAATATCTATTTTTAAGTAAAATCTCCAAAAAATGAGCACTAGACAATCAAATCTGACCAACATTCGACCTGAGATTTTAGGCGAGACCATTAACGAAAACATGAGTACAGATGAGCGGTTTCAAAATTTAGTTCTGAGACCCATTATAAAACTACAAAATGACTTACTCGTAGAGGTTTTCAAAAATTACATCAGAAAGCACAAATCTGTTTTTCATGAATTTACTTTAGAAAAGCGCATGGCTTATATAGAAAATGCCATACAAAGAGACATGAAGCTTAGAAATTCAATGAAAGGTATGATTATCGGACAATTTACTGTTGAAGAATACCTCGTTTATATTGAGAATTCTTCGGCATTAAATAAACGCATGATGAATTTTGTAAAAGAACGGTTATTAAGTCAGATTCAATTATTTGACAACCCTGAATACCTTAAAGCCGTTTAATCTATTACAGAAACACCATTTAAGTCGGTGGTTAAAACATCACTCATATATTCAAAATATGGGCGGATTGTTTTAAACGCATGGCTTATATTTTCTAAAAACTGAGCATCCAAAACCTCTTTATCGCAATACTTTTTAACGAATAAAAATTGCTTTTTCTTAATTAAATCGATGGCTTTATGCGTTTTGCTAAAGCCTTTTGGTGCTGTTTTAACTTCATCACCAACAAGTTCACCCCAAACAGCTTTAAATGATTTTTCTTCTATGATGTCTCGAATTTCAGAGTCATCCATTTCAAATTCTTTTCTAATTCTTAATAGATCTTCTTTTGCAGGGTCCCAAAATCCTGTAGCAATAAAACTTTCGTTATTAGGTTGGATATGCAAATAATAACCACCCCTTAAACGAGGTTTGGCTCTGTGAAATGAACCACCAAAATGTGTTTTGTAAGGTAATTTATTTTTAGAAAATCGTACATCACGATAAATTCTAAATATTTTTAGTTTATCAATTTCATCATGAGTATTCAGTTGATTTAAAACAGCATTATAAAACTCTTTTACTTCACCTTCTATGGCTTTAAACTCCTTTTTATGATCATTAAACCAATCACGGTTGTTATTTTTTTCTAATTTTTTGAAGAAGTCAAAAACGGAAGGTTGTATTACTAAACTCATAGAATTTTTAATTTTTAAATCTTTTAAAAATACAAAAAGTCTCGAGTTGCTCGAGACTTTTCTAGTTTATTATACATAAAATCACCATGAATTTTTACATGGTATTTATTTGCATATTATTATTAATGTTCTACTTCATCTACAACATCATCCACGGCATCTTCAACATCATCTGCGGCATCTTCAAGCGCTTCGCCTGTATCCTCTACAGCTTCTTCAATTTTTTCGCCGGGTGTTTCTTTCTTTTCTCTACAGCTCGTAAATACGGTTGATACCGTAAATAATAAAGCTAATACTAATATTATTTTCTTCATAATTTTGAATGTTTATAGTTAATTATTGATTTTAATTTAAAGTTATTCTGCTGCTAGATTTAAGTCAACCCATTTCACAACAGATCTTTGAAACCATAAATGATTTCAAGACAAAATATACTTTAATACTTTTTATAAATTAATTTGAACAAGGTGTTTTAAAAGTTAAAATAATAGTCATTCTGTCCTTAACACAAAATCTCACAGTATGAGAGTCTGAAATAAATTTAGACTGACGTATAATCGACTTTTAAGACCTCTTATTTTTTCATCACACCTCTTAACAAAGAGAAGATAAATAGAATGATAAAAATATAGAAGCAAATTTTAGCAATTCCTGCAGAAGCTCCTGCTATTCCTCCAAAGCCTAAAACTCCAGCGATTAACGCAATGATAATAAAAGTGATGGTCCAACGTAACATAATTTTTGATTTTGATTATAGTTAAAGCTTACACTTGTAGTAAACTTACTCTAATTATTAGAGGTTTTGTAAATGACTAATTAAAAGCATTATACATTAATTTGTATAACCCCTTTTTTTCTACAAAATAAAGTTAGTAAAATAATCCTTACACTGAAGAACTAATTTTAGCTCATAAAAACAATTTTTAACTCATTTAGCTTAATAAAAGACACAAAATCACATAACACACTAATATACAGCAATATAGGTGGTTTACAGAAATCATCCAGAACAAATAGCATAACACTATAAACTGGTAATTTAAGCTCAAAATTCATCAAAAATGATCAATGACTATTTGTAAAATTGATTTTTCGAAGTAAAAATTAAATGAAATCAATTTTATTCAGAATTAAGCCTGAAGCCGGGGCTATATATTCCATTTTTACAGTACTATCAGGTAATAAACTTACTCGAATATCTTCAAGGCTAAGTTTGCCTTTTCCTAAATCGATAAGTGTTCCCATCATTAATCGAATTTGATTTCGCATGAACCCTTTACCCCTAACACGTAAAATGTAAGATTGTTTCGGAAAATAATTGGCGGTATAGATTGTGTTTTCAACCAATTCACAAGTTAGAATTTCTCTTGTGTAAATACCATTATCGGTTGGTTTGTAGCAATAAGAACGCACATAGTGTTCACCTTCAAAAAGTTTCGCTCCTTCTTTCATCAATTCGATATCCAAATCATCTAAAATGGTCGTCATGATTGGTGCACAAAAAGGATGGCACTTTTCTCCGTAGGTGAATAAATATAAATACTCTTTAATTTTAGAGTTGTTAATGATATTGAACTTAGCATCAACTTCTCGAATACTTAAAGCTCTAATATCTTGAGGTAAGTTATAATTAAATAATTCAAGAAAAGCCTCCTGATCTTCAATAGGTTCTTGTAAAAACAATTCAAAAGCTGCACATTCGGCCGAAACCATGGCATCAGTACGCCCAGAACTTAAACTCTTAAAAGGTTTGCCTTCCAGGATATAATTTAGGGTTCTATCCACCATAAGGTGTAAGGTTTTCACATCTGGTTGTTTTTGCCATCCGTGAAAACGATATCCTAAATATTGTATATTAAAAACGTAGAAAAACTTTTTCAAACCTCGGAATTACTTATGTCTTCCTTTTAATTCAGCTTCAATATCTTTAAGGGTAAATCCTTTGGCTTGAAGTAACATGAGGTAGTGAAATAGCAAATCGGCAGACTCATATAAAAACAATTCATCATTGTTGTCCATCGCTTCAATAACGGTTTCAACAGCCTCCTCTCCTACTTTTTGAGCGACTTTATTAATTCCTTTATCGAACAAACTGGCTACATAAGATTTTTTAGTATCCTTATTAGCAACACGCTCGGCAATCACATCTTCTAAGGTAGAAAAGAAACCATAAGACGATTTATTTTCCTCAGCCCAACAAGTATCTGTCCCTTTATGGCAAGTTGGACCAACTGGATTTACTTGGATTAAAAGCGAATCGTTATCACAATCATTTTTTATACTCACAAGGTTTAGGAAGTTTCCACTTTCCTCACCTTTCGTCCATAAACGTTGTTTACTTCTACTAAAAAAAGTAACCTTATTCGTTTCAATGGTTTTTTGGTATGATTCTTCGTTCATATACCCTAGCATCAACACTTTAGCTGTTGTAACATCTTGAATAATCGCTGGAACGAGTCCGTTTGAGTCGTATTTAATAGTCATGATAATTTCTTTATGTGATACTGAAACAAATTCAGTATGACGACCTAAAGTCGTACTTCTATATTATTTTTTTTCAATTCTTCTTTTAACTGCGGAATGGGTATTTCGCCAAAATGAAACACACTAGCGGCTAAAGCTGCATCCGATTTTCCATCTTTAAAAGTATCTATAAAATGCTGAACATTTCCCGCTCCGCCAGATGCAATTATTGGAATATTTAAAGTCTCCGATAATTTAGCTAAAGCTTCATTAGCAAATCCGTTTTTGGTACCATCATGATTCATTGAGGTGAATAAAATTTCACCAGCACCACGTTGCTCCACTTCCTTAGCCCATTCGAACAAATCGATTTCTGTTGGAATGCTTCCTCCTGCTAAATGCACTTTCCACTGCCCTTCTACTTGCTTGGCATCAATGGCAACTACCACACACTGACTTCCAAATTTGTTAGATAATTCATTAACTAATTCCGGTCTTTTAACCGCCGATGAATTTATAGAAACTTTATCGGCACCACATTGTAAAAGTGCATCGACATGTTCAACTGATGATATACCTCCACCTACGGTAAACGGAATATTAACTTGCTCTGCAACACGTAAGACCATATCTAAAGTGGTTCCTCTTCCTTCTAAAGTAGCAGCAATATCTAAAAAAACTAACTCATCAGCCCCTTGTTCGGCATATTGTTTAGCTAAAACAACAGGATCTCCAGCATCGCGCAAATCTACAAAATTCACACCTTTTACGGTACGTCCGTTTTTAATATCTAAACAAGGAACAATTCTTTTTGTTAACATTTAATATCTTTTTTTGAGTTTCCATCGAAGTGGAAATCTTTATATAATTAATTAGATTTCCGCTTTCGCGGAAATAGAAAAAACAATACTTTAAACGTATTTTTCTAATTGATGTAAGCTAATGCGGTTTTCATAAATGGCTTTTCCAACAATAACCCCTTCACAGCCTAGGTCTTTTAATTTTGGTAATTCACCAATTTCTGAAATTCCACCAGAAGCAATTAATTTAATAGACTGCCCGCTACTTTGGCTAGAACATTCAGCCAAGATTTGTTTATACAATTCAAACGACGGACCTTCAAGCATGCCATCCTTAGAGATATCGGTGCAAATCACATACTTAATACCTTTATTTTGATACCCCTTAATAAACGGAATAAGCTCCTCTTCACTATCTTCTTGCCAACCACTAATCGCTACTTTTCCAGCGTTGCTGTCTGCTCCTAAAATAATTTTTTCACTACCGTATTTTTCTATCCACCCCTCAAAAATTTCAGGATCTTTTACAGCAATACTACCTCCGGTTATTTGTCTGGCTCCTGAATTAAAAGCAATATGCAAATCTTCATCGGATTTTAATCCGCCACCAAAATCAATTTTTAATTTGGTTTTAGCTGCTATTTGCTCCAACACCTTATAATTAACAATATGCTTGGCTTTTGCACCATCTAAATCTACAAGGTGTAAATTTTCAATGCCCGAAGCTTCAAACATTTTGGCAACTTCCAAAGGGTTTTCATTATACACTTTTTTGGTGTCGTAATCACCTTTTGTAAGACGCACACATTTTCCGTCTATGATATCTATGGCTGGTATGATTCTCATGGTTTGGTTATTGGTTACTAGTTATTGGTTTTTGGCTATTGGTTCAGTCTCTAACTTTAGAAAATTCTCTAAAATTTTAGCGCCTGCAGTACTACTCTTCTCTGGATGAAATTGAACTCCATAAAAATTATTATGTTGTAAAGCTGAAGCATAGTTGATACCGTAATCGGTTTTTGCAATCGTTTCATTACAATGCTCGGCGTAATAACTATGCACAAGATACATGTATTCGTTTTCTTTAATGCCCTTAAATAAATCGGATTTCAAATCTTTTATCACATTCCAACCCATTTGAGGCACTTTAACGTCGCTAGAAAAACGTTTTACACGCGTTTGAAAAATGCCTAAACCTTGCGCGTTCCCTTCTTCGGTAGATAAACACATGAGTTGCATGCCTAAGCAAATCCCTAAAACAGGTTGTTTTAAGGTTGGAATTAAAGTATCTAAACCACTCTCTTTAAGCATTTTCATGGCGGAACTTGCCTCGCCAACGCCTGGGAAAATAATTTTATCGGCTGCTAAAATCTCATCTGGATTGTTAGACAAAATAGCATCAACACCCAAACGTTTAAAAGCAAATTGTATGCTTTTAATATTTCCTGCTCCGTAATTTATGATGACAACCGAAGCCCTAGAAGCCCCTTCTAGCTTCCCCGAGGGGGAAGAACTCTCACTCATGTCTTTAAACTCGCTCATTGTTAATTAGCTATCTTATGAATTTTCTTTTTTTTAGAAACTTTTTAATTCCCCCTTTTTGGGGTTAGGGGGCCTATAATACGCCTTTTGTACTCGGTAAAAACATTTTGTTTGCATCACGTTTTACCGCCATTTTCATGGCTTTAGCAAAAGCTTTAAAAATACCTTCAATTTTATGATGTTCGTTTACACCTTCTGCTTTAATGTTTAAATTACATTTCGCACCGTCTGTAAACGATTTAAATAGGTGATAAAACATTTCAGTAGGCATATCCCCTATTTTTTCACGTTTAAATTCAGCATCCCATTCTAGCCAATTTCTACCTCCAAAATCAACTGCTACCTGGGCTAAACAATCGTCCATTGGTAAACAAAATCCGTATCGTTCAATGCCTAATTTATTACCTAAAGCTTTGTTGAATAATTCTCCAAAGGCAATCATAGTATCTTCAATGGTATGGTGCTCATCTACTTCTAAATCGCCATTCACTTTAATGGTTAAATCCATAGCACCATGACGTCCAATTTGATCTAACATATGATCGAAAAAAGATAACCCTGTACTGATATCATTTTTTCCAGAGCCGTCAAGGTTTAATTTGATGTAAATCTGTGTTTCATTGGTGTTTCTTGTAATCTCAGCAACACGATCTTGCAACTTTAAAAATTCGTAAATCGCTTTCCAATCGGTACTAGTAAGCGCAATACAATCGTTAATTTCCTTTTGAGAAGCTTCAATTTCATCGGCACCTAACTCCGGATTTTCAGAAAGGTAAATCCCTTTAGCACCAAGGTTTTTAGCCAATTCCATATCAGTAATACGATCTCCTAATACAAAAGAATTTTCTAAATCATATTCTTCAGAAAAATATTTAGTCAGCAGTCCTGTTTTCGGTTTGCGTGTTTCTGCATTTTCATGCGGAAAGGTTTTATCTATATGAATATCAGTGAATACAACACCTTCTTTTTCAAAAGCTGAAATCACTTTATTTTGAGCCGGCCAAAAGGTGTCTTCTGGAAAAGAATCGGTTCCTAAACCATCCTGATTCGTTACCATCACCAATTCGTAATCCAATTCATTAGCAATTTTAGCCATGTATTGAAATACTTTCGGATAAAATTCTAATTTTTCTAAACTATCAAGTTGGTAATCTACTGGTGGCTCCAAAACAAGCGTACCATCGCGGTCTATAAATAATACTTTCTTCATTATATAGATTTTAAAGTCTCTATTAATATTTTATTTTCTTCAGGTGTCCCAACGGTAAACCTCAATGTGTTTTCACAACCAGGCTGTGTCGTTCTGTTTCTAATAACAATCCCTTTTTCTATAAGTTGGTTATAACGTTTTGTAGCATCATCAACTTTCGCTAAAACAAAATTCGCATCAGAAGGATAGATTTCAGAAACATAATCTACAGTTTTCAACGAAGCTACCAATAAATCGCGTTCTTCTAAAATCACAGAAACTTGCTTATCGATTAATGCCCTATTTTGAAGTTGCTCAATGGCCTTTAGTTGCGTTAATTCGTTAACATTGTAAGGTGGTTTAATACGATTTAAAACGGAAATAATTTCTTCGGAAGCAAAACAAAGTCCTAAACGAATCCCTGCCATACCATAAGCTTTTGAAAGCGTTTGAGTGACAATTAAATTTGGGAATTCTGATAACCTGATAGCCCAACTTTCTTCATTTGAAAAATCGATGTAAGCTTCATCAATAACCACAATGCCCTTAAAGTTTTTAAGCAATTTTGAAATCGCTTCGGAAGCAAAACTATTTCCCGTAGGATTGTTAGGCGAACAGATAAATAGTAATTTACTATGTGCATCTGCTGCATTTAAAATAGCATCTACTTTAGGCTGAAATTCGGCATCTAATTGCACCTCTTTTATAGCAACCGCATTGATATTTGCTAACACACTGTACATACCATAAGTTGGTGGTAAAGTGATGATATTATCCTGATTAGGCTCACAAAACGCTCTAAAAATTAAATCTAAAACTTCGTCACTACCATTACCTAAAAGCATGTTTTTAGTAGGCACATTTTTGATCTCC
The DNA here is from genome assembly GCF_001642835.1 of Pseudotamlana agarivorans. GTDB lineage: Bacteria > Bacteroidota > Bacteroidia > Flavobacteriales > Flavobacteriaceae > Pseudotamlana > Pseudotamlana agarivorans. The sequence goes on from NZ_LXEI01000009.1 coordinate 173,600, forward strand.
GACAATAACGATTTTACCGAGCGTTGTTGCGGATCAGGATAACGATTTACGCCGTTTTCATACGGATTTTCGTTAGCATCTAAAAACACCATGGCATCACTATTGCCTTGAAATTCATCCCTTGCAGACGAATACGGTTTAAGCGCCTTAATGGTTGGTCTTATTAAATCTTGAATATTCATTTTCTGTCTCAGACCTTTCAGGTTTTTAAAACCTGAAAGGTCTATATTGTTTTATTTTTTTAAATCTTTTAACCTAATTGAAACCGCGTTTTTATGCGCTTGTAAACCTTCAGCTTCTGCCATAAGTTCTATGGTTTCTCCAATATTTAAAAGGCCTTGTTTCGATATTTTCTGAAAGGTCATACTCTTCATAAAACTATCTAAATTCACGCCCGAATACGCTTTTGAAAATCCGTTTGTTGGTAAGGTATGATTGGTTCCAGAAGCGTAATCACCAGCACTTTCTGGTGTATAGTTCCCTATAAAAACAGAACCTGCATTACTAATTCCATTTACATACAAATCTTCATTTTTTGAACAGATAATGAAGTGTTCCGGACCATATTCATCGATTAATTCTAAAGCTAAGTTGTCGTTTTCAACAAAAATTAATTTAGAATTGGCTATAGATTTTTCTGCAATCGCTTTACGCGGAAGTATGGCTAGCTGTGTTTCAACTTCTTTCGAAACTTCTTGAATTAATTTTTGAGAAGTTGACACCAGAATCACCTGACTATCGGTACCGTGTTCTGCCTGACTTAACAAATCTGAAGCCACGTATGAAGCATCTGCAGAATCATCAGCAACTACTAGTAATTCACTTGGTCCTGCAGGCATATCGATGGCTACACCGTATTTAGTTGCAATTTGTTTTGCAACAGTAACAAACTGATTTCCTGGTCCGAATATTTTATAAACCTGAGGAATAGATTCCGTACCAAAAGTCATCCCCGCAATAGCTTGAATACCCCCAACTTTTATAATTTTAGTCACACCACATAATTGAGCAGCGAATAAAATTTCTGGCGCTAATTTCCCTTCTTTATTTGGTGGTGAGCAAAGTACGATTTCTTTACACCCTGCAATTTGAGCTGGAACAGCAAGCATTAAAACCGTTGAAAACAAAGGAGCTGTACCTCCAGGAATATACAAACCTACCTTTTGAATAGGACGTTTTTCCTGCCAACATTGTACGCCATTTGTAGTTTCTATTTCAACTTTCGCTGTTTTTTGAATGCCATGAAAGCGTTCAATATTAGACTTTGCCAGTTTAATAGCCTCTTGAAGCTTTTTTGGAACACGGGCAATGGCTTCTTCAATTTCATTTGAAGTCACCTCATTACTTTCCAAATCTACCCCATCAAACTTTAAAGTATATTTTTTAATGGCAGCTTCTTTGTCTTCAGCAACTTCTTTAAAAATCGCATTAACAGTGTCTTCTATATCGTTCAACGTTTGAGTTGGTCGTTTTAGAATTTCGGACCAGTCTTCACGATTTGGGTTATTTATGATTTGCATTCTGAACTTCTTTTCTTTTATTTCCGCGAAGGCGGAAATCTCATGAATTAAACCTTTCTTTTAAAAGCTTTCCGCCTCCGCGGAAAGGAAAAAAGTGTCTTATAAAACCATTTTTTCAATAGGACAAACTAAAATACCTTGCGCACCTTTAGCTTTTAGGTCGTCGATAACATTCCAAAATTCATTTTTGCTAATCACAGAGTGAATCGAACTCCATCCTTCTTCCGCTAAAGGTAAAACGGTTGGACTTTTCATACCTGGAAGTACATTAATAATGTCTTGAACTTTATCGTTTGGTGCGTTTAGTAACACATATTTAGAATCCCTTCCTTTTAAAACCGATTTGATTCTAAATTGGATGGTATCTAAAATTTCTTGTTTTTCCGCTGTTAATTTTGGAGAAACCGCTAAAACAGCTTCCGAAGTTAAAATCGTTTCTACTTCTTTTAAATTGTTTTTAAACAAGGTACTTCCACTAGAAACAATATCACAAATAGCATCAGCAAGCCCAATATTTGGAGCGATTTCTACCGAACCATTAATGATGTGTAGGTTTGCACTAACACCGTTTTCCTTTAAATACATTTCTACGGTATTCGGATACGATGTTGCAATACGCTGACCTTCTAAATCTTTAATTGAATTGTAATCTGTAGTTTTTGGTACAGCAATACAAACACGACAGGTTGAAAAACCAAGCTTTTCTACAACATTAATTCCGGCGCCTTTTTCAATTAAAACGTTTTCACCGATAATAGCCGCATCAACAACGCCATCTTTTAAATACTGAGGAATATCGCCATTTCTCAGATAGAAAACTTCAACTGGAAAATTCCTAGCCGATGCTTTTAATTGGTCAATACCATTGTCGATAGAGATCCCGATATCTTTTAAAATTCTCATCGAGTCTTCATTTAATCGACCCGATTTTTGTACTGCAATTCTTAATTTACTCATTTTAATGGTTTTATGAGTTTGAAACAATTTAGTTGATTTTTGAAAAATAAAAACCCGCTTGATTGTCTCAAACGGGTTTAATTTATATGTTGATTTTATTCAATACAAATTCATTTCGCTTGAGTGCAAATCTGAAAATGATGATGAATATGAATAAAAGTCATGTCTTATATTTTTCTCCTACAAATATCTATAATAAAAATGATATATTCCAAATATCTAGGGGCTTTCTTAATAATTTCAATAATCCGTATTTTTTAAACTTTAAAAATCATTATTTTCTAAAGGAACAATTAAAATACTGAATTATTTAATTTCAATTTACTGATTTCCTAATATAATAGGCATGCCACTGTCGCCAGAACCAATTACCACAACCTTACTATTTGGAGATTCTGCTAATTTTATAGTAGCTTCAATGCCTTTATCTTGTAAAATTTTATCGGTTAATGAAGCACTTAAAATTCTATTCGCATCAGCTTTACCTTGAGCCTCAATAATTACTTTTTCTGCTTCTTTAGCAGCTGTAACCAATCTGAACTCATATTCTAAAGACTCCTGCTCCTGCCCTAATTTACGCTCAATAGCATCTTTAATAGCTGTTGGAAGTGTTACATCACGAACAAGCACTTCAACTAAATTAATATATTGATCACTTACAATTTTTTTACTTTCATCGAATATTTCTTGTTGAATGGCGTCTCTTTTAGAAGAATAAATTTGCTCTGGAGTATAGCGTCCAACAACCGATCTCGTAGCTGAGCGCATCGCTGGCTTTAATACACGATCTAAATAATTAGCACCCTTTTCTTGATGTAATTTCCCCAAATCTTTAATATCTGGCATGTACCAAGCCGTTGCTTCAAGCTGAATATCTAATCCATTTGAAGATAACACTTTCATACGCTCTGTTAATTCTTGTTGACGTACCTCGTAAACAAACACCTTATTCCATGGCGCCACGATATGAAAACCTTCACCAAGTGCTGCTTCATCTGTAACAACACCTCCTCCAAACGTTTTATATAATACACCTGCTTCACCAGAACCTATGGTCACAGCCGATTTTGTTATTATAACAACCAGTACAACGACTGCAATGATAAAGGGTAAAGCTATTTTAGGTAATTTTTCCATTTTATATATTTATTAAATTAATCCGTTATATTTTCTTAAAAACCATTCCACACTTAGACTTAAAGCAATAATGCCTAGAAGGTATTTCCAATCGATCAAAGGTATGGTATTTTTACTACTTTTTTGAACAGACACATAGCGTTTGTCCTCTAATAATTCTTTAATTATGCCATTAGCATTATTAATAAAATAACTTGTTCCCGAGCTGTTTCTAGCCAATTGTTCTAATTTTTCAGCATTTGCATTCAAGAATTGTTGTTCTACATGATATTCTAAAATCTGAAAAGATCCTGTTTTAGTGATCTTGTCGTTCTTGGTGGATAACGAGAATTCATATTCAGCAGGTTCCAATCCACTCAAATCCACTTCGTAATGGTTATTTTTTAAAATTAATGGGAATGTCTTTTCGGCTTTAGAACCTTTGTTTTTCACTGTAATGTGCAGAACTTCGCGAGTATCAAAAACATAATTTTTATCAAATACTTCTGCTTTTATAATAACATGGCTATTTCCATTATAAAAAGATTGAAAATCGATATTTAAACGACTCTTTTTCTTATTCGATGCCAAGTATTGAACAAATTTACCAATGAAATTATCAAACTCATGAAACGACTGATTTTCTAAAAAACTATGTGCTCGCCATTGCCATATATTTTCACCTAACAAAACACCTTGGCGTCTACCTTCTGCTTCAAAAGTGAATAACAAAGGATCGTTAGTGGTAACATTTTGAACCGATTTATTTAAAACCACATCAATTGGCTGACTAATTTGCACCCCTCCATAATTTGAAAGTAAGGGCGGGAAGGATTCAAAGCCCATATCATCAATATAAAAAGGACTGTAATTAGTATTTAAAACCCCTTGATAATCTTCTTTCTGGTTGGTGATATCAACACGATACCCTAAATTACTATTATTGATAAAATGAAGATCTGTTTTTGTTCCAACAACAGTAAAATAATTCTTTTTAAGCGTTTTTAAGTTCTCCAAAACAGGTTTGAACTTGCTATTTGGCTGATACAATATTATTAATTGAAAATCATTTACCTTACTAACAAACTCCTTAACCCCTACTATAGACACCGAACGTTGTTCATTATTTTCTATGCTCTTTTTTAAGGCACCTAAATCAGGATGAGGAAAATCACTAACAATAGCCACATTGGTTTTCTCATTAATGACTTCAACAGCAAAATTTTGAATATTGTTTATGATGTTTTTTTCGTTTTCTATAGGCTTAATTTCAGCCCTATAAGCGCTTACCCCAATTTTATTGGCAGGTAAAGTGAAATGAATGATTTTAGAATTATCTTGTTTTGAGAAATTAAGCGGTTTTGAATACACCTTTTGATTCCCTTGATAAACTACAAAGGTTGAGGCTACACGTTCAGAACCATTATAAACTAAAATAGTTTCAATTGGAAATTCATTTTTTAAGTAAGCATAACGATTTACGTTTAATTGCTGAATTTTTAAATCGGTATAACTTATCGTATCTCCTAATATTATAGGGTAAATAGATTGTTTATAACTGTTTGTTACAAACTGATAATCGCTTCCATAGGTTTGATTTCCATCGGTAAGCAATACAGTAGGCGCATTACTGTTTTTGTAAATTTGAGACAAGGCTTTAAAAGCATCATGCACATTAGTTTGTTTATCTGTAAAATCAATGGAATCGCCTTCTCTTAATTGATTACCAAAAGTGAAAATGTTTACATTAAATTTTTCTTGAAGCTCCGTATTGTTTTTAAGTCTCTTAACAAATTCTAAAGTTTTGTCCTCTTGCTTTAAATGTTTAATCGAGCTAGAATTATCTACAGCAATAACCAAACTGGGTTTTTCAATGCTTAGTTCTATTTGTTCGAAACTCGGATTAATAATCAATAACAATACAGAAAATAAAGTAACAAACCTTAAAAACGAAAAAAACAAGTCTAGCTTAGACCTGTTTTTTCCTTTTTTAAAATACTGAAATAGCGCTAAAAGTAGCGCTATAATTCCAGCAAATATGATGTAAATAATTGTTTCTAAATTCATTAAAAAACTTAAAGTTATCGTGATGCGATTCCCTCTTGAGAGAGCATGACAAAAGACTTTTTTATGTTAGCATACCACCATCAACATTAAGTGTTTGTCCAGTGATATAAGCACTCATATCACTTCCTAAAAACACACAAACATTTGCGATATCCTCTGGTGTTCCTCCTCGTTTTAATGGAATTCCAGCTCTCCAACCTTCTACAACGGCGTCATCTAATTTAGCAGTCATTTCAGTTTCAATAAATCCAGGAGCAACAACGTTCGATCTAATATTTCTAGACCCTAATTCTAAAGCAACTGATTTTGAAAATCCGATAATACCAGCTTTAGAAGCTGCATAATTGGTTTGACCAGCATTACCTTTAACACCAACTACAGAACTCATGTTGATAATTGAACCTTTACGTTGCTTTAACATGGTACGTTGTACAGCTTTCGTCATATTGAAAACCGATTTTAAATTTACTTCAATAACCGTATCAAAATCTTCTTCCGAAATACGCATTAATAAATTGTCTTTTGTAATACCGGCATTGTTAACCAAAATATCAATAGCACCAAATTCTTTAACAACTTCAGCAGCTAAAGTTTGAGCTTCTTCAAAACTAGCTGCATTACTTTTATACCCTTTTGCTTTAACACCTAAAGCAATCAATTCTTTTTCCAAAGCATTAGCAGCATCAACCGATGAGCTGTATGTAAATGCCACATTGGCTCCTTGTTGAGCAAAAACTTGTGCGATTCCTTTTCCTATTCCGCGACTAGCACCAGTTACTATGGCTGTTTTTCCTTCTAATAATTTCATTATATAATTTTTTAAAAATGCTGTATCTAACTGACTAATTTGGAATTATACACAGCAAAGCGCTTATTTAATAATTTCAGTATTAACTTCAAATATAGCAAATACAAATGGCTTCAAACAAAAAAAACCTCACAAAGATTTGTAAGGTTTTAATGTTTGTTAAGTATATATTATGCTAATACTTCAGCAATTTTCTTACCAATTTCAGCAGGAGAATCTACTACGTGGATACCACAATCTCTCATAATAGCTTTTTTAGCTTGAGCCGTGTCATCACTTCCACCTACGATAGCACCAGCGTGCCCCATAGTACGTCCTGCAGGAGCTGTTTCACCAGCAATAAATCCTACAACAGGTTTTTTACTTCCACTAGCTTTGTACCAGTTTGCAGCATCAGCTTCTAATTGACCTCCAATTTCACCTATCATAACAACAGCTTCAGTTTCAGGATCGTTAATTAATAACTCTACAGCTTCTTTAGTCGTTGTTCCAATAATTGGATCTCCACCAATTCCAATGGCAGTAGTAATTCCTAAACCTTGTTTTCCAACTTGGTCTGCCGCTTCATAAGTTAACGTTCCAGATTTAGAAACAATACCTACTTTTCCTTGCTTGAAAACGAAACCTGGCATAATACCAACTTTAGCTTCACCTGGAGTAATAACCCCTGGACAGTTAGGACCAATTAAACGACAATCTTTTCCTTTTATGTAACTTGAAGCAGTAATCATATCTGCAACAGGAATACCTTCTGTAATAGTAATTATCACTTTAATTCCAGCATCGGCAGCTTCCATAATAGCATCGGCAGCAAATGCTGGCGGTACGAAAATAATAGTTGTGTCTGCTCCTACTTGTTCAACTGCTTCTAATACAGTATTGAAAACAGGTCTATCTAAATGTTTTTGCCCTCCTTTTCCTGGAGTAACACCACCAACAACGTTGGTTCCGTATTCAATCATCTGGCTTGCGTGGAAAGTTCCCTCGCTCCCAGTAAATCCTTGAACAATAATTTTTGAATCTTTATTTACTAAAACACTCATAAGTGATAATTAAATGTTAATATATTTAAAAAACAAATGTAATTTTTTGAATTAACTTATTATAAGAAATTACAGTTTTTTTAGTTTGAGAATATCTAATATTTTTGGTATTTGTCGAATAGCCGCCAATTCCTTAAGCTTAACCCGTACTTCCTCAGCAGGATAGCCAAAATAAACCTTCCCTCCTGCTAATGATTTACTTATTCCAGATTGTGCCTGAACAACAGCCTTTTCACCTATCGTTATTCCGCTTGTACAACCTACTTGTCCCCAAATGGTAACTTCATCTTCAATAACAACACAACCAGCTATACCAACCTGAGAAGCTATTAGACATTTTTTTCCTAAAACAGTATCGTGCCCAATTTGAATTTGATTATCCAATTTAGAACCTTCACCAATAATAGTATCTCCGGACACACCGCGGTCTATGGTACAAGCCGCACCGATATCGACATGATCTTTTATAACCACACGACCTCCAGATTTCAGCCTGTCAAAGCCCTCTGGGCGTTTCTTGTAATAAAAAGCATTAGCCCCTAAAACCGTTCCTGAATGAATGGTTACATGGTCGCCAATTACAGCATCATCATAGATACTCACATTAGAGTGAATAACACAATGTTCTCCAATTACCACATTATTTCCAATAAAACAATTCGGCTGAATGATACTGCTTTCTGCAATTTTTGCTGAAGACGCTATACTTGTTTCCGAAGCCTGAAACGGCTTAAAATGGTCTGTTAGTTTATTGAAATCTCTAAAAGGATCATCACTAATAAGCAAAGCTTTACCCTCTGGACAGTCTACTTTTTTATTGATTAAAACAATAGTTGCTGCCGACTCAAGAGCTTTGTTGTAATACTTTGGATGATCGACAAACACAATGTCGCCGGGTTCTACGACATGAATTTCATTCATACCAAGAACCTCAAAATTAGGATCGCCAACATATTCACATTGAATGAGGTTGGCGATGTCTTTAAGTGAAAATGTAGAAGGGAATTTCAACGGGTCTTATTCTTTAACACGTTCCTTATAACTTCCTTTCTCTGTTTCTACTTTAATCTTATCTCCTTCATTAATAAAAAGAGGCACATTAACTGTAGCACCAGTTTCAACAGTTGCAGGTTTGGTTGCATTTGTTGCTGTATTTCCTTTAACACCAGGCTCGGTAGCAGTAACTTCTAAAATCACACTAGCAGGCATTTCTACAGAAAGCGGTGCATTATCTTCAGAATTAATAATAACGGTTACAACTTCACCTTCCTTCATTAATCCTGGGTTATCTAAGGCAGCTTCTACAAGTTGAATTTGACTATAATCCTCAGTATTCATGAAATGATAGTACTCACCATCATTATATAAAAACTGAAATTTATGAGTTTCTACACGAACATCATCTAATTTATGACCAGCAGAAAATGTATTGTCAATAACTTTTCCGTTTGTTACGCTTTTTAATTTTGTTCTCACAAACGCAGGACCTTTTCCTGGTTTAACGTGTAAGAATTCTACAATTTTATAAATATCGTGATTATATCTTATGCATAATCCATTTCTAATATCCGATGTTGTTGCCATGTATTTAATTTGATTTAAAATATCCTTTCATGATTCCGCGATGTGAGTTTTTAATGAATTGTAATATTTCATCGCGTTCTGGAGTTGCCTCCATTTCTGCTTCGATAATTTCAGCAGCTTGAGTATTGTTATAATTTTTCTGATAGAGAATTCTATAGATATCCTGAACTTCTCTAATTTTTTCTGTTGAAAAACCTCTACGTCTTAGTCCAACCGAGTTAATACCTACATAAGATAAAGGTTCACGTGCAGCCTTTACAAATGGCGGAACATCTTTTCTAACTAAAGATCCTCCTGTTACAAAAGCGTGATTACCAATAGACACAAACTGATGTACTGCCGTCATGCCAGCTAAAACAACATAATCTCCAACTGTAATATGCCCTGCAAGGGTACTATTATTAGAAAAAATACAATTACTTCCAACAATACAGTCGTGAGCAATATGACAGTAGGCCATAATTAAACAATTATCACCGACAACAGTTTTCATACGATCTGTTGTTCCTCTATTGATGGTAACACACTCCCTAATGGTTACATTATTACCGATTTCAACGGTAGTATCTTCATCATTATATTTAAGATCTTGTGGTACTGCTGAAATCACAGCTCCAGGAAAGATGTTACAGTTTTTACCGATTCGAGCACCTTCCATAATAATAACATTACTTCCAATCCAAGTGCCTTCACCAATAACAACATTATTATGAATGGTTGCGAAGGGTTCTATTACAACGTTTTTTGCAATTTTTGCACCAGGGTGCACATATGCTAACGGTTGATTCATATCTATTTAACTTTTGAGATTTGAGCCATTAATTCGGCTTCCGCACAAAGCTTACCATTAGCATAAGCATAACCTTGCATATGGCATATTCCGCGACGAATTGGTGTAATTAACGAACATTTAAAAATTAAAGTGTCACCCGGAACTACCTTTTGCTTAAATTTAACATTATCCATCTTCATGAAAAAGGTTAAATAATTCTCAGGATCTGGAACTGTATTTAATACTAATATCCCTCCTGTTTGAGCCATAGCTTCACAAATTAAAACCCCCGGCATTACAGGCGCACCTGGAAAATGGCCTTTAAAGAACTCCTCATTCATTGTAACATTTTTCATTGCTGTTACATAATTATCTGTGAGTTCGTAAACTTTATCAATTAATAAGAAAGGTTGCCTGTGTGGTAACATGGCCATAATTTGATTGATATCCATTAATGGAGGTGCATTCAAATCTATTTTTGGCACATTATTTCTACGCTCATTTTTAATGATTTTAGCTAATTTCTTGGCAAACTGCGTATTTATAAAATGCCCTGGTTTATTAGCTATTACCTTACCCTTAATACGAGTTCTAACTAGGGCTAAATCTCCTAAAACATCTAGCAATTTATGTCTAGCTGCTTCATTTGGGTGATGTAATGTTAGATTATCTAAAATACCATTTGGTTTAACCGAAATACTGTCTTTTTTAAAAGCAGCTTTAAGTTTTTCCATGGTTTCTGGAGATATCGCTTTATCGACATAAACGATAGCATTATTTAAATCACCACCTTTAATTAAACCATTTTCTAACAGCATTTCAATTTCATGTAAGAAACTGAATGTGCGTGAATTAGAAATATTTTCCTTAAAATCTGATATTGTATTTAAGGTCGCATTTTGGGTTCCTAAAACTTTAGTTCCAAAATCAACCATTGTAGTTACTTGATATTCTGAAGCAGGCATGATTAAAATTTCACTTCCGCTATCTTCATCAACGTAAGAAACAATATCTGTAATCTCAAATTCTTCTCTGAACGCTTCAAGTTCTACAACGCCCGCTTTTTCAATAGCTTCAACAAAAAACTTAGAAGACCCATCCATGATTGGTGGCTCTGAAGCATCTAATTCAATCACAACATTATCGACATCTAAGCCTACTAATGCAGCAAGAACATGCTCTGAAGTTTGAATAACAACACCGTTTTTTTCCAAACAAGTGCCACGTTGAGTATTTGTTACATAATTTGCATCAGCCTCTATAACAGGCTCACCTTCTAAATCGATACGTTTAAACACAAATCCTGTGTTTTCTACAGCTGGTTTGAAAGTTAAGGTTACGTTTTTACCTGTATGTAACCCAACACCATTTAAAGAAACACTATCTTTAATTGTTTTTTGTTTGAATTCAGTATTAACTATTCCCATTTATTTTTTCTAAATCGTTTATGTTTTTTACAATATTTGGCAAGTTTTTAAAATGAACATATGCCTTATTATAGTCACTTAATTTAATGGCAGGAGAGCCTTGTAACACTTCGTTATCTTTAACATTTCTTGCTATTCCCGATTGTGCTTGAATTCTAACATTGTCTCCAATGGTGATATGTCCTGCAAGTCCAACTTGCCCACCAATTTGACAATGCTTTCCTATTTTAGTAGAGCCAGCAACGCCAGTTTGAGCAGCAACAACCGTGTTTTCTCCTATTTCAACATTATGTGCTATTTGAATTTGATTATCCAATTTCACACCTTTTCTAATTATTGTAGATCCTAATGTCGCTCTATCTATAGTTGTAGCAGCTCCAATATCTACAAAATCTTCAATAATCACATTCCCAATTTGAGGGATCTTACTATAACCTCCATCTTCATTTGGTGCAAAACCAAAACCGTCTGCTCCAATTATGGCTCCTGAGTTAATAACACAATGACTCCCTATAATGGTGTCAGAATAAATTTTAGCTCCGGCAAAAACAATGGTGTTATCTCCTATAACAACATTTTCACCCACAAATGCATTGGGATAAATTTTTACATTTTCCCCAATAACAACATTATCAGCTATATATGAAAAGGCACCAACATATAAGTTTTCTCCATATGTGGCTGATTCCGAAATAAACGAAGGGCTTTCAATCCCTGATTTATTCAGTTTTGCAGAATTATAAAATTCTAAAATTTTAGAAAAGGCCAAATAGGCATCTTCTACTTTTATCATTGTGGTTTCGACCTCATGTTCTGGAACAAAAGACTTATTCACTATAGTGATTGAGGCCTTAGTTGTATATATATGATGCTTATATTTAGGGTTCGCTAAAAACGTTAACGCGCCTTCAAACCCCTCTTCTATCTTTGAAAGTTTAGAAACTTCAATGTCAGGATTCCCATCAACATCACCTTCAAGTATTCCCGCTATTTGCTGTGCTGTAAATTTCACACTATAAAACTTTGATGTTTTTTTTGATTCTTGCAAAAATAGAAAAAAATGTGTTAAACTTTATCCTTTGGATAACAGATATAATATTTAGTTACTGGTTTTGATAAAGCTTTTAAGTTTAATTGGTCGGAAGCCTTAACAATATCTTGAATTTTTCCTGATTTATGCAAAATATTAATCTGCTTATCTTTTATTTGATAAGCTTGGTTTGAAATCTGCCCCGTAAACACAAAGTAATGTGCCTCTTCTTTAGAAATATCATAGGTTTCCATTAAACTATTCAAGCGTTTTTCAAGACTTTTATCCTTAATGTTTTTATTTCTAATTTTTATTTTAAGCAAATCTCTGTTTATAATCATTTTACACAATTCACTTAAAACGAAATCATCATGAGACTGCCACTCTTTCATGGCTGAAATGATATCAAAATCATCCAATTGAGCAAAAACGTCAAGAGTTTGTTCATCAAAATTATCCGTAGTGATTTTATTATTTAAAAAGTACATTAATGCCTTACTAGCCTTTAAATCAACACCTAAATCATGTAATTCATTAGCTCTTTTTAAAACACGAATTAATAATTGTTCGGCCACCAACCCTGTTTTATGCAGATAAACTTGCCAGTACATTAAACGCCTAGCAATTATAAATTTTTCAACGCTATAAATACCTTTTTCCTCAATAACTAATTCATCTTCAACAACATTTAGCATCGTGATTAAACGTTCGCTATTTATATTTCCTTCAGCAACACCTGTGTAAAAACTATCTCGCTTTAGATAATCGGCACGATCCATATCTAGTTGACTAGATATTAATTGATATAAAAACTTTCGAGGGTATTCTCCTTTAAAAATTTGAATAGCAAGCGTTAAACTTCCGTTAAATTCGGTATTTAAACGCTCCATGAAAAGCAGCGAAATTTCCTCATGAGAAACATTATTAACAATGGAATGTTCCATAGCATGAGAGAATGGTCCATGACCAATATCATGCAATAAAATAGCCACATAGAGTCCGTTTTCCTCCTCTTCAGAGATAGTAACCCCTTTAAAACGAAGCACGTTAACCGCCTGCTGCATCAAATGCACGCAACCAATAGCATGATGAAATCTTGTGTGGTGCGCTCCTGGGTATACCAAATACGACATACCCATTTGAGTAATCCTGCGCAATCTTTGGAAATATTTATGTTGAATTAAATCGAAAATTAGCGAATTAGGAATCGTAATAAATCCGTAAATTGGGTCGTTTAATATCTTAAGTTTATTCAAACTTTAACTTTTACAATTAAATATTTACAAATATAGCTATATGAATACAATAAAAATACTTTGGGTTGATGACGAAATTGATTTATTAAAACCTCATATTTTATTTTTAGAAAAGAAAAACTACAAAGTAACTAAATGTAAAAGTGGCTCTGAAGCTATAGATATTTTAGATGAAGAAAATTTTGATATCGTTTTTTTAGATGAAAACATGCCTGGACTTACAGGTTTAGAAACATTAAACGAAATTAAAACCAAACAAGACACCTTGCCTGTAGTAATGATTACCAAAAGTGAAGAAGAGTATATAATGGAGGAAGCTATTGGTAATAAAATTGCCGATTATCTTATAAAACCAGTAAACCCCAATCAAATTCTTCTTAGTTTAAAAAAGAACTTAGACCATTCTAGACTAGTTTCTGAAAGAACAACCTCTAACTATCAGCAAGAATTCAGGAAAATATCGATGGATTTGGCTATGGTAAATAGTTATGAAGAATGGTGTAACTTATATCAGAAATTAATTTATTGGGAGATTCAGTTGGAAGAAATTGAAGATATAGGCATGTTTGAAATTCTTGAATCTCAAAAAAATGAAGCTAATTCCTTATTTGGTAAATTTATAGAAAAAAATTACGAAGACTGGTTTACACCTAATACAGATGCGCCAACCATGTCTCACACTTTATTTAAGGACAAAATTGTTCCTGAACTTAGCAAAGCGCAACCTACCGTTTTAGTTGTTATTGATAATTTGAGATACGACCAATGGAAAGTTTTCGAACCTATAATTAACAACTATTACAAAAAAGAAAAAGAAGAGGCTTTTTATAGTATTCTCCCTACTGCGACTCAATACGCTAGAAATGCCATATTTTCTGGACTTATGCCTTCGGATATGGAAAAACTATTTCCTGATTTTTGGAAAAACGACACCGACGAAGGCGGTAAAAATTTACACGAAGCCGATTTTCTTGAAGCTCAAATGAAGCGATTAGGACTTACCGATCTTAATTATGAATACCATAAAATCACCAGTTTAAAATCCGGAAAAAAACTTGCTGAAAATTTCAAATCACTAAAAGAAAACGATTTATCAGTTATAGTTTACAATTTTGTAGATATGCTATCCCACTCTAAAACAGAGATGGAAGTTATAAAAGAACTAGCTTCAAATGATAAAGCTTACCGCTCACTTACCTTAAGTTGGTTTAAAAACTCGCCTTTGTTAGAAATGATTCAGCAAGCCAATCAACTAGGTTTCAAGTTAATTTTAACCACCGATCACGGTACGATAAATGTTAAAAACCCTTCAAAGGTTGTTGGAGATCGTGATACTAGTTTAAACTTACGTTACAAAACTGGACGTAGTTTAACCTACGATAAAAAGGAGGTGCTTGAAGCAAAAAATCCGAAAAGCCTACACCTACCTTCTATTAATATGAGTAGCTCTTTTATCTTCGCCAAAGGAGATTCTTTTTTCGCTTACCCTAATAATTACAATCATTATGTTAGTTATTTCAGGAATACCTATCAACACGGTGGCGTTTCTTTACAAGAAATGATAATTCCTTTCGTAGTTTTTAATCCGAAATAAGCTCTCATTTTCTACTTAGGTTTTAATTAAACAAATTATTAATTTTGAGCACCTAAATTTTTTGAAAATTGAAAATAACTTACGAATTATCTGAAGTTGAGCAAGTCGCTAAAGACATTATTAAGCAAGCCAAAACCAAAACCATTTTATTTTATGGAGATATGGGTGTTGGTAAAACAACATTAATTAAAAAGATCGTTGAAGTTTTAGGTAGCAAAGATGAAGTTAGCAGTCCAACTTTTTCAATTGTGAATGAATACAATTTAAAAGAAGGCAAATTATATCACTTTGATCTTTACCGTTTAAAAAGTACTGAGGAAGCATACGATTTTGGTATTGAAGATTATTTAGATTCCGGTTACTGGACATTGATTGAATGGCCTGAGAAGGTTGATATTAGTTTATTCGACGAATTTGACGAAATCCGTATTAGTTTGGATGATAATAATACAAGAACTTTAACCCTTGTTTAAGTCGGCAAACTATCTTCCTGAATTTATACACAAGGCGAAAAATGGTATATGAAAAATAGTCAGGAAAACGATAGATCTTCAAACTTTAGAAGTATTGTAAAAAAAACAGTAACAAGAGGCAGTTTAGTGGCGCTCATGATTGCTGTTACACCTTATTTATTTTATTTACATGAAAGCGTTCCAAAAGATAAAATTTGGAACACCTTTTTATTTACATACAACAGTCGATATTTTGGTGATGCTAACACAGCCATGTGGATTTTAACAGGGAAAATTATACCACTTTATTTGTTACTTATTTGGTTTTTTACTTGCCGACAATGGTGGTATCATTCATTAATTATACCGATAGCTATGTATAGCTACCAAATTCTTGGGTTTCTAAATGATGATTTAACTTATATAGATAGTTCTAGACAATTATTTGTAATTGTTCCTATAATTGCAGTGATCATTCCATCTATTTATATCGTTAGGGCAAGAATATTCAATAAGATCAATGAAGCAGATAAGTCCATTCAAGAGCTAGAAGATGAACTCAGAGTATCTCCTAAGAGTTTCTGGGGAACTATTAAAAAGTATTTCTAATTTCTAAATCAAAAACACACCAAACCTCCTTTCATTTTTAAGATTTATTTATCAAGAATCAGCACCATTATAAAATTTATTTGTAATTTGAATTTTTATTAAGCGCACCTTCTAATGGCCAAGCAATTATCACCTTTTACCAAGCAACAACTTATTCCACAGGAAGAAACTCTAGAGATTTTCAGAAAAAAAGGAGAATTATTTATAGGTATACCAAAAGAGACAGCTTTCCAAGAAAAACGAATTTGCTTAACTCCCGATGCTGTATACGCCTTAGTGAGCAATGGCCATCGTGTTTTATTAGAGTCTGGAGCAGGAAACGGAGCCAATTTTACAGATAGAGATTATAGCGAGGCTGGCGCCGAAATCACCAAAGACACGGCTAAAGTTTTTTCGTGTCCGATGATTTTAAAAGTAGAACCCCCTACTCTAGAACAAATTAAAATGATAAATCCGCAAACCATTTTAATTTCTGCACTACAATTAAAAACACAAACTAAAAAATATTTTGAAACTCTAGCTACCAAGCGTATTACAGCTTTAGCTTTTGAGTTTATTCGCGATACCGACGGTAGTTATCCTGCTGTAAAATCATTAAGTGAAATTGCTGGAACGGCTTCCGTTTTAATAGCTGCAGAGTTATTATCTGAACCTAAAAATGGTAACGGACTTATGTTTGGAAACATCAGTGGTGTGCCACCGCTAGAAGTCGTCATTTTAGGCGCTGGAACTGTTGGTGAATTTGCTGCTAGAAGCGCTCTTGGACTAGGTGCTGGTGTGAAAGTATTTGATAATTCTATCACCAAACTACGTCGTATTCAAACGCATTTGGGTCGACCTATATTTACCTCTACCATTCAACCTAAAAATTTAGCCAAAGCTTTAAAACGATGTGATGTCCTTATTGGAGCCGTTCGTGGTTCAAACAGAGCGCCAATTGTCGTTACAGAAACCATGGTTGAATCTATGAAAAAAGGCGCGATTATTATTGATGTAAGCATCGATATGGGTGGCTGTATTGATACTAGTGAAGTAACATCCCACAAGCAACCTACATTCCTTAAACATGATGTTGTTCATTATTGTGTACCAAATATCCCCGCACGTTATCCGAGAACAGCTTCCGTTTCGATAAGTAATATTTTTACACCATATCTTCTAAAAATTGCCGAAGATGGCGGTATAGAAAATTCTTTAAGATTAGATCGAGGTTTAAAAAATGGGTTGTACTTTTACCACGGAATTTTAACAAGCAAATCTGTTGGTGAATGGTACGATTTAAAATATAGCGATATAAACTTGCTTATATTTTAAAAGTTCACCCATTTATTGTTCTCAACTCTTTTAAATGAAACTTATTCAACGTATTGGCTACTACTTAGGTGGCTTCTCTTTAGGCTTAATAATCTTAGCTTTTTTTTTAAGCGGCAAAAAAACATCTTGTAGCTATGGACCGGATGCTAGAGTATTAAAAAATATAAATTCAAAGAAAATCATATATA
Organism: Pseudotamlana agarivorans; assembly: GCF_001642835.1. Classification (GTDB taxonomy): domain Bacteria; phylum Bacteroidota; class Bacteroidia; order Flavobacteriales; family Flavobacteriaceae; genus Pseudotamlana; species Pseudotamlana agarivorans. The sequence goes on from NZ_LXEI01000009.1 coordinate 191,337, forward strand.
GTCCAGAGGTTAAGCAATCCATTAATGATAAGTATACCGACTCCTCTGAAATTTCTACAATCTTAAAAAAAGGCGATATCAACTTCTCCGACAGTAATCCCAGACAAGCACCTTGTGGAATTTATAGTATTGAAGGAGAACACAAGAACAGAAATATTCAGCTAACCGTTGAAAACTGTGATAGTATAGCCACCATAAAAAGCTTTAAAATAAACTCGTAGTATGATAAAACGATGTTTTGATTTTGTTTTTGCTTTAATTGGGCTTGTTTTTCTTTCACCTTTCTTTGTTATTATTATCATTCTTATTAAGTTCGATTCTCCAGGTCCAGTTTTATTTATTCAAAAACGTGTTGGAAAAAACAACATAGATTTCAATATCTATAAATTTAGAACCATGCGTGTTATATCAGACAATAAAGGTTTACTGACTATAGGTAACCATGATTCTCGAATTACCAAAGCCGGTTATATTTTAAGACGCTATAAAATTGATGAGTTTCCTCAATTAATTAATATCATTAAAGGTGATATGAGTTTTGTTGGGCCAAGACCAGAATTACGCCATTATGTGAATTATTATAATGAAGATGATATGAAAATTTTTCAAGTTAGACCTGGAATCACTGGGCTTGCTTCGTTAAAGTACAGAAATGAAGTGGAATTATTGAAAAATGCAGACGACCCAGAAAAATTTTTCATTGAAACTATAATTCCAGATAAATTAAAATATAATAAAGAATACATTAAAAAGCGTAACTTTTTTTTAGATTTAAAACTTATTGGATTAACCATCATACAGGTTATTACAAAATAAAGTTTCTATAGGCGGAATAATCTCCGATCTCTGTGGAAGTTCAATTCAAAACACCTATATTTCGTCAAAGAAAGCTCCAATGAACCCATCTACTGCTAAAATTATAGATGACTTATTATCTGATTCCGGTCTATTTTCATTCATGAAAACGGCTGCTAACAGGAACGAGTGTTTCGATTTTTCTAGAGACATTATTTTAATCACTGGAGCTGCTGGAACCATTGGTAGTGAACTTACCAAACAATTGGTTGCAGGTAAATTCAAAAAAATTATTTTAGTTGATTTTGCCGAATCACCTTTATATAACTTGATTAAAAACCTTGAATTTGAAAACACAACAGATATCGTTTTCAAACTCTTAGACATAACTGATAAATCGGCTATAGAATCTTTATTTTCTTTGTATAATCCTACCCTTATTTTTCATGCTGCTGCATACAAACATGTACCGTTAATGGAAGAAAACCCATATAAAGCGGTTAAAAACAATATTTTAGGAACAAAACTTTTAGCTGATTTATCAATAGCTTATCAAGTGAAAAAATTTGTTTTTGTATCAACAGATAAAGCTGTAAAACCTATAAATGTTATGGGGATGTCGAAACGTATCAGCGAAGATTATCTCAATCATTTAAATACAGTTTCAGGAACTACTTTTATCACTACCCGATTTGGAAATATTATGGGATCCAATGGTTCTGTAATTCCCTTATTAAAAACTCAAATTGAATCAGGCAAAAACATCACATTAACAAATACCAAAGTTTCAAGATACTTTATAAGCAAACAAAAAGCTTGTCACCTTATATTAAAAATTAGTGCTAAAATATCACCTTCAGGTAACACTTTTACTTTTAACATGGGAGATCCCATTAAAATAAAAGATATCGTAGAGCGCTTATTATTTAATTACAACAAAGTACATGAAGCTTCTAACATTAAAGTAACCAAGTTACGTGTAGGCGAAAAACTTACGGAAGATTTAGTAACAGATTATGAGCAGTTAATCCTAACAGATATTCAAGATGTTTATTTAGTTGAAACTGATAATAACAATAGTAGCACATCGAAAATCAACTATAAAAATTTGGAATCTATAACACCAAATGATACGCCCGAATACATTAAATCAATATTATTAAACTTTCTTTAATCATACCTTGGCTTAGTTTAATCGCTTTATATGCACCAAACTAGCACCTCACTTTAAAGACAAAAATTAAATCAAAGAAATTAGCTCTTGATTATAATTTTATACAAAAACTCCTTAATTTCACGGCTTCTAAATTATAACACATAATATGAACTCTATTGAAGCCAATGATAGTCTTATTCATTTTAATGAAACGTGCTATTCATCCTTAAACGAATATTTAGCCAAAAAGAATTTTTCTAAAATTTTTATCCTAGTTGATGAAAATACACATCAATACTGTTTACCTATTTTTTTAGAAAAATTACAAACAGAGGTTACTATTGAAATCATTGAGATTGAATCTGGAGAGATTAATAAAAACATAGACACCTGTGTTGGCGTATGGAATACCTTATCTGATTTAGATGCTGATAGAAAAAGTTTAATGATAAATATTGGTGGTGGCGTTATTACCGATTTAGGCGGATTTGTAGCTTGCACATTTAAACGTGGAATTGCTTATGTGAATGTGCCTACTACATTACTATCTATGGTTGACGCCTCGGTTGGAGGAAAAACAGGTGTAGATTTAGGTTCCTTAAAAAATCAAATTGGTGTAATAAGTAATGCCGATTTAGTTTTAATAGATACCAAATACCTCGACACCTTACCTAAAAATGAAATGCGTTCAGGATTAGCAGAAATGCTAAAGCATGGCCTTATTACAGGGGAATCGTATTGGAGTAATTTTGAAGATTTATCTAAACTTTCTTTAAATGATTTAGATCGATTAATTTACGAATCGGTTGAAATTAAAAAGAATGTTGTAGAAATCGACCCATTTGAAAATGGATTAAGAAAAACCTTAAATTACGGACATACGCTTGGGCATGCTATTGAATCGTATTTTTTAAGCAACCCTACCAAAATCACTTTATTACATGGCGAAGCTGTTGTAATAGGTATGATATTAGCATGTTACATTTCTACCGAACTCACAGGCTTTCCGAAAGAAAAAACAGAAGCTATTAAAAAACTATTTACAGGGTATTATGGTAAAGTTGATATTGACAAACAAGAATACGCTCCTATTATAGAATTACTGAAGTACGATAAGAAGAACACTCACGGTAATATTAATTTTGTATTACTAGAAGATATTGGGAAAACAAAAATAGATTGTTTAGTTGAAGAAGAGACGATTATAGATGCCTTTAATTTTTACGCCAGTTAAAATTAATTGTCTTCATAACTATTAAATAAAAAAGAGGTTTAAGTTAAAATACTTAAACCTCTTTTTTGTTTTGAGTTTTTCCAAATTCAAAATTTCACACCTTTTTCTTCTTTCGTTTAAAAAAGCCTTTCTTTTCTGGAGCACCATAGTAGCCATACTTTGCTCCATATCCAAAATTGGATTCTTTTACATCGTTAACCACAAGCATCATGTGATTTAATTTATTTGATTGATGTAATTCTGAAGCAAAGTTTAAAATACGTTTTTCTGTATAACCCGCTCTTGTAACATAGATGGTGTGTCCTGAGTATTTATGCATCAATAACGTATCTGTCACTAGCATTGACGGTGCGGTATCTACGACTACATAATCGTAGTTTTCCGAAACCGTATCGAATAAAGTTTCAAGCCTTTGATCCATTAGTAATTCCGCTGGATTTGGAGGGATTTGTCCAGATAATAAAATATCTAATTTAATTCCATTGACTTCTCTAGATGAAATGACATCCTCCAATTGTATAGTATAATCAGCTAAATATTCAGATAAACCTGTTACTTCTCTTTCGTCTGAAGCATCTTTTTTGATTGCCGAAAATATTTGAGGATTTCTTAAATCGGTTCCAACCAGCAGAACCTTTTTTCCTGTATTTGTTAAAGTTAAAGCCGTATTTAAACTTACAAATGATTTTCCTTCTCCATTAATCGTCGAGGTAACGAAAATAACATTTTGGTATTTTGAAGGTTTGGTATCCCGCTTCAAAAACTCAAAATTTGTCCTAATAATTCTAAATGATTCAGATAAAATCGAACGATCGTTATATGTAATCAACTTATCTGAATTATTGCTTATATGCGGAACTTCACCTAATACAGTCATGCTTTTAATTTCATTTTCTAAATCTTCTTTGTTATGGATTTTTGTATCTAACAAATCCGTGATATAGATAAACATAAATGGTATCAATAACCCCATAAAAAGCGCTCCAAAATATAGGACCCTTCCATTGGTATTGATAGCTCCAACACTATATGCTGGGTCAATAGTTTTTGATATAGGCAGGGATGTTGTTTGTGAAATTTCTGCCTCTTCTCTCTTTTCTAGAAGGTATAAATAAATTTGTTCCTTAATATATTGTCTTCTCTCAATAGACATTAATCTACTTTCCTGACGTGGAATTGATGAGAACTTTGAATTGATCTCACTTTGCTGATTTTGTATGCTGTTAATCTGTATATTTAAAGTGTGAATGCTATTGTTAATGGTTCCTAATAAATTTGATTTAAGTGAATTTATATTTTGGGTTAACTCAATAACTACAGAATTATTTTCACCAGCACTTTTTAATAATATTTTTCTTCTCTCCAATAATTCATTATACTTCAACACCAATCCAGATAATGCACTATCACTTCCTAAATTAGAAGGCAAACTCTCCATACTTGCATTTTGAAGCGTTTTCTTAACATAATTTAGCATATTTAATTGAGTCTTGAGCTCTTGCATACGTGCCTCATTAGTTAAACTAGAGGTAGATAAATTCACGCTTCCGCTAGAAATATCGACCATTTTATTTGATGCTTTAAATCGAACTATACTATCTTCAACATTACTTAAATCACGAGCTATATTATTTACTCTTTCATTAATAAAATTTGCAGTATTTAGAGCTCTTTTTTGGTTTATTCTCTCGGCAGATAAATTATATTGATTAATTAATTCATTAATTATATCTATTGCTTTAGACACATTCCTATCATTTAAATATATATCTAAAACTTTTGAAGTATTACCATCTGAAGGAAAGATTCCTATACTATTTTTCAAGTATTTTGCTTGTCTTTCTACAGACGTAATCTCAACTCTAATTGGGGATCCAACTATGTTTTCCGTTTTTCCCTCAATCGGTAGTATTTGAATTTCACCAAAAGGTGAATTAATTAAGTCTCCAAAAACATGTACAGTAGGTTCATCCCCTTTATAAACTTTATATTCAAATTTATTATTGGATAAAATATTTATGTAAATAATTCCATCGGTGTTATTAATTATAGAATCTGATTCACTAAAAACAATCTCAAAAGGTACATTTTTATAAAGCTCAGAATCATTCAATCTACCTTCTTTGAAATATTGAATATTCAAACCCAATTTCATAATTATAGCCTTAATAGATTCCCTCGACTTTATAACCTGTATTTCATCTTCAACTTGTGAATCGCCGCTAGATGAAAGCACAGATAGATCATTGAGTAACTCTTTACCCGAACCTTTTTCATCTGTCAACATTATTTTTGCTGTTGCAGAATAAATAGGCACCTCATATCTTTTCTTTAAATATGCAAGAGATAATAAAATGGCACAGCTAAGAAGAAACCACACCCAGCGTTTCGTATAGTTATTTATAGTTTTTCTTAAATCAAAACTTTTGTGACTATTGTTGCTATTTTGAATTAATCCCATAACTATCTGTTTATTAAAAGTCCAAGCGTTATTGCTAAACCTAATAATGAAGCAAATAATCCTATTCTTGCATCTCCAGAACCTGCACTAACTCCTTTCGTGTTAGGCTGAACATAAACGACATCGTTTTGTGTTAAAAAATACACTGGTGAATTAAAAATCTCTTTACTTGTTAGGTCTATTCTAGTGTAAGTTTTTGTACCATTAAAATCTCTAATAACCAAAACATTCTCTCGTCTTCCTGTTATTCCCAAATCTCCAGCACTAGCAATTGCTTCTAGTATAGTAATACGTTCTCCGGATATCTCATACACTCCAGGACTATTTACTTGACCAAGTACAGAAATTCTAAAGTTTTTAATTCTAATAATAACAACTGGATCTTTAAGTAATTTACCTTCAGAAAATTTTTTCTTAAAAACATCTTTAGCTTCTTCAATAGTTAATCCTCGCAATTTAATCTTACCTAACACGGGGTAATCAATATTTCCATCAGAATCAATCAAATAATCTATTGCTGTATTCACACTCCCTGTTGATTCTACAAGGTTATACGGTTGAGCTACAGTCAAATCAAGTGTTGAAATAAAAATATTTAAAATATCACCAGTTTTAAGTTTAGCTTTAAACGTATCAGTATCTACAATAGTTTCTGAATCCTTAGCGTTTTGAAAATAAACAACGTCTTTTTTCGTAGTACAAGAAGTAATACTGATTAAAACTAATAATAGAGCAAAGACTAATTTAATTTTAGGTATACATATTTTCATATTATAATAGTTTGGGGCACAAATTTTTATAAGTTCGTATAGGTTTTTACGGCACCACTATTTATAAGCCTTTTAGCTTTTTTATAATGTTCCTCTTGTTTATCAAACCTTTCATAATCAGAGTTATTCGATTTATATTCTGGAATTAAATTCTTCATCTTAATAACAATATTGTTATTTTGAAAACGATTGATTTCACATAATTCTTCGATTTCTGATTTAACCTTAGCATAATTCAAATTTCTAGTTTTACTAATCAAAATTTTCTTATGATATGTTGATAGCGTATTTTCACCATTAGCTAATAATTCTTCATATAATTTTTCACCAGGTCTTAGTCCGGTTATCTTAATATCAATATCCTCAGGATATCTTAATCCTGATAATTTGATCATATTTTTAGCTAAATCAAATATTTTTACCGACTCACCCATGTCGAAAATAAATATTTCTCCACCTTTACCCATAGACCCAGCTTCAAGCACTAATTGTGAGGCTTCTGGTATAGTCATAAAATAACGGGTAATATCTTGATGCGTTAAGGTTAAAGGACCACCATTTTCAATTTGTTTTTTGAATAACGGTATAACCGATCCATTAGATCCTAGAACATTTCCAAATCGAGTGGTAATAAACTTAGTTTTACTCTCTTTTTGCAAACAACTAATGTACATCTCTGCCATTCGTTTTGTGGCCCCCATGACACTAGTTGGATTAACCGCTTTATCAGTAGATATAAAAACAAATTTTTTAACATTATAATCTGACGCTGTATCTGCTAGAAGTTTAGTTCCATTAACATTTACCTTAATAGCTTCATAAGGTGTTTGTTCCATTAATGGCACATGCTTATAAGCTGCCGCATGGAATACCATAGTTGGTTTATGCTTCTGAAAAATAGAATCCAACCTTAAACCATCTCTAATATCTGCAACAATCGCAACAAAATTATGCTTTCCGGCTCTATTTAAATCCTGTTGAACTTCATATAATGGGGACTCCGCTTGGTCTACTAAAATTAATTCTTTTACATTGAAATTTGATAACTGCTTTACTAACTCACTACCTATTGAACCAGCAGCTCCAGTAACAATTACAGTTTCTCCATTAAATTCATCTACAAGTTTTGGATTATCAATTTCAATTGGAGCACGACCTAACAAGTCTTCAATTTGTACTTGTTTTATTTGCTTAGTACTTAATTCTCCATTAATCCATTGTTCAATTGGAGGAACCTTAGTAATTTTTACATCAGAATCAATTAGCTTTTCTACTAACAACATGAGTTTGTCAGTACTTAATGATTGTGATGCCACAACTATTTCATCAATATTATTTAATTCTATATAATCATTGGTTATGATAGATCCTTTTAGAATAGGAATTCCATTAATTTTATTGCCACTCTTCTTTGGGTTATCATCGATAAAAGCCACAATATGAAATGCACTATTAGGGTTACTAACCAATGCATTGTAAGTTACAATACCTGAATCTGCTGCTCCATAAATCAAAACACGTTTCCCAATTGTTAGGTTGCAACTCAAATATTTAAATCCTATTTTAAAAACAAGCCTACTTGCTGCAAGCATAACAAAGCTTAAAAGCGCATGCATGACAATAATAGAAAGCGGAATAGTAAAACTAGGCATAACACCAGTTGTTCTGTTAATAAAAACTAACATTACACAAAAACTAGCCATTAACATTATCGATTTAAACAAATTAATAACATCAGTAAAACCAGTATGCCTAATAACACTTTTAAAAGAACCTACTATTAAAAAACTTAAAGAGGCTACCACTAAAATAAATGGTAATTGTATTAAAAGATGCTCTATATCAAAATTTAATGTAAAATTAAATCGAATAAAATAAACGGCTAAAAACGTTAACAACACTAATGTTAAGTCGATGCCAAAAACAAGCCATTTAGAGGCGTATTTATGAGAAAGGAGAGATGCGTAATTCTTAATCATAATATTTGGTTTTTTAAAATAATCCCCATAATTCTATTTAAATCCTCTTGACTTAAATTAGAACTACTAGGTAAACAAAGACCTTTATTAAATAAATCTTCGGATACCCCATTTGTAAAATGTAAATAATCCTTATAGACAGGTTGTAAATGCATAGGCTTCCACAGAGGCCTAGACTCAATATCATCTTCAAGCAAAGCCAATCTTATTTGTTCTCTTTGAGCAAATGAATTCGTTTTTATACAGGTTAGCCATCTGTTAGAAAAAACACCTTCACCTTCTTCTTGAAATTCGATTGAATTGAACTTATCTAAATTTGTTTTATAGAACTCAAAATTATTTCGTCTAGCTTTAACACGGTCATCAAGAACTTCCATTTGTCCCCTACCTATACCAGCTAAAACATTACTCATTCTATAATTAAATCCTATTGTAGAGTGTTCATAATGCGGAGCGTTATCACGAGCTTGTGTAGACAGAAAAACAGCTTTATCTTTTTCTTCCTTGGTATTAACAATCATAGCACCCCCACCTGAAGTTGTGATTATTTTATTTCCGTTAAAGGATAAAATCCCTATATCTGAAAATGTCCCACAAGCTTGGTCAAAATAGGTACTTCCTAAGGCTTCTGCACTGTCTTCTATTACAGGAATACCATATTTACTAGCAATAGCATTAATACCTTTTACCTTGTATGGCATACCATATAAATGAACCGCTATGATCGCTTTTGGTTTTTTATATTTTTGAATTCTATCTTTAATAGCAATTTCTAATAATTTAGGACACATGTTCCAAGTTTCCTTCTCGCTATCTATAAATACAGGAGTTGCACCTTGATACATAATAGGATTTGCAGAGGCAGAAAAAGTGAAAGTTTGACATAAAACCTCATCACCTCTAGAAACTCCTAATAACTCTAGAGCTAAATGAATAGATGCTGTTCCTGAACTTAAAACTGCGACCTCCTTCTTGTTTCCTAGATATGATTTTAAATCGTTCTCGAAACCATTAACGTTTGGTCCTAATGGTGCAATCCAATTAGTATCAAAAGCATCAGCAACAAATTTTTGTTCTGAGCCTCCCATATGAGGAGATGATAAATATATTTTCGTTTTTGTTAACATTAATAGCTAATATTCAATATTAATTTCCATTCATTTATTTCCATAACATACCAGTCACAGTAAATTTTAAACTTATGTGAATTTGATAAAATAAAAAAAAGTGATTGAACCCCCTCATTTATAAAACATCAAATCTCAAATTCATTTCTAGCATTAATTGTACTTTAAGAATAAAAAACTTTTAATCATGTGTTGTTAATATCCATGATTTCCTTGAGAGTTTAAAATATCTGTTTTTTAAAAATCATTTAATACAATTAAACTAATGTGCTATTAATCAATCTAATTTTGAATTTTACAATGTAAATTTAGCAATTGTTTTAATGCACTACCCTTTCAATTTACTTATTTCGCTAAAAGCATAATTATAATCGGTTAACTACATTTTTAATTTTTTATAACTGAAAAAAAAGTTATTTAACGACATATCACAACCTTGTTTTTCATCAATAACTGAAAACAAAAAGGAACTTTTAGATTAACGTATATATCATGTTTACATAAATTAAAACATCTATAGATAGTTAATACTTTAAAATCATTATTCACTAATAACCTAAATAAGCTTCTTTTATTTACACCGTATTCGCACCTTATAAAAGGTTAAAAAACGTTAAAACACCAATACTGCAACCTGCTTGATTACCATACAACAAAAGGATTAAATTATAATTTATCTTTTTTAATTAAAAGCTCTTTATTTATTAAGGAAATAATTATAAAGGAAGAAAGATGTTTTAATTATTCATTACCGAATTTACGATATGAATGACAGAGTAATTAAATTTACCTATTAATCATAAATACCAAAAACAGATAAGGCTTTAAGGTAATTGGAATTACTATGTTCAATAAATATGTCTCGTCCTAATACTGTTTTTACCGATTAAAGTATCATCAGTTTATTTATGGTCAGTTTATCGTTAAAAACACTTACTTAGTATAATAATATCTTGTAGTAAAATATTTTTTTTCATATTTGTTCGAGTTATCAAAAAAAACCAAATTAATGTTTAAAAACCTACAGAATAAAACTGTTTTAGTTACAGGTGGTGCGGGATTTATAGGGTCTAATCTTTGTGAAATACTACTTTCTAACCAAATCAAAACAGTTTGTTTAGATAATTTTTCTACTGGCAAAAAAGAAAACATCTCCCCTTTTTTAAGTAATAGTCTTTTTACCTTAATTGAAGGCGATATCCGCAACCTTGAAGATTGCCATAAAGCCTGTAAAAATGTAGATTATATTTTACATGAAGCTGCTTTGGGTTCTGTACCAAGGTCAATTAATGATCCTATTACTACCAATGATGTTAATGTCTCTGGTTTCTTAAACATGCTTGTTGCAGCACGTGATGCAAAAGTAAAACGATTTGTGTATGCAGCTAGTTCATCAACTTACGGCGACCATGAAGCTTTACCTAAAGTAGAGGATGTGATAGGTAAGCCTCTATCTCCTTATGCCATTACTAAATATGTAAATGAATTATACGCTGATATTTTTCAAAAAACTTACGGTTTAGATACCATCGGTTTACGCTACTTCAATGTATTCGGAAAACGACAAGATCCTGATGGTGCTTATGCTGCTGTAATTCCATTATTTGTTAAACAATTCCTTAATCATGAATCTCCTATTATTAATGGAGATGGTAGTTATTCTAGAGATTTCACTTTTATAGATAATGTTATTCAAATGAATATTCTATCGCTAACTACATCAAACCAAGAAGCCTTGAATACGGTATATAATGTAGCCTATGGCGACCGGACTACGCTTTTGGAATTAGCAGAACTTTTAAAAAGGCATTTAGGGAAATTTGACAAATCAATTAATGATATTGAAATAAAACATCGTGAAAATCGAGCTGGAGATATCCCCCACTCCTTAGCTTCGATTGAAAAGGCGAAAAAACTATTAAAATACAACCCCAAATTTAATATTGATGAGGGCCTAAAAGAAGCCGTAAATTGGTATTGGAATAACTTATAATAAACATGAAAATAAACAAAATTTGTTGCATTGGCGCTGGTTATGTAGGAGGTCCGACTATGGCTATTATAGCTAAAAAAAATCCTAATATTCGAGTCACTATAGTAGATATCAATGAAGAACGTATTGCCGCTTGGAATAATAGTGATGTTTCTAAACTGCCTATATACGAACCTGGATTAGCCGAAATAGTTGAAGAAACACGAGGGAAAAATCTGTTTTTCTCTACCGAAATAGACAAAGCTATTGATGAATCTGAAATGATTTTTATATCAGTAAATACACCCACCAAAACCTATGGTAAAGGAAAGGGTATGGCAGCAGATTTGAAGTACGTAGAGCTTTGTGCCAGAAATATCGCTAAAGTTGCTAAAACTGACAAAATTGTTGTTGAAAAATCAACCTTACCAGTAAGGACTGCACAAGCCATTAAAAGCATTTTGAAAAATACGGGTAGCGATGTAAATTTTAATATTTTATCCAACCCAGAGTTTTTAGCTGAAGGAACAGCGGTTCAAGATTTATTAAACCCTGATCGAGTACTTATTGGAGGCGAATCAGACGAAGCGATTGATAGTTTAGCTAACATTTATGGAAGTTGGGTTCCAGAAGATAAAATATTAAGGACAAATGTTTGGTCTTCAGAATTATCAAAACTTACTGCCAACGCTTTTTTAGCACAACGTGTATCTTCAATTAATGCGATTTCAGAATTATGTGAACACACCGAAGCCGATGTTAATGAAGTGGCAAAAGCCATTGGAATGGATTCAAGAATAGGTCCTAAATTTTTACAAGCCTCAATTGGCTTTGGAGGCTCTTGTTTCCAGAAGGATATTCTAAACCTTGTTTACATAGCGAGAAGCTACAGCCTACATGAAGTTGCTGATTATTGGGAACAAGTAGTTATTTTAAATGATCACCAAAAGAGACGATTTTCAGACCATTTAATTAAAACACTTTACAATACGGTATCTGGAAAAAAAATAGCCATGCTAGGTTGGGCATTTAAAAAAGACACGAATGACACTAGGGAATCTGCAGCAATATTTGTAGCCGATCACCTATTAAATGAGCAAGCCGAAATAGTCGTTTACGATCCAAAAGTTTCTGAAAATAAAATTCAGTCAGATTTAAATTATTTGAACACCCGTTCAGTAGAAGAAAACAAGCAACTCCTAACATCGACAAATTCACCATATGAAGCTATAGATGACGCGCATGCTATAGCTATAATGACCGAATGGGATGAGTTTAAGTCCTATGATTGGGAAAAGATATACGGACAGATGAAAAAACCTGCTTTTATTTTTGACGGAAGAAACATCTTAGATAAGGCAAAAATGAACGAAATTGGTTTCGAATATTATTCAATAGGTAAATAAATTATGAGTAAAGATAAAATTGCAGTAATTGGGCTTGGATATGTAGGATTACCACTAGCACGCCTGTTTGCAACTAAATATAATGTTGTTGGTTTTGACATTAATCAAAATCGTATTGATGAACTTTCTCAAGGAAATGACTCTACTTTAGAAGTTAGTTCTGAAACGTTGAAAGCTGTTTTAAAAACTGAAATCAATGATGAAAACGGACTCTATTTTTCAGCAAATTTAGAGGATTTAAAAACATGTAATTATTATATCATTACTGTTCCTACACCAATTGATAAAAACAACAGACCCGACTTAACACCTTTATATAAATCTAGTGAAACGGTTGCGCAAGTATTAAAAAAAGGCGACATCGTGATATACGAATCAACCGTATACCCTGGTGTTACTGAAGACGAATGTGTCCCTGTTCTTGAAAAAATTAGTGGATTGAAATTCAATCATGATTTTTATGCAGGTTACTCCCCAGAACGTATTAATCCTGGAGATAAATTACATACTGTTGATAAAATTTTGAAAGTTACCGCAGGATCAACGCCTGAAATAGGAAAAAAAGTGGATGCGCTGTATGCAAGCATTATAACTGCTGGCACCCACCTTGCTCCTACTATAAAAGTAGCTGAAGCTGCTAAAGTGATAGAAAATTCGCAACGCGATATCAATATAGCTTTTGTAAACGAGTTAGCTAAAATATTCAACCTTATGGATATTGATACGCATTCGGTTTTAGAAGCTGCAAGTACCAAGTGGAATTTTTTACCATTTAAACCTGGTTTGGTCGGAGGTCATTGTATTGGTGTAGATCCTTATTATTTGGCTCAAAAGGCTCAAGAAGTTGGATACCATCCAGAAATCATCTTAGCAGGAAGACGTGTAAACGACAGTATGGGGCAATATGTAGCATCTGAAATCATTAAGTTACTCGTTAAAAAGGACATACGTATAAAAGAAGCTAAAATTCTCGTATTAGGTATAACATTTAAAGAAAATTGTCCTGATGTTAGAAATACTAAAGCTGTTGATGTAATTAATCAGCTTAAAGGTTATGGAACACACATTACTATTTATGATCCTTGGGCAAATTCTGAGGAAGTAGAACATGAATATAAATTAAAAACAATAAAACAACTACCTAATGACACCTTTGACGCTGTGGTACTAACCGTGGCTCATAATGAATTCCTCAAAGAAAACTTAAGATCATTATTAAATCCAAATGGTATTTTATATGATGTAAAAGGCGTGTTAACGGAAAATATAGACGGTAGATTATAACTTAGTTAATAAATTATGAAAATATTAGTAACAGGAGCAGCGGGGTTTATTGGCTTTCATGTAGTAAAACAGTTATTAGATTTAGGTCATAACGTTGTTGGAATCGATAATTTAAACGATTACTACGATGTTAATTTAAAATATGCTCGTTTAAATGAACTTGGAATATCAAAAGATGATTCTAAAACATTTGTAAACGTTGTTTCAAGTAAAAAAGCAAATTACAATTTTAAATTTATTAGAGTCAATTTAGAAGATAAGGTAGAATTACCAAAAATTTTCAAAAAAGAAAAATTTGATATTGTTTGTAATCTGGCAGCACAGGCTGGTGTTCGATATAGCATAGAGAATCCTACGGCTTATATAGATAGCAATATCGTAGGATTTTTAAACCTTTTAGAATGTTGCAGAGGTTATAAGATCAAACATTTAGTTTATGCAAGTAGCTCTAGTGTTTATGGTCTTAATAAAAGTATTCCGTTTGCTACTCAAGATAAAGCAGACACCCCTATTAGTTTATACGCAGCTTCAAAAAAGTCAAATGAATTAATGGCACACACTTATAGCTATTTATTTAATATTCCTACAACTGGCCTACGCTTTTTTACCGTTTATGGCCCTTGGGGAAGACCTGACATGGCCATGTATTTATTTACAGATGCGATTGTAAATAATCAACCTATAAAGGTTTTTAATAACGGTAATATGGAAAGGGATTTTACATATATCGATGATATTGTAAACGGTGTTGTTAAGGTTATTGAAACCCCTATAAAAAACCGACTATATAAATTATATAATATAGGAAATAATAATTCTGTAAAGCTTCTAGATTTTATTAGCGAAATAGAATTAAACCTAAATAAAAAAGCTGAAAAGATCATGCTGCCTATGCAACCTGGTGATGTCCAAAAAACTTGGGCGAATGTTGATGAGTTAATAAAAGATTATAACTACAGCCCTAATACAACTATTAAGGTTGGTGTTAAATCATTTGTCGATTGGTTTAATGCCTATTATTATAACAAGTAATTCGATTAAATCCAATTTTATTACAGTCTATGAAAATTAAAAAAATACTATTCTTTATTGAAAGCTTAGCTGGTGGAGGTGCTGAAAAAGTGCTTACAGATCTTGTTTCTAATTTAAATCCTAAGAAGTATGAAATTACTGTTTGTAGCTTAATAAATACTGGAGTATATAATGAATATCTAAACACTATTTGTACCTATAAAAGCATATTACCTGAAAAAACCAATTTGTCAGTATTAGGAAGAATAAATTATAATATAAAATATAACCTTTTGCGAAAGCTTCCGGCAAGCCTGGTTTATAAATATATGTTCAAAGAAAAATATGATGTGGAAATTGCTTTTATAGAAGGTTTTGCAACCAAAGTTATAGGGCATTCTACTAATCCCAATTCAAAAAAAATAGCTTGGGTTCATATCGATTTGTTTGATAATCATTGGACAAAAACAGAGTATAAAAACATTGATGAAGAAATCAAAGTATATAAAAATTTTGATGAGATAATATGTGTTGCAGAAAGTGTGAAGGAAGCATTCAAAAAAAGATTTGGTATAACAAGACATGTCTCTGTTAAATACAACCCTATAGATCGAGAGAATATTATTTCTAAATCTAAAGAACATTTATCTGAAATATCAAAAAATAGTAAATGCCGCCTTGTTACCGTAGGACGTTTAGAGCATCAGAAGGGATATGATAGACTGTTAGAGGTTGTTTCAAAACTAAAAAAAGATAATTTATCTTTTGAAGTTTGGATTGTAGGTGATGGATCTAAAAGAATGGAGTTAGAAAGTTATATTCAGAATAATGAATTAGAAGATTACATTAAGTTATGTGGATTTCAAAACAATCCATATAAATATATTAGTCAGGCAGATGCCTTTGTTTGTTCATCAAGAACTGAAGGTTTTAGCACCGTAGTCACAGAAGCTCTAATTCTCGGGAAACCTGTTATAGCAACCAATTGTTCAGGAATGACAGAATTGCTTGGAGATAACGAATATGGCATCATTACTAATAACAATACGGAAGATTTATACCTTGGTATTAAACGACTTATTGAAGACAACCAAACCCTAGAACATTATAAATCAAAAAGTCAGGAAAGAAGCACCAATTTTGACATAGCAAAAATCACTGAAAAAATTGAAGCCATATTATGATAGCGGTATCTATTATTATCCCGGTCTATAATTGCGAGACATATTTGGCTGATTGCTTGAAATCTCTAATATCGCAAACACTCAAAAATATGGAGTTCATTTTTGTGAACGATGGATCTAGAGATAAAAGTGAAGAAATTATACAAAAATTCGCTAAAGAAGATAATAGAATTCAACTTATCAACCAACCAAATCAAGGTGTAAGTGTAGCAAGAAACAATGGAATACAACATGCAGAAGGCGAGTATATCGGCTTTGTAGATGGTGATGATTATGTCGAGCCTGAAATGTTTAACACCCTATACCTAGAAGCCAAACAAAATAACCTTGATATATTAATTTCAAATTTTTTAATAGAGGGTAATCAAGGTACCACGAGAAAAGCATCTCCATTTCCTAATGATGTTATTTATCAAAAGGATTTTATCAAATCTCAAATCGTTCCTTATTTTTTAGAAAAAGATGATTTGAACACCTGTTGGAATAAACTATATACTTCTAAACTTATAAAGTCAAACAACGTCACTTTTCCTATAGGCATGACTAATGGTGAAGATAGTTTTTTTAATATACAAAGTTTCAATAATGCCAACCTGGTAAAATTCATTAATTATTATGGTTACCATTATAGAGAAGTTGAAGGTAGTGCAACAAGAGACCTTATTTCAAAAGATTATTTTAAACTAGCAGTACAACGCTATCAAACTAATTTTAAATCTTTATTCAAATTAGATTTAAGTGAGGAGGTCATAAACAAATTAAAAGCTAAACGCTTCGTAACTAACATCATTTCCATTATACATTTATATATCAGTTCTGAACATGCTTTTTTAACCAAATACAAGTATGTAAACAATATTGTAAACAATAAATTACTCCGAACTTTATTAAACGACGAATGGCATTGGATTATAGAAAACAAAAACAAGTACAATAAATGGGTGTTAAAATTAATTAAACAGAAATCTGTTTCTGGTTTAATACTCTTAGTCGGCTATAGCAACTTTAAAAATAAAAAATAAGAATGAAAATATTAATGTTTTTTCACAACGGTAGTTCTAACAGAGGCTGTGAAGCTATTGTTAGAACAGGTGTACAGATGATTAAAGAAAAGAACCCAAATGCAATTATTGATTTAGCTTCATCAGACCCAGATTCAGATACAATTATACCAGGATTAAATAATCTTTTTGAACACACTAGAAGACCAATATCAAAATGGTCTATAGATGGCATTAGAAGCATTGTAAAAATAAAACTTTTTAAGGATGAATCATTTGCTTTTAGAAAAGTAGAAAAAGACATCACAGATAAGGTTAATGATTATGATGTTTTCCTATCAATAGGAGGTGATAATTATTGTTACGGAGAACAACCTGGAATATATGAAATAGATAGAGTCATAAAAAAAGCAGGTAAGAAATTGGTTTTATGGGGAGCCTCTATTGGAGAAGAGGACTTATCCCCTGCTAAAATTGAGGATTTAAAATTGTTTGATTTGATTCTTGCAAGAGAAACAATAACAGTTAAAACACTAGAAAACCATGGACTTAAAAATGTTAAGCTATGTGCCGATGGTGCTTTTACCATGGATGTTGAAAAACTTGAATTACCTAGTAAATGGTTACCAAATAACACCATAGGGTTCAATTATAGTCCGCTAGTTAGACGTAAAAACAGTAATTCATATAAAGCCGCAAAAGACTTAATAAAGTACATTTTGAATACGACAGATATGGTAATAGCTCTAACACCGCATGTTATTCAAAAAGACAACGACGATTCAGAAGTTTTAAAAGATTTTTATAATGAATTTAAACATACCGATCGCGTAATATTGCTACCCAACAATTTGAATGCTATCCAATATAAAGGTTACATATCAAGAATGCGTTACTTTATAGGAGCTAGAACACATTCTACGATTGCTGCATATTCCCAATTAGTACCTACCATGGTTTTAGGCTATAGTGTTAAATCTAAGGGTATTGCTAAAGACATTTTTGGTGAAGAAAAACTAGTTTTAGGTTTAGACGAAATATCTGATACCAAAAAATTAATATCAAAGTTCGAGGAGTTACGAAGGGATGAAAAAAGCATTAAAGAAACTCTTGAAACTAAAATTCCTGAAATTAAATTAATGGCTAAAAAATCAGCTAACTATTTAATGCAAGTATAAACCATTGCTAAAATCAACCTGCTCTAACCAATGAAAAAAAACTTAATTTTTGTGATGAACAACCTGAATTGCGGTGGTGCAGAAAATGCACTAGTCTCATTGCTTCAAGTTTTAGATTTTGATAAATATAATGTAGATCTTTTATTATTTAAAAAAGAAGGAATCTTTTTAGATAAGCTTCCTTCTAAGGTTAATTTATTAGAGTCCCCTATTGAATTTCGTTTTTTTGATATGCCTTTAAAAAAGGCTGTATTTACAAGTATTAAAATGTTAAGGTTTGATATCCTTTTTGCGAGAATAGCATCGATTTACTCTGTTAAATCAGAGAAAATTGACACGGTTAGAGCTCAGAAATTATGGAAGTATTTAACTTTAACATTAAAAACACAACCAAAAAAATATGATGCAGCAATCGGCTATCTAGAAAACTTACCGAATTTTTATGTCGTTGAGAAAATCCATGCAAATAAAAAAATTGGTTTTATACGTAACGATTATAACAAGCTTCAATTAAACCCAGATTTAGATCGCCCTTATTTTAAAAAATTAACGGCTCTATTAACTGTGTCTGAAGAATGTGCTAATATTTTAAAAAACACTTTTAATGATTTGCCTATAACCATAGGTGCTATGCACAGCGTTTTCTCGGAAAGAACTATAAATTTAATGGCGGAAGAAGAAAACCTAGAATTAAATAACGAAGGGATTTCTATAGTTTCATTAGGCAGATTATCTCCACAGAAACGATTTGATTTAGCTATTGAAGCTTGCTCAATTTTAGTTAAGAAGGGTATTAATATTAAGTGGTATGTTTTAGGTGATGGAGCCATGAAAAAAGAACTAGAAGATTTAATAAAACACTTAGGCTTAGAAAATAATTTTTTCTTATTAGGACTAAAAGAAAACCCATATCCATACATAAAAAATGCCAGTGCCTATGTTCAAACATCGATATTCGAAGGACGATCTCGAGCCATCGAAGAAGCCAAGATTTTGAAGAAAAATATTATTGTAACTAATTTCCCTACCGTTAAAGATCAAATCACACATAAAGAAAATGGCTTTATCGTAGATATTAATTCAGAATCGATAGCTCATGGCATTCAAGAAGTAATGAGTAATGAAAATTTAAAATTACACATGTCACATGTTTTACAAAATCTAAAAATTGATAACGACAAGGAGCTTCGTGTTTTATACAATATAATAGAATCTTAAAATGAAAATTGTAAATTTTTTAAAATCCCGGTTTAGAAAATATCTAAATGATGAGCATTGGCTAAAGGATTATATCCAAATGGGATTAAAGGTAGGTGAAAATTGCAATATTCAACCTGGCTTGGTAATAGACCACTCTAATTGTTGGTTAATACAAATTGGTAACAACGTTACCATTGCTCCTCAAGTGTACCTGTTAGCACATGACGCCTCAACAAAAAGCAAACTTGGATGTACTAAAATAGGAAAGATTATCATTGAAGACAATTGTTTTATTGGGGCAAGAGCCCTAATAATGCCAAATGTAACTGTATGTGAAAATTCTATAATAGCTTCAGGAAGCATCGTTACTAAAAATGTAAAAAAAAACACAGTTGTTGGTGGAAACCCAGCGAAGGTAATATGCTCAGTTGATGATTATTTTGAAAATCAAAAAAAATTAATTGAAGTTAGCCCAAAATATGATCAAACTTATTCCTTAGATAATATAACTACGGATAAAAAAATTCAGATGAATAAAGAGTTAACCAATAAAATTGGTTTTAGATACTAATTTTAAACAAAAATATTTTTAATGAAAATCATTATGTATATAGGTTTAGCTATTGTTGTAGCTATTATTCTAATCGATTTAATACCACAAATTAATTTAATCTATAGTCGGATTGGTATAGGCCGTTTTTTAAATACAAATGCGTGGATTACTAAGGTTCAAAAGAAATCTATTGATTGGTTAAGAAAAACACCTACAATAAAATTAACAGACCATAACCGACTCATTATAATAGATATTTTTAAAGGTAATTATAAAAGGCAGTCTATTCAACATTGGCAAGAGGCATCCTTAATATTAGGTTTGGTAGCTTCTTATAACCACCAAGCAGATCAAAAAGTGAAAAATGAAATTGATTCATATTTAGCAAGAAAAATCAATAAAGACGGCCAATGGGCAGAATTACCTAAAGAAATTGATTCTATCATATTAGCTTATGCAATTATGAAAATTAATTGGATAGATCATGACTTTATAAAACCGGCCATGGATTATTCATTGTCGGTAATAAATACGCTCGTTGGAGAAGATGGAACTGTAGCTTATAAAAAACATAATACCTCATTCAGATTTGTAGATACTATTGGTTTCATTTGTCCATTTTTAATGGTTTATGGTATAAAATATAACAATGAAAATTCCATTCGCTTAAGCGCAAAACAAATAAGCGAATTTAACAAACATGGGATGCTAAACGATAGTTATATACCATGTCATACTTACTCTATGGACTCACATTTACCAGTAGGTTTATTTGGTTGGGGGCGCGGATTAGGATGGTATGCCATTGGCCTTATAGATGCTTGGAATGAATTACCTCATGACCATTCTGAAAAAGTCAAATTAACCCAAAGCGTATATCATTTTGCTAAAATGGCAATACAATTTCAAAATGACAATGGAAGTTGGAACTGGTTAATTACACATAAAAAATCAATTTCAGACTCATCAACAACAGCCACTCTCGCATGGTTCTTGTCTAACATCACCGAAGATTTTGATATATATCCAACCTGTATTTCAGCCAAAGAGAAAGCCTTAAATTATTTAATGAAAAACACCCGTAAAAGTGGTGCCGTAGATTTTTCTCAAGGAGACACTAAAGGTATCGGTATACATTCTCAAAATTTTGACATACTACCTTTTACCCAAGGATTTACGCTTAGAACCTATTATAAAGATTGAATTTTATAAAACCTAAATGAAATTTAAAAAAGAAATAACTAAAGGTCTGAATACCGATTCAAGAACCAAAAATGCTTTGAAAAACATAAGCTCTGGTGTTGGGTCTCAGATAATTTATACTCTTTTAGGTTTTATTAGCCGAACTATTTTTATTAAATATTTAGGTGTAGAATATTTAGGAATTAATGGATTATTCTCTAGTATTTTATCTGTACTATCTTTTGCAGAATTAGGTATGGGTTCTGCCTTTGTATATTCGCTATATAAGCCGCTAGCCGAAAAAGATGAGGCTTCTGTGGCGAGTATTTTAAATTTATTCAGAAAGGCTTATACCGTTATTGGAATTACGGTTTTAGTGCTAGGTTCTGCCGTAATACCTTTTTTAGACCAGATTATTTCTGATAAGCCAGAAGTTATTACCGAAAGCATCTATGTGATTTATGGTATTTTCTTATTTAATTCAGCCTCTTCCTATTTTTTCTCTTATAAGGTATCACTCCTCAATGCAGACCAACGAAATTATATCACCACAATAAATTATTTGATTTTTTATGTGCTTCAAAATACCATACAAATTTTAGTATTAATACTATATAAGGATTACTTATATTATCTATTAGTGCAATTAGTATGTTTATTTTTATCCAACATAACCATTTCAATTATTGTTAATAAAAAATACCCTTTTTTATTAAATTATGATAAAAATATAATTGACCTTAAAGTAAAAAAAGAAATTTTCTCAAATGCCAAAGCTACTTTGGTTATTAAGGTAGGTGGTATTCTAGTAAATAGTACAGATAATCTCATTATTAACCACTTTTCGGGGTTAGCCTCAATTGGTTTATTATCTAACTATTATTTATTACTTGGAATTCCTGCTGCTTTAATATCGCAGGTTTTTAATAGTGTCTCTGCAGGTATTGCTAACGTAAATGCCATTGAAAGTAAAGAAAAACAATATGAAGTTTTTTCTATGTTAAACCTTGCTAATTTCTGGATTTATGGGTTTAGTGCCATCACTTTTGTAATGCTTTCTAAAGATTTCATTAAGCTGTGGATTGGTGATAGTTATACGCTTCCGCTATCTATCGCTATCATGCTGGCCATTAATTTTTTTATGGTCGGATTACAAAAAACCATCTGGAATTTTAAATCGACCTATGGTTTTTTTCATGAAGGCAAATACTTTGTTGTCGGTACAGCTATACTAAATTTAGGCTTTTCATTTGCTTTAGGACACTATTACGGTTTATTTGGTATTTTACTGGCCACAGCATTAGCTAGACTTCTTACTAATTTTTGGTATGATCCATATATAGTATTTAAATTAGGCTTAAAAGTTAATCCATTAGTCTATTTACAGAAATTATTAATGTATAGCCTTGTAATAACTATTGCTGGTTTTGTCACCTATTATACTTGCTCATTAATTGAATTTGAACCTATAATCAACCTTATCCTAAAGGCGGTTATATGTTTAATAGTACCAAACTCCATTGTTATTCTTTTTTATAGAAATACTGGAGAATTTAAAAAAGTAAAACAACTGTTTTTAGAGTCATCTAAGGCTATTCTTAGGAAAGGAAAATCTAAAACCAATAACTTTTGAATCAGAGATAAATGGATAAAAAAAAGCTATTATACATTACTAACAAAATATCTGGGTCTGGAGGTTTAGAGCGTGTTTTATCAATAAAGGCTAGTTATTTGGCAGAACATTATGACTATGAGGTTCATATTATAACGCTCAATCAAGGAGACGCTACTTTATTTTATGAGTTTAGTAACAAAATACACTTTCATGATGTCACCGTGAATGGAGTACCTCTAATTTATTTTTTTAACTATAAAAATGGCATACAGAAAGTTGTTAATCAAATAGACCCTCATATTATTTGTGTATGTGATGATGGCCTAAAAGGGTTTTTACTACCCAAAATATTAGACAACCCCTGCCCTATGGTTTATGAAAGGCACGTATCTAAAATTATACTGGAAGCTGAAAAAGAAAACAACTTTAAAAATAATCTTCTAACTAAATTAAATTATGCCATAATGGACTATGGCGTAAAAAAGTATGATGCTTTTGTAGTCCTAACAAACAGTAATACCTCTGAGTGGCAATCACAAAATATCGAAGTTATTTCAAACCCCTTATCTTTTTTCCCAACAGAAAGTTCTACATTAAATAATAAAACGGTAATTGCTGTTGGTAAACATTGTTATCAAAAAGGATATGACAGACTGTTAAAAATATGGCAAATCGTTGTGAAAAAGCATCCTGATTGGGTTTTAGAAATTTATGGATCCTTTAGTCCCTTTCATGATTTGAAAACCCTATCTGAAGAGTTAAATATCGAGAATAATATTAAACTATTTCCTCCTGAAAAAAACATAAAAAATAAGTTTTTAGAAGCTTCTATCCATGTTTTGCCTTCTCGTTTTGAAGGATTCGGAATGGTTTTAATAGAAGCCATGTCTTGTGGATTACCGGTAATTTCATTTGATTGTCCCTGTGGTCCATCTGATATTATTAATCAGAATGAAGATGGTATCTTAATTGAAAATGGTGATATTAATGCATTTAGTGATGCATTAATTAAACTCATAGAAAATAAGGAATTACGTTCCGAATTTGGTAGAAATGCTAAAAATAATGTGGAACGCTATTTACCAGAAAATATAGTTCCAAAATGGGATACCTTATTTAAATCATTAATGAAAAATTAAATTATGCTTTTAAGTATTATAATTCCTGTATATAATGCCGAGAAATTTATAGAACGATGTGTGGATTCTATTTTAAAACAAGCTAATGATTTAAATAACAATTTAGAGATTTTAATTATTAATGATGGATCAAAAGACGGTAGTTTAGAATTAATAAAAAAACTAGAGATATTGCACCCCGTAATCAAGGTTCTTAATCAAAAAAACTCTGGTGTTGGACATACAAGAAATGTAGGATTATCAAAGAGTCAGGGACAATATATATGGTTTATTGATGCTGATGATTTTATTGATGGTTCTATTCTAAAAAATATAAAAAAAGCACTTATCGATCATTCACCAGAAGTGGTTTTATTAGGTTATAAATCTGTTAATTTCGAAGGTGAAATACTTTCCGAAGTACGTTATGAAAACCGTAGTTTCAACAGAGATGAAATTATTGAAAATCATTTATACACAAACACGGTTTGGTCTAAGGTCATTAATAGGCATATTATTAATACCCATAATTTACAATTTAATAATAACGTAAGTACAGCTGAAGATTTTGATTTTAGTTTTAGACTTCTTTATTATATAAAAAAGGTAATGACTTTAAGTGGTACTAACTACAACTATGTTATTAACCCAAATTCTATAAGCAACATCAGATCAACAAAACATTTAGAAAAACTAGCTACAGATAGTGCAACCATAGCACAAGGCTTAAAAGATTTTTTAGATTCTAATGAATCAAAATATGAAGGAAGTCGAGCTCTGTTTTCTCATTGGCTGAATAACTATTTATATGGTTTATTATTTAGTTTATTTAGATTTAAATACAATATTTCCTTCATAAAGAAAATCCTCGAGGACCTTAAAAAATCAAATAATTACCCTATTAACAAAGCAGGTATGAGTTTAAAAAAGAAATTTTTTGTTTCGATTTCTAATAATAAAGCACTCTTTTTAATGGCTTGTAAATTTAATAGATCAATAAATATTAAAAATTCCTAAACTAGGAAGTTTATAAATGAAAAAAATTGTCATTTTAACGGATCAAATTTCAGAGATTGGTGGAATCACTAGCCTTATACATAGTAAGGCTAATTATTGGGTAGAGAAACGTGATTACCAAATTGATATAATTACCACGGAACAAAAAAACAAACCACCTTTCTATGAGTTAAATGAAAAAGTGAATTTACATGATATTGCTATAAACTATAATAGACATGCAAGTTATTTTGGTCCCAAAAATTTTCTAAAAATAATTGGAAACGTTATTAAATTACAGAAATTAATTTGGAGTATTAAACCCGATTTAATAATTATCGCGAATCATATCCCTGTTTCATTTTTCTTTCCAATACTAATAACTAAATCCAAATTTGCCAAAGAATTTCATTTTTCAAAATATCAACTTTCAAAAAGAAAGAAAAATTTCTCCCAAAAATTTCAACATGTATTGGAATCCAAATTCGATTTCCTAATTGTATTAAGTCCGGAAGAACGTACTTTTTATAATAATGAAAATGTTGTCGTTATTCCAAACCCAATAGAGGTTAACAAGGAAAAGGCTATTAAATTTCAGGGTAGAAAAAAAATTGCAATGGCAGCTGGTAGACTTTCCGAGGTAAAAAGATTTGATACACTTATTGATATTTGGTCTGCTTTTGTTAAAGATAATAACGACTGGATACTAGAAATATACGGAAACGGAGAAAAAAATTATGTAGAGGTCTTAAATAAAAAAATACTTGATTTAGGCATTACAAACTCAGTAAAAATAAAGCCCTCAACAAACGCTATAAAAACCAAAATGCGTGAAAACGGAATGTATTTAATGACTTCGGAAGCAGAATGCTTTCCTATGGTATTATTAGAAGCGCTTTCTTGTGGACTTCCTATCCTATCGTTTGATTGCCCAACGGGCCCAAGAAATATTATATCAAATATGCTTAATGGTATTTTAGTAGAAGATAAAAACAATGAAGCATTTGTGAAAAAACTCCATGAACTTGCTGATAATGAAAATTTAAGAGTGAAATTAGCAGAAAATGGCTATAATACTGTTGAAAACTATGATATGGAAAAAATAATGCATATTTGGGATAAGGAAGTAATAAATAAAATATAATGAAAATATTATTCTACATACATCAAACCTTATTTATTCCACATTACCTCTTATTTCTAAACCATAAGAATAAAGATGTTATAATTGATGATTTGTATGCTTTAGAACCTAGAGAATATTCTAGTACTAAAATAGCTCTAAGACTTACAAGTACTTTAGCCCAAAATAAATATTTTAGAACATTATTTTACTTTAGAACAAGAGGATTGTTTACTAATCTGCTTCGACTAATTTATCCTCGTGACAATCGATTGACTATTGATGTTCGTACTACAATAGCAGGTGGTGTTATTTTAGCACACCCCTACAGCTCAATTATTAATGCTGAAAAAGTAGGTAAAAACCTGTATATAAATCAATTGGTAACCATTGGTGAAAAGGACGGGAAGCGTCCTGTAATCGGCAATAATGTCAAACTATATACTAACTGTACGGTAATTGGGGGAATTACTATTGGTGATAATTGCATCATAGGTGCTGGTTCGGTTGTTATAAAAGATGTCCCTGCTAATAGTACCGTTGTAGGAAACCCAGGAAGAATAATTAACAAATTAAAAGATTAACATGTTTAGTTTTGTTCCATCCAGTATATATTACGAAATATACATTTACCTGTGTCTCTTTTTGGTATTGTTTACTTTATTGCATACAAGACTTTTAGAACTAGATGATCAAAAAAACATTAATTTCATTAAATTTTTTGGGTATTTCTTACTTTTTTCTTTAATCCTTTATATTGGACAAAGACCTATATATGCCATTTTTGGTGATACTGTAAATTACAATGTTGCCTATAATAATTACGCATTAGGAAAAAAAGTAGGCAATGTTGATGACTATGGTTGGCACGTGTTTATGAAATTTATGTCCAGTATAACTACTATCCACACTTTTTTCACCATAGTTGCAATCGTTTATATATACCCTATGTATAAAATTTCAAAAGTGTATTTTGGAGATTTTTGGTATTATTCATTTGTACTCTTTATAGTATCATTTTCATTTTGGACATATGGCGTTAACGGTATGAGAAATGGAGCTGCTCTGTCCCTATTTCTTTGGGGTGTTGCCTATAGTTCTAACAAAAAATTAATGGCTTTGTTCTTTTTATTAGCTGCCATGTTTCATAAAACGGCTTTACTACCTATTGCGGCATATGGCCTTACTTATTATTTTAACAACCCTAAAATTTATTTTAAATCCTGGTTAGCTTGTATACCTCTTTCTTTAGTATTTGGAAGCATATTTATTATAATTTTTAGTAAAATAGGCTTTGGCGGAGATGACAGACTCTCTGGTTATTTAACTAAACAATCTGCAGAAGGAACTTTTTCAAGTACTGGTTTTAGATGGGACTTTTTGTTCTATAGTGCCTTTCCTGTTTTTGCCGGTTGGTACTTTGTAATTAAGAGAAAGTTTGAAGACCCTGTATATTTCAGACTACTAAACACTTATTTAATTTGTAATAGTTTCTGGATTTTAGTAATCAAAGCAAACTACTCAAATAGATTTGCCTATTTATCTTGGTTCATGATGGCAATCGTAATTATATATCCCATTCTTAAGGAAGACTTTTTTAAAAATCAACATTTAATGATAGGAAAAATAATGCTTATATATTTTGGGTTTACATTTTTCATGTTCAAATTCTTCTATTAGAAAATGTTAAAAACTAACAACACAATGAAAACTATAACAGTATTTACTCCGGCATATAATAGGGCTTACTGTCTTGATCAATGTTATCAAAGCTTACTAAATCAAACCAACAATGATTTTTTATGGCTTATTATTGATGACGGCTCTACAGACCATACTAAAGCTTTGGTTCAATCATGGATTAATGAAGGTAAAATTGATATCGTATATCATTATCAAGAAAACTTAGGGATGCATGGTGCACACAATAAGGCTTATAAGCTTATTGAGACCACTTTAAATGTATGTATTGATAGTGATGATTTTATGCCACCAGATGCCATCGAGAAGATATTACTACATTGGTCTCAAATTAAAAACAATCAAAAATTTGCTGGATTAGTTGGTTTAGATTCCGATAAAAAAGGAAAAGTTCTTGGTACAGAATTCCCTGAAAATTTAAAAGAATCAACACTTCATGACATTTATAATAAGCACAAAATTAAGGGGGATAAAAAACTTGTTTTAAGAACAGAAGTTGTAAAAAAATACCCTCCATACCCTATTTTTGAAGGAGAACGTTTTGTTCCACTTAGTTATCTGTATTTGCTTATTGATCAAGACTATAAACTATTACCTATTAATGAAGTTTTATGTATTGTCGAATATCTTGAAGATGGTTCTAGTATGAATATGCTAAAACAATACAGAAGACACCCTAACGGCTTTGCGTTTGCCAGAAAAAACAGAATGCAATTATCAAACAATTTTAAGGAAACTTTTAAAAATGCTATTCATTTTGTTTCCTGTGCAGCATTTACCAAAAACAGTCGTTTTCTAGCGGAATCCCCTAAAAAAGGGATTACTTTTTTAGCTATTCCTTTTGGAGTATTATTAAATATATTTATAAGAATTAAAACAAAAAATGATTTTTAATTAATTTGATTTTACTATAAAAATGAATTAAAACACACTAACCTTTTGTTAATTAGTATTTTAAAATAATAAAATGACAATTTTACACCTTTTAATTGGCTTAGATGGCGGTGGTGCAGAACATATGGTTCTTGAGTTGGCCAATCAATCGCAAAAAGCAGGACACAAAGCCATAGTGGTAGCGCTTTCTCATAGAGACTTAATACTGCATAAATTCAAAGAAAAAAAGATTGATTGTTATTTTATTAATATTACATCTTTGAAGTCTTTATTTGACGGGCTAAAAAAATTAAAGCAAATACACCTTACAAATGGTAAAGAAATCATTTTTCATTGTCATATGTTTCATGGCCTATTTATGGGGTTGATGTACAAAATATTGGTAAAAAATATTCCTATTACTTTTACCATGCATACGAATAGTGTAAAACAGCTTTATCGAAAAATTATACTTTTCATTTCAAAACCAATGAGATGTGCTGATATAATTTTTAGTCAAAATTCAAAAAAATGGTATTTAAGAAATGATTGTATTATTCCTAACGGTGTCGATTTAAGCAAATTCACACCTATTGAAAAATCAAATCAACTAGAAAACACCCCATTTATTTTTCTCTTTCTTGGGAGGTTAAATACTCCTAAAAACCCATTATTTTTAATTCAACTCATACAGGAACTAGTAAAAAGAAACCATACTAATTTTTTGATAAATATTGTAGGTGATGGTGATTTACGCGAAAAATTAGAAAAGGCAATAGATGATAACTCGGTATCTCAGTATATTAAATTAAATGGGTTTAAAAAAGATGTTTCTAGTTTCTTAACCCATGCCAACTGCCTAATTATCCCTTCTCTATGGGAAGGAATGCCTGTTTCAATTATTGAAGCAGGAGCATCTAAACTCCCTGTTATATCTACTCCTGTAGGCAGTATTCCAGATTTTCTAAATAACGACAATGCTTATCTTTTGGAATTAACCAAATTCCATGAAGGTATGATTTCGGTAATGGAAAATTATGGCAAAGCCCTAGAAAAAGGAGAATTGCTTTATAAACTAGTAAAAAGTGAATACGATATTAAAAAAATAGCAACTGAGCATATGGAGCTTTATAAGAATGCAATGAAACGCTTTAAATATTAATTAGATTGATTATAGGAATGCTTTATTAAAGCATTTAAGTAAAATAAAACACATTATATGTTATTTAATTCTATAGAATTTGCTGTTTTTTTACCTATAGTATTTCTTTTATATTGGTTTATTATGCCTTATATAAAAAGAAACGATAGTACTGATATAAACATTAAAGATTAGACAAGAGAAATGCTTTTTAACTCAATTGAATTTACAATTTTCTTGCCAATAGTTTTTTTACTCTATTGGTTTGTAACGAATAATAGTTTAAAACTTCAAAACCTACTTATTGTAGTAGCTAGTTATGTTTTTTACGGATGGTGGGATTGGAGGTTTTTATCGTTAATTATTTTTAGTACGGTTGTCGACTATACAATTGGACGACAATTAGGAACTGAACGAAACCAAATGAAACGAAAAATTCTGCTATTTACAAGTATTTTAGTTAATCTTGGATTTTTAGGATTTTTCAAATACTATAATTTCTTTCTTGATAATTTCATTACTGCCTTTTCGTTTTTTGGTCAAGAGATTCAAGGCAATTCTCTAAATATCATTCTACCAGTTGGAATTAGTTTTTATACATTTCAAACTTTGAGTTATACGATTGATGTATACAAGCAGAAACTTAGACCAACAAAAGACTATATTGCATTTTCAGCTTTTGTAAGCTTCTTTCCTCAATTAGTAGCAGGACCAATTGAAAGGGCGACACATTTGCTTCCGCAATTCTATAAAAAGCGAACTTTTGATTATTCAAAAGCTGTTGACGGTATGCGTCAAATTCTTTGGGGGTTATTTAAAAAAATAGTCATTGCCGATAATTGTGCCGAATACGCAAACCAAATTTTCAATAATTCAGCAGATATGAACGGAAGCACTTTAGTATTAGGTGCTTTATTCTTTACGTTTCAAATTTATGGAGACTTTTCAGGGTATTCAGATATTGCAATTGGAACATCCAGACTTTTTGGATTTGATTTGAAGCAAAATTTCAATTTCCCCTATTTTTCAAGAGATATTGCCGAATTTTGGAGAAGATGGCATATATCACTTTCTACTTGGTTTAAGGATTACCTCTATATCCCATTAGGTGGAAGTCGTGGTGGAATATGGATGCAAGTTAGAAACACTTTTATTATATTTATAGTTAGTGGCTTTTGGCATGGTGCCAACTGGACATTTATTGCTTGGGGAGCTCTGAATGCAATTTATTTCTTGCCCCTATTATTGACTAATAACAACAGGAATAATTTAGAAACCGTTGCTCAGGGTAAATTACTCCCAAGTATTAAGGAGCTTTCCTTAATGTTACTAACTTTTGGGTTGACAGTTTTTGCTTGGATATTTTTCAGGGCAAATAATATAGGCCACGCAATGAGTTACATTTCAGCAATATTTTCTGGTTCACTTTTAACAATTCCTGAAGTATTCCCGAAAACTTTAATTCTAATAATAATTGCTTTTGTTCTTGTTGAGTGGTTAGGGCGGGAAGGTCAATATGCCATTTCAACTCTAGGTATTACATGGAGGCGACCAATGAGATACGCAATGTATTATGCCATAATCATTGCTATATATTGGTTTGGTGGTAAAGAACAACAATTTATTTATTTCCAATTTTAAACAGTATGAAAAAGTTTATTTTTAAATTAATAAAATTTTCTTTACCAGTAATTGTTGTAGTAGCAATATTTTTTACCTATGCAGAATATACTTTGTACTGCTACCCTTCTGCATTCCAATTAAAAGCTAAACATTTTAAGCAAAACAAAAAAAATATTGATATTTTAATTCTTGGAAGTTCACATAATCAAAATGCTATAAATCCTGAAATTATCAATGATTTTAGTTGCTCAAATTTAGCTTTTGGAGGTCAAGATATTAGAATTGATTCTGCCTTATTTAATCTAGTTATTAAACAATTACCAAAATTAAAGTATATTGTTCTTGAATTATCCTACCATACACTTGAACATAGAAATAATATAAATTATCATCGAAATAGTTTGTATTTACGGTTTTATAATCTAAACCTATTTAATAGAAACATAAACATAAAAGATTATTCAATATACCTATCTAAACCGAATTTGTATAATCGTTTTTTAAACCCATTTGCGAAGAAGACCTCCGTGAATAAATATGGTTTTGCAACTGAGTTAACTTCTAATACTCCAGAGTTAAATAGATTCGAAAACCTTAAATACAATGAAAATTTAATCTTGAATGATACTTCGAATATGTTCATTAATAGACATAAATATGAAGACATTGATGCATACAAAAAAAATACTTCAACTATTTGTCATCTAATTGATAAATGTGTTAATAATGATATTATTCCAATAGTTATTTCGCCTCCTGTTTATAAAAATTATTTCAATTCATATATAATTTCTAAAGAGAAACGAAGGAAAGATTATATTAATCAAATACTTCTAAAGTATCCTGCTATGGTGTATATAGATTATGAGCAAGATAGTCGTTTTATAGTTACAGATTTTAAGGATGAAGACCATTTAAATCCAAATGGTGCCAAAAAGTTTTCAATGTTACTGAATGATACTATAAATGTAATAGAAGCACAACTGTACAAAAATTCACATTACAAATATGCGAAACCGCAATAAATTCAATGTAGCCTACCCTAAAAAAAAGGATAGCTACATTAGTGATAAATTCAAGACAATTATCCATTCGGATACTTTGAGGCTTGTCTCTTTTGCTATTTAGGTGATTAGGTAAGCCTAAACTTACTCATATAACTTCTTACTAATTAATTAACAACATTATTAATACCTGAAATAACATTTTCTATTGGATTTTCTCCTAAATTAATATTGTTGGTTATAATGGCATTATCTCCAGTATAATCTATCAAAGCACGTTTTTCTGTAAAGCCAGAATTGTTTTTAATAGTTATGCCATTAAATCCTTTCAATTTAACCCCCCTGTTATAACCCTTAACCGAAAATTTATTACTACTAATTTCAATATTTTTATTTACTGTAGACGAAATTTCACCTATAATACCACTCCCTAAGCCATTGGTGTCTTCATTTTCTATGACGTTATTAATTATTTTGAGATTATCTGTATTGTTCTGTCCAATACCAATACAATAGGTTTTTGAAGCTCTAATCGTATTTCCTTCAATTAAAACGTTATCACATCCGTCTATTGCCATCCCTGAATTTTGAGTATTACCAATAAAATTTAATCCTTTAGAGTAACTAAAAATACCATAAGAAGTAGATTCAAATGAATTATTTTTGAAAGTAAAAGAATATGCGCTATGATCGCCTTCTTTGTTTAAATGTGAGCAAAAATAAGGTTTATCATTTACCTTAACCTGATTGTTTTCTACCAAAACATTATCTAAATAAAACAATGCATTAATGCCATCATCCTGCTGGCCATCACTTTCAATAATATTATTATAAATATGAGCATCCTTTAATGAAATAAGTTGAATTCCTACTCCAAAATTTGTAATAGTATTATTAAAAACTTCTACGTCTTGATTATATAATTGAATCCCAGTTTTAGTTCCATTACCTGGCCCTACTAAAGTATTACCGGAAATAACTGTATTTTCCGATGCACCAATAAAGTTATCGGCACCTACAATAACACTTCCCAAGGTATTATTTTCAATTCTCACGTTTTTAGAAACTGTATTATATACACGAGTTTCAAAAGTATTATACTCAAACAAATAGTCTTTTCCATGAGCAAAAACGATCCCCCCAGCTGCACTTCCCGATTCGGTACAATTTCTAATAGTAACGCGTTCTAAATTTTGATTAGGTTGTAAGGGTTCTAAATCAATACCGTACCTAGGTGCAGTACCTTTAGAGTGTGTCATGTCGATACCAGCTTTTAAAAATGTACAGCCCTCGATTAAATAATCAAGTCCATCGGTGATTGACAAATTATTACGTCTGCTACTATCAAAAGTACAATTTCTTACAGTAATATTTTGAGATGGAATATATTCTGGGTCTGACACATGGTTAGAACTGAAAAAGTTCATACCATCCTGAGGTGATTCAATAACTTTTACATTCTCTATAAGAACGTTTTTTCCAGAGCTTATGGAAATTAAATTTCCACCTCCATTATAGGGATCAAAGCCAGAAATATTTCTTTGACCAATTAATGTCCCTCCTGATACATTAACGTTACTTACATCTTTTATTAGAATCAAACTTTTAAATTTTGCAGTTAAAAAGGACCTTAAATAAGTAGCATCAGACATTTCAAAATTAAAATTCTCAGGAATTTCAATCCCTCCTCTCCAAGGTCTATCATCATAAAAATAGGCATCTAACTTATCTATTCGAAAGGTTGTGATATTCAACTCTTTAGCCTGAGCTAAAACGTCATTCATAATTTGAGCATTACTAGCCGCTTCTTCTTGAGTCACGTCTCCTTCAATGATTCCCCATCGTTCTGGGTTAAAAACAAACTCATCGCCTTTAAGCTTGATCGATTGTCCCGAAATTACAAGTTCCTCATTTAATAATTCTCCTGAAATTATACCTCCATTAGTGAACTTTAATTCTCCATTTATAATTGCTCCACCATTATATTTCAAATTTACATTGGCGGGTAAAGAAATTACTTGATTTTCTAAATCTAAAATACAATCAATTACGACTTCACTATTCGCTTCAATTTCACTTAAAAGAAAATCACAAGGAGTTATAGATTCTTTAATTGAATTTTCTGAAGACTCATCTTCATTCTCTTGTGAAATATTTCCAACAACAAGCTCTTCTTTCTGACATGATGTAGTGATAAACAGTAAAAGCAACACTAGCATCATTAGGTTCGAATTTTCTCTCATAATATTAAATAGAAACGTGGGTAAAATACTTTTTTTTAAAATTAAAATTTTTTCTTTAATAAATTCGTTAAAACGAATATTTTTATCGATAAAAAGCATGGTGTCATCTAAAACAACTATAAAAGGTATGATATATCCGATAAACAACCTGATTTTTTAAAGAACAAACACTATAGTTACGTGCAATAATTACATTTGGACTCCTGATATAAAACTTTAACATTATTTACAATTACGATAAATAATTCAAAGTATGATACTTACTTTATAGAATCGAGCTAATATTACAACAAACATCAACTATTTGTTTATCAAATTGTTAACACCTAACACATGGCGCTAATATTTTTCGTACAATAAAATTGTGTAAACAATTATTTAATTTCTAAATAATATTAGAATGAAAAGTATTAGTAAAATGAGGTTTAAGGTACCCTCTTCATCTAGTATGTGTACTAATTATGTATGGACTTAACGAATTTAGAATGTAGCCTTCCCTAAAAA